>JBGAIB010000003.1:0-597305 GCA_044225825.1 Chitinophagales bacterium
AGGAATAGAAAGTATCCTGTAATAATTAAATCTATGAGGCACATGCGGTTGAATCTTCTTTTTCTATTTCTTCTTCTGCAAACCGCTGTATTTGCCCAATCCTGGAAAGAAATTCTTCCTGCGGCCAACCTGGTGCCCGCGGGTGGCATGATACAGGGCACCTTTTTTGGCGATACAGGATTTGTTCTTGGCAGTTCGGGCAACATTTATAAATCCAACGATTTTTTTGAAACCAATTCAATTGATTCCACCTATTCAGGCACACGGGTTAAAACGCTTACTTTTGTAGGCCGTGATACAGGTTATATTACCTCGAATTACGTTATGGGCGGCATGCTTAGAACAACGGATGGAGGGAATAGCTGGTGGCCCATGCCAACCGGTTTACCTGCCGGAGAGGATGTTGGTTATATGACAGCATTTTCTTCATCAGAGTCTGGTTATGGAGCCTTTTATAGCAGCAGCGAAATATTGAAAACGAATAATGGGGGCGTAACCTGGAGTTTAGGTTATACTTTTTGCTCCTGCTATTTTACTGTCTGTTTTAAAATGTTGAATGATTCGGTTTTCTATGTACTTGGTAAGTCAAGCTACCAATATTACTCTCCCGGAAATTTGTATTTGTTGCGTTCCACAGACAGGTGCCAAACCTGGCAGCAACTTTCGATGCTACCGGGCATTAGTACGTATGCCGATTTAGGGTTTATTGATGATACGACGCTGATAGTAGCCTGCCGGAATGCAATATTAAAATCGAATGATGGCGGGTTAAGTTTTCAAACCGTTTTCAGCAGTAATTTATCAGAGGATGATGTAGCCTATTATTATGGCGTAGTTTCTTTTGTTGACCGGGATACCGGCTTTGTAGGCTTCGGCGGCAATGTTTACCGTACGTATGATGGTGGTAATAGCTGGCAACGTACCGAGCGGCCACTAAAGACCACCCAATCCAATGCCATTCTTTTTTTGCGGGCTGTATCTTCTCAAAAAATTATAGTAGGGTGCGAAAGGGGAAACCTGTATAAAACCGAAACCGGCGGTGGCGATTGGTTGGGTGTGGATGAACCACCCGCCGAACCGGTGATTGCAGTTTACCCCAACCCGGCCAAAAGTAATTTACAGGTACCGGAATTGCTGGCACTATGCAAGCGCAGGTGTTTAGTATAGATGGCCGCCTGGTAAAAGAACTATGGCTGGATAAAGGCGAAAACGAGATTGACATTTCTGCCCTAAGCACCGGCCTGTATGTACTACAACTAAAAAGCGGTACGCAGCAGGTGGTGAGGAAGTTTGTGAAGGAGTGATGTTTCAAGTTTAAAATTGAAAGTTTAAAGTTGAAAACTTATACGTTGCCACTAAGAAACAAAGTCGCGAAGTTGCACGAAGAAGGTTGACGATTTTACCATCATCCCTTAACTTATATTCTTTGTGCCTTTGTGGCGCAAAAATTATGGTTAAAGTAGAGCAGCCGAATACAGTTTACTGCCTACAGTTTTCTGTTTACAGTTAAATCCGAATGCACTTTCACCACAGATGATTATGATGATTTAAGATTTTTGATTTTAAAATGCTGATTTGGGATTGATGAGCCATTGCGTTGCGGTTCTCCCGTGTCGGGAGTCAGTGGGTTGCGCTGCGGCAGATGGTAAGGAGGTGGCGCTCGTATATCTGGATCATTTAGCAAATCGGTGTAATCACCTCATCTTTTAACACAATCAACAAACTTTGCAGGTCTTACCCTGTTATCTTTAGGGGTGATAATCAAGCCGTCCGAAAGAAATTTGCGATTATTTTTTACTGCGCAAATACATTGCGTAGTGCGGGGCTAAGTTTGCTTTCGTTAAGGCGGCTGAAAATAAATAGCTAAAAAAATTAGCAACGTATAGCTAAAATATTTAGGTTTACACCGTCAATTATTACAAACCATTAATAATGAACAAAATGAGCGACGAAAGGAAAGAGAAACTCAAAGCCCTGCAGTTAACAGTTGAGAAACTGGACAAGGCATACGGTAAAGGCTCGGTAATGAAACTGGGCGATTCAAAAATCATGGCTGTTGAATCGATATCCACCGGTTCGATAGGTCTTGATGTTGCCCTTGGCATTGGCGGTTTACCGAAAGGCCGTATCGTAGAGATCTACGGACCGGAGAGCTCTGGTAAAACAACCCTGGCTATACAGGCCATTGCAAATTGTCAGAAAGCCGGCGGCATTGCAGCGTTTATTGATGCCGAACACGCCTTCGATAAAATATATGCCGAAAGATTGGGCGTGGATGTAAACAACCTTTTGATTTCGCAACCCGATGATGGCGAACAGGCTTTAGATATAGCCGAACACCTGATCCGCTCGGGCGCTATAGATATATGTGTAATTGACTCGGTTGCTGCGCTGGTACCGCGCGGTGAGCTGGAGGGCGAAATGGGTGAATCGAAAATGGGCTTGCAAGCCCGCTTAATGAGCCAGGCTTTGCGTAAGCTTACCGGCACCATTAGCAAAACAGGCTGCTGCTGTATTTTCATCAACCAGTTGCGCGAAAAAATTGGTGTGATGTTCGGTAACCCCGAAACTACCACCGGTGGTAATGCATTAAAATTCTATGCTTCTATACGTTTGGATATACGCCGTATCGGCCAGATTAAAGATGGCGATAACATGGTGGGTAACCGTACCCGTGTGAAGGTAGTGAAGAATAAACTGGCTCCGCCGTTCAGATTGACAGAATTTGACATTATGTATGGCGCCGGGGTTTCCAAAGCCGGAGAAATTGTGGACCTCGGAAGCGAGCTGGGAGTATTGCAAAAAAGTGGCTCATGGTATAGCTACGAAGGCACCAAACTCGGTCAGGGCCGCGATGGTGTAAAACAACTGTTGGAAGATAACCCTGAACTGGCCAATGAACTGGAGGTGAAAATTAAAGGCAAGTATGCCGCCGCTGTAGTTGAACCCGCCAAAGCAGAAGCGGAGGAGGAAGATTAAACAGCAGCCTGTAAGTTACGAACAAGCCAAACAAAGGGAGCGCAGCGATTGCGCTCCCTTTTTGTTTTATGGCCTTTGATATACCCGGAGGTTGAAACCTTCTGCTAAGCGATAAGCTGAATTTTGCTGTTTACGGGCTGAAGCCCATGAATACAGGGATTTGTTTCTTGATGGAATTATTCTTTGTATCCGGAGGTTGAAACCTCCTGCTTAACGATAAGTGGAATTTTGCTGTTTACGGGCTGAAGCCCATGAATACAGGGATTTGTTTCCTGATGGAATTATTCTTTGTATCCGGAGGTTGAAACCTCCTGCTTAGCGATAAGTGGAATTTTGCTGTTTACGGGCTGAAGCCCGGTTGTATGAGCAAGGCTCGTCTGTACAGCAGGTAATTTAGGTTTGTATTGGCGGCTTCAGCCGCATTAAATAGATAACTTTCAGCTTATCATAGCAGCCATTGTCTTTTAAGCTTTGGCTGCAGAGGAATCTGTTCATTGTTTCAAATTTAAAGTTGAAGACAGAACCGCCACTCAATGGCTTGTCAATCCTAAATCAAAAACCATCCTTCATCATAACCATCTGCGTTAATCAGCGTTCCATTTGAGCGTTCTATTCTTCCCACTTCGCAAATGGTTTACCATCTTTGTACGGTTATGAAAAAATTATATTCCACCCTTAGCTTGTTGCTGGTGCTCTACAGCAGCTATGCCATTGAGCTTACACTTACCATGAACTACCAAAACCAGGCACGCAATTTTATTGTGCACTTTCCGCCGGGTTATAGCGCCGGTTCGCATTTGCCGGTGGTGTTTAATTTTCATGGGTACGGTTCCGATGCCTCGCAGCAGGAGTTTTATAGTATTATGGACCCTGTAGCGGATGCCAATAGTTTTATAGTGGTGTATCCCAATGGCATTGCTAATTCGTGGAACGTAGGTTTTACCGGTACCTACAACACCGGTACAGATGATGTGGGCTTTACTTCGAAAATGATAGACACGCTTTACCAGCTATACAGCATAGACCTTACCCGTGTTTACGCTTGTGGTATGAGCAATGGTGGTTTTATGAGTCACCGCCTGGCTTGTGAATTGGAAAACCGGATTGCAGCAATTGCGTCGGTTACCGGATCGCTTACTGATAGCACGGCGTACTATTGCACCCTGCAGCGCCGCATACCTATAATGGAGGTGCACGGCACGGCTGACCCTTTAGTACCTTATGATGGTGAGGCAGGAATTTTAAGTCAGGCCCAACTGATTAATTTTTGGTTGAACAAGGACCAATGCCCCGGCGATAGCGATATCTATAACTTCCCCGATATTAACACCACTACCGATAGCAGTACGGTGCAGCGCATCCGTTATTTGAACTGCAGCAACAACACGCGCCTTTGGTATTATAAAATTACCGGCGGCGGACATAGCTGGCCGGGGGCTTCGTATCCGTATATCTACGGACCCACCAATGGCGATATTGACGGCGCTACCGAGATATGGAAATTCTTTAAACAGTTTACCCTGAACGGAACAGTAGGAGTGGAGGATTTGGCTGCTGAAACAGTGAACATTAAAGTGCAGCCCAACCCTTTTAACGATGCTATTCAATTAAGCAACTTACCTGTTGCAACGAATGATACTCGCATTAACCTCTTCGACTTAACGGGAAGGTTGATTAGTACTTCGGTGGTAAATACTTCCTCTACAACTATTACTACTACCAATCTGCAAAGCGGTTTGTATCTGTTACAGGTAAGTGGTTATGGCTTTAACTATACTGCGAAGGTGGTGAAGGAGTAGGGGGTAATTGGATAGTAGGCGAATGAAAACAGGCCGACGGCTAAAGCCATCGGCCTGTGATAAGCGCCATCTATAATTAATAACGGCTGAAGCCGCGGCGGTACCGATTAAAACAAGTGACTAAAGAAACCATCGCGCAACTTAGGTTCAAACCAGGTGCTCTTGGGTGGCATTACTTGCCCGCTATCGGCAATATCCATCAGTTGCTTTAACGATACAGGATAAAGAGCAATAGCCAGTTTCATTTCGCCACTATCCACCCGGCGCTGCAATTCTTTTAACCCGCGTATGCCGCCGATAAAATCAATGCGTTTATCAGTGCGTTGGTCTTCGATACCCAGCAATGGTTTCAGCACATGATTCTCCAGTATGGTTACATCCAAAATGCCAATAGGGTCCTGACTGAAGGTGCCGGGCTTGCTGTTTAGTTTGTACCAGGTGCCTTCTATATATAATGCAAACTCGTGTAAGGCCTTTGGTTTTGCAGATTCAGCTTCAATACCCGCTTGATAGGGTTGGATGGTGAACCCGGTTTCCAGTTTTTTAAGGAAGTCGGCCGTAGTTAAACCGTTCAGGTCTTTAATAACGCGGTTATAATCCATAATAGCCAACTGGTTATCGGGGAACAGCACACTCAAAAAGAAGTTGTAGTCTTCTTCGCCGGTATGGTTGGGGTTGGCTTCTTTCATTTTCAAACCCACCTTGGCGGCGGATGCGGTACGGTGGTGCCCGTCGGCGATGTAGGTGTGTTTAATATCTTCTTTAAACACCGATACCAGGTGATTTATAAGCTGGCTGTTTTCGATAACCCAAACCGCATGGCGTATGCCATCCTCGGTGGTTATGTTATACACCGGTTTATGCTGCCCCGTTGTGTAGGCCTTTACTACCATGTCGATTTTAGGATCGTGCGGATAGGTTAAAAATATAGGGCCTACATGTGCCTGCAGGGTTTCCATATGGTGGATGCGGTCCTGTTCTTTTTCGGGGCGGGTAAACTCGTGCTTCTTAATTACATCGGTAAAGTAATCCTCTATCGAACTGCAGGCAACCAAACCTGTTTGCACGCGGCCGTTCATTTCCTGCTGGTAGATATAAAGACATTCGTGCTCATCCTGCTTTAAGATGCCCGAGGTTATCATTTGCCGGAAATTATCGCGGGCTTTATCATACACTGCCTGCGCATGTTCGTCGGTGCCTTCGGGTAAATCTATTTCGGCACGGCTAACGTGCAGAAAACTATTGGGCTTGCCGGCTGCCATTTCGCGGGCCTCTTTACTGTTCATTACATCATACGGCAGCGAAACAACATCTGCTTCCAGTCCCTGGGCAGGGCGCACTGCTTTAAAAGGTTTTATAATAGCCATGGTTACTTCTTTTTTGCAATTAATAAACTGTGCACCACGGCATTTTCGGCAGCGGTGTTGGTTTGGTATTGAGCATCCAGCGGCACAGTAGCCAATTGTGCTGTGCTGCCGGGCTTATTCAGTTCGGTTAAAATAGCAAAGCCTGCTTGTTCCAGCAAGTTGCGGTAAGCCGGCAAACGCAAGCGGTTCTGCGGTTGAATAGAGTTGTCTATCAAAGCCCAGGTACTATCGCTATAGCGCAGAAAGTTGTAAACAGTAATGCTTTTATCCAGATGCGCAAAGTGGTCGCTCATGTCAATCTGGTGGCTCATCAGTCCATCGGCTTTCAGCACACGGTTAAAGTCGCGCAGTATAGGTAACAGAATGTCCGGATAGATATGTTCAAAGGTGTTGTTGCTGTTAATTAGATCAAAGTAATTATCGGCAAAAGGCATATGGCGTGCATCGCCTGTAATAGCTTCAATGTGTAGTTGTTTCAACAATTCTTTTACATCGCCCTGTTGGTTTAGCAGTTCGCCAAGTTTAGCTAAACGTTCCGGCAGAATAGCCGGCAAGTATTTTTGTAAACGCCCATCGGCCTGGTAGGTTTGGTAACGGCGGATGGTTTCGTGTAGCGCAGGTATACTCAGCAGGTCGGAGATATCAATACTGTAAATTTTTTCGAAACCGGCTAAATACAAACCAAGTGGAACTATGGGATACCAGCCGGTGCCAATTTCCAGCGATGTGCCTTTTGTGCCATTGCCATATTGAGCATAGTAACGCAAGTGGTTGCCACAATGTGTTACCTTATCCTCAAACAGGGCATCGCTTAAGCGTACCCCTTTGGTTACATATTTCTGAAACAGAAAGTTAACCCGGTGCTTAAATGGAAAAAAAGAAATAGCTTTTTGTATAACTGCTTTGGCTATCCAGATGCCCATGTTGCTCGTTTAATGGCGCGCCGGCATTGGCCGGCGTTCAAAGCCCATAATTAGAAACAATCCTCTATTTATAAAACAGGCTGTAAGCGGCTATTCTTCAATAAATAACTGTGCCGCAATGCCATCGGCCAACAGTTTGCCCTGCTGGGTTAGGGTAAGCAAGCCATCATTATAAGTGTAATAAGCCGGGTCTATTTCCTTTAAGCTTCTTTCAATTAACTGTGCCGCAGGAATAGTTGCATTAGTTTCCAAATCTAAAATCGGCATTCCGAAATCTGCAATCTTTACCCCCCACATGGTGCGCAGGCCTGTCATCAGGCGCTCGTTTATCTGCTGCGCCGGCGTTAGTATTTCTTCTTCATACGGCAACGCGCCCTTTTGCAGGCCTTCTATATATAGAATGTTGTTGGCTACGTTCCAGCGCCTTGCAGGTCCGTTAAACGAATGGGCCGAAGGGCCCAGACCTAAATACTTTTTACCGCGCCAGTAGTTGGTGTTGTGCACGGCATAAGCACCTGGTTTTGCAAAATTCGAAATTTCGTATTGCTCGTACCCTGCCTGTTGCATCTGTTGCATTAATAGTTGGAACTGCTGCGCACTTTGCTCTTCGTTAACCGGCAGCGCTTGCTTTTTGCGGATTTTATTTTCCAGTCCGGTTTTAGGTTCTACCGTTAGGGCATAGCTGCTGATGTGCGGCACCTGTAAGGCAAAAGCCTGTTGCAGGTTCTGCAGCCAGCGGTCGTTGTTCATGGTGGGGGTGCCGTAGATTAAGTCGATGGTTAGATTGCTGAAGCCCGCATCCTGCACACGCTTTATGGAGGCCAGCGCTTCTTCCGCATTATGTACGCGGTTCATATAGCGCAGGTCTTCCTCAAAAAAAGATTGAATACCAATGCTGAAGCGGTTGAGTCCGTAGGGCAACAATTGTTTTAGCTCTTCCACTTTAGCAGGCGTTAAATCATCGGGGTTGGCTTCCAGCGTAAACTCCTGAAGTTTACTGAGGTCGTATTGCTTTTGTAAGGCTTCTACTATTTGTATTAGCTCCGAAACCTCTAAGGAAGTTGGCGTGCCGCCGCCAAAGTACAGGGTTTCAATGGGTTCGCCATCCAGGTAATCATTGGTAAGCTCAATTTCCTTGAGCAGTGCCTGCAGATAACGCGGCTTATTACCCAAACTGGTGCTGAAATAGAAATTGCAGTAATGGCAAGCCTGCTTGCAAAAGGGAACATGAATGTAGATGCCGGCCATGGGGCAAAGAAAGAGAAAATCGACTCACCCCCTAACCCCCTCTCTCCTGGGGCAGAGAGGGGGGACAGATTTGTGATTTTTGAGAGAGAGTAAGCATCGGTTGCTTGTGCTGGAACGTTGGACGTTTGACTAGACCAAACAGAACAACAAAGCGCCTCCCCCTCTCTATGAAATAGAGAGGGGGCCGGGGGGTGAGTAGAAAGCGATAGTAGTTTTTAACTAATCAGAAGCAGTTTTTGAGGAAAGTGATTTGTAGATTTAGGGATGGACCTGATAGACTTTTGCCGTATGCTGCGCAAAAACCAAACGACTGCGGAAGCTATTGTTTGGAAGGCTGTTCGAAATAGAAAGACGGACGGCTTTAAATTTTTACGGCAGCACCCGCTAATAGTAGAAAGGGTTCAGGGGCATACTGTATGCTTTATCGCTGATTTCTATTGTCATAGCGCCAGGTTAGTGGTGGAGATTGATGGCACAAGCCATGATTTCAAAAAGGATTACGACCAAAACAGAGACGAGGTAGTGGCGTCTATGGGGTTAACTACTTTACGGTTTACCAATCAAGAGGTATTCAATAATCTGGCTAGTGTGCTAATCCGAATTGAAGGCCACCTGCATAGTTTTCAAGCTGAGAACAAAATAAACGATAACAACGCATCAGAGAATTCTGATCAATAACGCAATGCTATTCGACTCACCCCCTGTCCCCCCTCTCTGCTGGCGCAGAGAGGGGGGACAGGTTTGTGATTTTTGAGAGAGAGTAAGCATCGGTTGCTTGCGCCGGAACATTGGACGTTTGATTAGACCACACAGAACAACAAAGCGCCTCCCCCTCTCTATGAAATAGAGAGGGGGCCGGGGGGGTGAGTAGACAATCAAAAATCAGCAATCACGTTATCTTTACCCTTTCATGCGGCGGCTGTTATCCTTCCTCCTGTTATTGCTAACACTGAACAACCTGTTCAGTCAGCACAACTATGCCCTGCTGATTGAATCGCCCGATAAACCCGCTTCTTTCTTCGACAAGAAATTTGATTACCGTAAAGGGGTAAAGGATTCGCTGGCAGCGGTAAGCGAGGTGGAGGACCTGGTAACTAAACTGCGCGAGCATGGCTACGCGGCCGTGTCGGTGGATAGCACCTGGGCAGATAGCCTGCGCCGGTATGTCTATATATATGTAGGCGAACAGTTTGAGCACATAGCGCTTAAGAACGGAAATATAGAAGATGGTCTGCTGGCGGCAGCCGGAGTTAGAAATGTACTCAGCAGCAGTAAGCCATTAAGCTTACAAGGGGTACAACTGGTAAAGGAAAAACTGTTACGGCAATGTGAGAACAACGGCTATCCTTTTGCGGCTGTTAAGCTCGATAGCTTTACGCACAACGGGCATGGTTACAGCGCACGTATTTACCTGGTTAAAAACGACCTTATTAAAATAGACACGGTGCGCATTATGGGGCAAACCAAGGTAAAGCGCGTGTTCCTTAAAAACTACCTGGGCCTAAAAACAGGTAAACCTTATAACGAAGCCAACGTACAGAAGATTACCCAGCGCCTGGGTGAACTGCAGTTTGTGGAAAGCATACAACCGCATACGGTAGAGTTTAAAAACAATAAGGCTGCCATCAATTTGTACTTAAAGGATAAAAAGGCTTCGCAGTTTAATTTCCTGCTGGGCTTTTTGCCGGGTAGCAGCGGGCAAAAACTTTTGGTAACCGGTGAGGCGCGCTTCCACCTGTTTAGCCTGCTTGGCCTGGGCGAGGAGATTTTTTTAGAGTGGCGCAAGTTGCAACCCAAAACCCAGCAACTGGACGTACGCTTTGTATATCCGTATCTGATAGGTCTGCCGATAGGTATCAGTGCCCGGTTTGAATTGTTTAAGCGCGATACGAGTTACCTGGACCTGAACGGCGACTATGGTATACAATATCAATTACTGGGCAGTAACTATATAAAGGCATCGCTGCGGCAGCAGAGCACCATTATACTGAATGTAGATACCACCTACATAAAGCTTAACCGCGCACTGCCTAAAAATCTCGACATACGCACCAACGAGTTTGCCCTGGAATATTTTTACCAGAAGTTGAACTACCGGTTTAACCCCGTAGATGGTTATGTGCTGAAGATACAGGCTTCGGCAGGGGTTAAGCAGATAAAGAAGAACAACGCCATTGTAGGCTTGTATGATGAAGCCGAAGCCCGGTACTTTTCGTACTTATACGATACGTCGCGGTTGAAGAGTTTCCAGTTCCGGGTGGGCCTGGCCTTTGATAAGTATTGGAAACTGGCGGCCCGGCATACCATTAAAACGTCCTTCGATGGTAAGTACTTTTTCAGCAGGCGTATTATGGATAACGAGAAGTACCGTTTGGGCGGGGTTAACTCGCTACGCGGATTCGATGATCAATCCATCTTTACCCCCTACTACGCTATGGCCAATGTAGAATACCGCTTTCTGCTTTCGAAGAATTCGTACTTTAGCGCGTTCTTTAATGCAGCGGTTGTAGAAGATGCAAGGCCCGGCAAAGGACCGGTGGATGTGCCTTTCGGTTTTGGTGTGGGGGCTGCGGTTGAAACCAAGGCGGGTATATTTGGTATTACCTATGCCATGGGCCGGCAACTGGATAACAAGCTGACTTTAAAGGATTCGAAAATTCACTTTGGCTACGTCAACTACTTTTAATTGAAACCAGCGCTGCTCTCGTTTTTCTTTTTGATTTTGTTTGGGTTAGGCTTACAAGCGCAGGAGCCCGACACCCTTTCCACCTCCGTTGACGATACATTACAGTCCCTTGCCCCCGCTGATTTATATGCTACCGAGAATTACCTGGCCATTGGTGGTTATACCTCTCCGCTGCTTTCCACCACGCAAAAGCCGGTGGTAAATGATATACAGCAATGGCATAAGCACCAGGGAAACATCTATGTATTTGCTGTGCTGGTATTACTGCTGATCATCATCGCGTATCTGAAAACAGCCTTCGGTTCCGAGTTAGAGGATATGTTACAGTCGGTGGTAAACAGCAACATTGCCCAGCAGATATTCCGTACGCGCACCGATGAACTAACCTTCTCGTCGTTTCTGTTGCATGTGAATTTTATACTTGTTATAAGTCTTTATATTCGTTTTGTGCTGGTCAATTTCTACCACGTTTCTACGCTTGAAACGTTTCCTGCAATACTGCTGCTCATTTTTTTATTCACATTTTTTTATGCCGCAAAAGCATTTGTGATACGCGTTATCGGTTCCGTTTTTGAAATAAAAGATGTGTGCGATGAATACCTGTTTAATTTTTTTACAGTTACTAAAACCCTTGGTTTGTCAATGATTCCGGCGCTTTTTGTGTTTTACACTGCGCCTGAGAAATTTTTCAATTTCATTTTTATTGTAACATTAGTTATGCTGGCCGGTTTTGTGTTACTGTTCGTTTGGCGAGGGTTATCCACAGGGTATAAATTAATGTATAAGAGCGTGTATCATTTTTTTATCTACGTTTGTGTAGTAGAAATATCTCCGGTATTTCTATTATTTAAATTGTTAACTAAAACAGTTGTTTAACCATGGCAACAAAAAAGAAAGCTGCTAAGAAGGCTGCAAAAAAGCCTGCTAAGAAAGCCGCTAAGAAAGCCGCAAAAAAAAAATAAGTAAGCGGTTGAAAGAACCAAAGTCTGCCGGTAAAGCAACCACCTCTGAAAAGAAAGTTGTTGCTGGCAGCAAAACATCCAACAGTAGCAGCACTCTCATTACAAAGGCTGATGTGATATCACCTGAAAAGAGTGCTGCTTCTTTTTCTACCAAGCCGGTAACTCCTTCCGGTAAGCCGCAAATCATCATCCCCAACCGGCCCGAAAAAAACTACCAGGAGCTTATATCCAAGGCCCCTAAAACCAAGGTTAAACACATCTTAGTGGCCCAGCCTAAACCCGAAGGCCCTAAAAGTCCGTATTACGATTTAGAAACCCGCTACCGCGTAAAGTTTACGTTTATGCCCTTTATTACGGTAGAAGGTGTAGCCGGTAAGGACTTCCGAAAGCAACGCATAACCCTCAACGACTATAGCGGTATTATCTTCACCAGCCGCAATTCCATCGATCACTTTTTTCGCATCTGCGAAGAATTGCGTGTGAAGATGAGCCAGGAAACCAAGTTCTTCTGTACCTCCGAAGCCATTGCCCTTTACTTACAAAAGTACACCCAGTACCGTAAGCGTAAGGTATTCTTCGGCGATATGAACAACAATAAGGAACTGCGTCAACTGTTGATCAAGCACCGCGATGCTACCCGGTTTCTGTACATCTGTGCCGATGTTCGCAAGGACGAGATACCCGCCTTTATGCAGGCCAACGGTTTCAACTTTGCCGAAGGCGTGATGTACCGCACCGTGCCTAACGACCTAAAGGCGTTGAACCTGGACCACTTTGATATGTTGGTGCTGTTTAGCCCTACAGGCATACATTCTCTGTTCAACAGTTTCCCTAAGTTTAAACAAGGCAACCTGAAGATCGGCGCATATGGTAAAACCACCGCTGATGCAATTTTTGAGAAAGGATTAGACCTGCACCTGATGGCCCCCCTGCCACACACCCCTACTATTATTACTGCCATCGATCAATACATTAAAGAGGCAAAATAACTTTACCATTTACCCTGTTATAAAATTTACAACATGCGCGCGCAGTACTGCCGCGCATGTTTGTTTTTGGGTAGGAGCGCATGGCCGTTTATATTATATTCGTGATAAACCCCTTTTGCCATGAGTAAAGTTTACGCCTTTGCCCTTGCCCTTTTATTTACCGGTACGCTTCGCGCGCAGAATAACGTTGGTATAGGAACACCCAATCCCGACCCTAATGCTATCCTTCACCTGGAATCAAACAGCAAAGGGGTGCTGATACCCAAGCTGGATGCGGCCGAACGTGCTTCGCTGGGCGCTATGCTTAATGCTACCAACAAAGGACTGTTGGTGTTTGGTCCGGATACTAATCAGTTTTGGTTTTGGGATGGTACGCAGTGGGTTCCTTTCCCAGCAGATACCGACCAGCAAACACTCACCTTTAATGCTGCTACCAATACTTTATCTATCAGCAACGGTAATTCAGTTGTTATTCCATTAATGGCCGGACCCACCGGCCCTACGGGCCCACAGGGCGTACAAGGTGTTACCGGTTCAACCGGCGATACAGGGCCACAGGGCATACAAGGTATTCAGGGCATACAAGGGCCGCAGGGAGTAACCGGTGCTACCGGTGTTACGGGCCCTACCGGTGCTGGTGGGTTCAACAGCGCACATGCGTTTAACCCCGATGGCAGTGTGCTGATTACTGATGGCGGTGGCACACTTACAACAAGCGGACAAGCCTGGTTAGCCGGCGGCAATAGTGCACCGGCAAGTAATAACCTGGGCCAAACCGGTAATGCGCCGCTGGTGTTTGTTACTAATAATACCGACCGCATGAGCATACAAGCCAACGGCGATATTTATGTGGATGGATCAAAACCCATTCAGGTTATACGCTATAACTGCAATGGTTGCGATAACCCCAACCGCAATACGGGCATGTCCGCAACTACCTGGGTAGCGGTGTTGGCAGGTTTTTATCCTACCAATCAGGATGGCAGCAGTACGGAAAGTACACGGGCACGGGTTTACCAGAGTGGCGGTACCTGGTGGTTTAAAGGCGATCTGGAATCGCCCAACAACGAAGACTGGAACGTAGATATTATGTTCATCAAAAAGCAACTGGTGGATGACGTGCGACCCGCTTCGCAAAACGGCGGCGGCACCGGATTCTAATAGCGCTACAAATAATAACCTTTAGGTAAACCTGTTTTCCCTAAGCCTGCTTAACTAGCATTGCTTAATTGCTGCGCATGAAACATTTTATAGTTGGCCTGTTATTGCTCAATATACTTTTGCTAACTGCACAAGTGCCCTGGCCAAAAGTTTGGGAAGAACAACCCGGCAGGCTGCAACTGGATCGCGACCCTGCCAACAAGCCTTTACTGCCCGAAAAATTACTGAACCATGAATTACTGAACGGGGCTGATACCTTGTTGGGTAATGAAGGTTATCGGTTGCAGATTGACGCTGCGGGTATTAAAATGGAAAGCAATACCACGCAGGGCCAGTTTTACGCCATGCAAACGCTGCACCAATTAATTCGTTACGATTCTGTTGCCGCTGGCTTTTATCTGCCCTATACCACCATTACCGACCAGCCCGCTTATGGCTGGCGGGGTTTGCACCTGGATGTATGCCGCCACTTCTTTCCGGTTAAAGTAGTGAAGCAGTATATCGATTTAATGGCTTCGCTGAAAATGAATGTGCTGCACCTGCATTTAACCGACGACCAGGGCTGGCGCATTGAGATCAAAAAATATCCGCGCCTTACCGAAGTAGGCGCGTGGCGCACCGAAGCAGATGGCAGCCGCTATGGAGGTTATTATACGCAGCAGGATATACGCGAGCTGGTAGCCTACGCCAGGAAGTATTACATCACCATTGTTCCGGAAATTGAAATGCCGAGCCATTCCTCTGCTGCTATTGCTGCTTATCCGCAGTTGATGTGCGATAGCGCAGCCGAGCACCTGGTACCAAACCGCTGGGGAATCTTTAGGGATGTTTATTGTCCAACATCATACACCTTTCGCTTTTTGGAGGATGTGCTGGATGAGGTATGCGAATTATTTCCTGCGCCTTACATCCACATCGGGGGCGACGAAGTGCCTAAAGCACAATGGAGGAAGAGTGCTGCTGTAAAGGACTTGATGAAACAGGAGCATTTAAAAAACCAGGAGCAGGTGCAACATTACTTTATGCGCACCATGCAGATTTATCTGGCTGGCAAGGGCAAAACCTGCATTGGTTGGGGCGAGGTAGTACGCGGCGGTTTAAAAGATGATCTGGTAGTTATGAGTTGGCGCGGCACTGCAGCGGGTATAAAAGCGGCAAAGGCAGGGCATCAGGTGATTATGACGCCTCGCTTTTTCTGCTACTTCGATTATCCGCAGAAAGGGGATAAGAAGCAGGCCTGGTGGATGACCTATCTCTCCTTAAAGAAAGTATACAACTTTAATCCTTCTGCTAAACTACCTGCCACAAATGCCGCGCAGGTAATGGGCGGACAAGCCAACGTGTGGACGGAACACATAAGCACCGAAGAACAACTACATCATCAAATTTATCCGCGCTTAGCAGCCATGGCTGAAGCCTTATGGAGTGCTGAAAAGGATTACGAAGGTTTTCAGCAGCGGTTGAAGTTTTATGAAGGCAATAAATAAGCTACTTCACTTCGAAGTCAAACACCTTTTCGCCTTCCAGAAAACCTTCCAGCTTGTCGCCGGGTTTTACAGGACCTACGCCTGCCGGGGTACCGGTATAAATTAAATCGCCCACCTGCAACGTAAAAAACTGCGAAGCATAGGCAATAATTTTGGCGAAAGGGAAAAGCATATCGTTGGTATTACCGCGCTGTACTTCGGTGCCATTCAGGTTCATTGAGAAGGTAATGCCATCAGTAGCGGCATTAGCCGGCAGCGGGCGAAACACACCTGTTACAGCCGAGTTGTCGAATGCCTTGGCAATTTCCCAGGGCAGTCCTTTGGCCTTTTGCTGGCTCTGCAAGTCGCGGGCGGTAAAATCAATACCTACCGTTACATCACCAATGTATTTATGCGCAAATTTCTCTTCGATATACTTGCCCTGCTTGCCCACCTTTAGCACCAATTCAGTTTCGTAATGGATGTCGCTGCTCCATTCGGGATGGTAAAAGGGCTTATTGTCCTTTAGCAATGCGGTTGCCGGTTTCAGAAATACAACGGGCTTATCCGGTACTTCATTCTTAAGTTCTTTAGCGTGTTCGCTGTAGTTGCGGCCTATGCAGATGATTTTCATAACGGATGCGAAGTATCAAAATTTAAAATACACAAACAACCTGCCGTGGTTTTTGGCGTCGTTTTCCATGCGGTGATACAGGGGTTTGATGTGCGGCTGTTGTAAAAAGCGCTGCACCTTCTTCTTTAATTGTCCGGTTCCCTTGCCGGGTATAATTTCCACTTCGCGGATCTTGCAGGCAATAGCTTCTTCAAAGGCATCGTTTAATGCCTTGTCAATGCCTCTGCTATCGTTAAACACAACGTGTAAGTCAACTTTTATACGTGCCATGCTTATTTTTTAGTGCTCCTTTTTTTAGCCGTTCCCTTGTGGGAGAGGTCAGGAGGCTGCCAGTTGTATAGTAATTGTGGTGGCTGCAAATGTAAACCACATTTGGTGTTCAGTTTATCAATCATGTAACTACTCAACTCGGGGCTGTAGCGTTCGTCGTGCTGATGAATAAAAAAGTAAAGCGTATGCAGCCCCTTGTCTAACCACTTATCAAGGCGGTTTACCCAGTCGTCGATGCGTTTAAAGTCGGTGGGATGCAGGCTATTACCTACAAAACGGATGAATGCCTTGGGGGTGGTTAACTTCATGTTCATCACATCGCGCCGGCCCGCGGTATCGGTTATAACGCTGGTAACCTTCAGCTTTTTCATCAACGCGTAGGTTTCGTCTACCTCCTTACTCTTTACAAACCAATCGGGGTGCCTGAACTCTACTGCTACCTCAAAGTCGCGGGGTAAACTTTTTAGATAAGTCTGTATTACGGCTGCGTGCCTAGGACCAAAGCGCGCATCCAGTTGTATAAACGACATGCCCAGTTTATCGCCAAACACACGCAGCGTATCCAGTAAGGCATCCGTTTCCCGCTCAGCATTTTTTAAACGACGGATATGGGTAATCACCTGCGTAAACTTCGGGCAAAATTTAAAATCGTCTGGTGCTGTATCGGCCCATTTCTGTACGGTAGGTTTCGGAAACAACCGGTAAAACATGGCGTTCAACTCAATGCTGTTAAAGTGTGTAACGTAGTTTTTGAAGAAGTCTGCTGGTTTGGTGCCTTTTGGATAGAGCTTCCCTTTCCAATCGGCCCGGCCCCATTTGGCGCAGCCGATATAAACCTGTGGATGTTTGGGTTTTTTCTTTAACTCTTTAAAGAGGTCTGAAGTGATTTTGGCATCACGGGGCATGGTAAAATCAACCGCATCCAAATTGCTCACGCGTCCAAAGTCCATGTTGGTTGATTTTATTGCAAGATAAACAGATTGGCGCCTTAAAAGTTGCACAAAAAAAATAGGCCCCCCCGTTGCCGGAGGGGCCGTGTTCAACCCGGTCTGCCGCTTTACCCAAGGCTGGCAGACCAAAACCCATGCTATGAAATCTTTATATCGATGGTAGCCGCTTGTTTGGCTTCCTCTTTTTTAGGTAAGGTTACCAGCAGTATTCCGTTTTCGTAAGTGGCGCTTACTTTGGCGGCCTCTACCGTGCGTGGCAGGGTAAAGCTGCGGGTAAACGAACTGAAGTTAAACTCCTTGCGGGTGTACTTCTCTTCGTTGGTTTCTGTTTCTTGTTTTGTTTCGGCGCTTAAGGTTAACACGTTGCCTTCTACACGCACACTAAAATCTTCCTTCTTAAAACCAGGTGCAGCCACTTCAATTTTGTAACCGTCCTTATGGTCTTTAATGTTTACCAGTGCCGGTGTTTTAAACAAGTCTCCGCCGTGAAGGTTCGGAAATTCGTTTTCAAAAAAGTTTTCGAACAGATTCGAAAAACGTGGGAAGCTTACTCTTCCGCTCTCAGGTTTTACAGTTAACAGTGTCATATTGCTTTTAATTTTTTGGTTTTTGTAATTGGTTGCTTACAGCAGCTATTACTCAAACCAGGTGCCAGCACATTTATTCGGCCATAATGTCAAAATTTATGAAAAAATTATGCCAAAATTGCCGAATAGGCGTTTTTCGGAGAGCCAATACGACAAGTAAAGGCAAAAAAGAAGGGATAGCTAGCAGCTATCCCTTCTTTGTATCTATATAATAGAGACACGCTATTTAGCAGCAGGATCTTCGATACTGCCTTTTTTCCAGTAGCGGCCCATCTTTTGGTTCAATTGGAAAATACGTGAAATAGTAAAGCCCAGGCGGAAGGCACCCTGTGCCCAGTTGCTGTTGTTGTAAGGTAAAAAGTCCTGCTCCAGCATTCCCTTGCTGTTGGTTAAGTTGATATGGAATACGTGACCACCGGTTTCAAACTCCACACCTATGTGCAGGCTTGGGTAGTACGGGGCATTCTTCATACCGCGGACCATCGGAAAGTAACTGCGGCCACCAATACCTTCTTTCATCAAAGGCAAAAAGTATTCGAACACAATAGCGCCGCGCTTATTGAATTTAGCGCGTGCACCCAGGCCTAAAAAGAATAAACCGTTCTTATCATCCGCAGGCACCAGGTTGCGCCAGATAAACGTTGGACTTAATTGAATAGATAACCATTCGGTAGCCTTACAGGCGATAAGCGCTTGCAGGTTATACGTCATACGATGCGAGAAGGCTTTGTAACCACTGCCGAAGTTGTTGAGGGCTGTTGCGCTGGTGTTAGGGCGCATACTGCTGATAGCGGCATTGCCATACAACACAATGCTTAGTGGAATTTTAAAATCAGTGGTTTGTTTCAGTACACGGTATTTAATGCTGGCATTCCACAACTCGTGCAAGGCCGGTGTTACAATGCTGCCGTTGCGTTTTACATCGCCTGCGCCTTTCATGCGGCCAATGCCAATGGATAGATCATTGGTAATACCGAAGTCGAACATAATACCGATGTCCTCCGCTTTATCAAATCCGAACAGGGTATGAATGTGGTCGTTGTTGGTAGCAGCTACATCGCCGAAACGGTGGCTAACGCGAAAATCCATAGCGTATTTGCCTACCATCTCTACGCTCTGTCCATTTAAAATACGGGTGGTTTTAAAAGTGTACTTCACATACTCCTTTTCTTTTTTCTGCTCTGCCTGTACTAACTCACCAAAGGGGTTGTCCTGGGCATGGGCAAATGCAAAACACGAAAGCAATAACAGGGTAAAAAACGATTTCATGTGTACTTGTTTACTTGTTCTTTTTGTAATGTTTTAATTCTGGAGAACGAAAAGAGCGGCTCCTGCGAGCCGCTCTTTGTTGTATTGTTTCATTGCTGAAAGGTCATTAACTTTTCGAATACTTAGTGAAATCAAAATTCACATCCACTTTGATCGATTCAGCAATATTGGTGAATACTGCTTTAGGTACTTCAATTTTGTGGTCTGCCAGTTTTACATCAAAACTGCCCGATGCATTTACCGGTTGCCCTCCTTTAATGGTAAGCTTGCATTTAATATCGCGCTGCTGTTTTACACCGTGCATATCCAGGGTGCAGCGCAGGGTTACATCATACACGCCATCCTTTTTAAAGTCAATGTCCTCCACAATTACCCCGGTTAATTCCGAGAAGGGGTACTTGCTGCTTTCCAGGTAGTTCTCGTTAAAGTGGTCCTGCATCAGGGCCGAATGGAAAGTGAAGCTGGTGATCTTAATTTGAGCGAACACCTTTTTCGAAGCCGTATCGAGTGCACAAAGCGCTACATTGGAGGTGGCCTCTATATCTTCCATAGGCGTAGAGGAGAAGAAGTGCACCTTACCTGTTTTACACATCCAGGTATTTGCAAACTTATCCTGCGCCTGGGTAAATGATACTACCAGTAATAGCGCCAATGACAATAAACTTTTCATAACCGTACTATTTTATTATTGAGGATAACAATTATCGCGCCATGCGTTAATCTTGGCCAGATCAGCCGAATCCATTTTTGGCATGCCATCGGGCATATGCGGCGTACAGGTCCAGTCCATCACACAATAAAATTTAGCGCTGTTCTTAGCCGATTCTACAGTGGTTTCATAGGTGTCAAGCACTATTCCGCTCGAGGCGGATCCTGCATCGTGACAACCACCATAAGCGCAGTTAAAGTCCATGATGTCCTTAACAGTTTTTGTATAGGTGTTCACGGTGTCGGTTTGCACACAGTTGGTGTTGGGCGGTGCGGTTTTATCCTTGCTGCACGAACCCATGGCAATAATTACTGCTACGGTAAAAACTACGGCGGTGATCTTCTTCATTTATTGTTTGATTATTTTTTTGGTTACCGAGGCCGAACCTGCATTTAATTTTACCAGGTAAATGCCGGCAGGGAGATCCTGTACATTAAAGCTGCGGTTAAAGTAGCCTTGCTGACCTTTTTCGTTCATCAGTTCGCGGCTCAATTTGCCGTCTAACGAATAAATGCTGGCGCTTAACTGCTCGTTCGATTTCAGATCAAATGAAATAGAGAATTCGCTGGTAACAGGGTTAGGGAAGATGTTCAGAGAGCTTAGCTTTTCGCTGATATCTTCAATACCGGTGGCACCGGGTTGGATGGTTACAGTGCCGGTGTAAATTTCACCTTCTGCATTTGTTGGGGTACCTACGCCGTTCCAGCTCATAAGATTGTAAGCATAGTAAAACGTTACAGGGCCGGTGCTGGTAGCCGGGGCGGTCCACTGCCATACCCAGTTTTTAAAGGTGTTAGCACCTTTATGGCCCATATACTGGCGGGTGCCGGTTGGCGGGCTTGTGGCAATTTTAGTATGTGTGTTATCGGTTACTGCAAACGAACCTGCCTGGTTGTTTGAACCATCCAGCGCAACTACCTGAAAACCGTAATAAGCAGTTGGGTTAGCGCTTTTGTTGATGATAAACGCAAGATTGTATAATTGACCACCGGTGTATTGAAAGCTGCTGGTAAGCGGTGTGGTAGGCGTGCCGGTACCAATATTAAACGTCAAATCGCCCTGGGCCGGGGTTAATGATGGCGAAGGATGGCAACCACTGCGGGCACAAGTATTGGCGGTAAATGGGTCGCCGGCGTTACCTGCTGGTGGGTACGGTATCTCCGAATTAACCTGGTTATAGCTGATAACAGCGATAAACCCGGCCAGAAAGAGAGAAAGAGTTAAGTAGCTTTTTTTCATGTTGTTATGGGTTTGTGGATTTACGATTAAAGGTAAGGAAGAATAATTTAAAGTTGTAACACGCAAATGCGCGTTCTATATGATTACTGCTTGGGCCACAGCCTTTTTTGAAAGCACACGACGCACAATTTTTTCAATTAACCCTTTTTCATCTATCACAAAGGTGGTGCGGTGCAATCCATCATATTCGCGGCCGTATAATTTTTTCGGCCCCCACACACCATACGCATTAATAATGGTCTTGTCTTCGTCAGCTATCAGGGTGTACGGCAGTTTAAACTTAGAGGCAAATTTTGCGTGCGATTCCACCGAATTAGGACTGACACCCAACACTTCGTACCCCTTTTTTTTTAAGGCGCTGTAATGGTCGCGGAAGTTGCAGGCTTCCACCGTACAAACGGGTGTATCGTCCTCCGGGTAAAAAAACAGGATCACTTTTTTACCTGCAAACTGTTTCAATGTAATCTTATTACCGTTCTGGTCTTTGGCACTAAAACCGGGTGCTTTTTCACCTTCTTTTAACAAAATCATGCTACCAACTGAATTTTACATTATACGTACTGCGGTTCTTCCGCTCATCGTCAACAACAACCGTAAAGGTATGTTCGCCCGGTGCCAAATCTGTAGCAATTTTATGTGTTATCATAGCACTTTTTGCATCATAATCAGTAACCACCCATTGGCCGTCCATATAAGTGTCAAAGTCGGCAATGCCCGACAGGTTATCACTGATCTTACATACAATAGTTTTATAGCTGGTCATCTTGCGGCCTTCGCTAATGTTCAATGGGCGGATAGCCGGGGCCGTGGTATCTATTTTTACGTAATACTTGCCAAACTCGCGGCCCTTACCCACTATAAAACCATCCTCAAAGCGGCCGCCCCTGGCAGCACGGTCGCCCCCGCCATCCTCATAAATTAAAAGAGCTTTATCGCGCAGCGCATCCGGTACCGTAGTGCGCACCGCTACGTCAAACCAATCGTAGGCTTGCTGGTTGCTGTTGCCTACCTGGTGTATTTTTGAATACGTGCTGCCGTCGGTAGCAAGGCTGGCAGCATAATTTACATACAGGTTATCGAACAAACAGCCTGCCGGCCATACCAGTTTAATATCGCTGGTGCTAAACTCATTTCGCTCGTTATATTCCAGCAGCTGGCTATAGGTAAAAGCCTGCGGTTTAAAGGCGGTAGCGACCTTATCGTACTGCACGGTAAATTTTACCAAGGCAACGTTGCCGTTAAAGTCGCTTATTTCTGCCAGCAGCTTATGCGGTTTGCCGTCAGCAAGGTTAATGTTGCCGCCATCTACCACGTTATCATAAACCGGACATTCATTCCCCGGCTCTACAAAACATTTATGATAGCTCTTGCGGCCTTCGTTCATAAAGGCAGGATAATCGATGTGGCTTAGTACGCATCTTTTTTCGGGAAACGAAAAGCCCTGCATTTTAAAATCGTACATCATGCGATTGCCATCAAAAACGGTGAGGTTGTAGATGCCTACGTGTGCATCTGTGTTATTCATCACGTCGTACACGTTCACCCCGAACCCGATTTCCGAGGCGTTAAGTTTGATTACTTCAGGCACTTCGTAGATACCGCTTTTACCAACCACTTTTTGCGTAAAGGCCGTGCTGCGGTAGCGCAAACTATCCATGGCATAAAAACGCAGACTGTTTACCAGGGGCTTTAAATCGTCCTTTAATTTAAAACCAAACAGCATGGGGTTATAGATGTTGTCCAGCGAATCGCGTATCTCAAAGTGCAGGTGCGGGCCACCACTGCCGCCGGTATTACCGCTTAGCGCAATTTGTTCGCCCTGCTTTACGGGTAACTCGCCGGGCGCGGGTTTAAAATCCACACTGAACGATTCTTTGGCATACTGTTCCCTGCGCAGTCTTTCGGTTATGGTTTTATTGTACTGCTGCAGGTGACCGTACACGGTAACCAATCCGTTAGGGTGGGTGATGTATAAGGCATTGCCATAGCCTGCTCCTGAAACATTGATACGCGAAATGTAGCCATCGGCTGCTGCAAACACCTTGTGGCCTTCTTCCTGGTTGGTGCGGAAATCAAGACCTGTATGAAAATGCAGCCTTCGCGGCTCGCCGAAATTTCCGGCCAGGGTTAAGGGCAAATCGAGCGGTGATATAAAATAGTTCTGCGGGAAATCGGTGGAGTCGCTTAGCAAAAGTCCGCTTGCGGGCGCTGTGGCTGTTGCCTTCCTTGCGGGCTGCTTAGCACCTGCGCTATTAAACGAGGTATTAATACCTGCTACCCCAAGCAAAAACAAAACCACCACCAGTTTACGCATATTCTTAATCGCTGTATTCGTATCTAAACGTCCTTATTCCACCTGCAATTGTGTTGCTTCCGGCTCTTCGCAAAATTTATTTAACCAATTAAAATCTAATCTATGGCTGCGCTAATCACTAAAAATTAGGCTTCAGGCCTTCCTGCTGATAATGTTTGTTGATGACCCGTACAATTTCTTCGGGGTCGTCGGTAATTTCAAACAGGTTCAGGTCTACGGCATTTATGTAATTCTCCTGCGCCAGCATGGTGCCCTTTATCCAGTCCATCAAACCTTTCCAGTAATCCGAACCAACAAAAATTATCGGCACAGCATCAATCTTACGCGTTTGTATCAGGGTAAGCGTTTCAAAAACTTCGTCCATGGTACCAAAACCGCCGGGCATAAAAATAAAGGCCTGCGCATAACGGATAAACATCACCTTACGGGCAAAAAAGTAGCGGAATATTAAAAGCTTATCAGCGTCTATATAATCGTTCCAGTCCTGTTCAAATTCCAGCTCAATATGCAAACCCACCGAACGGCCTTTGCCGTTTTTAGCGCCACGGTTACCGGCTTCCATAATACCCGGGCCGCCGCCGGTTATAATGCCGTAACCTTCCTGCGTTAAGCGCTCGGCAATTTTAGTAGCCAGTTGATAGTAAGGGTGGTCGGGCTTGGTACGCGCACTGCCGAATATCGAAATGCAGGGACCAAAGCGCTCCATCTTTTCAAAGCCGTCCACAAACTCACTCATTATCTTAAACATTCTCCAGCTGCTCTCAGCTTTCAGGTCGGTCCAGTTTTTTTCTTGTGTCATCCGTATCTAATTAGTTCAACAATACATTAAGCAGCCGCGGTTCCTTTCTTCGAAATCAGGAACAGACCGGCAAAAGTTATAAGTCCGTTCAACGGCAGCAATTCAAACCCGAATTGATAACCGCCCAGCAGGGCTTCGCGCTGTGTTTTATAACTGGTAAATAGTTCCGGCAAAAAGGTGTACACCTTATCGGGTATAGGCGGACTGATGAATACCGCAATTACCACGGCCACCACACAAACCACCGGCACCAGCGCATCGTTTAAGGAGCGTTTGGTTAATATGCCAAAGGCAAACAGCCCAAGCAGCGGACCATAGGTATAGGCCGCAACATCCAGCACCAGGTCAATAATGGCCTTTTCGTTCATGGCCTTGCACAACAGTATAATTACCAAAAACAGTACTGCCACGGTACTGTGCACTAATATGCGTTTGCGTTCTTTTTGCTGCTCGGTAATATCGGTGCGGCGGCTAAAACCAAGTATATCTATACAGAAGGAGGAAGTTAGAGCCGTCATAGCACCATCAGCGCTGGGGAACAGGGCCGATATCAATCCCACAATAAAAATAACACCTGCCACCGGCGAAAGGTAGTGCAGCGTAATGATAGGGAAGGTGTCGTCGGTTTGTGCCGTTAGCGGAACGTTTTTAGCAGCCGCATAAATGTAAAGGGCACCGCCCAATACAAGGAACAGCAGGTTAACCACCAGCAATATACCGCTGAACGTAAACATGTTTTTCTGTGCCTCGCCCAGGGTGCGGATGCTGATGTTCTTTTGCATCATCTCCTGGTCAAGCCCGGTCATGGCTATGGTTATAAACGCACCACCGATGATGTGCTTTAAAAAATAGCTTTTGGCTTTCCAGTCGTAATTAAATACCTGCGTATAATCTTTGGCGCGCAGTTCATCTACCAAACCACCAAACGATAAGTTAAGCCCCACGCATATCAACCCGATGGTTACCACCAGCGCCAAAATCATAAAGGTAGTTTGCAGGGTATCGGTCCACACAATGGTTTTAACGCCGCCACGGTAGGTATAAAGCAAAATCATCAGCAGTATAACGGCGGTACTCAAGGCAAAAGGTACGCCCAGTTCTTCCAGGATAAAATTTTGCAACACATACAACACCAGGTAAATACGCAGCGAGGCGCCCAGTGTGCGGGATAGTAAAAAAAACGATGCCCCGGTTTTATACGCCTTCGTGCCAAAGCGGTCGTGCAGGTAGGTATAAATGGACGTTAAGTTCAGGCGGTAATACAAAGGCAGCAATACCAGGGCCACTACTACATAGCCTATCAGGTAACCAATAACCACCTGCAGGTAAAAAAAGTGTGCGGCGCTAACCTTGCCGGGCACGCTCATAAAGGTAACCCCGCTTAGCGAGGTGCCTATCATGCCATAAGCAACCAGATACCACTTGCTGCTTTTGTGGCCTATAAAAAAGTCTTCGTTTTTGGCATTGCGCGAGGTGTAAAAGGCTATCACCAACAGCAATACAAAGTATCCCAATACAATTAAAAGAATCGCAGAAACCGGCATACTACAAAGAAAACCCACCCACCTTTTACCATAAACCTACTTATAAATACAGCCCTGTGCATTACGGTTACTATTAGTCCACTGGAAGGATCCTGCACAGCCGTTCTCCCTCCCCAAGTCTCGGGAAGGGAAATAATAGGTTACCTACCGCTCACTAATCCACCAATCACCCATCCACAAACTCCCCGGGCTTCAGCCCGTTAACCGAAAAATTCCGCTTATCATCGAAGCAGGAGGTTTCAACCTCCGGGTACACAGAATAACGCCGTCAAGACACGCATGCCTGTATTCCGGGCTTTAGCCCGTAAACAAAAAGTTCCGCTTTTCCCGGCAAGCCGGATGCTTCAGCTTCCGGCGCTCCAGGGCTGCAATCCTACATCAGTTTATAAAAAACGCGTGCTTACATCATTCTATCAACGGATTGAAAACAATTGAACGCTGATGAACACTAAAGGTGGCTTACCTACCGCTCACTAATCCACCAATCACCAATCCACCGCTCTACTAATCCACCATCCCGTACAAATTATTTTTTTTCGATTATGTTCCTTTTCTACCTTTATAACCGAAACCAACTTAACTAACTTAAATCTACCATTATGGGTTTTGTATCCGAGTTTAAAGAGTTTGCCATGAAGGGCAACGTTGTTGACATGGCCGTAGGTATCATTATTGGTGCCGAGTTTGGCAAAATAGTCAACTCATTAGTGAATGATGTGATCATGCCCCCCATCGGTTTAGCTATTGGCGGTGTAAAGTTCACCGATCTTAAATTATTACTGCAAAAAGCGGATGTTGCACAAAACGTGGCTGAGGTGTCCATCAACTATGGCTCCTTTATACAAAGCATCTTTAACTTTGTGATTATCGCCTTCGCTATTTTTATGATGATCAAATTCATCAACACCCTGCGCAAGGATACCGTAAGCCAAAAGAGCTAATCAGCACCCCAGCGTATCAAAAACAGCAATGCCTCTCCAAAACGGAAAGGCATTGCTGTTTTATAAACTTCTTTAAACCCCGGGCACCAAACTTTCCTTAGCACCAAAAGCCTAACCCAACTTTAAACCTTAAACTTTAAATTTTGAACTAAAGCTATAAACCATAAACGCCTTTGATTTCTTCGTGTCTTCGTGGCAAAAAATTTGTATTCGCCCTTCAACTGTAAACCGAAGACCGGAAACTGTAAACTCCTTCCATTCGTCCAGTGAACTAAAAGGTTCCCACCCTAAAGAACACCACGCCCGAAACACCGCTCAGGTTTTTCATCGGGTCGAAGCCGAAAAAGGAGGGACCTATAACCGCGCGGTAATTAAGTCCTACCCCCATGCGAAAGTATTTGGTGGCGTTAAAAACACCATACACGGCAGGCATAATAAAGGCCGCATCTTTACGCTGGTAAACATCCGTGGGGTGCTCAAACTTTACACCTACCCAGCCGCCGCTCAACTCGGGTTGAAACGAAAACTTTTTATCGCTGAATAAAATGTAGCTAAATCCTAAACCTGCCATATGCTGTATCAAATACACAGGCTCCGTTAAGTAGGGCACAACAATGCTGCGTATATCGTGCCGGGTTGTCAGGTTCTGGTAACGGGCGCTCACTACGTATTTGTGATTAACCACCCAGTTAAGGTTAAAGCCCATCTGCATGCCGGCCTTGTTCTTCATTATCTGGGCCACCTGGGCCTCTATCCCCACATAGCAACTGCTCTTAAACTTTTGCGCTGCAAAAAACGGGGCATTGGTAGTCGTATCTTCCTCCAGCACCTGGGCCTGTACCCCCAAAGCCAGAAAAACCAATAAAAAAAAGAAGCCCTGTTTCACGGTACGAGTATAGCAAAAAGGCGGCGAACAGACCGCTTTCTGCCGGTTTCAGGGGTATGGAGGGCTATCTGCTGGCCCTAATTAAATCTTAACAGTTTGTCAAAGGGCCGTGCTTGGTGGGTTTTACCGGGGTTAGGCAAATCATTTCGGCCAAGTGCCCCAAAAAAATCGCATAATTTCTATTTTCACGCCGTGTATGCTATAATCGACGTAGAAACAACCGGGGGCAGCCCCAGTTTAGACCGCATTATCGAAATTGCGGTCATCCTCTACGACGGCGAGAAAGTGGTAGACAGCTTCTCTACACTCCTGAACCCCAAACGTTTAGTTGATCCTTACGTTACCAAACTTACCGGTATCACCCAGGATATGGTAGCCGATGCCCCTACCTTCGAGGAGGTGCACGAACGCATCCTGGAAATGACCCACGAAGCCATTTTTGTAGCACATAATGTGAAGTTCGACTTCGGTATGGTGCGGCAGGAATTCAAGCGCCTCGGTATCGATTTTAACCGCCGGCAGTTAGATACCGTTAACCTTTCGCGACGGGTTATTCCGGGTTTCAACTCGTATAGCTTAGGTAACATCTGTACCAGCCTGGGCATCGAAATCAGTGGCCGGCACCGGGCTTATGGCGATGCCGAAGCCACGGTTAAGTTGCTGGAGGTAATTCTGGCTAAACAGGCTTCGGGTAAATACATCGAAATTGAACTGAACCACGGCATTGATGTGGATCTGTTACCGCCGTATCTCTCGAAGGCCGAAATAGAAAAGCTGCCCGAAGATGCCGGCGTTTATTATTACAAAGATGAGTTGGGCAAGGTGTTATACCTCGAAGGCGTGAAGAACATTCGCCGCAAGGTTATTTCACACTTTACAGCCCCTACCGATTCAGTAGAAAAAAAGCGCATGTTTGAATTGATGCGCGGCATTGATTACGAACTTTCGGGTAATGAACTTACGGCTCGCCTGCTGGCTTACCGCGAGTTAAAAAACCATATGCCCGAGTTCAACAAAAAGCCGCGTACCATGCCCTATACGCATGGCATATTCCTGAACAAGGATGAGCAGGGCTTTAATCAACTTAAAATTCATCCGCTTAGTTGGGAACAGGGCGAACTCGTATTGCGCTTCTCTTCCAAAGCAGCAGCCAATAAAGTGCTGGGCAAAATTATACGCGATAACAACCTGCATAGCTGGTTTGCCCTACGCGCTAAAATGAAGGAGAAAGGCATTGATGCTAAATCGTTGAAGAACTACAACAGCAGCATCGAGAAATCGGCACGCCGCTAT
Source organism: Chitinophagales bacterium (assembly GCA_044225825.1). Classification (GTDB taxonomy): domain Bacteria; phylum Bacteroidota; class Bacteroidia; order Chitinophagales; family LD1; genus Bog-950. The sequence goes on from JBGAIB010000003.1 coordinate 29,016, forward strand.
CTGTACCGCCAGCCTAATTTCTTTATCATTGATATGGGCATACATCCCGATGAGCACGCCATTATCTGGATTGAGAACAGCGAATACAAGGGCTTCGGTTATTTTAACCCGGAGGTTACCGAAGCAACACCCGAACTGTTGAAAGAACTTATAAAGCCCGATACCGATGATTTTGAAACGCAGAAGATCATCAAATCGCAACTGCGTAAAATGAAGAACGCCAAAATAATTTCCTACTAAATGAAAAAGGTTCTCCTCATCGACCGCGACGGCACCCTCATCCTCGAAACCGACGATTTTAAAATTGAGAAGTACGAAAAGCTGGTGTTCTACCCCGGTGTGTTTCAGTGGCTGGGCCGCATTGCCCGCGAACTAAACTACGAACTGGCGATGGTTACCAACCAGGACGGTTTAGGCACGGAACTTTTTCCGGAAGAGGAGTTCAACGAAGTGCAGGATTTTATCGTGCGCACCTTTGCCGGCGAAGGCATCAACTTCGTAGGCATTCATATCGATAAATCGTATCCGCACGAAAACCTGCCTACCCGTAAGCCGGGCACGGGCATGTTAACCCAATACATGCAGGGCCATTACGATCTGGCAAATTCGTTTGTGGTAGGCGATCGTATTACCGATGTAAAGCTGGCAAAGAACTTAGGCAGCAAATGCATTTTTATGAACGATGGCCGCAACCTGGGTGCCGGCGAAACCGGCAGCGATAATGCCGATACCCTGCAACCTTACATCGCCATCGAAACCCGCGATTGGGAACAGATCTACAATTACCTGAAGAACTTAGAGACCAACGTATATTGATCGCACTCCCGTGGTTGTGCCTCCGGCCAGCAACCATAAAAGTGCTACATTTTTAGTAATGGCAATTGATGCCCATAAAGCGCCAAAGCTGTCCCCCTGTGCGCCGGCAATTGCAGCGCTGCCTTAGGGGGACGAGAAAAAACAAGGCCTGCTATGCATAATAATAGCAGGCCTTGCTTTTTCGGAGGGGGTAAAATTTGTTCAACTTTAAATCTTAGCGCATTAGTAGCACCTGGTTGTCTTCAGCTTTAAAATTTAAACTTGAAACCGGAGCAATCCGCAAAATCCCTCCTCGTGGTTGCGCCTCCGGCCATGGCTTAATGCACCAGGGGTAGATATCTTTTCATGCTAATTGAATTGGGTTTCTTCAAAATTACAAAGAGAACCAATTAAAAAAAATTAACTGATATATTTTGATGTACAAGAGGGTTTAGAAATCCTTATTCTGCATCAGGTTCAACTAATAAAGGTTAAATTGCCTTTTTTATATTTACCTTACCAGCCTCGTATTTCTTTATCAATTCTTCATCGGACAACCCCTTGTTTTTATTTTTAGACTCCTTTTCTATAGTTGTCTTATTGTTCTCTGTAAGGCTATTTATTGAAGATGAAAATGGTAAGGACTTAATATAATTTTCCATATATAAAAAATCGGGCTCGGCTCCAATAGCTGGTAATTTTATCTTTGATTTAAGTAATTGCGCTTTGCCATACTTTCTACCAAAAGAATATTTGAACCGCTCCTTATCTAAAACGGTTATCAAAAAAATAGCATTGAATGGATTTAAATTATCGTTATAGCCGCAGGTGAGCGTTGTTGAGCCTATAAAATCATTAGGTTGATAGGTGCAGTAACCAACAGACCCCTGTCCATCTCCAATAAACACAATACAATTACCTCTCGAAACAATGTCCTCGTTGTATGCAACTTTCTTTATAATGCCGTTATCATCTTTTTTCGCACCAACATAATATATGTCATTCCCATCTTCTAATAAATCAGTAGCGTTTGAACATTTGCATTTTTCGAGTTTAAAAATTGCGCCAATTTTGAAATATTTCCAAGATGAGGTGTCAATATCAATTGCCTTCTTTGCAACTGGAGTAGAATTAATTTCGGCTAATGATTCTATATCTATATCAAGAAAACTTTTAGGAACGTGTTTGGGGACAAGTAGGTCCTTTAAGGTTCTGTTAGCCTGCCTTCCAAAGTTGTATTTATACCTGTTCTCCTTTATGCAATAGCAGTAAAAGAGTTTAACAAGTTCAGACATTTCCTTTAAAGGCGTTAATACAAATACATGATAGCCTGTGTAGAAAGAAAATGGTTGAATACATGCTTCTAATACAGAATTTCCGCTTCCCGCAACAGTGATTAAACCGGGAGGAAATGGCTCTACATCCTCGTATCTTTCTACAATAGCCGAAACCCCGTTATTTTCTCTTGTCCTTGAAACATAGTTAACTCGTTCATGCGACCTATCGGTGCATCGGGTTAACATGGTCAAGTCAAAGCTATTGCCGTACTCAACATGAAAAAGTTTATGTAGCGGTATTAAATCCATTTTAGTATATAGCTTTATAGGTTACATACTTTTTAATTTGGGAAATAAAATCATCCTTACTTATTGTAGAATAATCAGTTTCCATATATGCTTCTGCACACCACTCGTTTTCCGCACTTACTTTATACGTGACACTTAGCCCCGGTATGTTTCTACGGTTAACATAGCTATCGAGCCATTGAATCCTTATGCTATCCCATTTATCGTAAACGTCTACGCGACCTTTGTTTTTTCTTTTTTCAAATCCATCATTTTTCCAATATCCAAAATACGTTTCCTTGTTTTTGGGGTGGGGTACATGCGCTCTTATCACAACAATTGCTGTGACTACTCCATTATCTGTATTATAAAACAAATCGTCTGGCATTGACATTACAGCCTCTAACGTATGCTGTTCGAGTATTTTACTTTTGAACTCCAATGTTTGTTTTTTGCTTGACATTACTCTTTCCATAGGGATAATGGCAACGCATAGGCCCCCCTGCACCAGGCAGTTTAGGTTGTTCAGAATAAATTCGAACTCATTTATCCCATTAACTTTATCAGTGGGGTAAGGTGGATTGAGCATCCCAACCGTTGGTTTATAGGCAGTAATAACGTCAACTATATTCTCATCAAAACAATCCCCTTGAATGATATTAGATTTACCATCCTTGTGAATATACATGTTAGTGGCTGCTAGTGCGTATATGTGTGACTGATATTCTACGCCAACTAATTGGTGCTCCTTTATATGGCGTATCTTTTTTTCATCCCCTTTTGCATCCATTACCATTGCACGCATGGCACTTATTAAAAAACCAGCCGTTCCTGTGCAGTTATCATAGACAATACTGTCCTTGTTTACAAAGGCCAAATCGCTAAAAAGTTGTGTGATATGGGGAGGGGTTAAAACAATGCCTAAATCTGAATCGGCATTAGCATAACTAAGAAACTCTACATATAATTGGCCCAATACATCGTAATACTTATAAGTTTGAATGTACTTATTTACATTATCATCAATGTCTTCTATAAGCTCTGCAAGTACATTTCTGTTCGTCGTTGGATTTCTTTTTGTTGAGAGTGTCGCATCAGATCGTATAAATCCGAATTGATTATTTAGATTTTCGACCTTCTTTTGTGGTAAGGTCTTTTTCAACTCCAAAACCACAGTATCAACCAGGCTATTTGCTAAATCCTGCGGTTCCTCAATATCATTGTATGTCTTTCGGAAAGCTTTATTATCCAAGGCAATTAAAACACTACTCAAAAACAACCCTCGCTGATTAGCCAATATCTTGTTATTGTGCAGTGTATTGTTTAGGGTTCGGCAATACGCCATTAACTGATAATAGTCTTGACGGTATTTTTGGGGGCTTTCAAGATAATTTTTAAGATAGTTTTCTGTCTCTAACAACTTAGTCCCCCAATCCATTTCAATAGCTGTTGGCTCTCCCTTTAACTGCAAAAAATGGGAAACCCGTAGTTCTCTCTGTGTTTGCCCACTAACAGCGATAGCTAAAACATCATATTCTTTTGATAAGAATGAAGAGTATAATACTGCTCCATCAACAGCATAGGAGGCGTATTTATCTAATGACTTGCTTTGATGTTTTGTTATGTCGGCCTTGCATTCAATAACAATCAGAAAATTTGGATTTTCTTTAAACGTTATTATGAACTCCGGCTTTCCTTCACCATCCGCCTTTTTTGATGCGTACTTTAGTAGCTTATTTATTTTGGGTATGTCAGATTTCTGCATTTCGACATTAACGCGTTTTTTATACGGATCATTATCCAAATGCCGACTAACAATTTGCTCAGTCTTTCGTTCATTCACACTGGGTGCCATATTATCCTTTTGATATTAACTCCTTATGACGTAATCTAAAGTTTTCGATGTTTCTTAAAGAGAAATCGAAACGTTCGCTATCACTTATTTTTCTCGCAGTATACCTGAAAGAAAATTCATCGCAGTACCAGTGAAGATGTTCTGACGAGGCGTGATAATAAATGCGGTAAAGACTACGCTTTAAGTGTGACCGGAAATTTTCAATTCCATTGGTATGGAAACCGCCTCTTACATATGCACTTGACTTATGATTCATTACAACGTGCGCATGTGTTGAATTTAAACCTGAAAAATCCAACCATTCATCGGTTACTATAATCACACCATTACTCACCATTTTTTCAATGATAGGCTTTAATGTTTTTGCTTTTGTGTCGGGCACCACCTCGGTATAAACCTTGCCGCCATTTTGAACCATGCCAAATACCGGTGTCTTATCTTTTGTGCTTCTGCCCTGCGATTCAAGCACTTTCATGTCCGCGTGACGGTTCTTATTCTTGCCTCCCACAAAAGTTCCGTCTGCCTGTACTAAACCTGTCATTTACCCGTCAATTGATTTTACCTTAAAAGCATACCGTATGCGACCAAGCATAAACCAAGCACTTTTTTGCGTTATTCCCAAATCCTTTGCTAACTGGTGCGATGAAATGCTCTTTTTGTTTACACCCCAAACTGCCGCAGGTGATGATCCATATGCTTATAGGCAGCAATGCCCCACTGCCGCGTACTAAGATTGCCAAAGGCCATGTGTGGTACGGTAATTTCGCCTTTAAGTGCGGGGTAGCGGCCTACCAGTTCTATAAATACATTGCGCTCCTCTTCAAAATCAATTTGCGCATTGGTGCCATGCGTATCTTTTTTAGCGTCGCCCATAACGCCTTTCTTAAAATGCGGGGATATATAAAGCGCAATGATGCGCAGCAACCATTGTCTTAAAGTTGTGGGCTTAACGGGTTTAATAGGTTCAAATACTTCGCGGTTACAAAGGTTGGCGTGTAACAGCATTTCGGGAGCAGTCATACGGCCCCACAAAGCGGTGGTGCCCGGGCGCAGGTGCTTCACGCGTTCAATAATAGTGGCGGCAGTTTCGGGATAAAGAAGATTGTTTTTCATTGTTTGCTGAGTTATTGAATAATGGCAGCAAAACTACCGGGGCCAACAGCCGCACGCATTAACAATTGTAAAGAAATGGAGCGAAGTGCAGCAGGATGTTTGGTTGAGGGAGATCGGACCTCGCTTCCGGTGCATGTGCCGTAGCACATCATAAAAAAACTATTTTCGCGGCTCAATCGTTATTAGCTATATGAACTTTCTGATCAAATTGCTTTTAAATGCCATCGCCGTTGTTTTAACCGCTTATATCTTACCCGGCGTCCATCTCGATGGTTTTGGTTATGCCGTTTTGGTAGCTGCCCTGCTGGCCGTGCTGAATGTTTCGGTAAAACCTCTGCTGGTATTGTTTACTATTCCCTTCACCATCTTTACGTTGGGCTTGTTTCTGCTGGTTATCAATGCCTTTATTATTGAAATAGCCGCCTGGATCCTCACACCGGGTTTTGCGGTGGCAAGCTTCTGGAGCGCCCTGTTCTTCAGTATTATTCTGTCCATCATTAACGGCATATTCGACCGCCTTACCGTGCGTGCCGAAAACCGCGAGGACAATGTGCAGATATTCGATAAGGACGGTAACCGCGTTGCCTAATACTGTCAGCTTATCAAACACAGCATAAACTAAAAAGCCACCTGTTAGGTGGCTTTCGTGCTTTCGTATCTGTAGCAGCGGTTTATTGCGGACTGCCGCTGGTTTCTTTGCTGGTAGTAGCAGGCTGCTTGGGTAAATCGGGAGCTGTGCGTGCTGGTTCCATTTCGTTGCCAGTGCCTGTTTGGGCTGGTGTGGCAAGGTCATTCCGGGGTGTGGTTACTTCTTCTTTTACATCTCCTTTATTTTCGGCTGTGCGTACTGCAACCGGTGCCGGAGCACCCGGCATACCTGTTGGTGCAGGTGTGTTGGCCGGCGAACTGGTTTGACTGTAAATACCGGTGGCAAACAGAGACACCGTAAGGAATAAGAGTGTACGTTTCATAACGGGGTAGATTATTTACTACTGCAAAGTAAGCATTTTGCCTTTACAGGGCATAAAAAAAGGGAAGCCGTGTGGCCTCCCTTTATTCAGGTAGTTCGGTACCTGTATTAGTTGATTACGTTGAATTGCTTCGAAATCTGGTGCATTTTACCGTCTTTGTCAGCAGTAAAGTTGATGGTCAGGAAATAAGAACCTGCAGCCAGCATCGATACGTTCAGTTGTTCAACTGATTTGCCGTTGTCGTAGTTGGTAGTTTGCACGTCGGAAATCTTCTGACCCAGTGTGTTATACAGGGTAACAGTTAATTTTCCTGCTTCAGGGAACTGGTAACCAAACCATACATTGTCAACTGCCGGGTTAGGATACACTACAAACGAACCGAAGTCGTCTTTAGTGATATCCAGGATACCTACAGGAAACGGTTCTGGTTGCTGGAAACCCTGGGTAAGGATGTTGTTGCCGGCGCTGAAAGTTTGAACCATGGTCATTTCACCTACCGTGTACGAGAGGCTACCGTTAGCATTAGATGAAAAACCACCGGTGCTTGCAATAACCGTGGGAGAAAGCGATTGGGCTTTGATAGCAAAGGGAGCAACCGCTACAATCATAAGGGTAAGGAGTCTCTTCATAACAATCAATTTTGAGTTTAACGGATTAAATGTATACATAAGATTAATACCAAACAAATTTGTTTTGAAATAAAATCAGGGGGTGCATAAAAACCGAATACACCCCCCGATTCGTTCATTTATCGCCCTTTTTCTGGGGCACTGCTTTTGATTTTTTTCTTCATTTCTTCTGGTCCTTCTGGCTGCTTATCAGCAGGTTTACAAGGTTTTACATCAGGCACAGCTTCTGCCGATTTCACCGGTTTACCCAATGGCGCTTTCATCGCAGGGCCGGGGTTGTTGTGGCTTGGGAAGTTATCCGTAAAGCCCTGTTGCTTAGCGGCTTCCTTCTTGCCGGCTGCAACCCGGGCTAATTCTTCGTCATAGGCTTTACGCGCTTCTTCATAATCGCGCGGCATTATTACATCGTGGTATTGGCTCCAATCCACTTCTTTACCCAAATGGGCCTCGTTGCCAAAACGCACATCCTGGTAAAAACGGCGCTTTGCCAATACCCGGTACGAAAACTTAGCATTGGATGTGCCTCCGTTCTTTTCAATTACGGTAAAAGAGGTAGTTCCGGTTTTCACAATCAGCCCATTTGTAAAATCTTCTTCTTGTATAAATACCCGTACCGGATTTTTAGCATCAATGGTTACAGTCTCTAAAAACAATTTATCAAGGTTGATGGTAACCTGTCCGTTTACCAATTCGCCGCCACCAATGTCCTCAAACCAAATTTCAGGGCTTTCGGTGCAATACAGTTTTTGGTAACCCTCGCTGGTAGGTACCACCGCCGATTTTGCCCCGGCAGCCACCATGGTTCCGTTAGTATAGATACCGGCCCCTGTAATACCGGTGCTGTTATAGCCAAACAAAGCATACGTGCTTCCGGTACCGCTATGCCCGTATACCGCTGCAATTCCCGCAGGCGCCGTATATGCGCCATAGTAACCTGCCACACCACGTCCGGCAGATGTGCCAATAACACCGTTATCGTAAGTAAGAGCCGTTGGTATACCCCCGCCGTAGCCAACACCTACTACACCGGCTCCAAAGCCCGAGCCATTGTAACTACCCAGCACACCAAATTGCATATAAGCGGCAGCGTTGTTGTAGGCGTAAATAGTTGCAGCCCCTAAACCCGAACTGCTGGAAACAGCATAAATGGCCCCTCCGGTATTACTTGAACTGGCTGCGCCTTTATTAACTGCCGATAAAGCCCAGCCGTTACCGTTGCTGTTTTCGGCACGCACACCATAACCACCGCTTTGATTGGTTTTGCCCAACACACCGGTGCCATACCCGGTGCCTGCCGCAGCGGTGTTGGTGCCTTTAATGGCAACGCCGTGCAGGTTTTCGTGCTCCCCGTTAATGGCATAGCTGGTGCTATCACTAAGCTGGTAAGCGAACCCGTACACACCATTCATATTTTTGGTTGTACTGCCGCCATCGCCAAAGGCGCCGCCCCAAACACCCGAAGCGCCGTAGGTATAAGCATCGCCGTGCACACCTTGCGAAAGCGAGTCGCCACCGGAGCCTACTACGCCCACGCCGCCTGTGTTATAAATAGGCGTATAGTAATCTGCAGCATAGCCGTAAAAACCGGTTGCCGTAGCATTGTTTGGTGCATAGGCAGCCGCCGTACCTTGCAAGATGGACATAACGCCGGCGCGTCCGGTATTTGTCTGGTTGCCAACATTCATTACATAAATGGTACTGGCAGACGAGGAACTGTCGGAACGTGCATAAATGGCTTGTCCGGTATAGGCACCTGAACCGCTGCCATAATTGCGCGCATATATAGCAGGCGATTTATAAGCGTTATCGCCGGCATACAAACCATGCGACGTGGAGCCGGTTGTGGCCAGGTTGGCAAAATAACCCGCCGGCTGATTCACCGAATCCATCGTTCCCGCTACGGCAGCATGGGCAAAGGATAAGGTTGGTTCGTTACCCACAAACGACAACAGGCCCACGCCCTGGCTGCGGAAGTATCCTCCATAATAAACCCCGTTAAGCGTGTTGTTAAACAACAGCGTGGCGGTGGAATAGTTTTTATAATCATAACTGCTAAGTCCATACCTGTTCGACGAAATCAGGGTTTGGTAGCGCAGATAGCTGGTGGAGGTATCATGCCAGAAAGCGCCCATAGCATAACCGCTTGGATCCTGTGATGTGGCTGCAATGGCCAGTCCGCCGGGATTCACATAGTAATAGTTCGTCATGCCATTGGCTGTAACCTGCAGACCCACGTTTGAAGTGGCGCGGTTCATTTGTTGTATCCACATACTGCTCAATGGTCCGGCACTGCTGTCGCGCACATACACCCGCGTAAACGAACTTGGTGCTGCATTAATGCCCACCCGGGTACTGTCATCATATATAATGCCATAACTTAACGTATTGGCGTTTCTCCAGCGGGCCACGCGGTTAGTAGTACCATTGCCGCTTACCAAACCTAACCCTGTTGTACTTTGCCACGAACCTGCGCCGGTTGCATCCGAAGTAAACACTTTACCCAGGCCCTGCGTGCCGTCAACTATACTTAGTTGTCCGATTACCGCAGCCGGGCCGCTGCTGTAAACGCCGTAATAACCGCTTGGTCCAAAATAACCCAAGCCCCCCCATATAACGCCGGAGTAAGCACCCACAACACCCGCTGAGTTGGTGCCGCTGCCCTGCATATAACCATACACCCCGGCTTGGTATTGGGTAAGTCCGGGCGCTCCGATGCCTTTTACAGCTGCATAGTTATTGCTTGCAGCCCAGGAGGTGCCATTGGTTGTACCGTTATAGAGCGCATAGATGGTATTTTCCGCGGGTGTAGTTGATTCCACATCCAACTTAGCGATGGGTACAGTGCTTATGCCTATACCCACATTGCCACCATTGTTGTAAATATTACTGCTGTTTACTACCCATTGAGTGCCGTTCCAGTAAGGTGTATTACCCGCAGCGAAGCCATTAGCCAGTAAGCCTGTTGCGCCTGTGGCACCTGTAGCGCCGGTAACACCTGTATTGCCGGTTGCTCCTGTCGGGCCCGTTACACCCGTAGCACCTGTTGCTCCTTTAACTCCTGTACTGCCGGTTGGTCCTGTAGCACCTGTGGCACCGCCACCTGCACCTGTGGCACCGGTTGGGCCGGTAGGTCCGGTAACCCCGGTAGCTCCTCCACCCGCGCCCGTAGGGCCTGTGGGGCCTGTAACACCTTGTGCGCCGGTAGCACCCGTAACTCCGGGAATACCCTGTGCGCCTGTGCTGCCCGTTGCACCCGTTATTCCTTGTGGGCCTGTATTGCCTGTTGCACCTGTAACACCTGTTCCGCCTGTACTACCTGTTGAACCGGTTGCGCCTTTCGTTCCGGTAACTCCGGTTACCCCGGTTGCCCCGGTAGGTCCTGTAGCGCCACCACCCGAACCTGTAGGTCCTGTAGCGCCTGTAGGCCCGGTTGCACCTGTAGCACCACCACCCGATCCGGTTGCACCCGTAGCACCTGTAGGGCCGGTAGCACCGGTAGCGCCTCCGCCTGATCCCGTAGGTCCTGTAGGGCCGGTTGCTCCGTTAAGGCCTGCCAAACCCGGTAAGCCCTGCGGACCTGTGGCGCCATTTGCACCCGTAACACCCTGTGCACCGGTGGCACCTGTTGGTCCGGTGGGTCCGGTATTGCCGCCGCTGTTAGCTGCATATAAAGCATAAGGCACGCTTAGTAATTGGGTAGTGCCCATATCGGTAAAGCCGGCACTGTTAATGTTGGCTTCCACTTGTAAAAATTTGTTTCCGTTGCCCCAGTTTACTACGCTGAGGTTGGCGCTGCTGCCTATCTGCACATTCACCAGGCCAAACTGATTGGCGGTAGTGCTGATGGTTTCGGTATAAACACTGGCACCTGTAGCTGTATTATCGTGTATGGTAAAGCGCAGCTGTACCGTGGTACCATTTGCCACCGGGCTACCGCCGGCATCGCGCACTACAGCCTGGTAGTTCATTTGCTGCGGTTGGGCCATGGCCGTTGCATACCAACATACACATAGCATTAAAAAGGATAATCTTTTTATCATGAGGGGTAGTTTATGCGGTAAAAGTAGAAGGCGATGCACGTTATGCACAGCGTTTGCACCTGATTGTTGTCAGGCACAGCACTGATTTTTTATACCATTAAAACTTCATATGATAATTGTTGCACGTATGTGCCGGTAACTAAAAACCCCGCCAGGACAGGCAGGGTTTTTAATAAGCATTGAGGGTGAGTGGTTTAATACAGCAACCGGCTCTTGATGGTGCCTTTGGCATTCTTCAACAGTGCAAAAGCTTCCTTACTCAGTTTACTGTCAACGTCCAGCACCACATAACCTATCTCATCGTTGGTTTTCAGATACTGACCTAAAATGTTGATGTTATGGGTAGAAAGGCGCGAGTTTATTTCGCCCAACACGCCGGGAATGTTTTTGTGTATGTGCAGTATGCGGTGCGTTTTAGCCTGCATAGGCAGGTTCAGCGCAGGCACCGAGTGCGAACCGGTGGTCATGCCCTTTTCTAAAAAGTTCAGCATTTTGGCCGTTACATCCAGGCCGATGTTCATCTGTGCTTCCTCCGTGCTGCCGCCAATGTGCGGTGTAAGGATAACATTCGGCAAACCCTGTAACACCGTTTGAAATTTCGCGCCGTTCTTCTCCGGCTCTTCGGGGAACACATCAATAGCCGCACCGGCCACTTGCCCGCTTTGCAGGCTGGCCTTTAAGGCGTCCAAATCCACTACATCACCGCGACTATAATTTATCAGTATGCTGCCCTTCTTCATAAACGCCAGCGTTTCGGCATTCAGCAGATTGCGGGTGCTTACATCACTCGGCACGTGCAGCGATACAATGTTCGAGCGGCGTAAAAGCTCTTTTAAGCTACGCACTTGTTTGGCATTGCCGTGCGGCAGCTTTGGTTCAATGTCGTAATAAATTACATCCATGCCCAGGGCTTCGGCCATTACGCTTACCTGCGAACCAATGTTGCCATAACCCACCAGGCCCAGTGTTTTTCCGCGCAGTTCATAACTGCCTTTTGCGTCCTTTTGCCAAATGCCTTCGTGCGCTGCTTTGTTTTTATCGGGTATGCGGCGTATCAGCATAATCGAAAGGCCGATTACCAGTTCTGCCACGCTGCGTGTGTTGGCGTGTGGTGCGTTAAACACGGCAACACCTTGTTCTACTGCAGCCTGCATGTTCACCTGGTTTACACCAATACAATAGCAGCCTATCGAAAGCAGTTTGTTGGCCTTTGCCAGCACCTTGGGCGTTATCATGGTTTTGCTGCGTATACCCAGCAAATGCACATCTTTTATTTTTTGTGCCAGCGCTGCTTCGTCCAGCGCACCGCTCAGTTTTTCGATGTTGGTATAGCCCGCTTCTCTAAACTCTTCTACCGAAACATCGCTGATGTTTTCCAGTAACAATATTTTGATTTTATCCTTCGGGTAGCTGGTTGCTCCTTTGCTCATGTGTATCCTTTTCGCCGCTATGGCTTACTATTTATAATTGCTGCAATTCATTTTTTGCCTGCTGAAACTCGCTCCATATCTCCTGTACAATTTCACCGGCAGGTTTTATCTGGCGTATCAACGAAGCCACCTGGCCAATCTCCAGTTCCCCTTCCGCCATATCGCCTTCAAACATGCCTTTCTTGGCACGTGCCCGACCTAAAATTTGCGCCAATTCCTCCGGTGCTGCACCGCGGTCCTCGGCCTCCTGCACCCGTTTCTGAAATGCATTTTTTATCAAGCGCACGGGCACCAGCTTTTTCATACTCAGCACTGTGTCGCCTTCCTGCAGATTTATGATGGCATTTTTAAAATTCTGATGGGCACTCGACTCCGCGCTGGCAGCAAAACGGGTACCTATCTGTACGCCCTCAGCGCCCAGCGCCATAGCGGCCAACATGCCTCTGCCTGTAGCTATACCGCCTGCGGCAATTAAAGGCAAACTGGTAGCGGCACGCACCTGCGGTATCAGTACAAACGTGGTCGTTTCCTCGCGGCCGTTATGCCCACCGGCTTCAAAGCCTTCGCATACCACGGCATCGCAGCCTGCTTCCTCGCTCTTTTTGGCAAACTTGCTGCTGGCGGTTACATGCACCACTTTAATGCCTTTCTCCTGTAAATGTTTGGTCCATGTTTTAGGGTTTCCGGCGCTGGTAAAAACCACCTCAACACCTTCCTCAATAATTATGGACATATGCTTTTCGATATCTGCATACAGCAGTGGCACGTTTACGCCGAATGGTTTATCGGTAGCAGCTTTTGCCTTGCGGATGTTCTCGCGTAAAATATCGGGATACATACTGCCTGCACCAATTAAACCCAGGCCGCCAGCCTTACTAACTGCGCTGGCCAGTTCCCAGCCGCTGCACCAAATCATACCCGCCTGTATAATGGGGTATTCAATATTAAAAAGCTTTGTAATTCTATTCTCCATAACGTTTACAGCTACAGCGTTTATTCTTTTTCTCCGCGCAAATCAATCTCGGTGTTATCACCAATATTCAAACTCTGACTCAACCCCGTAATACAGCTATCGCTGCCAATCAGCGAGCTGTGCAACACCACATGCTCCAGCCGGCTAAACGAACCCACTATCGAATTTTTAATGATCGAATAATTGATCTCGGTGTTTTCGCCTACCGACACATTGGGGCCAATAATCGAATTCCGGATTTTAGCACCCGGTGCAATATTCACCGGCGGCACTATAATGGCGCTTTCGCAACTGCCTGCGTTCAGACCCTTTTCGCCCAGTTTGCGCAGCAGCAGGGCGTTTGTTTCCAATAGTATGTCCTTCTTACCTACATCGTGCCAGTTGTCCACCTTATAGCTGCGGAACTTAACTCCGTCGCTGATCATTTTCTGCAGCGCGTCGGTCAGGTAAAACTCGTTGTTGTTGCGTTTGTTCTGGGCAATGTTGTATTCCAGCGCTTCCATCAGGGCGCGTGTTTCGCGGATGTAATAAAGGCCCACCAACGCCATATTACTTTTCGGTATACGCGGCTTTTCAACCACGGCTTTTATCATGCCGTCGCTGTCAATTTCGGCCACACCAAAGGCACGCGGGTCCTCTACTTTTTTAACGCACAGGGTGCTCACCTGGCTTTCCAGCACCTTTTTTAAATCAATATCTACAATCGTATCGCCCAGGTGTATGATTAAATCCTTGTCCAGGTCTAAGGCTTCGCGGGCGCACCAAATGGCATGGCCCAGGCCTTCGCGGTTCTCCTGGTTAACGAACTTAATGTTCAGGTTCGGATAGGTTTTATCTACAAACTCCTTGATCTTCTCGCCCAGGTAACCAATTACGAACACAAATTCGGTTACTCCGTTTTCAACCAGCTCATCAATAATAAACGATAAAATAGGCTTACCTGCCACCGAAATCAGCACCTTGGGCTGGGTATAGGTTAAAGGCCGCAGGCGCGTTCCCGCCCCGGCTACCGGTATTATAGCTTGCATACTCTCTACTTGGCCGCGAATATAAACTACCCCTGCCACAATAAATCATACTCTGGTGTATATGTTCCGTATTTTACCAAACCAACCAGTCATTATCAATGGTTTCGGTTCGGCTGGTAGGTTGTTGCAGGCCATGGGTACGAGCGCTTACTTCCTTGTTTACGTAATTTTTCAATTCGCTAACCTTAACGGCCTTAGGTTCCTGTGCCAGCAACGCAAGAATAGCATAAGTGAATATACCGTTTTTAAGCTGACCGTTTTCCTGGGCCACCTGGGTACCTGATGCTGCGGAGATAACGGTTGCGCCAGTTCCCCGCTTTAAGTTAACGAACAAATCTTGCATCAGTTCAAAGCTGCGTTTTAATCCAAAATTGTTGGTGTTGTCGCTGTCCTCCTCGTCCACAGGTTCGCCTTTAATTCCGCTACCGGTGCGGGCCAGATCATTTACGCGTTTGCGCATGCTTTGCAACTCTTCTTTATCCAGTTCACCGCTATGGCAGGCGTCCAACAACATTAATTTCTGTCGGGCAGGAATGCTATCCAGCAACAACTCCAGATCATCATAGGGTATACCGCCCTTCTCCGGGGTTGCAAAATTTACATCATAAGCAGAAAGAAAATAATCATAATCTTTATTTAACAGCCCGTGGCCGCTGTATGCAACAATTACCTTATCGTTAGCGGTGGTTTGCATTAACCACTGTTTTAGCTGGTTTACATTACTGTTGGTTAATTGCTCATTATAAAGTGTTTTGCGGAGCATGTTTTTGCCGTAATGCTGTTGCAGCGAATCGCCCAGGTCGCTGATATCTTTAACACACCATTGCAAATCATGACCGCTCTCTTTAAAGCGGTTAATTCCAAGGCCTATAAAATAAAGTTTTGACGGTGGCGTATCAGCAGGCAGATAATTTACATACAAGGGCGAGCGATAGCTTTCAATACCAAGGCGGTTAGTAACGGTCAACTCAATGCGGTTAAGCCCGTAACTAAGCGGCACCTCTAAGGGTATTTCGGTATTTTTTTGTCCATGGGCAATGGACCTTCCACGCGTTCCGTACAACGGACACTCATTTACCCAAACGTTATAACTAATTAGCGTACTACTGCTATCAGCTGCCTGCAGCACCAGGGGTAAGTTAGGCCTGGTTTGTAAGTAGGATATCGCTTTACGGTTTTTGATTTCGCATAATGGAACGTGCAGGCCGCTTTGCAGGGCTTGTGTGTCGATGCCCAGCCGGCTCATGCGCTTTTGCCAGGCTCTGTAATACGAATGTGCGAGAGCGGTGTCAATGGCTGCTCCATGTTGTGCCAGCGCAGCAAGCACCAAATCAGGTCGGTTAAATTTTAAATCGAACTGATCAAAAGGATAAGCCTTGTTTCCATAGCTAAAAGCCAGTGCCTGTGTGGCCTTTTGTGGATTGTAATAATAACCCTCATCATTTAATAATATAACGCCTCCGTTCTGGAGCACGGGCACCTGTAAAACCCGCTGCCCGTTTTGATAATCAAATACCTGTATCCGGTCTAATTCACAAACTACTATATATTTATCGTTGCGTGTGGTAAAAATTGATTCTACGTAATCCAACGGAGAAGAAAGGGTAATGCTGCGCAATTTCTTAAAGTTGCTTACACTATAAAAGTTAAGGCGGTCGCTAACCGCAGAAATTAATTGGGTCTTGCTTTCATTAATACAAAGCACGCCGTCGTTATCACCTAACTTTTTCTCGCGCAGGTGCAGCGAAAGATCATAATAAAACACTGTTTCGCCATAGCTATATTGGCAAATAATCAGGTTGCTGTCAGGGATAAGAAGAAACGATTTCGCTTCCCGGTTCAACGAATCTCTGAAAGAACAGGAGGAGGCATCAAAACGATAGGTGCTTGTATAAGACCAAAGCAGCAAATCCTTCCCGTTCTCTGTATAACGTACCTTGTATGCAAAACCTAGCAAGGGCGAACGTTTAATTTTTTTATTCTCAAGGCTGTACGTTTGCAAATAGTATTTCCCTTTCGAAAAAATCAGGAAGGCCACCTGCTTTCTATCCGCAGACAAATCTGCATCCATTACACCTTCATTTTTAAAAACTAATGTGTCCGTCAGGTTATTGCCTTCGTTATCCTGCAGGCAATAGCGGTATTCGTATCTAACCGAATCGCTGTATTGATAGGTGCACTGTAGATGGGCATCTGCAAAAGCAAAGTCGCGCAATTCGCTGGTTTGCTGTTGCAAAAAAATACCGTTCTCGCCCGAAAGTCCAAGTGTAAATCGGGTGTCGCCGGTGGCAAAAACAAGTGCATCGCGTGCGCTGCTGTAGCTAACCCGCTCCACTTGCCCCTTTTGGCCTAAGGGCATCGCGTTAACCAGATTTGCATTCCCAACAGTGTAAATTCGTAACCAGGTTTGTTCCTCGGCGTCAGCAAATAGCACAAAGTTTGCGTCCGGCGAAAATCCCAGGCATTTTCGGCTGGCTAGCTCCACTTCGCCCGGCATTTCAAAATCACCAACTACCTTACCGCTGGTAAAATCATGCACCTGCCAGCGCTGGGGGTTCAATACAAACGCATTTCTATCTTCTGTTTCTGTATATATATCCGCATAATAGCGGCCATCTGCCGAGAACACAATGTTTTCCCCATCGTTGCGCCAGCCTTCAGCAGTGGTGCTTACTTTCTTACCCGTAATCAGATTATAAAAGCATTGGTATTGGTTTAAGTACGACTTATCGTTCTGCTTCGGGAACTCAACACGTATAATGTCTGGTCGTTCTGTTTTGTAAATGCTAAACCATTTTTCTGCGCGCTGTGGCGGCTGTGGCACAAAACTATTCTGCTGTATCCTTGTTGCCAGATCCAGCACTTTGATTGCATTATCCTGTTCGTACACGGCATATTTACCATCGCTGGTTATCATTAACCCGTTAGCATCGTCCTTAACCTTCGTAATTTGGCCAATTTCATTTCCGCTTTCAGGATTTAAGAGGTTGTAAGTTTGTCCTTT
Source organism: Chitinophagales bacterium (assembly GCA_044225825.1). Lineage (GTDB taxonomy): Bacteria > Bacteroidota > Bacteroidia > Chitinophagales > LD1 > Bog-950. The sequence goes on from JBGAIB010000003.1 coordinate 46,419, forward strand.
GCTAGCATCCCAAATCTGCTCGGTAGCCTTTACAACACATATACTTTTATCCGGACTTACGAATACGGTACCCGGGTAGTTTGCCTTTTTTTGAAGCTTACCGGTTGCCAAATCATAACTATTGCCACAAGCGTCAGTAATGGTTGTGTTTGCCGTATCCATCCATACTTCCTGAACGTAGCAATCAGTAGGTATCGAACGTAACAATAAGTTGGTTTGGGCATCCCATACGCTCAGGCTTTTGCCATTCATGCCTACAAAATATTCTCCGTTAGCCGTGTATCGTATTTTCTCCAGTTGTTCTCTGCCTTGTAATACGATGCTCAATTGGGCAGTAACAACGGGTTTAACCGCTACCACGGGTTTTAGAGGGGGCATAACGAACAGCTCGCCTATGTTGCCGTTAAAAAATGCGGTATCGCTGTTATAAATTGCGGGTGTTAACCAGGCAACGTTACATCGGGCATCATCGCCAATATGCCAAAGATTATCGCTCGGTTGTCCGCTTCGTTTAGTATCTGTATAAATATTATACAACCGCTCTTCATAGTCTTCCATATCCCAAATGCGTATCAACGAATCGTTTAATACTTCGTTCATGCGTGCCGTAACCAATTTTAATTCTTCAGGAACAGCCTGTGCTTTTGTTAGGTCCAGCTTGGCGATGTAAGTGCGGTACTGATTATTGCTTCTATCGGTATAGTTAAACAATAGCCATTTCAGGTCCGGTGTAATCCGGAAATCATCATCACCGAGGTGACGGAGGCTATCGGGCAAAACAATCTTTTTAACCACGGTTTCTTCTCCTACATCCAGCACCTCGATGTACGATGGCTTTCCCTTATCTACAAAAAAATGAACAGCCAGATAGCGCTCATTGATATACTGGAAGTTCGGGAACACCCCATCATCATGCGGCAATGGAATGCGTTTTTTATCAGCAGCATTATCTACACTGGTAAGGGCCAAAATGCCATTATAATTTTCCTCCTCTACCCACCACCCTGCAAGCAAATTGCCCGTTAAATCACCGTCTGTTTTAAACAGATATTTTAACTGGGGCTTGCCGTTCACCACAACAGCTTCGTATAGTTTTGAATCGTTGGTAACATATACCTTGCCGGTAATAGGGTTCTGATACAACTTGTAAGAGGCCTCTTTTTCTTTAACGGAACCCAGTTTCTTGTGCGCCTCCAAATCGTAAAAATGAACAGCGCTAGCCATTAGTGCTTCATTATCGGTATAAATGGCAAGGGTATGAGGTTGAGCTGGCGCGGCCATGCACCTTAATAATATAAGCGTGCAGAGTACAAACTTGGTAGGCATAGTTGTAGGTTTTAACCCCGCGCGATTGGGCTTGCGTGAATATAAATAAATATTAATTGTTTAGAGATGTCAATTGGAGTTGTTTAGGATAGCGTGCTTTTGCGCTACAGGTCTCCCTTCCGGTGCTTCGGAAAGGAAGTAAGTGGGTAGCGATACGCTGCAGTTCATTCAATTAAAACAGTGCTGATTGAGCACGATACGCTGCAGCCAAAGCTTAAAAGACAATGGCTGCTGTGATAAGCGGAAAATTAGCTGTTTAAAGCGGCTGAAGCCGCAAATACAACGTAGCATTATCCTATGCAAGAACAAAGCTCGCTCATAAAATTGGGCTTCGGCGCTGCAACAAAAAAATTCCGCCTCTCACCAATGCAGGAGGTTTCAACCTCCGGGTAAAAAGAAGAATTCCATCAAGATAGGAATGCCTGTATTCCATGGGCTTCAGCCCTACACCAAAATTCCGCCTCTCACCAATGCAGGAGGTTTCAACCTCCGGGTAAAAAGAAGAATTCCATCAAGAAAGGAATGCCTGTATTCCATGGGCTTCAGCCCTACAACAAAAAAATCCGCTTCTCACCAAAGCAGGAGGTTTTAACCTCCGGGTATGAAGGATAAATCCCATCAAGAAACGAATGCCTGTATTCCATGGGCTTTAGCCCTACAACAGAAATATTCCGCTTCTCACCAGAGCAGGAGGTTTTAACCTCCGGGTATGAAGGATAAATCCCATCAAGATAGGAATGCCTGTATTCCCGGACTTAAGCCCTACACCAAAAAATTCCGCTTCTCACCAAAGCAGGAGGTTTTAACCTCCGGATATTTGAGAATGTATCCCGTTAGGCAACGAATGCCTGGATTGATGCTTCAATCTGTAATCTTCTTCCCGGTCTCCTTGTAATAACCGTTTCGTTCTATCTCCGATTCAAATGAAATATTTTTATGATGCTCCTCCTGATTTTTGATATAGGCTCGTACTTTTTCTACATCATTTACTCCAATTGATTCAGCGTAATACTCATCCTGCCATTCAAAAGGCTCGACTGTTAGACCATCTTGATTAATCCAACGCGCAGCTTCTCCCTTCAACAGTTGTACGGCTTTTGACAAAGGCATGGTAGAAGGCAACATAAACAGGCAATGGACATGATCATAGTAACCATTAACAAAATCCATTTGAATGCCGTTAGACAATCCTTGCTTACGGATATGTTGAAAAACCGTTTGACGAATTGCCGAAACCAATAATGGCTTTCTACCTTTTGTGCTGAAAACCAAATGAATCCAATTGCGTACAAAAGACATGGTGAATTTTTGATAAAACTAGATAAAAAGAGTCGTAAGACCATTTGGGCTTCAGCCCTGCAACAGCCAAATTCCGCTTCTCACCAGAGTAGGAGGTTTCAACCTCCGGGTAAAAAGAAGAATGCTATCAAGAAACGAATGCCTGTATTCCATGGGCTTTAGCCCTACAACAAAAAAATCCGCTTCTCACCAAAGCAGGAGGTTTCAAACTCCGGGTATGAAGGATAAATCCCATCAAGAAAGAAATGCCTGTCCTCCATGGGCTTTAGGCCTACAACAAAAAATTCCGCTTCCCACCAAAGCAGGAGGTTTCAACCTCCGGGTAAAAAGAAGAATTCTATCAAGAAACGAATGCCTGTCCTCCATGGGCTTTAGGCCTACAACAAAAAATTCCGCTTCTCACCAAAGCCGGAGGTTTCAACCTCCGGGTAAAAAGAAGAATTCTATCAAGAAACGAATGCCTTTATTCCATGGGCTTTAGCCCTACAACAGAAAAATTCCGCTTCTCACCAGAGCAGGAGGTTTTAACCTCCGGGTATGAAGGATAAATCCCATCAAGAAACGAATGCCTGTCCTCCATGGGCTTCAGCCCTGCAACAGAAAAATTCCGCTTCTCACCAGAGTAGGAGGTTTCAACCTCCGGGTTAGTTTTAATTAGGTCAATAAAAGGAATGTTTCAACACCCAGGTAGTATAGCAATTCCCCTTTTAACAAAATAAATCTACCCAAATTAGAAACAAAGCACTAAAATTACTATCTTTACATTCGGAAACACCCATTTCCAGCTGGTGCCGTTAAAGCAGCACAACACTAAAACACCGGGAAGTTCCCGGCCCCCCAAGGCCACTTCCAACACAAAGCAAAACCTAACCTAAAACACAAAGCTTTACAAAATAGGAGCGCAGCGACTGTTCATTTTCCCCGCCTTAACAAGCAGGCAACAGCAATGTACTTAACTATTGCATAGATGCTTAACGCCCTTACGCAGCGGCGTGTATCTACCCTAAAACGCCGCCTCCAACTTTAAACTGATCCCCTAACTGTAAACCGAAAATCGTAAACTGAAAACTTCTTCTCCCTTTAGCCATTTAACCCTTTAACCATTCCTTGCTCCGCATCCAACTTTAAACTTGAAATTTTAAACTGATCCCCTAACTGAAAACCGAAAACCGAAAACTGAAAACTTCTTCCCCCTTTAACCCTTTAACCTTTTAACCCTTTAAACACGCATGGAAATCCTCCCTCACAACCACCAAAAATTTATCGAACTGGTAGCCACCGGTATATCCAAAACCGAAGCCTACCGGCAGGCTGTTTCACCCGATGCAATGGATGCTACCTGCACCAGCAATGGACATAAACTGGCACAACGCTATGCCAAACAAATTGCCGAAATGGCCGAACAACGCCGCATTGCTATGGGCGAAGGGCGCGACAACGCCTGGCGCGAACTCGGTGCCGACCTCGTTACCGAATCCGAGGCGGTAGAACGCTTAAGCAACATCATACGCGGCAGGGCTTGTTTAGAAGGCAACGACCAGGCCCTGCCCGATTACCACGATGTGCTCCGCGCGCTCGATTTATACTTCCGCCTCATGGGCAGTTTCCCTACTAAAACCGAAATACATGCAACTACTGCGAAGCATACTGTCATCGCGCCTGACAAACGTTGAACAGCAGGAATACACCTACGATTTCAGCCAACATGCCGACACCCTGTTTACGCAGGTGTTCCATCGGGTACATAACTGCAGCAGCAGGTATATGGTAGTATACGGCAGTTCCATGAGCGGCAAAAGTTACAGCGTACACCAAAGCGAATTGCTGCACCTGATGCAGCACGGCAGCGGCGATACCCTGTTTTTGCGCAAGTATGCCAGCCAGCACCGCGAAAGCTGCTACAAGCTGTTGCTGGGTCTTATTTACCAATATGGCTTACAGCATTTGTTCCGCTGCTGCTTTAGCGGCGATAACCGCCGCATTACCTACCTGCCCAACGGGCGCAGTTTTATTTTCAGGGGCGTTGATAATCCCGAGAAGCTAAAGAGTATTGTGAACATACGCCGCGTGGTAATGGAAGAAGCCAGCGAATTCGCACTGAACGATTTTACCGAAGTGGTGCGCCGTGCACGGGGTTTTGCCGATACCCAGTTTACCCTGGTGCTGAACCCGGTTAGCGAAAACCACTGGATTAAAAAACAGGTATGCGATGCGGGCAGCGTATACAATAACGAGGCGGCCGTTATGCAGTTTACCTATGCCGATAACTGCGATGCAGCCGGGCGTTTGTTTGTTACCCAAAAGGATATGGAGGGCCTGCAGGCCCTGGCGCAGCTCGATGAAAATCAGCACCGCGTTTATGCCCTGGGCCAATGGGGGGTTGACGATAAAAACCGCAAATTTGTATGGGCCTTTGAACCTGCCATACACGTACAGCCCACCAACTACGACCCTAACAGTGTAATATGGGCCTCCTTCGATTTTAACGTCAACCCCTTAACCTGCACGGTATTTCAATACGATTGCCGCGATTACACTATCCGGGCAATTGAATGTATACGCCTGCCTAACAGCGATATCTGGAAGATGTGCGCCCGCCTGAAGGCCTCGTACCCCGCTGCATTCTGGAAAATTACCGGGGATGCCACCGGCGCGGCACGCAGCGCTGTCAGTCAGGACAATCTCAATTATTACCAGATCATCATGCGCCAAATGGGCCTGGCACCACAGCAACTGCAGGTGCCCGCTTCCAATCCGCCGGTAGAATCTAATCAGCTATTGGTAAATGCCGCCTTTAAACGCTGGAAGGTGTCTATCGATCCCGTACGTTGTAAACCCTTGATAGAAGATATAACCTACGTAGAAATTGACGCACAAAAGCGCATTGTAAAAGACCGCTCCAATGCCCACCGCTGCGCTGATTTCCTCGATACCCTGCGTTACTTCATCAATGCGGTAATACTGCCCGTAATGCCCGGCAATTACTTGTCTTAAACCTCGTTTACCTCAGTCTAAAATCAGTCAAATGTCAGTCGCCCTTACGCTAAACTTATTAAAACCAATAGCTTACCGCCCGCAGGGGCATACCTATTTTCGACTATCGGGCCTGCATGCCCTCAGCAAAAAATCAGCGTCTGCACCTATTTCAAACTCATAAAAATCAGTCACAGCCCCTGTGGCTTCAACCTTAAAACTTAAATCGTAAACCCTAAAGCCGGTAATCAAAACTTCCCCCAACTCCAATAAATTCTTAACTTCATTGTCCGTAACATGCGTGTAGTAGTACTTGCTTTCTTAGTGGTTATCATGGTAATACAGGGTAAGGCGCAAACCGAACCTCAGTTTACGCAATACATGTACAACCGCTATCTCGTAAACCCGGCCTATGCCGGTGGCGAGGATGCACTCGAGTTTTCGCTGCTGCACCGCAGTCAGTATGTAGGGCTGGCAACACGGGCTATCGCCTCGCAGGGCTTCAACTTCAACTTGCCGGTATACGCCATAAGTTCCGGACTGGGCATAACAGCCGTAAACGATTTAATTGGTTACCAGCGGGCTACCTATATAGCGGTAAACTACGCTTACCGTAAAAAGTTCAAATGGGGCAATATGGGGGTGGGCATAGGAGCCGGTATTATACAAACCAGCCTCGATGGAAACCTGCTGCGTGCGCCCGACGGTAATTACAACGGCGGCGTAAACCACAACGACGATTACCTGCCTATTACCCTGCAACAGGGCATTGCCCCCGATTTATCGCTGGGTATATATTTTAATAATGATAAATATTTTGCCGGTGCGGCTATCAACCACATTGCCTTTAGTACAGCAAAAATCAAAACACCGGTGCAAAACACGGGCTTACTCTTCAGCCGCAACCTGTTATTTACAGGGGGCTACGAGTTTAAGGTGGGCAACAAGCTGCGTATACAGCCCAGCGCACTCGTAAAAACCGATTTAAAACAGGTGCAGGCCGAGGTAAGTGCGCAGTTCACGGTTATCAACAATATCCTTACAGGAATTTCGTTTAGAGGGTATACTAAAAAGTCGATTGATGCGTTGGCGGTGTTTTTGGGCTTCCGGTACAAAGGGTTTCAACTCGTATATTCCTACGATGCAAACTTAAGCTACCTGACCCGTTTCAATACCGGCTCCCATGAAATCGGCTTTTCGTACCGGTATCCACTGCGGAAAAAGGAAGTAAAAGGGTACTTTTATCATAATCCGCGATTTAACTAAAACAGAGCCTCTAAAGGCGTAACAAAGGGGTACCAAAAACGTATTTAACAGGTGGGGTAGCAATTTTTTTAGATTTCTTTTTGTAAATTCGAAAACTATCTATATTTACGCTCTTTCTAATTAAAAAACGGGGAAAAACTATCAAAATCTTCAACATGAAAAACGTACAAGCTCTTCTCAGTAAAGCATTGATTGTGCTGGTGCTCTTCATTGCTGGCTGTAAGGGAGGATACAATGGGCAGCTATTGGGTGAACAGGATCGACCGAAATGGAATCCGATTACGCCTTACGGAATGGTTTTCATTCCTTCCGGTGTTCTGCATATCGGCCCCAGCGACCAGGATGTAAACTCATCTTACCAGGCACGCGCTAAGCAAGTGTCTATTGTGGGCTTCTATATGGACGATACCGAAATCACCAACAACGAATACCGTCAATTCATCAACTGGGTGCGCGACTCTGTTGCACACAGCATCTTAGGCCAAACCAAGGACAATGCCGATGGCAAAACCCAATTGGACTGGAACCAGAAGATTGAATGGGGTGGAAAAGAGCCTAACGAACAGTTAGAAGAAATTTTCCTTCCTGAAAACGAACGCGTATGGGGTCGTAAAGAACTTGACCTGCGCAAACTGAAATACGACTACGAATGGTTTGATTACAAAGCCGCTTCGTTAACCAAAAACCGTGGCAAGTCGCGCACCAGCTTCATCCACAAAGAATCTTGCGACGTTTATCCTGATACTTTAGTTTGGGTTCGCGATTTCTCTTACTCGTACAACGAACCTATGACCCGTAACTATTTCCATCACCCTGCTTTCGACGACTACCCTGTAGTAGGTGTTACCTGGCCTCAGGCTAATGCATTCTGCTTCTGGCGCACCCGTCTGTGGGAAGACTACCGCACTCCACGCGGCGAGCCTTTGATGGATATCTTCCGCTTACCTACCGAACACGAATGGGAATACGCTGCACGCGGTGGCAAAAAACTGGCTCCTTATCCATGGGGCGGTCCTTACGTGCGCAACTCTAAAGGTTGTATCCTGGCCAACTTCAAACCCGGCCGTGGTAACTACCCTGAGGACGGCGGCTTCTATACTGTACGTGCCGATGCTTACTGGCCTAACGATTACGGCTTATACTGCATGCAGGACAGCGAGCCTGAAGCTATGAAGCGTAAAGTTATCCGTGGCGGTTCATGGAAAGATATCGGTTACTACATCGAGAACGGAACCCGCCATTGGGAATACGGCGACTCTGCCAAGTCATACGTTGGCTTCCGTTGCATTACTACTTTCTTAGGCCGCGATATTACCGATAACTAGAATTGGTAAACCATCGACTCTTTTATTGGTAACAACCGAAATCAGTTTTTAAAAACGAAAACTTAATAATTCTTTGTTTAACCCTAAATTTTAAAAAAAAGAACGAATTATGGCAGCAAATCAGCATCCACTCACAACCAAAAGTGCAAGGACTTATCTGAACTATGCATACTCCTTTGGTGCGGCGATCGTAATCGCGGGAGCGCTTTTCAAAATCATGCACTGGCCGGGTGCTAACTACATGCTTATCGCAGGTATGGGTACCGAGGTGTTGATCTTCATCATCTCTGGTTTCGAACCTCAAAATGCTATGCATGCAGAATACGAATGGGAACGTGTATACCCTGAATTAGCAAACGAAGGTCCGGTGAACAAAAACCAAAAACCTTTAACTCAACAGTTAGACAAAATGTTAAGCGATGCGAAAGTTGGTCCTGAATTGATCAACAGCTTAGGAAAAGGCTTCAGCTCTCTGGGCGAAAGCGTTTCTAAACTGAACGACCTTACAGAAGCTTCTGTTGCCGCTAACGATTTCAGCAAGAGCGCTAAGAACGCTGCTGGTCAAATCACTTCTTTTGCCCAGGCTGCTGCTACTGCTACTACTGCTGTAGGTCAAATTGGTTCTGGTGCCGAACATACTAAAGTTTACCACGAACAAGTACAGAGCATGGTTAAGAACCTGAGCCAGTTAAACGCTATCTACGAACTGGAACTGCAGGATTCTAACAACCACCTGAAAGCAATGAACAAGTTCTTCGGTAACCTGAACTCTGCTGCACAAGCCCTTAGCGAAACCGCTACTGACGCTGTGAAATACCGCGATAACCTGATCAGCCTGAACAAAAACTTAGCTTCGCTGAACCAGGTGTATGGCAACATGCTTTCTGCAATGAAGGCAGTTTAATTGTGAGTAGGAATTAATTGGTTTAACCCAGATAAACTTTTATAAAAAATGGCAGGTGGTAATTTAACCCCCAGGCAGAAGATGATTAACATGATGTATCTCGTGTTAACGGCCCTTCTGGCTCTGAACGTATCGCAGGAGGTACTGAATGCATTCCGCTTGGTTAACGAGGGTCTGCAAACATCAAGCGCTTCCTTAGGCGAGAAAAACGCGGGCATCTATAAGATGTTCGACAAACAAATGGATACCGATAAGGGTAAGGCCCAGCAGTTCTACGACAAGGCTCAAAAAGCCCGTAAAATCTCTGCTGACCTCAACAAACTTATCGAAGGTTACAAAACTGAAATCGTTAAACAGGCTAAAGGTATCGACGAAGAAACTGGCGATATCGTAGAACGTGATAACATCGACATCGCTACCCGTATGTTCGTGGAAGAAGGTGAAGGCGTTAAGCGTGGCCGCGAGCTGCAACAGAAGATCCTGGATGCCCGCAAAGAACTGTTAGCACTGTCTGACAACGCTGTAAAAATCTCTCTCGACGCTCAAACGCCTAAGAAAAAAGGTGAAGAAGGCGCTAAGTGGGAATACTTAACGTTCAGCCACGTTCCAACAACTGCTGCCGTTACTATCCTTTCTAAATTCCAGCAGGACGTTATCAGCTCTGAAGGTGCAGTTATCGAATACCTGATCAAGAAAATCGGCGAAACGGATTTCAAATTCGACGCTCTTTCTGCTAAGGTTATCGCTCCTTCAAGCTACATCATGCAAGGCCAGCCTTACAAAGCCGACATCTTCTTAGCTGCTTTCAACTCAACACAGCAGCCTGAAGTATTCATCGGTTCTCTGGCCGGCTTCAAAAAGAACCCGGACGGTTCTTATGACAAAATCGATTCACAAAACCCACTTCCTGCCGGTTACAGCGAAAGCAGCGTGCTGAAAGCTGAAGGCGGTATGGGTAAACTGGAACAAGGCACCGGCGGTAGCGTAGGTGAAAAACGTTATGGTGGTATCATCCGTGTGAAGAACCCGGTTGGTGGCTATACCTTCTATCCTTTCGAAAACGCTTACCAGGTTGCAGCCCGTGCAGTGGTGGTTTCTCCTACCAAAATGAACGTGTTGTATATCGGTGTTCCTAACCCAATGAAGATCTCCGTTCCGGGCGTAGGCCAGGGCGATGTATCTGCTTCATTGAACGGTTCAGGCAGCCTTGCTAAAAACCCTGATGGTACGTATACTGCTACTGTTAGCACCGTAGGTAAATGTAAAATTGCCGTATCTGCTAAAATTGATGGCAAAGTACAAGCCATGGGTGAGGAAGAATTCCGTATCAAGCGTATTCCTGATCCAATCCCAACCCTGGGTGGTAAACTGCGCGGTGGTAACACACAGCCTGGTTCTATCAAAGCTCAGAGTGGTGTAGTTGCCTTACTGGAGAACTTCGACTTCGAAGCTACCTTTAAAGTGGTAAGCTTCCAGATGGTGTTCTCTTCGAAAGGTGAAATCTTCAAAGCGGAAACACAGGGCCCTCTGTTCAACCAACAGATGAAGAGCTTCCTGGACCGCGCGAAGCCTAAGGACATTATCTTTATCGACGAGATTAAAGTTGTTGGTCCCGATAACCAACCACGTAAACTCGGTCAGATTGCATTCCAAATTGTATAAAACAGAAGACCATGTTTAAGAAAGGAAATCTTGTTCTGGCGCTGGTTACTCTGCTAAGCTTTGCAGCTTTTGCACAGGAGCCGCTGGATGGTGCGTGGGTGAAAACCACTACAAAAGAAAAAGAGGTGATCCCTTACGACTATATCCGCGAAGCCGATGTGTTTTGGGCAAAGCGTATCTGGCGTATGATCGACGTGCGCGAGAAAATGAACCTGCCGTTCAAGTACCCTCAACAGCCATTGATTGAAATTATGCATACAGCAGCCAAAAACGGCGAGCTTACTGTATACGATCCGGCTGTAGTAGATGCTGACCAGTTCAAGCAGGTAATGAGCGTTGAAGACGTAAAAAAGATTGGTACTCGTACCGATACTGTAATGCAGATCAACCCTATTACCCTGGAAGAAGAACAGGTAATTCAGAAGAACGAACTTACATGGGATAAAATCGTAAAGTATCGCGTTAAGGAAGACTGGTTCTTCGACGAAGAAACGTCAACAATGATGGTGCGTATCATCGGTATTGCACCAATCATGGAAGACTACGATGCAAGCGGCAACTACCGTGGCGATATGACCATGTATTGGCTGTACTACCCCGATTTACGCCCTATCCTGGCTAAATACGAGGTTTACAATCCTAAGAACGATGCACAGCGTTTAAGCTGGGAAGATCTGTTCGAAGCCCGTTTATTCGAAAGCTACATCTACAAGGAAAGCAACGTATACGACCGTAACATACAGGAGTATGCTACCGGTATCGATGCACTGCTGGAAAGCGACCGCATCAAATACGACAACTTTACGTTTGAACACGATCTGTGGAATTACTAGAAGTTGTGCTTAACTGATATCCGAAACGGCAGCCCTTAAATGGCTGCCGTTTCTGTTTTTACACCGGCTGCTTATTGCAGCAAAGGCGGGGCACATCCAATTAGAACGTCGCTCTTTTAAGGGATATTGCGGAGCACCGGGTTTTTCGCATAAATTGTTTTTTGCATGCAAGTAGCGGCAATTTCAATAAGGCTGCCGCCGTTCAGCCATAGATGGTTTAACCTAAAATTTTACATCTATGGCAAGCTCCCAACTACCTCCCAGGCAAAAGATGATCAACATGATGTATCTGGTGCTTACGGCAATTCTGGCTCTAACAGTATCCACCGAAGTGCTGGATGCCTTCAAGGGCGTTAACGACAGCATCAGCAGTTCGAACAACTCCTTGCAATCAAAGAACAACAGCCTGTTCGCTGAATTTCAAAAGCAGAACGCTAACGATTCGCTACGGGCTAAAGTAGCCTATGAGAAGGCACAAAAAGCGCACGAACTGTCGCAGAAGTTGTATGGATTACTGGAGCAATACAAGCAACAGCTTATCCAGGGTGCCGGCGGGCTTGATGCAGAAACAGGTAAGATTGTGCGGGATGATGATATTGACGTGGCTACCCGTTTGTTTGTGGAGCACAATGGCGAAACCGGAAGGAATTTAAAACAGCAGATAAAGGCAACACGCACGGCCTTACTTAATTTACTGGAACCGGCAGAGCGAACGGCATATGAAAAAACACTGGCTCTGCAGATAGAAGAACCTGGCGATGGACGTACCTGGGAGTTTGCCTCCTTCAACCATGTGCCGGCTATTGCGGCGGTTACCAATCTCTCTAAATTTCAGAATGATGTATTAACCGCTGAACAGCATATTGTGGAAGAGCTCTATTCCTCGATTTATGCCCGTACCATTAAAGTTGACAAGATGGAGGCAAAGGTGATTTCGCCCAGCAGCTACATTATGCAGGGCGAAATGTATAAGGCGGATGTGCTAGTAGCTGCAAGCAACTCTACGCTTGTTCCGGAGGTGTTTATTGGCGCTTTTACTGAGGCCGTCAGGAAGAACCCTGGCGGAGGCTATGAGGCGATTAAATCGCCTTCTAATGCTTTGCCATTAGTTAACCCGGCAAAGGTGGAAGTAGAAAGTAATACCGGCCGGTTAAAACTACCGGCCAGTGCTATAGGCAACCGGAAATACACCGGTGTGGTGCGCATGCAGGGCACTGATGGTACTTTTAGCTTTTACCCTTTTGAAGGAGAGTATCAGGTGGCGCCTAAAATGGCTGTTGTATCACCTGTAAAAATGAATGTTGTTTACCTAGGCCTTGATAATCCGTTGGACTTAAGCGTACCCGGCGTGGCTCAAAGCGATATTGTGGCCACGGTTGATGGTGATGGCGTGCTGAATAAGGCAAGTGACGGAACCTATACCTTGAAAGTGAACTCCATCGAGAGAAAGCGAATTAAGGTTAAAGTTAGTGCGCGAATAGAAGGCCGATTAGTTGAGATGGGCGAAAAGGAATTCCGGATAAAACGCGTACCAAATCCTGAGTTGAAACTTGACGGCGTTACACCGCCGGGATCCTTATCTGCAACTATAATAAAGCAGCGCAGCGGATTGGTTGCGGCTATGGGCGATTTTGTTTATGATGATGTGCATTGGACAATTTTAAGCTTTACGGCTACCGTGCGTAAAGGGGTGGACGTAATACCTGTTACGAATACCGGCCCGATGTTTAACGATAACGCAAAGAGATTATTAAAGACCCTTAAAAAGGGAGATGCACTTTTTCTGGATAACATTGTTGCGCAAGGTCCGGGAGGACAGCGAACATTGCCTTCGGTAGCCTTTAACATAACAACCCAATAAAACAGTGCAGGGCGCCCTCAATTCAGAAAACGGGCGTCCTGCAAACAACTGTTACTTTTTTAAGCTTCGTGTATTGTATAGTAAAAGGGGGAATTATGAAAAGATTGATTTTGATAAGTTTCGTTTTGCTTAAATCAGCTACCAATCAAGCTCAAACGCCCGACCCAGTTGGGGGCAGTGTAAACATTAATACAGATGTGCAGATGCTGCCTTGGATACAACGCGATGATACCAATAAACATCCGTTGCCCTATGAATACCAGCGCGAAGCGGATGTGGCCTGGAGTAAAAACATTTGGCGCGTTATTGATATAAGGCAAAAGATGAATCTGCCTTTTGGCTATGAGCAGGAACCACTGATTAAGTTATTGCATGAAGCTGCTAAACACGGCGAGATTAATGTCTACGACGCCTCGGTTTTGAATGCTGATCAATTTAAGCAACGACTCGATACTGCGTCAGTGCAGCGTATAGGCGCTAACCGCGATACCACCTGGGGCTTAAATGCTGAGACCCTGGAGGAAGAACAGGTGGTTATCAATAACGAGCTAACCTGGGATAAAATCAAAAAATACCGCGTAAAGGAAGTTTGGTTTTTTGATACGAAGACAAGCACGATGCAGGTGCGCATTATTGCTATTGCCCCTGTGATGGAAGACTATGATGCTGCCGGAAATTATCGTGGTGATATGACGATGTATTGGATACCTTTTGAAAGTATCAGGCCATTGCTGGCTAAGCACAAGGTTTACAACGCCCTCAACGATTGGCAGCAGATGAGTTGGGACGATCTTTTTAATATGCGTCGTTTCGAAAGCTATATTTACAAGGAGAGTAATGTGTATGACCGAAGTATACAGGAGTATGCTTCAGGTGTAGATGCACAGGTAGAGAGCGACCGGATTAAGCAGGAGATTTTTGAAAAAGAACATGATATGTGGAATTACTAAACAGCCGGTGGGGGAGCATCATCGGACGGGGTATTCTTCTGCTCGCTGGTGGTTTCGGGGGATGCGCTGCCGGCAGCTAATCCTTCAACCACCAGTTTGGCTTTTGCAGGCCCAAGAATTTCTTCCAGTTCTTCCTGGGGCACTTCTTTCAATTTCTTTATGCTCTTATACTTACGCAGCAGCAACTCCATTGTTTTTTCGCCAATGCCGGAAATTTGTGTGAGCTGCGAATTGATAGCGTTTTTGCTACGACGCGCGCGATGCCTGGTGATACCAAAACGGTGGGCCTCGTCGCGCATACGTTGTATCAACTTCAGGGATTCGGATTTTTTGTTGATATACACCGGTAGAGAATCGCCGGGGAAGTAAATTTCTTCGAGCTTTTTGGCGATACCTATAATGGCAATTTTGCCATACAGTTCCAGTTTCTCCAGGCTGCTTACTGCACTGCTTAATTGCCCTTTACCACCGTCAATAATAATAAGCTGGGGCAATTCATGTCCTTCTTCCAGCATACGCTTGTAGCGGCGATAGATCACCTCTTCCATCGTTGCAAAGTCATCAGGTCCCTCTACGGTTTTTACATTAAAAATGCGGTAGTCTTTTTTGCTGGGCTTCGCATCCCGGAAAACCACACATGCACTTACCGGGTTGGTGCCCTGAAAGTTCGAGTTATCGAAGCACTCAATATGCCGGGGCATGTCCTTTAGCTTCAAGTCCTCCTTTACGGTGCGCATTATTCGGAAGGAAGGGTTTTTTTCTTCAGCGGTAAGACTTGCACGTATTTTTTCCTCGCGGGCATACAAAACATTTCTGATGGCCAAATCCAATAACTTCTTTTTATCGCCTGCCTGTGGTACGGTTAATTCTACTTTATCAAAAGGCAGGTCGACTTCAAACGGTGTAATAATCTCCTCGGCAAAAATATTATCAGCAAAGCTGTTTTCAGTTACTGCGCGTTGCAGAATTTCTTCGCGGGTTTCCTCCAGCACTTTCTTTACTTCAAAGGCTTTTGTCTGTACAATTGTTCCGTTACCGATTTTAAGAAAGTTGATAAATGCCAGTTCGTCGGTTTCGCTATACCCGTAAACATCAATGTTATTTAACCGAGGGTTAACGACAGTACTCTTGCTTTGGTAGTTTGTAAGCAGGTCTATCTTTTCCTTGAACTCATTAGCCCGCTCAAATTCCATATTGGAGGCATATTCATTCATCTTTTTACGGAGGTAATACACTACCGACCCGAAATTGCTTTTCAATACCTGGCGTATCTGTTCAATGTTTTCGTTGTATTCGGCTTCGGTTTGCAGCGCCTGGCATGGCCCCATGCAATTTTTGAGGTGATACTCTAAACAGACCTTAAATTTTCCGGCAGCAATGTTTTTTTCGGTAAGGTTTAAGTTGCAGGTGCGCAGTGGGAAGAGTGTAGTGAGCATGCTTAAGATGCTTTTTACGTTGACCACAGATGTAAAAGGCCCAAGGTATTCCGAGCCATCGCGAATGACCCTGCGGGTTAAAAACACGCGCGGGAAAGGCTCCTTTTTAATACAAATGAAGGGGTATGTTTTATCGTCCTTAAGCAGGATGTTGTAGCGTGGCTGATAATTCTTAATCAGTGAGTTCTCAAGCAAAAAGGCTTCTGCCTCGGAGGTAACAATTGTGAATTCAATTCGACGGATAGCATCTACCAACCGTTTAAGCCGGTACGAATGATCGCGGCTGACAAAATAGGAGGAGACACGTTTACGTAAATCCTTGGCCTTACCGATATACAGGATTTCATTCTGCTCGTTAAAATAGCGATACACTCCCGGCTCTTCGGGTATTGTTTTTCGTATTTCTGAAAACTCTTCGGAGGTCATGCGCGGTGTAAAATTAGCAGGAACAGGCAATTGCCCATGGGGCATAAAAAAGGGGCGCATAGCGCCCCTCTCAAGCTAAAACGCCTGGCTATTAGTTTTTAGACACCACCAATTTTTTGCTGAATACTTTATTGCCGGTGCTTACTACTGCAGTATATGTAGCATCGGCCAGCATTTGGGTGTTGAAGTCTATATTGTTTTGACCTGCACTTAAACCGTATTTAGCGGCTGAAAGTTCGCGGCCTAACATATCGTATAGCTTAACGTCTACATCCATTGATACAGAAGTAGTAATAACCAATTTGGTTTGGTCGGTACTTGGGTTTGGAATGAAATCGCTGATGGCAAAAGAAGTGCCGTCGGTAATCATAGCAGATACTACATAAGTCTCTTCGGTTTGGCCATCGTTATCCTGTTGACGCAACTTGTAGTAGTAAACTACATCCGAAGCTACATTGTGATCGTCGAATGCATAGGCCTGGGTTTGGGTAGTGTTGTTGTGCCCGTCTACCCAACCGATATCCTGGAAGTTAACGCCATCAATGCTGCGCTCTACATGGAAACCTGCGTTGTTGATTTCAATTGCAGTAGCCCATGACACCTGAATAAATTGGTTGTTAATCGGCTCAGCCTTCAGGAATAATAATTCAACCGGCAGGGCATTGTTGCTCATTGAACTTTTTGCAGCAAAGTGAGAGAAGCCTGTATAAATACCACCGGGGATGGCATCGCCGGTATAACAAGGAGCAGTGCTGCCTGTTAACTTGGTATAGGTGAGCAGATCGTTTACGTTAGAAACTGTTGATTCAATATAAGGAGTCCAGTCATCACCTGCTTCTGATGGATCATCGCCATAAGAGCTTGGAAACTTCACCATTCTCCAGCTATCTGCACCGGTGCCCAAGCCGGTATAGGAAGTTGGGTAACTTTCGATATAGTATTGATAGTTAGCCGGGCCGCTGTAACTCCAGTAACCATGGTCCTTTACCGCATCTTCCAAAATTATCCATTGAGGCTGACCACTGTTACAAGGGTCGCTACTGAAGTAACGATTGTATCCATTATTATCAGGTTGTTGTGGACCATAAGGTTGAACCGGACAGTTAGGACATGTTTTAACCAGCTTGCCGATAAATCCGGTTGGGTTTGAAGACCCATCGCAAAATTTACCTTTAACACTTCCCGATGCAGGAACACTGGTAAAATTTAAACGAACGGGGTTATAGCCATTAGAAGTGGTGCCTATTGGATAGATATAACCTGATGTACCGGTAACACGACGCTGTAGGCCGCCTGCGCTGCTGGCACGCGTACCTTTTGTTAGTACAAAATTACTGGTTGCGGCATTGTTAATGGCCGGTGTAGCATAACCACCAATTGCATCCGTATTGCCATTTTGCACATCAATCAAAAACTCCTGAGAGGTGATGTAAGATTTTAGAAGACCGCCATTGTTATTGGTTGTCCATAAAGCAGTGGGTTGATAGGTTGTGGTGGTAGTATTGTTATTAAAAACCAGCGAACCTTCGACAACTACATCCGTCTGCACTTCTACCTGGTCGGTAGCTGCACCCTTATCAATTACGATGTTGTAGAAGCTGTTGGTGCCGGCACCTGATAAATCGCCAAGAATGCTTTGCTGACCTGTTCCTACAAATTTTACTACGCGATCCTTAGAAGTTGGGTCGCTGAAAACCTGAAAGGTGGCATCTTTGGCTACTCGGAAATCGCCTTTAACTTCAATAATGCCATCATTTTTAACGATGCCATTGGTGGAGCCGTTTTCATCGGTAAAAGACCCCTGAACGTGTATCAGGGCCCCTTTTTGGATGTAGATATCCGCACCTTTGTTATAGAACTCGTTTTGAGCACTTAATGCCAGTGGAGCTATTAAAGCTGCAAGTAAAAGTTTCTTCATATTACAATGTATAGTCCAGAATGTTAGCAATTGAATCCTATGCCAATATAACAAGTATTATGCCTTTTGTAAAGAACCGGGGCAAAAAAAGAAATTAATGCTTAAATTATTGGCTATCAAACACAAAGTGCGCCTTTTGGGTTATTATGGGCAGCTTGTAAGCCACAACCTGTGTATTGTAATAAATACAGGGTACGAACGAAACCTACTACACCCGTTACTCGTATTCGCTGCCCTGTTCCTGGCTGGCACTACCCCCATCGAATTTACCGCAGTTCAATTCTATGGTGATTTTTTCATCCGGTACAGCAAAAGTATGGCCGGGGTCGATCTCTTTTTTGAAATGGGTGCTGTCCGTATACACCTGTTGGAAAAATGTAGCCCAAATTGGCAAGGCGGTGCTCGCCCCCTGTCCGTTTTGCATGCTGTGGAAGTGGATGTAGCGGTCTTCACAGCCAACCCAGCTGCCCGCAATAAGATCGGGTGTACAGCCTATAAACCAACCATCGCTATAATTTTGCGTAGTGCCGGTTTTTCCAATTATATCATTCATCAGCTTAAAACGGTAGCGTAACCGGGTTGCTGTACCTCCCTGCACTACGTGCCTAAGCATTTCCACCATTACAAAAGTAGTTTGCTCATCCAGCGCTTCGTTTTGGGGCGAAACAAAATCCTGCAATACGTTGCCATTCCTGTCTTCAATGCGCGTTACAAAAATTGGTTCACTATGGATGCCCTGATTGGCATAGGTGGTATAGGCACCTACCATTTCAAACAACGAGATATCAGCACTACCCAGGCATATGGAAGGTTGAGCCGGTATATCGCTTTTAATACCCATGCCTCGTACCAGTTGGATTACCGGTTCCGGTCCTGTTTCGTGCATCAGGTAAGCGGTAATGGTATTTACCGAATTGGCCAGACCCTGACGAAGACTCAGGGTGCCGCCATATTTACCATCGCTGTTTCGAGGTGTCCAGTCCTGCAGCAAACCAAACCGGGGGTCGCCGGCCTCGAATGTAACTGGCTGGTTGGGAACGCGGAAGCAGGGAGAATACCCTTTGTCGCGGATGGCTACTGTATAAACAAAAGGTTTAAAGGTGGAACCAATCTGGCGTTTAGTATTAATGTTTACGTGATCGTACTGAAAATATTTGTAGCCAACACCACCTACCCAGGCGCGGATGAAGCCGCTTTGGGGGTCAACGGCTAAAAAGCCATTTTGTAGAATCAGGCGATGGTAAATAATCGAATCGTAAGGACTCATTAACGTGTCAGTTTCACCGGAGGGTGCATAGCTGAACACCTTCATTTTAATCGGCTTCTTAAGGCTCGCAGTAATTTCCTCTTCTGTTTTGCCCTGCTTTTTCAATTCCACATAACGGGGGCAGTGATGATAAATAGCGGCCCATTCTGTAGGATAGTCCTTCCAGGGATCCTTACCTTTCCAGTATTCGAAAAATATCTTTTGCATGGCGCTTAACTGTTCGCGCTGGGCGTTTTCGGCGTATTTTTGCAAGCGCGAATCAAGGGTGGTATAAACGCGTAAACCATCCTTGTAAATATCGTATTTGGTGCCATCGGGTTTAGGGTTTTTGGCGCACCAATCCTTCAACCAAAGGCGCAGATATTCACGGAAATAAGGAGCTAAACCTTCTGTATGAGTATCGGGGTGAAAATCCAGCGTAATGGGTAAATTAAATAGCGAATCGCGCTGGGCTTTGGTGATAAACTTATAGTGATACATTTGGTCGAGCACCACATTGCGGCGCTGTTTGGATACTTCGGGTTTTGAACGGGGATTATACGAACTCGGAGCCTTAAGCATGCCCACAAGAACGGCCGCTTCTTCAACTTTAAGCGAATCGACGGGTTTACCGAAATAAACATAGGCGGCCGATTTAATACCGAAAGCATTATCGCTAAATGGAACGGTATTAAGATACATAGCCATAATCTCCTCCTTGGTATAGGCACGTTCCAACTTAACGGCTATAATCCATTCTTTCAACTTACGGGCTACCAATTGAATTTTGCTAAGCCTATCGCGCGGGAAGAGGTTTTTGGCCAGCTGCTGGGTAATAGTACTGCCTCCACCTTGACCGTCATGCGTAGCTACACCTTTTACGACCCGCACCAGTGCACGAAGATCTACTCCGGTATGGTCAAAAAAGCGGATATCCTCGGTGGCCATTAATGCCTGCTTCAGGTTATCGTTCAGGTTTTCCCAGGTGATGTTGCTGCGGTTTTCGATGTAATAGCGCCCCAGGATAACATTATCGGTACTGATAATTTCTGTAGCAAGCGAACTGTTAGGGTTCTCCAGTTCATCGAAACTGGGCATGTAACCAAACTTACCGTTGGCAATAAGATAAAAGGCCAGCACTATCGTAAGCACACCTGCCAGGAAGAGGCCCCAAAAAGCGATGAAGAATTTTTTACCCATGTGCGGATGGCAAAAGTAAAAGAATGTAAGAATTGCCCCTGCCTGATTAAACGGGCAACGGTTGCAGGCGACTGTTTATATTCGCCGGATGCAAAAGCGCTGGACCTTGAAGCCTGCTGACGAAGCCAAAGTTATTGCCTTACAGCACGAATTAAAGGTGCATACAGCCTTGTGCCGAATATTGGTTGCTCGTGGTATTGAAACGTATGAACAGGCTAAAAAATATTTCCGACCTGATTTAAGTGAACTCCACGACCCCTTTTTAATGAAGGATATGGATAAAGCTGTTGAGCGCATTACGACAGCATTGATACATCAGGAGAAGATTTTGATATATGGTGATTATGATGTGGATGGCACTACGGCGATAGCTACCGTGTATTCGTTTTTTAAGGAAATACACCACCCGATAGATTATTATGTGCCGCACCGTTATACCGAAGGGTATGGCATTTCCTTTAAAAGCATTGATTATGCGAAAGCCAACGGGTTTAGTTTGATTATTGCGCTGGACTGTGGCATTAAATCAAACGATAAAGTAGCCTATGCCAATCAACTGGGCATTGATTTTATTATTTGTGATCACCACCAGCCCGGCGAAGAAATACCACAGGCAGCAGCAGTACTTGACCCTAAGCGCAGTGATTGTAATTACCCATTTAAAGAGTTGAGCGGTTGCGGTGTAGGTTTTAAGCTATTGCAGGCCTTTAGTATGCAGCATGGCATAGCCGCAGAAAAATATATGCAATGGCTGGACCTTTTATGCGTAAGTATAGGCAGCGACATCGTTTCCATGACCGGTGAGAATCGCATTTTGGCCTATCACGGCCTTAAAAAATTAAACACTAACCCCTCTTTCGGATTAAGACGGTTAAAAGAACTTGCCGGCACCGAGAAGGATATGGATATAGATGATGTGGTGTTTTTAATTGGGCCCCGCATAAATGCGGCAGGGCGTATGGATGATGCCCGACATGCTGTTAAGTTGCTGATTAGCGAGGATGAAGATTTTGAAGGCGATGAAAAAGCTTTCCAGCTGAACAAATACAATGATGAGCGAAAAGATCTGGACAGGAGCATTACAGCCCATGCCCTGGAAATAATTGGAGCCGACGCGCAGTTGGTAAGTCGTAAATCAACCGTTGTTTTTCATCCTGAATGGCATAAAGGAGTAATAGGTATTGTTGCTTCGCGGCTAACGGACACCTATTACCGCCCGACCGTTGTGCTAACCGAAAGCGAAGGCAAGGTTACAGGGAGTGCTCGTTCGGTTAAGCACTTTGATTTGTACGAGGCTATCTATGAATGCCGCGAGTTACTGATACAATTCGGTGGGCATAAGTTTGCTGCAGGTTTAACCATGCAGCGGGAAAACGTTGACGCCTTCCGGCAAAAGTTTGACGAAGTGGTTAGCGCCCGCATTAGCGACCACCACTTGGTACCCGAGATTGAAATTGATGCGCAACTGGAATTGAGTGATATTACGCCACGGTTTTTTAGCATATTGCAACAGATGGCACCTTTTGGGCCTGATAATATGAAGCCCGTATTTTTAACCCGCGGTGCAGTGGATAGTGGCTGGAGCAAAATAGTGAAGGAAGACCACGTGAAATTTTCTTTACGTACCCAGGGACAGGGCTTTATGAACGGCATTGGGTTTGGCCTCGCGCCCAAATTTAATGTAGTTAAGGGTGGCGCATTTGATTTGGTATACCAACTAGCAGAAAATGAATGGCAAGGTAATGTGAGTTTGCAGTTGGTAGTAAAAGATCTATTGCCCCAATAAGCGCTTTACTTACGCAATATTTTCTCGAACTGATCGAAGGAGTCCTTTACAAAAGGCAACGCCTTACCGGATGCTTCCATAACATTTGGAGCCAGATTAGCCATAAAACTGTAAACATGCGAGGTGTCGCGCTGTTTTTGCGGAAACACCTGCATACGGTCGGCAAACCAAATAAGTACGCATAGAAGGTAAAGGGCAATTACTGCGTGCAGTACACCGCCAATCAACTGGTTTACGAGGTTCAGCGAAAATGATTTCAGGATTTCTTCGAGCACCCAGGCGACCAAACGGGCCAGTAAAATCATGAAAATAAAAACCAATATAAATGAAAGAATAGCCAACCCCTGAGGGCTCATGTTTACCACACCTTTCAGCAATTTGGCCAACAGGTAACTGAATTTAAGTGCAGCAACTACGCCTAAAAAATAGCCCAGCATGCTAAACAGCGAATAAATGATGCCCTTTTTATAGCCCCACCAGAACCCAACGGCTACGGCGATAACAAACAGAATGTCGAAAATCATGCAGGTAAAATGCTGTTAGCTTAATAGGCTTTTAACGATGTCGGCCACCATTTTATTATCGGCTTTGCCGGCTACCTGTTTAGAAACCAGGCCCATAACTTTGCCCATTTCTTTTTGAGAAGTTGCACCACTATCGGCGATGGCTTTCTTAACGATTGCCCGTACTTCCTCCTCGCCCATCATGGCAGGCAGGTATTTTTCTATCACCTTAAGTTCTTCCTGTTCTTTGGCAACCAGGTCGGCACGGTTAGCCTTTTCAAATTCGGTTATGGAATCGCGACGCTGTTTCAGCATTTTTTGTAACATCTGCACCTCTTTTTCGGCACTAACTACGCCACCGGCACCCTTTTCGGTTTTGGCCAAAATAAGGGCGGCCTTTATAGCACGTAGTCCGCGCACGGTAGGCTCATCTTTGGCTAACATGGCGGTTTTCAAATCGGCATTGATGGTTTCTTCGAGGCTCATAGCACTAATTTTGATGCGAATTTAAAAAATGCCGGCTGATAAAATTCAGTGCCCTGTAATTGCTTTATTAATAGTTTCGGGCGGTAAAATCTGAAGGTAGTAATGGGAAAGAACATAACTATAGTGGGTGGGGGCCTGGTGGGATCCATGCTGGCCTGTTACCTGAGCCGCAGAGGCCATAAAGTAGATGTGTATGAACGTCGCCCCGATATGCGTAAGGCCGGATATATAGGCGGACGCAGCATTAACCTGGCGCTTAGCCACCGCGGTTGGAAAACCCTGAAGAAAATCGGGCTAGATGCCGTGGTAGATAAAATAGCGATACCAATGAGAGGGCGGATGATACACGATCTGAATGGTAATACGCAACTTTTACCTTACGGTAAGGATGGCCAGGCCATTTATTCGGTAAGCCGCGGCGAACTGAACCGCATTATGGTTGAGGAGGCTGAAAAGTTTCCGAAGGTGAAATTTCATTTCGATTACCGCTGCGCGGCAGTAGACTTTGATACCACCACCACACAGTTCCAACATGTAGTAACCGGCGAAAAGCTACACACACGAAGCGATATTATATTTGGTGCCGATGGTGCTTTTAGCGAAGTGCGTTATGAAATGCAACGCACCAATAATTTCAATCTTTCCCAGCAATACGAAGCTTTCGGATATAAGGAGTTGCACATACCTGAAACCGCCGATGGCAAACATCAACTGGAAAAGCATGCCCTGCACATTTGGCCCCGCGGCAGTTTTATGATGATAGCACTGCCAAACATTGATGGCAGTTTTACCGTTACCCTGTTTGCCCCGTTCAAAGGAGAAAATGGTTTCGATAATCTGAAAACTGATGCCGATGTAGTGGCGTACTTCGGTAAGCACTTCCCGGATGCCATGGCATTGATGCCCGACCTTACTAAAACATTTTTTGCCAACCCAACCAGCAGTTTATGCACTATTAAGTGTTTCCCCTGGAAGTATAAAAATGCCTGCCTGATAGGCGATGCGGCCCATGCTATAGTTCCCTTTTACGGACAAGGCATGATTTGCGGTTTTGAAGACGTACGCGAGCTGGATGAAATACTGGATGCTACGGCCGAAAATTGGGAGGATGCGCTGGATAAATTCCAATATCAACGCAAGCCTAATGGAGATGCCATAGCCGACCTGGCCCTGTATAACTATATTGAAATGCGCGACTTGAGTGGCCGCGAAGATTTTCAGTTGCGCCTTAAAATAGAGCGTAAAATTGCGGACCGGTTTTTTGACAAATTTATGACACACTACAGTATGGTTACGTTCAGCGACCTATCGTACAGCGAGGCCAAACGCCGCGGTGAGAGACAAAATGAGCTTTTAGACCGAATTATGGCCATACCGGAGATTGATCAAAAATGGGAAAGTGAAGAGGTGATGCGGATTGCAGCGGATTGGATTGCTGCCAATTACGCCTAAAGGGTATTATCTTTACTATCAATTGCTTTTTACTTTCAGCTACATGAGAAACAGTTTGCTTGCCCTGGCCATGTTATTCAGCGTTACGGCTTTTGCCCAATGGGAAGAGGAAGATTCGCGCGTGCTTAATCAGTTTATCATACTGTTGAAGCCCGGCATGTCCGTAGACCGGACCTTGATGGCCTTTCCGGATGTGAAGCCGGTAAGTTGTCTTTCGAAACGCATGAATATTTGGCTGCTGCAACGAAGCAGCGTAGATAATCCGGAAGAATTTTTACGCCTGCTGCGTTTGCATCCTGCTACACAAATTGCCCAGTTTAACCACCGCGTACAACCGCGCAGCCTGGTGCCCGATGATTCGTTTTTTAACCAGCAATGGAATATGGATAACACCGGAGGCTCCAGCGGCGTGGTGGGAGCTGATATTGAAGCTACTGAGGCCTGGGATTTAAACCATAGCAATGTAACTGCCACCGGCGATACCGTTGTTATAGCCATCATAGATGGCAAGTTTGATGTGAGCCATGAGGACCTCAATTTTTTCGTAAACTATAATGAGCAACCAGGCAATGGTATTGATGATGATGGCAATGGATATATTGATGACATAAACGGATGGAGTGTGCCGGATACTAGTGGCAGCCTTAACAGCACAGGCTTTGGCGCTTACCATAGCACCCACTGCGCAGGTATTGCCGGCGCAATTGGTAACAACGCAAAAGGCATTGCAGGGGTTTGCTGGGGAGCAAAAATACTAGGCGTTAATTATGGTAACACCGACGAAGCTAACGTTGTAGCCAGTTATGAATATGTGCGCAACATGCGTATTCTTTACAATAACTCCTTTGGCACCAAAGGCGCATTTGTGGTTGCTACGAATGCTTCTTTTGGCGTAGGCAATTACGGAGCAAATCCTGCAGACTATCCATTGTGGTGCGCCATGTATGATAGCCTGGGTGCTGTAGGAATTTTAAGCGCCGGTGCGGCACCGAATGCAGATGTGGATGTAGATGCGGTGCATGACGTGCCTACTGAATGTGCCAGCGATTGGTTTATTGGTGTAACCAACACCACAAGGGCAGACAAGAAAAATACAGGGGCTGCATACGGCCGCGTAAGTGTTGATTTAGGTGCGCCAGGTACGGGTATTTATTCTACAGTGCCAACGCCAACGCTTTACCAAACCATGACAGGTACCAGTATGGCCACCCCGCATGTTGCAGGAGCGGTAGCCGCCATGTTTGCAGCAGCCTGCCGGGGTTTTATGGAAACTTACTGGCAGCATCCGGATAGTGGAGCTTTGTTGTTGAAGCAGTACTTGCTGGATGGCGCAGAGTGGGTGCCAGCCTTAAACAACAAAACAGTAACAGGTGGACGGTTGAATCTGTATCGCGCCTTTCTAAATTTAAGCCGCTTTAATTGCGATAGTTGCCATTTTGATTTGCGCATAGATAAAACACCAATTGCTTGTCATGGCGCTAATACTGGTGCAATGGCTGTTGTTACATCACCGGATAACGCGGTTCATTACGATATTCTGTGGAGCACCAATCAGCATAATATTGAAATACTAAATCTTGGCCCCGGCTTTTATACGGTGCAGGTAACTGATACGGCAGGCTGCAGGCGTAGCTGGACAACCGAATTACATGACCCGGACAGTATTTCTATAAATGCGATAACCACAATACCTGCACAGGGCTTCAACCCAGGAAACATAACGGTAAACGCCACTGCAGGTAACGATACTTTATATTATTCGTTAGATGGTGTTACCTACCAGGCCTCTGCAATTTTCACTGTACCTGCCAACGGGAATTATACTGTATATGTGAAGAATCAGCAGGGTTGCGTGGTGCAGCAAACAGCATTAGTAAGTAGCATAGCAGATAATGAGCTTAGCAGCGTTCAGGTAAACATATGGCCTAATCCGGCAGGTGATGTATTGCATTTAACCATTGGCTTGTCCAACGCACAGCAACTAGAATTTAAACTATTGAACGCTTTAGGCGAAGTGGTGATAACAGAAGCACATCAATGGGAGGCAGGCTTATCGCCTATTACGCTGGCTACTGATAAGCTGCCTGCAGGCTTTTATACTTTAAGCATAGGAAACGGACAGAACAATACGGCTAAAAAGTTTGTGATAGTCCGCTAGTATTTTATGCAGCCATATCCGTTTCGTGCTCTTTCACTTTTACTTCACCTACCCAGTCTTCTTCAGCCTCGGCCGGACCCAGAACTACGGGGTTGCCCAGGTAATCGAGACGTTTGCCGGGGTAGATATGCGCTTCGATTAAATAGCTGAACAAGGAAACACGATCGAGCGAAGGATGCAGAAAGGGGCGTAGTTTTTCGTTATGGTAAGCCGGCAATAAACTCCAGTGCAGGTTAGGTTTTATATGATGTACACCGTGATAACCATTGTTGAAGAGTAGCCAGTTTAATACCGGGCTGCTGAAATTACGGCTGTGGTTGTAGGGGTGTTGCTCATCGCAGCCATCATGCTGAAAATAATTGGTGCCTACAATTCCCCAGGCGGCGTACTGATGCGGAATTAAAACAAACAGGATGGCGCATTTCCAGTTCAGTATAATCAGCGCCACTTTAACACCCATAACCAACACCATTTCCAAAATATACTGTCGAAACCAATCAGGACGTTCAGTGCGCATTTTAGCAGCAAAGCGCAATTCGCCTTTTAGAATATCACCGCTCATGATAAAAAAGAAAAACAACTGATTAAACAGGTTAATACGAAACCGCGCCTTACTGGTACGGATTGCATCGCGGGGTGTTTGTGTGTATTTGTGGTGACTGAAATTATGCCCCGGTACATAAGCGCTGGTGCTGTGTCCGTAAGTAAACGATAATATCACCTGAAACACTTTGTTCATCCAGCGCTTTGTAAAAATGGGCACATGAATGGTGTTGTGAACGATAACTGCACAAATGAAACTCATTAGACAGTTAATTATTACCCAAAAAACTATTTCGGAAACGCCCATTGCGGGCCAGCGGACCCAGGGCGTTATTGCAACAGCAAAATAAAGCGCAACATTCAGCAAGGTTCGGAGGTCGGCATGGTAGCGTAGCATGGTGCCAAAATAGCCGATTTTTTGTGGCCCGCTCCTATGTAAACAGTAAGTCGGGCTAATGCTTTCGCTTTCAGGGGTATCAAATCTGCTTTCTTATATTCGCCTTAGCCATATGCAACTGTTCAGAGTAGCGTTACTTGCTTTAGGTTTATTGTTTTCGATTGCCGTTTTTGCAGGTGAGGGTGCTCCTGCAACGGCGGACTACGTAAACCCATTGATAGGCACAAAGGGCATTTGGTTTTATGGCCGAACCACACCGTTTGTAACTCCACCCTTTGGTATGACCAACTGGACGGCCTGCACCCGTAACAGCCGTATACGCATACCCAATTATCATTTTTTTGACACCCGGATAAGAGGCTTCCGTGCTACGCATAAACCCGCGATGTGGATGGGTGATTATGGCTATGTGACGTTGAAACCGTTTTGCGGCAATGTTAATTCAAAACACTTGAAACAAACACTGGGCTTTAGTCATGCCAATGAAAAATCGGAAGCATATTATTACCGTGTAAAAGCACATACACCGGCGGGCAGAATAATTAAAACCGAAATTACCGCCACTTCGCGTTGTGGTATGTTGAGGTTTAGGTATGGCAAAAAGCAACAACCGGTTGTTTATGTGGAAGCCAGCCAGTTGCCCGATTCGCTGGGGTGGATAAGAGTGGATACGGCAAGAAGGGAGATTACAGGCTGGAATAAGGATCGGCATTGTGCGCATCTGGGGCCTCCGCTGCCGAATTTTAAGGGCTATTTTATTATCCGTTTCAACACTCCAATGGAATCGGCAGGTACCTGGGTAAACGACAGCATTTGTACGACCCTGCAGCAAACTGCTAATGCATGTGGTGCATGGATACAGTTTAAAAAGGGTACGGTAGTGGTGGAGGCCCGGGTAGGTACCTCCTTTATTAGTTTGGAACAGGCACGAGAAAATCTGGAGCGCGAAACGGCAGGACAAACCTTTGAAGCCGTTGAAAACCGTACGCGCGAAGAATGGAACACCTATCTCAACCGGGTGGAAGTGGAGGGTGCAAGTACGAGGCAAAGGAAAATAATATATACGGTCTTGTATCATTCCTTGTTATTCCCAAGGCAGTTTAGTGAATATGGTCGGTATTACAGCGCGTTTGACGATACCATACATAAAGGTGTAAGTTATAATGATTACAGCCTGTGGGATACCTACAGGGCCGAGCATCCGCTGCTGATATTAGTAGCAAAAGAACATGTGCCGGGGATGGTTCAAAGTTTGGTGCAGATGTATAAAGAGGGCGGTTATATGCCCAAGTGGCCAAACCCTACTTACACCGGTATAATGATTGGCACCCATGCGGACGCAGTAATAGCTGATGCCGTGGTGAAAGGTATCAAAGGGTTTAATTTGGAGGAGGCAGCCGCGGCCTGTATTAAGGACGCAACAGTGCCTTCGGCAGGAGATACGTTTAAACGCTGGAACGACCGGGCTTTATGGGCGGGATCTCCCGAAACACGTGCAGGACTTACCTATTACCTGCGCAATGGTTTTGTGCCGGTTGATAAAACAGCAGAGAGTGTATCGAACACCCTTGAAGGCGCCTATGATGATTTTTGTGTAGCGCAAGTTGCGAAGGCTGCGGGTTTCGATAAACTTGCTGCCTTGATGTTAGAGCACAGCCGTAATTACCACAACGTGTATAATCCGGCAACCGGCATGATGGCTCCACGCAACAGCGATTTAAGCTGGAGTACAGATAAACGTGCAGGCTTTACAGAAGGTGGACCATACACTTACCTGTTTGCTGTGCAACACGATATACCGGGCTTAATGGAATTAATGGGAGGCCGCGAAGCTTTTATAAAGAAACTAAACACCAGTTTCAGTTGGCATCGATACTGGCACACCAACGAGCCGGGGCATCATTACACGTTTTTATATGATTATGCGGGTATGCCTTGGGTGACGCAACGCAAGGTGGCGTGGTTCCGCAGCACGCGTTACCGTAATAACCCCGATGGCATGGATGGTGACGATGATTGTGGGCAGATGAGTGCCTGGTACGTGTTTAGTGCTATGGGCTTTTACCCCGTAACACCGGGCACAGACATTTATGCCATAGGAACTCCACAATTTCCAAAAATGGTATTGCATCCTGATCCGTTGAACAAGGATTTAAAACTGGAAATTATCGCCCACCATGTATCGCTAATTAATAAGTACATACAAGGCGTTACGTTAAATGGCAAGCCAGTTACTCAGCCATTTTTACATCATGCCGATTTGGTTTCCGGAGGGCAATTAATTTTCGAAATGGGACCACACCCCAACAAACAATGGGGCGCACTAACGGAAGCAGAGTTGAAAGCAATAGTTGGCCTTCCGGCTATTTCTAATTAAAAAAGCCTGCTCTTTCGAACAGGCTTCTTCTAAACCTTGTGGCAAACATTATTTAGCGGCAGCTTGCTCTTTACTAACAAAGAAGTAGATCGCTGTATGCCATTTTGTAGTATCAGGTTCCTGCATTGGGTCGCTGAGATATTGCTCAATAACCAAATCAGGATTTTCGCGGTTGAAATTCTTTTTAAGGAAGGCGGCCATTTCGTTATAGGGAGCTTTCATGTTTTCATCATAAGCTCCATAGTAGTCAATCAGGTAAGCCTGTTGGGCGGGGATGCTGATATTGCTTAATCCTTTTGCGAGCACTTTTTTGCCTTCGTAAGGCACAGCCGCGGCCATATCTGCTTCCATTGCCTGCTCATCGTATTTATAATAAATCCCCAGTGGAGTACCAGGCTTAGCTCCAGCACTACTTATCGCTTTGTAAGCTTCAGGAAAGGTAGATGCAAAAAAGGCTGACATTTCCGGAAACTTTACAGTTTTGCGTATGCCCAGAGCTTCGGTTGCAGGCCATTGGGTTTCCTTTACCTCATAGGCTGCTGCAGGTGCTTTTTCGCTCAGCTCTTTCAGCGTTTTTAAACCGCTTTCAAAGTCGCTGCCAATTTGTTTATCCATATTGCCAAACAGGGCCATAACGTTAAATGGGTAAGGCATTTTGCCGGCCATAGCCCAGGTAACCTTGTAGCCGCCTTCAGCTTTTTCCATGCTCATGGTAACCTGGCTTGTTGATTTGAATGGCTTAATAAAATCCAGCTGATAGTTTACCGATTGGTTAGGAACCAGATTGGTAATGGTCATGGCACCTTCGCCAACCTTATCGTTGCCCTTCCAGCTTCGTTTTGCTCCAACGGTACCATCGGTACCGGTCAACTCTACCTTTTGAGTGGAGTCAAGTTTGTTCCAGGGGTTCCATTGGTCGAACATGGCAAAGGTGCTAATGCCCTTATAAACGGTTTGTTCCGGTGCATTAATCACGATATCTCGTTTTACATTATAATCCTTGGGGAGGATAAGGCCCAGGATAAGCACGGCTGCTATTACTACTAACAGCAGTATGCCGATGATTTTCAGGAGTTTCATAATAATGGGGTTTTGGTTTGATGCACAAAGTAAAGATTTGGGCTTATGAGCCGAAATTTATTTGCAATGAATCACGGGCAGGCATTAAAAATCAATGGTTTAAGTGAAGAACAATGACAGGCTCCCACATGTTTATGCTTCGGTTAGTGACTTCAGAAAATCGAATACATTTGCCCTAATACTGCTATAAATGGAAACGAAACGTGAACTGCATGCCGCACATGGCACCAAATTAAGTTGCAAAGGTTGGGTACAAGAGGCCGCTTTGCGTATGCTTTATAATAACCTTGACCCAGCTGTGGCAGAACGCCCGGAAGACCTGATTGTTTATGGTGGTCTGGGGAAAGCGGCACGCAACTGGGAAGCCTTTGATAAAATTGTTGAATGTCTGAAGGACCTGGAAGAGGACGAAACACTAATGATACAAAGCGGCAAGCCAGTAGGGGTGCTGCGTTCGCATAAGGACGCTCCCCGCGTTTTGATTGCGAATAGCAACCTGGTTGGCAAATGGGCCACCTGGGAACATTTCCGCGAATTGGAGAAGAAAGGACTGATGATGTATGGCCAGATGACTGCCGGTAGCTGGATCTATATAGGCTCGCAGGGTATTGTGCAGGGAACCTACGAAACCTTTTTATCTCTGGCGAGCCAGCACTTTGGCGGTTCGCTGAAGGGCACACTGAATGTAACAGCAGGTTTGGGGGGTATGGGTGGTGCACAGCCATTAGCTATTACTATGAATGAGGGTGTTTGCCTGGCGGCAGAGGTGGAGGAATGGCGCATACAAAAGCGTATTGAAACACGCTACCTGGATAAATACACGCATGATATTGATGAAGCTATTGAATGGGCACTGGAGGCCAAAAAGAAGGGCGAAGGAATCTCTGTAGGGGTGTGTTGCAATGCAGTAGAGTTGCTGCAGCGTTTATTGGATAAAAATATTACACCTGATACTTTAACCGACCAAACATCTGCACATGATGAGTTAGTGGGCTACTTTCCGGAAGGCTTGAGCGTTGAGCAGGCACATGTATTGCGTGAAAGTAACCCTGATGAATACATTCGGCTTTCGCTGGATACTATGGCCAGGCATGTGCGCCAAATGCTGGAATTGCAAAAGCGCGGTGCTATTACGTTTGACTATGGCAATAACATACGCGGCCAGGCAAAAGATAAACGTGGTGTAATGAATGCATTTGATTTCCCTGGTTTTGTGCCGGCTTATGTGCGTCCTTTGTTTTGCGAGGGCAAAGGTCCTTTCAGGTTTGTGGCACTCAGCGGCGATCCGCAGGACATCTATACCTGCGATGAGAAATTGAAAGAGCTATTCCCTAACGATAAAGGGTTGCACCGCTGGTTAAGCATGGCCAAAGAGCGCATTGCTTTCCAGGGCTTACCGGCACGCATTTGCTGGCTGGGTATGGGCGATCGCGAGAAGGCGGGATTGGCCTTTAATGAGCTGGTAAAAACCGGTAAAGTTAAAGCACCTATCGTTATTGGGCGCGACCATTTGGATACAGGCTCAGTGGCCTCGCCAAACCGTGAAACGGAAGCTATGATGGACGGCAGCGATGCAGTAGCCGACTGGCCAATACTCAATGCATTAATTAATACTGCAGGTGGTGCCAGTTGGGTAAGTTTTCACCATGGTGGTGGCGTGGGTATGGGTTATTCCCTGCATGCAGGTATGGTGATACTGGCAGATGGCACGGATGATGCTGCGCGCCGTTTAAAACGCGTATTGCATAACGATCCTGCCATGGGTGTTATACGCCATGCTGACGCCGGATACGAATTGGCTAAGGAAACATCTCGCAAATTCGGGTTGGATCTATAAGCAAACTTAGCAAGCAAATAGAGCGGGGTGAAAACACCCCGTTTTTTATTTCTGTTGTTTTCCTGCTTGCCTTTCCTCTTTAGTGGTTTTATGCCAGTGGTGTTTGGTTGAGCTACAGGAAGTAGCCGTTAACAGACTAGCTACTAGGGTAAGTAACAGAAGTGATTTGACGGTATTCATAATCTTGTTTTACATGTTACTGCAATAAAAGTACCGCGAAGCCTGATTTCCGGAAATAAAAAAGGCAACCCGTTTTGGATTACCTTTTTATATATCGATAATATAAAATTAGAATCGAGGACAGTAGATGGTTTGTGGACCACGTTTTTTCCATTTTCCGATGTAAGCCAGGCCAACTTCGAAACCGCCATTGGAACGGCTACCGCTTATAAGTTGAGAAACGTTGATATCATAAGCAACACCCAGGTCAAAACCGTTCCAGGCCACACCTGCGTTAAGTATTACTGATTCGGCGTTCAGGCGCTTGTCTCTCCAAGCAGCGTTAGGGTCGCCACCAACCATACGGAACATAGCTCCGAAACGGAAGTGGTCGCCATCAGGATATCTTTCTTCAAACAGAATACGGAAATCGGCTGCCCAGATTGTCTCAATGCTCTTGCCTTGCGACATTACAATGAACTTAGGTTGCAGATCGAAACGACCTTTAATAGGGAAACGGATACCACCGTGGCCTACAAACTTCATGTTCATGCGCACGTTCTTATCACCCAGGAAAGAAATGGCGGGGCGGTTTAAGTGATAGGCAGAAGCGCCTAAGTAAATGCTGGTGCGGCTGCGGCTCTTATTACGTCCTAATTTCATATACCAAAGCAAACCTGCGTTTACATCCCAGTATAAGAAACGGTTATTAACTAAAAATTCGTTGGTTGGCAACAAAGCGTTATAGCCACTTCCATCCCACTGGCTGCCAAATTGCAGACGAGAGAAGTCGATAGTTTGCTGATAAATATTAGAGGAGAAACCTGCTGTAATATAATTGGTTGCCCATTGGTCTAAGGCCAGGTGATAAGCAAGGCTCAATCCACCACTATTGAAACCGAATTTTGATTCACCGGCCTGATCGCCCATAAATGAAGCACCGAAACCGAAGGCATCACCTTTCTTAAAACCTTTTAATGTCCTAAAATCGGCAGACGCTGTATAGGTACGATACATCGGTGTGCTTTCGTTACGCAAAATTTCGCCCCACTGGCCTCTGAATAAGGCTGTGATGCGGTAGTTGCCATCAAAGGCGCCGGTTAAGGCTGGGTTCAAATAAACAGGAGTCATGTAGAACTGCGAGAAGTGCGGATCTTGTGCACGGGCAGTAAACAGACTCAGTGTCAATAGTAGTATCGGTAAAACTTTCCTCATGTCCCGGTTTTAATTAGGTTGTCTAAAATATCAAAAATTAGGGTTCTCAAAATTTTATCTCAAAAAAAAATACACCTTCCTTCGAGGTCTTTTACAGGTTCCAGCTTGTAAAAGTTTCATGCAAGGCCTGCAAAATGCTTAAATTTTCTATTTCAACAGAGTGATAGTGCCTTTTTTCTCTTTGTTTTTACCGTTCAGATATACCCCTTGTAAATAGTAGGTATAAACGCCCGGGTTCTGTAACACTCCCCGGTAGGTGCCATCCCATCCCATAAACTGGTTTTGCGAATCAAACACCTTTTCGCCCCAGCGGTTAAATATGAGCAGGTTTGCCTTTGCCAGCGCCTTACCATATATAAACAAGACGTCGTTATTGCCGTCGCCGTTGGGCGAAAAGGCATTTGGCACAAAAATATCTTCACCATCCCCAACGCTTATACGCACGGTTTCACTTACCGTGCAATTTGCCAGGTAATTAACTGTTAACGTATAGTCGGTTTGGGTATAGGGGGCTGCCTGCACATAGGGGCAGTCGCTGCAATTAAGCCCGTTTAGTGGACTCCAGCTATAGAAGTTAATGTCGCTACCGGAGTAATTGCTGATGCTTGCAAATAGGGTAACGGCATCGCCCAGGTCAATCATCGTATCACCTGGCAGTATGCTCAAGTCAAGCACAGCCGGTTCGCCTATTACAACGGTAGTGTCCTTGGAACAGCCCTGTCCGTCGCGAATGGTTACCTGATAGGTGCCTTTGGCCAGGCTTTGGAAGAATTCGGAGCCCTGGAAGGTAGTGCCATCGATAGAGTATTCATAAGGCATAACTGCCCCCGGCGTTCCACCGATACCAATAACATGGATAATTCCATCGCTATACTGCGGGCACGACACGGAGTCAACATCCATCAACAAAATATCGATAACCGGAGGAGCCAGGAAGATGGTGTTCATGGTTGTATCGCAACCATTCACGTCACTTACGGTAACGTAATACGTGCCCGGAGCAAGGTTGTTAATTGCCGGGGATGTAGAGCCATTGCTCCATATGTAGTTATAAGGCGAAGTGCCTCCATAAACTGCTACTTCAATACTTCCGTCCTGATCATTGGCGCAGCTAATTTCATTTTTGTTAATGAACTGCGCATCCAGTGTTATCGGGTCAATGAGCGTAACGCTTCCGCTGGCTGAGCAAGCTTTGCTATCGGTCGCGGTTACATCATAGCTGCCGGATGACAATTGGTTAATTGTGGCATTATCATTAGTACCGGCTACACTGGCCCAATCATAAGTGTAACCCGGCGTGCCACCTGCTGCAGTTACTGTTGCGCTGCCGCTGTTGTCGCCACTGCAAAGAGGGTTTGTATGCGTAAATGAAACAGCTACAGCTGTAGGTTCTGATATAGTTGCTGTTGCTGAAGCCTGACAGCTGTTGGCATCAGTAACGGTAACAATGTACGTTCCTGCAGTTTTTCCAGTGAGATCCTCGGTGGTGGTTCCGTCGTTCCAAAGGTAACCGTAGCCTGTTGTTCCTCCTGTTACAGTAATGTCTACAGCACCGTCCGAACCTGCATGGCAGGTGGCGTCAGTAACTGTGTTTACGGTAGCTGTTATGGCTGTTGGCTGAGTGATACTGAATGTGGCAGTAGCTGTGCAGCCGCCAAGGTCGGTAACAGTAACCGTATGGTTGCCTTGAGGAAAACCAACACCCGGATTAGGCGCAATGCCTATTACGCTCCAATTGTAAACATAAGGCGAAGTGCCTCCATTAACTACTGCTGTGGCAGTGCCATCGCTTCCACCGAAACAGTTTACTGCAGTTACAGTTGGTACAGTTACTGTGATTGGAGCAGGGTCAATCGCCGTCCAATTAGCAGTAGCTGTGCAAAGTTTTGAATCGCTGGCCGTAACGGTATAGGTGCCAGGGCCTAATGAAGTTTGCGGGTTATTGTTATTGCCGGTGCTCCAGTTATAGGTATAGCTTGGAGTGCCACCTGCGGCTACTGCCAGGGCCTGTCCATCGGCAGCCCCGCTACAACTTATCAGTTGCGATTGAATGGTAACAGATACTTGTGTAGGCTGATTTAAAAT
The DNA here is from genome assembly GCA_044225825.1 of Chitinophagales bacterium. GTDB lineage: Bacteria > Bacteroidota > Bacteroidia > Chitinophagales > LD1 > Bog-950. Next base: position 83,122 of record JBGAIB010000003.1, read on the forward strand.
AGCCGTATCGCGGCCAGTGCAACCCTGTGCATCGCTTATAGATACGGTATACATGCCGGGGGCAAGGTTTACAATGGAATCAACCCCGGTTACACCATTGCTCCAGGTATAATTGATAGGGGGTGTGCCGCCTGTTGGTGCTGCAAATATTTTACCGTTGCTCATGCCAAAACAATCAATGGAATCAACGGTGAGCGATACCGGAATATTGTTGCCTACCACTATGTGTACGGTATCTGTTAATGTACAAGCACCGCCTGTAAGGGTAACCAGATAATCGGTAGATGCGGTAGGGGTGACGGTAATTGAAGGAGTATTACCTGCCGGGGTATTGGTGGTCAGGTTCAGCCATTGGTATTGGAAACTTTGACCTGGCAGCGGACTGCCAATAGTTGTAGTGGTAAGTGTTACGCTGGCAGGGCTGCAAAAGAAGGTATCATCCGGTGCCGCGCTGAAGCGCAGGCTGGTATCTACGTTTACAAACACATAATCACTGCTAACACAACCGTTAGGGGCAGTAACATCTACGCTATAAATAACCGGTGTTTGCGGATAACTGAATGCTGTATCGTTGTTGGACGGGATTACAGCATTGGGGCCCGTAGCCGGTGTCCAGGAAGTTGGCAGACCGTCTACACTGGTAATACAAATATCGAAACGGGCATTAGGCCTGTTGGCGCTGCTTTGAGGCGTACCGGTATTGCCGCACTGGCTGGTGCCACCTTTTGAGTAGTACACCGATTGGAACGGTGTAGGTGTCATCTGCATTTTAGCATTTAATGCAGTGGAATTAGGGCTATTGTAGAAACAAATATCTACTACCAGGTTACTGGTGCCATCCCAATTATAAGGGAAATCAAGTGTGTGGGTTTTCCAACCGGTATTGCCTGTACCGCCCATATAAACCTTCTTAGGCGAGAACACGGTTACCATATTGGGTTGCCAACTGGTTAAGGACGTTGCCTGTGTACATCCCATTTTAATTTCGAAGTTCATCAACGAGTCGTTGTTGGCGTTTATCTGCGTTACGTTGAAGGCAATGCTTCGTATTTCGCCACCGGAAGGGAACTGGCTTAACAATTCGCTTTGCAGATATAAGAACTGATGGCGCGCACTGGCACTGTAGTGCCCGTACACGGTTGGGTATTGGGTTGGCGAACCGGTTGGTGTTACGCCCGTACCTGTTCCAATTTGCCCGCTTACTACATTACCGCTGCAAGGGGTTTGACTAATACCACAGTTTTGCGGGTTAGTTAAAATATTCAGTTCTACCTGTTGACCCGGGCATACACTGGTTGGCTGAGCTTTAGCTACCAGGGCAGGACCGGTTCCTGCAACGTTAACCTGGAGAGAGTCGACATTAGTACAACCATTAGCCCCAGTAACATATAAATGATACATGGTGGTAGTTAAAGGGCTTGCGACCGGGTTAGGTATAGTATCGTTGGGGAGGCCCGAAACAGGGTCATACAGCCCCGTTGAGGGCACCCATTGAAACTGATAAGGCGCATATAAATTATCGGTATTAGCATTTAGCGGCAACTGGCCGTTTTGGCAAATTGCGCCGCCTTGTCCTGCGTCGTACAAGAATGGTGGTGCTACATCTACAAACACCGAGTCGGTACCGCAATCGGATGTAAAGTAGTACATTGTTGGGGAGGTTGGCGAAACAGTGGGCTTAAGTATTGCAGGATTTGATACTCCATTGGGCCCACTGGAAGGGGACCAGAAAAAGTTACTGCCGCCGGTAGCCGTTAGCTGAACAGGCGTTCCGCAGAACGTAGGGCTGGCCGAAAGCAGGTTCACCTGCGTAAATACGCAAATAGTATAAACACGGGTGTAGGTGCCATTTATCGGGCAGTCATTGTTTTGAGCTGTTAGTACAAAGTTGTGGCAACCTGTATCACTGGCTATCGGGGTCCAGTCGATACGTGCGATCACCGTATCGCCGGTACCAACCTGGGTCATATGCGCGCCAGGAATGGCCGAGGGGGTCGTGTTCAGGTTGCTGGTAATAGTTAAGTTGTGATTGGCCGGATCAGTACATTCAATATCAAATGTAAGTGCAGTGCCGGGACAAACTTGTACGGATAGAGAATCAACCTGGCTGCCATTCTGCACGTTGGTGATTGGATCCTGATCAGGGATAGCGATGGCGCAGTTCAAAATTACTACCTGAATATCGCGCATAGTGGTGCCCACTAGAACACCATTGCGATATTCGTAAATACGTACTGCCAGCGCACATTGTTCCTGAAAGCCGGGAACAAACTGCATTTGCCCTGTTTGGGTGTTGAAATTGAACGAATTTGCCGGTACCGTACGGATCGGACAGTTTACAGTATAACCACCGTTGAAGGTGATATTATTATAGGGCAATGAGAAGCCTTCCATGGGATTTACCAGTTCGAACACCAGCGAGTCGCCGTCCACATCTACCGCACCGTGGTTGAAGGTTACATTAGAACCTAAACAAAAGAAGGGCACCGGTTGGTTGGTAAAAGCCACCGATGTATTGCAATAAGGTTGGCCTGTTAAGGGGTCTATGGTATTGTTTACAGTAGCGTATATGGCCAGGTCGCGGCTGTCGGGTGTAGGCAGGTTGTTAATGGCACCATTTCGGCAGCATTCAGTGGTGCCAAAGGTTACCGTTCCGCAACCCACAGGCACGTTTACAATGCCGGTATAGGTATAAACCTGCACACCGGGATAGGGCGGGTTGCCAGTGCCTGACCAATTACAACCGTTTTGTGGTAACTGAGCAGGACATAACTGTGACACGTCGCTGCCATTGGGAGGTACTGCGCTATTATCAAGCGGTAGCGATACGGTTGAAGGGCTTACGGTACAACCTGTGCCAATTATTTGAAGGCTTACTGATGAGGGAGCAGTGGAAGCAGGGCCGCTAAAGCTGTTATCCCAGCAGTTTCGGTAGTAGTGCACGGTAACCTTATACTGCATGTTACCACCTACCTTGCCTAAACAAACGTATTGTAAGTCCTTACCCATATTGTGGGTAGCGCTAACAGTTCCTGCCGAGATAATTACGGCCAGCAATAAAACTGTAATTTTCGAGTAGAAATTCCTATAAAACATCCAACTGGTTTTAGCCGCTTCGGGGCGGTATAGAACAAGACTGTAAAGATAGGGTTTTCGTTGTATTAAGGCTTCTGAAATTGTAGTGTAGTAAAATCGGTTATTTTAGCCCCCCGCTTACATAACACTTACTAAAATTTAATATATATGTATCGTACGCATACCTGTGGCGAATTAAGGCTGCAAAACCAAGGTTCCGAAGTAACCCTGAGTGGCTGGGTACAGCGCGTTAGAGCGCTGGGAGGCATGACTTTTATTGATTTACGCGACCGTTACGGCTTAACACAGCTGGTTTTTAACATAGAAAGCGATGCTGCCCTTTGCGACCGGGCTAATAAGCTGGGCAGAGAGTTTGTAGTGCAGGTAAAAGGTAAAGTTGCCGAGCGTACCAGTAAAAACCCGGCTATGCCAACCGGCGATATTGAAATTTGGGTAAGCGAAATGACTATCCTGAGTGAGGCCGAGGTTCCACCATTTATCATTGAAAATGAGACAGATGGAAGCGAAGAGCTGCGTTTAAAATATCGCTACCTTGATATCCGCCGCCCGGTTATGCGCGACCGGTTGATAACCCGTGCAGCCATTGTGCGTGCGGTGCGTGAATACCTTGACGGCCTGAACTTTATAGAGGTGGAAACCCCAGCCCTTATTAAGAGCACCCCGGAAGGAGCCCGTGACTTTTTGGTGCCTTCGCGACTGGTACATGGCAGTTTTTATGCACTGCCCCAATCACCGCAGATTTTAAAGCAATTGCTGATGGTAGCCGGCATGGATCGCTACTACCAGGTTGTTAAATGTTTCCGCGATGAGGACTTCCGTGGCGACCGCCAACCGGAGTTTACTCAGGTGGACTGCGAAATGAGCTATGTGCACCAGGAGGACATCTTCGCCACTTTTGGTGGTATGATGCAGCATGTATTTAAAAAGGTATTGAATTACGATCCAGGTGAACTGCCACGCATTAAGTACGACGATGCGATTAAATACTATGGCAGCGATAAACCGGACCTGCGTTTTGATTGCAAAATTGTGGATCTGAACGAAGCATTGCCTAAATCGGAGTTCTCAGTGTTTAACAATGCGGTTGCAACCGGCGGTTTAGTGGCCGGTATTAATGCCACAGGACTGGCTAATTACACCCGTAAACAATTGGACGAGTTGCTGGAGTTTGTAAAAGCTTCGCACCGCGGCTTAAGCGGCCTGATCAATATTAAGTTTAACGAGGATGGCACTGTAAAATCTTCGATTGATAAATTCTTTAACGAGGAACAGCTACGTGAAATAGGCAAACTGTTTAATGCCCAAAAAGGCGATATGCTTTTACTGGCAGCGGACAAAACATCAAAAGTGCGTAAGAGCCTTGGCGATTTGCGTCTGGAATTAGGCAAGCGCCATAACTGGATGGGCGATAAGGCGTGGAGCTTGCTGTGGGTGGTTGACTTTCCGTTATTTGAAAAGGATGAAGAAACCGGCGAAATTACCTTTGCCCACCATCCTTTCTGTAGCCCGCATCCTGAGGACATGCAATACTTTGATACCGATCCTACGCGCGTTCGTGCCCAAACCTATGATATGGTAATGAACGGAAACGAAATATTGTCGGGCTCTATCCGGATCCACCAGCATGCTATTCAGGAGCGCGTATTTAAAAACCTTGGCATTAGCCCCGAGGAACAGCAGAAAAAATTCGGCTTTATGCTGAACGCTTTTAAATACGGTGCGCCACCACACGGCGGTTGTGCCTTTGGTTTGGACCGGGTTGTAATGCTTATGACCGGTGGCGAAACCATCCGCGATGTAATCGCTTATCCTAAAACCAGTGGTGGCCGCGATTTAATGATGGACGCACCTACCACGGTTGATCCAAAACAACTGGACGAACTTGGTATTGCCATAAAAGGATAATACAGCAGAGTAAACTTGTTTGTAGAGGCGCATATTTTTGCGTCTCTACTTGTTTATGGGAGGGAGTGGTTTACCTGTAAATAAAATACTGCTCGTTTTTTACAATAGTAGGAGGAAAGGAATCTATAATCATAAGGCCATAGGCGTTTAGCGAATCGGTTTGCTGTAGTAAAGAACCTGATAGCAATAACACATCATTACCTTGCGCTTTTTTATTTCCTGTTCTACTTATCATCATCCCTTCGCTCAAATCCAACCGTTTATCATCCCATATTATGAATAGCCCTGAACGGTCGCTGCATGGGTAGTATACTTCGCGGTTCAAAATTATGCCTACCGAAGCACCAATATAGTCGGGCGAAGCCACAAGGAAGGCATCGGGCGATTTGCGGGAAATATACGTGGCCACAGCCTGGCTGTTTGAAAACGGATACTGCCAGTCCATATAGCAAGCAATTAACCCGCCGGCCACCTGGGCGCTTAAAAGCGTACCGGTAAAAAGATTGCTAAATGCATTTTGCCGTAGTGCTCCATGCCCTGCGAAACCGTCCCGTAGCCATAAAGCTATTATATAAGCTAAAAAGTAATGCCCCTGATGTCGTAAAAAGCCCAGGTATTTGGTGGTTAAAAAAGCAGTTATTAAAAGCACTGCTGATGCAAAAAAGAGGAGCGCAAACTTGCCGGAACGGAGTGTATAGCAGGCCGCACCAAGTAATCCAAGGGCCAAAGCTGTTTTCAGCCAGGGGTGGTAGGCGCTGCTTAGAAAGTTGCTGTTCCAACTGTGTAACTGTGCTTTGGGCAAAGGCACAAATACATCCCAAAATGCCATGCAGGCGTTTTGTAAATCGCGCCAATTGAACGTCCACCCGGGCGAAAAGCCGGAATCGGCAGGTGGGTGAACGGTTATCCAAAAAAACACAATGGCAAAAGTGAAGCATGCGGCCGTTACGATTGCCTGTTTTTTATGATTCGGCCATTGAAGGGCCAGCATTACGGGAAACAGCGCACAACCAATTAAACATCCCAATGCGTTGGTTTGCAACAGTAGAAATAACAATACCGTACTTAACCACCAGCGTTGGTGTTGTATTGCTGCCAACAGACCAACTACAAGGGTTATTTCGATGCCGTAGTTGCGGCTGATAACGGTGTATTCGTATAGAAAAAAGTAGCCGAATACCGTAAGGTATTTAACCCATGGTTTGCCGGGGAAGAAGTGCAGGAATAATCCAATACCGCACAAGGCAATAAGAAGGTGTAACAACTGCATGGCGAACAGCGAAGTTGTTATGTGCGTTAGCGCATAAAGTATTACATACCAAAGTACAGGGTGGCCTTCGTAGGCTTTATTGCTGAATAATTCTGCCATGGTATGACTGTAGCGTGCAATGGAATATGCCTGCAATTCATCCCGCCAAAGTTCGTGACAGCAAAGTGTAATTGCTGCAATTGCTGTTACTGCTGTAAATGCAATAAGATTGCGCACTGTTGCTTCGGTGATGGTAGTAGCCATGGGTTATGGCAAAGGTAGAAATTATAAGGCCTTAGTCCTGCTGGTTCACAAGGGCTGCTACTTCTTTCAGATGTAATTGCTTTGCGGTTTCGCGGTTCTTTTTGCAGTAATCGGTATGGTAGCTATGGCTCTTTAAAAAGTTCATTTGAATGATGTTCCACTGCCGTTCGCTGTCTACATCCAGGTAAATGCGTATTTCCTCAAACAAGGTGCGGCCGATATCCCAAAACTTATCGGTGCCGAGATATTCGAGGTCGGCATCAGCGATGATATATTCCAGCTTGTTATTAGGGCGTTGTGGAATTTTGGTGGCCATAATCATACCACAAACCTTTTCGATCTGTTCAGGTGTATAGCCGAATTTTGGAAGGTCCTCACGGGCGAGGTCGCATCCTATTTCTTCGTGATTCTTGTAAACTTTGGTAAAACCCGAATCGTGATAGAGCACAGCAGTTTTGAGTAACTGCATATCGCTATCACTAATTTTTTCTTCACGGCCAATGCGTTCCGCCGACTCTAATACATCCAGGGTATGATGTAGCCCGTGGTAGTATAGGTTCTTTGGCAACTCCCGCTTCAGCTTCGCCACTATATAGTCCTCTATCTCCTTATAATCGTTCATCCGCGTGCGTGAAAATAAAATTTTAGCAATATTATCAAGCAATGGCTCTTTCTACAAAATACATATCTATTTCGCCTTTATTCTTTGCTTCGTGTTTGCCCCGGTATACACAAGCAAATTTATCCTTCACCAATTCATAAGTAGCGCCGGAAATATTGATCTTGCCGACCTCGCTTTCCTGCTGCATGCGTGCTGCCATATTAACGGTGTCTCCCCAAATATCGTATGCAAATTTGCGGATGCCCACTACCCCGGCGATAAGTTGGCCGGTGTGCATACCGATGCGGAATTCGAAGGTTTGCTTGCCCTGCTTACCCCTTTCCTCCCGCAGATTGTCTACCTCCCGCATAAACTCCAGCGCAGCAGTTACCATTGAATGTGCGCTCACTTCGTTTTTGCTGGGCACCCCGCCTGCGCATACATAGGCATCACCGATCGTTTTGATCTTTTCGATACCGTATTTGGCAATAACGTGGTCAAATCGTTCAAAATAGGCATCCAACGCTTCAATCAGCTCATCGGGAGAGAGGCGTTCACTTATTTTGGTAAACTCTTTAATATCGGCAAACAGCACTGTGGCATTGCTGTAATTACGGGCCTGGGTTTTGCCATGGGCTTTTAACTCATGCATAACTTCCTCCGGCAAAATATTCAGCAGCAATTCATCGCTGCGCTTTTTCTCTTCCTGAATTACCTTGTTCTTCTCGGCAAGTTCTCGCATAGTTTTCTGGCGGCTGATAAACAGGACCCCGATAATAGACAATAAACTAAGCGACACCCCTGCAATAATGATGTACAGGTTGTTTTTAGCTTTTTGCGATTTTAACTCCAGGTCGGTGAGCTCCTGATCTTTCCGCAGGATACGGATGCTATCTTCCTGGCGCTGTTTTTCCTGAATGATCCGCTTGTTTACCATTTCGGAGGTTTGCAACAATGAATCAGTAAAGGCCAGCTCCGCTTTAGCCGAATCAATTTTCGACTGTGTAGCTGCTAATTCGGCCATTTTAACTTCAAGGTCGGCCTTGGCTTTGTTGGCTGCTGCGAGGGCTTGTCGCGCTTCCTGCCGGCTTTGTTGCACCTCCGCGGTTTTTTGCTGGTTATCGGTATTCAGTTTTTTGATTTCCTGCTGCGCGTTCTGGTTATTCCATTCCTGCTGCTGCTGAATCATCTTGTTTTCTTCCATCATCTGCTTCTGCAGCTTGCGCATCTCCTCCACCTGCTTCGCATCTTTTTGCGCCTGTAATTGCATGGTACCGCCCAATACAACAAAGGCAGTAAGGGTTAAAAGGATCTTTTTTACCATAATATCTTAAATGAAATTAAATAAGTCCATCCACAAAATACATATCTATTTCGCCTTTATGTTTCGCTTCAATTTTTCCGCGGTAGGTACAGACGAATTTGCTTTTAACCAATTCGTAAGTGGACCCTGTAATATTAATCTTGCCTTCTTCGCCATGTTGTTCCATGCGGGCAGCAATGTTTACGGTATCGCCCCAAATATCGTAAGCGAATTTGCGCAGGCCTACAATACCCGCTACTAACGGGCCAGTATGTATACCTATGCGTATTTCAAAAAATATCTGCCCGCGTGCACTCTTTTCTTTCTGGGCCAGCTGCATAAATTGCTGCATCTCGAGAGCAGCAGTAACAACACCAACTGCATTATCAATATCCGGCACAGGTAAGCCGCCTACACATAAATACGCATCGCCAATGGTTTTAATTTTTTCGATACGGTGGCGGGCTACTATCTCATCGAATTTTTTGAAATAGAAGTCTATTTCTTCTACTAGCTTTTCAGGGCTCATTTTTTCAGCCGCACCAGTAAAGTTTTTAATGTCGGCGAACAGTACTGTTGCACGTTCGTAATTTTTGGCTTTGCTGGTGCCGCTGTTTTTGAGTTCAGTGGCAACTTCGGCGGGCAAAATATTCAGAAGCAGTTCGTCGCTCTTTTTCTTTTCGGCCGCAATTACGCGGTTATCACGACGCTTTTGAATAAAGGCGAAAATTGAGAGGCCTGCTATAACAGCCAGCAAACCGATACCTATCAGCGAGGCTTTCTTAAGCAGGTTTTCACGTTCTATCCGGGCATTAAGTTCCGCCTTTTCTGCCTCTGCCTTTGCATCAGCAATTTCGCGTTCCTTCTGAAATTTGGTCTGCAACTCCATTTGGGTTAGCTTTTTAGCTAATTCCTCGTTATGGTTGGTTTCGGCAAGGTTATGGAACAGCACATGGTATTCAAGCGCTTTACCTTTATCACCTTTGCCATTGTAAGCATAGTACAATACCTCGGCGGCGTTTCGTTGTAATTGTGTTTCGTGTTTATCGCGGCCTTCCTGTAATGATGTTTGAGCCAATTCAATGGCCAGATCCCATTCTTTATCACTCAGTAATATCGTACTCATCAACAGCCGGCTATAGCTATAGGAACTCATGGAGCCGGTTTGTTCAAACAGCGCCATCGCATCCTGCACGTATTTCATGGCCGTTTTAGGGTCGTTCTTTTCATAATAAATGGAGGCTAATTGCTGAAAGCAATTGGCTTTGTTGTTGATATTACCTACTTCGTCGGAACCTGTAATCGATTCGTTGAATTTGCCGATGGCATCCTCTACTTTCCCTTTTTTATAAGCCATGTTTGCCAGGTCAAAGTTTACCGTAGGATACCATTCTTTAAAGTTGGCTTCCTGAGCTACTTTCAACGATTCCTGATAGGAGGTAAGCGCTTTTTCATCTTCGCCAAGCGACTCATAAATACTACCGATACCATCTAAAGCGCGGGCAAGGTTCTTTTTGTCGCCTGCCTTTTTAGAAAGGTCGAGTGCTAACTGGTAATCATCCAGTGCTTTGCCATATTCGCCGTGGTTCAGTTCCATATTACCCGCCCAATATTTAGCAAAGGCTAAGGTGGTTGTGTCCTTATTTCCTTCAGCTGTAACCAGGGCTTCTTTAATTAATAATAAGGCGCGTTCATAATCATCGGTTTTATAATGAGCCACGGCCATAAGAGCAGTAGCCATTCCACCACCGTTTTTATAATCGATTTTTGTGGCTGCGGCTTTAGCGTCGGTAGCGCTTTGCAGGGCTTCTTTAGGATTTTGATTCAACTTCGACTCAGCCTGTTGGTTCAGCTGGTCTACCGCTTCCGGCGTTTGTGCATACAAAAAGGGCGATAACAGGAGCAACAGGAATACCGCCGTAAATAAACGCTTCATCTCAGCAATTTGAAGCAATATATGTATTCCCCAGTATTTTCGCAATGCAGGCAGGATTACAACTTCCTGAAAAGGAATTTTACCTGCTTCCTCTTCCCTTTTAGCGTGCCTTCTATGGTAGCTTGCAGTTTGCCATTGCCTTTTAGATTATAGATAATCCGTTGAGGAAAATCGTGACCCGGGTTTTCGGCTACAAAGCTTGTTGTCTTCCACGAAGTGATTTTGAACGGTACCGGTTGACCGCCGTTTTGGTTGTTTACCAGCGCTATAAAATAAAAGCCATCCGGACGCTGCACCAGCTGCATTACTTCATTAGGAACTATTTCGCCTTCCTCATTCGGTATATAGCCAAGACCATTGCCCACCGTGTCGCCGGGGAACTCCCAGTTCTCAATATCGCCACTGTGCACTTCCTGCCACTTGCCTTTTAACCAGTTAAAATCGCTTACACCAAATGTCGGAAGCGGTCTGTATCGACAGGCCAGGGTAATCAGCAAAATGGCAAGCAGCCCTAAGGTTCTCATTGTACAGGCTTAAACTGCTCGAAACCTTGTTTACAAGTAAAACAAAAACGTATCGCTCTACAAAGAGTAGAGCCAAAGGAGGAACGTAGCGTGGTATCCGTACTGCCACAATGAGGGCAACGAACGCGGTTCAGCATTTCAAGCGTAAGTTCTTCGTCCCTAAGTTCGGTTGGCGGAGCAATGCCAAATTTTTCCAGCTTGCTTTTGGCTTCGCTGCTCATGCGGTCGCTGCTCCAGCGGGTTTCAAAATCGGTAGTTATTTCAACCTCATGCACAGGTAGTTTTTCAATTTCCTCGCGCATGCTTTTGCGAATCATATCTATTGCAGGGCAACCTACAAAAGTGGGGGTAAAGGTAATATGCACCCTTTGCCCGCCCGCATCCAGTCTAACACCGGTAACCATTCCCATATCCACTACCGAAAGCACAGGAATTTCCGGATCCTTTACTCTTTGCAGAGCGGCCCAAACATCCTGTTCAGTAAGTGTTATAGTTTCCATGGCGTACTGTTTTTTTTACCATTCCGCGGCAGGGTCAGTGCGCACTACTTCGCACATTTCGTCCATCAGCGCTTTTAGGTATTCCGAGTGGTAGCCTTTGCGACCACCGTAGACAATATTACCGGGTTCGGTTGCAGGCACTTTTAAGCCGGCTGCTTCCAAAACAGGCACAACACGTTCCAACCAGCGGCGCTTCAGTTCATCTTCGCCCGCAAAAATGCCCCCGGCAATCAGTTCACCTTCTACATCTGTTTTTTCGAATATGCCAAGTGCAAGATGCCAGGTGTTATTTAAGGCGCTTTGCATGCGGGCGTGGCTTTCTTCCGTACCTTTACTTAATTGGGCTACAAAGGTATCGGCATGCATTACGTGATACTTAATTTCACCTTTCACCTTCTTAGCAAGCAATGCCAGCGGTTGAAACGACGATTGCGTAAGCATCTCGTATCGCAATAGTTCGGCATGGTCGAACAGGAAATGCCGCATGATGCTGAAATCGTATTCGCCAATTGGATACTCGACCAGGTGGCAGCAGCGGAACGCACTTTCATTGCGTAAAAAACCCAGCTTATCGGGGTCTTCTTCACCCAATACTTCATGCAGAATTTTGTAGAGAGCCAGGGCGTGGCCAATTTTATCCTGTGCCATGCTCGAAAATGCCAGATCCTCTTCGAGCATAGGGCCAATACCGGTCCATTCCGAATTACGGTGGCCTATTATCAGCGCATCATCCGCCATGCGGAACAGTAAGTCTTTTATTGCTGCGTTATTCATATCCTTTCTAGTTTTTGAATCGCCCTAGGCAATTTGTTTGTTCTTTAAACGGTAGGCTTCTATACGGTCGCGCACCTTATAGGCAGCAGGGTCGCGGAAGGTTTTTTCCGGCACCGTTTCAAAAATATCATCATCGCTATTGGCAAATGTGAATACATCGCTTGTTTTAACCACCCAGAGGTTGGTGGTTTTGCCACGGCGCGCATATTGCTCTTTAGCCAGAATAAGAGCCATTTCGGGAGTGCTGGCATGTACGATACCTACATGCACTACCTGCCTGCCCCTTTTTTCCTGATGAAATACTTCGTATGTAATCAGGTGGGTGTTTGTTTGCTGTTCGCCTTCCGATATTCTCTGCAAATCGAGGCGGTTTACCCGCGGATCTAATGAACTCATAGTATTACTTTTTAAGCTAAAGGAACATGGTATTTTTCGGCAGGCTGTTGCAATGCTTCACGCACCCACTTGCCGGATAATTCAACAAAACGGCGGACTGCCAAACGCTCTCGGTTGCAAGGTCCATCGCCATTAATTACGCGCTTAAATTCCTCCCAATCCGGGTCGCTGAATTCCCAAATGCCGTCAGCATTTTTACGCAGGTTTGGATCGGGGAAGGTTAGCCCTAATTCAAGGATCTTAGGTACGTATTGGTCGAGAAATTGGTTGCGCATATCATCGTTGCTGGCCAGTTTTACTTTCCACTTCATCAGTTTTTCGGAGTGCTGCGAAGTTCTGTCAGGCGGGCCGAAGAAATGTAGTAGCGGGCGATACCAGCGGTTAATTGCATCCTGCAAAATGGCCCGCTGATGGTCGGTGCCGGTAGCCAGGTACACTACGTTATCATGTCCCTGCTTCAGGTGAAAACTTTCCTCGTAACAAATGCGTTCCAGTGCCCGGCAATACGGGCCGTAACTGCCCTTGGAATTTATAACCTGGTTTACAATGGCTGCGCCATCCACTAAAAAGCCAATTACGGCAATATCGGCCCAGGTTTTAGCCGGGTAGTTAAAGATATTGGAGTATTTGCTCTTACCATTCATCAGGTCTTCCAGCATCTTTTCGCGGGGCTTACCAAGAGTTTCGGCTGCTGCATACAATAGCTGCCCATGGCCTACTTCGTCCTGTACTTTAGCGATAAGTGCCAGCTTACGACGAAAATTAGGGGCACGGGTAATCCAGGTGCCTTCCGGTAATGCGCCTACAATTTCGCTATGTGCATGCTGTTCGATCATGCGCAGCAACTGCCGGCGATATTCTGCCGGCATCCAGTCGCCCGGTTCAATTTTTTCGCCGTTTTCGATACGGGCTTCAAATTCTGCCAGTTTTTCGGGATCCTCACCCGATACATTCAGGCGCTGTGCCTCCTCGGCGGTCAAATAAGTGTTACCGTACATATGCGTTACGTTTTATGCTTTAATTCCTTTTAATAACAGGTTTGAAAGTTCTTCGGCTATTTCTTCCTGGGTTAATCGTTCGTTGCTTGAATACAGATCGTACGTGGCATTAAGGGAAGCAAAAATGGTAAAGGTGGCCAGGCGTGTATTTACTTTCTTAAAATCTCCGCGTTTGATGCCTTTTTCCAGCATATCGCGAAACTTCATTTCATATTCGTAACGCATTTTTTTGAAACGCGCCAGGTGAGGTTCCTCCAGAAACATCCACTCGTTAAAAAACACTTCGCTTCCTTCAATATTATTGGCAATTACCCCCACATGAGCTTTAATGGCTGCTTTTAATTTCTTCACCGGCTTCTCCTCTTCTACAGCCAGCGCTTCAAATGCCTTAAAAAACTGATCAGCAATATCAAAGCATATTTCGCGCAGCAAATCATCCTTGCTTTTATAGTGGTTATAAATGCTGGGGGCCTCAATACCTACTTCGCGGGCCAGTTCGCGCATGCCAATGGCGGCATAACCGCGTTCGCGAAAAAGCTTTTCAGCCGTTTGACGTATGTTTTGCCTGGTGCTGAGTGCCGTAGCCATAAACTTACATTTGTTAGCAAAGCTAGGATTTTGCGTTCAACATACAAGTGTTAGTTACTGATTTTAGTCAGGCTTAACAAGGTAGGCCTAGTGTGTTTACTTTGCACTTTTGGCAATATGCGAACAACCTCTTTATTTCTGCTCGGTTTATTTGGCTTACTAACTAATGTATTGGCAGGCAATACATTGCATCAAAAAATGCTATGGTTTAGTTACAACAACACCCTGGCTATAGGTCAGCACTGGTTGTTACACAACGAGATAGAAAGCCGGCAATTTGTAGATCCTTCTGCCGAAAACCTATTGGCCCTGCGCACCTATGTGCGCTATAAAGTGGGCAAGCATCTTGATTTTGGCACCGGCTTTTTTTACTACCTGGCGGGCACTCAACTTCCTGAAAAACCTACCCGTTTGTTAACTCCTGAACTGCGACCGATGCAGGAGGTAAATAATTACTTCTCAAAAGGGCGGCTTACTTTCCATCAGCGCTTACGCGCAGAGGAACGCTTTACACATAAAACGTTCGGCTCCGAATTGGCTGAGGGCTATAGCTTTACCCTTCGTTTCCGTTACCGGATAGGGATAGACGTGCTCCTATACCAAAGCAAGCAAGCCGCACACAGCCTTAAACTGCGTATAAGCGATGAAGTAATGGGCCAGGTAGGCAAAACTATAACCCATTTTTACGATCAAAACCGACTTTCGGCAAGTATTCTCTATCAACCACCTGGCCCTATTGGCCTGGAGGCAGGGTACTTATGGTGGTTTCAGGAACGTGCAACAGCCGGGCAGTATACCAGCAGGCAAGTATTCAGGCTTGCCTTATTGCACAAAATTACGCTTCCGGCAATACGTACTAAAAAGTAGCAGGGCTATTAACAAAAAAGGACAGGACCCTTTGTTTTGTTAAATACTTTACTGCGCTTTCACCTTTTTTACGACTATTCCGTATAATATTTATCCGTTGCATAGTGTGTGCCAGTGTGCTCATTTACAACGGGGTAGCAGGTCTTTTAATTTAAGCTTACGTGCAAAGGCTACAGGTTGGAACCGGGAGCTGAGTACACAGCGATTTTTTTATGCATATAGGGTAAGTATAACAGCGCAGTGAAGGGTGTTTTAAAAATAGCAATGCTTCTTTTTCTATGCTTTCGTTTCGAAGGCATTTTTGCGTTTGCGGCGGATAGCACCTCTAACGATATCTTTGAAATTGAACGGAAAACAATCGTCCAGCGCATTGGGTTTGAAAAAGTTCGTATTGCCAACGATTATAAAAATGCCGATGCCCGTTTCAGCAGTCTGGTGGATAGCTTGACGCAATTCGTTATCACTCAAAATATCAGCAAGGAAAAGCGAAATCAATATTTGCGCAGGTTGCAGGTGTTTCTGGAAAACATCAACCGGTACTACTCCGATACTTATCTTAAAAACGGCACCTATCTGGCTGCTCTTAGTTATTTTCCTGTGTTGTTGGATTGGGATACCAGGGATGAATTACTGCGCAACATTAAAAGGTATTCCAACTTCTCCATTAAGGCTATTCGTCTGGTAGCCAGTGATACGGTGGCGGAAGACTTTTTGAGCGATTACCTCAACGACCATCCGGATGATGTGTTCCGGTATGCGGAAGAATTTGATGATCGCAAGTTTGCCATGCGTTTGCTTGAGAAGGCAGTGCGGCTAGCCCCTGAATCTGCCAAACGTTATTTTACGAGTCCTAATACGGTAAACGAAATACTAAGCAATAGCCGTGATCCTTATGTGATAAAGTCGTATGAGATTTACAACAACTTTGGTGTTAAGAGCCGTGCATACCTGTTATTGGATGCCATTGTAAAGGGCAACATGAGCTTGCAGGCTGCTGACAGCTTAGGCGCGCATCCCGATAAGATGTTCTCTTTGCTCGTTGAGCTTTCGATGAAGTACGAAGCGAACGTTACCTATTCCATTTACCGATACATGGACATTTATTGTAACGATGCCATGCGTAAACTGAATGAGGAAATACTGAACAACAATTTCAGTTACGAGAGTTTTAAAAAGCGTACCCCTGAGGAAATGTTTGTATTGCTGGGTTATGGCTACAAACAAACAACGGAACAAACGATGCGCGCCTTGCTGGGTGTGCTCGGCAAAAAATCAACTGGTATACCTATTAGCAGTGTGATGATTACCAGTATGGATAAAGAGAAGCTTAAAGAACTGGTATTGTTTTGTGATCAGCACGAATTGCTGGATGTATTGCTGGCCCAGGTGGATGACGAAAAGAAAGATTACTTGTTAGCCTTGACATCGTTGGAAGAACGCGAGGATTTATTTCCGCCATTTAAAACGTTCACGAAGGAGAGTCCCAAAATGCAGGACGAACCAGAGGACCGCGCACTCAATGAAATTACCAAGGCTCGCCCACCTCAACCGGTTAGTCCTGATACCGAAACCGACGCACAGCCTACTAACAGACCTGAGAAAATTGAAGTGGAGCGGGTAACAGAAAAGAAGGAAGAGCCGATCGCAGCAAAGGAATTAGCGAAGGAACCGGAACCAATTTTAGAGGCAAAAAAAGATATTATGCCTATTCCTCCTCCTGAAATTATAGAGCCTATTCAATTTGATCTTGACTACCGCACTAAAAGCATCTTGTCGCTGAAGAAGAACATTCTGCAAAGTCTGCAAAATATGTCAGATTTTATCGATAAGGATTACGGAGAAGAAATACTGCGCTATGCCACCGAAAAAGAACCGGATGAAATGTTCAAGAAGGTGGAGCAATATCGCAACAAACGTTACTCGTTAACCCTATTGGAGTTATGTGCGGTTAATGCGCCTGTTTCCTTAAAGCGCTATTTGTATAATCCCAACCACCCGGTAAATTATATTTTGGGTTACAGTCAAAATCTGGTAGTTAAAAAGATACTGGAAATTAATCCGGAATTGGGATACCACAGTAAGCCCCTTTTGTTACTGGATGATATCATTGGAGGAAGGTTAACGGTAAAGCAGGCAATAGATATTAGCAGCGACCCGGTGAAACTGTTTAGCGCAGTGGTAAAAATTATTTCGCGCGCCAACTATTTTGGTAAGTACAGCATTGATCACGAAATGCGTGACTATAGTCTCCGCTTTATCCGCGAGATAAATGACAAAATAGCTTCGGGCTCCTCTCAGCCTTTTTATTCGGTAGAAGCATTTAATGCACAGGAGCTTTACTTTTTGATGTTGTATGGCCGTGATGAGGTGTTTACCTCAACCTTCAACGGTTTGTTTAATCGCCTGTTACTTAAAATTCCCAATACCGGCGGCGAACAGTTCTTAAAATCTATCAGTCGCAACCGATTCCGCGATTTTATTTCGTTATGTGCTAACTATGGTGTACTCGAAGATTTTCTGTCGCGTTTTAAGGCGGACGAAAAACAACAGTTACTAACGGACTACATTTCAGATCTGGAAGGAGAGCAGGATGACTTATCCAGTATTGTGTTGGTGGCCGAAGCCATTACCAATGTAACAGACAATCAAATTTTAACTGCACTGGAGAACACTATTAAGGTTCAGTATGAACGGGTAAAGGCCGATAGCAATCAAATTGGCATGTCGATTTACGGTGTGTTGTCCAGCATTATCTCGTCTAATGCAAAGGTAGAACCTGCCTGGTACAAGAGGCTATCGCAGCAGTTCATTGTTTCGCCTGCAACCTCCTTGCCTAATAACAGTTTGTTTACGGGAAGCGTATGTGCCGAGCAGATGTATTTTTATAATGATGATGACGGCCGAGGCTCGTTTATCAATTTTATGAATACCTATAAGGGCCAGGCCAATTGGGTGGTGGAAGACCGGAGTAGTTATGTGCGCATCTACTCCAATAAAGGACGGCAGGTAGAAATTTTAGCTAATAAACCCGAGTTTGAAGAAAATGGTATTAGTGCCATAGAGGCTTACCTTGCCGACCGCAAGTTAAAGCCGACCGTAATTGTTCACCGGGGACACAGCTTTCACACTGAATCGACACTTGAAAAAGTTCCGGCAGAGGCCAAGTTGATATTTGTAGGTTCGTGCGGTGGTTTCTATAAAATATCGGTTGCCCTGGAAAATGCCCCGGATGCGCACATAATAGCTACCAAGCAGGTAGGCACAAAAAATGTGAATGACGTAATGATTTTTGCCCTGAACGAGATGATACGTGATGGGCGTGATATAGTATGGAACGAATTTTGGGATAGGATGAAGGAAAAACTTGGCAGCAACCAGTATTTCCGCGATTACATTCCGCCCCATAAAAACCTGGAATCGATTTTTATAAAAGCGTATTACAAAATACTGGGAGTTTAAAGTATATGAACCCGGAGCGAAGGAAGAAAAATAAGGTGAAGTGGATGTTTGCCCTAAATGGCAAATGGTGGTTGCTTTTATTGCTGCTGGTACCCGGTGGTATTATGGCAAAGGTGGATTCCACCGTTACCACCGTTCGTCGGCCGGATTATTTTATTGATGATGAACAGCACCGGATCGATCAGCTGGACGGCGCTTTGGATGGTATGATAAATACCGGCGACCTGGTGGAAACTGCCCATGCAGGCAAAATTTACATACGCCTGATTGATACTATCCAAAGTGTAATTGACAACAGCGGTTTTGAGGAGCCGCGTAAAAAGGCGTTCCGCGAACATGTGTATTTGCAGTTGCGCCGGGTTAACTACCGTAACTATTATAACGTCCGCCGGTTCGACTATCTGTTTCACTTCGTATTGTCGGAGATACGCGCCGTCAAACAGAAAAACCTGTACCCGTTGGTTACGTCTAATCTATGGCTTTCGTTTAATACGCTGGGTTTAATTAAGAATGAAAGTTGTGCAGATTCTTTCCTGATTTTTGCAGCTCGTTACCGCCCCGATCTTGTATTTAAAAATTACGATGTTTATTACACCAAGGATTATACGCTGCATGTACTGGAGGAGTGCACCAAAATTGCACCTATAACCGCTAAGCGGTATTTTAATAAAGGCAACGGTATTTATGAAACATTGAAAGGCAGCAGTGATACGGCAGTTAAAATACTATTGCAGGTGCGAGAAAAGTACGGTGCTAAGACCAATGCTTATGCGCTGCTGGATGAAATGGTTACTGGAGGCTTATCTATTGAGGAAGCCAACCTGATCGGCCAGAACAACGAAAAATACCTGCGCCATCTTTTACAGATCCGTATAAAAGCCCGCCCAATGGGCGAATACTCGGTAGAGGAGGACCTCCAGATATACGCGCTCAAATTTGTAAGGGTGCTTAACGACCTGCACAACGATAAAGATGAAGTGCGGTTTGCCTCGATTGAAAATTTTAGCCCGGAAGAGATTTATACCCTGATGGTATATAGCGAGGAGGAAATTTTTACTTCCACGTTTAATGGACTGTTTAAGCGCTTGATGGTAAAACTTGGCCCTATTACGGGGTTTGAGTTTTTAAAGCAGGTGGGCGATAACCGTTTCCGTACGTTTATTAAGATGGCAGCCGGATTTGGTAAGTTAGATCCGTTTCTGCAAACCATGGCACCGGCGTTGCAGCAGATGCTGATGGTAAAGTTTGCCAGCGGACTAGAGCAGTACAATGATCTTAGCCAGGCGGTGGAGGTGGCTGACGCCTTCAGCAGTATCACCGACTCACTGGTAATTAAAATACTCCGCACCGCTATTAAGTACGAATACGTACGCCTGAATATTGCTAAAAATGTAAGAGGCAAAGCAATTTATGGCCTGCTTAGCAGTTTGTTTGTAGATAAGAATGTGAACGGCGAAAACTGGTTTGCCTCCATTGCCAAACAATACCAGCTACCAAGTTTCGACCGCATACCCAACCAGGAAATGATGAACCGCGATGCAGTTAGCAGGTGGATGATTTACTTTTATGATGATGAAGATGGAGAGGCCAGTTTTAGTTCGTTTGTAAAAACATTTACGGATAGTAACTGGCGTGTGGTAGACTCAACGATTTACGTAATCATCCAGAGTAAGAAGGGCATACCCGTTGAGATATACGCAAACAAAAATAAACATGAGTACGACGGGCAGGAAAAGCTGGAACGTATTTTTGCTGAAAATGAATGGGAACCGAACGTAATGGTGCACCGCGGCCATAGCTACTATGCATTTAAAACAATTGAGAAGATACACGACGACACCCGGGTATTTGTACTGGGCAGTTGCGGCGGTTATAACAGTATTTCGGCCATAATTGAAAAATCGCCGGATATCAGCATTATAAGTTCCAAGCAGATAGGAACGATGTTTGTAAATAACCCGATGCTGAAGTTGATGGCCAACACTGTGCGTGAAGGCAGGGATATTGAATGGCAGCCCCTGTGGGAGCAATTGGGTAAAAGCGTAAAAGATAACTCCAAAGCATTTGAGCGTTACCAGGATTACATCCCGCCGCACAAAAACCTTGGAGCTATCTTTATAAAAACCTATAACAGGTTAATGGAAAACCAATAAAGTTTATTCCGCTTTCTTCTTAGCAGCAGCTTTTTTAGCCGGAGCTTTTTTAGCCGGTTTTTCTGCCTTGGCAGCTTTTTCGGTTTTAGCAGGTGCTGCTACAGCAGCTGTCTTGGTGCGTTGCGGACGTGAATTGCCGTATGAACCTTTGAAGATCTTACCTTTGCGGCTTCTTTTATCTCCTCTTCCCATGATTAATTTTTTTTAGTGTTGCGAATGTATGAAAACCCATGGCAAATAAAAACCCCGGAAGCTACGCCAGCCGGGGCTTTATAGGTTTTGGGCCAATTGAAATTACTTGTTTACCTTTTTAGCTAATTCAGCGCCTGCCTTAAACTTGGCAACCTTTTTGGCCTTAATGGTAATTTCCTTGCCGGTTTTTGGGTTACGGCCTTTACGTGATGCACGCTTGAAAACCGAAAAAGTTCCAAATCCTACCAGGGTTACTTTACCGCCCTTAGAAAGGGTGCCGGTTACGCTGTTCAGGAAAGAGTCCAGCGCGTCGCCAGCCTGGCTTTTGGTTAGTTTTGCATCCTTGGCAATTTTTTCGATGAGTTCGCCTTTGTTCATACCGATATGAGTTTAGTTGGTGATTAATAGGGAGCGCGAATATAAAACAGCCTTTCACTTCCACAAACGCAAAATCGCTGAAAGTGTTGATAATGGCGGGTTTCAGCCCTTTTAACTGATACATACGTCCTTACGACCATAAATAAAAATGCCTAAAGGCAACCGGTGCTTTGTATCTAAACCCGAATGTTTTACGTTTACCAATACAGTCCGGATAAAAGGAGCAAACTATGATCAGGAAAATTACGATAGTGGCGGTAGCAGGGTTATTAACTATTGGCACTCCTTCGTGCAATAACAACAAAATTGCCTGCCCTACCTATGCGGATAGTTTCCCCGAGAAACAAAGCAAGAAAAAGAAGAAGCCGGAACCCCAGATACCTAAGGCAACCAAGCCCAAGAGCGGTGTGATGCCTCCCGGTTACGGCAAAAAGTAGAGCATTTGCACCAAACCTTAGCTTATCTTACTCCAGATTTTTTCTTTAGAAGTTTCCTGCATGTAGCGCAGCAGAGGCTGATGTTCAGGCTGCTCCAGGTAAGGATCCTGGTCAATTATTTTTTGTGCCGATTCGCGCGCTGCTTCCAGGATATTGGTATCAGCGGCCAAATCGGCCAGGCGCAGGTTTACGGTTCCGCTCTGACGTGTGCCTTCAATATCTCCCGGACCGCGTAGTTTCAGGTCCTCTTCTGCGATAACAAAGCCATCGTTGGTAGCACACATTACCGAAATGCGCTGTTTGCTTTCCTGGGAAATTTTACTGCCCGTCATCAAAATGCAAAACGATTGATCGGCCCCGCGACCTACACGCCCGCGTAATTGGTGCAACTGGGCTAAGCCAA
This sequence comes from Chitinophagales bacterium, assembly GCA_044225825.1. GTDB lineage: Bacteria > Bacteroidota > Bacteroidia > Chitinophagales > LD1 > Bog-950. The sequence continues at coordinate 105,145 of JBGAIB010000003.1, forward strand.
AACGTTGGGCTTCCTCAATAATCATTACACTGGCATTGGGGACGTTGACCCCTACCTCAATTACGGTAGTAGCTATCATAATTTGCGTTTCGTTTTTTACAAAACGCTGCATCTCAAAATCCTTATCCGCAGGCCGCATGCGGCCATGCACAATACTTATCTGGTAGGTAGGTTTGGGGAATGCCCGCGAAATACTCTCGTAGCCATCCATCAGGTGTTTCAGGTCCAGTGCTTCACTTTCTTCAATAAGCGGATATACCACGTAAATCTGCCTTCCTTTGGCAATTTCTTCTTTCATAAAGCCGAAAACGCGCATACGGTCGGCATCGGTGCGGTGCACGGTACGTATCGGCTTACGGCCCGGAGGCAGCTCATCAATAACAGATACATCCAGATCGCCATATACGGTCATGGCAAGGGTTCGAGGTATGGGTGTGGCGGTCATTACTAAGATATGCGGAGGCATATGGTTTTTGGTCCAAAGGCGAGCCCGTTGTGCTACTCCAAAGCGATGCTGTTCATCGATAACCACCATGCCCAGATTTTTGAAAACAACAGTGTCTTCAATTAACGCATGGGTGCCAATTACTATATCAAGCTTGCCTTCGGCCAGGTTTTCCAGTATAAAACGCCTGGCCTTCCCTTTTACACTTCCGGTTAGCAGCACTACTTCCAACCCCATGCCTTTTAGCAGGTCGGCAATGTTTTCATAATGCTGGCTGGCCAATATTTCGGTAGGGGCCATCAAACAAGCCTGAAAGCCATTGTCAATAGCCATTAGCATAGTGAGCAGGGCCACTACTGTTTTACCGCTGCCTACATCGCCCTGCAGCAAGCGGTTCATTTGCCTGCCGGTAAGCGTATCCTTACGAATCTCCTTTAATACACGTTTCTGCGCGCCGGTTAATTCAAAGGGTAAATGGTGATGATAAAACCGGTCAAACTTATTGTCAATCTTTTCAAATAAAAACCCCTTGCTGGTCTCTCCACGGCGGGCTTTTACCTTCATTAGTTGCAGCTGTATTAAAAACAGCTCTTCAAATTTTAACCGGCGGTTTGCTTCGTTAAGGCCTGCATCCGACTTCGGAAAGTGAATCTGGCTGAGGGCTTCAAAGCGGTTACACAATTTAAAATGACGGCGCAGTGTATCGGGCAAAAACTCCGGCACATCCCTTTCTTTCATTTGGTCTATGAGCGCTTTCGTAAGTCTGCTGATACCCTTTGTATCAAGTCCACGTTTTTTAATTTTCTCTGAACTGGAATAAACAGGCTGCAGGCCCTTGCCCTGGCTTTCAATTTGCTCCGCCGTTAACTCCAGTTCCGGGTGCACAATATTGTATTCTCCATTGAAAAGTGTAGGCTTTCCAAATACAATGTATTCGGCATTGGGTTTCACCGATTTCATAATCCAATCGATACCCTGAAACCAAACCAATTCAATCTCCCCGCTTTTATCCGTAAACGAGGCCATCAGGCGGCGATGCTTCTTATCGCCCATCATCCTGAACCCTCCCAGGTGTCCTTTTAATTGTATGTACTGACTAAGCGGATTAATGTCGCTAATGTGGTGTATTACACTTCTGTCAACATACCTAAAAGGATAGTAACGCAGCAAATCGCCAAAAGTGTGCACCTCCAGTTCCTTACGCAGCAACTCGCCGCGTTGGGGTCCAACGCCTTTTAAAAATTCAATCGGTGTTTCTAAGAAAGAAGCCATACTGGTTGCCGCAGGGCGAATGTAGCAGGCCTTGGTGAATTTGGGAATACAACAAGCCATATGAATCAATGCATTGGCTTTATATATTTACAGCAGCGATTTTTTAACCCACCAGGATATGGTAAACGATGTGTTGGGCACGGTGCATGCCTTTTTAAACAACCGTTGGTTTTTTGCACTTGTAGTAGCTGCGTCAGTAGCTTTAGGATTAAGATATAACCTTGGCTATCCTTTTGGTTTGGCTGTTTGCCTTGTTACTTTGGTTGCCTCCAGAGCCGATTTTAGTGCTTTTGGATTGAGCCACTTCAATCCGGTCAGGACCTTGCTAAGCGCGTTGGGATACACCGTGCTTATCCTTGTATTGGTAGACCTTTTGCTTGACCCTTTTTTGAGCAAACTTCGGCACGAAGAAGTTGACCTTACGGCCTTCGCCCCTTTAAAGGGCAACCTGCAATATTTGCTGCGGGCATTAACTATTGTGCTGATTACCGCAGCCGTTGGCGAAGAGTTTTTTTACAGGGGATATGTGTTGAAACGCATGGCTGTCTACTTAGGTGATGGGCAGTTGGCCTGGTGGACTGCCGCAATTATCTCTTCCGTAATTTTTGGACTGGCACATTTTTACCAGGGGGTGAATGGCATCCTAACAACCGGTGTTACCGGCTTTATTCTTGCCATCGCCTTTATGAGAAATCCCCAAAACCTGGCAGTGTGCATGCTTACCCACGGCCTTTACGACATATTTGGCTTGTTGATGTTATTCCTGGGTCGCTCGAACGTGATTGCTGACTTTGCTAAGAACACCCTGTTTAAGTGGATGTAGAATTGTTAATGTATGAAAATCTCCAGCCATAAAGCCCCTAGGGCCCTGTTGATCGCGCTCGCCAGCATAGGCCTGATTCCACTAGCGTATGCACTTCTTAAAAGCGTGCTCCTACATGAACCGCAAAACTGGAGCAATACGCTGGCCGTTACTATTACCCTTACCTTGTTACTTTCTGCCGGAAATTTGTGGTTAATGGAACGGATGGAGGAGCGTGGAAAGCAAGAACGGTTTTGGCAGGATACTTTGTTAGAGGTAGGCGTGGTTTTGACGTTTACGATAGCTGTGGTGGTTTCCATTACTTTGCTATTTGCCTCTATCGGATTAGCCCAGGGGCCGTCCACCGGCGTGCAGTTATATAACAACCTAACTATATCGGTAGTTATCTCGGTCGTTATGCTGGCTTTTTTTAAGGGTTCGAGATATTTTGAAAGATGGAAGGCCGGCGTTATGGCAGCAGAAGAGCTGAAGCGGCAAAACCTTTTATCGCAATTCGAACTATTGCGTAATCAGGTAAACCCTCATTTTTTATTTAATAGCTTCAATACACTTTCAGCACTGATTGATGAGGACAAGGATCTTAGCCAGCAATACCTGCACAACTTGTCGCTTTATTTCCGACAGGTGATGGATTACCGCGAAACGGCTGCTATACCGTTAAGGGAGGAATTGAAACTGGTGCGTAATTACTTCGATTTGCAGGAGCCCCGTTTTGGTCGGAACCTGGCGCTTGAGTTGCAGGTGGAGGAGGACAAAATGGAATTTCTGGTTCCGCCAATGGCACTGCAAATGCTGGCAGAAAATGCAATCAAGCACAACATTATAGCGAAAGGCAGGCAATTGATTTTTAAAATAGAAGCGATGGGGGGATACCTGGTTGTAACCAATAACCTGCAGCGTAAGGAAGAACAGGGATATTCGAGCGGAGTAGGTCTAACAAACATCCGTAACCGCTATATGCTTTTAATGCAACAAGCGCCGGTAATTGAGCAAACGGATGTGGCGTTTATTGTTAAGTTACCGCTAATTAAAAAATAATGATACGGGCTGTTTTAATAGAAGATGAACCCCTTGCCGCGCGGAAGTTACAGCGTTTGCTGACCGATATAGCACCGGACATCCAAATACTGGAAGTGCTGGATAGTGTGCAAAGCAGTATTTCCTGGTTAAAGGAGCATCCAACCCCTGATCTTATTTTCAGTGATATACAATTGGGCGATGGAAGTTGCTTCCGGATTTTTGAATCGGTAAAGGTGAATTGTCCTGTAATATTTGTAACAGCCTACGATAGTTATGCGGTAAAGGCATTTTCGTTGAACAGCATTGACTATTTGCTTAAACCGGTGCAACAGCAAGAATTAGACCGAGCTGTTAGCCGGTTTAGAGAAAGGTACGGTAAATCGGTAGAGGCGGTGGATTATAGTGCATTGCTTGCGCTGCTCAAAATGAATGGACCTGCTGAATATAAAAAGCGCTTTATAGTACAGGTTGGTGAACGCATCAAAAAGGTTGAGGTGAGTGACATCTCGTATTTCATCGCCGATGGCCGCTACGTTCATGTAGTTACAAACCATGGAGAAAATCTGATAGTGAATCATACGTTGGAGGAACTGGATGGTATGCTTGACCCTGCTGTTTTTTTTAGGGCTAACCGAAAGTTTATTATCCATATCAAGGCAGTTACCGGTATGCTCATTTTATCCAAAAGCAAAATACGTATCGAACTGCTGCCTAAATGCGAAGAGGAGTGTGTGGTAAGCAGCGAGCGTTCGGCTGAGTTTAAAGCATGGCTCAATCAATAATGGCAACACGCAAACTTATTGTTGCATTCCTATTAATCTGGTTGTTCTATCAATCGGCAGAGGCCGCATTACATTTCTACCATAACATCTCCGTGTTTTTGGTTTTAATGGCTGGTTGCATTGGAGTTAGCTGGTTAGTTGCCCGCTGGTTATGGAATGAGAATCTGCAAACCTATGGATTACCGCTAAAAGGCGGATTGATTTGGCAACTACCGATTGGATTTTTGTTAGCGATACTCGTCCGCGGTTTATTTGTGTTATCCCGCTTTTATAATGGACAGCTTGAGATTGCGATGCCTGTTAGCGCATGGCAGGTGGTAGCAGTGATGCCCTTAATACTGTTAGGTACTTTACTGCCTTCATTAGCCGAAGATATTTTAACAAGGGCGTTTGTTTTTCGCAGCGCTCAATGGCCTCCAATTATTTTTATTTTGATTTCCGCATTGCTTTATGTGCTGAACCATACCTATAGGTTGGTTGATGGTCCTGAGGTTTGGTTATTTCTTTTTACCATGGGGGTAGTGCTGGCCTGGCCATTGGCTACTACTCGTACACTTTGGTTTACCCTCGGCCTGCACTGGGGTATGAATGTTTTTTATCGTGTTGGAGAAGATGTTGTGCATCTGCAAACCGGCGACAACTCTTTTATTGAACTTACCGGCTTTACCCTCCTGCTGCTGCCCCTCAGTTATCTTATTTTAAGAGTGTTGCCCCAGCGGGGTTGAGAGTAAACCACTACAGCACTTTTCGGTTTCATGCACTGCTTTTCCGGTTTCGTTACAAATCACTTCGCAACCGCGTTCACAGCCTACACCTTTGCATCAACAAAACAAAAAACACCTTTTATGGAAAAGAAAAGTCTCCTGCTTAGCCTCTTTATCGGCCTTTTTTGCCTGCATGGCCAATGCCAAACAAGCAACCAGCCTAATACTTCTGCTACGGATAGTATAATGCGTCAGGCAGCTGTTGTGAACGTAACCAATAACTACTACCAAACACCTGCTACCGATGTTGTAGTGCATGCCTGCGATGGGCTGCTGCCCTTTTGCGATTGCGCTTACCATCATGCATTGATGCATTACCGCATCTGGAAGTTAGAGCGCAAAATTGTTCGCCTTTTTTAATCGAATCATTAATCAATCAAAAATCAAATCGTAACATGAAAAACATAACTATAGCGGGTGTATTGGCTGCCTTTATTTGTCTTATTTATTCCTGCTCTAAAGGCGGCATTATTCATGGCTCGGGCCATCTTGTAAGCGATTATCATCCGTTACCTTCATTCAGCTATATACAGCAGCAAGGCAGTATAAATGTAGTGCTTGTTAAAGACTCTACTTACAGTGTAAAAGTGGAGACGGACGATAACATTATTGCTTATGTTCAGGCAGAAGTAAATGGAAGCGTACTAACTATTAAGTTTAAGGATAACTATTTGATAAAAGGGGATCAAACTACGGTATATGTACATTGCCCTTATTTCGTCGGTGCAGGCGTAGAAGGCTCCGGAAGCATTAGTAGTGCCGATGAGTTTAACCTGCAACAGGTGAACCTGCAGTTAGATGGTTCTGGGTCGCTAAATTTGCAGTTGGCTGCTGTTACCGTAACTAATTTGTTATCAGGTTCAGGCACTGTAACTGTGGCAGGGAAAGCTAATCAGGTTAATAATACGGTTACTGGTTCTGGTACTATTACTACGGCTAATCTGGATGCTCTGAATGCAGTGGCGGTGGTAAGGGGGTCAGGCTGTATTTACCTGCAGGCAACCAGTGATTTACACGTGGATATTGAAGGTTCCGGGAATGTATATTATACCGGTAATCCGGTTGTTACTGAACAAATTAATGGCTCAGGCCATGTGTACCGAAAGTAAATTGCACTTGAGATAAAAATAGAAAGGGCACCTAACCTGGTGCCCTTTCTATTTCAGTTAGCTGCTGTTATAACTCCTCGTTTTCGTATTGCCGGTTAACCTTGTTTTTAATGGCAGGTAAACTGCGCAGGTATTTGTAGATGGCTTTAATTTCCAGATCACTCATGCCGTTATAAGGTAGCATAGGTTGCCGCAATGCATGGCCGTCTTTATTTTTTTGTTCGAGCATGGCCCGGCGGAAATCATCTTCGGTCCAGCTGCCAATACCTGTTTCTTCATCAGGTGTAAGGTTTGCTGTATAGATAATGTGTTTTTCAGGCTCCGTGTTGCCGTTGGGTGTGACCAGTTGGTTGCCCCCACCCATGTAGCCTTCCGACTTTTCAGGTTCCTGGAGATTTATCTTTTTGAAATCGGCGCTATGGCAGGGATAACAATCGTAACGGCCCACCACCAAATACCGGCCATAGGCTACTAAATCGTTGGTATCAGGTTCGGCGATAGGGCCTGCAGGGTATGGCAATTTTTTGAATGCAACATGACTCAAAAATTTGGTTAGGAAAGATGGCTCAGCGGGAATACTAGACCTTTCGCTGGGCTGTACCAAGGGATTGTCAGAATGTAGAAATGCCAGAATGCCCTTTAAATCAGTATCGCTCATGTGAGGAAATTTAGGCATGTAGATAGGTACGTATTGGCCGGACGGCTTCACCCCGGTGCGCAGAAAGTATGCAATCTGGTCATCTGTCCAGTTGCCGATGCCGTGTTCCTTACTCTGGGTAATATTATAAGAGTTGATTTTGCCAAAAACCGGAGGAAGCTCATACAAAAACCGGCCGCTCAGTTTTCCGTCTTCCTTGTTGTAGTGGCAAACAATACACTGCACACTGGCAATTTTAAGTCCCAGTGCCAATGATGCCGAATCGGGGTGTTCATCCCCTTTGAAGTTGACCTTTTCTACGGGGTATTTAGGTATGCCGTCCAGGTGAATGTATAAGGCACCAGCGCCAACAAGCACCACCACCAGCAGTACAACGATTAATAAAAAGCGCAAAATCTTTTTCATAAATGTTGGGTTTTTGGGGTTATCGCTACAAATCCGGCGAAAAGATAAAAGATTTTTCAAGCAATAAAGACGCATATGTCTTTATTTTCACGGACAAAAAGGGAGGATTTGGGTGTTTTTACCGGCCATTTCGGCCTTCGTTTCCCTTTTAGCCTTTCCCTGTTATATTTGCCCCCTCTTAAAATAAAGAAACCATTATGGCTACAACGGCAGACATTAGAAACGGACTCTGCATCGAGTTTAACCACGACATTTACCAATTTGTTGAATTTCAACACGTAAAGCCCGGTAAAGGCAATGCTTTTGTGCGCTGCCGTATGAAAAGCCTGCGCACCGGCCGTGTTTTAGAACATACCTTTCCAGCGGGTCACGACATTACCACTGCCCGTGTAATCCGGAAGCCATACCAGTTTCTTTATAAGGATGATACCGGCTTCAACTTTATGGATCAGGAGACGTTTGACCAGATAACCCTGGAAGAACGCATGGTGGAGAACAACGACCTGCTGAAGGACGGTGATGTGTGCGAAGTAATTATACACGAAGAAACCAGCCAGATACTGGGCTGCGAATTACCTGCCCACGTGGTGCTGGAAATAACCTATAGTGAGCCTGGTGTGCGTGGCGATACCGCTACGAATGCAAGCAAACCTGCTACCCTTGAAACCGGCGCAGTGGTAAACGTGCCTTTGTTTGTTAACCAGGGCGAAAAGATTAAAGTAGATACACGCACCCGCCAATATGTGGAGCGTGTAAAAGAGAAATAAATCTTCTTACATTCGAAATCCCGGATTGCTCAAAACTGTTCGGGATTTTTTGTCTTTAAAAATACCCTGCTATGGAATTAAAGCAAATACAGGAACTGATTAAACTGGTGAAGAAGAGCGAGTTAAGCGAACTGAGCATTCAGGAAGGCGACTTCTCGATTACCATTAAAAATAATAACAGTGATGTCCCCACTGTAATTGCTGCGCCGGTTACGCAGGCGGTAGCCCCAGTGGTACAGGCCCCTTCAGCACAGCAAACCGCAGTTGCGGAAACCAAGACCGCTCCCCCGGTTGCTGAAGCTAAAAACGATAACCTGATTACCTTCCGCTCACCGATGGTGGGTACATTCTACCGTAAGCCAGGCGCAGATAAAGACCCTTATGTAAAAGTAGGGGATGTAATAAAAGGTGGCGATGTGCTGTGCATTATCGAAGCCATGAAACTGTTCAACGAAATTGAGTTTGATGGTGGCGAAGGCCGCATTGTTAAAATACTGGCTGAAGATTCAAGTCCGGTGGAATACGACCAGCCGCTGTTTCTTATAGAGAAAGTGGGATAATCGACAACCCGCCAACCTGTAACCTGCAATTAAATTGCCATGTTTAAAAAGATTTTGATAGCCAACCGTGGCGAAATAGCCCTCCGTATTATCCGTACCTGTAAGGAAATGGGTATACAAACGGTGGCTGTTTATAGCACTGCGGACCGCGATAGTTTGCACGTGCGCTTTGCTGATGAGGCCGTTTGCATTGGCCCCCCTAAAAGCCGCGATTCGTATTTGAACATGCAGAATATTATGGCAGTAGCCGAACTTACCAATGCGGATGCTATACACCCGGGCTACGGCTTTTTGGCCGAGAATGCCGAGTTCAGCGAGCTGTGCGAGAAATACCAGATTAAGTTTATTGGACCGCGCCCTGAAATGATCCGCAGTATGGGGGATAAGATCACGGCAAAGGAAACTATGATTAAGGCCGGCGTACCCTGTATACCGGGCAGCGATGGCCTGGTGGACGATCTGGCTACTGCAAAAACAACCGCAAAGAAAATCGGATACCCTGTTATTATCAAGGCAACTGCCGGCGGCGGCGGCAAGGGTATGCGTATTGTTTGGGATGAAGACGGACTCGAAAAATCGTATACTATGGCCCGTACTGAAGCCGGTGCCAGTTTTGGTAACGATGGGGTGTATATGGAAAAATTCATCGAGGAGCCGCACCATATTGAAATACAAGTTGCCGGCGATCAGTACGGCGAGGCCTGCCACTTAAGCGAACGCGATTGCAGTGTGCAGCGCCGCCACCAAAAGCTGGTGGAAGAAGCGCCCTCGCCTTTTGTGGACGAAGCGTTACGCAAAAAGATGGGTGCTGCTGCCGTTAAAGCGGTTAAGGCTATCAGTTACGAGAGCGTAGGTACGGTAGAGTTTTTGGTTGATAAACACAAGAACTTCTACTTTATGGAGATGAATACCCGTATACAGGTAGAGCACCCCGTAACTGAAGAAGTAATGGATTTTGATCTGGTGAAAGAGCAGATTCTGATAGCCGCCGGAACGCCTATCTCAGGTATCCTTTATTTCCCTGAGAAAATGCATGCCATCGAATGCCGCGTCAATGCCGAAGATCCGTTGCATAACTTTGCCCCAAGTCCGGGTAAAATTACGGCCCTACATACCCCTAAAGGGTATGGTGTGCGTGTAGATACCCACGTATATGCAGGTTATACGGTACCCCCATTTTACGATTCGTTGCTTGCCAAAGTTATTTGCCGGGCCAAAAGCCGGGAGGAATGTATCGTAAAAATGAAGCGTGCCCTGGAGGAATTCATTATCGAAGGTGTAAAAACCACCATTCCGTTTCATATCGCTTTAATGGATAACGAAGAGTTCCGCAGTGGTAAATACGACACCGGTTTGCTGGAGCGTTTCGATTACGTATCTGCTATAAAAGAACTGGGTGTTTAGGAAATTCCTGCTACGTCTTTTACTGGCTATCATGCTTGGGGCACTAACCGCGCTCTTCATTCAGTATTACCTGCATAACAGATAGTTGCACGGCTAACGCGAACGCGCCTCCCTTTCCTTAAGCTAGTCTTATAAAAACCGAAGCATATTATTTTACGGTGCTCAGGCGGTTAATATTTGCTATATATACCGTAACCATAAGGTTAAATTTGGTAGCAAAAGCCACCCCTGACTTATGCGCTTTTTATTGCTTACCACCAGTGTTTTTTTGATGCTAACTATCGTTGGCCCAAAGCTATATGCACAAAACGCTACCAGAGCGGAAGCTTTGCTCAAAAACGGACTTATCGTAAAAACCGGAACCCCTGAGAATTTTACGCTGGCTGATTATAACTTATTGCAGGCCTATAACTTCGACGCTTACCGACGCAGCACCGAGCATGCTTTTATTCAAATCGAGCGTGGACCCCTTATAGAACTTTTTTCGATTGCTGAGATGCAGCAACAGGAACACACGATTGACCCGGCAATTTTGGAACGCAGAAAGGATGACAATAACGGGACGGTCACACATCAGGTTATAACATTACTGAATATCGGTTGGGGCTTTTCAAAAACCGGTCATTTGGAAGTGACACACTAGTATAAAACAAGAGGACTATGAGAAAGCTATTGGTTTTACTACCAATGCTTGTGGTGTTATTATTACCGCAGGGTTTGTTTGCTGTACCGGGCGATGATTGTTCAACGGCCATCCTGGTGTCCAGCAATGGATGTTCTGCTGCGGGTGCATATAATAATACAGGTATCACAGGTACGTTAGCGGCACCGGCATGTTTCAGCGGAGGCACTAATAATGGCATGTGGTTTCGCTTTATAGCTTCCTCACCTACCGTTATTGCAACCGTAAACGGTGGCACTTTAACCAAGCCGATGCTTGCCTTAATGGCACCTGCTACTTCGCCGTGCACGGGTCCCTTTACCGAATTGGCTTGTAACTTTTCAAACGCTGCCACCTCTACCCTAACCTACAGTAATTTAACGGTGGGCAATACTTACTATGTTTATGTGGATGGCGCTAATAATCTAACAGGCACTTTCCAATTGTGCCTTTCATCCCCCTTACAGCCAACAAACGATAACCCTTGTAATGCTATAAACATACCTGCGAATAATTTTTGTTCCTCTCCATATGCCTACACCAACCTGGGTGCTACGGTTGAGCCACTGTTCTCCAGCAGTATTCCTTATTGTTATGATGCAACCGGCAGTTACAATACGGTGTGGTTCACTTTCACTGCGCTGGGTCCGGCCACCACCATAACAATAGATGGCGGCACCACAGGTTTGTTGCAACCACAAGTTACTGTAATTGGTATTAATGGCGGTTGTAATGGTGCCACCTTTAGTGCAACGGCTACCTCTTGCGCACAAGCAGCCGCTGGTAGTTATAGTGTTACAATGAACTGTAACAATCTTATTACAGGGCAAACCTATTACATAGCAGTGGATGGTGTTGGCAATAACACCGGCGCTTTTCAACTTTGCCTTAACAGTTACGTGGCAACCAGTACGGTGCAGAACGACTCCTGCGTAAATGCCATTTACTTATGCCCCAATAACTATTATACTTCAACAACCAATGGCGCAACGCCCAATGGAGACATAGACATCACTAATTGGTTTTGTAATGGGGTAGTAGATAATGCCGTATGGTTTAAATTTTTAACCACCTCCCCGGCCCAGGCTGTAAACTTCAATGTTACCGCCGATTGTGATTTTGACTATTTACAATTTGAAGTGTTCAATTATACAGGCGGCGGTTCGCCTTGTAGCAGCACAACTGCCTGGAGTAGTGTGGACTGCTTTCAGGATGGACCTACAGGGAATTATACGTTGTCTATTCCCGCAGCATCGCTTTTGCCAAACCGTATGTATTATCTGGTAGTAGATAACTGGCCCGGCGACCATTGTAATTTTGAATTTAGTGTTAGTGGCAATGCCGGTGCAAATGCCGGTGCCGATCAAAGCGTTTGCTATAATGCGGCACCTTTTAATCTTGTGGGAACACCTGCTGGTGGCACCTGGAGCGGACCGGGAATAACCAATACATCCCTGGGCACCTTTGATCCTAAGGTCGCCGGCTTTGGCAGTGCAACTGTATATTATACCTTGGGTTCGTGCACGGATACCCGCGTGATTACAGTAACCGGACCGCAGGTGACTACATCGAACAACATTACTATCTGCGGAGGACAGAGCACTCAGTTATTCGGTAATATCACGGAACAGCCCTCTACCTTTCAGCAAACTTTTAGTAACAACACAAGCTATGTTATACCCGATGGTACAGGCGTTACTGTGTCATCGCCGATTACCGTTAGTGGTATTTCGCCCGGTACGGTTGGCGCCAATCCTATTGTGTCAGTATGTCTTAATATCACGCATACATGGGATAGTGACCTGGATATTTATCTACGTTGCCCTAATGGAACACTGATTACCCTTGCTACGGCGGTAGGCGGAAGCGGAGACAATTTTACCAATACCTGTTTTGTGCCAACCGGCACTTCTATAAACAGCGGTACGGCTCCCTTCAGCGGAAGCTATACTCCTAATGACCCATTCTCCAACTTAAGCGGTTGCAATGTGAACGGCACGTGGCAACTGCTTGCTGCCGATTTCGCAAGCGGTGACGTTGGTACTATATTAAACTGGAGTATCACCTTTAACAATATTGTGGCGGCACCTACTTACACATGGTCCCCAACCACTAATATGACCAACAGTACTACTCTTAGTCCAACGGTAACTCCAACCGTTACTACAAGCTATGTACTCTCGGCCACTGATGCTTTTGGCTGTAGCGCAAGCGATACTGTTACCGTAACAGTGCTGCCATCCGCCACGGTAAGTGTAAATAATGCTACGATCTGTGCTTCGGGCAGTGCTACATTAACAGCTACACCATCCATTGCCGGCGGTACTTATAGTTGGTCTCCGGGTGGTTCTACGTCTTCCTCAATCACTGTATCACCAGGTGGTACCACTACCTATACAGTAACCTATACCTCTGCAACTTGTGGTACAGCCACGGCCAGTGGCACAGTAACTGTAGGTGCAGCACCAACCCCAACCATTAGTCCGGCAACGGCTGCCATCTGCCCCGGCGGAAGCGTTACGCTAACAGCTTCAGGAGGAACTTCCTATTCCTGGAGTAATGGCGCAGCTACCACAGCAAGTACCGTATCGCCCGCTTCTTCAACTACGTATACCGTTACAGTTACAAATGCAGCCGGCTGTACCGCAACTGCCAGCAAAACGGTAACCGTAAATCCGTTACCAACGGTAACTATTAACCCTGCAACACCTACAATTTGTAACGGGGCAAGTGCTACACTCACTGCCAGCGGAGCCACCAACTATACTTGGAATACGGGTGCAGTAACGGCTGCAATTACGGTATCACCAACAAGCAACACCACTTATACGGTAACGGGTACAGATGCCAATGGTTGCACCGCAACTGCCAGCAAAACGGTTACGGTAAATCCACTACCGACGGTTGCTATCAACCCTGCCTCGCCAACAATCTGTGATGGTGCAAGTGCTACACTCACTGCCAGCGGTGCCACCAACTATACCTGGAATACAGGTGTAGTAACGGCTGCTATTACGGTTTCACCAACAAGCAACACCACTTATACGGTAACGGGTACGGATGCCAACGGTTGCACCGCAACTGCCAGCAAAACGGTTACGGTAAATCCATTGCCAACGGTAACCATCAACCCAGCAACGCCTACAATCTGTAATGGGGCCAGTGCAACACTCACTGCCAGCGGTGCCACCAACTACACCTGGAATACAGGTGCATTAACGGCTGCTATTACCGTGTCACCCACAAGCAACACCACCTACACGGTAACGGGTACAGATGCCAATGGTTGCACCGCAACTGCCAGTAAAACGGTAACTGTAAATCCATTGCCAACGGTAACCATCAACCCAGCAACGCCTACAATTTGTAATGGGGCCAGTGCAACACTTACCGCCAGCGGTGTCACTAACTATACCTGGAATACGGGAGCAGTTACTGCCGCAATTACGGTATCGCCCACAAGCAACACCACCTACACGGTAACGGGTACGGATGCCAACGGCTGTACCGCAACTGCCAGCAAAACGGTAACCGTAAACCCACTACCGACGGTAACTATCAACCCTGCAATACCCTCAATTTGTAATGGTGCAAGTGCTACACTCACTGCCAGCGGTGCCACCAACTACACCTGGAATACCGGAGCATTAACGGCTGCAATTACGGTGTCACCAACAAGCAACACTACTTTCACGGTGACCGGTACGGATGCCAACAGCTGCACCGCAACTGCCAGCAAAACGGTTACGGTAAACCCACTACCAACGGTAATTATTAATCCAGCCACTCCAACAATCTGTAATGGTGCAAGTGCTACACTCACTGCCAGTGGTGCCACCAACTATACCTGGAATACAGGTGCATTAACGGCTGCAATTACGGTATCACCAACAAGCAACACTACTTATACGGTAACGGGTACAGATGCCAATGGTTGCACCGCAACTGCCAGCAAAACGGTAACCGTAAACCCACTACCGACGGTTGCTATCAACCCTGCCTCGCCCACAATCTGTAATGGTGCAAGTGCTACACTCACTGCCAGTGGTGCCACCAACTATACCTGGAATACGGGAGCAGTAACGGCTGCTATTACGGTATCACCAACAAGCAACACTACTTACACGGTGACCGGTACGGATGCCAACGGCTGCACCGCAACGGCCAGCAAAACGGTTACGGTACAGCCGTTACCAACGGTAACTATTAACCCTGCAACACCCACAATTTGTAACGGGGCAAGTGCTACACTCACTGCCAGCGGTGCCACCAACTATACCTGGAATACAGGTGCAGTAACGGCTGCTATTACGGTATCACCAACAAGCAACACCACTTATACGGTAACGGGTACAGATGCCAATGGTTGCACCGCAACTGCGAGCAAAACGGTTACGGTAAATCCACTACCGACGGTTGCTATCAACCCTGCCTCGCCAACAATCTGTAATGGTGCAAGTGCTACACTCACTGCCAGTGGTGCCACCAACTACACCTGGAATACAGGTGCATTAACGGCTGCTATTACGGTGTCACCAACAAGCAACACTACTTATACGGTAACGGGTACAGATGCCAATGGTTGCACCGCAACTGCGAGCAAAACGGTTACGGTAAATCCACTGCCGACGGTTGCTATCAACCCTGCCTCGCCAACAATCTGTAATGGTGCAAGTGCTACACTCACTGCCAGTGGTGCCACAAGCTACAGTTGGAACACAGGTTCCGTTAGTGCAGCCATTACTGTGTCACCAGCGGGTAATACTACTTATACTGTTACAGGGACAGATGCAAATGGGTGTACCGGTACAGCCTCAGCCACAGTAACGGTTAACCCCTCTTTACTTGTAAATATTACACCGGCAAGTCCTGTAATTTGTATAGGCGCAACAACAACCTTAACCGCCTCGGGAGGCACGGCTTACACCTGGAGTACTGGTGCAACTACCTCAAGTATTTCTGTAACGCCTGTTGCAGCTACTATTTATTCTGTTACCGGTACAGATGTGAATGGCTGTACCGGTAGTGCATCGGCAACGGTTACAGTAAACCCCTTGCCAGTTGTTTCGGTTAACCCGGTATCACCTTCTATCTGTAACGGAAACGGTACTACGTTAACTGCAGTTGGAGCCAGCGGCTATTTGTGGAGTAATGCAGCCAATACTGCAGCTATCATAGTTTCTCCGGCAACAACTACATCCTATTCAGTCACAGGAACGGATGCAAATGGTTGTACGGGCACTGCCTCAACTTCGGTAAATGTTAATCCGTTACCGTTGGTAACAGTAACACCGCCATCTCCAACTATTTGCAACGGAGTAAGTACTACCCTTACTGCCGGCGGAGCGGCAACATATGTATGGAGTACCGCAGCTACCACTTCAGCGGTAACGGTTTCTCCGGCTAATTCTACTACTTATTCAGTAACGGGCACCGATGCGAATGGCTGTACGGGTACTGCAAGTGCCCTTGTTACGGTTAATCCGCTTCCGACTGTAACGGTTAGTCCTGCATCGACTGCTATCTGCAATGGGGCAAACGCAACATTTTCCGCTGGTGGAGCGAACAACTATGTTTGGAACACCTCGGCTACCACATCGGCTATCACGGTTTCGCCTTCTTCCAGCACAACTTATTCTGTTACCGGTACAGATGTCAACGGTTGTACCGGTAGTGCATCGGCAACGGTTACAGTAAACCCCTTGCCAATTGTTACGGTTAACCCGGTATCACCTTCTATCTGTAACGGAAACGGTACTACGTTAACTGCAGTTGGAGCCAGCGGCTATTTGTGGAGCAATGCAGCCAATACTGCAGCTATCATAGTTTCTCCGGCAACAACTACATCCTATTCAGTCACAGGTACGGATGCAAATGGTTGTACAGGCACAGCTACTTCTACGGTAACGATAAATCCATTGCCTGTTGTAACGGTTAATCCTGTATCACCATCAATTTGCATAGGAACCAGCGCGACACTCACGGCCGGCGGTGCAACTACTTATGTATGGAGCAATGCGGCCAATTCAGCTGTTATAACCATTTCTCCTGCTGTAACTACTATATATACTGTTACAGGTACGGACGTGAACGGCTGCACAGGAACAGCAACGTCTACCGTTACCATCAATCCCAATCTGGTAGTAACTGTAACCCCTGCTTCTCCTGCCATATGTGCTGGCGCTAATGTTACACTTACGGCCTCGGGCGGCAACAGCTATGTATGGAGTACTGCAGCAAGCACCGCTTCTATAACCGTTTCGCCTGCCACTACCAATTCCTATACCGTCACGGGAACAGATATCACCGGTTGCACCGGCACGGCCTCTGCAACGGTTACAGTCAATCCTCTGCCAACGGTGTTAATTAATCCTGTTGCTCCGGCAATTTGTATTGGGGGCAGCTCCACATTAACGGCCAGCGGAGCTGCGACTTACTTGTGGAATAATTCCGTCAATACTGCAGCTATAACTATATCACCTTCAGTAACCACAACGTACAATGTAACCGGTACCGATGCGAATGGATGCACCGGAACAGCAACAACTTCTGTAACCGTAAATCCTCTACCGACAGTTGTCATAAATCCGGTTGGCCCTGCTATTTGTGATGGTGCAAGTGCAACACTTACTGCAAGCGGTGCAACCGGCTATGTTTGGAGCAATGCTTCGAACACCACCGCAATAACGGTGTGGCCTGCCATTACCACTTCTTATTCAGTTACCGGAACAGATGCTAACGGGTGCACAGGAACAGCGTCTTCATCCGTCGCGGTTAATCCATTACCAACGGTTAGTGTTAATCCGGTATCGCCTGCCATTTGCAATGGCGACAATACCACGCTAACTGCAAGCGGTGCCACTAGCTATGTTTGGAGCAATGCTGCCAACACCGCAGTTATAACAGTAGCACCAGGCACTACCACTTCCTATTCTGTTACCGGCACAGATGCTAACGGTTGTACCGGCACATCATCGGCCACAGTAAATGTTAATCCGTTACCAACGGTTACAATCAATCCGATTTCGCCGGCCATTTGTAGTGGCGCAAGCGCAACACTTACTGCGGGGGGGGCTGTTTCCTACGCATGGAGTAATGCAGCAACTTCTGCTGCTGTAACAGTTTCACCGGTAGCTACAACAGCGTATTCGATTACCGGTACTGATGTAAACGGATGCACAGCCACCACCTCGGCAACGATTACTGTAAATCCATTGCCAACTGTAACTGTCAATCCGGCATCAATAGCTATTTGTAATGGTGCAAGTGCAACACTTAGTGTAGCTGGTGCAAACACTTATGTGTGGAACACCACGGATATCACATCTGCTATAACGGTTTCACCTTCTTCCGCTACAACTTATTCTGTTACCGGAACAGATGTGAACGGATGCACAGGAACAGCGTCTTCATCTGTCGCGGTTAATCCTTTACCAACGGTTAGTGTTAATCCGGTATCGCCTGCCATTTGCAATGGCGACAATACCACGGTAACTGCAAGCGGTGCCACTAGCTATGTTTGGAGCAATGCTGCCAACACCGCAGTTATAACAGTAGCACCAGGCACTACCACTTCCTATTCTGTTACCGGCACAGATGCTAACGGTTGTACCGGCACATCATCGGCCACAGTAAATGTTAATCCGTTACCAACGGTTATAATCAACCCGATTTCGCCGGCAATTTGTGTTGGCGCTAGTGCCACACTTACTGCGGGTGGTGCTACCAACTATTTGTGGAGTAATGCAGGCAGTACCGCTGCCATAACAGTATTTCCGGCAACTACATCTTCCTACACAGTAACCGGTACTGATGTGAACGGATGCACTGGTACAGCAGTAGCGGCCGTTACGGTTAACACATTACCAACGGTTAGTGTTAATCCGGCATCGCCTGCAATTTGCAATGGCGGTTCTACTACGCTTACTGCAACCGGGGCTACAAGCTACGTTTGGAGCAATGCTGCCAACACCACTGCAATAACGGTAGCCCCCAATACAACAACTACCTACTCCGTTACCGGCACCGATGCTAATAGTTGCTCAGCCGCAGCAACTTCTGTTGTTACCGTTAATCCACTGCCAACGGTTAGTATAAATCCTGTTTCACCGGCGATTTGTAACGGCAATAGTGCCACGCTTACAGCAAACGGGGCAGTTAATTATGTGTGGAATAATGCGGCTAATACTGCAGTCATAACTGTATCACCGCCCGCCACAAGTAACTACGATGTAACCGGTACGGATGTTAATGGCTGCACGGGTACAGCAAACGCGAGCGTAACAGTTAACCCATTACCAACGGTAACAATTGCGCCTGCTACTGTCAGTGTCTGCAGTGGGCAACCTATTTCTTTAACAGCTTCAGGTGCATCCACCTACAGTTGGAGCACTGCTGCATCCGGCAATTCTATCACCGTAACTCCTTTTAATAGCGGCAACTACAATGTAACAGGTACTGATGCTAATGGTTGTACCGGCACAGCTACTGCCGCAATAACTGTTGTTCAATCCATAACGTTAACGGCAACAGCAACGGACGTAAACTGTTTTGGCGGCAGCGATGGCAGCGTAATCACCAGCCTTACCGGCGGGCAGGCTCCGTTTAACTATGTCTGGAGTGATGGCAGTACAAGTAGTTCCATCAGTAGCGTAATCGCAGCGGGCTACTCGGTAACTGTAAGCGATATTGTAGGTTGTGCTGCTTCGGCCTCCGCTACGGTAGCGCAGCCTATGTTGTTAACAGCAACAGAAACTCATGTTCCTGCCACATGTAATGGAAGCGCAACAGGCGCTATTGATGTTACTACAGCAGGAGGCACCACCGGCTATAGTTATACCTGGGCCGATGGTATTACGAACGAAGATCGTACAGGACTTGCTGCTGGCAATTACGACCTGACGATAACTGATGCGCATAGCTGTTCGACAACATTAGCAACACAGATTACCGAGCCAACCGCTGTTAGTTTGAGCGAATCGCATACCGATGCCTTATGCGCTGGCGGCACCACTGGTGGTGTAACCGTTACAGCAACGGGTGGCACACCGGGATATACATATACCTGGGCCGATGGAGCTGCAACTGCAATAAGAACGAATGTTGCTGCCGGCACCTATTCTGTAACGGTTAATGATGTAAATACCTGTACCGCTACACTAATCGTTATCATTAATCAGCCATCAACACTTATTGCTACGGAAGCGCATGCGGCCCCTTCCTGTTATGGGTTAGCAGATGGCACTATAACCGCCAGTGCAAATGGTGGTACACCGGGCTATAACTACAGCTGGAGCAACGGTGCAGGTAGTGCAACTATAGGTAGTTTAGCCAGTGGCACTTACACCGTAACTGTTACCGATAATAACAATTGCACCACAACGGCAAGTGCAGTATTGCAACAACCCTTGCAGGTTAGCGTTACTGCTACCCATCAGGATGTGGCATGCTATGGCGGTAGCGATGGGCAGATTACAGTTACAACTACCAATGGTGTACAACCATTTAGTTTTAGCTGGAATGATGGAGCCAGCACTCAAAATCGAAGTGGCTTAGCTATTGGCACGTATACGGTTACTGCCAGCGATTTAAATGGTTGTTCCGCCTCGGTGGCGGAAACGTTACAGCAACCAACAGCTTTAAGCGGCTCCGAAACCCATATTAACGCAAGCTGCCTTGGCTATACCGATGGTAGTGCGCTGTTGAGCGCTACGGGCGGCACACCGGGTTATACCTACCAATGGAGCGATGGCGTTACAGGTTCGGTACATAACCAACTTGGTGCAAGCAGCTACAGCGCTACCGTTAGCGATGCACATAATTGCACCAGCACAGTAAGCGTAGTTATCACAGAACCTGCAGGTGCAACAATTACTCCTGTAGTTATTGACCCCACCTGTCCGACTAATGATAACGATGGCAGCATCATACTTTCGGTTACCGGAGGAACGCTGCCTTATTCTTATAGTTGGAGCAACGGCACGAACGCCACCAGTTTGTTGCAAGCAGGCCCCGGTAACTATGTTGTAACTGTTACCGACGCGCAGGGGTGTAGTATAACCGCCAGCTATAACCTTACCTATCAGTATAACTTTACGGTCGACGCCTCGCCAAGTGTAACTATTTTGTTGGGCGAAAGCACCTCTATTAGTTACACATTGAACGGCAATGCCGGTAACTACGCGGCTGTTTGGTCGCCTTCGGTGGCGCTTGATTGTTCTACGTGTCAAACCACTATTGCTGCACCAACAAGCACTACTGCGTATACCATTGTAGTGGAGAACGACCTGGGCTGCACCGCAATTGACACAGTAACCATTTTTGTAACACCTGACTATACCATTTTTGTTCCTAACGCCTTTACGCCTAATGGCGATGGCAACAACGATTTCTTCAGCATCTATGGCAATTTAAAAGGAATAGAGTTTATGGAGATTCAGGTGTTTAACCGATGGGGCGAAAAGGTATACGAGTCGCAGGACCATAATTTTGCATGGGATGGCATTTACAAAGGAGCAGCACAAGTGCCGCAGGTATTTGTATGGCAGTTGAAGCTTACGTTCCTGGATGGGCACCGGGAAGAACTGCGTAAAGGCTCAGTTACACTTATAAGATAGCTGCCGGTTAGAAGGCCTGGAGGTCTACCAGTTTTTTGTAGATACCACCTTTGGCCATCAGGCCGATGTGATTGCCGCGTTCAGCAATGTGACCTTCCTGCATTACAATAATTTCATCGGCATATTGAATGGTGGCAAGGCGGTGTGCAATTACTATGGTCGTGCGGCCCTTCATCAATTTGGTCAGCGCATCCTGCACCAGTTTCTCCGAGTTAGAATCCAGAGAGGAGGTGGCTTCGTCCAGAATCAATATGGGTGGATTTTTTAATACAGCCCGCGCAATGGTTAAGCGCTGGCGCTCTCCCCCGCTTAATTTACCTCCACGGTCGCCTATTAAAGTATTGTAACCATCTTCCATTTTGGAGATAAAATCGTGTGCATTGGCAATCTTAGCTGCTTCCATCACGCTTTCTGTTGTAGCCCCTTCGGTACCAAAAGCTATATTGTTGAATACCGAATCGTTGAACAGAATACTTTCCTGGCTAACAATGCCGGTTTGTCGACGCAGGTCCGCCAGTTTATAACCGCGTATATCGTGACCGTCAATCAGTATGCTGCCTTCGCTCACATCGTAAAAGCGGGGAAGCAGATCTACCATCGTGGTTTTGCCTGCACCGCTCATACCTACAATGGCTACCAGCTTGCCTTTTGCAATTTTCAGGTTTATGCCCTCCAGTATCTTTTTATCGTCGTAATTATTGTAGGCAAATCCTACGTTACGGTATTCAATCTCCTGTTTAAAATCGGGCATTGGCAATGCCTGACTCGATTCGGTAATTTTTACCTCTGCATCCAGTAGCTCAAAAATGCGCTGTGCACTTGCAAGTCCTTTACGAATGTTGTAGAAAGCAGTGGAGAAGTTCTTGGCAGGAGCAATGAGTTGTGCAAACAAAGCCATAAAGCCGATAAAGGTTTCGGCTTCCAGCCCATCTTTCCGCAACACCAACGTTCCGCCATAATAGAGCACGGCACAAACTACACACATAGCCAGAAATTCGGTAAGCGGTGAGCTGAGTTCGCGCCGCGAGTTC
The DNA here is from genome assembly GCA_044225825.1 of Chitinophagales bacterium. Classification (GTDB taxonomy): domain Bacteria; phylum Bacteroidota; class Bacteroidia; order Chitinophagales; family LD1; genus Bog-950. Next base: position 127,462 of record JBGAIB010000003.1, read on the forward strand.
ATACGAGTGGTTAAACCAAACAAGCGTTCGTTTACTTTAGCGAACTGACCCTGCATAAAACGCTCGGCGTTGAAGGCGTGTATGATACGCAAACCACTGAGCGTTTCATCAATCAGGCTAATCAAACCACCGGTTGTTTCCTGCGCTTTGGTGCTTTGCCGTTTTAGGCTTTTGCCCACGCGACCGATGATAAAACCTGTAATCAGCAACATGACAAACACAAAGCCCGTAAGCTGCGGACTAAGCATCAGCAGTACAGCTAAAAAGAACAGGATTGTTAGCGGCTCGCGCACGGTTATCTCTACAAAGCTGATGATGCTCTGTTCCACCTCTCTTACATCGTCGGTAATGCGGGCTATGATGTCGCCTTTGCGCCCTTTGCTGTAATATCCTAATGGCAAGGACAGCATCTTGGCATATATCTCGCTGCGGATATCGCGGATGGCACCGCTGCGAACAGGTGCCAGAAAGAGTACGGCCAAATAGCGAAACAGATTCTTGAGCAGAAATACCCCGGCAATAAAAGCACAGAATTCAGCCAATGCGGTTACATGTCCTTTAGCGCTAATTTCCTGACTCAGGAAATACTTCAGGTAATCCAACAGGCCGTTCACCGTGAAACTGAGAACCGGCTTATCCATTACGGGAGGTATGTTGCCCAACAGTAACTTCAGGAAAGGGATGATCATTACCACTGAGAACAGTGAGAATATGACCGTTAGCACATTAAACAGCAGGTTAAGGGCGGCATAGCCTCGGTAGCGACCAACATAACTTAATATCCTTAACAGGTTCTTCATAACTAAGCAAATATATTCGGTTTCGGCACTGTGTGGGCCTGAGGCATTAAACGGGCAGGGCTACCTGATATTTTGTTGTGGATGCCCTGCGTATAACAATCGCCCAAAAATCGGTTTCTGCTTGTTATTATTGGGCCATGCTGAATACCGTAACTGCCGACTTACTTAAAACTTCGGCCCACCAGGTGGGCAACAAAACCAATGGCGACGACCTTTACCTTTCGGCCGAGCCGCTGGATATAAGTGATGAAACCCTTAATGGGTTACTGCGCACATTCTTTCTCTCAGGCTTTAAAACCCCTGAGTTCTACACCTTTACCTTCAGCAACGAGGACTTTACCATGAACCCCCTTTACCGGTATGCTACTCAAATGTTCGAGGAGCCTAACTACTTCCACAAGGCATCGGAACACCTGGCAAGACACCTGTTTGAAATATCGGTGCACCCGCAGATTAAAGGCGGCGACCTGTTTGTAGCTTACCTCAGCGGGGTTGAAGTAGACAACGACCGTGTAGATGCTATTGGCATTTTTAAGTCGGAGAACCGGCAGAGCTTTTTAAAGCTTGACAGCGCCCGAGAAAGTTTTGCCCTGCATTATGATGATGGCATCAGCATTGACAAGCTGGACAAGGGCTGCCTGATCTTTAATACCAATAAGGACGGCGGCTACAAGGTTTGCATTGTTGACCGCGCTAACAAAAGCGAAGAAGCCCAATACTGGAAACAGGACTTTTTGCAGCTGCGCCCGATGGCTGACAACTTCCACCATACAAAGGAGTTTTTGAGCATTACCAAAAACTACGTATCGAAGCAATTAGCCGAAGAGTTTACGGTTAGTAAAGCTGACCAGATTGACCTGCTGAACCGCTCGGTAGACTACTTTAAAAAGAACGACCGTTTTGATAAGAACGAATTTGAAGAACAGGTTTTTCAAAACCAGCAGGTTATTCAATCGTTCCGCAATTTTGATAATACCTATCGCCAGAACTTTGATGTGGAGATAGGTGAGCAGTTCGACATCTCGTCGCAGGCGGTTAAAAAGCAAAGCCGGCTGTTTAAGAGTGTATTGAAACTGGATAAGAACTTCCACGTTTACATACACGGCAACCGCGAAATGATTGAACAGGGCGTGGACGAAAACGGCCGTAAATACTACAAGCTGTATTACGAACAGGAGAGTTAAGCAAACAACTCCTCCACCAACTGTTGCACACGGCTTATCTGCACCACTTCAATGTTATATTTCCGCGTATCCAGTTTCTGGTTGAACTTGGATATATAGATCTTCTCGAAGCCCAGTTTATCCGCTTCGGATATACGCTGGTCTATACGGTTAACGGCGCGCACTTCGCCGCTAAGGCCAACCTCGGCAGCAAAGGCTACCTTGCTGCTTATAAACATATCGTTGTAGGATGAAGTAAGCGCAGATATTACGGCCAAATCAATAGCGGGATCTTCGACACGAAGGCCACCGGCAATGTTTAAGAATACGTCCTTGGTGCCAAAACGGAAGCCTGCTCTTTTCTCCAATACCGCAAGTAACATGTTCAGCCGGCGCACATCAAAACCGGTGGAGGAACGCTGCGGTGTGCCGTAGAATGCCGGCGTTACCAGGGCTTGTGTTTCGATTAAAAATGGGCGCATGCCTTCCATCATACTGGCAATGGCAATACCGCTCAGATCATCCTCGCGCTGCGTAAGCAATATTTCCGATGGGTTCAATACGGGTCGTAAGCCATCGCCCAGCATTTCGTAAATGCCGATTTCGGAAGTAGAACCAAAACGGTTTTTGGTGGTACGTAAAATACGATAGGTATAGTTGCGGTCGCCTTCGAACTGTAATACGGTATCCACAATGTGCTCCAGCACTTTGGGACCTGCTATTACCCCATCCTTGGTAATGTGGCCGATAAGAAATACCGGTATGTCGCTTTCCTTGGCGTAACGCTGTAGCTCGCCGGTGCATTCGCGAATTTGCGATACACTGCCGGGGGGCGATTCTACATACACCGAGTGCACGGTTTGTATGGAGTCAATGATTATTACATCAGGGCCCAGCAATTCGGCCTGCTTAAATATCTGTTGGGTGTTGGTTTCAGTAAGTATAAAGCATTGTTCGTTAGCAATGCCAATACGATCGGCACGCAGTTTGATCTGCTTGTCGCTTTCCTCGCCGGTAACATATAATATTTTAACACCCTTTAATTTAAGCGCCAGTTGCAGCATGAGGGTACTTTTACCAATACCGGGCTCACCACCAATCAATATTAAAGATCCGGGTACGATGCCACCGCCTAATACGCGGTTCAGTTCCGTATCCTGTGTGTCCAGCCTCGTGGTTTCCATTTCGTGCACCTCGTTAATGGGTACCGGTTTGGCGTCCTCGTGGCGTTTTGAACTATGGCCGCTACGCTTCTCCTTTAGCTTGTCTTCCTGCTTATCTACTACTTCTTCGGCGTAGGTATTCCACTCGCCGCAAACAGGGCACTTACCAATCCACTTAGGGCTTTGGTTACCGCAATTTTGACAATAATAGATGGTGCGTGTTTTGCTCATGTGATAACAACGGGTAAAGGTTTTTAAGGCCTTTACCCGTTTCAAAGTTAATATTACTTACTTAGGCTATGGCACTACTTACCCGCAGGTTTTGCAGGGGTGGTGTTAGCCGGTGCAACCGGTTTTGAGGCCGGTTTAGCAGTTGTGGTTGTACCAGTTGTTTTAGTAACAGCCGTTGCTTTCTTAGGAGCTTTCTTTTCCTTCTCGATAGCCTCGGCCTGTTGTTCAGGAGTTAACTCGCGCAGCACTTTAAACTCGGTGCGGCGGTTGCGGGCGCGGCCTTCGGGGAAGTCGGTGCCCGGAGGATTTTCGTTTAAATCGGCCGGAACAGATTCACCATAAGCTTTACTCTCCAAACGGTATTTCGGAATTTGTTTGCTGATAAGGTATTTGATTACCGCATCACTACGGCGTTGCGACAACTTGATGTTATACTCCTCGGAACCTTTGGCATCGGTATGGCTGCCCACTTCCAATACATAGGCAGGGTGTTCCAGCATCAGGGCGGTTACCTTGTTCAAGGTATCAGGGGCACCGGCGGTTAATATGTCCTTGTCAAAATCCCAATACACTACGCCAATGCGCTGCCCAACGTAGCTTAACAGGCCCGGTATCGGCTTCAATACGATATCCAGGGTCATGGTGTCGTTATGGTCTTTACCCACGGTACTCAGGCTTTGAACCTGTTCTTCGTAACCGTTTTTGCGGGCTATGAGTTTGTATTTGTTTTCAGCATCCAGGTCAAAGAAGTAAGTGCCTTCGGCAGCATAGAACGAGCGCACTTCCTTACCGGTGCTGTCGTATAGGGTAATTAAACTGTTAGGTATAGCGCGGTAATTGCTGTCGGCATCCTGCAGCATACCTTTTACGGCCAGCAGCAGTTTGTTTTTTTCTACCTGGTAAATATCATCGCAACAGGTTTCGCTCTTTAAGCCAAAACCGCCGGGGCGGTTAGATACCACAAAGCCTACGCCGGCAAACTCATTCCAGTTAAAATACATATCATCCACAGGGCTGTTAACCGGTGTGCCCATGTTTACAGGCTCGGTCCATTCGTTGTTTTTTATGGTGCTCATAAACACGTCCTGTCCGCCGATATTGATAAATCCATCGCTGCTGAAGTATAGCGTGTTGGTGCCGTAATCGAAATGCGGGGTGCCCTCGTTACCACGGGTGTTGATAGTGCTGAGCATACGTGCTTTACCGAAGTCGCCATTGTTGAGCGGGGCAAAGTAAATGTCCATGCCTTTTTCGGGTTTGCGGTCCGATGCAAAGTATAGGCCCTCTTCGCCGGCTTCGTTTTTGCCGAGGCTTGGCTGTGTGTTGGTGGCATTTTCAGCGTTTACATTAACGCCCAGTTTTTCGCCGCTGCTCCAGCCTTCGCTGCCATAGGTGCTTTTGTAAATGTTACAGCGCATGCGGCCGTAATCGTCCTGCAAGCATTGGGTGTAATACATGGTACGGCCATCCGCTGAAATAGAAGGGTTGCCGGTATGGGTACTGGTTGCATTGATAGGGTCTTCCAGCATTTGCGATTTGCCCCAGGTATTCCCGGTTTTTTTCGATACATAGATGCGTGAAAAGTCGGCATACTTCTCGCGCTTGTTCTGTACAATCACGCGGTCGGATACCCACGAGCCATAATACAGGGTATTGGCGTTTTGCAGTACGGGTGCATAGTCGGTAAAAGGCTGGTTGATGTTTTCGTTCAGGTGGGTGACCTTAAACTTGGGCCAGTCCTTACTATCGCGGAATTGTATGCCCAGGTCGCAGCCCTGTGCTTCTTTGCTGGCATCGCGGCGCACATCGGCCAGGTCGTCAATTTTAGCTGATAGCTTATTGAACTTCGCAAAGGTTTCCTTCGCTACCTCGTAGTTGCCTAAAAACTTATGCGTTAAAGCCAGGCGGTAAATTGAATACAGGTTTTTATGCTTAACTGAATCGGCGTTTACTACAATGTCGTAGTATTTATTGGCTAAGCGGTAATCGCGCAGAATAAAATTGGCATCGGCCAGGCGCTGATACAACATGGTTTTGCCGGGCTTTTTGTTTACCGCTTCCTCGTAGTAATGAATGGCATTGTAAGGGCTGCCTTTTTCCATCAGCTTATCACCCAGTTTGCGGTTGCGTTTCCAGCCCAGTTTACGCGGCTCGGGCAGCTCTTTCATTTTGGCATCGCCACCGCTTGCTAAACGGGTGGTGGTGGTAGTGCCGCCTTCGTTTGTTTTAGCTGGTTGGGTTGCCGGTTGTTCTTTGGCTAGTTCTTCGCGGGCAGGCTGCTGGGTGGTACTTTCCTGCTTTTGTTCTTTAACCGGCTCCTGTTTCTTTTCGGATGCGGGTTTTTCTTGCTTTTGTTTGGCAGGCTTTTGGTTCTTTCCTTTTTCGGGAGCACTTTCCTGATTCAGCATTTCCTGTAACTCCTGTGCCGATTGTGCATGCAAACGGGAGGTTCCAAGATGAAGGCCAAACACGAGCAGGAACAGCACTAATGATCGTAGTTTCATTCGTAAGGGGTTAATGGTGGTCGAAAATACTAAAAACAGCATAGGGTGATTCTTCCTGAGGGTGCTATTAGCGATAGCGACCTCCGTTTTTATGCACGGTTAGGGTAAAGTGTTCAATCTACCAAGCAGTACCCGCTGTTGGTTGGTATAACGCCTGTCGCCCGCCTCCTGAACTATGCCCCTAAATACTATTTTAGAGGTATGATAGCGATTTTCGGAAAAACACTGGCCGCCAAAAACACGCAACTGGCCCAGGAACTGTTTCACCTGCTTGAAAAGCGGCAAATGAAATATGCCGTTGAAGCCAATTTTCTGAAACTGCTTACCACCGAATTTGGCCTGCAGGTAAAAGGGGATTCCTTTACCGACTTTAACCAGATCAAAGGCCTTACCGAAGTGGTGTTCAGCATTGGAGGCGACGGCACCATACTGGACAGCGTGGTAATGGTGAAGGAAAGCGAAATTCCTATCCTGGGCATTAACTTTGGCCGGCTTGGCTTTTTAGCCAGCCTTGGTAAGGACCAGATTGCCGAAGCCGTGGACGCTGTGGAACGCGGCAGTTATATGATAGACCGCCGTACCTTGCTGGAACTGCAAACCAGCAAACCCCTGTTTGCCGATAGCTTTGCCCTGAATGATATGACCATACAGCGCCGCGACCAAAGCAGCATGATAACCGTGCATGCTTACCTGAACGGCGAACCACTGAATACCTATTGGGCTGACGGTTTAATTGTATCAACCCCAACCGGCAGTACCGGTTACAGCCTTAGCTGCGGCGGACCCATTATACACCCCAACAGCAGCAGCTTTGTTATAACACCCGTTGCCCCGCATAACCTGAACGTACGCCCCATGGTGGTAAACGACGATGTGGTGATATCGTTTGAAGTTACCGGCCGTGGCGATAGCTTTTTGTGTACCCTGGATGCCCGGGTACAGGCCATTGACGGCAGCTATCAACTGGCTATTAAGAAGGCTCCTTTTAGCGCCAACATCGTACGCCTTACCGATCAGAACTTCCTAACTGCGCTTAAAACCAAGTTGAACTGGGGTAGCGATCAGCGGAATTAGAAAGAGGCCTTACCATATTTACGTTTAAATCTCCGGGTTTCAGTTCGACCATGATGTGCGGGGTTACACGGGTAGCGGGGTTACACTTTTTTAATGACACCTGCATAACCGATTGAAAACCAATGGTCTGATTTTTAACGGGGTTACAAACCGGGGTTACAAATGAGATAAAATCGCATATAATTTTATTGTAACTGAAATTATTCTGCCTGCTTTACAAAGGGATTGGTTGATTGACACAAAGGCGCGAAGAAGGGAAGAAGGGAAGAAAGCAGGTTGCTTCTTTACACTCCTTTACACTTTTTGAAATTAGAGAGCAGAAAACAGAGATCAGACCTTAGACAATCCGTATTTACAGGGCGTATGTAAAAGCACATATAAAAAAACAAAAAACAAACATAGTTTCATTATTTGTTTCAAACAATATGGAAACTTATTAAAAAAACAAAAGCCGCAGCAATTAATCCTAGTATAAAAAATGAAAGTTTTATAAAACGCAAATATCGTTTTATGATTATCCAGTGTTCTATTTGGAGCTTGTCTTGAGGAAGCTGATCATAATAACGTTGGGCATGGCTTAAGCAAAACCATAATGCTCCTACTGATAGTGATAAAAGTAGATTTTTTTCCATAGCATAAGTTTAATGGGATGTAACAAAAAATTACCTTTGGTCCCTTACTTTAAAACGGCATTTTGGGGAAATTAATGCCTTTTTTTGCCCTATCAATCAGAATTACATTGATTTTCAGATCATTAAAAAAATGTGCCATAAAATATTGGCTATATGAATTCGTTCAATAGTATTTGCATATGGAGAATCTTCTAGAGAATTGGCGGCAAAAAGTTCTTCTAAATGCTTCGTCTATTAATATTTATCGACCTTTCGTATGTAATGCTACAGATGTCGAGAAAGCATACCAAATATTACAAGACTTTTTTACGCTTGAGTATTTTAATCATACGAGCGATGCCAATTGGATTAATAGCATGCTTTCTGCTCCTTTTTCAATGTCCGCAGTGTCGTCAATATACGAGCTTGCTTCAAACCTTGAATATATAAAATCTAATGGGGGGACACTCTTAAAGAAGTTTTTGTCTTTACGAAATGATCCTCGACAATTTCGAGACATGTTGTTTGAGGTTTATCTATTTAGGGTTTTTGAGCGAGCAAAAGTCCCTATTAATAAAAAACCTAAGATTGGAAAAGAGTTAGATTTTACCTGTTTGATACATGGCCAGGAATATTTATGCGAGGCTAAAAGGGAATATGCGCCTCTCAACAATACCTTATTGTTGAAAATAAGGTTGTTTGAGCTTTTAGTATCAAAGCTTAACCAGCTTAAGAAGGCAATCCCTTTTTCGTTGCGACTTGCTGTTAAGCAAAGTGCAGCAATAGGTGAGATCGTAACTAAAAAACTTGATGTTTTTATTGCAAATTTTAATACCCAAAACTTCTCAACAATTGATTATTCGGACTTAAGTGAGGATGTGCAGCTTGATATTTATTCTTTAAGTCACTCAAGAATAGATTCGAATAAATGTTTACCATGGGATTGCGAATTGGCGGTAAAATTAAGGTGGCAATATATTCCTCAAAAACGTATTTATGAAGGATTGGTCGAGGTTGATATTGAACATACAATAGAGCAATGTCGGATAGACGGAAAGCTTATGAGTTCACTTAATAGGAAGCAAGCCCAACATGCTGGCGCGGATATACCTAATAAGATATATTTTTTTGAATCTGAAATGGCGATGGATTTTAACCTACCAGTGTTCGTTTCAGAGAATTCTATTGGAAAAACGTTGCTAGACCAGATAATTGCTTCATTAGAGCCTAATGAGATAGTTTGTTTAATTCTTAAAGACGTAACAGGTCCTATTCCGAGAAGATCTATTAAGATTTTGGGTAAAAATATTCCATACGACGTTGGTTTTGTACTTCGTAAGTTACCTTTGCATCTCGATTATAAAATCCATCACTATTAAATTTCTAATGGTTGCTTCCCACTAACTAACAACTTATAAGCTACATATGCTACCAGCAACAGGCCGAAGTAAATGCCGGCAAGTATTAAGTTGAAGTAGATCATAGCACCCATAGCCACTGTGCTTATTACAAGCGCAATAACCGGGAACACCGGATAGAAGGGCACTTTGAAAGGCCGTTCCATGTTTGGTTCGGTTTTGCGCAGACGCAGCAGGCTTAAGCAGCTGAACATATACAAGGTAATGGCGCCAAACACAGAAAGCGTGATGATATCGTCGGTGCGTTTGGTAAACAAGGCTGCTAAGCCAATCAGCATATTAAAAACAAGGGCATAGTGCGGTGTGTGAAACTTAGGATGAATACTGCCTAACACTTTAGGGAAATGGCCACTCTTACCAAATTCGTACGTAGCGCGGCCTGCTGCCAATAGCAAACCATTAAAAGAAGCGATGAAGCCGAACAAGCCAACACTTACCAGCATGTGGTAATAGAAACCGCCGTTGCCGGTAATTTGTCCTAATGCCATGGGCAGGGGCGAGTCCGACACTTTTCCATCGGGGCCATATACTACTTTCTCCCAGCCGCCAACACCGGTGGCAGAAAGAAAGGTCATGCCTGCCAGCACACCTAGCGTGGCCATGCAATAGGTGAAGGCTTTGGTGATATTCTTCTGTGGGTTGATGGTTTCTTCGGCTACGTTGGCCAGTCCTTCCATACCCAGAAAGAACCAGATAGCAAAAGGTATGGCTGCAAAAATGCCCTCTACGCCATGGGGAAATGGATTGATTTTGAGATTCTCAGCATGGAAATGGGGCAGCGTTAAACCCGCGAACAGGCTCAGTTCGGCTACGGCAACCAGGGTAATAATAAGCTCGAAGGTGGCGGAGATTTTTACGCCAAGAATGTTGATGCCGGTAAAAATAAAGTAGGCGATAATGGCAAAGTAAATCTTATCTATTCCCGGCATCAGCAGGTGAAAGTAAGCGGCAATACCCAGGGCAATTGCCGGGGGAGCGAACACAAATTCGATCCACTGCGCCATGCCCACAAAAAAGCCGGTATCGTTGCCAAAGGCACGTTTAGCATAATCGAAAGCGCCCCCTGCTTTGGGTATAGCACAGGCCAGTTCGCTGTAACTAAACGAAAAGGTGATATACATGATTAGGATGAAGAGGGTGGCGATGCCCAGGCCGATGGTGCCGCCTTTATCGAGCCCGATGTTCCAGCCGAAATACATGCCACTGATAACGTAGCCGACCCCAAGGCCCCACAGCATTAAAGGGGTTAAGGTTTTTTGTAATCCGCCGTGGTTTGATGCTTCCATGCCCGTTGTGTTTGGTGGCTTTGTAAAACGTTGTTTTTCAGGGTTTGGGCAGGTAAAAGGGGCCTGTGTTCCGCTGCTGAAAATTTGCGACAAAATAGCAGTTTTCACCTATCCGCGTCCGGATTTTTTCTATTTTTATTGTTCTGTAAAAACAATTCCTGTCATGGAAGTAACCACAAGCGCACCGGTGCAAAATATTCCTATCAGCCCTAACACCAAGCTGGAAGAAATTCTTCGGATTTTTGACGCCCAGAAAAAGAACTTTCAAAACGTAAAGGATACTACCGTAGCCCAGCGTTTAAAGAAGATTAAGAAACTGCGCCAGGTGGTAATGGCCAAGCGCGAGAAAATTCAAAAGGCCCTGTGGGATGATTTTCAGAAGCCGGCACTGCAGGTGGATATCACCGAGATTTACCCCATTGTTGCCGAAGCCAAGAACTACGAAGCTAATTTGTATAACTGGGCGGCCCCTAAAGAAGTGGATACGCCTTTGTTGATGTTTGGCACCAATGCCAAAATTGTACACGAGCCAAAGGGCAATGTGTTGTTTTTAACCCCGTGGAATTATCCTTTCCAGATTCCTTTAAAGAACCTGATTGCTGCCGTAGGTGCGGGCAACGTGGCTATTATAAAGCCATCGGAGTTTACGCCTAACACCGGTAAGGTTATCCGCGAAGTAATAAGCGAAGTGTTTGCCGAAAACGAAGTGGCAGTTATTGAAGGCGACCACACGGTTTCGATAGAGTTACTGAAACTAAAGTGGGATCATATCCATTTTACCGGCAGTCCGCTGCATGGTAAATCGGTAATGAAGGCTGCTGCTGAAAACCTGACGAGCGTAACGCTGGAGTTGGGAGGTAAGTCGCCTGCCATTATTGACGATACCGCGAATCTGAAAACTACTGCCCGCAACTTTTTGTGGGGCAAGTTTGTAAATGCAGGCCAAACCTGTATTGCCATTGACTATGTGCTGATTGACGAGAAGAAGAAGGACGAGTTTTTGACCATACTGAAAGCTACTATTAAAGAAGCATTTGGGGAGAACCCGAAAAACTCGCCGGATGGCTGCCGCATTGTAAATGCCCGCCATGCCGCACGTATTAAGCGCATACTGGATGATGCCATTGCCAAAGGCGCGAAGCTTGAAACCGGCGGCGAAACCGATTTAAACCAAAGTTATATTGCCCCTACCATACTTACCGGTGTTACACCCGATATGCTGATTATGGAGGAGGAGATATTCGGGCCGCTGATTCCGGTAGTAACCTATAAAACGCTGGACGAAGCCCTGCGGATTGTAAACGGTAAAGAAAAACCGCTGGCGCTTTACATTTACAGCAGCAGCAATAAGAACCAGGAGTATATCATCAACCACTCTACCGCAGGTGCTACCTGTATTAATGAGTCGATGGTACACAATGGCCACCTGTATCTGCCGTTTGGCGGTGTAAACAACTCGGGTATTGGCAAAAGCCATGGCCACTACGGTTATAAGGAGTTTACCAACGAGCGCCCGGTGCTAAAGGCCTGGAACCAGCCAAGCAAGCTGTTGTTGCCGCCTTACACCAACCTGCACAAAACCTTAGCTAACTTTATTCTGAAATACTTATAGTCGGTTTACGCCGGTATTTATATGTTTGCCTTAGTACGTATGCGCATGAAAAACAAACTCTTTCTTTTAGGTGCCACCGCCCTGTTGCTTTGCTTAGTAGCCATTAATGCCTGTAAAAAGGATGATGAAAGCCTGCCGCTGGAACCTATTTATTTAGTAAGCCCAGACAGTGCTATTGTGCGCATGTTTGCCGGCGATAGTCTGCCGCTGGAAATTGTGTTTACCACCGACCGCCCTATTAACTGGGTAAAAGGTTTGATAGATATTGATACCGTACCTGACTCAACCAACTACATAGCCACGTATGCCGATACCGCCTTTTTTGTTGCGCTGGATACGCTTGACCCACGTGTAAACCGTTATACCTACAAGGGCACTTATTTTATACCCGATACACTGCAGCCGTTTGATATTGTGCGTTTCCGCATTTTGTACGAGGCCGGCAGCAGCACTTTCCAGGTAGGGCAGAATTACCCACAGGGTAAAGTAAGCGCTACCAAGGAGTTTAGAATTGACGTTCGGTAGTAATTGGACTAATAGGTTTTCTAAATCTCGTTCAGGTTTTAAAGTTTAAAATTTAAAGTTTCGAGTTGGACGTAGCCGTTTAGGCCTTGGGAATCTGTGTGCCGGTTTGGGCACGTTTGTTTTTTCCCATTCCACTAATCACCAGTTGCCGCATGATACAAATCAATTACCTGTGGTTTTATTAATTGCCTAGCTTTGATGCATTAAACCTGCAACATGTCTTTATCGAAGAACTTGCATAATGAACGTCAGAATTACACGCTGCATGAATTAAGAGAAGATTTGGTTTCGCCGAATCCGTTTGAGCAGTTTGGCTGGTGGTACGAAGATGCCACGAAGTCGGAGATAAAGGAGCCGAATGCGATGGTGCTTTCAACGGTTAATGAAGAAGGCAGGCCCTCTTCGCGTGTGGTGTTATTAAAGTCGTACGACCCAGAGGGTTTTGTTTTTTATACCAACTATCACAGCCGGAAGGGCAAAGAAATAAGCAGTAATAACCTGGCTTGTTTGCTGTTTTTTTGGGATAAGCTGGAGCGCCAGGTGCGCATTGAAGGTACGATAGAAAAAGTAGCGGTGCATTTGAGCGAAGAATACTTTTCGACCCGGCCGTACGAAAGCCGCTTGAGCGCTATTGTATCGGAACAAAGCGAAGAGATACCCTCGCGCCGGGTATTGGAAGATAAACTGGAAGAAGTAAAGAAAGCGGGGCATGTACACCGGCCCGAACATTGGGGCGGTTATGTATTAAAGCCCGATTATTTTGAATTTTGGCAGGGCCGCGCCAGCCGCCTGCACGACCGTATTGTTTATGCCCTTGAAAACGGGGCCTGGAAAATTAAACGCCTTGCACCATGAGTGAAGAAAAACCCAAGACCAGCCGTTCGTTCTGGATTGTATTTGCCGTTGCCATTGGTTTGGCGGCTATTGCCACCATCGGCAATCTGACAGACTACAGAAAGATGGACAGGCTGAATGCCGAAGGCATGCGGGTTTTTTGCCTGATTGACAGCGTGCACCCCAAGGGCGAAAAAACAGAAGTGTTTGTTACGCTGCATGTGGGCGAACAGGCCTATATGGTTACCAAGAAGTTGAAAGGCACTTTTGCCATGGGCGATAGTGTACCCGTTTATTACATGGCCGATGACCCCGCTACCAATGCAATAGCAGGCGAGTAGCCTCAGGCCAATACATTAAAAGTTATCAGGATGATGGTGCAGGACAACAGCACCAGTGACAGCAGAAAAATGTAATCGGCAATGGTTTCCATTTTCTGACTGCGTTGCTCCTCTTCCGACCGGATAGCAAGGAAAGAGAACAGGCAACTCATCATCAGCAAAAAGCTGGTGACAGCCGTAATTTCATCCACCATACTTTCCTGCCCGCTACGTGTAATTTTAATACCGGTTAGAATGATGAGGCAAAAACCCAGCAGGTTGGTGCTGCTGGAAAGTATATGAGTAGATTTTTCGCGCATGGTGCCGAAATTGACACACTAAATATACGAGTACCTGCTGAACTTATGGATTGAGTTTGTAGTGAATGGCACAGCCCACCGTAAGCGTTTCGGGGGTGCGTACCGGCCTGCCTGCCAGCAGATCATCCACGGCATTGGCAATATAAGGTGTGGCATTGGCTGCGTCTTTGCCGTTATCATCGATGGCACCGCTGTATTTAATTACCCAGGCATTGTTTTCGCGCCAGATTACATAGGCATGCGGGGTGCGGTTAGCGCCAAAGTTTAAACCGGCAGTTTGCGCCGCATCCTGCAAATAGGGGAAATTGTAATGTTCGCTTTGTGCGCGGCTGCACATGTAGGCATAGCTCTCCGATTCGTAGGTTAAGGTATCCATGCTGTTTACTGCAAGCAAGGGAACACCCAGTGCTTTGTATTTACTGTTGAGGGCGTTTAACCGATCGGTATACAATTTGGCAAACGGACAGTGATTACAAATGAATACCACTACAAAACCTTTGGCGTATTTAAACTCGGAGAACGATACCTGGTGCCCATCCGTATTCAACAGGCAAAAGTCGCTGACGGTTTTACCCAGCGGCGAAACCTCGGTGGTTTTTACACCATTGGAGGCCAGCAGCACTACCAATGGGATTAAGAGCAGCAGCCTTTTCATACTTATTGTTTAATAAACCTGCGTGTGGTAATGGTTTTGGTTTGTTTATCGGTTAGCTGCAACAGATACGTGCCTGCTGCAAAAGCTGCTAAATCGATGCCATTACTTAACTCAGGCTGTGGTAACATTAAAAGCGTACGGCCCGCGAGGTCGCAAATGCGTACATAATATACTTGGGTGCCAGTGTTATCCATACGGATATACAGGCGGTTAGTAGCAGGGTTGGGATAGAGGGTAAAGCCGGTGGAGGGCAATTCCTTTACCTCGTTTGGTGCGGCATCATCCGTAACCACAAACTGGCCCATCATGCCTTCGTCCTCGTGCAGGGCAATGTGGCAATGATACATAAAGGGGTGCGTGCTATCGGCATAGTCATCGAACTTAGCGATAAAGCGCACGGTTTCGCCGCCCTTTACCAGCACTACATCTTTCCAGCCCGCTTGTTCAGCCGGTGGTGCAGCACCGTTGATGGTAAGGATGTGGAACTCTACATCGTGAATATGGAAGGGATGCGCAAATACAGAAGTGCTTTTCAATTCCCATATCTCGGTATTGTTGAGCGGTACGCGGTGACTGATATAATTTATATCGAACAGTTTGTGCTCGAGCACAAAAGCATTGGGACCAAGTATGTTTGGCACGCCGGTACTGTCCGTCATGGTAACGGTACGGGTGATGTTAGCGGCAGCTTCTGCCGGAAAGTTATTGGTAACAAGTGCGGAGGGTATAGTTGTTACTGCATTGGCAGTAGGGGCGCTGATGTTAAGGTGTAATACATTAAAATCCTTTTTACCCAGTGCATTGGCGAAAGGGCCGCCCGGAAAGTTTTCTCCACCGCCGATGAAGTTGGAAAGCGTGGAGTTGTAGGCTTTGAGGTTTACAGCGGTGCCCGACTGACCGGAGCAATCCACCAGGATCTCGACGCGTTCACCGGGAGAAATTAAATAACGTGTTAATGGTACCGGGGCATTTAATAAACCGCCATCGCTGGCTATTACATAAAAGGTGCGGTTATCGCTAAAGCCTAGATTGTAGGAGCGTTCGATAGCAGCATCCAGAATGCGGAAACGCACTACCTGTGCCGGCACCGAAAGTTGCGGGCTGAGAACGCCATTTACCATCGATGAATCGCCGTAAGGCACCACTTTAAACTGATTGGCATTGTCGAAGGAGCGATCGGTTAGTACCAGCGGGATATCATCTACGCCATAGGTACGCGGAAGTGTCAGCGCTGCTTCCTGCGCATCGCGCACAATAATTAAACCGCCAATGCCCTGTGCAATCTGATCCATGGTCATTTCGTGCAGGTGCGGATGAAACCAGTATAAGCCTGCGTTGTTGGTTACCTTCCAGTAGGGCTGCCAGGTGCTGCCCGGCGGTATAACCTGGTGCGGGCCGCCATCCATTACTGCAGGCAGGTGCATGCCGTGCCAGTGCAGCGTGGTGCTATCGTTCAGGTAGCTGTGCACATTCATGTGCACGGTATCGCCCTGGTTAAAAAACAGGGTAGGCCCCCAAAAGTTACTGTTGATGCCGGCTGTAATGGTTTGGTTACCGGGTTTTATCTGCGAAAAGGTATCCTTAATGCTGAGGTTAAATTGTGTACCCGATAGGGTATCAGGTATCCACAGATTGTTGTATTGGGCCTTAGGAGTTAGAAAAAGCAGGATGGCTATACACAGCAGCCACGTTCGAAGCATGGTTTTTTGCATCGGGAGATTGGGTTTTAAGCATAGACAACAGCAAGGCTAAAACCCTTCGGTAATATAGGTACATAAAAAAGGCGGGATTTTGTGTCCCGCCTTTTTTAGATGTTGGTTAGCGCAGCAGCGTTATACTGCCTTTATATTTCTGGTTAATCCCGTTCATAAATGTTACCTCGGCGGTATATACATATACGTTTGCCGGTGCAGGCGCGCCCTTGTAGTTACCATCCCAACCAATCAGCATGCTGTTGCTGTCGAATACTTTTTCGCCTATGCGGTTAAAGATGCGCCAGGCGATAAACTTCACCTGATCGCCCAGCGGAAGGTAGATATCGTTCTTTCCATCGGCACCCGGTGTAAAGGCGTTCGGGAAGAAGATTAAACCACCCGGTAAAGAGAACACTATTACGGTATCGGCATCGCTGCAACCGTGTATATCGGTGTAAAGCAACGCGTAGGTTATAGTATCGGATACCAGTGCGATGTTGTTGGGGCAGTTGCTGCAGGCCAGGTTAGTGCCGGGGGTCCAGCTATAGGTGCCTGAGTTGTTGTTAGGGTTTGGTGTAATGCTAACAGGCAAGGCAATGTGCTGGCCTTCGTAACCGAATTTATCTTCACCCAAATCAACCGTAGGGGTAGGATATACGTTCACCAATACTACATCGCTGGCAGTACAACCTACGGCATTGGTTACAGTAACCATGTAGGTGCCCGATGTGGTTGGGCTGATCGTTTGTGTGGTTTGGCCGTTGCTCCAGGCATAGCTCACAAAACCGGTACCGGCATCCAGTAAAGCGGAACCGCCTTCGCAGAAGGCGGTATCGCTGCCCAGGCTTACGGTTAAAGGCAGCGGCTGAATAATGGCACCGGAGGCAGTGCCAGAACAACCACTGGCGTCGGTAGCAGTTACACTATAAATATCAGGCGCAAGGTTGGTGATGGTAGCAGTGGTTGCCGTGTTACTCCACAAATAAGTAATTGGGGTGGTGCCGCCGTTTGGTGTGGCGGTAGCGGTGCCATCGCTGCCGCCATTACAGGTTACGTTAGTGGTGGTAACAGTAATGGTAAGTGTATTGCTGCTTGGCAGTATGGTTGCTACAACGGTATCCTTACATCCGCCTCCATCGGTAGTGATGATGGTGTAAGAGCCTGCAGCCAAACCCGTGAATGTACCGGATGACTGAGCGGCACCTCCGTTTAAGCTATACGTATAAGGTGTTACGCCTGCAGTTACTATAGTAACTGCAATAGAAGCGTTGCTTAAACCGCAACTGCCGTTTGTAACGGTTGCGCCGGTTTTAAGCGTGCAGCAAAAACCAGAACCTACTACGGCAATACCGGTGCCCTGGCAATTAGCTGCATCGGTAACTGTAAAGTTGTAGGTGCCCGCCGTTAAGCCTGTAGCGGTAACGGTTGTTTGGCTGTTGCTCCAGTTGTAGGTATAACCGCCTGCGCCGCCCGTGGCATTGATAGTAGCCGTGCCATCACCGGAGCCGGGGCAAGTTTCGTTTACAATGGTAGATGGATTGATAACCGGTGCATTTGGGTTGCTAAGGCTAAAGCTGGTATCGATGCTGCAGTTTGCATACGCATTATCTGTAATAGTTACCGGATATACACCGGCACTTACACTGTTCAGTGAAGAGGTGGTTTGTCCGCCCGCCCAGTTATAACTGTAGTTGCCTGAACCGTTGGTAGCAGTAAGAGCAATGTTGCCATCGCTTAATCCGCAGTTAGGCGGCGTGGTAGCTACGCTAACAGTAAAGGTGCAACAGTTGGTTGGTGCTGTAAGCGAGACTGTAGTAGTAGAGGAACAACCTGCTGCATCGGTAATACTTACTGTAATGGTACCTGCAGGTAAATTGCCGATGGCCTGCGATATAGGAATAGGCACGGTAAAGGTTTGCGGTGTTCCGCCACCGGTATCTACGGTAACCTGGTAAGGTGCCTGTCCGCCGCTTAGGCTAACCGTTACTGAACCATCATTACCGGCACAGGTTGGGTTTACCAGGTTGCTGGTGGTTAAGGTTGGTGCGTTAGGGTTGGTAAGGGTAAAGGTTGTATCGATAGAGCAGTTGGCATAGGCGTTATCGGTTATGGTAACCGGGTAGGTGCCTGCACCTACGTTGCTGATGCCGGAAGTGGTTTGACCACCACCCCAGCTATAGCCGTAGTTGCCCGAACCGTTGGTGGCGGTTAAAGCAATGCTGCCGTTGGTAGCACCACAGCCCGGTTGGGTACTTGCTGAGCTAATGGTAAAGGTGCAACAATTAGCAGGTGGTGTTAAGGTGGCTGCATTTACAGCCTGACAACCCGCGCCATCCAGCACCGTTACGGTTACTGTGCCCGCAGGCAGGTTGCCTACCGTTTGCGATATGGCAAATGGCAGTGTAAAGGTTTGTGGCGTACCGCCGGTATCAATAGTAACCTGGTAAGGCGCTGTGCCACCTGCTAAAGTAACGGTAAGCGAGCCATCGCCGCCTGCGCAGGTTGGATTAACCTGATTGCTGAAGGTAAGTGTTGGGCCACCGCTATTGCTAAGGTTGATGATGGTATCGGCAGAGCAGGTGCTGTTGGATGAATTGGTAACAGTTACCGAATATTGACCACTGCCCAGGTTGTTTTGTGTTGCCTGGTTAGGCAGGCCGTTGCTCCAGGTATAGTTGTACGTACCCGCAGGTGTTGGCGTAATGGTTATGCTGCCATTGGTTTGGGCACAGGTTGGTTGCGTGGTGGTAGCTGCCAGGCTTACGGTGCAACATACCGGACCTGCAGGAACGTTTAAGTGAATGGTATCAATACAGCCACCTGATGTAACCGTTAAGATGTAGGTGCCGGGCGCAAGGTTGTTAACCGGGAAGGACGGTATGGCTGTCGTGTTTGCCGGTGTAGCAATTGGGGCGTAGGTCCAGGTGAAAGTGCCGTTGCCGCCGGTAGCTGTTGCGGAAGTAATGCTGGCATTGTTTTGGCCCTGGCAGGTTTCGGGTGCAGCACTGGCGGCTGTAATGTTAGGCGATGCAGGCGCTGTAATGGTAATAGTTAAAGTGCCTGAGCAATTGTTGGCGTCCTTAGCTGTTACCGTATATGTGCCTGCTGTTAAGTTGCTGGCTGTAGCTGTTGAGCTAACGTTCGGCGACCAGGTATAGGTATAAGCTCCTGTGCCACCCGAGGCGCTAACCGTAACCGAACCGTTGTTGGTAGAAGGACAAGTTACGTTTTGCTGACTGCTGACAGTAACAGTAATAGTTGGGCAGGCCGTGCAGGGCTGTAATTGCGCGGCATTGGCAATAGATAAGACCGTACCGGCAGCATCTACTACCTGTATAGGATAGGCACTTGGCGGAGCAACGCTGGTACCGGTGGCATACGTAGCCCAGGCAGTAACGTTAACAGCACAACCCGGAGGTACACTGCAAGGTTGAATGATAGGTGGTGCAGCAGGGAAACAAGCGCTGCAATCCTGTACGGTAGTTTGTTGTTGCCAGGTGTACGGACCTACACCATTTGATGCAGTGAGGTTGCCGTTGTTTTCGATACATACGCTGAGTGTAGTACAGGGGCTAACCACAATTTGAACAGAGTCGGAGCCGCAGGGCAGGGTGTAGACAATAGTATGTGTGCCTGCACCGGCCACCGACGGTGAGAACACGCCCGTGCTGGCATTTACACCTGGGCCACTCCATACGCCACCGGGTGTTGAAGGGGTAAGCGTATAAGGTGCAGCATTGGTACAAAAAGTAGGAGGCTGACAAATATTAGCATCGCAACAAACGATAGCGATGGTGTTACAGGCACCGGCGCTGATTACCTGAACCGAACCTGTACGAGCACCAGAGGTGGAGGTGCCTGTAGAACCACAGGCAATGATATCGCCACCGGTAGAGACATGCACATCATACACATTAAAGGTGGTTGCATAGGTGGCCAGTTGGTTTAGATTCTGATCGTATTTAACCACCTGGTTTTTAGAGCCCACATAAATATTTCCGCAATCGTCGATATCTAAACCGCTGTTCTGAACCTGGTTGCTGGCAAAACCACCACCGGGAACGGTGGCTGTACCTATGATAGCGCCGGTTGCGAAATTGCGTTTGTGTAACTGCGAACCTTTGTGTGTAAAGGCAAATGCACCGTAGGTGCGCAAGGCCATTATGCCGGAGTTATCCTTCCGCCAGTTTTCGCATTTATAGCTAAGCGCATAGCTATTTGGTGCTTTAAAAATTGCTGATGAAGGAGTAGGGCAAACACTAAAATTTTGTTTGATGAATCCGATAGAATCGTGGGAGAGCCAGTAGTAACGGCCATTACCGGAGGCGGTAATAGAGCGTACTTCCTGCGTGGGGAATAAGGCGCCGCCGGTTACCTGCAGGCTATTGGTTACGTTGCCGGTAGACATATCCACCTGATAAATAAATGGCAGCGGAGGCAGGGTGCCACCGGTGCCGCCGATAACCAGTTTAGTTTGATCGCAGTTAAAGCTGATGTTCCAAAATTCGGTAGAACCGAAAATGCCGCCGGGGCTTGCATTGTTCCATACCAGGGTTCCGCCGGTGCTTATCTTTTGAATTTGTGCTACGGAACCTGCGGTTACATAACTGTTGCCGGCTGCATCTGTTGCAAAAGTGCCCAGCCATACATTGGACGTGTCGTAGGGTGTGCTGTAGGTCCATTGCAGGGTGCCGGCGGTATTATACTTCAATAGCTGCATGGGCATTACACCACCTATAACATATACATTGCCGGCTGCATCTTTTTCGCATTCCCATACACAATCCCACGCGGTATTAAAGGTTGGCGACTGTACCCAGGGGTCGATTACCAGTGTTTTTGTTTTATCGTAGTTGCGGAGGATAAAAGCTACCGTACCATTTTTAACGGTAAACTTTGAGCCCACTGTTGATGACTTGTTATCGCCGTAGAAGGAGAGTGGTGCTTTTTCAGTTATCTCGCCAAAGCTGGTATGCACTTCCAGGTTGCCTTCTTCGTCCAGTTCCAGTTTGCGGTTTTTTTCGTAAACCATTTTAACCTGCGAAGGGTCGGCACCGGGATGTACGATTACTGCATATTTGAATCCGCTTATGTGGTCGTCGAAGGAATACTCCACATCAATGCCCTGGTAAAGGTTTTTATACACCAGTTTGTGGTAGCCTTTTAAGTTCTCAATGGCATATGCATTCTTTTTATCGGGCGTAGCCAGGCAATAGGTATGTGTGTCGGTAGCCGTATCGGAAGCTATTAATTGCACATTGGCGTTGGCATCCTTCCAGGTAAAGGCAATAAACTCCTGCGTGAATTCGTATTTCGATTCTTCACCATCTTTTACTTCTTCGCCATCTTCCTGTTTGAAGCGGCTCATGTATTTTTCTTTTTTCTCGTTTATTTCTTCCTGCCAATTATCGCCGCGTTCTTCGTTGCGGGTAGTATTGTAGAAATGATAGGTGATACCCTTATCGGTAAAATAGATGTACTTGGAAGATTGTTGAATGGCAAACAACACCTTGCGGTCGGCAGGTTTGTATTGCACATCAAACTGTCCTTTGTTTTCGATAAAAACCTTATCGTTGGTTAAGGTGGCGGTCCAGCCGTTGGTTGTAGTGTTTGCGGAACCGGCCTGCACTGCATAAGTACAAAGCAGTAGCAATAGCAGTGTAAAATTTTTGGTCATAGGGGGTGCTTGTTTTAACCTCTCAATTCTGCTAAAAATTAAGGGTCCGTGAAGCTAAAATTAAATTTCTGAAAAAAGCATCACAAGCCTTAATAAATAAGGGTTTGAGCAGGCCAGCCGGTCGCCCTTCAAAGATTATATTTGCCCCCTGTTTTACCGACACGGATGGCCATGATTTTGCTGCTTGACAATTACGACTCCTTTACCTATAACCTGCGGGATTATATTCTGCAACTGGGCTTGCCCTGCCGCGTGGTGCGTAATGATGAAATGAGCCTGGAGGAAATTGAGCAACTTGATTTTTCGGCAGCAGTCATTTCGCCCGGGCCTCAAACCCCTTCGCAGGCAGGTATAACCAATGCCTTTATAGCCCGGTTTCATACTCAAAAACCACTGTTTGGCGTGTGCCTGGGATTACAGGCTATTGGCGAATTTTATGGTGCCCGCCTGGTAAAAGCTGCCAGGCCCATGCATGGGAAAACCTCGGCAATTACCCATAACAGCCATGCCTTGTTTGCCGGACTGCCGCCGGAAATAGAGGTGATGCGTTACCATTCGCTGGTGATAGAAGGGGTAGAAGAAACACCCCTACAGATTATAGCCCACAGCGATAACGAAGTGATGGCTATTGCCCACCCTGATCTGCCGATAGCAGGAGTGCAGTTTCACCCGGAGAGCATACTGACCCCAGATGGCCTGCAGTTACTGCGCAATTGGTTTGTGTCGGTTGGCTTGTTGCCTACCGGGTAATCACCAGTTTGTTGGAAGAGCTTTGTGTGCCGGAACTAACCTGCAGCACATATACGCCAGTGCTTAATGCCTGTACGTTTACCGTTGATCTTTCGGCATGCAATTGTTGTTGCCATACCAGGCGGCCCTGCGCATCGAAAATGCTGAGGTTGGCCTGCGTATGACCGGGCACAAATAATTGTAAACTCTCATTAGCCGGATTGGTAAAGCTGAATGGTAAGGCCGCCACGTTGCCGATGCTTTCGTACAGGTAATTTATTGTAGCACTTCCGCTGCAATCGTTACCCGGATTTAATACGGCCGTGTAATTACCGCTTTGGGTGGTGGTTATACTGGCAGCAGTTTCGTTTGGCAGCAGGGTGCCGTTTAAGTACCACTGCCATGTGCCGCTGGTTGCCGAGGCGGCTGTAATGGTGGTGTTAGTTATGCTAAGGCTAACCTGTGGTGTATCGATAAATGTAATAGCCAGTGGGATAAATACGGTGCTGCCGCAGTTGTTGCTTACCGAAGCTTTTAGTGTATCGGCCGAGTTGTTCGGATTAACAACAACGGTAGAAGTGCCTTGTCCGCTAACCAGCATCCAGTTGTTAGGATAGGCCCAGGTAATAGTGCCGGAGGCAGGAGCAGGATTCAGCGTGAATGTTTGATCGCCGTTAGTTGTAATACAAAAAACATTATTGCCTGTAACAGCACCACCGGCCGGTACATCTTCGGCTGTTAGTTGCAAACTGGCAGGAATGCTCAGCCCACAGGTGTTTTCAGCTTTTACAGTAACGGCGCCACTGGTAGCGGAAGCCGTTACAACAATGGCATTGGAATCGGTTACGGAAGTTGCCGACCAGCCGGCAGGGAAGGTCCATATATAAGCGCTTGCGCCGCTTACAGTGCTTATTTCGTACGTTGCTGAAGTGCCTGCACAAATAGTTAATGGCCCTGTGATAGCACCGGGTGCGCCTAAGGTAGAAGGCACTACAGTGATGGTTTTTGTAACCGGACCTGCTGTGCCGCAAACGTTTTCGGCAGTAAGCGAAAGCGTGCCACCGCTGCTGCCTGAGGTAGCCTCGATACTTGCCGTGTTGGCACCTGATGAAATGTTCCAACCGGCGGGCAGTGTCCAGTTATAGGTGGTAACTGCAGGGTCGCTAGTAACTGAAATGGCAATATTGGAAATGCCGGAGCACACGGTATCCGCCGCTGTAATAGCCGAGAGCGGAGCAGGTGCAAAATTTTCGGCAACAGTGGTTGAAACAGGGGGCAGCGCACAGGTGCCATTGCCAACTACAAGCGAATAAGTGCCGGCCTGGTTTACGTAAATAGAACTTACTGTTGCACTGTTGTTCCACTGGTATTGAAAGCCCGCAGGCAAAGCAGTCAGGTTTGCCGAATCGCCATGACAGAAATAAGAAGGGCCGCTGATGGATGCGTTTTCCGGTACCGTTACCGTGCAGCTACGTTGTACCGTAGCTGTAGTAGTAGTGTCTAACAAAGCCTGGAATTTTGTAAACGCAGGGCAAACACCTTTCAAATAATAATCCAGATAAGGGTTAAGGTACCGGCGCACGAGTTGTTGTTGCACAGCGCCGGTCAATCCACCTGCCGTGATGCAGGTGCCTTCGCCAAAACCGCAGTTAAAGTTGTTATCGGCAAAGGTGCAGTGGTAACCTTTGGTTAAGTTAACGAATGTTTTGCAGGTAGAATTAAGTGCATCGTACATTAACTGCGAATTGCTGGCCGGAGGGGCTACGCAATCGTATGTGCCGCTGAATACCAGGTGCGGCCGTGTGGTAGAGGCAGCAGCTGTAACTGCAGAGGGATTTGTTTCGGCAGCAGAGAAGGTGAAATAGCATTTAACGGTAACACCTGCGTAGGCATCGGAAAGGAAGGTTGCGCCACCACCCATACTGTGTCCGCCAATAGCAGTGCGGTCGGTAACGTGTGTATATAATACGTTACCGGAGGTGGTGTTCATGGCTTGTATTTGTGAAGCGATAAAAGCAAGGTCCTTGCCGAAGTCGAGGTGCGAAGGAGGGATACCACCTTCGGTGCGGGCAAAGGCAACAATGTAACCATTGCGGACCAACGAATCTTTTAAGGTAGTATAAGCATCCCATGTCATAACGAAGCCGTGGCCAAATACAACAACGGGAAACTGCCCTGTGGCCGACGGCGTATTATCGCCGGCTGATGTTGCCGGATAGTATACTTCGGTGCCGATAGTGCGCCCTGTGCCTGATGCCGGAAACGTACTGCCGCCACTTATGGAAAAACCGCCGGAGCGCGAAGCATCTTTGAAATTAACCGAGATATGGCCCACCGGATAAATTTGGGCCGTTACTACCAATGCTAAAAACAGGCTTAAGAGAGTCAGGATTTTTTTCATATACTAATACAGTTGCAATAAAAGTAGGATTGCGCCTGTAATGAACAAAGCCTGAGGCCGAAAGTTTGCAAGTTGGCGAAATCAGCTTACTAAGAATATTGCCGATTGTAACAGTGTATGGCAGCTTAGTAATGCGCTAATGCGTTTAGAAGTTTTGGCCGGGCGGTTCGCCCAACTTGAAATGGCCTAGAACTGCGAGAAGAACTCTGGTTTCAGGTAGGGGTTGGTTTGGCGTTCGCGGCCAATGGTGGTTTCGGGGCCATGGCCGGCATAAACTTTTACCGGGTCGGGCAGGGCCATCATCTTAGTTGTAAGGGTTTCAAACAGCACCTTGCCGTCAGCGCCGGGGATATCAAAGCGCCCCACGCTGCCATAAAAAAGCACATCGCCACTGAAGATAACCTGTTCATTTTCATTATAGAAGGACAAATGGCCGGGGCAATGGCCGGGGGTAAAAATACAGGTGAAGGAGGTATTGCCGAAACGGATAATGTCGCCTTCCTGCAGGAATTTGGCAGGACGTGGAGAGGCTTCGATTTTAAAACCGAAAAAGTCCTGGTATTCCAGGGCGGCATGCATTACCTCCCACTCTACTTCATGAAATTCGGGCAGCAGATTATAGGTATCGCAAACAAACTTATTGCCGGGGAAATGATCGATATGGCAATGGGTGTTCAGTAATTTAACGGGCTTAAGGCCAAAGGCCTCTATGGTGTTTTTAAGGCTGAGGCGTTCCTTTTCGTTGCTGCAACCCGGGTCGATGATGGCACACTCGCCGGTTTCATCGGCTACTAGATATGTATTCTCCTGAAAGGGATTAAACGTAAGTTTATGTATCTTGAGCATGCTTTTACTATGTTTGG
Source organism: Chitinophagales bacterium (assembly GCA_044225825.1). Classification (GTDB taxonomy): domain Bacteria; phylum Bacteroidota; class Bacteroidia; order Chitinophagales; family LD1; genus Bog-950. The sequence continues at coordinate 153,342 of JBGAIB010000003.1, forward strand.
AGGCGCGAATATATTGAGTATTAAGGATTGGGAGGGGATGGAATAGCAGGCGGCGCGAGGTGGTTTAATTAAGCGCGGAAAATTGAAGAACCGATAAAACAATTGCCGTTAACCGGCGTTTTGAGCTTACATAGCATGAATTGGAGCAGGCGAAATTTCTTAGTGGCTTTACTTTCAGTGGTTTGCGGCTTTTATGCCGGTAGCCTGCAAGCTCAATCCAATACCGAAAAATTCGGGCAAAACAGAGTACAGTATAAAGACTTTGCCTTCCAGTACTACGAAACCGATAATTACACCACTTACTTTTACCAGGGCGGGCAGGACGTAGCCAAATACGTTATTAAAACGGCTGAGGATGTTACCGACGATATATCGAAGTTGCTGGACTTCAGATACCACCGTAAAATTGACATCATCGTTTACAACAGCATCAACGAGCTGAATCAAACTAATATCGGCATTTATGAGCAGGGCCAGAACCCCGGCGGCACCACTAAAATACCCGAGAACAAAATCTACGTGTACTTTAACGGCGACCACCGTCACCTGGATCAGCAGATACGGCAGGGCATTGCAAAAATTTACGTAGATAAAATGGTGATGGGCAGCAGCTTTGCCGAAGTAGTGCAAAACGCTGTGTTGCTTAATCTGCCGGACTGGTATAAACTAGGCCTGGTAAAATACATTGCAGAGAATTGGAGCAGCGAAATGGAAGACCGGCTACGCGATGGAATTTTGAGCGGCCGTTACCGCAAATTGAATAAGCTGCCTTCAGAAGAAGCGGTGTTTGTGGGCCAAAGCATTTGGCATTACATTGAAGAACTGCACGGTAAAACCGCAGTTAGCAATATCATTTACCTTACCCGTGTAAACCGTAGTGTTGACAATGGTTTTTTGTTTGTGCTGGGCACCGATTTACAGCAAACTTTATCGGATTGGTATACCTATTACTACAACCGCTTTAGTAACGAAAAGAACGCCACGCTGCTACCTGCCGAAAGCGGCCTGGTGAAAACAAAAATCCGCAAGTTTCTGAGTTACTACCAACCGAGGCTTTCGCCCGATGGCAAACATGTGGCCTATGCCAGTAATGATATGGGCCGTTACCGGGTTCATTTGCTGAATACGGAAAACAACAAAGCCAAGGTAGTTTTCAGAGGCGGTTTTAGAACCAACACCATTTTTACGGATGAATCGATACCGCTGCTGGCTTTTGATCCATCGGGTAAAAAGTTAGCCATCCTAAGCGAAAGACGCGCGCAGATCTATTTGCGTTTGTATGATATGGAAACCGGCAAAATGGAAGTGAACCCGGTAAGAAAATTCCAGAAGGTGGTAAGCTTTTCGTTTGTTGATTCGAAGCAATTGGTGATGAGTGCCATGCAAAACGGGCAAACGGATATTTACCTGTATAACATTGCCAGCACTACCACGCGCAAATTAACCGACGATTACTTTGATGATTTAGACCCGGCCTATATTACTGCCGACAGCATACGGGGTATTATGTTTAGCAGCAACCGCCCGGACGATACCCTGCGCGGCGGACGCTATGAATCGCAGAACGTGCCGAAACAGCACGACCTGTTTTTCTATGATCTGGATGCCAACAACAATGTGTTGTACCGCATTACCAACACACCGCTGGCCAACGAAACCAATCCGCAGAATTTCAGCGAAAATGAATTCTGTTATTTAAGTGATGCCAATGGCATACGCAACCGGTATATCGGTCATTTTGAAAGTGTGTTTGACCATAACCAAAAAACCTACCACTTTACACTAAAAGAAACGGAGGAAGAGGACAGCCTTTCGTTACCCGAAAGCACCGCGCTTGATTCGGTGATCGATATTAAAACCATTACACTGAACCGTGTTACCGCGGAGAAGGTTTATAAAATTGGCGGTGTAACGGCACCCTACACCAATAATACCTATGGTATACGCCAACAAAGCACCCTGTTGCAGCGCAATATGGTGCTGGATATGTTGCGCGTAAATGGCAAAGCGCGTTTTTATAAGTATGTGCTGAGTGCCTACAATGGCGGCGGCCAAACGTATCAATCGCCGTATATGAGCACCTTGCAGGCGAAAGCAGAAGAATCCGCAAAAGCTGAGGAAAAGAAGGCAGCAGAAACGATTGCTCCAACACCTGCTATTACGGATACGCTGCGCAGTGCAAAAGGCAATCGCCCATTCGACTTCCAGAGTGAATTTGATTACGGTATCAAGCTGTTCGACTGGGATTCGGCCTCTGCTTCGCGCATGGCTGCTGAAAAAGAAGGATACGTTTTCAGATTCTCGCGCGTGCGCCCCTACTTTGTACGCTTTGCGGTTGACAAGATTGTAACGCAGATAGATAATAATCTGATGGTAACGCGCTACCAGCCATTTGATCCGGCTGTTCCGCAGTTTAATCTGAACCCTGTAAGTTTTATGTTCAAGTTTGGCATTACCGACCTGCTTGAAAACCACAAACTGTATGGTGGTATCCGTTTGCCATTTGTTGGTATTGATAACAACAGCGAATACTTTATTACCTACGAAAACCTGACCAAGCGCCTGGATAAGAAGTTTACCTTCTACCGCCGCAATATCGGCGGCCGTGCTTACGATAAGCTTCCATTTACCAGCGTGGTGTTGCCGGGCGACTACTCGGTTGATTATAATATTAAAACCAACTATGCCGAGGTGCAGTTAGTGTACCCGCTGGATGTGCTGAACAGCTTGCGGTTTAACATTGCCTTCCGTAACGACCTGGTTACCTATAAATCAAAAGACACCTTCTCGCTGCGGTTACCGGCCAACTCCGATAACTGGCTGATGGGCCGTGCTGAATATGTGTTTGACAATTGCATGGAGGTAATGACCAACATACGTTATGGCACCAAGTTTAAAGTGTTTGCTGAAATACATAAGGAGTTCCCTACTACCAACAAGGTGTTGTTTGATAAGGTAGATTTTCCGGTGGTGCAGTTCAATAACAAGTTTATGACGGTTATAGGGCTTGATTTGCGCCATTACCAGAAGATATACAAGCAGATTATCTGGGCCAGCAGATTGGCGATTGGCGCCTCGTTCGGCACTTCAAAATTGATTTATTATTTAGGCGGGTTGGATAACTGGATTGCCTCGCCACGCTTAGATAAGTTTGACCGCAGCACCCCTATTGACTTACACCATAATTACGCTTTCCAAACCTTATCGACCCCACTGCGGGGCTTTAAACAGAATGCGCGTAACGGCGATAAGTATATAGTGTTTAATACCGAGCTACGTGTGCCTATTTTTGCCGCGCTGATTAATTCGCCGATTAAATCGGAGTTTATCCGCAACATGCAACTGGTTGGATTTTTTGATGCAGGTACCGCCTGGCAGGGATGGTCGCCTTTCAGCGATCAAAACCCGCTGTATAACGAGGAGATACCCAATACCAGCGACAACCCGAGTGTAATAGCCAGGGTTAAGCGTTATAAAACGCCGATCATCATGGGGTTTGGTCCGGGCATACGCACCACGTTCCTGGGATATTTCCTGCGGTTTGATACGGCCTGGGGTTATGATACAGGTGAGGTGTCGAAGAAACCCATGTATTATTTTACTTTCGGCCTCGATTTTTAAGATGAAAGACCATTGCCACAAAGGCACAAAGAAAATTTGAACCTTTGAACTTTGTTGCTTAGAGCCTTAGTGGCGATAAAATAATTTTCGATGTTAACCCTTCGTTCGGAACACCTGCTTAAAGTTTATAAAAACCGCGCCGTGGTTAACGACGTAAGCGTGCGTGTAGACCAGGGAGAGATAGTGGGTCTTTTGGGACCTAACGGCGCAGGTAAAACCACTTCGTTCTATCAGATAGTTGGTCTTATTGCCCCTGATAAGGGAAAGGTGTTTTTGGGTGATATGGATATCACCGACCTGCCGATGTATAAGCGTTCGCAGGCCGGTGTGGGCTACTTGCCACAGGAAGCTTCTGTGTTTCGCAACTTATCGGTTGAAGACAACATACTGGCCGTACTGGAAATGACCAACCTGAGTAAGGCGCAACAGAAAACGCGTTTGGAAGAATTGCTTTCGGAGTTTGGATTGAACCGCGTACGCAAAAGCATGGGCAATGTATTAAGTGGTGGTGAACGCCGCCGTACCGAAATTGCACGCGCACTTGCCACGGACCCTAAGTTTATTTTGCTGGATGAGCCATTTGCCGGTATTGACCCGATTGCGGTGGAAGATATTCAGCGGATAGTATTGAAGTTGAAAGAGAAGAACATAGGTGTGCTGATTACGGACCACAACGTACAGGAAACACTAAGTATTACCGACCGTGCCTACCTGTTGTTTGAAGGCAAGATATTGAAACAGGGCAGCGCAGAAGAATTGGCGGAAGATGAACAGGTGCGCCGGGTTTACCTTGGGCAGAATTTTATTTTGCACCGCAAGAACATAGGCTCGGGTGTGGCCAGCGATAAGCAGGGCGGCATTGTAAATGCGGAATCGCTGCTGCGTTATACCAACGATTTATTGACTACTACCGAACGCCATTTAAAAACTGCTACACGACCTGAAAAACCGGGCGCTGAAAAACTGGAGTTAACCAGCAACGGTTATAACGAGTACACCCAAATGGTAACGGAGTATAAGTTTATGCTTGCAACCTATGCGCGTACCATCAGCGATACTGCGTTGGGCAAGATGGCCAATTCGCTGGAGCCGGTTGAACTGCCGCAGGGTTTAGGTATACTCATTAATTTTGTAACCATACTGGTTAGCAAAGGCCGCAGCGTCGAAAATTCCTTACGCGATACCCAAACAACGTTGCAGGGCATTGCTGCCCGGTTGGCTGTATTGAAAACTGCCGGCAATAATTAAGCACTAAACCTGTTGGTGTGCATGCTGTAAATTACCTGTTAAAACAATACCTGGCCGCGCGCATGCAGCGGATAGACCGAATGGTGAACGATCCGCACGGTAATCAGCAGGCTATTTTTAAATACCTGATGCAAAAGGGGCACGCTACCGTTTATGGGCAGCAGCACCGGTTAACCTCCTCTACTAATTACCTTACCTTTAGCCAACAGTTACCTACGGGTGATTACGAATTATTAAAGCCGTTTATAGAACGGGCGCAACAAGGCGAACGTGATGTGTTGTGGCCGGGTAGGGTTAAGTGGTTTGCTAAAAGCAGCGGCACCACCGGCGATAAAAGCAAATACATACCGCTGACCCACGAAGCCATTTATTATAACCATGTACTGGGCGGTAAAGATGTGATGGCGGTGTATTACAACCGCTTTCCTGAAAGCATGGTATTTAACGGTAACTCGCTATTGATCGGTGGCAGTATACCCGACAAATTTCCCTATGCAAAAGCAGGAGATCTTTCGGCTGTGCTGATCAGTCAGTTACCTGAATGGCTGCAGTTTTTTCGTCAGCCGGCACGTCCGGTTATTTTAATGCAGCACTGGGAGCAAAAAATTGAAGCCATTGTAAAAGCCTGTGTGCCGCGCAATATCACCTGCCTGAGTGGTGTGCCTACCTGGATGCTAATGATACTGCAGCGTGCCGTAGAGGTAAGCGGTAAAAAAAACGTTGCTGAGTTGTGGCCGCAACTGGAATTGTTTGTGCATGGCGGGGTAAGCTTTACGCCTTACCGTACACAATTTGAGCGTTTGATTGGCAAACCCATTTGCTACGTGGATGCCTACAATGCCTCGGAAGGTTTTTTTGCCTTTCACGATCTGGAAGGAGAAGGGATGTTGCTGCACACCGGTGCAGGTATATTTTATGAATTTATACCGGTAGAAGAAATGGAGAAGGCGACGCCACAAGTTGTACCGCTGGAAGGTGTGGAGCTGCATAGAAATTATGCCATGGTTATTTCCACCACTGCCGGCTTATGGCGCTATATGCCGGGTGACACGGTGCGCTTTACATCGGTAAAACCATACCGGCTGCTAATAACCGGCCGCACCAAGGCTTTTATTAATGTATTTGGCGAAGAGGTAATGGTGCACAATACCGATAAAGCTTTGGCGCTAACCTGTGCTGAAATGAATTGCAGCGTGCGCGATTATACGGTGGCACCGGTGTTTTTAACCGCAGGCAGCAAAGGTGCACACGAATGGCTAATTGAATTTGTGCATGCACCTGTTGATTTGCCTTTGTTTACCCAACGACTGGATGCGCATCTGCAGCAGTTAAACAGCGATTATGAGGCAAAACGGGCAGGTAATATGGCATTAGAATGTCTTCGGATTCAGGCCGTTCCTCCCCAAACATTTTACAAATGGCTGGCCGCAAAAAATAAATTGGGCGGTCAACATAAAGTGCCACGGCTTAATAATGACCGAAAATTGTTAGAACAAATCCAGACGTTTGCCGTAATCAATGGTTAGGCCTTGCTAAAAAATAAATAATTTCACTACTGAGCTATAACCGTGGAGAAGGAATCGGCATCACTTACCGGCCAACAACGTTTCGATAACGACTTTGAAAACATCGTCGACATATCGCCTTTCCCTATTCTGATCCACAAAATGGGGGATATACGTTATCTGAACTCCCTTTGCGTGGAGATGTTTCAAGCGGATACGGAAAGCGATGTTGTAGGCCATAACCTATTGGAGTTTATCTATACGGAAGACCGGCAGCAGGTAATTGATGCCATTACGCAGGGCGCACAGCTAAACGTGCGAAACTCCATTATTGCTGCGCGGATTAACGGTTTAAAAGGTGGGCTGGTGATGGTGGAAACTAAAAGTTCTACCATCAATTTCAGAGGGGAACAGTGCCGCATGGTGGTAGCTTATAACTACGACCACATGACGCGGGTGGAGAACGAACTGAAGGAAAAGGAACTGCTGTTGCGGAAAATGGCAGAGACCATACCGGATTTTGTAGTAATGGTGGACCCGCAAACCAGGAAAATGGTTTTTGAGAACCGTTCTATGATTGAGGCGTTGGGGTATACGAAAGAGGATGTACAGGGCGACTGGATGGAATTTGGTTCACGGATTATTCATCCTGATGATTTTCCGCAGATGCTGGCCCTCCGCGATTTTTTGAAAAATACCGACAACGAAAATCAGTTTATAACCATAGAATACCGGGTGTTGGACAAAGCCGGTAATTGGCACTGGATGCTAAACCGCAGTACGCCTGTGCGCGCTTCGGAGATGCCCTTACGGTTTTTGAACTTTGGTATTGCGCAGGATATAACGCACCTGAAAGAAATTGAAGCGCGGCTTCGTGAAACAAAAAACTTCAGCGAAAAGATTGCACAATTGATACCCGACAACATTATTGTGGTGGAAAGCAAAACCCGCAAAGTGTTGTTCGAGAATAAATCGCTGATGGAGGTGTTGGGTTATACGGAAGAGGATTTAGCCGGTAAGGAGGATATGTTCGATTTTATGCAGAACATCATTCATAGGGAGGATAAAAAGAAGCTGCTGGAGTCGAGAAAATTTTTGTTTGATGCAGCGAATGCGGGAAAGTACATCAGCACCGAATACCGCATGCTGGATAAAACCGGTAAGTGGCGCTGGATACTGGGCCGAAGCACCAACCTGTATGTAAATAACGGACAGCAGGTAAACTTTGGTATTGCACAGGATATAACCCAGCTTAAAGACATTGAAAATGAACTGCGCGAAAGCCGGAATTTTAATGAAAAGATAGCGCGTACTATCCCGAACCACGTTTCGATATTTGATTTGCAGACTGGCGAAACAGTTTATCATAATTTCTTTTTTGGCGAATTGTTGGATTATACACTGGAAGATAAGCCCGGTGATATGTTTGACTACTTTGATCCGGAACATCGTGCTACTGCAAGAGAAAGCTGGAGTTTAGTGCCTACCTTAAAAGATGGCGAAATTTTTACCTCGGTAGACATCGGCAGGAGTAAATCGGGTAAGCGCAAGTATCTACTATCGCGCATTACTCCTTTTAGCCGTGCAGAGGATGGAAGTATCAAACAAGTGCTGAGCACTACCATCGATATTACCGATCTGAAAGAAGCCGAATTTAAATTGAAGGCCAGCGAACAGGCGCGCAAGGCGGTGTTGGATGCCCTGCCGGATGTGGTGTTCCAGGTAAACAGGGCGGGTGTTATCACCAATTTTTATTCGGAAGATGTATTGCAACGGCAGTTGGTGGAGATGCAAATACTGGATGCCAAAACAGGTGTGTTGCTGCCGAATGATGAACACGCTACCATTGTAGATTTGATTACCACGGCCATAGAAAATGATGATGTACGGGCGTATGAATACATACGAAGAGTAGATGAGGAACGCTTTTATTACGAGTTCCGTATTGTGCGTTTAAATCAAGATGAAGCCATAGTGGTAATGCGCGATGTTACCCAATTGCGGAAGGTACAGCTGCAACTGGATATCCAGTTGGGCGAACTGTATACCAAGAACAGAGAATTAGAGCGCTACATTACTTCTAACACCGAATTGGAGAAGTTTGCTTACATCGCATCGCACGATTTACGCGAACCGGTGCGCAGTATTGTGGGTTTCGCCCAGCTATTGCAACGGCGTAATGGTGAGCAATTAGATAAGGAATCGAAAGAGTTTCTGGAGAATATTATTGATAGCGCACAGCGTATGAATGCCCTGATACATGGGCTGCTTGATTATTCGCGGATTGGCTCTACCGGCAAACCGTTTGAGCATACTGATTTGAACGAAGTGCTGAAAAAGGTACGCAACGATATTAAGGTGAGCGTGGAAGAAAGCGGTGCTGAAATAATTTCGGACCCATTGCCGGTATTGTTTGTAGATGAATTACAAATACGCCAGTTGTTCCAAAACCTGCTGAGTAATTCCATTAAGTTTAAGCACGACGATACTAAACCGGTGGTGAAGATTTGTGCTGAAAACAGAGGAGAAAAGTGGCTGTTCCGTATAGAGGATAACGGTATTGGTTTGGACATGAAATACAAGCAAAAGGTATTTCAGTTATTTAACCGCCTGCATGCCGGCGATAAATACCAGGGTTCGGGTATAGGTTTGGCTTTATGTAAGCGCATTGTGGAACGCCATAAAGGAGACATCTGGCTGGAGTCGAATCCCGGCAAAGGCACTACTTTCTATTTTACACTGCCGGCCGAAGTTTAGATCTTCCGGTTAATGGTAAAGTCAATTAGTTGCTCTACCGAGGTGCGGGACTCGCTTACCGGGAACTGGTGCAGGCAGGCGAGCGCTTCGTTACAGTAATCTTTCATCCGCTTAGTAGCGTAATCCATGCCACCATTGCTGCGCACGGTATCAATAACCCAGCGCACCTTCTCCATGTTCTGGTTATCGTTTTTAATTACGTTGATGATCTTTCGCTTTGTGCTCCAATCAACCTGTTGCAGTGTGTAAATAAGCGGGAGGGTCATTTTGCGTTCCTTGATATCAATACCACGGGGTTTGCCGATTTCGGCTTCCTCGTAGTCGAAGAGATCGTCTTTTATCTGAAAGGCGACACCTATTTTTTCGCCCATCAATTTTACGCGCTTCACCAGCTCTTCGTCCTTTGTAGTTGTGCTGGCACCACAGGCACATGCCGAGGCTATGAGCGAGGCGGTTTTTTGGCGGATGATCTCAAAGTATATATCTTCTTTAATATCGAGCCGGCGTGCTTTCTCTAACTGTAACAGTTCGCCCTCACTCATTTCGCGGATAGTGTTTGAGAGGATTTCGAGCAGCTGATACTGGGTGCTCTCCACGGAAAGCAGCAGGCCTTTGGCCAGCAGGTAATCACCCACCAGCACGGCAATTTTGTTCTTCCATAAGGCATTGATGGAGAAATAGCCACGGCGCTGGTAACTATCGTCTACCACATCGTCGTGCACCAGGGTGGCTGTATGCAGCAATTCCACCAGCGATGCGGCCACATAAGTTGCTTCATTTATTTCGCCGCACAGGCGCGCCGAGAGAAACACGAACATGGGCCGCATTTGCTTGCCCTTGCGGGTTACTATATAGTGGGTAATACGGTCCAGCAGGGGAGCCTTGCTGCGCATAGATTCACGGAAACGGACTTCAAATTCGTCCAGTTCCTTTTCAATAGGCTTTTTAATGTCATCCAGCCGCAATTCCATGCAGTGGCGAAGGTAAACTTTAGGCCGAAAACCCAAGTGGTTTTTGTGGTTCACCCGTAGCTTATTAGGTTTGGGGTATGATTATCCGCGAGCGAAACCTGGTATTGCAAAGCCTTTACAACCGTCCTTTTTTGGCAGATGTATATTACAAGAATGACGGGCAGCCTAAGCCGGTGGTAATTTTTAGCCATGGTTTTAAGGGATTTAAAGATTGGGGTCCGTTTGATTTGGTGGCAGATAAGTTTGCAGAAGCGGGTTTTGTTTTCGTGAAATTCAACTTCTCGCACAACGGCACTACGGTAGACCATCCTATGGACTTTGCCGACCTGGAAGCTTTTGGAAACGATAACCTGAGCATAGAGCTGGATGATTTGGGGGTGGTGATTGACTGGGTTTTTTCGGATGATTTTCCGGCCAGGGAGGAATGTGCTAAGGACAACTTGTATTTGATGGGCCACAGCAGGGGAGGAGGCATCTCCATCCTTCGGGCGCGCGAGGATGTAAGGGTTAAGAAACTTTGCACCTGGGGCAGTGTAAACGAGTTTAGTAAGTTTTGGGCACCGGAGGAACTGGAAAAGATAAAACGCGACGGGGTGATTTTTGTGGGCAATGCCCGCACCAAGCAAATGATGCCTATTAAATGGCAATTGTACGAAAACTATTTTGCGAACCTGGACAGGTTGTTCGTGCCCGATGCGGTGCGGCAGCTTACTATCCCCTTCCTGATAGTGCATGGCAGTAAGGATGAAACGGTACCGGTAGCCTTTGCGGTAGACATGCATAGCTGGAACCCGGCATCGCAGTTGTTAGTACTTGAAAACGGCAACCACAATTTTGGTGGGCGCCACCCATGGACGAACGAAACCATGCCCGGCGATTTAGAGCGCGTGGTAGCTGAAACGATTACGTTTTTCAGAAGCCAGAATTGAAAGTGTTGGTTACTCCAGCATCTTCAAAAACTCGTCTTCTGTTAGCACCTGAATGGTAGGGATTTTTTTTGCCTTGGCTAATTTGCTTCCCGCATCTTCACCCACAATCAGGTAATTAAGATTGGCACTCACACCGCTTAATAACTTACCGCCGTTTTCTTCCACCATCTGTTTAGCACGGTCGCGGCCGAATTGTTGCAGGGTGCCTGTGAAGAGAAAAGTTTTTCCTTCCAGCTTATTGTTTTTTGCCACGGCGTCCTGTGGGCGGTTCTCGGTGTTTACGCCAAGCTTCTTTAATTCGTGCAGGAGGTGAACGTTGGCTTCGTTCTGAAAAAAGTCATGAAGGCTCTCTGCCACCTTAGGGCCAATGCCTTCGATATTCATCAGGTCTTCGAGGCTGATGGCTGTAAGGTCGAAGATGGTTTTGATGTGCGAACAAATGTCCTTACTGGTTGTAACGCCAATGTGGCGAATGCCCAGAGCGTTCAACAAGCGCCACAGCGGGCGGTTCTTTGAATCTTCGATACCTTTCTCGAGGTTCTGTACGCTTTTCTCGCCCCAGCCCTCCAGTTCACGGATAGCATCGTAGGGCAAGCGGAAGATGTCTTCAATGGTTTTAATGTAACCGCGTTCAATAAAATCGATTACAATGCTGCGCCCCAACCCATCAATATCCATTGCATCTTTACTTACAAAGTGAATGGCGCGTTCTTCGGTTTGTGCAGGGCAATCGGCATTGTCGCAGCGCCATACGGCTTCCTCTTCGGGCTTGATCAATTCGGTGTGGCACGAAGGGCACTTGCGCGGAAAATGAATTTTGTGTTCGTTGCCGGTGCGCAGTTCTTTCACTACACCCACAATGTAGGGTATTACCTCACCGGCGCGCTCCACAATAACGGTATCGCCGATATGGATGTCCTTGTCCTTAATAAAGTCTTCATTATGCAAACTGATGGACGAGATGGTAACACCTGCCAGAGGAACGGGTTCAATCTTAGCTACCGGCGTTATGGCTCCTGTGCGGCCCACCTGGTATTCTACATCCACTAATTTGCTCTGAGCCTGCCTTGCGGCAAACTTATACGCGATAGCCCAGCGCGGGTGGTGCGAGGTGGCTCCACAGCGTTGCTGCATCGCCAGGTTGTTAACTTTTACCACCATGCCGTCGGTATCTATATTAAACGTATGGCGCTTCTCATCCCAGCCGTGTATAAAGGCCTGTACTTCGTTTATGTTGTGGCAAACCTTTAATTCGTGCAGAGGCGTTTTAAAACCACATTGGTATAAAATTTCAATGGTGTGGTAGTGCGATTCCAGTTTGCCTGCCAGCAGGTTTTTGCCCTCCGCATCTTCCGCTAAACTTACGTGGTACAAAATTGCTTCCAGATTGCGTGCCCGCACTTCATTCGGGTCTTTCAGGCGCAACGAACCAGAGGCAGTGTTACGGGCATTCTGAAATAATTTCTCACCTCGTTCCCCCCGCTCTTTGTTCATGCGCTCAAACACATCGCGGCGGATAATAACCTCGCCCCGTATTTCAATACGGTGTATGCCGTGTTTTGAAAATGCAGCCGTAAGCGGTATGCTGCTTAAAGCCATCGCATTATTGGTAATATCCTCGCCCACTGCGCCATCGCCACGGGTTGCGGCGCGTACCAATTTATCGTTTTCGTATACCAGGGCTATACTGGCACCATCAAATTTAGGTTCTACGCAATAAGATACTTCCTGTGCGTTTGTCAATTCTTTTACACGTATGTCAAAATCGTTCAGGTCATCGGCATTATACGAGTTCTCCAGGGATAGCATGGACGTTAAATGCTCCACCTGACTAAAATCGCTGCTAAGTGCACGGGCAACACGTTGTGTTGGCGAATCCTCCGTTTTTAATTCGGGATGCTTAGCTTCCAGATCTTTCAACTCACGGAAGAGCTTGTCATAATCATAATCGGTTATCAGCGGTTCGCTTAATACATAGTAGCGCCAATCGTGATAGCGAATGACTTCGCGCAAATGATTAACTGCTTCACCGGCCTTATAATGATGATCGCCCTTTACCAATTTTCCGGAAAGGTCGTTTAAGGTTTTCTGTTGCTGATTCGAATACATGTAACGTGTTTCAGGAGGCAATTTGGCACAAAGTAACGAGGCGGCAAAGTGCTGTTGCCGGGGCGTAGCCTTACAACAATAGTTGCTACACCAGCTTATCAATCTCAGCTGCCAGATTTCTGTCCTTATCTGTTACTGCATTTCCTGCGCTATGGGTATTCAGGGTTATCTCCACCTTGTTCCACACATTGCTCCAGGTTGGATGATGGTCATGTTTTTCGGCCAGCAGCGCTACCCGCGTCATAAAGGAAAAGGCCTCGCTAAAGTCTTTAAATGTAAAGGTTTGTTTGAGGGCATTATTTTCTTCTAACCACATAATTGCTGTTTTGTTACAAGGTAGGTATTAAACATAAAAAAGCCCTTCCGTTGTGGAGGGGCTTTTAAAATTTAACAGGGCCGGCACTATTTAAAGTTCCAGTCGTATTTATCGAGGTTAAGCAGGCACACTTTTAATAAATCGATGTTGCCTTTAATATCGGTTTTGTGGGCCATTTCAATAACGCTGTGGATGTGGCGTGTTGGAATGGAAACAGCACCTACAATACTTCCGTAAGTGGCCATGCGCTGCATACCAGCGGTATCGGTGCCACCTGCAGGCAGCATTTCAGGTTGCCATTTAATTTTAGCGGCATCGGCCTGCTCTTTCATATAACGCACCATGCGGTAATCGCAGATAACTGAAGAGTCCATGATTTTTATGGCAGCGCCTTCGCCCAGTTTGGTAACGCTTTCTTCCGGCTTAGCGCCCGGAGTATCAAACGCAATCGTGGTATCGATACAGAAGCTAAAGTGCGGATCGATATGGTGAGCGGCCACGCTTGCACCGCGGATACCAACTTCCTCTTGTACGGTAAATACGCCGTAGAAGTCGTAAGGTATTTCTTTGCCTTTCAGTTCGCGTAAGGTTTCAATTAAAATAAATACAGCTACGCGGTTATCGATACTTTTGCAGTTAACGCAATCGCCCATTTCAATCAGTTCGCGTTCGCGGGTTACTACGTTGCCTACTTCTACAATCTTAACCACTTCGTCCTTTTTCATACCCAGGTCGATGAAGTAGTCGGTTAACTGCAACGGTTTGCCGCGTTCTTCGGGGCTCATCAGGTGAATAGGCTTAGTGCCCATCACACCAATCACATCTTTTTTACCGTGTATTACCACACGCTGCGCGGTAAGGGTTTTAGGATCGAAACCACCCAGCGGATGAAAGCGCAAAAAGCCATTATCATCGATGTGGTGTACAATAAAGCCTATCTCATCCATGTGGGCGGCAGCCATAGTTTTCTTTTCGCTGCTTTTGCCTTTTTTAAGCGCTACCAGGTTGCCCATATTATCGGTGGTAAGCGAATCTACCACGCCTGTTAATTCGCGTGTTACCAGTTCACGCACTTTCTGTTCGTGGCCGGGTACGCCCGGTGTTTCACAAATTTCTTTTAGTAATGCTACGTTTATCGACATCGTTCTTGAATTATTTAAAAGCAAATATAAAAAGCCGTGGTATTAGCAGCCGGTATTACTCCACTTTGGTAACCTTTACCATATTGGCCCTGCCGCGGTTGGCCAACGGCATGCTGCCTATGTTTACCACAATATCGCCAAGGCGTAAAATGTTGTTTTCCTTCAGTATGCGTATCACATCGCGGATGGAAGTATCGGTACCCACAAATTTATCGTAGTAGAATGCGCGCACTCCCCAGCAAACACTCAGTGCGTTCAACAGGTCGCGGTTTTCGGTAAAAATAAAGATGCCCGCCTTTGGCCTGTAACTGCTTAATAAAAAGCCGGTGTAGCCGCTAAACGTCATGCCTATAATGGCCTTTGCTTCTAACTCCGAACTCATACGCGCGGCGTTATAACAAATAGCATCACCAATAAAGGTAGGCGAGTTTTTATCGGCCTTTAACTCCTTATCGTAAATAAGGTCGGCGTGTTCAATATTGCTTAAAATTTTCTCCATTACCTGAATGACCTTGGCGGGGTGTTTGCCCACTGAAGTTTCACCGCTTAACATTACGGCATCTGCTCCGTCAATAACGGCATTGGCAACGTCTGTAATTTCGGCGCGTGTAGGGTTAGGGTTTTCTATCATGCTGTCCATCATCTGCGTAGCCACTACCACCGGCTTCGCATATTTCAGGCACTTTTTAATAATGTCCTTTTGTATTAAAGGCATGCGTTCCTGCGGCACTTCTACGGCCAGGTCGCCACGGGCAATCATAATACCATCGGTTGCTTTAATTATCTCGTCAATCTCCTTCAGGGCTTCCGGCTTTTCAATCTTCGCCATCACCTTCATATAGCTGTTCTTTTTGCCGATGATGTTCTTTAGTTCAATCACATCCTCAGGGGAACGCACGAAGGAAAGGGCAATCCAGTTAGCGCCGTTTTTCATCGCAAATTTTAAATCCTTGCGGTCCTTATCGGTTAAAGCAGGAATGCTGGTTTTGGTGTCGGGCAGGTTAACGCCTTTGTTACTGCTGATTTTGCCGCCGTTTATCACTTTGGCCATAATCTTATCCTTGCGGTTAGTGCTCAGTACCTTTAGTTCAATCTTACCGTCATCAATCAGGATGGCGTCTCCGGGGGCTACCTCTTTGGGCAGGTGCTCGTAGTTTACATACAGCTTTTTAAAGGTGCTTACACATTCCTTATTGGTTATCTCCACTTCGCGGTCCTTTTCCAACACCTCCATGTTATCGCGCACTTCGCCGATACGTATTTTGGGCCCTTGCAGGTCTACCAAAATGGCCACGTTCAGGTTATGATCCTTATTGATTTTGCGCACCTTTTCAAAACCTTCGCTGTGCAGGTCATAGTGGCCGTGGCTCATGTTAAACCTAAAGACATCCAGACCGTGGCGTACCATTTCTTCCATCACTTTAATATCGCTGCAGGCGGGGCCGTAGGTGGCTATTATTTTTGTTTTGTTGATGTGTACTTTCATCATTGTTCTTACAGTTTAAAATTCCGGCGTGGCAGGCGCTTAACCGGTTCCTTTTCTACATTATAAAACAGGCGGTCCTTGCTTTTGGCTTTTTTAAGCGGAATTTCAGCCGCCAGGGCCACCTCGGGTATACTTTTAACGGCATCCAGAATATCGGTAATCTGCTCGTTTTCAGGCCGTCCGAAAACCTGTATCAGGTAATCGTAGTCACTGAACTCGGGAAGCAAATATTCGCCCACGTTTTTGTTGCCGAATACCAGGTATTGGGCCGGGGTAGATTCATCGCCGGCTTTTAATACGCTAAACTGGGTGCTTCGGGTTCGGTCTTTGGCCTCAAAAATAAGGTCGGGCACTTTTTGGAAGTCGCAGGCCAGCAGCCTGTTAAGGTGGAAACAAAGCTTGTATTCCTTCATACCGGTAGCCAGGCCAATAAGGCGGTAATCGGTATCTAACTGGTATGTAATCTTCTTGTCGGCCACAGGGCAAATTACCATACAAATGTATAAGATGCTTTTTAAGGCGGGAAAACATTGTTAAAAGGCCTTGAAAATGAGGCCGGAAAGGGGCGGGAAAGATTTTTTTGCGAAGGAGGGGGATGTTTTTATTTTCGCACCACATTTAAACCCAAAAACATGTCTAACATCGCAGAAAGAGTTAAGAAGATTATCGTTGACAAACTGGGCGTAGAAGAAAGTCAGGTTACCCCTGAAGCCAGTTTTACCAACGACCTCGGTGCCGACTCGCTTGATACCGTGGAACTCATCATGGAGTTCGAGAAGGAATTCAATATCTCCATTCCCGATGAGCAGGCTGAGACCATCACCACTGTTGGTCAGGCTATCGAATACCTGGAAAAAACTATAAGCAAATAAGCTTTTCTTAAAAAAATTTGATGAGTGGCAGACTGAAAAGTCTGCCACTTTCTTTTTATTCGTAGCCAAATGATGAAACGGGTAGTAGTAACAGGATTAGGCGCGTTGACCCCGATAGGAAATACCGCCCCCGAGTATTGGCAGAATCTGCTGGCCGGGAAAAGCGGCGCGGCACCTATAACGCGCTTTAAGACCGACAACTACAAAACCAAGTTTGCCTGCGAAGTAAAAGATTTTGACCCCACCCGGTTTATTGACAAAAAGGAAGTACGCCGCTTGGACCGTTTTGCGCAGTTTGCGCTGGTTAGCAGCGAAGAGGCTATAAAGGATGCCGGACTTGACCAGGGAGATTTAAACAAAAACCGTATCGGTGTTATCTGGGCTTCGGGAATAGGCGGACTGGATGTGTTTATTGAAGAAATCACCAACCTGGCACTGAATCCCGTGCCTCGCTTCAATCCATTTTTTATTCCCAAAATGATTATTGATATAGCGCCAGGCCATATCAGTATGAAGTGGGGTTTCCGCGGGCCAAATTATGCCACCGTGGCCGCCTGTGCATCGAGCAACCTGGCGTTTATTGATGCTTATAATCTGATACGGTTGGGGAAAGCCGATGTATTTGTAACCGGCGGTTCCGAAGCGCCTATCAGCGAAGGTGGTGTGGGTGGCTTTAATGCTATGCGTGCCCTAAGCGAGCGCAACGATTCGCCGGAAACCGCCTGCCGCCCGTTTGATAAAGATCGCGATGGTTTTGTAATGGGTGAAGGAGCCGGCGCCATTGTATTAGAAGAACTGGAACATGCCTTGAAGCGTGGCGCTAAGATTTATGCCGAGATGATAGGCTACGGCATGAGCGCCGATGCCCATCATTTAACAGCACCGCATCCTGAAGGGCTGGGTGCTGCTCTTGCTATGAGCGCAAGCCTGGAGGATCATAACCTGCAACCTGAGGAGGTAGACTATATTAACGTGCACGGCACCAGCACACCGCTGGGCGATGTAGCCGAGCTGGCTGCCATTTATAAGGTATTTGGCGAGCATGCCTTTAAACTCAACATCTCTTCGACCAAGAGCATGACAGGCCATTTATTGGGCGCAGCAGGCGCGGTGGAGGCTATTGCCAGCATTATGGCGGTGAAAGAAGATATAGTGCCGCCCACCATCAACCACTTTACCGACGATCCCGATATTGACCCACGATACAACCTTACTTTTAATGCGCCCCAAAAACGCAAGGTAGATGTTGCCATCAGCAACGGCTTTGGTTTTGGCGGACATAATGCCACGGTTGTTTTCAAAAAGTATAAAGGTTAATAAACCGGTAAACGCACCACTGCTTGATTAGAAAGATCTACAACCGGCTGTTCTCTGACGATAAGGCGTTAACCGCCTATATAAAGGGTATTACCGGTATTACCCCCTCTAATCTGCAATTGTACCGGCAGGCTTTTCAGCACCGCAGTAAATACATGGAGCCCAAGGACAATAACGAACGCCTGGAATTGTTGGGCGATTCGATACTGGACGCCATTGTGTGCGAGCACCTGTATAAGAAGTATCCGTATAAAGAAGAAGGCTTTATGACCGAACTGCGATCGCGGATTGTGAACCGCAAATCGCTGAATGAAGTGGGGCAAAGGTTGGGGCTGTTGGAGCAATTACGCTTTAACCGCAAAAGCATAACGGATGCATCAAAAGATCTGGCGGGCAATACCTTTGAAGCATTGGTAGGTGCCGTGTATTTAGATGCGGGCTTTGAGCGTACCAAGCGCTTTATTACCAAGCGTATTTTGCAAAACCTGATTGATGTAGAAGAATTGCAGCTTACCAATACCGACTACAAGAGCCAGATTTACCACTACATACAGCGCGAAGGCAAGAGCATTGATTTTAAAGTAGTGGATGAAAAACACCGCAACCGCCGCGCCTATTTTGTAATTGACTTAGAGATTGAAGGCCGCATCATTTCGCGCGGCGAAGGGTACAGCAAAAAGGCAGCAGAACAAAATGCGGCCATGAACGGCCTGAAGGAATTGGGCGAAAAAGTGAGCGAACAGCAGTAGCGCTATGGCTTAAAATCGGGGTTGGCCGCCCGCTTACGTTTTACCAGATCGTAAATCAGCGAGGCCGGGTTCCATAACTTGGCTGGTGGTTTTTTATTGCTGTATTTGGGTGGTGCAATGCCCGGAATGAGCACTTTGTTTTCGTCGCGGGCATCCACAAAAGCTTTGTCGAACTTGTCGCGATCGCCCCAGGGGTAAATCACCACTTCCTTGATCTTGATATCATCTTTGGTAAGGACAACTTCCAGGGTATAGAAACTGGCAGAGTCGATATCGCCTATAGGCACATAACGGGCGAGGTAGCCGGTGGAGGAAATGCGCAGCGTATCGTTTTTTGACACATACAGCACAAAGTTGCCATATACATCACACGTCATTTTTTGTTTACCGTTGGTAGTGGTGATGTTAGCCAGCGATACGGGTTGTTTGGTTTGACGGTCTAACACGCGGCCTTTGATCATAAAAGTGCCCTCGCGAAAGGCGAAGTTTAATTGTGCCTTTGCTACCATGCCAGAGAGCATCAACAAGGCTACAAGCGCAGCTACAAATAGGGCAGGGTGTTTACGGTGCATGTGTTACAATACGGGCATTAAAATAAAAAACCCTGCCTATAACGGCAGGGTTGATGTTTTATGTTGTGATTTTTTGACAACCGGCAGGCCGATTATTCAGCAACCACTTCGAAGTTTACGGTTACTTTGTGGTTAGCACCCAGGCCAACTTCGGCGGTATAGTTGCCAACGCTTTTCACTTCACCTTCTACGATGTTGATCTTGCGACGGTCCACTTCTACGCTGCAGGCAGCTTTGATAGCTTCTGCTACGTGGTAAGCGCTAACGCTTCCGAAAATTTTACCGGTAGTACCCACTTTAGCACCAATTTTAAGGTTAGCGCCTTGTAAACGTGCTACAATTTCGTTCAGTTGTTCCAGCAGTTTAGCTTCTTTTTTAGCCAGTGCTTTAGCACGGCCGGCCAGTTCAGCTAAAGATGCTTTGTTTTTAACTACGGCGAAACCCTGAGGGATCAGGTAGTTAAGGGCAAAACCCGGCTTTACGTTTACAACGTCGTCGGTGTAGCCCAGTTTCTCTACGTTCTTTATTAAGATAACTTCCATTGTTTCTGCTTTTGATAGGGTTTACCAATTATTTCAGCAAGTCGGCTACGTAAGGCAGCAAACTTAAGTGACGCGCACGCTTAATAGCCTGCGATATCTTGCGCTGAAACTTCAGCGAGTTACCGGTTAAGCGGCGTGGGTAAATTTTACCCTGTTCGTTAATGAACTTCAACAAAAACTCAGGGTCTTTGTAGTCGATGTAACGGATACCGTTCTTTTTGAAGCGGCAGTATTTTTTCTTGATCACACCAATCTTGGTGGCGGTCAAATATTTGATATCACTTTGAGTAGCCATGATTATACCTCCGCTTCTTTTTTGTTAGCAACTTTTTTGTTACGTCCTACCAGGCCGGCGCGTTTGTCGTCGTTGTATTTAACGGCGTATTTGTCCAGAGCAATGGTTAAATAGCGCAGCACGTTTTCATCGCGACGGAAGGCGATTTCAAGCGTGTCAACCGCTTTACCGGTGCCTTTGTATTCTACCACGTGGTAGATGCCGGTGTTCTTTTTCTTGATCTGGTAACGGAGATTCTTAAGACCCCAGTGTTCCTGGTGAATGATTTCTGCTCCCTGGCCTTTCAATACCTCAATGTATGCATTGATGGATTTCTTGGCGTCCTCGTCGGACAAGATTGGAGTCAGAATAAATACGGTTTCGTATTGTTGCATATTTATCTGCTTTTTGCCCCTCCGGCCGCATCAATTTTTAAGCGGGTAGGAAAGGCCGGGTTAAAAAATAGTCCCTGCTTTTCTATTCAGGGGCGGCAAATATAGCTTTTTAAGGGGAAAAACCAAGGGATACAGCCCCGCTAAATTAAGCGTGGGAATTGCGTTGTAACTGGTTGATTTTGCGTGTTTTGGCAAAATTAGCCTGCCATTTCACTCAGTTCCAGCCAGCGCAGCTCCTTCTTTTCAAGGTGTTCGGTGGCTTCTGCCAACAGTTCCTTTAGTTATTACCACCCCCGCAGTGTCTCCCTTGCGCAGCATGGGGACGCTGCGGTGAAAAAGGCACTGGTCGCCACTCTTCACTGGTTGCGTTAAATGTTATCTTTATCATGTGACGGTCCGCCAACAACAAGTCTACAACAACGGGGTATTCTTCATCACCTTTACTTGTGTTAGGTGGCTGCCTTTGTTTGAGAAAACAAAAGCATTTGACACCATCTACAAATGGTTCGACTATCTTAAACAACAGGAGTCTTATCCTATTGGATATGTGATAATGCCTAATCACCTTCATGCAGTAATCGCTTTTAAAAATAACGGACAGTCTATAAATACCCGGGTAGGCAATGGTAAGCGGTTCATCGCCTACGAAATTGTTAAGCGATTAACTGCTGCAGGTGAATTCCGCTTGTTGGAGCAACTAGGAAATGCGGTAAACACAGCCGATCGAAAAAGGGGCAAGAAGCATGAAATTTTTGAGCCCTC
This sequence comes from Chitinophagales bacterium, assembly GCA_044225825.1. Lineage (GTDB taxonomy): Bacteria > Bacteroidota > Bacteroidia > Chitinophagales > LD1 > Bog-950. The sequence continues at coordinate 174,909 of JBGAIB010000003.1, forward strand.
ATTTGATTGTAAACCATGTTATTCCGATAAGCTGATAAATGAGAAGTTAAATTACATGCATAATAATCCCTGTAAGGGCAAGTGGAGCTTGGCAGATGAACCAATAGGCTATAAGCATAGCTCTGCACTCTTTTACGCAACAGGTAATCCAGGCATTTATGAAGTGTTGAGCTGCGCTAAATTGGGGGATATGGATTTAAGCACTTTAGTTGATAGACGGTAGTTCAAAGATGATTTAGCGCTAGTCGAGCTTCAGAGTCCCGTCCCTGCGGAGACGTTGCGGAGGGGGCCGAATTTGTTTTGGTCAATCCCTTTAAGGATAGTGTCATTTGTAGTGTGGCGCTATTCGAGCCGCAGAGTCCTTGCTGAGACTTTGCGCACAGGAGCCTAAGGATAGTGCCAATTATAGTATAGCGCTATTCGAGCCGCAGAGTCCCTGCGGAGACTCTGCGGGGGGCCTAAAATTAGCGCTAGTCGAGCTTCAGAGTCCTTGCTGAGACTTTGCGCAGAGGAGCCTAAGGATAGTGCCATTTATAGTGTGGCGCTATTCGAGCCGCAGAGTCCCTGCGGAGACTCTGCGGAGGGCCTAAAAAGGATAGTGTCATTTATAGTGTGGCGCTATTCGAGCTTCAGAGTCCCGTCCCTTCGGAGACGTTGCGGAGGGGGCCGAATTTGTTTTGGTCAATCCTTTTAAGGATAGTGTCATTTATAGTGTGGCGCTATTCGAGCTTCAGAGTCCCGTGCCTGCGGAGACTCTGCGGAGGGAAAGAATTTGTTTTGGTCAATCCTTTTAAGGATAGTGCCATTTATAGTGTAGCGCTATTCGAGCCGCAGAGTCCCTGCGGAGACTCTGCGGGGGGAGCCTAATTTTGCGTTATTCGAGCCTAAAGGTCCCTTCGGGCGAGCCTAAAATTAGCCTGCCATTTCACTCAGTTCCAGCCAGCGCAGCTCCTTCTTTTCAAGGTGTTCGGTGGCTTCTGCCAACTGTTTTATAGCGGCATTCAGCTGTTCGTAAGGTAAGGTGCCGCCGTTGATCTGCGCATTCAGATGTTCCTTTAGTTGTTCCAACTGCGGAATTTCCTTGCCCAGGTTTTCGAACTCCAGCCGCTCCTTAAAGGTCATTTTCTTTTTCTTCTCGGGTTCGGGGGCTTTTACCGTTTCGGTTTTTGCCGGTGTAACGGGTGCGGCTACCGCAGCTTGTGTTTGTTGCCCCTGTTTTTTTCTCCGCACCTGGCTAACGCGCCACTCGGTATAGTTGCCCGGGAAGTCGCTGATTACGCCTTCGCCTTCAAACACAAACAAGTGGTCTACCAGTTTATCCATAAAGTAACGGTCGTGCGATACAATCAGCACGCAGCCCTGGTATTGCTCTAAAAAATCTTCCAGCACATTCAGCGTAACCAGGTCCAGGTCGTTGGTCGGTTCATCCAGTATTAAAAAGTTGGGATTGCTGAACAGGATGGATAGCAACTGCAGACGTTTCTTTTCGCCACCGCTTAGTTTACTTAAGCGGGTGTATTGCTGCTCGGGGCTGAACTGAAACAGTTGTAGAAATTGCCCTGCCGAAACTTTAGTGCCATCGGCTAACGGGAAGTTTTCGGCGATGTCGCGCACAAATTCAATTACGCGCTTATCCTCTTTTACCTGCAAGCCCTGTTGCGAGAAATAGCCAAACACCACCGTTTCGCCATGGTTTATTTTACCGCTGTCGGCATTTTCCAAACCCATTATTACGTTCAGAAAGGTGCTTTTGCCAACCCCGTTGCGGCCAATAATGCCTATGCGTTCGCCGCGTTTAAACGTATAATCGAAGCCTTTAATAATTTTCTTTTCGCCGTAGTTTTTATAGACCTTTTTCAGCTCCAGAATTTTACCGCCCAGGCGGGTCATTTTTACATTTAACTGCAGCTTGTCATCGGCCTTGCGGGCAGTGGCATATTCTTCTACATCATAAAAGGCATCGATACGCGATTTGCTTTTGGTGGTGCGTGCCTTTGGTTGTTTACGCATCCACTCCAGTTCCTTACGATACAGGTTTTTTGCTTTGTCCAAACTGCTGGCTTCGGCTTCTTCGCGGGCCAGTTTGCGGTTCAGGTATTCGGCATAGCTGCCCTGGTGGATATAGAGGGTTTGATTTTCGAGCTCAAAAATTTCATTGCAAACGGCATCCAGAAAAAAACGATCGTGCGTAACCAGCAACAGCGTGGTTTTGTAATCGCTTAAAAACTCAGCCAGCCATTCAATCATCTCAAAATCGAGGTGGTTGGTCGGCTCATCGAGGATCATAAAATTGTTGCGGTCGCCAAAGCTTACCTCAATCAGAATTTTGGCGAGTGAAAGGCGCTTGCGCTGTCCGCCGCTGAAAAGTTTTACGGGTTGCTCGAGGTTGGTGATACTGAGCGAGCCGAGGATTTCCTTCACCTTGCTTTCGAAGTTCCATGCCTCCAGTTCATCCATGCGGTGCATCAGGTCGGGCAGGCGTTCCTCGTCGTGCAGGGCAATGGCTGCTTCGTATTCGCGCACCGCATTTATAACCGGGTGATTGTGGCCCAGGATGTTTTCAAGCGCGGTTTTCTCTTCTTCGAACTCGGGGTTCTGGTCCAGAAAGCAAACATTCACGTCCTTATTGATCCAAATTTTGCCGCTGTCGGCGGTATCCTTACCGGCCAAAACGCGCAACAAGGTTGTTTTACCCGCGCCGTTTTTGGCTACCAGGGCAATTTTATCGCCTTGCTGGATATTAAAAGTGAGGTCGGTAAAGAGTGGTTTCTCTACAAACGATTTGGTCAAGCTATCGACGGTGGCATACTGCATATGGGGCGGCAAAAGTAGGAAGATTACCGACATGGGCCTTCGCCCGGCCTGCTTTAACCTGATAACAATCAGCTAATCAGGAATGTGGGTTCATTTATTTTTGGCGCTATGGACGTCAGTAGAAGAAAGCTGAATTATTATTCGCGGCTTTACATAAAGCACGATTTACCCGCCGGACTTACCGTATTTTTAGTAGCCCTGCCTTTATGTTTAGGTATTGCCCTGGCATCGGGTGCGCCTTTATATTCCGGTATACTTTCGGGCATTATAGGCGGATTGGTAGTGTCGCTGGTCAGTGGCTCCTCGTTGGGCGTATCGGGCCCGGCAGCAGGTTTAACCACCGTGGTGGCTGCCGTTTTATCGCATTATAATTTCCCGGTATTTATGGCTATGGTTGTTAGCGCCGGTGCCCTGCAGGTGTTATTAGGCGCCTTGCGGCTGGGAACTATTGCCGGGTATTTTCCCTCGTCGGTAATTAAGGGTATGCTGGCAGCTATAGGCATTATACTTATCAGTAAGCAGTTGCCCGTGGCTATCGGTTATTCGCAACCTGATTTCTGGAGCGCGGAATTTATTAACCTCATCAGCAACACGCACCTGTTTACCAATATCCGCGAGTTTTACAGCGATCTGTCAACAGGGGCAATCCTTATTACATCGGTATCGCTGCTGGCCTATTATATATGGGATCAACCGCGGTTTAAGAAATTGCAGTTTATACCCGTGCCGCTCTTTGTGGTGCTGGCCAGCGTGCTGCTCAATCTGTTTTTTCGTGCTGCTGTTCCATCGCTGGCCATAGGCGATAATCAACTGGTGCATATTCCTGCACAATTATTTACCGGTTTTCACCTGCCCGACTTCTCGCTGTTTACCAAGGATATTACCCTGGTTAAGTATGCCATTACCATCGGCATACTGGCATCGCTGGAGACCTTGTTATGTGTAGAAGCCATTGATAAGCTGGACCCCTGGCACCGTACTACACCACCCAACCGCGAATTGATTGCGCAGGGGGTGGGCAATATGGCCTGTGGTTTTTTGGGTGCGCTGCCCATGACGGCCGTAATTGTACGTGGCTCCGCCAATATTGATGCCGGCGGCCGTACGCGTTATGCCAGTTTTACCCATGGCTTTTTTATGCTGGTGGCGGTTTTAGCGATACCCTTTGCTATTAATATGATACCGCTATGTGCGCTGGCCAGTATATTGGTAGTAACAGGTTTAAAGCTGACGCGTCCCAAATTATATATCAGCCAATGGAAGTTGGGACTGAACCAGTTTTTGCCCTTTGCTATAACCATAGTAGTTATTTTGTTTACCGACCTGTTGATAGGTGTGAGCATTGGCCTGCTGCTTTCGGTGTTTTACATTATCCGTAACAACTACAAAGCCGATTTTGATGTAAAGCAAACCACCTTCCAGGGTATTACCACCTACACGCTAACGCTGCATACCAATGTAACCTTCCTTGATAAATCGAAAATGCGCCATGCCCTGGATAAAATACCGGGTTACAGCCGGGTAGTAATCGATGGCTCTTTTGCGCAGCATATTGACCACGATGTACTGGAAATGGTAAGCGAGTATTGCGAAAATGCCAAGCGCAAGGGTATAGAGGTGGTGCTGGAGAAAGTGGAGCGGGTGAGCCTTTCGGATATACATTAAGCCTTACAGAGCGATGGTCGGGGCATTTAAAGAGACTGATTTTATACCCATTTAGACTTAGCACAGACTGCTATTTTACCCAGTTTTTCAGGGGAAAAAGTCAGATATCAGTCGGGATAAGAGACCTGTAAGTAGTTGAAAATAAATAGTTTATTAATTTTTGGACTGAGGTTTGACTGATTTTATACTGAGTTTTTTGGCGGGCTGCCGAAAAAACCGGGACAAACAGGCATGCCGCTGCCTTGGGCGGTTGGCAACTGCCCGGGCATTTTAGTGTTTTCGTAGGTATGTCAAAGAACGATGGTAGTGTAAAGGTAGAATATTTAAATAATAAAAGGAAATTATTTTCAAAAAAAGTTACGTATTGTGATGGATCGGTGGATTGGTAGATAAGTTGATTGGTGGATTGGTGAATCGGTGGATTGGTAGATGAGTAGATTGGTGGAATAGTGGATTGGTGATTGTTTATGCGGATATGAGAAGCGGGAAAGGGTGGCCTGATTTACAACATTTTGCTTTTTCCGCCGTTAAGGCTTTACTTCGCAGCCTTTTTATGAGCATTTTCCGACATGTTGGGCTTTTCCTGTTGTTCGCTTTGCTGAGCTTAGGCGCTATGGCGCAGGAGCATGAGTTTGGTGTTTGGGGAGGTATAACCAACTACTTCGGCGATTTGAACACCAAGACCTCCTTTAAGTTTGTACGCCCCGGGGGCGGTTTTTTCTACCGCTATAATATAAAGCAGCGCGGTGCCTGGCGTACCTCTTTAAATTATGGCATTGCCGAATTTAAAGATGCCGGTACCAATATTGCCTGGAACAAGCAACGCAACCTGAGCTTTAAGACCGATATTTTTGACGTGACCTCTATTATTGAGTTCAACTTTTTGAAGTACGATAAGGAAAGAGACGCTAAAAAACACTGGTTTACGCCTTACATCGGCACCGGCCTTACTATCTTCTTCTTTAACCCGAAAACCGAATACCAGGGCAAGTGGTATTATTTACAATCGCTTGGTACAGAAGGCCAAAACGACCCCAGCTATTCGGGCGTGAAGAAATACAAGCTGTTCAGTTTTGCCATACCTATTGTGGGGGGCTTTAAGTTTTCGTTTGGCCGCAACTGGAACTGGAACATTGCCATTGAAGCCGGTGTGCGTAAAACCTTTACCGACTACCTGGATGACGTTAGTGGCAAATACCCCAGTTATGCTTCATTACCAGGCGGTTCTACGGGTTTAGCGGCTGCCTTAAGCGACCGCTCCGGCGAGGTAAACGGTGGCGAAAAGCTGGGCAAACCGGGCTATCAGCGTGGCCAAAGCCCCAAAAAGGACGATTACCTGATGGGTGGTATTACTATCTCGTATACCATTATTACCCCGCGTTGTCCTACGGTAAGCGGCCCGAGTACCTATCGCTAATTTGCAGCACAGCCCGCTCACCCTTTAAAAAGGCTTGTTGACCGCTGCACATCAGCCCATTTTCATAACTCTGCATGCTAAACTCTTAACTCCCATGGGTTTTCTTATTTTCGCCCGCTATTGTTAATTTGAGGTGTGGTGAAATATTATTTTGTATCCACGTTAATTGTGACGTTAAGTGAGCCTGAAAGAACAAATTGATGTAACCAAACTGCCTGAGCACATTGCTGTGATTATGGATGGCAACGGGCGTTGGGCGAAGCAGAAAGGCCAGAACCGGGTTTTCGGACATCGCAACGGCGTAAAAGCGGTGCGTGAAACAGCCGAGGCTTGTGCTGAGTTAGGCGTGAAGTATTTGACGGTTTACGCTTTTAGCACCGAGAACTGGAACCGTCCGCAATTTGAGGTATCGGCGTTAATGACATTATTGTTAAAGACTCTGAATTCGGAGTTGAAGACGCTGCTGAAAAATGATATTCGCCTCGGCACCATAGGCGACATGAATTTGTTGCCGAAAGGTGTTGCCAGGGAGTTGAAGGAAACGATGGCCCAAACGGCGCACTGTAAGCGCATGGAGCTGATATTAGCCCTGAGTTACAGCGGCCGCAGCGAACTTACCGATGCCGTGAAGAACATTGCGGAAGAGGTAAAGGAAGGGAAACTGGAGCCGAAAGATATTAATGAAGCGCTGATAAGCAGCAAGCTGTATACAGCAGGAAGGCCCGACCCGGCCCTGATGATACGCAGCAGCGGCGAACAGCGCGTGAGCAACTTTTTACTTTGGCAGATGGCATACACAGAGTTTTATTTTACCGATGTGTTTTGGCCGGATTTTAATAAAGAAGAATTGTATAAAGCCATCATTGAATTTCAAAACCGCGAACGCCGGTTCGGTAAAACCAGCGAACAGTTAGTGACCTCATGAAGTTAAATCCAACGATCACCCTGCTACGCCATACCCTACACCGGTGCCGGAAAACAAGTTCCGCTGCTGCAGTGCTGCTGCTGTTGTTCGGCCTATTTACTTTACCTGCCGGCCTGCATGCACAGGGCGATGGCGACGGACAGGAAGGAGACCTTGAGTTTGCCCTGCAAAAAGGCGGCGAGTTTGTAATTGGCGGTGTGCGTGTAGAAGGTGCTACGCACTTTGACGGACGTATTCTGGCAACCCTCTCGGGTTTAGCCAAAGGCGATAAGATTAAGATACCGGGCGATGAAATTCCGAAGGCTATAAAAGTGCTTTGGAAGCAGAAGCTGTTTGTAAACGTAAGCGTAGAAGCTGAAAAAATTATCGGCAACCAAATTTACCTAGTTATACATGTAGAAGAACGACCTACCATTGGCGGCCGTGCCTATGTGGGCATTAAGAATAATGAGAAGGATGAGCTGGTGAAGAAGATACCGCTGCAGTTAGGCAAGGTATACACCGATAACGTAAAGAATACCACCATTACCATTATCAAAAACTACTTTATAGATAAGGGGTTTTTAAACTGTAAGGTAGATATTGCGGAAGAGCCGGACCCGAAGTTGACGAATGCGGTAGCGTTGAAGGTGATTGTGCGCAAAGGCCCGAAGGTTAAAATTGACCAGATCAACTTTTACGGTAACCACGATATACCGGAGGTGAAGCTGAAAAACCAGATGAAGGAAACGCACGAGCGCATCAAGTTTGACCTGGATGGCTTGTTTCGCTTTAAGCAAAACTTTGCCCGCGATTCGGTGAAAGTGCGTTGGTACCAGGTACCGGGTAACATTTCGCCCACCCGTGCCTGGGAATACATGCAGCGCCATGTGAACCTGAACTTCTTTAAAACCAGCAAGTTTAAGCGCGACGATTACGAAAGCGATAAGGACAAAGTAGAAGAATACTACCACAGCAAAGGTTACCGCGATGCCAAAATTGTGCGTGATACTTTTTACGCCATGGATAGCGAGAAAAAGCGCTTAAAGATTGACGTGTGGGTAGATGAAGGCAAGAAGTATTACTTCCGCAATATTTACTTTAACGGCAATACGAAATATCCGGATAGCACGCTGGCAAAAATCGTGAACATCAAGCGCGGGGAGGTGTACAACCAGAAGTTGCTGGATGAGCGCATTTTTATGAATCCCAACGGCGGTGACTTAAGCTCGCTGTATATGGATGACGGCTACCTGTTTTTTAGCGTTACACCGCTGGAGATAAAGGTAATTGGCGATTCGATAGACCTTGAACTGCGTGTAAATGAAGGTGCACAGGCAACCATACGCGAAGTACGCATAGTTGGTAATACCAAAACCAACGAGAAAGTAATACGCAGGGAATTGCGTACCCTGCCGGGAAACAAGTTCAGCCGTACCGACCTGATACGCTCGCAGCGCGAGATTATCAGTTTGAACTACTTTGACCCGCAGCAGTTAGATGTGGTACCGATACCTAACCCTGAAACGGGAACGGTTGACATTGAATACCGCGTAGTAGAAAAACCGAGCGATCAGCTGGAACTTTCGGCAGGCTGGGGCGGACAAGGTGCCGCAGGCGGTTTGTTCGGAACCCTGGGAGTTAACTTCACCAATTTCTCGTTACGCAACATCGGGGATAAAAAGGCCTGGACACCGCTGCCGAGTGGTGACGGACAACGTTTAAGTGTACGTATTAACTCCAACGGTAAATCGTTCCAGAGTTACAGCACTTCGTTTACCGAGCCATGGCTGGGCGGCAAAAAGCCGATATCGCTGGATATTGCTTTCAACCGTTTACGTGCCAACAGTTTTGGCGATGTTAATGACATCAACAAAATTACCGGTAAGTATTACTCTACCAGCTTATACGTGGGCATAAGTACCCGCGTTAAGTGGCCGGATGATTACTTTATTGTATCTACCGGTTTAGAGTTCCAGCATTATATACTGGATAACTATAACACGGTATTTATTTTTAATAAGGGCCGTTCCACCAACCTGAACCTGCAGGTATCCATTTCGCGCGATTCGCGTTACCCGGAAGCACCTACCTGGTATAACCACGGTATCTACTTTATGGTGCAAGGCAAATTTACCCTGCCTTACAGCTTAATGGTGCCAAGCAGAATGGACCTGAATTACGACGATCCGGGCTTATCGGCTGCTGACCGTTACAAGTTTGTGGAATATCACAAATGGAAACTGGCGTTTGAATGGTATACGCCTATCAGCAAAAACAGCAAACTGGTGTTAAAGACCTCGGCTAACATGGCTTTCCTGGGCTTGTATAACAAACGTGTAGGCTACTCGCCATTTGAACGTATTGAGTTTGGTGGCGACGGCTTAAGTAACATGACCTATGGTACCCAGCTGGGCCGCGATATCATCAGCTTCCGCGGTTATCCGGTAGTTACGCCTACAGGTGGTGTGCCTATCTACAACAAGTTCTCGGTGGAATTACGATATCCGTTCTCGCTTAGCCAGAGCGCTACTATTTATGCCTTGCTGTTTGCCGATGCCGGTAACTACTGGAAGGATATTAAGAGCTACCGTCCGTATGATCTGGCCCGTTCATTTGGCGCCGGCGTAAGGGTGTTCCTGCCGATGTTTGGTTTGTTAGGTTTTGACTACGGTATAGGCTTTGACCGCGAGAAGTTTGGATTTGCAGCTAAAGGCGGCAACAACATATTTGCAAAATACGGCGAGTTCAGAATTATCCTGGGCCGCGAACCGGAATAGTGGGAAAGGAAGTGCTTTTGCGCTTGGGCCGGTTGCCTATATTTGCTAAAATTTTAAAACAGGATTTAACCTTGGCAAGGTAATTGGTTCAAACAATAAAAAACCAAACAAGATGAAGAAGATAATTACTGCCGTAGCGATTTTGTTTATCGCAGTTACTGCTCAGGCCCAGAAGTTTGCCTTTGTAGATATGGATTACATGCTTAGCAAAATGCCAAGCTATACCGAGGCACAGAAAGAACTGGATAAGGTATCGGCCGGGTGGCAGAAGGATGTAGAAGCCAAAATGAAGGAAGTTGATGATATGTATAAGCAGTTTCAGGCGGAGCAGGTATTGATGACCGAGCCTATGAAACAGCAGAAGATTAAAGAGATAGAGGCGAAGGAGAAAGAGGTGAAGGAGTTTCAGAAGGCGAAGTTTGGCCCCAGCGGCGAACTGTTCAAAAAGCGTCAGGAACTGGTTAAGCCTATCCAGGACAAGATCTATAACGAAATCAAGAAATTTGCCGAAGCCAAAGGATTTGATTTCATATTTGACCGCAGCAGCGGGCCGACCATGCTTTACAGCAGCGAGAAATTCAATAAAAGCGACGAAATTTTGACGGCGATGGGCATTAGCCTTAAACCGGCAGGGCAGTAAAATCCCTGTTTCGCCTAAAAATCTATATTTGCGCCCTCATGAAAGCAGCCACCGCCTTTATTGCAGCGTTCTTTTTATTATGCGGCACGGCGTTTTCGCAGCAAAAATATGGTCATATCGACTCGCACGCTATACAAGAGGCTATGCCCGAGTATAAGCAGTTGCTGGCCGCCGTGGAACAGAAGCGCACACAGCTTGAGAATCAACTGAAGCAGATGTACGCCGATTACCAGAAGAAGGCAACCGATTTGCAGGAGATGGGACCTGCGTTGTTACAAGCCGTACGTGATGAACAGATGATTGAACTGCAAAACCTGCAGCAAAACATCAGCGAATTTGAGCAGACCATTGAAGCGCAACTAACGGAGTACCAAATGAAGCGCCTGAAGCCCCTGAACGATAAATACCTGAAAATTGTAAATATTGTTGCAAAGGAGAATGGTTACACCTACATATTCGATATTGCCGGCGGTAGCGTAGTTTACCATCCGGAAAACACAGGTGATATAACCGACCTGGTAAAAAAGAAAATGGGTATACAATAACACGAATCATAAACTGATAACAAAAAACAAAGCAATGAAGAAAGTAATCCTGGCCACCCTTATAGCTGTATTCGGATTTTTTGGAACAGCCGATGCCCAGCAAAAAATAGGTCATTTAAATTCGGCCGACATTCTGCAGGCAATGCCTGAGTTCAAACAAATGCAGACAGATCTGGAAAAACTGAAAGAACAGTTAACCAAGGTGCTGCAAACCATGTACGAAGACTATGACAAAAAACAAAAAGAATTCCAGGGTTTGGATAAGAACACCCCGGATGCTATTATGGAAATGAAGTTGAAAGAACTACAGGACCTGCAACAACGTATTCAGGATTACTCGGATAAAATAAACACCCAACTGCAGGACAAGCAGCAGGAGTTGTTGAAGCCGATTAACGACAAATACCTGAAAGCCGTAAAAGAAGTAGCTACCGCAAACGGATACTCGTATATTATTGATATTGTTTCAGGTGCAGTTGCTTACTACCCTGAAGGCACGAATGATGTAACCAACCTGGTGATGAAGCAAATGGGCATTACACCTGCTCCTGCTGCTCCTAAAACACCTACACCGGCAGGTAAATAAATGTAGTTTTACCGGCAGTTACGCATCATATGAAACCCGGTACAAATCAACCAATAGGAATTTTTGATAGTGGCATTGGCGGCTTAACGGTCGCCAATGCCATTTCTAAGCTGCTGCCCAACGAGCAGCTTATTTATTTTGGGGATACGGCCCATATGCCCTACGGCGATAAATCGAAAGAGCTGATCAGCTCGTATGCCGTAACCATTACCGATTTTTTACTGAACCGCGAAAAGTGCAAAGCCATTGTTATTGCCTGCAACACGGCCAGTGCGGCAGCCTATGAAACCCTGCGCGATAAGTTTAAAGGCGTTATACCTGTTATAAATGTAATTGACCCCATGGTAGAGGCGGTTATTGCTGATGAGGCGATAAAAAAGGTGGGCATAATTGCCACCCGTACGACCGTGGCAAGCGGCGTTTACCAGGAGAAACTGAATCGCCGTAAACCATCGCTGAACTACTTTGCCCTGGCCACCCCCCTGCTGGCTACCATGATCGAAGAAGGCTTTTACAACGATGGCATCAGCCATGCCGTACTGGATCAATACCTGAACCATGAGGAGTTCAAAGATATTGATGCCATGGTATTGGCCTGTACCCATTACCCCTTGATAAAACATGAGATAGATGCCTACTTTAAGCAGCGGGTTAAAATATTTGACAGCGCAGAAGTAGTGGCCCGCAAACTGAAAAGCATACTTGAGAAGGAGCAATTGGCCGCCACTGCCAAACCCGGCGCCGATGTATTTTATGTATCGGACTACACGGAAAGCTTTGAGCACACCACCCGTATTTTCTGGGGTAAGGAGGTGCAATTGAAACTGAACAACATCTGGGAAGCGAGTTAATCAGGCTGGTTTACAGTCGGTTTGAGCGTTCGCATTATTTAACTTTCAATTTATTTTGAAAGTTCAGAAAAGGGTGTTTACCTTTACACCGTAATTACCAAGCCATGAAATTAGAAGAAGCAAAAGTGCAGTTTGTAGAAGCCTGGGGTACCTTAGGCACTAACTGGGGCATTAACCGCACCATGGCACAGATACACGCTTTGTTGATGGTGAGTGATGAACCACTTACCACCGATGACATTATGGATCGGCTGGATATAAGCCGGGGCAATGCCAATATGAATGTACGGGCACTGATTGACTGGGGCTTGGCAGAACGCCGTACTAAATTGGGTGAGCGAGTGGAGTATTTTACAGGGGAAAAGGATATTTGGAAAGTGGCGGTTCGGATTATACGCGAACGGCGTAAACGGGAAATTGACCCCCTGCGTGCCACCCTGCGCGATTTAAAAATGATTGATGACAGGGAGCAAAATAAGGAACAGTATAAAGCCTTTATAAAGTTGCTGGAGGATATTGACGGCTTTGCCGAAAGTGCAGATAAGATTACAGATAAACTGGTATTGAGCGATAAGAACTGGTTTTTCGGGACGCTGATGAAACTGGTGATTAAATAAAAAACCAACCCCGCCCAGATGCGGGGTTTAAAAAGCAAACAAACTTTCAATTATTTCTGAAACTTTAAATAGTTCAACATGGAAACCCTGCAGCACAAAACGATAATATACGACCCTACCTGCCCGCTATGTGCGGCGTATACAGGTTTGTTTTTAAAAACCGGGGTATTAGATAAAAATGGTCGCCTGGCTTTTTCCCAGGCCGATGAAAAACTACTGGCTAAGCTGGATTTAAAACGTGCCCGCCACGAAATTCCCTTGTATGACACGGCCACCGGAGAGGTTTTATATGGGCTGGATGGATTGACATTGATTGTATCGCGCTTGTTACCCTTTACAGCGGGTTTTGTAACCCGGCCGTGGTTTAAAGCTGCGGTGAGACCGTTGTATAAGTTTATATCGTATAACCGCAAAGTGATAGCCAATTCGCCTACGGTAACGGAAGGTTTTGATTGTTCACCTGATTACCATATAGGCTGGCGCCTGGCCCTTGCCATGGTGGGGGTAGCGTATACCGGTTTGTGCATTTATCTTTTTGCCGCCTTGCTACACCTGCCCAATATCCCCTTGTTGTTTGGGGCTGTGTTCGCCTACTTTTTATTGTTAGAAGCGGTGAACTTCAGCAAACACAAAACCCTGCAGCAGCGGCTGGACTATACAACGCACCTGGCTGTGCTTGGGTTTATTGAAGGCACCCTGTTTTTAGCCGGTGCCGCCCTGGGTTCGGTAACAGGTTTTATAGGCTTGATGTTTGCCGGGCAGGGTGCCGGCCGTTTGTTTGCCTTGTGGTTACACAGCCGGCGTGTACAGAACAACGGCTTTAACCCGTTGACCAATGTGGCCTTTGCAACCGGTGCGGTTGCGCTGATTGTTTACCTGGCTTACGTGCTGCGTTAAGCTGCTATTAAAAGCTTGCCATTTCGTAGATATGGTCGAAACCGTAATCTTCGATAAAGAGCCGCAGCCGTTCGATATCATACATTACTTCCTCGGGATTTTGATCTTCCAGTTCGCCTTCGAAGTTCAGCACGGCATCAATGCCCGGTTTACTTATTTTAAAGATGCCCAGGCCTGCTTCTTCGTTTAGAACTACCGGCTCGCCGTCTACCCAATCTGTATTCGCTTCGGTAGTAATAATGCTAAAATCAAGGGTAAGCAGGCAATCGAGGTTCAGGTGTTTAAACTCGCTGAGATTATCAGGATCTCCTGCAAGGCGCTGTAGACTGCTTTCGTCGGGGCTAAAAATGATAGTGCTTCCTGCCATAGGACATAAATTTGACAGCTATAGTACTAAAATAAATTAGCTGTTTATGTTGATGCGGGCCAATATTTCGGCATAGGAGGTTTCGCTGGTTTTCTTCCAAACCGGGGTAACTATGGTTTGTTTTTCAAGTTTAAGTTCATCGAGGCTGAATTGTGATCCGCTTTCCTGCTGCTGCACACCCAGCACAAATACAGGGGTGCCTACCGGTATATTGCGGAAACGCGTATAGCCCACAAAACTTTCGCCCTTTACAATGCTGTTGTAGCCTTTCATAACTAACTTGATACTGCTATTGGCATCGCTGCGTACAATTACATCTGCTTTCACTCCATCCGCATTTAAAAAGCGGCAGCAGTTGATCCAACCGAGCCGGCTGAACGAACGGCTGTAGTTGCCTGAATTTTTTGGAGTGCTTCCTTCGGCCAATGCTGGCGCGGCGGTGTGATAAAAATAGGTAACATCATTTTCTTCCACTTTTACTACTACCTGTTCGGTACGGCGTATGTCGAAATCGAGCCATACATGTATACTGCAGGGGATATTTCGGCCTCCATACGAGGCAGGTGCCCACTGCGGCATAGCCATTAGCTGTCTTGTAAGATCCTCCCGGAAAATCTTATAGGCTGCTGCTGCATTAACCTGCTCCACTCTTCCATCGGCGCTTATTTGCAACACCGCATCTACGGCCGAGGAAAGTTCGTTTCGCTTTGCTTCTTCGGGATAGGTGATGAATTCTTTCAGATATCCAGTGAGATCCAATCCCTGATAGGTGAAGGATGGAGCAGTAGGCCTGGCAGCAGGCAAGGTGCCGTTAAATTCCGGTAAGGAAGCGTAGCGTGTATAATCTTCGGCAGGTAGCCAATTGTATCCCTCTTTTTCAGTAACACCATATGCGAAGTGGTAATCGTTGGGCAGATCGGTCCACGGAAACTGTATCTGCACCTGTTCCCCCTCTTTTAATTTAAGCTGCTGGCCTTTATAGTACGCCAGTATGCTGATGATACCCTTGCTTTCCATAGGGGTGCCCTTTACCGAAGTATTTAACTGGTGGCGCAGCATATCATTTAAACTGTAACATTCGCGTAGTTCCAGTTGCACTTCATCTTTTACAATGCGCCCTTTTGTATCGACAAAACAGCCGGGGGTAAGCGAAACCTGTGTGCCCTGTGCACCGGTAATATGAGCGGCCTGTGCGGTATTAATAGTAAAACGTTGTGGTGCGGGTATTGATTTTTGCAGGGCTGCCATCAACTCCGGACTTTTATCGGCAGGCACGCCTTCGTCGGTGGTTGATACATCAACACAGTTGTTGCCTTTGGCCTGCGGACCGGTTTCAAAGTCTTTCATTAAAACATCCGCAGTGGTATCAACAATGGGTTTAGCAGCCGGGGCATCGTTAGCTCCGGGCCGGTTGCAGGCAGCAAAAAGGAGCAGGACAACAGGTAACCACAAGTAGTGTTTTCTCATCCGCGCGGTTTTAAAGGGTTGTAATAAATTTAACGGAAATACGTTTTAGAATATTGTGTATTTTAAAAATTAACACATGCGTAAGCCGCTTATTTTTTTGCTGCTGTCTTTGTTGTTGCCTTTTCTTAGCCCAGGTGCACGCACAGTACATGTTTTTGTAGCCTTATGCGATAATGTGAATCAGGGTATTGTTAAGGTGCCCGAAAAGATAGGGAACGGGCAGGGCCCCAGGAACAATTTATATTGGGGATGCGGGTATGGCGTGAAAACCTTTTTCAGCACTTCGCCTGATTGGAAATTAGTGAAAACCTATACGAAACCGGGCGGGGATATTTTGGAGCGAATGCTGTTTAAGCACAAGTCCAGCGATACCTATTTACTGGCTGATGCATACGACGGCGCAAAAATAAAGCAATGTACCATCGATTTTTTGAATGCTGCAGCCGGTGGTTTTAGCTGCAACCTTATACTGGATACGCTACACCTTTCGTTTGGAGGCAGCAGCGGGTTGGTTGGCTATTGCGGACACGATGGGCTGATGGACTTTAACCTCGATTCGATGCCGGAAAGCAAGAGCAGCACTAAACGGCAGGCGATTATTCTGGCTTGTTACAGCAAGTCGTATTTTACGCCGGCAATTAAAAAAAGCGGAGCCAGTCCCCTATTGTGGACCACCCATTTAATGTGCCCTGAAGCATATACCATTAAAGCAGCTATTGACGGATGGATACTAAACGAAACTGCCGCGCAAGTGCGCAGCCGCGCAGTGCTGGCCTATAGCAAATACCAAAAATGCACTGAAAAAGCGGCGGGTAATTTGCTGGTTACCGGTTGGTAGAACCTGATTGAAAACAGTTTGGTTGGCATGTGCAGCGCCTTATCTTAGCTACAAATACGGTGATATGGATATTGTGCTTTTTGTTCTGGCGGGCATACTTTTATTGGTAGGCATTGTAGGTTGTTTTGTACCTTTTATACCTGGTCCGCCTTTGTGCTATGTGGGCTTACTACTGGTGCACTTTACCAGCCAGGTGCAGTTTACGAGCAACTTTTTATTGATATGGGCCTGCGTGGTGATTATTACCGTGCTGCTGGAATACCTGATACCGATATGGGGCACCAAGCAGTTTGGCGGCACCAGCGCCGGTAGGTGGGGGGCAGCTATTGGATTGGCGTTTGGCATTATTCTAATTCCGCCGCTGGGTGGTTTGGGAGGAATAGTTCTGGGGGCTTTTATCGGCGAACTGATTAAAAGTTCGGGGGAAGTAGGTCCTGCTATTAAATCGGCCTTCGGAGCAATAGTTGGTTTTTTACTAAGTATCTTTTTGCAGGTAACCGTTTGCCTGGTTATGTCCTTCTATATTTTGAAAGAAATAGTTGTGGCTTTCGGGCATTAAACGATCAATGGCTTCTCGGGCTTCACATACTCGCTGCGGTAAATACGCAGCAGCAGAATAAAGTAGGATATAAGCAGGGGCCCAAAGATGATGCCTACAAAGCCGAAAATGCTTAGTCCGATAATTACACCGAAAAAGGTAATTACCGGGTGCGTATCGCCCAGTCTTTTCTGCACAACAAACCGGAATACATTATCGATGTTAGTGATAACCACAGCACCGTAAATAAATAAGCCCACCGGTTGCCAGGTACCGCCTTTTACATACAATGCCAATGCCATAGGAACCCAAACAGCCGCTGTGCCTACGATTGGGAAAACACTCATTACACCGGTTATAACCGCCCAGAAAAATGGCGAGTCTACTCCAAAAATGAGGTACCCCAGCCAGGCGGTAATAGCCTGCAGGGTAGCCAATACGGGAATACCAATAGCATTTGAAACGGTTTGGTTTTTCAATTCGCTGAGCAGCAGATCATCGTTCTCGGGCTTAAATGGTAAGGAGTCGCGTACGTATTTTTCCATTTCACGGCCACTGCTCATCATAAAATAGAGCAGGAAGTAAAGCACGAATACATCGGCCACTGCATTTAAGGTAGCGCTTAAAAACTGAGGAATTATTTCGGCTGCGAGGCCGGTAAATTTGGTAACGGTTTCGCGGGTTAATAAATCCACCCCCAGGTAGTTGCCTGCTTTGTCGCTCCATTCTTGTGCCAGGTTCAGGAAGTCCTGATAGTGGTTAACGAGGTAGCCAACCTTGTCGGAAAGCATGATGGTAACGAGCATAAAAGGTAAAATCATTACTACAAACGAAAGCAGAATCAGGCTTACGATGGCCAGGTTTTTATTCCAGGGGCGTTTGGTTTTTTCGGTGAGGTAGAAATAGGGTCTGCGCAGCAGAATGTAGAATACCACCGAACCCAGAAAAGCGCTTAAAAACCCTTTGAGATACCAGAAGAGAAATAGGCCTAAGAGGAAAAGGAAGGCCAGGAAAAGAGCTTGTTTCAGCTTGTCGTTGTTGAGGTGCAAAAGGGAGATTTTTAGTGATTGTACCAAAAGTATAAAAATCAGGTTGGAGCGGCTAAAACCGCACCGTGGTGCCGGAATTTGTAATTTCTACCGGCAATTTACATCTTTGGCCAAATGCCGGATATGGAGAAAATGGTGCGCCTGAAGGACAAAACCTTTCAGCTTTACAAAAGCGAGAATGAGATTTTGTCGGCTATCAGGCAGGTGGCAAACCGTATAAACGACGATTATATCGGCAAACGCCCGGTAATTGTTCCAGTGCTGAACGGTGCTTTTATGTTTGCATCGGACCTGATGAAAGAGCTAAAACTGGATTGCGAATTAAGCTTTGTAAAATCGGCCAGTTACGAGGGCACCTCCACTACCGGAAAAGTAAACACGCTTATAGGGCTAAATACCGACTTGCGCGACCGTCATGTGATTATCCTCGAGGATATTGTTGACACCGGTACCACCCTGGCTAAACTGCTTCCGGAGTTTAAAGGGCATAACCCGGCCTCGCTTAAAATTGCTACCTTACTTATGAAGCCGTTGGCGCTAAGAACGCCTTTGACGGTTGACTATGTAGGCATGGAAATTCCGAACGAGTTTATTGTAGGCTACGGTTTGGATTACGATGGTTTAGGCCGTAACCTCCGCGATATTTACCAGGTGGTGCCCGAATAACCGGCGCTCACTTTTACTTTGCAGTTTCATTCCTAACTTTTATCAGCCATGCGGGCTAAACAGGTGCTTATAGTTGGAGGAGGGGCCGCCGGCTTTTTTGCCGCCATGGCCTGCGCGGAAAGCAACCCGGGCGTACGCATAGCGATACTCGAAAAATCGCCTAAGCTATTGGCTAAGGTTAAGATAAGCGGTGGTGGCCGATGTAATGTTACCCATGCCTGTTTTGATGCACGCGAGCTGGTAAAGTACTATCCACGCGGAGAGAAGCAATTACTGGGGCCGTTTACCCGCTTCAACCCTTCGCACACGGTGCAGTGGTTCGAAAGCAGGGGAGTGGATTTAAAGACAGAAGCAGATGGCCGGATGTTTCCGGTAACGGACGATTCGCAGACTATTATTGATTGTTATTTGCGCGAAGCAAAACGACTGGGGATTGAAATACGATTACAATGCGGCGTAGAAGAGTTAATACAGCAGGAAGATACCTGGCTGGTACGCACGACCACCAGGGAACAACTAAGGGCTGATGCTGTAATTGTTACCACCGGCGGTACGCCACAGGTTTGGAAAATGCTGCAGCAAATTGGCATTTCAATTGTGTCTCCTGTTCCCTCATTATTTACCTTTCATATAAACAACCCGATGCTGAAAGGGCTGGAGGGCATTTCGGTTCCAGTGGCTACACTAAAGGTACAGGGCAGTAAACTAAGTAGCCAGGGTCCCTTATTGATTACGCATTGGGGCTTAAGCGGACCGGCAGTTCTAAAGCTATCGGCCTGGGGTGCCCGCGATTTTGCGAGTGCCAATTATCACTTTAAAATTTCGGTGAACTGGTTAGGCGAGCGCAGTACGCCACAGGTAATTGAAACACTGAAAAATTATAAAGTGCAACATGCCCGGCAACAAGTAATTAAAAATGCTTTATATGGATTGCCGCTGCGTATGTGGGAACGGCTGGCACCTTATGCCGTTAACTATGCGGACCTCTCCAATAAACAGATCGAACAGGTTGCTCAGTATCTAACGGCCTGCGCTTTTGAAGTTAGTGGCAAAAGCACCTTTAAAGAGGAGTTTGTAACAGCCGGTGGTGTTGATTTGCAGGAAGTTGATTTTAAAACCATGCAAAGCAAGAAAATGCCCGGACTGTACTTTGCCGGAGAGGTGCTTGATATTGATGCTGTTACCGGCGGTTTTAACTTTCAGGCTGCGTGGACTACCGGCTGGCTTGCCGGAACTTCCATTGCCCGGAGTTTGACCGTGCAGCAAAACTTTTAACCTTTGGCTCTTAAACTACATGTATGCTCGACCAACTACTGAATCTTGTAAAAGAAAATGCAGGCGATTTGATTGTAAACAACAATCAGGTGCCCAACCAATTTAATGAAGCCTCGATAGGTGAGGCCACCAATGCTATAAAGAATGGGCTGGGCAATGCCCTGCAGCAGGGTAAGCTGCAGGATGTACTGGGGATGTTCGGCAATGCGCAAAACCTGGGCAGCAATCCCGTGGTTAGTGATATAATATCGCAGTTTGCAGGATCGCTGGGCGGTAAGTTTGGCGTTGATGGCAGCGCTGCGCAAAACATTGCATCGGAACTGATACCACAAGTACTGGGCAAGTTTGTAAATAAAACCAACGATCCTAACGACAACTCGTTCAACATTAATGATGTCATCGGCCAGTTAAGCGGAGGTAAGGCAGGCGGTTTGGACTTTGGCAATATTGTATCGCAGTTACAGCAAGGCGGTAAGGTTGACTTTGGCGGTTTGGCCGGTCAACTATTGGGCGGCAAAGGCGGCGGCCTGGGCGATGCACTGGGTGGATTGTTTGGAAAATAAACTCCCATTACCTTATAGAAGTCCTCTTTAGAAGCCCTTTGTTTTTAAAGAGGACTTTTTACTTCCATAACATTCGGGTTTAACCTGTTTCTAATTTTTGTCTCTCCTGTTCTTTAACACCTTAAGAAAAACACAAACTGCACACAACAATTATTTAACCATGAGCTAATGCTTACGCAAGGCGCCGGAAGGACTTTTGCCAGCGTAAAATAAACACACTCATGAAGAAGAAACTTCTACACAGTTTATTCCTGCTGGCTGCTATTGCCCTGGGATACAACGCACAAGCGCAAGCTACCGTTAGCGTAGTTAGCGACATTACCAGTAACCGAACCTGGAGCCATGATAGTATTTACATACTATATGGTGATATTATAGTTAAGAATGGCGCAACACTTACCATTGAACCCGGCACCATCATCCGCGGCGATAAAAGCACGCTGAGCCGTATTGTTGTATCTACAACCGGTAAAATAAATGCTGTAGGTACCCCTGAGGAACCAATCGTATTTACCTCCAATCAACCTGCGGGAAGCCGCGCACGCGCAGACTGGGCGGGTATAACACTTTGCGGTTTAGCACCTGTAAACTTCAAAGACGCCGGCAATAACCCTATCCAGGGTCGCGTTGAGTGTGGCACCACCACTGACTACGATTACGGTGGTTCTAACCCCGATGATAGCTCAGGCGTAATTAAATACGTACGTATTGAATATGCAGGCTATGTGTGCGGTACCAACACCGAGCTGAACAGTTTAACCCTGTGCGGCGTAGGCCGTAAAACCGTTATAAGCCATGTGATGGTGAGCTACGGACAAGACGATGGTTTTGAGTTTTTTGGTGGCACCACTACTGCTGATCACCTTGTATCGTTCGGTTCCCGTGATGATGATTTGGATACCGATAACGGCTGGAGCGGTGTAATTGATCATGCACTGGTAGTGCGTATTGATACCATTGCTGACCAAGGTGACGTTTCAAATGGTTTTGAGTCGGACAATGATGCCAACGGCTCAACTAATACCCCGAACACAAGTGGTGTGTTCACCAATGTTACCATTATCGGACCGGCTGCCACTACTTCTTCAACCATTGATGCGAAGTTTGGATGGGTTGCCCGTTTACGCCGTAACACTAAGTTAAATGTGTTTAACTCGGTGGCAATCGGTTATAAGCGCGGTTTGCGTATTGAAGGCACTGCTGCCCAAACCAATGCTACTAACAACGAACTGGAATTTAAATACAACATTATAGGCGGCTGTAAAGAAGCTTATGGCGAAACAGCCTTTGACTCGGCTTACCTGGCTTACCCTGCTACCGGTAACACCGTATACGGCGGCAATGCCAACGATAGCGTTAAGCTGATTGCACCATACAACTATCCTAATTACGATTTCCGTCCGCAAGCAACTTCACCTGCCTTAAGCGGTGCTGATTTCAGCAATCCTAAACTGAGCAGCGTTACACCAACCACTTACCGTGGTGCTTTTGGTGCCGACAACTGGGTTAGCTGTTGGGGTGAGTTTACTCCGAACGATGAAGACTACAGTGTACCTCACCTGAATTACGGTTATACTGCCGCGTTAAA
This sequence comes from Chitinophagales bacterium, assembly GCA_044225825.1. Taxonomy (GTDB): domain Bacteria; phylum Bacteroidota; class Bacteroidia; order Chitinophagales; family LD1; genus Bog-950. The sequence continues at coordinate 196,976 of JBGAIB010000003.1, forward strand.
TCCAAGCGGTGCTACTACTTTTTGCCAGGGCGGTTCAGTTGATTTAGCCGTTAGCACCACTGCCACCGGCGCCAGCTACCTTTGGAGCAATGCAGCTACTACAGCTACTATTACTGTAACAGCAAGCGGTACATATACTGTAACCGTAAGCAACAGCCGTGGTTGCACAAAAACTTTTACTCAAACAGTAACTGTTAATCCAAACCCAACCACCCCTACTATTACACCAAGTGCTACTGCATTCTGTACTGGTGGCAATGTTACCTTAAGCGCACCTGCTGCTACGGCCTATGCATGGAGCAACAGCAGCACTACACAACAAATTACTGTAACAGCAGGCGGTTCATACACCCTAACTGTTACTGATGCCAACAACTGTTCGGCTTCTGCAAGTGCTGTAACTATTACCGAGAATACCCCAGTGGTTCCGGTAATAGCTGCCAATGGTGCTACGTCTTTCTGCACCGGCGATTCAGTAACCTTATCTGTAAACAACGCAGGTAGCTATTCAGCATTTAACTGGAGCAATGGCCAAACCACTGCAGCTATTGATGTTACTGCTACCGGCACTTACACTGTTACTACTACCGATGCCAATACCTGCACGGCTGTATCAAACGCCATTACCACTTCGGTAAGCAGCACTCCTTCACCTACTATTTCGGCTGCCGGAGCTATCAGCTTCTGCGAAGGCGATTCCGTAGTGTTAACTTCAACCCAGGGCGAAAGCTATGTTTGGAGCACCGGCGCTACCACCCAAAGTATTGTGGTTAAAAACACCGGCAACTATACTGTTGTTGTAACCAACAATGCCAACCCTTGTTTAGGTGTAGGCACCTCTAACCAGATTAGTGTAACAGCGAATGCAGCACCTGTTGCCAACTTTACGCAGGCTGCCGGCACTACCACTTATACAATCAATTTTACCAATACTTCCACCGGAGCCACTTCGTACAGCTGGAGCTTTGGCGATGGACAAACTGCTACTTCGGCAAGCCCAAGCCATACCTATACTGCTAATGGCACCTATACCGTTACCTTAACGGCTACCGGTGCAGGCAACTGCAGCGATGTGCAAACTTTATCAGTAACCATCGTAGGTGTTGGTATTGCTGAGGTAACCAATGCTATCGAAAACATCCGCCTGTTCCCTAACCCTAACAACGGTGCTGCACAATTGGAAATTACAACTGCCGAAGCGGGTATTGTAACTATAGCAGTAACTGATATGATGGGCCGTGAAGTGCTGGCGTTTAACAAAGAACTTACCGGAGGAAACACCCTGGTTAACCTTACTACAACTGAGTTTGCCAATGGCTTATACTTTGTAAACGTGCGTAACGGCGCTGAAAACAAAGTGGTAAGAATGGTGGTAAACAAATAAGTTTTCCCTTCATGCTGATAAGAAAAGGCCCCTCTGTGTCGGAGGGGCTTTTCGCTTTTTATGACTAGAGCGTTTATTTCTGTGCGGGACTTCAGGAATAAGGAGCTAAAAAGTTTTGGTGTTGAAGTTTAATGGTAGATTTACTGTAATCCAAAAACCATTGTATGAAAAAAGTAATTCTATCCCTGTTGTTGCTGCCGGCTGCTTTTTGCCTGCATGCACAAACAATTGAAAATGGCAGTCATTCTACCACGGGGTATATTAAGAGCGATGGTACGATTGAAAACAGCAGTCACAGCACTGCCGGTTATATCAAAAGTGACGGCACTATCGAAAACAGCAGCCATAGCACCATTGGCTATATCCGCAGCGATGGCACCATTGAAAACGGCAGCCACAGTACCGTAGGGTATGTAAAAAGCGATGGTACGGTTGAGAACAGCAGCCACAGCACCATTGGTTATGTAAAAAGTGACGGCACCGTTGAAAACAGCAGCCATAGCACTATTGGCCATGCCAGTGGCGTGAAAAAGGAATGGGCTGCGGTTGTTTTCTTCTTCTTTAAGTTTTAAGTAATCCAACCTTGTAGTAAAAAAGGGAAGCCCTCTTATGGCGCTTCCCTTTTTTATTGCCGTAGGCCTTTGCCATATACTGCGCAACGATGACGCATCTTATATATCTCTATTGGGCCTGCAATAGCGCTCCCTGCTTGCTTCAAATTCTATAAACGATTTGCCTACAAGCCCTATCTTGCGGCTGTAATGGGGGAGGTTATTATACATATTGGTTATCCCAAGGCCGGCTCTACCTTTCTGCAGCAATACTTTAGCGCGCATCCGGCAGTTTGGTACGATGGCAGCACGCTTGGCAATTATAAATTGACCGGCAAAGTTCCTGCCGGGCTTGCCGGGAAGAAATCAGGTGACGGCGTTTTTGTGATCAGTGAAGAACAGTTGGCCGTATGGCAGGGCAACCTGGATATTGTGGGTGTAAAGTTTAAACCTTTCGATATACCGGCGCATCAATTGCAGACCTGCAAAGCCTTGCGGGAGCAATTTCCGGAGGCAAGGGTGCTTATTGTAACCCGTGGCTTTAAGTCGGTTATGGCTTCCATGTATTCGCAGTACGTAACTATTGGCGGTATTGATACGCCCACCGAGTTTTTGGAGCATTTTACGGATATAATGGCGGCTTTTTACGATTACAACTATCTGATAGCGTTATACCGTTCGGCCTTTGGTAAAGCCAACGTAGTAGTGTTGCCCTTTGAACTATTGAAGCAGGACCCTGCGGGTTTTTTGCGTTTGCTGGAACAACAATCGGGATTGCCACCGTTTACAATGGATACCACACAGGTAAACAGTTCGCTGCAGGAAGAGGAGGTAGAATCCTATCGCCGCTTATCAAAAGGCATTTACAAGCTGGTGCAAATACTGCCTTATGCAGTACGGCGTGTTATATATGGCTTGTATGTTTACCTGCTTTACAGTCGTAAATTGCACTGGTTATTGCGGTTCTTCCGCTCAAAACCCCAACCTTTGCAGGTGGAGGCTTCGGTTTTGAAGGCCTTTGACGGCAAGGCCACTATATTGGCTGATGAAAATTTGTATGCCCCGTATCGGAAAGAGTATTTAATTTGAACCGGTGCCGAAACTGTATAAAACCATCAATAACAAGCAGGTAACCCTGCCCGCCTATCTCCTTAAAGTGTGGCAGGCCAGGGGCTTAATTGTTACGTTTGCACGCCGTGACCTGCGCATACAGTATGCCCAAACCTACCTGGGTATTTTATGGAGCATTATTCAGCCACTCACCGGTTTGCTGATTTTTACCTTTTTCTTTCAGCGCCTGATCGTAATACCGGTGCAGGTGCCTTATGCCATCTTTGCTTTTACGGGTATGATGGGATGGTTTTACTTTACGCAACTGGTAGGGCAGGCAGGCACAGCCCTGATGCATAATCAGCAGTTGATTAAAAAAATAAATTTCCCCCGGCTGGTTTTACCCTTATCTAAAATGATCATCGGCCTGGTGGAATTTGGTATCTCACTGGTGTTGTTACTGGTGCTGATGCTGATTACCGGTTACCCCTTTACCCTAAAAATTCTTTTGCTGCCATTGGCGGTGCTGGCCAACATCGTAACCGGGTTATCGGTAGGCATTTGGCTTTGCGGATTAACCATTCGCTTCCGCGATTTTCATCATATTATCCCCTACCTGGTGGGTTTTGGTATTTGGCTTACCCCGGTATTTTATCCCACTACGATAGTGCCTGAAGCCTATAACTGGATTTATTACCTGCATCCGGTGGCGAACGTTATTGCCCTTTACCGCTGGGTGTTTACAGGCATAGCACCTGTGTGGCCACAGGTAGCAGTTTCAATGGGTATTGCACTGGTGCTGTTTGTTACCGGCCTGCGTTATTTTATAAAAAGCGAACGGTTTATAGCCGACTATTTGTAAGCGTATGGAAAACACCGTGCTGGAAGTAAAAAACTTATCGAAGTGCTTTTGGTTGGGCAACAACCGGAAGGACAATCTGAAAGAAACGCTGGTAAGCCTGTTTACCAGTATGCCATCGCAGGCACAGGAGTTTTATGCGCTTAAGGATGTATCGTTTACACTGAACAAGGGTGAAGTATTAGGTATAATAGGTAAAAACGGCGCAGGTAAATCGACGCTGCTACGGATACTGAGTGGTATAACCCAGCCTGATAGCGGTGAAATAAATTTTTATGGCAAGTCGGCTTCTATACTAGATGTAGGGGCTGGTTTTCACCCGGAACTGACAGGCAGGGAGAACGTATTTCTGGCAGCCCAGCTATATGGACTAAGCGAAAAGGAAATACAAAGTAAGTACGATAGCATTGTAGCCTTTAGTGGTATTGCCCAGTTTATTAATGAGCCGGTGAAGAACTATAGTGCCGGTATGTATCTGCGCCTTGCTTTTGCCGTAGTGGCGCATATTGATGCGGAAGTATTAATATTTGATGAGGTGCTGGGTGTAGGGGATGCTGATTTTCAGAAAAAGGTGAATGATTATCTGGAGAGCCAAATGGGTAAAGTGTCGTTTGTGGTGGTGTCGCATAACCTGGGCTCGTTAATGAAAATCGCCAACCGGTTGATATTGATGGATGATGGACGCATCGTGAAAGAAGGCTCGCTGGGGGTGATAAACGATTATATAGAAAGTGTAAATGAGAAAAGACAACAGCATACCGGGAAATCGTCGTTGACGGCTGAGAACAATCTGCATGAACCTATGGAAGGTGGATTGGTGCTGAGCTATGCAGGTGTGCGAGCAACAGGCAAAGGCCACGGAGAAACTATTTACGATACGGATGCCGTTGATTTAATTGCCACTTTTACCGGTGCTACTGAACTAAATAAACAACTGGACATAGCCTTTAAGTTATACAACCAGTTAGACGAACCCATCTTTGCAACCACTACCATGTATGCGGCCGGCATTACCACCGAATCGAAGGGCACCGGTACTGTTACCTATGTATGTCACTTGCCGGCTAACCTGTTTAACAAAGGTCGCTTTACTGTTGATTTATATGTGGTGAAGGAGAAGAAGGAGATTATAGTAGGCAAGAAAAGCGTTTTGGAATTTCAGGTGCAGTTAAACGGGTTGAACGAAAACGACTTTTTTATTGCTCAATACCCCAGCGGTTTAAAGCCGATGCATAATTGGGATATACTTTCCTAGTGGTTGCCTAAGAACGGCTTACCTTTTATCGGAGCTGTGCAACTACCTGACTGTGCCAAACAAATTTAATTTTAAGCCGCTGTTGCCATGCAAAAACTTCTACGCACAAACATATGGTGGGCGGTAATCGTACCTCAGGTGCTGGGATGGATTTATTTCTGCTTCCTGGACGGAACTTCTAATTTCGGCCATGGCTACCGGCAGTTTTTTTGCTTTTTCTGTGGGCTCGTTTTCACATCCGCTTTCGGCTTTTTGTTTAACGACTTATGCGACATAGAAAGTGACCGAAAGGCGGGTAAAGCTAATTTGATGGCCACCCTGCACCCGGCAGTGCAGGTTTTATTAATTGCGGCGAATCTTACTGCCGCCTTATTGGGTTGGTTCTATTTGCAGGCAAGCGTTGCAGCCAGCATATTTTTTGTGCTCCAGATTTTGTCGCTCATCGTTTACAGTTTGCCTCCATTCAGGTTTAAAACCAAACACGTAGCCGGGGTATTAACCGATGCATTTTACGGGCATGTAAATCCGGTATTGATAACCATACTGGTATTCGGATTCCGCGATACACCGGAAGGGCCTCAAAGCACCAGCCTGTTTGTGCCGCTGCTTTTAGTATGCACCTTTTTAAAAGGGATACGTAATATACTGTTGCATCAATTGGATGACCGCAAAAACGACCGGCGTGCCGGCGACCAGACTTTTGTAATGAAGTTTGGCCCCCTGTATACGCTCAATCTGATCAACAAGTTGCTTTGGATAGAACTACCGGCTACTTTTCTGCTGGTATTAAATATCAGTTACACGGTGCCCCCATTCTTTGCTTCGTTTCTGTTGTTTGTGTTATTCAGTTACCTGAAGTTTAGCGGATGGAAGCTGGCCTATTTACCAAAGCGCCAACTGCGGTTTAAGTTTCTTTATTTTCTGAATGATTTCTACGAAGGATGGATGCCCGTAACCTTTTTGCTGCTTTTGGGTATTACCCATTACTGGAGTTTCTACGTGTTTTTAGCCATACATCTGCTTTTCTTCCCTTCCTTCGTGTTAAACTTGTGGCGCGATATAAAACAGATACGCGAAAACTTTAAAACGGAGGACGAATACTAAATGTGTGGCATTGCAGGCTATATAAATCTTAAAGGCGCTGTTACCGAATCAAAAGTGGTGGCAATGACCGATGCGCTGCGCCACCGAGGTCCGGATGGCGAAGGTGTGTATATCAATGAATCGCATACTGCCGGCCTGGGGCATCGCCGTCTTTCGTTTTTGGATTTAACCGAAGCAGGTAAGCAGCCCATGACCAACGAGGATGGCACCCTTTGGATTACCTATAACGGAGAAGTATATAATTATGTGGAGTTAAGGGCCCATCTGGAAAAGCGGGGACATGTGTTCCATTCGCATACGGATACAGAGGTGATACTGCACGGCTTTGAAGAGTGGGGTGCGGATGTGGTCAATCATTTAAAGGGCATGTTTGCCTTTGGTATCTGGAACGAAAAAACCAGGGAGCTGTTTTTAGCCCGGGACCGCTTTGGTATTAAACCACTGTATTATTCAAACTACCAGAAAGGTAGTTTTGTTTTTGCTTCGGAGATAAAGGGTATTAAGGCGAATCCGGATATTCAAACTACACTTGATTATAGTTCGTTTGCCGATTTTTTTGTGTACCGGTATATACCTTCCCCTAAGAGTATTTGGAAGGAAGTGAAGAAACTTCCGCCGGCGCACTACCTGAAGTTAAGCACGAACGGAGATGTAGAGATAACCGAATACTGGAAAATACCATTTGGTGAAAAGATAATACCGGATGCGGAGGCCGTAGAACGATTTGATCAGTTATTATTTGAATCGGTGCGTACACACGCACGCAGCGATGTGCCGGTAGGTTCGTTTCTGAGCGGTGGATACGATAGCTCGGCAATAGTTTATTATCTGTCGCGGTTTGGCTATGTACCCGAAACCTTTGCCATTGGTTTTGAAGGTTGGGATGTAAGCGAACATCTGTTTGCCGATATGGTGGCTAAACAATACCACACCAAACACCACTCGCTGGTGCTGGAATCGCAATCGCTGGATATTTTGGATCACCTGGTTTGGGTATACGATGAACCGAATGGAGATATTTCGATAATACCTACCTACCTGGTTAGCCGCGAAGCCGCAAAGAATGTAAAAGCGGTAATGAGCGGTGAAGGCAGCGATGAGTTGCTGATAGGTTACCAGTGGCAGAAAGAGTATCAACCCCAACAACAGAATTTGCTGGGCAGGATAAAGCAATTGCTTACCGGTGGCAATACTAGTACCTACCTGTTGAACTATTATGCCAACTGGATGGCTATGGGGCGTTACGATAATGCTGAATTGCGCAAACTTATAAGTCCTGCCTTACAGCAGCATTTAAACGCTAACGGCGATTGGTTTTATCACTCACTCTATAATCCTGCGCTGCCCGATTTAAAGGCTATTCAGCAGATGGATATTAAGCACTTTATGGGGGAACAGGTGTTGGCCAAAGTAGATCGTGCAAGCATGGCAAACAGCCTGGAAGTGCGTGTGCCTTTCCTGGATCATGAGATTTATGAGTTTGTGCTGGGCTTAAGCAGCAGCGTTTATTACAAAAAGGAAGAGACCAAGCACTTGTTGTATCAGAACATGAAAGGTCATTTCCCACAGCAGATATTAGACCGCCGCAAACAGGGCTTTGTGGGCCCCGACAGGTATTATCAAAATTTTGAGTGGTATGCAGCGCGTTTAGCCGATTGCAGATTGGTAAAAGATGGCCTGATCAACGGGGCTTATGTGCAACAATTACTTGCCAATAAGGATCACTGGCGTTTATGGAAGGTTACAGTAATGGAAACCTGGTACCGTAAGTGGTGCTAAAGGATGCAGACTATTTATTATACTTGGTCATAGCCATACCCAGGCCTTCGAACATAAAGCTGTGAATAGCTTCGCCGGCGCGCTTACAGTGCTCATCCAGGGCTTTAATTTCATCGATAGTCCATTTACCCAATACATAATTTACCTGGTGGCCTTTGGCAAATTCGCTGCCAATACCAAAGCGTAGCCGGGCGTAATTCTGATTACCCAGGGTAGCATCTATATCTTTTAATCCATTATGGCCTCCATCGCTGCCTTTCGCACGCAGGCGCAGGGTGCCGTAGGGCAGGGCCAGGTCATCCAGCACCACCAGTACATTCTGTTGGGGAATTTTTAATTCATTCATCCAATATCGAACAGCCTTACCGCTTAAATTCATATAGGTGGTAGGCTTAATTAAATAAACCTGTTTGCCACGGCTTCGGTATTCTGCAAAAAAGGCAAGGCGTTCCAGTTTAAATGGAACACCCTGCTTGTTTGCCAAATTGTCTAAAATCTTAAAGCCCACATTGTGGCGGGTATTCTCGTATTCTTCACCAATGTTGCCAAGGCCGGCAATTAAAAAACTCATAGGGCAAAGAAATAAAAAACCCTCTCCGATTGGAAAGGGTTTTTTGAATTATGAAGGAGTTGAATTACTTCTTCTTGTCGTCGGCCTTCTTGGCATCGGCGGCAGCAGGAGCAGCGGCAGCGGCCGGAGCGGCAGCAGCTGGTGTTTCCTCGGCTACTTTACGTGGTATGCTTACGCGTACTACAGGCAGTGCCTCGGGGTGCAACAGGGTTACGCCCGGAACTTCAATGTCGCGGATACGCTTTACATCGCCCAGGGTCATAGCGGCAACATCAAGATTGATGAAACCAACCAGGTCCTTAGGTAATGCACGCACGTTTAAGCGGCGAACGGCCTGTTCCAGTTTACCACCCAGGGTAATACCGGCAGGAGTGCCCAATAACTTCAACGGCACCGATACTTTTACCGGAACGTTTTCCTGCAGCTCCTGAAAGTCGATATGCAATAAAGCATCGCTAACGGGGTCAAACTGCAATTCTTTAACGATAGCACGGTAGGTTTTTCCTTCCAGGTTAATTTCGGCAATGCGGAAATCCGGCGTGTAAATCAACTTGCGGAAATCGGCAGTAGGAGCCTGAAAATTAAGGGTGGTAGGGCCACCATACAAATTGCAAGGGGTTTGTTCTGCCTTGCGCAGGGCACGCGTAGCCTTCTTACCTAATTCGGTTCTTGGCGCGCCATTAATTACAACTGTTTCCATTTTTAATAATGGGTTTATAATGAATAAAAAAAATACAAAACGTTTTTACACACTTGGCGTCAGAAACAGCGAGTTGATGCTCTTATGCTCGTGTGTATTGCGGATAGCCTGTGCAAACAACTTAGCCACGCTCAGCGATTTAATCTTTGCCGATTTATCGCCTTTAGGCAGTGTATTGCTTACGATCAGTTCCTGCAGCTTGCTCTTCTCAATATTTTCGATAGCCTTACCTGATAATACCGCATGTGTGCAAATAGCGCGAACGCTGGTAGCTCCTTTATCCAATAACAGGCTTGCGGCGTTGCAAAGGGTGCCACCGGTATCAATCATATCATCCACCAGTATCACATTCTTGCCTTCCACACTGCCTATCAGCGTCATTTCAGCTACCTCATTGGCGCGTTTGCGGTATTTGTCGCAAATCACCATATCGGCATTAAAATGCTGCGCATACAGGCGGGCGCGTTTTACTGAACCTACATCCGGAGACGCAAAACAGAGGTTAGTCCATTTTTGCTTCTGGATATAAGGCAGGAAGATTGCGCTACCGTTCAGGTGGTCAACCGGGATATCGAAAAAACCCTGGATTTGGCCGGCGTGCAGGTCCATCGTCATTACACGGTGGGCGCCTGCGGCAGTAAGCAGGTTTGCAACCAGCTTGGCTGCGATACCAACGCGGGGGCGGTCCTTACGGTCCTGGCGGGCATATCCGAAATAGGGGATAACCGCTACGATATACTCGGCACTGGCGCGCTTGGCGGCGTCGATCATCATCAGCAATTCCATCAGGTTATCGCTTGGCGGCGGGGTGCTTTGTATGATAAACACAAAGGAGCCGCGCACCGATTCCTTGATTTCGGGCTGAAACTCTCCGTCACTAAATTGAAGAACGTCCATTTTCCCAAGGCCCTGGCCATAAAAGTCAGCAATCTCTTCTGCCAAATACTGAGTGGCAGTTCCGGAAAACAGTTTCACATCAACAGGCAGCATCGTTGGGCTAATTTTGGGACCGCAAAGATAAGCGCCTGTGCGAGAAATAAAACCAAAATCGGCGCTTATTGCCGGTAAAATACAAGTTGTGCCTGAATACTTTTTACAAGGGGTGGGCTTATTCTGCAAGTTTTTGAAAAACAGGCTATTGTAGGTGTATTGCTCGTGCAGTTTTTATGATAAATTCAGTATCAGGCCCATTGCCGGAGCAATACTTAGCCGTTGTAGGCTGATTCTTCTCATGGTTAGCTTTGACACTGCTCAGCATGGCGGGATTTACATATATCTACTTTCGGTCTAAATTCCTTGTATGGAACTGAAGAACCGGCCGGTAGCCCCGCCTGAAAAGGCGGAGCCGGAATGGCATTTACGCTTGTGGGCAGATTTACGCAGCTTTTTTGAGGAGGCCGGCGAGATCTCACGCTTTACAGGGCGATTCTTCCGGGAGGTTTTTGTACCTCCCTATGAGTTTCGCGAGGTGTTGCGGCAGGCGTATGAAATAGGCTATAAATCGCTGCCGCTGGTTGGTTTAACTGCCTTTATTATCGGGCTGGTTTTAACATTACAGTCGCGACCCACGCTGGTGGAGTTTGGTGCTGAATCGTGGTTACCGGCCATGGTGGGCGTTAGTATCATCCGCGAAATAGGGCCGGTAATAATTGCTTTAATCTGTGCCGGTAAAATAGGATCGGGCATTGGTGCCGAGCTGGGTTCGATGAAAGTAACCGAGCAAATAGATGCCATGGAAGTTAGCGGTACCAACCCGTTTAAATACATCGTGGTTTCGCGGGTATTAGGCACTACCTTAATGATTCCGATATTGGTAGTAATTGGGGATGCCATTGCTTTATACGGCGGTTTTTTAGCCGTAAAAATTAAAGGTGCAGTAAGTTTTACGCTCTTTTTCAGTCAGGTGTTTGAAAGCACGGACTTCAGCGATTTGCTGCCGGCGGTAATTAAGTCGTTCTTCTTTGGTTTCGCAATTGGCATTGTAGGTTGTTACAAAGGTTACAATTCGAAAAAGGGAACGGAAGGCGTTGGGCAATCGGCTAACTCAGCTGTGGTGTTGGCTTCGTTATTGGTATTTATCATTGACCTTGTAGCCGTTCAAATCACCGAATTTTTTGGGTTTATATGATTGAGCCAGCACCATATAAAACCGGCCATACCACTGTTTCAGGTGAACCCATCATTGAAATTGTTCACCTGCAAAAGGCGTTTGGGGATAACAAGGTACTCAGCGATTTCAACTTAACCATTAACAAGGGCGAGAATGTGGTGGTACTCGGTAAGTCGGGTTGTGGTAAATCGGTTTTGATTAAGTGTATCGTAGGCTTACTCAAATACGAGGGAGGGAATCTGCGGGTGTTCGGTAAAGAAGTAAATGCCTTACCGCAGGCTGAGTTAGACCAGATGCGGGCACGTATTGGATTTGTTTTTCAGAGCAGCGCCTTGTATGATAGTATGACGGTGCGTGAAAACCTCGAGTTTCCGCTGCGCCGCCATGGGAAGCATAAAAGCAAGCAGGAGGTAAGGGAACTGGTGGAAGAAACATTGGAGAATGTTGGATTGCTGCATGCCATTCATTTGATGCCGTCCGAGTTATCAGGGGGCATGCGCAAGCGGATAGGTTTGGCGCGCTCCTTAATTTTAAAACCCGAGGTAATGTTGTATGATGAGCCCACCACCGGACTGGACCCCATTACATCGCGCGAGATCAGTAATCTTATGCTGGCGATGCAACAGAAATACAACACCTCATCCATTATTATATCGCACGACATGCATTGCGCCCGCTTAACGGCAAACAGGCTGGTGGTAATGATTGACGGCATTAATTATGCGCAGGGCACCTTCGAAGAACTGCAGCAATTGCAGGACCCGAAAGTGCATGCCTTTTTTGAAAATGAAACACCATGAACAAAGAAGTAACAAGAAATATACGGTTGGGCTTTTTTGTAATTGCAGGCACCCTGTTGCTTATTACGGCCCTGTATTTTATAGGCACTAACCGCAATATGTTTGGTAAAACGTTTACGCTGTACACTACCTTTAGGGATGTGGCAGGTTTACAAAAAGGCCATAATGTGCGTTATGCCGGTATTGATGTAGGCACTGTGCAGGCTATTGAAATTGTGAACGATACGACCATACGGGTTGAACTGATGATTGACGCTAAGCTGAAGCAGGTGATACGCAAAAATTCGCTGGCCACACTTGGCAACGATGGCCTGATGGGCAACAAGCTGGTGAACATTGACCCCGGCACACCAGATGTGGCCTTTGTAGCGGAAAATGATGAATTGCCCAGCCGGCCTGCATTGGATATGGATGAAATGCTGCGAACGCTGGATATCACCAATAAAAATATTGCAGTGGTTTCGGCTAATCTGAAGAGTATTACCGATAACATTAGTAATGGCCGCGGTACACTGTATACGGTTTTGATGGATACTACCCTTTCGCGTAAAATAAAGGGCACGGTAGATAAAATCAGCAGTGTGAGCGATAACATCCTCCAGGTATCGCAGGATCTGGCCGAGGTGGTTAGGGATGTAAAAGGAGGGAAGGGCTTAGCCGGCACTCTTTTAAAGGACACTGCGGTAAGTGGTGATCTGGTAGTAGCGGTAGACCAGGTGAGGTTAGCCAGCGAAAAGATCAATGCTTCGGCCGGCGAATTAAAACTGATGCTGCAATCCATTAACAGCGGTACCGGTACAGTAAGCACCCTTATTAATGATACGGCCACAAGCAGCCACCTGAAACAAACTTTGTTGAATATTGAAAACAGCGCCAGGAACTTTAACGAAAACATGGAAGCGCTGAAGCACAACTTTTTACTGCGGGGGTACTTTAAAAAACTGGAGAAAAAGAAGGCTGCAGAGGAAAAGCAAAAACTGAAATAAGCAGTGGCGCCTTACGAAGCGTGGAACGGACAAACCTGCCTTTTTAAAAAATTATGACACAAAAGTCAGCGCTTTGCGCATATTTGCCGCATGTCGGTTAAAGTAACCAACCTTACCAAAGTTTATGGCACCCAACGGGCGGTAGATGACCTCTCCTTTGAGATAAAAAAAGGGGAGATTGTTGGGTTTTTAGGGCCTAACGGAGCCGGCAAGAGCACGACCATGAAAATCCTTACCTGTTTTGTACCCCAAACATCAGGGGTGGCAGAGGTATGCGGTTTTGATACTGCCACACAGCCGCTGGAGGTTACACGCAAAATTGGTTACCTGCCTGAGAGCAATCCCCTTTACCACGACATGTATGTACGGGAATACCTGGAGTTTATGGCAGGTCTTCAAAAGTTGGGGAAAGCCACCCAGTCCCGCATCGATGAAATGATTGAGGTAACAGGACTTACGCTGGAACGCAAGAAGAAAATAGGCCAGTTAAGTAAAGGCTATAAGCAGCGCGTGGGTATAGCCCAGGCCTTGTTGCACGACCCCGAAGTACTAATATTGGATGAACATACCAGTGGGTTGGATCCTAACCAGTTAGTTGAAATACGCGCCCTGGTTAAAAAACTTGGCGAAAGCAAAACCGTAATTTTCTCCTCGCATATTTTACCGGAGGTGGAGGCCATTGCCGACCGTGTAATTATGATTCGCAAAGGCAAAAAAGTAGCCGATGCCAGTTTGCAGGATGTACTGAGTGCAAAAAACGGAGAGCGTTCGGTAATAGCTGAGTTTGGAGCAGGTGTAGATAAGGCCACGCTGGAAACCATAAAAGGCATCAGGAGGCTGGAAGGTGCCGGAACCCGATGGAAACTGGTAACAGAAGCGGGCTGTGATATTCGAGCCGAAGTGTTTAACCTGGCCCGCGAAAAGGGAATAACACTGCTTGGCTTACAAAAAGAAGAATTGAACCTGGAAGATGTTTTCAGGGAATTAACGAAATAAATAAATACTGCACGAGGCAGAAGGCGAGAAGGAACCTGTAGTTTTTCTTGCCGACCTTGTGAGTTAAAGTGGTAAAAAATTAAAGGTGTACGCAATATTCATAAAAGAGGTAAAACAGTTTTTCAGCTCGCTGATTGGCTACCTGGCCATCATCGTGTTTTTACTGTTGCTTGGCTTAATTACCTGGGTGTTTCCTGACATCAACGTAATTGACGGTGGCTATGCCACACTGGATGCGTTCTTTTTTTATGCGCCCCTGATTATGTGTATGCTCATACCGGCCATCACTATGCGTTCATTTGCCGAAGAAATTAAAACCGGCACTTTTGAATTGATTGCTACACGGCCGGTAACCGATTTGCAGATAATACTTGCTAAATATTTTGCTACGCTGGTGCTTATTTTCTTCAGTATCCTGCCTACGTTTATTTATTACTATTCCCTTTCCAAACTCAGTTCGCCAGAAGGTAATATTGACTCAGGTGGCATTATAGGCTCCTACTTTGGTTTGTTTTTTATCGGCAGCGTGTTTGCAGCCATCGGCATATTTTGTTCAGCTGTTTCTTCGAATGAAATTGTAGCCTTTATTTCTGCGCTGTTTACCTCGCTCATTCTTTATATGGCATTCTTCTATGTTTCGCACTTCGATACGTTTGTAGGGAAGTATGATTATGTAGTTGAAAATCTTGGTTTAGCTGCACACTACGACTCGCTTAGCCGCGGAGTGATTGACAGCCGGGATGTGCTTTACTTTCTAAGCATTATTTCGCTCTTTATTTTGTTCACCCGTACAGCCCTTGCAAGCAGAAAATGGTAAGCGATAAAAACAAAACAAAGAAAGGGAGCGCCCGGGGGCTGAATAAGCGCGATGCCTGGATAAGCCTGCTATTGGCGGTGGTGATAGTGGTATTGCTGAACGTAGCCGGTAATTTCTTCTATTACCGGTTAGACCTCACCAGCGAGAAACGATATTCCATTTCGGCACCTACCCAACGGATGCTGGAAAATCTGCAGGATGACATTACCATAAAGGTTTACTTAACCGGCGAACTGAATGCTAAACTCGAGCGCCTGCGCAAGAGCACCGAGAATATGCTCAAAGAGTTTCGTTCGTATGGTGGCCGTCACGTGGATTACGAGTTCTTTGACCCTATGGCAATTAAGGATGCCGACGAACGCAAGAAATTTGTAACCGACCTGATGCAACGTGGCATGGCACCTATGAATGCTATGTCGCAAACCAGCAGCAGCATGAGTGAAACGGTTGTGTTTCCCTTTGCTGTAGTGCGTTACGGCAACCGTGAGTTTCCCGTAAACCTGTTAGAGAACCAATTGGGCTATAGTCCGGACGATATTGTTAACCACTCCGAAATTTTGCTGGAATACAAACTGGCCAATGCTATCAATAAGCTTAGCATGTATCGCCCGCCGCGTATCGGCTTTGTGGAAGGCAACGGAGAACTAACCCCGCTGCAGGTAACCGATTTACGTCAGTCGCTGGAAGCCCTTCAATACGAAGTACGTACTATCAACCTGCCCGAAGTGGCATCGATACCCGAAAGGTTTGATGCTATAGTGATTGCCAAGCCAACTATTGCCTTCGGTAAAGATGGTAAGGATAAATACAAGATTGATCAATACATAATGCGTGGTGGTAAAGTGCTTTGGTTGCTGGAAGGCACTAATGCCGATATGGATAGCGTAAATGTTAATCCATCAGGCCAATTTGCGCAGCCTACCGATTTAAATCTGGATGACATGCTGTTTAAATACGGTGTGCGTATAAACAACGATGTTATACAGGATATTGCGTTGAGCGATCAAATACAAATGGTAGTGGGCAAGGTAGACGACCGTCCGCAAACCAAAGCCTACAAATGGTATTACTACCCTTTGCTGGTTAGCGATAATAACCAGGCTATCGTGCGCAACCTGGATCCGGTAGCTGCTTACTTTGCCAGTTCTATTGACACTGTCAAGAGTCCGGGTATTCGCAAAACGGTGCTGTTGCATACTACTGATTATGCTAAGGCACAGTTAGCTCCAACAAGGATTCACTTCGGCATTTTGATGAGCAAACCGAATCCTGAATATTACAACCAACCCAAATTGCCGGTAGCTGTTTTGTTGGAAGGCTCGTTTACCAGCGCCTTCAAAAACTGGCTGACTCCCGAAACGGTGGCTGCGCTCGACACAGTGCCTGACCTGAAATACATTGAAAACGGTAAGCCATCCAAACAGATCGTAATAGGTGACGGGGATATGATCCGCAATGAAATACGCAGCGATAGCTCGGTTTACCAACTTGGATTCAATAAGTTTACCAATCAACGATTTGCCAATAAGGACTTTTTGCTGAACTGCATTGAATACCTGACGGATGCCAGTGGCATATTCGAAACCCGCAATAAAGAAGTAAAAACACGCCTGTTGAACACAGTAAAGGCCCAGGACGAAAAACTGAAGTGGCAGTTAATTAACCTGGCATTGCCTATCGGCCTAACCGTATTGTTTGGCGTGTTGTTTTACTTTGTGAGAAGGCGCAAATACGCGCGATAGTCTGTTTAAGGCTTAGCCCCTAAAACCAGAATTTCACCGGCCAGCACCTCCGTAAAATATCGCTTGTTGCCTTCCTTGTCGGTAAACGTACGGCTGGTTAATTTACCTTCAATAGCTACTTCGCTGCCTTTTTGCAGATATTTTTCAGCCACCTCTGCCATTTTCCCCCAGGCCACAATGTTGTGCCAATAGGTTTCTTTTACGGTTTCACCTTTATCGTTGCGATAACTTTCGTTGGTGGCCATACTGAACTTGGCCATTTTCTTGTCGTTACCAACGGTTTTAACTTCAGGGGCTGCGCCCAGGTTACCAATCAGGCGAACACTGTTTCTTAAGTTGCTCATACTACTTGTTTTTGTTAAGTGAATAATGAGGCAAAGTTGAATTGGGGTGCTACGGTTAGTCGGATGTTAAATGCTTATAATCGTTTACTATCCGTTTATAAACGTTTATAAATGCTTATTTTCGGGTTAAAGCGATAATTATGGCAGAAACACGGACTTGTTTATGCTGTGGCAAGGCTATGTTTGGACGAAGCGATAAGAAATTTTGCGACGACCAATGCCGGAATGCCTACAACAATACCTTAAACAGCGATACCCCTTATGTGCGCCAGGTTAATACCATTTTACGTAAGAACCGCCGTATACTGGAAACGTTAAACGTGGGAGGCAAAACCAAAGTGCCACGCAGCAAGCTTGCTGAGCAAGGTTTTAATTTTAAATACTTTACCAATCTATTGAAAACCAAAACAGGTAATACTTATTACTTCTGTTACGAACATGGCTATCTGCCCATTGAAAATGACTGGTATATGCTGGTAATAAGAGATAATGAGCGCAGCAATTAGCAGGCTGATATAGTTGGGAACGCCAGATAGAAGCAACTACCTTCCTTCAGTTTACTCTCCGCCCAAATCCGCCCGCCGTGGCGCTCCACAATTCGCTGCACATGCGCCAGGCCAATACCCATTCCTTCAAACTCATGATCGTTGTGTAGCCGTTGAAAAATGCCGAATATCTTATGGTAATAGTGCATATCGAATCCCACGCCATTATCGCAAATGCAAATAACCGTTTCGTGTTCGGTTACGTTGGCGCTGATGGAAATTTTTACGGTGCCTTTAGGCAATGCGTATTTTATGGCGTTTGATATCAGGTTTTCAATTATTGTGTCCAGCAGCGCAGGGTCCGCAGACACCTGTATGTCAGCGGAATTCGTATAAATCAGTTCTTTGGGCTTGTAATAATCATTGAATACCTCCACGGCGCTGTCAAACCGGGGTTTAAGGGCCACCATTTCTACCTCCAGTTTTTTGGTGCCGTAGCGCGAAAATTGTAGCAGTCCGCTAATTTGCTTTTCCATTTTGTGGGCCGAGTTCCGAATTCGATTAAGATACTCCATCGATTCGGGAGTTAGCTTTGCTCCTTCTTCTTCGATTAGTAGAGACGCGTATCCCAACACATGCCTGATAGGGGCGCGCAGGTCGTGTGAAATACTGTATGCAAAATGTTCGAGGTTTTTATTCGATTCCCGAAGCTCTTTTGTGCGTTTGTCCACTTCTTCCTGCAGGCCTTCGTTCATTATCACCAACTGTTGTTTGGCCTTTTTGAGCATGGTAATATCAGTGGCATAGAGATTAATATACCCATCGGCAAGGTTCGGCCAGATTGCAAAAGTGTAATGCGCGTTATTGTAAGCGGCCTCCTTTCGAACGGTGGTATTGGAAGTAATTGTTTGATGCAACGATGGCCGCAATTCGGTATTAAGAAAACCTGCGATGCCCTCATTGCTTTTAAAAATTTTGTAGGTGGCAGGGTTGGCATATATCACACTGAAGTCAGTGGCACTTACGCGGAAAACAATATTGGGGTTTTCCTCGGGAAATGTGGCCAACGCCTGAACAGCATTTTGTGCCCTGTTCTTTTCGGTAATATCATGCAAAAAGACCGCATGATAGGTTCTCTCCCCAATCATAAACGGGTTGATGAGGACTTCTACATCGAGCAGCTCCCCATTTTTATGTTTCAGGTCAGCCTCAAATCGTTTGTTTAGCAAGTTGTTTTCCAGCACAAACTGAAGGCAAAAGTTATCTGCGCCAGCCGTGTTATGATGCATCAAAAGGTTTTCGCCGGGGCAAGTTCCTATCATATCCCCTTGCGTGTAACCAAAGGTTTTTTCAGCGGTTTTGTTCCACTCCATTATCTTAAAATTGCTATCAGCAATAGCAATGGCAGTAAAGGAATTGTCCATTATCTGTTCCAGTTCCTGTAACTTTTCCCTTAGCCTTCTTTCGGTTTGGCGCAGGCTGCTTACATCCGTTGCAAAGCCCAATACATATTTCAATTGGCCCAGATTATCGTATACCGGCCGCATAGTGCGACGAATCACTTCAATAAAACCGTCCTTCTCTTTTTCTTCTTCCCAGGTTTTGTCGCTGCCATTCATTACCACCTGTCTGAATTGAAGCCGCCTGCCCATGGCTAAATCGCCATCCATTCCCTTTAGCATGCAGTATTCATAATCGGTTTTGCCCACCATATACCGCCTTGTTTTACTGTTTCGAACTGCGATAGCATTCAAATACAGATAGCGGTGTTCAGTGTCAAAAACCACCAGATCATTCGGCAAGCCATTTAAAATGTCTTCATAGAATTCGGTTTTTAGGCGCAATTCACGTAATTCCCTGTCTTTATTTGATGCGGGAACATAATCTTTAAACCTGGCTGGGCGAAGCAAGGCCATAAAGGAGATCAACATCGGACTAAGGTGCATAAGGAGGAATTATGGGTTTTGAAGATACCCCCGCGCATTATCGGTGGTTATAAGCATGCATGCTTATAATTCGAGGCCTTTGGCAGCGCTGTTTTGCTCCTCTGAATAAATATACCTAAAGGCAAGCGGCACAAAATCCACAATTTCGGAACGAAGCGGTTCTTTTACCGGTATAGCGTAGTCGCAAATTATTTTACAACTTGCAGCGTATAAATACCTTAAGCTTACCTATATGAAAGACGGAGTTTATTACAGTGACTATCTGGCACTCAACAAGATATTGGATGCTCAGCAACTGGAGAGTGATAAAGAAGGCCGTGCACATGCGCACGACGAGATGCTGTTTATTGTAATTCACCAGTCGTACGAACTTTGGTTTAAGCAGATATTATATGAAGTAGGCTCGGTTATGGATATCATGGGTCAGCCCGATATCAAGGACAGCTCACCCGACTTGTATATCGTTAATCATCGCCTTAAGCGTGTAAACACTATTCTGCAGGTGCTTATCGATAAAGTGAATATCCTGGAAACGATGACACCTCTTGATTTCCTGGACTTTAGGAATATGCTTCGTCCGGCTTCCGGCTTCCAGAGTATACAATTTAAGTTGCTGGAGGCTTTCCTTGGCTTGAAGATGGAAAACCGCCACATGCAGGAATACTATATCAGTCAACTGCGGCCAGAGGATGCAGCAGTTATACGTGATGCAGAAAAAAGAAAACCCTTAATTGAACTGGTGAATGCCTGGCTGGAACGTATGCCTTTTTTTGATGACCCGAATTATTGGGAAAACTGGACGGTAGGCACGCCACATCCATTTTGGGAAAAGTTTAAAGTTGTATACGAGAACAGTTTACAACCTGCTGAAAAAAGCAACTTGAACCGTTTTGAGGAAGCGATATTGGGCAATGAGAAAAAACCGAATTGGTCCCTAAGTCCGAAAGCCCGACGCGCGGCCCTGTTTATTATGCTATACCGCGACTATCCATTGTTCCAACTACCTTTTAACCTGATCAATGCCCTGCTGGAAATGGACGAGTGCATCAGCACCTGGCGCTATCGCCATATGAATATGGTGCACCGCATGATAGGTACACGCACCGGAACCGGTGGCAGCACAGGAAAGGATTACCTGAAAGGCGCATTGGATAAACATTACATCTTTACCGAATTCGCTGAACTGACCTCCTTTTTAATCGAGCGCCGCAACCTGCCACAGTTGTCGCCTGCCTTAAAGCAGCGCCTGGGCTTTGAGGTGTAATGGTGTGTCAAATAATTTTTCATCCATGATTTAACTCAGGGCCTGTAATAAGCGTGGTCAATGCCTAAGTTTTTTGTGTTTTGTCTATTTGTGACAGCAAAAAACAGCAGCCATGAGAACAAAGTACATCCTTTTCGCAACCTTTATCACCCTGCTTTTGCTGGTTACAGCCTGCAAAAAAGATAAAGATCCTAACGCTTTAGAAGGCGATACCAATATTGCTTTAACCGCTAAGGATAGTGTAACCTCCGTTTATATGGAAATGGATGGCTTACAAGCGCCTTCTGCTCAAATTAAAGTAGTGAGTAATGTAGATGGGCAGGTAACGTACCATGCTACCATACCCATGACGGGGATTGCCGATTCGTTAAAAGCCCAGTTAGCTGCAGTTATTCCATCCATGATCAACTACTACCACCCTCAGAATTTATCTGTTCAGATAGCTTCGAATGGAGATATAGAAGCCGACTTTACTATCAAGATAACTTCGGAAGGCATACAGCATAGCTTTATTGAAGGCAAACCTTGCCTGGTAGTTAAATACGGCGATGGGGTGGGTAGTTCCTATTCAGTTACCATGGACAACGGCAAAACTGTTACCAGCACTGTAACCGAAAAGACCGGTGTGGATGATTGGCCATATGGCTTTTACTATATCAAAACAAGTAAGGTGGTAACCACTGTACCTGAAGATGATCCTGTTATTCAATCGCTGAGTTACAGAGCCAACCATAAGTTCGGCATCGTATATATCGAAGTAACTACAAAGGCTGGAAAAACCATCAAGGTGGACTTGTTCCCTTGGTTTTTACTGTAGTGGTTTTAGTTTGATGAGAAGCGTTCCTGCCGGGGGGTTAGGAACGCTTTTTTATTTTGCTCAGTTCAATAGTCTTTCCAACTCATTTTTCCGTGAACCCTTAATAAGGATTAATGCCTCGTTAAAATGCTGAGACTTAAACCATTCTTTTAATTCGGCAGTGGTTGCAAACCAGTAAATCCCCGGCGTGTGCTGCAGAAATGAAAAACCGCCTCCGGTAAAAACCCTGGTATTTAACTGCATCTGCTCTACCTGCGTTTTTATCTTTTCGTGTTCCGTGCGACTATAATCGCCGAGCTCCATCATCTCGCCCAGTATAACTACTTTATTGGATGATGCCTGTTTCTCAAAGTTACGCAGTGCCTCTGCCATGCTGCTGGGGTTAGCATTGTAGGCATCCATTATAATAGTATTGCTGCCGTAGGTTACTTTTTGCGAACGGTTATTCGAAGGCACATAACTTTCAATGGCTTGTTTAATGCGATCAGCCGGCACCTTAAAGTAGGTACCGATACAAATTGCTGCCATAACATTGTCGAAGTTATAATCGCCTACCAGGTTGGTCTGAATCCTGATGCCATTTGCCTCTACTGCTAAAAATTCACCGGCCGGGGCTACACTGCCATGGCAAAATGAATTAGCCCCTTTTCCGTAGGTTATCATTTTTGTTGAACGATCCCATCCGGGGAACTGTTTGTTTTTCTGTGTCAGATTATCAAGCAATAAGGGATTGTCCGCACAAACAAAAACTCCACGGTTATTGCCAAGCAGGTTGGTATATAATTCAGTTTTGCCTTTAAGCACTCCTTCAAAGCCTCCAAAACCTTCCAGGTGTGCCGAACCGATATTTGTGATAAGGCCGTAGTCAGGCTGTACGTAATCGCAATAGGATGCAATTTCGCCCTGGTGGTTTGCCCCCATTTCTACCACTGCCATTTCAATCTCCTCTTTATTAATAGCCAACAACGTTAGCGGAATGCCAATGTGGTTATTCAGGTTTCCTTTGGTAGCATATGTTTTGTAGGTGGTTGCCAGTACAGCGGCCACTAACTCCTTGGTGGTGGTTTTGCCATTGCTGCCAGTAATAGCTATTACCGGGGCGCGGAACTGTTTGCGGTGATAACTGGCGAGTTGCTGCAACGTACTCAACACATTATCTACTGTAATAAGTTTTGTTCCGTAGGCTGCTGCCCAGGCCGGGTCACTTAGTTCGTCAACTACGGCATATGCAGCACCTTTTTGCAAAGCTTCCGCAGCAAATTGGTTAGCGTTAAATTTTTCGCCCTTTAGCGCAAAGAAAATGCTGTCCTGCGGAATGTTACGGGTATCGTTAGTTATACCATTGGCTTGCAGATAGAGGGAGTATAGTGCTTCTATTGACATGCAGCGGCTGTAATTTCGTTAGATTAGGTCTTCTATGCAATCCAGGTATTTGGGGTCCTCATCCTCAAAAACCTCTTCGCCATCCAGTTCGTAAGCACGTAGCAGGTGGTCCTGTGCTTCCTCGCCCTTACCTAACTCATACAGCGTTTTACCCAACATCAATTGAATGTAGGGATTCAGTGGGCCATCGGGGCAAGCCATTGCTTTTTGCAGATACTGCTCGGCCGTTTCCAATTCATCCATATTAAAGTAAGCATCGCCGAGTGCTGTGTAAATCCATAAGGCAGCTTCCCATTTTTCTTTAGGTTCGGGTAATAGGCTAAGGGCTTTTTTATAACTCGCTACGGCCTCTTCCAGCAGGTCTTCTTCGTATTGCTCGTCACCTTTTGCACAAAGGTCTTTTATCTCATCAAACAGTTTATTATCTAACTCCATATAACAACTCGTTTTTACGTGGCACAAAATTACGTTATTGCTGTTGAATGTTGCTCACGCCCCGGCGGTAGTTATTGGCTTTGGCCAGGTTAGTGTAAAGCAATAGCTACATAAAAAAATCCTCCGCTGTTGGGCGGAGGATTTTTTTATTAGTTGAAGCGGAAGGAATTAACCTTTCATTTTACGCTTACCTTTTTCTTTAGGGAAGTTGTTACCACCTTTTACGTTGTTACCGGAAGGTGAACCTACTTTATCCATAGCGCAACGGAAACCTAAGTCGTCGGTTGCTAAGTTTTGGTCAAGGTAACGACGGGTGCCCGGAGAAAGGAAGTAAGCACGGTCTTTCCAGCTACCACCTTTGTAAACGCGGCTGTTGTCGTCAATTAAAGAGCTCTGACCAAATTTGTAATCAACGGCAGAAACTTCATCACCATCCACGAAGTTGCGCACATCACCACGACGGTAGTTGCGGCGGTTAGCACTTTCTTCCTGGGTTACATCGCGGTATTGGATTTTGCCTAAGCTGTCTTTTTCAACCGGGTTGCCTTCAGCATCCAGCACTTTTGTTTTGAACTGGTTACCACGGTAAGTACGGAAGTCGTTACCGTCAGTAGTGGTCATTGGGCGGTAAACGTCCAGAACCCATTCGTTAACGTTGCCGGCCATGTTGTATAAGCCAAAATCGTTAGGCCAGAAAGATTTAACAGGAGCTGTGATGTCGGCGTTATCATTCAAACGACCGCTGATACCCATGTTATCACCACGACCACGCTTAAAGTTAGCCAGGAATTCACCTTGCCACTGACCGCTCTTAGGATAGCGGGTGCTGGTTCCGTTCCATGGGTAAATACGACGATCGGTAATGCGTTCTTCGCTGGTAGCAGGTTGGTTGCCGATAAGGCCTAAAGCAGCATATTCCCACTCAGCCTCGGTGGGCAGGCGGTACTTCGGCAGCATAATACCGTCTTCCAAACGTACGTGGCGGGTGCCGGTTCCGTTAGGGTTTAAGTCTTTTTTAGGACGCTTACCTGCAGCACCTTCGTATTGGCCTACCAGGTACGATTCGGTATTGAAGTTATCGCTGCCCACTTGAGATGGGTTTTCAGCTAACACACCCTGATCGATCAGGATACGCTCGTTAACACGGTCAGAACGCCATGAAGCAAAGTCGTTTGCCTGTAACCAGTTAACACCTACAACCGGATAGAAATCGTAAGCCGGGTGACGGAAGTAGTACTCCACGTAAGGTTCGTTATAAGCTAACTCATCGCGCCATACCAGTGTATCAGGCAGGGCCTTTTTAACTACATCCGGGAAATCGTTGCCGAACACGCGGTTCATCCAGTAGAGATATTCACGGTAGTGAACGTTAGCGATTTCTGATTCGTCCATGTAGTACGAGCTAACCGTTGCACGGCGTGGAACATTATGATATTCATACATAACATCCTGCTCGGTATTACCCATTACGAAGGTTCCGCCCTGAACATATACCAGACCGGGGCCGGTAGCCTGACCTTTGTAGTCAACTACTTCAAATCCACCGTTCTTGGTGTTGTTGTATTCCCAGCCGGTAACAGACGACTTCTGCTTGCTGCATGATGCGATACCCACAAGGGCCGGCAGAGCGAGGAACAAATACAAGTTGTTTAGCTTCATGGCTAATTTTGTTTTAGTTTTTAGGGTTGCACAAATTTAAAGGTTGCTAAAAAAGCATTTTTCGGTCAAAAGCCCAAAAAAACCTTCTTTATTTTTTAACGCTGTTTTTAACAAAAAAACGAAGCCTTCAGCTTGTTAAAAATCGCGCCGTTTTACCGTAAAATATCAGGGCAAATAATGTATCCGTTGGTCTTTTTAGGGTTCAGGGAGTTGTCTTCGCCCGTCCAGTTAAAAATGAACGAAACCTCATGCGTGCCGCCGGTTTTATTCATAAGGGGCGAAATGGTGTAGTCATAACTGTAGCCTACGCGGAATTTCCCCTTTTTGATGCCTAAATAGCCTATTACAGCATCCGAATTTCGGATAGCACTGCGGAATCCTACCCCGAAGTAAACCAAACTGATACCTGTTAAGAACGTTCCCCCGACATGAAATGCCTGCCCCTGGTTCTCGAATATAACGTTTGGCGATAACCAGATATTGTACCTTGTGCTGTGCCTGTGTTGCACCGGCCACACGGCACCAAAATGGGCAGTAATGCGTATAGGAACGTTCGAGCCATCGGACCCGTAAAACGACTCCTTGCGCATCAATAAATTATTTACGGCTACACCGGCATAAAGTTTCTCGGTAAAGAACAATAAACCGGCACCCATATCACCCCGGTGTGTCTCCAGTTTGGAGGGCATGGGTTCGTTGGTAGGATTGGGCACATTGATGTTATTGTAAAACCCGGTGTATGGGTTTATCATATCGCTCCAGGTAAGATCGGCCCATTTAAGACGGGTGTAGATGTAAGTGCCGCTTAAACCCAGCTTTAACGCCATGTGGCGGTTCAGCTTAATTTGCTGCGAATACATAATGGTAGCGCGGTAGCTGCTATAAAGGTTGTTGGCTACCTGGTCGCCGGTAAACAGCGCGCCTATGCCACCGCGCAGCGGCAGTATATGCATGTCAAAACCAGCCATATACGTGGCATATCCACCCTGGAAACCATCGCCCATGCCACTCCATTGATTTCTGTAATTTAGCGTTACCCTTGGACCGAAAGAAATGCCGGCCAGGGCAGGATTCAGATGCAACGGTGCATTGAAATACTGGCTCATTAATACATCCTGTGCCTGTAGGGTTCCGGCAAGGCAGCACAGGGTAACAATTAGATATTTGAGTTTATTTGCCAAGCAGTTGTATTCAAGCAATAAAACAAAAAGCACCGCGTTTTATTGCGCGGTTTAAAAAAGCGCTCAAAAATAATGATGGATTCGGTTTATCAAGGATGCCCGCAAATATTTATACCCATTACCAGACGCGCCATAGCGGCAATAATGGGCATTTTTCTGATACTTCAGCTCAATGCGCAGGACTTTGCACGCACCCTAACCTGGCAAACTACTCCGGCATCTTTCCATACGCTGGACGAGAAGACCATTCAACAACCTTCGTTTAAAGGAGCGGCGCATCGCGAAAGCCTGAACCTACTGCCAGTTTACCAGGAAAAAATAGCACTGGCTTATCCCGGTGATGTAACGGCTCAGTTAATTAATCCTGTATATACCGCCGTTAGTGGTTTGGATAATGCAAGCTTTGCCTTTATTAAAGAATCGGCGGATGTTAAAGCGACGCTCGTTCTGCAACGTAAAAAGCCTTTTGCCTTAGTTGAAATTTTGCCTTTTCGCAAAACAGCTGCAGGGCAAGTTGAACGTCTGCAATCTTTTACGCTACGGTTGAATGTAACGCCGGCAAATACTGCTCGGGCAACTGCCGATTACGCAACAAACTCTGTTTTAAACAGCGGCACCTGGTATAAAATTGCTGTTAGCAGCGAGGGTGTTTTTAAAATTGATTACGACTTCGTAAAAAATACATTGAAGGTCGACCCTGCCGGATTTAACCTGAACACCCTTGCCATATATGGTAATGGTGGCGGTATGGTGCCCGATAAAAACAGTATAGCACGTGCCGACGATTTGCTTGAGAACCCCACTATGGTAGTGGACAATAATGGCAATAACAAGATGGATGAAGGCGATTATCTGTTGTTTTATGCTCAAATGCCAGATGCCTGGCGTTTTAATACCGTAACCCAAACCTTCTATCACGAGAAGAATTTATATACCGATAAAACCTTCTACTTTCTTACAACAGATGCCGGTACCGGTAAACGCGTACAAAATGCTGCACCCGATGGCAGCCCGAATAAAACCATTACCGAATTCGACGACCATGCTTATCATGATGTGGATGAATTGAACCCCAAGGAAAGCGGCAAAACCTGGATAGGCGATAAAATGACCAGCTATGCGCCCACCAAAAACTTCTCATACAACTTCCCTAATCTGGTAACTGCTACACCGGTCAGGGTGCTTTCCTCATTGGCATCCAGAACAGGTTATGGTTCTAATACCACGGTAACAGTAAATAGCCAAACCGTATTTACGCATACCGATGGGGGTATCAGTCCTTCTACCACGTATCCGCCGGGAGCCGTTGTTTCAACACTCTCCGCTAACTATACCGCAGCGTCCGATCAACTGAATATTGGCTATACCTTTAATGTTAGCTACGATCCTACAGGCAATGCCGCTACCTATATCGATTACTTTGAATTACATGTAAAAAGGCGGTTGAGCATGGCAGGTAATCTGATGATGTTCCGTAGTATTGCTTCGATAGGGGCAGGTAGCATCAGCCAGTTTCAGTTGGAGAATGCTTCATCAGCTATTCAGATTTGGGATGTTACCGATCTGGGCAATATACGCCGCATGGTAACTACGCAGAATGGATCACAACTTAGCTTTAGCGTTGCTACCGAAAGTCTGAAAGAGTTTATGGCATTTAATCCGAATGCCGGCTATACTACACCCGAATTTGTGGAGCGTGTAGAGAATCAAAATCTCCATGCAATTGGCGAGCCCGATCTGATTATTGTAACTTATGATGGTTTCGAGGCGCCATCGCAGGACCTGGCAGCCTGGCACCAAAGCCACGACGGTATCAGCAGTGCCGTGGTAAAACTTTCTAAAATTTATAATGAGTTCGGCAGTGGCCGTCCTGACATCTCAGCTATCCGCGATTTCATGCGTATGCTATACGACCGGGCTGGCGGAGACACAGCTATGATGCCGCGTTATTTACTTTTAATGGGCGATGGTTCTTATGATCCTAAAGACCGGATTGCAGGCAACCAGAACTTTGTGCCATGCTATGAAAGTTACGAGTGGATATCGGAAACAGCCACGTTTACTTCAGATGACTTTTTCGGATTGCTGGATGCCAATGAAGGAGGAGATATTAATACACCACAGGCTTTGGATATTGCGGTAGGCCGTTTGCCGGTTGCTACGGAACAGGAAGCCTGGGAAGTGGTTACTAAAATCAAGAATTATAAAAATCCGCAGGCCTCAGCAAGTTGCGTACAAATCACCAACAACAATAGCTGGCGGAACAATGTAACTTTTGTGGCGGATGATGAAGATGGTGATGTGCATTTCGATTCCTCCGATTTTCTGGCGGAAAGCGCCCGTTCAGCGCATCCTGCTTATAACTTCGATAAAATTTACCTGGATGCCTACAAGCAGCAGCCAACCCCTGCCGGCGACCGTTATCCAGATGTAAATACAGCTATCCTTAATAAAATCAACTCGGGCACATTAATCCTCAATTGGGTAGGCCACGGCGGACCTACTAACTGGGCGCATGAGCGTATTTTTAACCAGAGTGATATATCGCAATTAAATAACAAAGAGCGTTTGCCTCTGTTTGTTACCGCTACATGCGAGTTTAGTCGCTTTGATCTGCCAACCCGTACTGCCGGCGAAATGCTGATAACAAATGGCAAGGGCGGTGCCATAGCTTCGGTTACTACCGTTCGCCTGGTATATAGCAGTGCCAATGCAGCGCTCAATAATACCGTGTTTGAATACATGTTTGAGCCATACGAGGGCCGGGAACCTACCCTTGGTGAAATAATGCTGGAAACCAAAAACAATGTAAATACAGATATCAGCAACACCCGCAAATTCGTATTGTTGGGCGATCCTGCATTAACGTTAAATTATCCCCGTTATAACGTAGTGGCTACCCAGGTAAATAACAAACCGATCTCACAGCCACACGACACCCTGAAAGCATTGTCGCAAATAACCATTAAAGGAGAAGTGCGCGATGATAATGGAAACAAACTTACTTCCTTTAACGGGGTGGTATTCCCATTGGTATTCGATAAAATTTCGAATGTGCAAACGCTGGGCAACGATCCGGGCAGTCCTATACGGGTGTTTAAAATTTATAAGAACATATTGTTTAAAGGAAAGGCCAGCGTTGTTAACGGCGACTTTACCTTCTCCTTTATTGTGCCTAAAGACATTGACTACCAATTCGGCAATGGCAGAGTAAGTTTTTATGCCGATAATAGCGCTGGTATAGATGCACATGGTTACACCAGCGATGTGCTGATTGGCGGTTCAGCGGATTCATTTCAGGCGGATGGCATAGGGCCTAAGTTGAAGCTCTATATGAACGATGAAAACTTTGTATTTGGTGGTTTAACCAATGCAAACCCTATTTTATTGGTGAACCTGGAAGATGAAACCGGCATTAACACCACAGGCACAGGTATTGGTCACGATTTAACCGCCGTATTGGATGCCAATACCCAGAATATGGTGGTATTAAATGATTATTACGAAAGCGAACTGGATAACTATAAGCGCGGCAGCGTAAAATATCCGTTCAGTAAGTTGGCAGACGGTAAGCACACGCTGAAGGTAAAGGCCTGGGACATTCACAACAACTCTTCCGAGGATTATACGGAGTTTATTGTGGCAAGTGATGCCAAACTGGCATTAACGCATGTATTTAACTACCCTAATCCGTTTACCACACATACGCAGTTCATGTTTGAACATAATCAACCTTGCGAAGATTTGCGCGTAACTGTGCAGATTTATACGGTTTCGGGCCGTATTGTAAAAAACATTGTGCAGGATGTGCATTGTAACGGATTCAGGACCGATGACGTAGAATGGGATGGCCGGGATGATTATGGCGACGCAATAGGAAAGGGAGTTTACGTTTATAAACTATCGGTACGCGACCCGGAAGGCAATACTGCACATAAATTTGAAAAATTGGTGGTTTTGCGATAGATTTAGCCCTTCTTAGCAAAAAACCGCTCTACTATAGACCAACTTCTACATAAACATTTTATTTTTATTAGGATGAAACTTTTCAGCAAGGCTTCAAGTGGGTTTATGGTTCTGCTATTGTTACTGGTTAACGTAGCATCGCTTAGTGCGCAGGGAACTATTAAAAAAGATGGTGTTGTTATAAATACAGTAACTACTGCCGTACCGTTTTTACGAATTAACCCCGACGCCCGGGCCGGAGGTATGGGAGATGTAGGCATAGCAAGCCCTGCCGATGCCAACGCAGTGTATGTTAACCCAGCCAAACTTGCATTTATCGATTCTTCTGACTTTGGTTTTGCTGTAGGCTTCAGCCCGTGGTTAAAGGCACTAGTAAACGATATTTATCTGGCTAACTTGGTAGGCTACTACAAGGTAAAGCAAATGCAAACCATTGCACTTTCAGTTCGTTACTTCAGTTTGGGTAATATTACGTTTACCGATGCTAACGGTGCTGAAACGGGACAGTTCCGGCCTAATGAATTTGCGATTGACCTTCACTATGCTCGCCGCCTGGGCAAATACTTCTCCATAGCCGCCTCCTTGCGTTATATCTATTCTAACCTGGCCGGTGGCCAACAGGTGGATGGTAACGTAGTTAAAGCAGGTATGGCTGGTGCAGGTGACATTTCCTGGTTCTTCCGCAAAAATTTTAAGAAGGACGGCGCTAAAATGAGCCATGATCTGTATGTAGGTATGGCCATTACCAATATCGGAAGTAAGATCTCCTACACTTCTAACGTAGTAAAGGATTTTATTCCTACTAACCTGGGTATTGGTTTGGGTTATACATTAAACCTTGATAAAAAGAATGGCATCGGTTTTTATACCGACTTCAACAAGTTAATGGTGCCAACACCGGATAGCGCTGATAAGAACGGTAACAAGATTTATGACTTCCGTGAAAAATCAGCGGTAAGCGGCATGTTTACTTCTTTTGGCGATGCGCCGGGTGGTGCGGCTGAAGAGTTCCGTGAGATTACCGTTGGCGTAGGTGCAGAGTATCTTTACAATAAGCAATTTGGCGTTCGTTTCGGATATTTTTACGAACCGCGCAGCAAGGGCAATCGACAGTTTCTTACTGCCGGTTTAACTGTTAAGTATAGCGTAGTAGGTTTAAACTTCTCTTACTTAATACCTACCACTATACAGCGCAACCCACTGGATAATACGCTGCGATTCTCCCTGTTATTCGACTTTAAAAACGGCGGTATGAAAGGCCAGCCTAACGGTATATCCTTAGTGGATGATACTCCAAGACCTAAGAAGGAGAAGAAAGTAAAGTCGGCGGAACCTACACCGGTTGAGAAGAAAACAGAGGAGCCGGTTCAGCGCAACCTGGAGCCCGTAGAACCTAAATAGAGAAACAGAAAGTTATAAATCAAAAGGCCGGCTTTAGCCGGCCTTTTTTTATGTCCAAAATTAAGGTTTGGCAGCAGCAGTTGGCTTGTAGAAGAAGTCTTTATAGTTGCGCATTAACTTGCCAAACACAAAATATTGCACAATGGCAAAGTCCTTATCATCATGGATACCGGCGTAATAGCGGTCAATATCATACGTAAGTTCGTTACCCTTTAAGTCGTACTCCGCTTTGCTGCGCTTATTAAACGGCATATGGAACAAGCGGGCACGATTTACTTTGTTAGAGGTATCCACTACAGTAATAGTACAGGCCGGCAGGGTTTGCAGTAAAGAGTCCTTTTTTGCGTAACCGTTATCGTATGCTTCAATACTGATGGCGGCAAAGAACTGCAGATACTGACGGATGTATTTTTGTTCGTAGGTGCTATTGATAGCATACTGCGGGTTAAGCGGTGAAACGCTGAAGGAATCAGCGGATAAACGGGTTATGGAAAAGGAGTTTTCGGGAGTTTCGGAATATGCTACTTCTATCGATTTTATTAGCTCGGGCGTATAGCTGAATAGCTGACGTGTGCGCCATACTTCCTCATCGGTTTCGTAGCGCGGTGTAACGTATCCCCGGAACCCCGGTATATATACTAAATGCGGCCGCGATGCAGGTTCGCCATTCAGGTATAAAAGCATAAAGGTGTTCTCCTTATCTACTGAAGGACCGCCAACTAAATACTCCTTTACCAGGTTGTTATCGCGGTTGTAAATCTGCACATGCATGTTAGCAGCCATTAACTCGCGGATAACATTGTCGTGCGCATTGGATGGCACAGGAGCCAGCGAGGTTAAACGTGCAACAGCTTCCAGCAACTGGCTTATTAACTCCGCACGCGCTTCGTATTTGCCGTTTACAACCCAATGGCCATCAACCTGAGTAAGTGTGGCCTGCTTGCCATCCGTACCGCTGATAACAATACGTCCTATTTTTTCGGTCTCTTTAAACGCAAAGTCACCCTCGCGTTGTTTAATTGCCTCGGGGCTGTTATGTATTTTGTACCAAATGGTGGCCCCCACCAGCGCTGCTATTATCAGTAAATAGGGAATAAACTTTTTCATGCCTACGATTAACCCCGCGAATTACGACAAATTCCAGACACCGAGTTTCATGGAATTGTCAGAATTGACAGCAGTAAGCCGGGCTACCTTATAACCACTACCCTTCCTGTTCCCAGTAATTTATCATTCCCCATAACCGATACCATGTATACGCCGGGCAACACACCTGCTAATGGGAGCTCAAACTGCTGGCGGCCGATTTGCAACTGACCTACATTTACACTAACCACCATTGTGCCGGTGAGGTCGGTGAGTTGTATGGTGCCTGATGCCATTGGCATAGTAAGCTGAAGGTCGATGATTGTAAAACGGGAAGTGGGATTGGGGAATATGGTTAGCTGACTTGCCAGCGGTGAAAGGTAGCCTGCTTTACTGGGCAGCAACCTTCCGCTATCGGCGACAACCGATACGCTTGAGCCATCACGGTTAGCCACATACAGCAATGTATCTGCCTTATTGTATAATTGACTGATAGGGCCGTTACCAACCTGCACATATTGTTTCACGCTTTTGGTGTTTACATCTACTACCGATAGCTTATCGCTGAAGAAGTGCAGAAAATACATCTCACGACGGTCCTCGTCAAAAATGCCGTCTTCGGGTGGACTGATCATGGAGAAAGAATCGATAAAAGTTTCAGTTGCCAGGTCAAGGATTTTAACCCTGGATGAACTGTTGGTTAACACCCACATTGTATTTTCGGTAGTGTCCAATAAAAACTGTATAGCCTCGCCAACATTAATTGTTGATTGTAAGATATTGGTAGGCGAACTGTAGACTGTGAGCAGATCATCATGGTAATTGTGGACGTAATATTTATGGTTGGCCTGGTTACAGATGATTGCCCCCGGATAGCTGAACGATATGGTAGATGCAAGTGCGTTGGTGGAGGCAATAATTCTATAGATGGTAAAATAACCGGCAGGTGCGTAGATGGAGCCATTTTCCGGGTTATAGGTATAGCTGTTGGGTGCTACACCGGTAGTAATTGAGTCCTGTACTTCGTTGGTAGCGCAGTTGATAAGGTATATGCCGTTTTGGCTACCTGACTTGGTTACATATAGTAATCCATTTACGGGGTTAATGAACATGTTGCCCGGCGCATACGTCAGTTTAATTTCTTTTTCAATGGCGCTGGTGCTGCCATTCATCACCAAAACAGATTTGTTTACAACACAACGCAGGTAAACTTTGTTATTGGAGGTGTTGTAGACCATTAGCTGCGTTTTATCGCATAAACTATGCTGTTGAATGGGTGCGCCGCTAAGCGCGTCAACCTCCATTAATACAGGCGAATCGTCGTCGTCAACCAACAACTTTTTCTCTGCAGTATTCAGCAGCATGCCGTTAGGACGGATCGAGAGCAGGATATTTTCTTTTACTGCATTGGTTTGTGCATCAATGGCGGTTAAGCCATTGCCGGAATAGTTAATGCACAGTACTTCGCCGGCAAGTGCATTACCTGCAATCCAGTAGCTTTGTCCGCCGGAGGCAACGGAGTCAATAAAGGTATGCGTGTTGCAATTGAAAATGTCGACCGCATCTATGTACATATTCGCACAGAATAATTTATGCTGAACGCTGTCATAATAAAGCATCCATGGGAAATAGCTTACCGGCATAGTAGTTTTAACAGCGCTTGTTGTAGCATCAATTACCACAATCTGAGGTGCTGAAGAACTGCTGTAGGCAACATAAATTTCCTGCAGGTTATAACCTGCCGTAATATCTGCCGGGTCGGTTGGCAGGCCCGAGATAGTGGTGGAAACAGTATCGCCGGCACCATCCAGCACAGTTATATTTTGATCGTCGGGATTAAGAACTAATACCTTGTTTGCCTGTGCATTGTAGAATAAGGTTGAACTGTTGGCCGAGACACTGAGCGTTTTTATTATCTGTTTGTTTAATGTATTAATGATGACTACCGAATCGTTGGCGGGATATGCATCAATAGTTGCGTAAAGTTTTTTATCAACCGGGTTATAAGCAATTTTTTTAGCAGTGCCGCTAATTGGTATGGAGTCAGCCAAAACATCATTTGCTGCATCTACTATATAGATGTAATGTTTCCACCAGTCGGAGTAGTAAATGGCATTGCCGGTTTCATCGGCTGTCATAATTAGTTCGTTTCCCATACTGCAGGGTATATGCTTTACCAGTTGATCGGTGGCGCAATTAAATACCATCAAGCCCGATGAATCGCCGGTGTAAGTGCCATAGACCTTATTTTTAGGTGCATTTAAAAACAGGTGGCCGGGCGAGGTAAAAGCCGGTATTTTATTCAACTTTTGGTGCGTTGTACCATCCAATACCATTAATGCGTTGCCATACAGTGAAGTAACGTAGTACTTGTTCGCCACAGGATTATATACTATCTGTATCGGCAAGGTGATCCCTGTTAACGGATCGGGCATTACAATTGTTTTTACCACTTCCTTACCGGTGGCCATCAACTGACCACCACTTGTAAGTATTAATGCCAAAAGCCAGAATATTTGTTTCATAACCGGTTTTTTTTCCGGTATAAAACTGGCAAGAAGGATTTTAAGGGGGATTGACCCCTGTTAACGGCAGCGCTGAATTTTATCAATTACCGGAAGGCTTATCCCCGCAGGTGATAGGCCTTAGGTTTGGTAAATGCACGTAAACCCACATGCGATAACGTAGCTCCAAAGCCCGAATGTTTACGGCCGCTCCAAGGTAAGGCTGCGCTTACACGGTCACAGCAGTTCCAGTAGCTTGTGCCAGCATTTACCTGCGCCAGAATTTTGTTAGCGCGTTCCTGATTGGCGCTGTAAACACCTGCTGTTAAACCATAGGCGGTATCATTCATTAATTGCGTGGCCTCGGCATCATCTTTTACCTTCATAATACCAATAACGGGGCCAAAACTTTCTTCGCGCATAACTTCCATGCTGTGGTTAACATTGGTAAGCACGGTTGGTTTGTAGTAATAGCCTTTGCCATTCAAACGTTCGCCACCGGTTTCAAGTTTTGCTCCCTTGGCTACCGCATCCTTCACCTGTGCTTCCACTACTTCCAATTGGGGCTTGCGAGTTAAAGCACCAATGTAAACGCCTTCGTGATTCGGCAGGCCCACCTTATAGGTGTTCACCTCTTTTACGAACTCCTCTACGTATTTGTCGTAAATTTTTTCGTGCACATAAATGCGTTCTACGCTGCAGCAGCTTTGTCCGTTGTTGTAAAAAGCACCGTCGGCTGTGCCTGCCGCTACGGAGGCGATGTCAGCAATATCATCAGCTATATATAATGGATCTTTGCCGCCTAACTCTAACTGGCAAGGCACCATTTTAGGTGCTACTTTTTCGTAGATGAATTGACCGGTTTTATACGAGCCGGTAAAGTAGTAGCCATCCAACGGCATTTCTAAAAGCGTTTTACCTACGTCGCCTGCACCAATCGCAATCTGGAATACGTTATCTGGCACTCCTGCCTTTTTGAGGTAGGCTTCGATTTCTAAACCTGTAAGGGTGGCAAATTCCGATGGTTTGTAGAATACAGCATTGCCGGCCAGCAGGGCAGGAACGAATACGTTAGTGCCCACCAGGTAAGGATAGTTCCAGGCCGAAATGTTGCAGATTACCCCCAGCGGTTCGTAGGCAATTACTTCTTTCATCCCTTCCTGTTCGGTCATTACTTCATTGCTCAGGTATTTTTCGGCATTGTTGGTTAACCAGGCAATACGGGCACAGGCACCATTTACTTCGTTTCGCGATTGTTGCAATGGCTTGCCTACTTCGCTGGTAAGTACTTTGGCCAGTTCTTCGATGTTCTCCTTCAGCAGCGCCGCAAACTTTTGCAGTATGGCTACTCTTTCCTTTAATGGCACAGCGTTCCAAGCAGCCTGAGCTGCTTTTAGTTTCTCGTATTTAGCTGCCAACGATGTGGCGTTATCTTCTTTTAAATCAGCAATTACTTCTTCGGTTGCAGGATTGATTACGTTCATGTTTAGTATATGTTTTGAATGTCGTTTTTCGAATTTATTTCAGTTGTTTTTTCACTTCCTCCAGAAAACGCTCGCGGATATTTTTTGAGAGCGGGTTGGTGTCCTTATCGACCATCCGCTCCGGATGCCATTGCACAGCTAAAAGAAAAGGCTTGTCGGTTTTGTCTTTCCACTCGGCGCCTTCTATAACAAAATCGGGTGAATAGCTGTTAACGGTCAGTTCCTCAGCTACTACAGAAATGGCCTGATGATGCGCACTGTTGATGTGGCCTTTGGTGCTGTCGGCAATTTGGGCCAGCAGGGTATCCTTTACAATATCCAAGTCGTGCTGACCATCTGTTTCCTCGTGGCGGCGGTGATCCTTGTTGCCGGCTTCTTCCAGGTCCTGTATCAGATTGCCGCCCAATGCAACATTTACCAGTTGCAAGCCACGGCAAATAGCTAATACCGGGTGGTTGAAGTTTAAGGCTGTTTCAAATACATGCATTTCAAATTCATCGCGCTCGGTGTTGAATTCGGAGGGGGCAAGGGGATAATTGAGGCGGGTGTTTTCGTAAAACTCGGGGTGCACATCTATACCACCGGTAAGTACTATGCCATGGCAGTCCTCTATTTCGTCCCATACATCATCCAGACTGTGTTTCTCCCAATGCAATTCTACAATCTCAATGTTTGGGTCATTACCCTGTATCCAGGCAGGGTAGTTTTCATACCGGGCCTCGGAAAAAGTAACGCCGATTTTAATTTTACTTGGCATAGCTTAAATTAAAGACAATTTTTTACACTAAGACACAAAGAATTAAGGTTATTGTAAATAGCCTTTCATTCCCAATGATTGTTTTTTATAGCCACCATACTTCTTCATTCCTTTGACAAAAAATAAGGCGCAAAGAGTATAGCCTTCAATCCTTTCTTATGAAACGCTTGATTCCGTTTTTAATAAGCGCTTCATTAAAATTTATCAAATATCCCAGGTTCTTACCTGTCAATTTCAGGTGGCTTATTACCTGTGCTTTCCAAACTGAATGAATTTCTAAAACGGATTTAACCTCCACAATTACGGCATCCTCCACCAGTAAATCCAACCGAAAGCCTTCCTCAAATACGATATTGTCGTAAACCACAGGAATATCAACTTGCCTTGCCACTTTCAGCCCCTGCTTTTCTAAATCATGGGCAAGGCATATTTCATAAACTCTTTCCAATAATCCCGGACCAAAGGCCTTGTGCACGTTGTACGCGGAATTAACTATTGCTTTGCCAATTTCTTCTTCTATAGGCGAGGGAATAGTCATTGTAGCGGCATTTATGTTTCGAGCACCCTTCACGAGCTACGAGGGGCTTGACTAAAGATATCGTCTTTAATTCTTAAAACACTTTTCACTTTTTTTGCTTCGTGTCTTTGTGTGGTGAAGAAAAACTTACAGTGCCTGGCCGTATAACATTCTAAAGTCGGCGCGGGATACGGGTTTAGGGTTGTTGGGGTGGGCAAAATCGGCAAAAGCCAGGTCCGCCAGTGTTTCCAGGTGTTCCTCTTTCACGCCAATTTCGCGCAGTTTATGCGGAATGTTTACCCGGGTATTCAGGTCGAACAGGTATTCTACTACCGCTTCACCGGTTTGGTTAGGCAGTTCCAGGGTTTGTGCAATGCGCTTAAAGCGATCTTCGAAACCTGCAATGTTATACTGCATACCGTACGGGATGTTTACCGCGTTCGCCAAACCGTGGTGCGTATCCAACAGGCTGCTTAACGGGTGTGCCAGCGAGTGCACTACGCCTAAGCCTTTTTGGAAGGCGATAGCACCCATCATAGAGGCTAACAGCATTTGCGCACGCGATTCCAGATCGGGTTTGTTGGTAGCCTTTTCCAGCGATTGCGAGATCAGGCGGATGCCTTCCAGTGCAATACCATCGCAAATAGGGTGGTAGTTTTTAGCCAGGAATGCTTCCATGTTATGCGTAAGGGCATCCATGCCTGTAGCGGCAGTGATAAACGGTGGAAGATCCATAGTTAGCATAGGATCGGCAAACACGATTTTTGCCAGCAGTTTAGGGCTGAACAGAATTTTCTTCTGGTGTGTTTCGTCATCTGCAATAATGGCACTGCGGCCTACTTCGCTGCCCGTTCCGGAGGTAGTAGGGATGGTGATGAAATGCGGTACCTCGTTGGTAACATAAACATCGCCACCAATAAGGTCGTCGTATTTAAACAGGTCTTCGCGGTGGTTTATGCGCAGCACTATAGCACGGGCAACATCTAACGCAGCTCCGCCTCCGATACCAATAATGCTATCGCGGTTGGTGGCATCCCACAGATCGGAACCCTTATATACATCACTCTTAACCGGGTTTTTGTGGATGTCGCTGAACACTTCTACCGAAAAACCGTTCTTTTTCAAGTCCTCTACAATAGCTTTTAAGAATGGCAGTTGCGCTACGTTAGGGTCGGTAACAACCATAGGACGGGCCAGGTTATTGCTTTT
The DNA here is from genome assembly GCA_044225825.1 of Chitinophagales bacterium. Lineage (GTDB taxonomy): Bacteria > Bacteroidota > Bacteroidia > Chitinophagales > LD1 > Bog-950. The sequence continues at coordinate 236,118 of JBGAIB010000003.1, forward strand.
AAGGTAGGCAGGTAATTCCTTTATGGCGCCTGCACCAAATCGGATAATGGTAGGGAAGTTGAACTGACGAACGGTTTCGAAGATCATGTTTTAGTTTTTTTGAGTGCGCAAATATAAGGGCGGCGGAGATAGCTTTTGCTGATAAAATGCAGCTTGCCGGTTACTTCCCGTCTTTTCTTTTTGTTCAGTATAAAATGGGTGCATTATGGGTGTGCAGACTGATTTATTGTCGTGCCCCGGCTGATTTCAGACTTATCAGTTTAGCTTCTTTTTTCTTTGTAATTCGTGTAAAATCAAAGCTTTAAGTGGATGCAGACTGAGGTTAGACTGATTTTGGACTGAGGTTTTCCGGCTGAGCAGCCAAAACCGTGCAATTTGGAAGCCGGATGTTTGTGCGGCGGGTTGTTGAGGCGGTAGTGTTTTCATGTTTCTTAGATTTTGTGAAATAAAGATACAAAATAAGAAACTAAAAATCCTATTTTATTTCTTATTTAACAATTAGCGCAGGGCTGCAGCAATCGAAACAAAACTAACCGTAGTGCCGGGCACCTGTAAAATGGTATTGAGGCAGGCTTCGGACGTGGCGCCGGTGGTAAAAACATCATCTACTAACAGCACGTGTTTATTCCGAAGCAGCTCAGGTTGTTTGAGGCCGAAGATGTTGGCTACGTTACCATATCTATCGAAACGCGATTGTTTGGTTTGGGATACATTCTCGTGCACCCTTTCCAGGGCTTCCGTCGTCCAATCAACCCTCCATCCTTCCGCAATGGCCTGTGCAAACGAATCGCACTGGTTGTAGCCACGCACCCGTTGTTTTTTCCAATGGAGGGGTACGGGCACGACCACCTGTACCGGAGGAATAACCGCACCGGCTTGTTGCAACTGCCAGGCGGCTAATTTTCCAAAGTAGCTGCCTACTTCCGTTTTACCCCGGTATTTTAATTCGTGTAACAGTTGTTGCACCGGGCCATGCTTGCTGAACTGCAGCAATGCTGCGGCACCCTGCACCGGTACACGTCCTGTAAAACGCTTGATCAATTGATTGGCGGGATCGGTAAAATGGCCGGTAGTTGGTAAATCGTCCGCACAACGCAGGCATAGCAGGTGTTCGTTTTGAAAAAGAGCCTTACCGCAAGCCAAACAAAGGTTGGGATAGAACAGGCTAAAGAGATTGCCACTAAGGTTTTGAAGGGTAGCCAACATGGCAACGCATTATTGATTAGTTAATCAGCATTACATCTTCATCGGCCAGGCTATCCGGTTCTCCTTTAAAGCGCATCAGCAGCCGCGCTACGGTAACTACGTCCTTCTGGCAATAGGTAACAATACGCTGCAAGCCCTGTTCCTGCCAGTAAACGCGGCAAACATCTTTGCCTTCGATATCATCTTTGGGCGTTGGTATGCCCAGCACTTCGGCCAGCAGTTTCAGCGAGGTATAATTTTTAAAATCGCCAAAGCGCCACAGGTGTAGGGTATCTACATCCAATACTTCCCAGGGCTTTTTGCCCGAGGTATCCATCAGGTTAGGCAGGTTGATGTGGTGTATAAGCATACGGCGGCACAGAAACGGCACATCGAATTCCTTGATATTATGGCCGCAGAAACTATAAAGAGCGGGATCGTTAAAGCTGCGGTCGAGTAATGCTGCAAACTGGCTTAGCACCAGGCTTTCATCGTCGCCGGCAAACGACTTCAATCGAAATATTTTTTTACCGGTGGTTTTCTCCAGCCTGAAATAGCCTATGCTGATGCACACCACTTTGGCAAACTCGGCATATACGCCTGCCCGCTTCAGGTATCCTTCCTCCGGTGTTTCGTTCTCGGCGCGCAGGGTTTGATGTTTAAGTGCCCATAAGCCCTGCATAGCGGGCGATAGCTGTTGCCAGCTTGCATATTCAGGCACCGTTTCGATGTCGATAAAGAGCAGGTTGTAGAGATTGATATGAGCCAGCACGGTTAAAATGAATTATTCTTCATTAAAAATAATATCTTACAGTTAGCTGCAAAGGTATGCGCAATTTCTGGAGCACCTTACCCCTTTTACGTTGTTGGCTGGCATTGTCGGCGGGTGTGCTGGCGGCTATTGCTATTGCCGATAGCCCTTACAGCTTCGGAATAGCAATAGGCTGTGCAGTTTTGTTTATTGCAGCCGCTGCTGGTTCGGTTTTATACGCCTACCAATCACCCGTCCGACAGCTGATTTGGCAACGCAGGCAGGGAGTGTTGCTTACCCTGGGTATTGCGGGCTTTGGGTTTGCCCTGGCTTACAGTTTTACGCCGCAATTAGCGGCTGATTACTACGGCAAAATGGTGTTGCAGGAAAACTGTTTGGTAGTGCGTGTTACTGATCCGCCGGTTCAAAAAGCGAAAACAGTGAACCTGTATGGCTGTGTGGAGCAGGTAACCTATGGCGGCATGCAGGTAAGGTCCAGCGGTAAAATTCAACTGGGCTTTATGAAGGATAGCAACAGCCTAGCCCTGGCCTATGGTGATTTGTTGATTTTAAAAGCAAGTGTAAAACCGGTTAGTGGTCCGCAGAACCCCGAGGAGTTTAACTATAAAACCTACCAGGCACACCATCAGATTTATTACACTGCCTTTGTTACACCCGGCAACTGGAAAGTGATTAAAAAGGATGACGGCCACCCCTTGCTGAGCGCCATCTATAAGGTGCGCAGCTACTTTTTGCAGGTGCTTCGTGAGCATGTTTTGGCAGAGGAAGATTTTGGAGTAGCCACGGCCCTGATGCTGGGTTACCGCGATTTTGTAGATGACGAAACAATGCAGGCTTATTCTGCTTCGGGGGTTATACATGTATTGAGCGTAAGCGGCCTGCATGTAGGGGTAATTTATTTAATGCTGAATTTTTTGCTAGGATGGATGGAAGTGCGAGGGCGTAAATATGTATTGGGTAAAACTGCCCTTATTGTAGGCTTCATTTGGTTTTATGCCTGCTTAACCGGGCTTTGTCCTTCGGTATTGCGTTCGGCCACCATGTTTACCATGCTGCAGGTAGGCAAAGCCTATAGCCGCAAAGCCAATAATTATAATCTGCTTGCCGGCAGCGCTGTATTGCTGATGTTGTTTAATCCCTACATAATAACCGAGGTGGGCTTTTTGCTTAGCTACCTGGCTGTGGTAGGAATTTTGTTTCTGCAGCCACGGATACAGGCCTTGGTTACCATCAAAAATTATTGGCTGAATCTGGCCTGGCAATTAACGGCGGTTTCGCTGGCGGCACAGGTGGTTACCTTTCCACTGGCTACCTACTACTTTCACCAGTTTCCTAATCTTTTTCTGCTGACCAATTTGTTTATTATACCCTGGAGTGATCTGGTATTGCTAACCGGCGTTGCCCTGTTTGCGCTTGGCTGGATACCCGGCGTGGGCTTATTAGCTGGTTTTGTGTTTAACAGCATGCTGTGGGTTATGGATCGTTTTATTTTTTGGATAGACAGCTTCCCCTGGGCATTAACGGAAGGCATAAGCATCAGCATGTTTGAAACAACCCTACTGTACGTATTGCTTGGGTTGGTGTGCTGGCTGTTGGTTGAACGGCGCATGAAGGTTTTGCTTGCGGCACTGGCCTTGGTAGTTGTTCTGTTTTCTTCCTTTTCAATCCGGCAGATCCTAAACTCCGGAAACCGACAATTGGTGGTTTACAAAATTAAGGACCGCAGCGCTCTGGCTTTTTTAGATGGACGGGAGGCGCATGTGTTGTTTGACGATACCTTGTTGCGGGATGAAAAACAGATGCGTTTTCACGTATTGAACCACTGGTATTGCCGGGGCGTACAAAAGCCGATTGCAAAGGATACGGGAATGGTATTACCCCTGGGAAGGCTGTACAGCTTTGAAGGGAAACGTGTGTTGCTGATTGAAAAGGAGCTGCCTGAATTTTTTAATCCTACCCGGCGACTGCAGGTTAATTATGTACTGGTTGCCCATAACCCTAAGCTGTACCTAGACAGACTAAAACGGTACCTGCAATTTGAGCTGGTGATTTTTGATAGCAGTAATAGCAAAGCACGCGTTGAGCGATGGAAAACGGATTGCGGCCGTGCTGGCATTACCTGTTGGGATGTAAATGCCCAGGGTGCATTTGTAAAGCAATTTTAATGCTTGTAATCCCAGTTTACCACCTTACAATTTGGCAACGCATCGCGCAATGGCGTTATCTGTTCCTTGGTTAGGTTGTTGTAGCTAAGGTCCAGGTATTCCAGTTGTTTCATTTGCTTAAACTTAGCTTCCTCCAGCGCGTAATTGATTTTTACGTTCATGCTGTAGTTGAATTCTTTCAACGAAGTAAGCGCAGCAAAATCCTTTGGCAGCTGATCGAAATCGTTGGCTTTTAAATCGAGCCACTTCAAATTTTTAAGCTGTGTGAACGAAGCGGGTAAAGAGGTAAGCAGGTTGTCGCGCAGGTCCAGTTTTTCCAATTGGGTAAGCGAACCAATGCAGTCCGGCAGTTGCTCTATTACGTTATCCTTCAGGCTTAGTGTTTTCAGTTTGGTTAACTGACAAATTTCGGCCGGAATGGTTTTAATCTTCTTATCGGGTTTATTAAAGAAGGTGCCGTCCAGGTTCAGGTATTCCAGATTCTTCAGATTGGCAATGTCAGAAGCAAGGGTAGCAGCCTGGTTCAGTCCCAAATCGAGCCACTTGAGTTTGCTGAGTTTGGTAACCGACAGCGGGAACCCCGGGAATTTATTGAGGCTCAGGTTCAGTTCTTCTAACTCTGTTAAACCATCGAAACCTGCAGGCAGCGTTTGCAATTGGTTGCCGCCCAGGTTCAGGTATTTCAACTTTTTAAGGCTGCCAAACGTAGCAGGTAACTCGCTTATTTTATTCATGTGCGCACCCATCTCCACATAACCCAGGTTCAGGTATTCCAGGTTGGTAAGCTGACCAAACGTAAGCGGCAGTTCAGTTAATTTATTGGCATTTAAATCTAGTTTTTTCAGGTTGATGAGCTTACTGATGTCGAGCGGCAGTGAGGTTAAGTAGCAATCGCGCAGGCTTAGTTCCTGTAATCCCGAAATCATGGACAAGGTGGTAATACAGTTGGTGAGATCGAGGTGTTCGTTATGGCTAAGGTCGATGCTCTTCAGTAAATTCAAACGGCCCAGCGATGCAGGAATTACTTTGATGTCGTTACCGGAAAGATCCAGTTTGCGCAGTGCAGTTAATTGGCCAATGCCCTCATTGATTTCGAACAGGCCGGCGTTGGCAAAGTTCAGTTCTTCAACAGGCAAATTTTTAATGTGGCTGTATACTTCATCATCGTACAAATACGCATTATGCTCTACGTTCAGCACCCGCAGTTTCTTCAACAAACCAAAAGAATCGGGCAGGGTAGTAAAGTTGTTGTCCTTCAGATTCAGTTCCTGCAGGTTACTTAGTTTGCCTATGTGGTTGGGTAAGGCCTTAAAATCGCCGCCCTGCAGGTTAACCTTCTTCAGTTTAGGGAGCTTGCTTAATTGAAGAAAGAGTTCGTTCAGTTCCAGATTACGGCAACGGGTGCAGGTAAACTCTTCTACGTTTACCAGTTGGGTTAACTCGGGCTTAAAGGTGGCTTTAGGGTATGCGTTAAAAGTTAAAGAGGTAGTGCCCGCAACGTTTTTCAGCGCATCTTCAATAATTTGGTTGGCATTGGCTTCGTCAGTTGAAGCGGCATCTTTTTTAGCTTCCTCAAACTTTTTGAGTAACAGTTTATTGATAGAATCCTTCTGCGCCTGTGGCAGGGCATCCCATTCTTCCTGGTTAAATTGTTTATCGGTTTTATTGCTCTGTGCAAAGATTATTCCGTTAGCCAAAATGAGGTTAACGAGTAAAAAGTATTGTATTAAACTACGCATATCGGAGGCAATTAAATAAAAATATCTGAGCCCTTTATTCATTGCAGATTTTCAGAATTTCCCTATAAAGAGCAGGACTGATCCAAAAACCGGTTTTCTCGGAAAGTTCGTCCATTATGCTTTTAACTTCGGCAATCAATCCTTTCTCCTTTGCTTTAATTAATGTTCCTAACAGGCCAGTGGTAGTTATGCCAAGCTCGCGAGCCACTTCTCTGCCATGTTTTTCATCAATAATCAATAGGTCTGCCTGAATAGTTTGGCATAAAGCAATCGCTTCCATTTCGCCCCGGTCTAATTGGTAATGTAAAAGGTGATTTATCCGGCCTGTTTCGGGAACCGATAATTCTATCCAAGCAGATTCATGAAATTCCTTGATGGAATGCCCCAATTCTTTAAGTGCCATGATTTCATTAAAAACAGCAGGAGGTATTATTATCTGGCTATAAATATCTCTGAGCAAGGATAATTTGCCAATGAGAAGGAGGTTGCTGACTGTGGAGGTGTCGCTTACAACAACTTTCATCACACTTCCCGTATATTTTGAATGTCCTCGTTTAGCATTTCAAGGTCGTAGTGCATTGGTATTTTTCGGGCAGCCAGTTCTTGTTGCATTTGCAACTTATGCAACTCTGCAAACTCGGCCGCCTTGCCCAGTGTAAATACATTTAGTTCAAAAAGGCGTATAGCAAGTTCCAGTCTTACCTGTTGTTCGGAAAGTCCGCTGGCTTTAAGTTGCTCGTCTGTAATCAGCAGTGCCATAACGCTTGTTTCTCCAAATTTAATGAAAACATCTGTAGAAAGTAACGAAGGGATACTGAGGTTAATTGTGTAGTTGCTTGCTTTCGACAGTAAATAACAAACCCCGAAGGTATGCCTGCGGGGTTTGTAAAATATCGGGATTTGTGGTTTACGCTTTTTCGTCTTCGTGTAACAGCGTTTCGGTTTTCTCCGGACGCATTTGCGGGAAGAACAACACTTCCTGAATGCTGGCCTGGTTGGTCATCAGCATACATAAGCGGTCGATACCAATACCAATACCGGATGTTGGCGGCATACCGTATTCCAGTGCACGCAGAAAGTCGTGGTCGATAAACATCGCTTCGTCATCGCCGCGCTCCATCAGGCGGGCCTGCTCTTCAAAACGGGCGCGTTGATCCAGCGGGTCGTTCAACTCGCTGTAAGCATTGGCAATTTCCTTACCGTTTATCATTAACTCAAAACGTTCCACCAAGCCGGGCTTGCTGCGGTGCTTTTTAGTAAGCGGACTCATCTCCACCGGGTAATCAATAATGAAGGTTGGCTGCGTGTAATGCTTCTCGCATTTTTCGCTGAACAATTCATCAATCAGCTTGCCTTTGCCCATGCTGTCGTCGGTTTCAATATGCAGTTGTTTGCAGGTTTGGCGCAGCTCGTCCTCATTCATATTGCTTACATCAACACCGGTGTGCTCCTTAATGGCATCGTAAATAGCAATGCGCTTGAAGGGTGCTTTAAAGCTGATAACCTGGTCGCCCAGTTGCACTTCGGTAGATCCGGTAGTAGCAATGGCCACCGTTTCCATCAGCTTCTCAGTAAAGTCCATCATCCAGAAGTAATCCTTATAGGCTACGTAGAACTCCAACACGGTAAACTCGGGGTTGTGCGTGCGGTCCATACCTTCGTTGCGGAAGTTGCGGCTAAACTCATAAACGAAATCAAAACCGCCCACGATCAAACGCTTCAGGTAAAGTTCGTTGGCAATACGCAGATAGAAAGGCACATCCAACGCATTGTGGTGCGTAATAAACGGACGGGCGGCAGCTCCGCCGGGTATATTTTGCAATACCGGTGTATCTACTTCCATACCACCGGCCTGGTTCAGGTAATCGCGGATGCTCTGGATTAATTTGGTGCGCTTGATAAAGGTTTCTTTAATGCCCTGGTTCACTACCAGGTCCACATAACGCTGACGGTAACGCAGTTCAGGATCACTGAAGGCATCAAACACTTCCCCATCTTTTTCTTTTACAATCGGCAGCGGCTTCAGCGCTTTGCTTAACAGGGTAAGCGAAGTAACGTGTATGCTGGTTTCGCCGGTTTTGGTTTTAAATACATGCCCTTTAACGCCGATGAAGTCGCCGATATCCAGCAGGTGCTTAAATACCTGATCGTACAAAGTTTTGTCTTCGCCGGGACAAATGCCATCGCGGGAGATGTAGAGCTGGATACGGCCCTGCTGATCTTCGATGTGCACGAACGCGGCCTTCCCCATTAAACGCATAGCCATTAAACGGCCGGCAATAGAAACATCGGCAAAGTTCTTCTGCTCATCATTGTATTCGGTTAAAATCTGTTTGCTGTTGCAGTTTACATCGTATAAGGCAGCAGGGTAAGGGTCAATACCCAAAGCTTCCAGCTGCTTTAATTTCTCGCGGCGTTGAATTTCCTGATCGTTCAAATGATGGCTCATATCTAAAATTTGGAAGGGCGAATATAAGCCAATTGCACAGGTTTTAGACTGCCTGTTACAGGTAGGCTTTTAGCGGATCGTATCTACCACAAACGATACCCCCGAAATAGGGCAATACGTTGTTTGTGTGGTAAGTATGGAGTCGTTAAGCCGTATAGTGGCTGTTACGCCCTGTGGCGCATTGGCTGTGTTGTAAGCCAGTAGCAGTACTTCCTGACCCTGTTTGGCATTAAAGGTATAGCTCCAGCTGCTGTTTTGGTGGTATTCGGTCTGCTGGGTACCTTCGGTGTCTTTTACATAAATAACCTCGCAATCGGTGCAGCCGATGGTGTAGCTTATCTTATAGGTTTTAACGCGGTCCTCTTTTTTGCAGCCTGTTAGGGCCAGTGCCGTCAGGGCGAATAAAGCGAGTAAATTTTTCATGGGTAAGGGGTTGGTTCCGGGTAAGATGCTAGGCCGTGGCGTTCAGTTGCTCCTTTAAAAAAAGCCCCAGCTTTTTATTGGCTTCGCGGGCCTTGGGCAAAATGCGCCAAAAGGCATTAAATACATGGAATTTTTTAGGGAATATATCCATTACGATGTTTACGCCATCGGCCTTGGCGCGGTTGTAATAGCGCACGGAATCATCGAGCAGCATTTCATCTTCACCTACCTGTATGTATATCGGTGGCATGCCGGTTAAATCGTGGAAAATAGGAGATGCGTAAGGCGATTTAGGATCAGCCTCGCCGATATAGTTTTTGGTCCACAGTGGGAAAGCGGCAGCTACCAGCATGGGGTCTTCATCGTGCTTGGTTTTAATACTATCGCCTGAAAGTGATTGATCGACCCAGGGAGAAAGTCCGATAGCGCAGTTGGGTAAAGGGATGTTGTTGTGCTTAAGATACAGCAGGGTGCCGAAGGTGACCCCACCCCCGGCTGAATCGCCGCCAAAGGCAATTTGCGAAGCGTTGTATCCATTCTGCAGCAACCATTGGTATACAGCCACGGCGTCTTCAATAGGAGCGGGGTATTTATGCTCAGGGGCTAAGCGGTATTCGATGCTAAGCGCTTTAATGCCGGCATGTTTTACAATTTGCGATACCAGTGCCCGGTGGGTGTTTACTGAACCCGTAGCATAACCGCCGCCATGAAAATAGAGTAACAGCTTTTTGTCATCGGCACCGTCGGGCAATATCCATTCACTTTTAATACCTGCAATGGTTGCGGGTGTGTAGGTAAAACCGCTAAGGGGGCGGTTGAATTTGCTTACTACCTTCTCGAAACCGCGGCGGGCGTATTCGATGTTATCGTATTGGGCGCGGCTTTTAATGCGGCGCAATAATTTTTTTACCAGGAACAGGCGAACAAGCGACATAAGCGGATTACTTAAAATGACCGCTTGAAGATACGATTAATTTAAACGGTAGGAGAGGAAGGCGGTTGGGCTTCCATTTTGGTGCGGATGGCAAGGATTAAATCCGTAAGATCGCTGAATTGTGAATTGGTGAACACATATTCCTCTCCTGTTTTAAGTTTTATGGTAACTATTTTAGAGTAGTAATCTGTTTGAATGGTATAGCCCATATCTTTTACACCGGAATAGTTTTTTGATGTAAAACTTTCTATTTCCGAATAATAGATTCGGTCTTTAATAGCACCAAAGCGAGCTTCCATAAGTATAGAATCGTCTAGTACAGAGATGCTTAAATTGGTAACCACGCACCGAATGGCTACAACTGCCACGGCCACCAAAAATAATCCAGCCCACTGTACGTCAGTGGTTAGGCAGAGAAGGCTGATAACTAAAAAAAACCACCAAAGACCACATAGGGCCAGGTTTTTGTGCTGAATTGCGTCTGCATAGGTAAGGTAAATATAGCACATTAACGCAATGTTTCTACCGCCATTAAAATCTGAAATCCTAAGCTTAAGCTGCCCCGTACAATTTCGATTTTGGCGCGTTGATGTGCGGCTTTTTCCAGGGCCGCGAAGTTGCCTTTAGCCTCCTGCTGCATTTCGATGAAGAAGTCGGCGTTACGTATTTCATTTACTTCTGCTTCGGTAGGGAAAGCGTGGCAGGTAGCTATTTGAGCTATATCGTTACCGCTTAGGTAAGGTGATTTTTTAATGCCATCAGGCAGTTTGTCGAAACCTAAGCCTACTTCCTCGGCCATTTTAAAACCCGGCACCTGAATGATGTTTTCCTGACCAACGCGGCACCAGTATTGCTTGCCCATGCGGGCGATGTAATTCATTTTAAAGGGATCGATGCTGCTGCCGTCTTCGGTGAGTACCTTTTCGTTGATATGGATGCGCGTAACCTCGCAAACAACCAGGTTGCCGGCACCGCCGCCTTTACCGGTTTCAATTACGTCTTTTACCATGCATTCAAACTGCACATAACACTCAGCTACACGCGGCGGACGAACAGTTTCGGAGGCAAGGGCTGTTAACCCCGATTTGGTGAATTCGTTTACTCCTTTGGGATACATGCCTGCGGCCAGATTCATTTGATACAGGATGTCGTAATGGGCAATGTTGATTACACATTCAGGAACTTCCAGCACATTGTCGTGGGTGTTTTTACTGGCACCGGTGCGGCCCGAGAGCGCAGGGGAAAATACCAGGGTAGGAGGGTTGCTGCCAAAGCAGTTAAAGAAACTGAAGGGCGAAAGGTTTACATTTCCTTCTTTATCTACCGTACTCACAAAAGCGATTGGCCTCGGAGCTATGGCATTCAGCAGGTGTTCGTGTAATTTAGGGTGTGGTATTTCGGCAGGGTTAATAGAACGCATTCATGCAGTGTTTGTGGCAATATTAACACAAATGGCCCAAGCATGTTTAATGGGTTACTGCCATATAAACAACCGGTGTAACCACCGCCACGCTTAATGCTATAACATACCACAGGTGCCCTTTCCAATTTTTATTCATCAGGAGCAAAATGGCTAATACCATCATCAGCATAAACCAAATGGTGAGCATTATTAATTGCATGGTATCGGCATCGGGGGCAAAACCGTGTTCGCGGCCCAGGGCATGGTGAGCAATTTCGAACATGGTGCGAGCGCCTGCACCCATGATTACAAACACCAGTAGAATTAAATACGTTTTCATATAGCCGGCAAAATTTTACCACTGCACTCGCCGAACCCAACGCGAATGCCATCCTTGCTGCAATAGCCTTTCATTACTATGGTGTCACCGTCCTGTATAAACTTGCGTTCGGTGCCATCGGGCATGGCAACGGGGTTTTTGCCCTGCCAGGTAATTTCCAGCATCGAGCCGTAGGAGTCGGCGGTTGGACCACTGATAGTGCCGCTTGCATACAGGTCGCCTACTTCTATATTACAGCCGTTAACTGTATGGTGTGCCAGTTGCTGACACATGTTCCAATACATGTATTTAAAGTTGCTGTGGCTTACCGTTTTTTTAGCACCGCCTGCTGTTACAATATCAACCTCCAGGTTAATGTCGTAGTTTTTAGCACCATTAAATTGCAGGTAAGATAATACTTCAGGTTCTTGTTTTGGTGATTGGACGCGGAAGGGTTCCAGCGCTTCTAAGGTTACAATCCATGGGGAGAGGGTAGAGCCAAAGTTCTTTGCGAGGAATGGACCCAGGGGTACATATTCCCATTTCTGAATATCACGGGCGCTCCAGTCGTTAAACAGTAATAAACCAAAGATGTAATCCTCGGCCTGGGCGGTGCTAACACTTTCGCCAAGTTTTGTTTCCTTACCTACTACAAAGCCCATTTCTAATTCAAAGTCTAATAAGCGGCAAGGGCCAAAGGAGGGCTTCTCGGCATCATCGGCTTTGGTCTGTCCTTTCGGACGATGAATAGGTGTTCCTGAAATGACAATAGAAGATGCACGGCCATGATAGCCCACCGGCAAATGAAGCCAGTTCGGCAGAAGTGCGTTTTTAGGATCGCGGAACATACAGCCTACATTTGTAGCGTGCTCGCGGCTGCTGTAAAAATCTGTGTAGTTGGGAATGTGCACGGGTAATAACATTTGCACCTCGCTTTGTTTGAGCAGTACGCGTGCTTTTAGTGCTTCGTTGCCTTGCAACTCGTTATTGCCTTCGCTGAACAGTTCAATCAATCTTTTGCGGACTGCGCTTGTTACCGGTTTACCTAAGGCTATGAAGTCGTTCAGTGTTTTTTGTTGCAATACGCTTGCATCCAATGCGATGTTCTTAAACAAGCCGGCTTCGGCCAGTTGAGATAAATCAACTACATAATCGCCGATGGCTGTTGCTGCACGCGGCGAAAGGTTTGCCGTTTTAAAAATGCCGAAGGGAATATTATAAATACTGAAGTCGGAATCGGGAGCTATATCAATCCAGGAGGTCATAAATGCTATTTGACCTCAAAAATGAAAGATTACCGCGAATTTTAAGGACTTAAACGTCAAAACTCCAATCGGTATCACCTGTGTTGTATTTTTTGCGGCTTTCGGCCTTTTCGATTTGCCTCTGGATGATATGATCAGCAATTACTTCAGCAGCGTCAGCTTCGCTGTCCTTTAAGGCTTCGGTTAGTTTCTTCTCGCTTACATCAATGCGGTAGAGTATCCACTTCAGTTTTTCGAAATCCTGCTGTATCAGTTCTTCAATGCGGCGTATCAGCAAGGCGCGGAAGGCCTTCATCCGGTCATCGCCTTCTACATTAGCAGGGAGCAGGTTGTTGTCCAGTTCAAATTTATCGGCTAAGTAGGCTTCGGGTTCGGTCATGTTAACTTCTGAACTGCAAAGAAACGAAGATTGGCGGCACCGGGCTTAACTAAATGCGGCATTGCTTAACTGCCGCTATAGGCCAGCAGGTAGTCGGTTAAATGTTTGCCCCGTTTTTTGTCGGTCCTAAACCGGGTAAGAAGAGCGGCATTATCTTTAATAACCTTGCGTACAATCATGCTAATCAGCGGCTGCTTTTTGCCCGTTTTAAAATCAACAAACATGGTTTCGGGATAAGTGAATGCCACGAAGGGTAGGCGCGCATCCACATAAACTCCTTTATCGGTATAAATATAAAAGCGCCCAACTTTAGTGGCTAGCGCAAAGCGGTTGCGCCGGTGCATGGTATTGCTGCCGGTTTTTATATATACAGAGTCGTTCAGGCTGTAGCCTAAAACCTTTCCTGCTTCGCAGGCCAATTGGCGGCTTAGGGCAGTGTGGTAGAATGTCATCCGGTTTTTGGAGGTTAATCCCCAAAAGCCAAAACGGACTTTCTTTTCGGCTATTGGCAGGGTCATTTGTTTGTCAGCCTGCCGGGCGTTCAGCGATGCAATGCTGGTGTAAACCTGTACGCAACACGTTTGGGGAACTTGCGCGAACGTAGTAAGGCAGGTGATAAAAACCGACAGAAGAATTGTCCAGGTTTTCATGTATTAAGTTTTATCAAATATAATGGTCGTTATCAGGCTTCCGCTTTTGATGAAGGCTTTTTAACGGAATTTATTTTCTGTTGAAGCAAGACCTGTTTTAGAGCGTGAAGTTGGCCTTATCGAGCACGCTTAAACCAAACAAGGCATAATCATATTTCACGGGGTCGGCTGCATCAAAACCGCGCAAGCTTTCGGTTAATTCTACTACCGCCGCCCAGTTGGTTTGTTTATGACGTAGCAACCCTAATTTACGGGCAATGCGGTCCACATGCACATCCAGGGGTATCAGCAGGTCGGCAGGCTTTAGTTCTTTCCAAAGGCCAAAGTCCACTTTGTTTTTGTCCTTGCGCACCATCCAGCGCAAATACATATTCAGGCGCTTACAGGTGGATTTTTTTAACGGGGTTGATACATGTTTTTTCGTCCGCTGTGGGGCGTCTTCCAAACTAAAAAAGTACTGGTTGAAATGCACTAAGGCCTGTTCGGCAATAGGTACTGTAGGGCTGCGTTTTGCTTTGGGCGGTACAAAGGCTGTTTCCAGCGAATCGTTTTTTGTATAGTGCCCCTTCAGGAACTCAATAAAGTAAAGTGTATCGGTAGCGTTAAAGGTGCGGTGTTTGAATTGCAGAAAAGGCTTCAGGTCAGTTTCCTTATGCTGCACCACAAAATCGTGCGGTGCGTTGTCCATCCAGTCCATTAATCGTTTGCTGTTTTGAATAATGGTTTTACGCTGTCCCCAGGCCAGGGTGGCAGCAAATAATCCGGCTATCTCAATGTCCTGCTTTTTGCTGAACAGGTGTGGTATGCTTATCGGGTCGCTTTCAATAAAAGCTGCCCGGTCGTATTCCCGGTATTTGCGCTCCAACAGTTCGTAAATTTTTTCGCGCTGTTGCGCAACAGGCTTTTTCATTACAGGCTAATACGTTCCACAATTTCCAGGAACTCGTTTTTGCGTTCGCGTGCCAATGGTATTTGCACCTCGCCCTGTAATACAATGTAACCGCCTTCCTGCTTAGCATACTGCACTATCTTCTTCAGATTAATGATATACGAGCGGTGCGGTCTGAAAAAAGTATTTTGCTGGGTGAGCGCCTCTTCAAACTCTTTGATTTTACGGCTCACCATTATTTTGCGCCCATCGCTGAAATGAAAATGCGTATAGGCCCCATCGGCTTCCAGATAGCTGATGGTATCGGCATCCACAAAAATTAATCCTTCGGCTACCGGTAAGGCCAGCCGGCGGATGGTTTCGCCTTTAAAATTTTCCTGCAGGGTAGCCAAACGTTGCTTATCTCCTGTTTTCTTGAGCTTCAGTTTTTCTACGGCGGCAATCAATTCCGAAATCTGAATGGGTTTCAGCAGGTAATCGATAGCGCTAACGCGAAAGGCCTGTAGCGCATAATCGCTGTGGGCGGTTGTAAATATTATTTCAAAATCCACTTCCCTGAAAAAATCAAGGAGTTGAAAACCGGTGTAGCCGGGCATTTCTACATCCAGAAAGAGCACATCGGGTTTATGCTGATTTATGGACAACACACCAGCCGGCACATCATCGGCGGTAGCCACTACATCCACCTCCGCGCAATATTCCTTCAGCAGCGCTTCGAGAATACGCCGAGCCTTCGGTTCATCATCAATAATAATCGCTCTAATCATAATTTACCGGTATGAATATAGTTACAGAAGTGCCCTGTGGCAAATCGGTATAGGTTACTGAAATAGGTTGTTGGCGCCCCTGGTTTAATAAATCGAGCCGGCGGGCCGTAGCAGAAGTAGCAAAACTTTCGTGCAGGCGGCTGCGGCCCTCATTGATTTTTGCGGACTTCGCGCGGCCGATTCCGTTATCGGAAACGGTGCATTTCAGCGTTTTTTCAGGCTCCAGAAAACTGAAAAATACCTCCACCTTTTTTTCGCCGGTTTTGTGCAGCAGACCATGGCGTAAGGCATTTTCAACATACGGTTGAATCAGCATGGGTGGTAACAACATATCATCCGTCATGTCTTCACAATCCAGCCCTATCCGGAACTCAAATTCAGTTTCAAACCGCAAGCCTTCTAATTGCAGGTATTTGGTGAGCATATCTACTTCCTCGGCAAGCGTTATAAATTGCTTGCCCGAGGCTTTTAATATTTGCCGGGTTAACATGCTGAACTGCCCCAGGTGTTCGTTAGCCAACCTTTTATCGCCTATAAAAAACATCTCCTGAATACTGTTCAGTGCATTGAAAATGAAATGCGGATTCATCTGCGCCTTTATGGCTTTTAATTCGCTTTCGCTGCGCTCCAACTCAACCTGCTGCTGTTTAATTTTTAGCTCTCTGAGTTCGGCGTCGCGCTTTTCGGTTTCATAGCGCTTGTTAAGCTGCGCAACTTCTTTTATACGCTCTATATTGATTCGTTCTGCTTCCAGCGCGGCTTTTTGTTTCAATGTGGTATAGGCTTCTGCGTACTCACCTGTTTGCTCATAACAGCGGTGCAGCATATCCAGCGTAGCAATGTGATCATTGGCAGCAATTCCATCGCCCCTGGTTTGCAACGATTGAAGCAGATACGGGATCGCCTCTCCGAATTGTTCGTTCAGGAAAAAAATATGCCCCAGTTGAAATTGCGCATTGCCCAATTTGCGCTGGTTGTTTTCCGCTGTAGCAACCGCAACAGCTTGTTGCGCCAACTGCAGAGCCTCTGTTTTTCGTCCGCATAAAAAATACACCTCCGCATCTTCCATTTGTAGTTGTGCCGTACGGTGTGCATTTACCGGTGCGCTGTGCAGTTCCACTTCCCGCAAGAAATAGGCTTGCGCCTTACTTCTCTCTCCGGTTTTAAGGTAGAGATGTGCAATGCGCCGGGCGGTACCCAGCATGGCTGTTTGATCCTTGTTCTCGTCTTTGATTCGCAGCACCTCCAGTCCATAACGTATAGCCAGTTCCATATCGCCTCCTTTCTCGGCAATATTCATCAGGGTCTTAAGATGATGCACCTGATCGGCAGGTCTGCCTATCTGCTGTGCTATCTGTAAACCTGCCAGGGCCATTTCGGCAGCGCTCTTCAAATCTTCGTTTAGCAGGTATTGTGCTGTTTGATGAAAGCATTCTGCCTTCATCAGCGAATCAGGTAATTTTTGATAGTCCTTTACACACTGGTTTAAAATTGCGCCGGCTTCATCAGTTTTATGTTGGCGTAGTTTGTGAAGCCCGATTTTTTGCAGGGCTGTCAACCGCCCCTGTTCATCCTTCAATTCGGTAGCTATGGCTACTGCGTTTTCCAAATGACCGATCGCTTTTTCCGAAGCCGAAACACCCTCTTCCAAAATGGCGCGCACCGTCCAGTAATCTATTTCTGTTTCACGCAGGTTTTGGCTGCGGCAAATGGCAAGGGCTTCGTTGGCATACTGCAGGGCAAGTGCAGGGGCGTGTGGTTTATGTTCCACCGCCAGGTATAAATAGGTGGTAGCGCGTTCAGCCCCCTGTTCGGTTTCCAGGCGCTTTAGCAAATCGGATATGGAAGTGTCGTAAAAACTCATGGCTGTTGCATTAAAGCGCGTCGCTCCGCTGACCGGGCGCAGTTTCTTCGCTGAGGGCATTTTGATGAAAACGAAAAACCGAATCTGCCTGTAACTCTTCGATACTGCGCTTGCTGATGCGCAGGGCCATAAAAAGCACACCAAGCACCAGCAATACCAAGGCCGGGTAATCTTTCTGGAGGGCGAAAAAGTCGTATAAGCCGTGCAGCAGGGTGGCGTAAAAAACGCCTTGCGTTAAACGCAGCAAGCGCTTCTCCGGTTCAAACTTGGCTTTGCCCACATAATAGCCCATTATAACCGCAAAGGCATAGTGGCCCGGAACCGCGGTAAACATACGTAATACCCCTACCGACCAGCCTCCCTGCAGCACGTACATCACGTTCTCGGCAGTTGCAAATCCAAGGCCTACAAAAGTGGCGTAAATTATGCCGTCGAAAGGCTCGTTAAAAACCTTCAGCCTGTAGGCATGCAGGCGTAAAACGACGAACTTGCACAGCTCTTCTACCAGGCCTACCCCTATAAAGGCCGAAATGGCCACGTTAAAAATGCCAAACTCTTCATGGTCCAGCGGTTTCGCCAGCAGTAATTCACCGATAATGGCGGGTATAATACTAAGGGCACCCAGCACAAAAGCCAGCAATAAAACAAACTTCGGTTCACGGTCATATTTGTCCTTTCCGTAGATAACAATACCCAGGTAAAGGGCAGGTGCAAATGCCAAAGCAATAAGCGCTATTAAATTCATACGTACGGGCTAATATACCATTTACCTACGGCCCCGGTAATTATGGCATGTGTATTGCACTATTTCCTGATAAATTTAGCTTGACGAAGTTCAGAACTTATTTATTTTTAAACCTGAACGATCTAAACCTCTAGTTGTATGTGCACACCTAATATCCGTAAGTTTTTTGTGCTGGCGATCTTTTGCACCGCTGCATTTACCGGGTTACATGCCCAAAACAAGGACATTGATAAAGGAAATGAGTTTCTGAAAAAGGCCATGGAGCAAACTGATGCTGCCAAGCGCCAGGAACTGATTAACAAAGCCACCGAAAGCTATACCAAAGGCGGTATGAAGCGCGAAATGTATGCGCTGGTGGGCGATGCCTTTTTAGAAAAGAAAGATTATACGAATGCCAGCAGCAATTATGCCCGTTGCGACAAAGAGCAGAAGAAAGAGGGCATGAAAAAGATTGCTGAAGCATACGTAGAAGATGCTTTTGGCGGCGAGGAAAAAAACCAGGCCAAGAACCTGAAAAAGGCGATGGATTTTTATACCAAAGGTGATGCTGCCAAAGAAGGTGCCCGCACAATTGGCGACCGCTTTTACGAGAAAGGTGCAGCGTTTTACGACAAAGCCCTGGAGTATTACATTATGGGCGATGGCGCTGTTAAAATTGAACAGATAGCAAAAGAGTATTTTGAAAAAGGCGGTGACAGCGAAGGCAAGGCTGCTGAAGTATATTTAAAACTGAAAACCAAAGAAGGCTACAAGAAAGGCGGCGACATTTACTATGCCCGTAAGGAATACCAAAAGGCAATTGAAGCGTACCTGGCCGGTGGTGTTAGCGAAGGCATTCAAAAGTACGCTGATTACCTGTATAGCGAGAACCGTTACGAAGAAGCTGACAACCTGATTTTGAAACTGGCGGATGCCCTTTCTGAAAAGAAAGATGATGATGCCCTGGAAGCCCTGGCTAAAAACGTAATGGACAAAGGCAGTTTCCTGCTGGCTTCTAAAATTTACGACAAATCAGGTAATATGAACATGGGCGATAAGTGCCGTGCCTACGATGCGCTTATCGGTTTCCGTTTGGAAGAAGCCAAAGGCCTGTTCAATAACATCGGCGATGCTGCTTCGGCCAAAATGATTACCGATAACGAAAAGGTGCTGAACCCATTAAAGGATATTGCCGATAATATGGAAGACCTTATGAAGAATGCCCCGTTTGTGACGCTCATTACCGATAGCGTTACCGGTAAAAGCTTTCCTTCTCCAAGCGATCAGAAAATGCAGGAAGATTACTACAAGAGTGTGAAGGACCCTATCATCAAAAACGTGTATGATATTGCGGCTAACTTTGGCAAAATCACCAACCCGGAACTGCGTCGCTATGTTAAGCAGCGCTTCCTGAAATATGGCGCCGTGCGTAACATCCTGGATAAGGATACCCTGGCTGTTAAAAAGCAAAAGGCTGATATTAAAGTGAAAGATATAGTGCTGTAACCACCGGTTACTGCTACTAAAAAAGGGCCTCCGTTCGGGGCCCTTTTTTATTGGTATCAGGTATCTTATTTCTCCAGCGCCTGTTTCAGATCTGCCAGCAGATCTTCTATATCTTCTACCCCTACACTTAAGCGCAGCAGGTTATCAGTTACGCCTACCTTTTCGCGATCGGCTTTGGGTATCGAAGCGTGCGTCATAGTAGCCGGGTGATTGATCAGCGACTCAACACCGCCCAGTGACTCTGCCAGCGAGAATACTTCAAAGGAAGAGGCCAGTTTAAAGGTATCGTTCACATCTGCATTTTTAAGTGTAAACGAAATCATGCCCCCAAAATCGCGCATCTGTTTTTTGGCTACTTCGTGGTTGGGGTGGTCGGTAAAACCGGGCCAGTAGATCTTATCAATGCGCGGATGGCTTTTTAAATACTCAGCCACTTTGCGGCCGTTAAAACAATGGCGCTCCATACGCAGGTGCAGGGTTTTAATACCGCGCAGCACCAAAAAGCTATCCATAGGGCCTGGCGTAGCGCCACAGCTATTATGTATAAAGGCCAGTTGCTCATGCAGGGTATCATCGTTCACTACCAGGGCACCCATTACCACATCGCTGTGGCCACCCAGGTACTTAGTTACGCTGTGCATTACTATATCAGCACCAAAATCAAATGGGTTTTGCAGAAAAGGCGATGCAAAGGTATTATCCACGGCAAACAGTACATTGTGTTTTTTAGCGATGGCATTCATGGCTGTAAGGTCCACAATCTGCATGGTGGGGTTGGTAGGGGTCTCTACCCAAATCAACCTGGTATTGGCATTTACCAGCTTCTCTACTTCTGCCGGGTTGTGCATGTTTACGAAGTGGAACTTAATACCATAATTGGCAAATACGCGTACAAACATGCGGTAGGTGCCGCCATAGAGATCGTCGCCGGTGATAACCTCGTCGCCGGGGCGCAAGAGTTTAATTACGGCGTCCGTAGCGCCCATACCGCTGCTGAAGCACAAGCAGTGTTTGCCGTTTTCAAGCGCAGCAATATTTTTTTCGAGTGCTGCACGCGTAGGATTTTTGCCACGGGCATATGCATAACCTTTGTGCTTACCCGGCGATTCCTGCACATAAGTGCTGGTTTGAAAAATGGGGGTCATGATGGCCCCGGTAGATGGGTCGGGCTCCAGCCCGGCATGTATAGCTTTGGTACCAAACTTCATAACAATAATTTGAGGCAGCTAAACAACGAATTTTAAAAACAATCCGTAAATTGCTTACGCAGCCGGTTGATTTTTATACTATTAGAAACCTGCCGGCGGTTTTCAGCGAAACCTTTCACTACTTTAATTAAGCTACATGCGCGCAATTTTTACCCTGTTGGTTTGGTGCACTTTTATGTCGGTAACAATGCTGCCCGCGCAGGATGTTACCAATGGCAGCCGTTCGCAGTTGAACCCTTATATGTATCCCTTCTACCACGGGGTAGCCTCCGGCGATCCTTTGACAGACCGGGTGGTGATCTGGACCCGCATTACCCTCGATCCGCCTGTTGACCCTGTACAGGTTAACTGGCAAATGGCGTCGGATACCTTGTTTAATACGATAGTAGCCAGCGGACAGGTAAGCACCGACAGTACCCTTGATTATACCGTAAAGGTAGATGTTACGGGCCTGCAGCCGAACAACTGGTATTACTACCGGTTTTTATACGATACAGTCCCTTCTATAATAGGCCGCACCCGCACCCTGCCTACAGGTACCGTCAACAACCTGCGCTTTGCTGTAGCTAGCTGCCAGGATTACCAAAAAGGCTATTACAACGCGCATAAACACTTAAGCCAGCGCAATGATATTGATGCTGTATTGTTTTTGGGTGATTACACTTATGAAGGAGGACCTGATACCATTCTGCAGGACCGCATTCACGAACCGGCGCATAAAACCATTCAGTTATTTGAATACCGTATGCGCCAATCGCAGTATCATCTCGATCCGGATTTGCAGGAAGCGCACCGCCAGTTTCCCTGGATAACCGTTTGGGATGATCACGAAACCGCCAATAACTCCTATACCGATGGAGCAAAAAACCATGGGGTAAACGATGGCCCCTGGTACGACCGTAAAGTTAATGGCGTTGAAACTTACGAGCAGTGGATGCCCATTCGCCTTCCCTACCCTAACGACACCTTCCGCATATTCCGCCGCTTTACCTTTGGCGACCTGGTAGACCTGAACATGCTGGATACCCGCTTATACGACCGCAGTAAACAAGCAGGTGGCAGTGTGCTGGCAATAACGGATAGCATCTTAAACGACAGCACCCGCACGATGGTGGGTCCTGAACAATTCGATTGGCTGGAACATAATCTGGATAGTTCCACCGCCACCTGGCAGTTAATAGGTCAGCAGGTGATGATGACTCCCCTGGTAATTCCACCGGGTGTATTTGGTGCGGCCAGTATTGTTAACCCCGACCAATGGGATGGCTACCCTTTCGAACGCCAGAAGTTTTATGATTTTGTTACCGGCCATAACATTCAGAATGTAGTAGTACTTACCGGCGATATTCATACCAGTTGGGCTAACGACTTACCCTTGGCAGGGTACGATTCCGCCCACCGCGAAAATTCGGCAGGCGTGGAATTTGTATGCACCAGTATTTCCAGCAGCAACGAGTTGCCTCCGCTTATTTCAGAAAACGTCGTTACCTCGCTGGCGCCGCATGTGCGTTTTGTTGACCTGCATTTGCATGGTTATTGTGTGCTGGATGTGCGCCCCGGTAAAGTGCAGAGCGATTATGTGTATGTATCGGATGTGCTTACAAAAAATTATACGGTTACTACTGCACCAAGTTGGTGTGTAGATGCAGGCACCCGGCACTTATATCCCTGCTCCGGCCCCAGCACAGCATTAAATACCTATCCTGCTCCTGCCCCGGGTGTACTGCCCGGTACGGGCATACGGCAATTATCGGATAACGTAACTACCATTTCCATTCACCCGAATCCGTTTTATAGCGAGGTATTAATTCAGTACGATACCTATAAGCCGGAACCGGTAACCCTGCAGGTGCAGGATGCTGCAGGCCGTATCGTACTTACCCGCGATTTGGGCTTATCGGGCCAGGGCACCAACTATGCCCAATTTGATGGCAGTGTGTTACCCCAGGGCTTTTACGTAGTTACGCTTATGGGCAAATCGGGCAGTGTAGGTAAGTCGGTTATAAAGATTGATTAAACCGGAAAATCTAGTAGGTTTAGGGAACCAAACCCTAAACCTGTTACCGGTATGAGAAACCTTGTACTACTAACCCTTGGCTTGTTTGCTTTTTCCCTTTCGTGGACTTCGTGCAAAAAGGATAAAACACCTGACGGCACCCCCATTGATACCACAGCCCACGATACTACCTATGTTCAAACTACACCCTGGCCCAAATGGGTTTTTCAGCATTGGGTTTGGGAAGATGAAGGAACCAGTGTAAGTGCCCGTCAGTTGGTAGATGATTACCTGGCCCATGGCATACCGGTGGATGCTATTATTATTGATAGCCCCTGGGAAACCGAATACAATACGCTTATCTGCGACCCTACCAGTTATGGCGATGCCAAAGAAATGGTGGACTATTTCCACAGCAAAAACGTAAAGGTGCTGTTCTGGATTACCGGTGTTATTGATACCAACGTACATCCCTTATACGATTATGCAGCGGCCCACAATTACTTTATGCGTGCAAATGCATCGGCCAGTGTACCCGCGGTATTTCATTGGTGGAAGGGCGATGGCAGTTTGATTGACTTGTACAATCCCGATGCCGTGAACTGGTGGAAAGGAATGATGGACAGCACGCTGGCACTTGGTATCGACGGCTGGAAATGCGATGGCAGCGATTACTATGCGCTTTCAACACCTTATTCGCCGGGTGCGGGTGCTACGGTTACCCGTCTCGACTATTCGCATCATTATTATCAACTCTTTCACGACTACACCCGCCAGAAATTGGGTAATGACCGTGTAATTATGAGCCGGCCGATTGACAACTACGGTATCGGCGATTTCGGCGGCGATTTTGTGGCCTTTACTCCTAAAGAAATTGGCTGGGCCTGCTGGGTTGGCGACCAGGATGGCGATTACAACGGCATGAAGGCAGCGCTGAACAATATGTACTGGAGTTCGGTGTATCCGTATTTAGCCTTTGGTTCCGACATTGGCGGTTACCGCGACGACGGTAGTACGCTGGGCCGCACCAAAGATCTATTTATCCGTTGGGCACAGTTGGGCACGTTTTGTCCTTTAATGGAAAACGGCGGCGGCGGCGAACACAGGCCCTGGATGTTCGACCAGCAAACAACCGATATCTATCGCCGCCTGGTGGTTATGCGCGATAAGTTTTTAACGGGCTACTTAATGGAGGCCGCTAAAAAAGCCAATGCAGCCAACAAGTCTATCGTTACCTTCTTTAATAAAACCGATTACAGCTATATGCTAGGCGACGACATTTTTGTAACGCCACTACTCGATAACAGCAATACGGCTACTATCAACTTCCCTTCAGGAAGCGACTGGGTTTACCTGTACGATAAAGAAAGAGTTTACACCGGCGGCACCAGCGAGTATCTGAACTTTCCGCTGGAAGAGTTTCCGGTGTTTATTAAAAAAGGAACACCGGCAGCGCTTATACTACGCCATACGCTGTAATTACATACCGGGCAAATTGTCGGGCATCATACCTTGTGTGGCACCCATCATTTCGCTCTGCAATACGTTTTCGGCTTTAGCCATTACCTCGTTAATAGCACTTTGCAGTTTTGCCTCCAGGTCAATTTTATCGTCCAGGCGCTTAATCTCAATGTCCTTTATCTTGCGGTTACCCGTTGCGGTAACTTTTACAAACTCGTTTTCGGAAACTACTTCGATGGTATCCAGGCGTTTTTTTACCTCGTCCATACGGTTTTTAATTTCCATTATCTGCTTCATGTTATCGAAGAAACCCATCGCTCTGTTTTTAGATTTTTGAATGTAGCTTTTTGATTGAACAGCGCTTAGCTTTTCATGTTTTCAAACTGCAGCGGAAAACCGAAGTCCTGTTTGCGCAGGGCCGCCATAGTTAACTGCAGGTCGTCAATTTTTTTACCGCTTACACGGATAATGTTATCCATTTTCTGCGGCTGTACTTTTAAGCCTGTATCCTTAATTGCCTTAGTTATCTTTTTTACGGCATCGGCATCCAGGCCGTTTTTTAGTTTGATGTCCTTTTTAATAGTAGCGCCTGAAGGGTAAGCTTCTTTCGATACATCGTAACTACGCGGGTCGATACCCTGCTTGGCGCCGCGGGTAATAATAATATCCACGATGGTATCCATCCGCATGTCATTCTCGGTAGTTATCTGCAGGGTCAGCTCCTTTTTATTAAAGTCGATTTCGGAATGCGAGCCATGAAAATCGTAACGGTTCAGGATTTCCTTACGCGCAACATTAATGGCATTCTCTACTACTTGCGGATCTACCTTACTTAATACATCAAAACTTGGCATACGGCTTATTGTTATGCTCAAAGGTCATAAAAAAACACCACGGCTCAAAAGCAACCGTTGTTCTCTAATTTTTAACCTGCGATTTAAAGAAGGAAGTACCCGAAGGGGTGATGCTGTTTACATACTCTTTACCATCCTTGGTAAATACAATGTAACCGGTTGAATCGCCCAGGAAATAATTGCCTGAAATAAACTCGCGGCCGTTTATCAGCCACATGATGTTGCCAGCCTGGGGAGCCTTGAATTTTTCGCTGGTTTTATTTTCGAAGAAGCCATTGAACAAACGCACGTTGCGCCCTTCGAGCGATAAGCTGCCGCCCTTGCCCTGCATCATTACCACATCCATGCTGGTGGTAGAATCGCGCAGGGTGATATAGGTTTTAGCCGGCAGCGGTTTGTTTTGCGCAAAGCCTGTAACCGACCAACAAAGGGCACACAGCAAAAGGAGGTAGCTTGGTTTCATATATATCGGCAAAAATAGATTTTCTGTTTATATCAATTACCATGCCGCACAGGCGGATGCGTACCTTTCTTTTGCTTGTTTATGAATTTGCGCTCCCAGTGGTTGGCCTTATCTTTTACTACAAAGCCTTTACCAAAGCTTTGCTTGTTTGTCCGTTTTTTAATGGGCACATACCAAAATTCGGCGGTGCTCTTTTCAGGCGTTACGTTGATGGTAAAATAACCGTGTTTACTAAACTGCACCCACAAGTGGTGCGGGTTAATGCTCTTGCTGAAATTTTGAATGGCCGGAATTAAAAAGCCGGGCACGCCTACCTCTTTCATATTCACCCGCGAAATACTTGGTCCGGTAATTTCTACGGCTACCGCTCCCTTGCCGGTTTTCTTGTTGTATTTGGTTTTGTCCTTTGGGTAGCCGGTGGCATCCATTACAAAGCTCATGTGGATGTCGCCTGTAAGTACTACTACGTTGTTGATATGGTTACTGTCAATAAAATCGTATAAACGCTGGCGGTCATCCGGGAAACCATTCCAGTTGCCGGTATCAAACACATGCCCGTTGCCGCGCTTTTTACTGATAAACTTTGGCGCGCCTTCGCTCAGCCAGTCCACCATCATTTCCTGGTTGCCCAGTAAATGCCATTGCGTTGTACTGGCCTTCAACGAATTCTTCAGCCACGCATCCTGTTCTGCACCCAATACCGATTTTTTACCGGGGGCAAATTCTTCCTTACCGCGGAACAGCTGCATATCAATCATGGTTAAATCAGCTAACTGACCAAATTGAAAACGGCGATAAATTTTTTGCGGATCGGCGGGATCGGGCTGGCGGATGGGCAGATAATCCCAAAAGGCTTGTATGGCTTCTTCCTGCTTACCGGGGGCTTCCACATCGGTATCATGATTATCCCATTCGGCAATCCATGTCTTGTTTTGCCGTGCTGCGCGCAGGTCAGGGTCCAGCAGATAGTAAGTGTGCCTCTGCTGCCAATCGACCAGGCAGGCACAGTCTACCACCTTGCCTTCGGGCATACGGCACAGTTGTCTATCATCAGGGTAATCGTATACATAATCGCCCAGGTGCACTAAAAATTTAATATCGCTGCGTTCTGCAATGCGGCGGTAAGCATTAAAGTAACCCGCCCAAATGCTGGAGCAGCTTACTACTGCCAGCTTGAACTGTTTCACCGAATCTCCCGGCAGGGTATAGGCAATGCCCGTTTGCGAATGCCGGTTATCGGCCGTTGTAAAACGATAATAATACCGGTGGTCGGGCAGCAGGTTGGTTACATCCGTTTTGCTGCAAAAGTCGTGTGCCCGGCTGGCTACTGCTTCGCCTGCCCGTACAATGTTCTTAAACAAGCTATCGCTGGCAACCTCCCAGTTTAGCCGCACGTGCTGCTCATTGCTATCGCTTACAAACACCTTGGTCCATATAATTACGCGGTCCTGCAAGGGATCGCCGCTGGCTACGCCATAATAGAAAGGCGCAAAGGCGGTGTCGGGGTAAATGTTGGCGGGGTATTTCTGTGCTGAAGCCGAAAGAGCCTGAAATATAAGGCAGCAATAAAAGATAAAACGCATGTAAGTAGTTTGAGGAGCTATGCCAAATATAAGGGCTGGCCGGTAGTGGGGCGGCATTGTTTTTAAGTCATGTGGCGTCTTCAACTTAAATTAACGAAGGCACTAACCAAAAATAAAAAAGGCCCCGCTCCGCAGGGCCTTTTCGAATACTTATATCAATTGATTAAATGAAATCAACGTAGTTAACGGTGTTGGCGGCAGCAGTTGGTTTAGCAACTTCCTGCTTCACCTCTTGTTTCAATTCCGGCTTCTTAGCATCGGCAGCGGGTTCGTGGCTGTTAACTGCAATAAGCGGAGCGATAGTTAAACCTACCAGCGACGACAATTTGATCAGGATGTTCATCGATGGACCTGAGGTGTCTTTGAAAGGATCGCCTACAGTATCACCTACCACAGCAGCTTTGTGTGGTTCCGACTTCTTGTAGAAGGTTTCTTTCTTGCCATTTACTTCAATCTCTACACCTTTCTCGAAGCTCTTCTTGGCATTGTCCCATGCACCACCGGCGTTGTTCTGGAAGATAGCCCACAACACACCGCTAACGGTTACACCGGCCATATAAGCGCCTAAAGCTTCGGCACCCATTACTACACCAATCAATACCGGGGTAACGATGGTGATAACACCCGGCAGTAACATTTCGCGCAGAGCCGCTTGTGTAGAGATCTCCACGCACTTGCCGTATTCAGGTTTGCCGGTGCCTTCCAGGATACCCGGAATTTCGCGGAACTGGCGGCGAACCTCGTTCACCATATCCATAGCCGCTTTACCTACACTGTTCATAGCTAAGGCAGAGAATACAACCGGAATCATACCACCGATAAATAAGGCAGCTAATACTTTTGCATCGAAGATGTTGATGCCATGGATACCGGTTAGGGTAACGTAAGCAGCAAACAGGGCCAGCGCAGTTAAGGCCGCAGAAGCGATAGCAAAGCCTTTACCAACGGCAGCGGTAGTGTTACCTACGGAGTCTAATACGTCGGTTTTTTCACGCACTTCTTTAGGCAGTTCGCTCATTTCAGCAATACCACCGGCGTTATCGGCAATAGGGCCGAAAGCATCAATCGCTAACTGCATAGCAGTGGTAGCCATCATAGCCGAAGCAGCGATACCTACACCGTAGAAACCTGCTAAAGCATAGGCACCCCAAATAGCACCAGCGAAAATGATTACGGGGAAAGCCGTTGAAAGCATACCTGTACCTAAACCTGCGATAATGTTGGTAGCAGCACCGGTAGCTGATTTTTGAACGATGCCTAACACCGGCTTACCACCTAAACCTGTATAGTATTCGGTGATCATGGAGATCAGGTAACCTACTACCATACCGATACAAACGGCGAAGAATACATGTAAAGAAGAAGTGGTAATAGTGCTGAACTCGCCGGCGTTAAAAGCGCTCATCTGAATGCTTTCAGGCAACATCAGTTTTATTAAACCAAAGGCAGCAGCCAGGGCGATCAACATACTGATGTTGTTGCCGCGGTTCAGTGCGCTTTGCACGGTGCCGGTGTCAGCAGTAGCATTTTCGCTAACGCTTACAAAGAAGCTACCGATTATAGAGGCTACAATACCTACGCCTGCAATAGCTACAGGTAATAAAATAGGACCAATGCCACCAAAGTTATCGGCAATAGAACCACCGTTATCGCGGATGATGTAGTTACCCAACACCATCGAAGCTAATACGGTAGCTACATACGAACCGAATAAGTCGGCACCCATACCTGCTACGTCACCTACGTTATCACCTACGTTATCGGCAATAGTGGCGGGGTTGCGCGGATCATCTTCAGGGATACCTGCTTCTACTTTACCTACTAAGTCGGCACCTACGTCGGCAGCTTTGGTGTAAATACCACCACCTACGCGTGCAAACAGGGCTATTGATTCAGCACCCAGCGAAAAACCTGCTAATACTTCCAATACTTTGGTCATGCCATCGTAACCGCCGTTAGCAAAGTTGCCACCCATAAATTGGTGGAAGAATACAACGAACAGGCTGCTTAAGCCTAAAACTGCTAAACCGGCAACACCCAAACCCATTACAGTTCCGCCGCCGAAAGAAACTTTTAAGGCTTTGGCCAGTGAAGTTTTAGCAGCCTGGGTAGTGCGCACGTTTGCCTTGGTGGCAATACGCATACCTAAAAAGCCGGCTAAGGCTGAGAAGAAACATCCAATTACAAATGCTACTACAATAAGTACGCTTGAGTGCGCAGCAACTTTAGGTACCTGCGAAAGCACACCTAAACCAATACCGGCTAAAACCACGTAAATGGCCAGAATACGGTATTCAGCTTTTAAGAAAGCCATAGCGCCATCGGCTATGTTGCCGGCAATACCGGTCATTTTCGCATCGCCTGCGTCCTGCTTGGTTACCCAGCTGGATAAAATAGCCATGTAGGCTAACGCTACCAGGCCGAAAACGGGAAGGATGTAAATTAGATTCTCCATACTATACTATTATGATACTGTTTTGTTAAAAACGGAGCGCAAATATAACAGAACGAGGCACAAACCCTAATTAAATAGGGCCAAAACCCTTGTTAGTATTCATTTTCAGCCCATAAGGACTATCTTAGTTCAGTATGTTGCTGTTAGCCGTTTTATGGGTAGTTTTTGGGCTGTTACACAGTGTTTTGGCCGATTTACGGGTAAAGGCATGGGCGGCAGGATTGCTGGGTGGTGCTTACCGGTTTTACCGGATAGGCTATAACCTGCTATTTTTAACACTGCTGTCCGGCATATTATACCTCACCTTCTGGCGTGATGAGAGCGCTATGTTTTTCGGGCCATCGCAAATGACCACTCTAACGGGATATGCCCTGTTGGCAGTGGGAGGGGTGCTGATGCTGGTATCCTTTTCCGGGTTCGATGTATCGGAATTTCTTGGCTTTGCCTATTTAAAACCGGCAGAACCCGGCAAACAGGTAGAAACCCTGCGTACAACGGGGCTTTATGCATGGGTGCGGCACCCCTTATATTTTGCCACCTTTGTACTTATAGCCGGTTTCTTTTTAATGAAGCCCACCGAATTGCGCTTAATGACCCTGCTCTTTATTTATATCTACACCTATATCGGTGCGCGGTTGGAAGAAAGGAAACTGGTGCAGCTCTTCGGCGAACCTTATATAGTCTATATGCAACGCGTAAAAATGCTGGTGCCGTTTTTATTTTAGACTACTACCTGGTTTTCTTTCTCCAGCAATCCTCCACGTGGTCGTTTACAATACCTACGGCCTGCATAAAAGCATAGCAGATGGTAGAGCCGCGGAATTTAAAACCGCGCTTGCCCATATCCTTGCTCATGGCATCGCTTAATTCCGTTTTGGGTGGTATGTCGCGCAGGGTCTTCACTTTATTGTCTAAGGGTTTATGGTTTACAAAGCTCCATACATATTTATCGAACGAACCAAACTCTTTCTGTATCTCCAGAAACAGTTTAGCATTATTAATGGCGGCTTCAATTTTTAAGCGGTTGCGCACAATGCCTTCGTCCTGCATAAGGCTGTCGAATTTCTTCTGGTCATACTTGGCAACCTTCTTTGCATCGAAGTTGGAGAAGGCCTTTCGGAAGTTTTCGCGCTTCTTTAAAATAGTCAACCAGCTTAAGCCTGCCTGAAAACTCTCGAGCACCAGAAACTCAAACAATAGGCGATCATCGTGCACGGGTTTCCCCCATTCCTCGTCGTGGTAGGTAACGTAAATAGGGTCGCCTAAACACCAGGCGCAGCGGGTTTTACCATCGGTGGGTCCGGCGTATTTTAGTACAGGTGCTTTTGGTGCAGCTTTCTTTACTTTTTTGGTTGCCATGTTTACAGGTTTTTCAGTTTATCCCACAACTCGGGCAGTTTTTTAATTATAGCCGCCTGGCGTGCAAAGGTCCGCGCTTCTACAGCAGGGTAGCCGATATAGGTTTTGCCTCCTTCCAGTGAGCCTGCCACAGCGGTGGTAGCCATTACTATGGCATAGTCGCCAATTTCAATATTCTTATTAATTGCCGCTTTGCCGTACAGGGTAACCCAGTTACCTATTTTGGTATTACCGGCAATACCAACCTGGGCGGCCAGTATGCAGTTTTCGCCCACCTTCACATCGTGCCCTATGTGCACCTGGCTATCCAGCTTGGTGCCTTTGCCAATGCGGGTATCGCTGCTAACACCGGCATCAATCGTACAGCCGGGGCCTATTTCCACATCATCTTCTATTACCACGCGGCCCGCATTGTGCATTTTATCGTAATGCGTTTTTTGCTTTTTGTAATAAAAGGCATCCGCACCTATAGTAGTGTTGGCATGTATAATTACGTTATCGCCAATATGGGTGTAGGGGTAGATGGTGGCGTTGGCATGTATCACACAGTTCTTACCTATTACCACCTGTTCCCCGATAAAAGCATTCGGAAACACAAAGGTGCCCTCGCCGATTTTTGCCGTGCTGCCAGTGCTCTTGTCTTGCCGTAATACCGGTTGAAATTTTTGAGCTACCAGGTTATAGGCTACAAATGGATGTTCGTTATACAATAGTGTTTTGCCAGCCGGGGCTTCTACTCTTTTGTTGATGATGATAAAGGTAGCTGCCGATTTCAGGGTAAAGTCATAGTACTTTTCGTGGTCCACAAAGGTGATGTCGCCGGACTGTACGTTGTGTATTTCGTTCAGGCCGGTAACCATAGCGTTGCCGTCGCCGATAATTTCGGAATTCGTCCATCGGGCTATTTCTGCGGCTGTAACGGGTGTAGGGAATTTCATGGAACGAATATAAAATTCAATCCTCAACCTGCCGGGCCTCAAAAGGTAGCCCACAATTCTCAATACTCTTTTTACATTCGCTGCGCTTTCAGTAAGCCTCCGGGTTTACCCTAAAACCAAATCTGTAAAATGAAAGAAACCGCCTTAACCTCCTTGCATATTTCACTGGGCGCCAAGATGGCCGAATTTGCAGGCTACAATATGCCTATTGTTTACAGCAGTATTAACGAAGAACACAAAGCCGTACGCAACAGTGTGGGTGTGTTTGATGTAAGCCATATGGGCGAGTTTCGTTTAAAAGGGGAGAAAGCCCTGGACCTGATACAACAGGTTACCACTAACGATGCCAGCAAGCTTACGGATGGTAAAGTGCAATACAGCTGCATGCCGAACGATAAGGGCGGTATTGTAGATGATCTGTTGGTGTATCGCTTTAAAGCCGATGAATATTACCTGGTGGTAAATGCCGGTAACATTGATAAGGATTGGAACTGGATTAAAGACCACAATACCTTTGGTGTGGAGATGGTGAATATGAGCGATGGCATGAGCCTGTTGGCTGTGCAAGGGCCTAACGCCATTAAAACTTTGCAAAAACTTACTTCGGTTGAGTTGAGCACTATACCTTACTATGCCTTTACAGTGGGTGCTATGGCTGGCATCGAGCAGGTAATTATTTCCAATACCGGTTACACCGGCGCCGGCGGGTTTGAGTTGTATGTAGCCAATGCCGACGTGCGCAAATTATGGGATGCTGTGTTTGAAGCAGGGGCAGAATTTGGCATTGTGCCTACCGGCCTGGGTTGTCGCGATACGCTGCGTTTGGAAAAAGCTTTCTGCTTGTATGGCCACGATATTGACGATACCACTTCGCCTATCGAAGCAGGCTTAGGCTGGATTACTAAGTTTACCAAGAGCTTTGTGATGAGCGATTACCATAAAGCCATTAAGGATAACGGTCCTGCTAAAAAACTGGTTGGTTTCGAAATACCGGAGAAGGGTAAAATACCACGCCAGCACTTTAAAATTAAAGATGCTGCAGGTAACGAAATCGGTGAAGTAACTTCAGGTACCCAATCACCTTCATTGGGCAAGGCAATTGGTTTAGGTTATGTAAAGACCGAATTTGCGAATGTAGGCACCGAAATATTTGTAGAGATACGCAATCAGGCTATTAAAGCAGTAGTGGTTAAAACACCTTTCCTGTAATCGCATTGTTGTAAATAAACACGAAGGCGCCGGACGAACTGTTCTGCGCCTTTTTTATTTCCCTATTCCGCGTAGTCCAGATCCTTGGCAAAGGTTTCCGACGATTGAAAAATGGCAAGAGCGGCCAGTGCTAAACATAGCAGGCCAACCACATACGCACTTATAATATTGCCGGTGGCCGGTTTAATCAGGTTAAACAGCAGCATAATTAAAGGCACCGAACCCCGCACAAAATTCGGAACGGTATTGGTAACCGTGCTTCGGATATTGGTGCCGAACTGTTCTGCAGCAATGGTTACAAAAATGGCCCAGTAACCGGTAGCTGCCCCAATTAAAAAACACAGCACGTAAAATCCATCCAGCGAAATGCCCTTTGCAAAAAACAGGTAGTACGTGAGCAGCACCACACTCATGCCTAAATACACCAACACCACTTTACGGCGGCTGCCCCAAACCTGGCTTATTAAACCGCAAACCAAATCACCGGCACTTAAGCCCAGATAGGCATACATCAGCGCTGTTCCGTTAATCACTTTCCCCTGCACATTTAACTCTGCCGCCCAGGTGGCCTGCGAGTTGGCAATAATTAAACCAATGAAGTACCAAACCGGTATGCCCACCAAAATGCAATACAGGTATTTTTTAAAGCGCTCCCAATTATTAAACAGCATAAAAATATTGCCGCGTTGCACTTCCTGCTGCTGAACGTTTTTAAACATCCCCGATTCGATAGTGCCTATGCGCAGCATTAACAAGCAAAGCCCCAGCACGCCGCCAAGTATATAAGCCACCTGCCAGTTGGCAAACGTAGCACCAAATAGTTTTGTAAGCTGTTGACCTATAATCTCGCCTTTTGCGCCAACCAGCGCTGCTACAACGGCTCCCAGCGCGCCAAAGGTTACAATAATCATCGTACCGTAACCGCGTTTCTCCTTGCTCATGGTTTCCGATACCAGGGTAATGCCGGCACCTAATTCACCTGCCAAACCAACGCCCGCTATAAAGCGCACGAGCGCATACACAGGTATGGTTTGCACAAAGGCGTTTACCACATTTGCAACGGAATACAGGAGTATAGAACCGAACAATACGGAAAGCCTGCCTCGCTTATCGCCCCAGACGCCCCACAACACACCGCCCACCAGCATACCCGTCATTTGCATGTTGAACAAAAATTGCGCGGTGGAGTTGCGGAGGTCTTCGGCCTGACCGGCCATCAGTACCTCCAGACTTTCCTTCTTTACTACATTAAACAGGATAAGGTCGTAGATGTCTACAAAATAACCGAGGGCGGCTACTATTATAATCCCATAGGAAAGCCAGGCACTTTTCTTCTCACTCATTTCGTTGGGCAGGTGTATACAAGTGGAAAGTTATAAAAACCACCGTTGCCAGCAACACCATTGCCCCGCCCTGATGCAGCATGCCCCAACTTACAGGTATTTTGCCTATACAGTTGAGCACGGTTATTATGCCCAGCAAGGCCTGCAATAAAATCATTACCGGTAAAAAATTTAAGCCGCGTTTAAAAATGCTATCGGTAGTAAGGTTGCGTGTTTTAAAATAAAACAGGGCTACCAACACCACCAACATGTAAGCGGTCAGGCGGTGTACAAATTGTATAAAAGTGCGACCCCAGTAATCCTGTGGCAGGTACGTTTTAAAACCTTCAAAGGTTGCTTTCTCTGTAAACAGTGCCGAAGGTATAAACTGCCCGTTCATGTCAGGCCAGGTAGGATATGCTAAACCGGCTTTCATACCCGATACCACACCGCCTAAAAACAATTGCACAAACACCAATAGCAGTAACACCACGGATAAGGTGCGCGCTGTTTTAAATTGCGGATGTTGCGCACTTACCCAGGTATTAGGCCCGCGGTAAACCTGCAAGGTCATCCATATCAAATACGAGAACAGGATAAACGCCAGCACCAGGTGCGTAGTTAAACGCAGTGGTGGCACAAATAAAGAATCAAGTCCGCCCCGTACCATTATCCACCCTATAAAACCCTGTAAGCCGCCAAGTAAAAACAACAGCACCAGCGGCGTAACCAGCGAACGGTCGAAATATTTTTTAACCAGGAAGTAGATGAACGGAATAGCAAACACCACACCTATTAAGCGCGCCCACAGGCGGTGAAAATATTCCCAGAAAAAGATCCACTTAAACTCAGCCAGGGTCATGCCTTCGTTAATTACCTGGTATTGCACTTTCTGCTTGTACAAATCAAACTCCTGGGTCCATTGTTGTTCATTCAATGGGGGGATGGTGCCGTTAAGCGGTTTCCATTCAGTAATAGATAAGCCCGATTCGGTAAGGCGGGTAATGCCGCCCAATATTACCTGCACAAAAACCATTACCACACCAATCAACAACCAGGTACCTACTACTTTACGTGCATGTGCCGTCATAACCTCTGTTCTGTTTAAAGGGCGAATGTAGAACAGAAAACAAATTGACCCGCACTAAGTTTACAAAACAAAAGCGCCTCCCGTTTAGGAGGCGCCCGGCATTAGTTTAATAAAACACTACCCGTTCCGTTTTTCGTTTTTCAGGGTGTTCGGTATCCGTAAGTTTAAGCAGGTAAACACCCGGTGCCACTTCGTTGCGGCTAACTGCAGTTATAAAACCACCCGGCAGTTGTTGTTGCCAAACCAGTTGGCCCTCCATGGTAAACAATTGCGCCTGCAGGGCTACGCTTTGGGCCGAACTGATATAGAGTTGTTCCCCCGCAGGATTAGGATAAACCGTGGCGGTTACGCCTGTTTCCGATTCCTGGAAGCCCGATATAAGTGTAGTGTCGCATAAGGTATTGGGTGCCAGAAAATCGCGGATTACCCAAACGGTGGTGTCCATATAGGGCAGCGGGTTGTGTAAAGGATTGGTGGGCAGTATAAACGGCACATGTCCCATGCCCTCGAAAAAGTATAGCGAATGTGGCAGGCCAATATTATTTACGCGTTTATTAATGTCGCAGGTGCCGTATAAACTTGCTTCTACACTTTGCGAAGCCGTTACGCTATCCCACTCGCAGTCTACCAGGTCATCCATCAAACCATGCACACCAACCAAAATAGGATCGTTTGGCATTATCCATACCGTATCGGCAATGGCTCCGCAAAGGTCAATTACCCCTTTTACTTTGCTGCTATAACCGGGGTTGCCGCTGTTGCCCTCGGGACCGCCCAGGGCAATAACGGCCGGGAAGGCAAAAGGCGGAGCCGGTTTCGATAGGGTGTCCAGTTTGCCATAGGCGTAGTTCAATCCTATAAAGGCGCCGGCTGAAACACCACCTATAAAAATCTGGTTGGTGTCTATTCTATATGTATTGGTGGTATTGGCATCCTTATAAAAGAAGCGAACCGCGGCTTTCATATCTTGTACGCCACGTATCAGCGCTTTAAACTGATTGGTGTCGCTGTCATTACCATCCTCAAATCCGAGGCGGTAATCAATAGTGGCGGTTACATAGCCGCGCTGGGCAAACTCGTTGCATAGGTTCAAAATATCCGGACTTTCCTTAACGCCGGCTGTGAAACTGCCGCCAAAGGCCAGCACAATCAAAGGCCGGTGGGCAAAAAGATCACCCGAAGGCTCATAGATGTTCATTTTTAGGTCCTGATAGGTGCTGTCGAACTTCATGGCGTTGCCATAAAGGACATTAGTAGAAGAGGAAACGCTAAAAATTTTGTCGTAATAACGGCCATTCAGGCATTGGGCCCGTAAAAGCACAAAGGCACAGCTAAACAGAAGCAGAAGGGGTATAGTTCTCTTCATTTTATTGGTTTTAGGGTAAGGGAAAATACCCAAAATTTTAATGCGGAAAAAATTTTGGGTAGGCCCTGGCACTGATTTTTAAAAGGGGTAGAGGTGCCGGTGTTTTAACATTTATAAAATCCGAAATTGTTTTTAACAAATGACAATAAAGGAATTGTAGGTGTTTTTTTATTACTTTTGAAAAATGTTGTTTAAAAACATATGAAGAGCAATAAAAATTGAATAGGTAACGCTTTGAATATTAATATAAAAGGGGCTAAAATTGCCACTTCAGGGGCTTGACTTTTTAGTGTTTTATGTTTTTCTTTAACACCATAACCCACAATTATGCACTCGGCCAGAGTAGACTTGATCAGCGACAAAAATCTGGCAACGGTGATTGGACTATTTCGAGCACTTGCCCATCCGTTGCGACTACAGTTATTGGAATTTATTGGACAACATAAAGCCACTAACGTTAATAAAATTTATAATACGTTAAAGCTGGAGCAATCCGTTACGTCTCAACATTTGCGTATCCTGCGCGATTCCGGGTTGGTGCTTACCACCCGAAAAGGCAAATTCATTTACTATAGCATTAACTACCCCTTACTATCTAAAATAGAGAAAGGCCTTGGCGACTTTTTTGATTCCTAAGGTTGTTTAGGGTAAATTCGCCCCAAAATTTGCATTATGCAGGCATGGCAGGTGGCCGATTTCGAGCGCCTGGGGGGCGAAGGATATACGGTTATTGACGTTCGTTCCACAGAAGATTTACTGGTAGGGATTATTCCCGGTTCTATTTCCATTACCCCGGGCCCTGGTTTCCTGGAAAGGCTCAACGAGGTGTTGGAAGATGAAGAAAAGTTCCTTTTGGTAACGCCCGAAGAAGCCCGCATATCACTCGAAAGAGCTATAAAAGCTAGCGGTTTAACTACCTATGGAGGTTACCTGGAAGGTGGTTTTGAGGCCTGGGTACAGGCAGGTAAGCCTATAGATGTGCTGATTACCATAGAAGCCGACGAGCTTAAAATGGACTACCGGTTCGATGAATTTTATCTGATCGACGTACGCACCGCTGAGGAATTTGCCGAAGAAAGGCTGGAGGATTCGGAACACATTGCCCTGGCCGACCTGGCGCAGGCGCTTACTACACTTGATGTAAACCAGAGTTACTACGTTTATGCCGCCACCGGTGCCGATGCCCTAACAGCAGGTTCCATGTTTAAGCGGGCCGGGTTTGAGCGGGTACGGATTGTAACCGATGAATATGAAACTATAAAGAAGGCCGGAATTCCACTTTATAAAAAGAAGAAAGAAAAACCGGGTTCAAAATCAATCGATAATTAACGTGTCAGCTCCTACGTTCTCTAATCTTTACCGTTCCGACTTCAAAAAAAAGCTTACTGCCGGACAATTTGATTTACTGGTGATAGGCGGTGGCATAACCGGTTGCGGTATTGCCCTGGATGCTGCCTTGCGCGGCATGCAGGTGGCCCTCATCGAGAAAAACGATTTCGCCAGCGGAACAAGTTCGCGCAGCACCAAGCTTATCCATGGTGGTTTGCGCTACCTTAAACAAATGGAAGTAAAGCTGGTGCGCGATGTAGGCAGCGAACGCGCCATTGTACACCGCAATGCCCGCCATGTGGTTATTCCCGAAAAAATGCTGCTGCCTATTATCGAAGGTGGCTCGCTGGGCAGCTTTACTACTTCAGCAGGTTTATTGGTGTACGATCTGCTGGCCGGAGTTAAAAGCCATGAACGCCGCCGCATGCTCGACCGGCACGAAACGCATAAAGTGGAGCCGCTGGTAGCAACTGATAAATTGCTCGGTGGCGGTTTGTATTTCGAATATCGCACCGACGATTCGCGCCTGGTTATTGAACTGGCTAAAAGCGCCTTTGAAAATGGCGCGCAGTTGTTGAACTATGCCGAATCGAAGCATTTTGTATATAATGAGCAGGGCAAAATTCAGGGAGTAGAAGTACTGGATAAGCTAAGCGGAGAAACCTTTACCATACAAACCAAACTGGTGGTAAATGCCTGCGGCCCCTGGGTTGACTTATTACGTAAAGAGGATAATTCCCTGAAAGGGAAACGCCTGCAGTTAACCAAAGGTGTACACATTGTGTTTCCTCAAAGTAAATTGCCGTTAAAGCAGGCTGCCTACTTTGATGTAGAAGATGGCCGCATGATTTTTGCTATACCGCGCGATGGTGTAACCTATGTGGGAACTACCGATACCGTTTATAACCAGGAAATTGACAAGCCGCGCTGCACCAAAGCCGATGCCACCTATTTGCTGAATGCGGTGAATAAGATGTTCCCCTCTGTTCAGTTGAAACAGGAAGATATCGAAAGCAGTTGGGCCGGTTTACGTCCGCTGATACACGAGGACGGTAAAAGCCCTTCCGAGTTATCGCGCAAGGATGAGATCATGATCAGCGAAAGCGGTTTGATTTCCATAGCGGGAGGTAAGTTGACCGGTTACCGCCTGATGGCTGAAAAAATTACAGACCTGGCCGCCAAAACTCTTGGTAAAAATTATGGCCGTTCCTTAACCAAAACCTACAGGCTTAGTGGCGGTGCTTT
The DNA here is from genome assembly GCA_044225825.1 of Chitinophagales bacterium. Classification (GTDB taxonomy): domain Bacteria; phylum Bacteroidota; class Bacteroidia; order Chitinophagales; family LD1; genus Bog-950. Next base: position 275,428 of record JBGAIB010000003.1, read on the forward strand.
TAATAATGCCGATGAATTTGATGCCGCAGTGGAGGCATTGGAACGCTGGTCGATTGAAACTAATATTGACCGCAATTACCTGCACCGCTGGTTTTACCGCTATGGCAGCAACCTGCGTTATGTGGTAGATAAGGTAAAACTATTACGGCATAACCTACCGGATGGTGAAGAACTCTACTGCCTTGCCGAATTACAATACTGCATCGAGCATGAAATGATTTACCACCTCAGCGATTTCTTTATTCGCCGCACCGGTAAAATCTTCTTCGATCATCCGCACAGCGAAAAGCAATTGGAAATTGCCCAAAATGCTTTAAGTCATCAACTGCATATTTCTATTAACGAAGCACAGCACATGCTGCACGAAACAGCCGAAGAATACCGCAGGGCCGTTTCCTTTGAAGGTTAAGTGCGCGCTTTTAAGGCCTTATACAACTTATCAAACGTAGGAACCGCAAGGTGCCTCAGTCGGGCTTCGCGAACCAAATAACCTGTTATTGATTCCAATTCCGTAGCACCGCCTTTTTTAAAATCGCTGTGCATACTGCTGGTGGTATCCGCATTGGCCGCTACTACCTTCGCATTTGTTTTTGCGAGGATGTCACCTTCAAATTGTATGCCTTTTAATTGGGCTAATTGGACGGCCTCCTGCAGTAGTGCGTCAAAAAGCTGTATGGCCTGCGGGTCGCTCCGCACTTGCCCAAAATTCTTATCCAGGTAAGCAGTTAAGGTGGCCATAACTACAATAAAAAGGTATTTCTCCCAGGCAGCGCTTTCAATATTTCCGGATAACCGAGCATCGATGCCTGCGTTTTTTAGCAGGGTCTCGAAGGCTTCCAGTTTTTCCTGCGAACCTTCCACACTGCCGAAATGCAATTGCCTTACCGAGCCGGTTTCTTTTACCACACCCGGTGCCGTAAGGCGCGCTACCAGGTAGGCGAAACCCTGCCACACTTCGTGTTGCGGATAGGTAGCTTTAATTATTTCCCAGGCCTCCACGCCGTTCAGCAAGGGCAGTATAACTGTTTCCGGTTTTAAACAGGGCTTTACCTGTTCTAACAAATCCGCAAGGCTGTATCCTTTGCTGCAAATAACCAGGTAATCTACGGCGCCAATGTTGTTACAGTCGGAGGTGCATAAGTACGGTGTGGCGGTAAAGCTTCCGCTCGGCGCATCTACCTGCAAGCCCTGCTGTTGAATTACTTTTTCATTATCGCCACGGGCTATAAAATAAACCTGCACCGATGCCGATCCGGCATAGCGCTTTGCCAGTAATCCGCCAAAGTAACCTCCAATGGCCCCTATTCCTGCTATGGCAATTTTTATCATGCCTGTTGTGTATTAACGCACTAAAGTAATGGTGCCTTTATAAAACTTAGGTGTGTAGCCGTCTATAAATACTACGCGCAATACATAGGTATACACGCCAAAATCAGCCGGCTTACCTTTATAGTTGCCATCCCATCCAAAGTTTATATCATTCGATTCAAATACTTTTTCGCCTATGCGGTTAAATATGGAAACCTCCATAAACTTAACCGCCTGCAAATTGCCGAACACATTAAATACCTCATTCTTGCCATCGCCGTTAGGTGTAAAGGCGTTGGGTATAAATAAATCGTATTGCGGAATTACCGTTACGGGCAATGTTGCCGAGGTTTCGCAATCGTTACCGTTAATAGTTACCGTTACATGCACCTGGTATAACAGCGAGTTGTTAAGCTGGATTACAGGGTTGGCACAATCGCTGCAACTTAGTCCTACCACCGGACTCCAGTTATATACCACGTTGGGGTCGTAATTGGTACTGGCATTTACCTGCGCGTTTTCGCCCAGGTTTAATACCAGGCTATCCGGCAGAAGAGATAGCACAATGGCCTGCGGTTCGGTAATGGTTACTGAGCCTGTATCCTTACAGCCATTTACATCGGTAGCTGTATAAGGATAATAGCCTGCGCTGAGCGAGGTAAAGTTGCCGCTGCTATTCGATGAGGTTCCCGCCACATAGGTATAGGCCGGTGTTCCTCCTGTTGCTTGTAAGAGCAAGGTGCCATCTTTCTCGCCGGGACAGGTAATATCGGTAGAGGTGGCAGTTGCAACTAATGCAGCAGGTTCAGTTAATGTAACAGTAGTTTGAGCGCTGCAGCCTTTGCTGTCTGTTACACTAACAGTATAACTGCCCGCAGCCAGTGAAGCAAAACTGCCGGTGCCGCTGGTGCTCAAAACGGCACCGCCTTGCAACAGCGAATAGGTATAAGGGCTGATGCCGCCCACAGCCATTGCCTGAATACTGCCGCTGTTATCGCCCTGGCACTTCAGGTTGTTGCTGGTAGCGGTTACATTAACGGTGAGCACGGTAAGCAGGGTTGTTACTACACTGTCGCAGCCGTTGCTGCCCTGCAGTGTAACAGGGTAGCTGCCTGTTGCGGTAACAGTACTGCCATCAGGTAAGGTGTAAGAGCTTCCGTTACAAATGGTATCGCGCACAGTAGAAGCGCTAGTTGGTTTTACGGTAAGCTGCACATGAATAATACTATCGCAACCAAGTGCGGTATGCAGTGTATCGGTATACGTGCCCGAGGTAGTTGCCGTGGAACCGCCAGGTAATGTATAGGTATAACCCTGGCAAATGCTGTCGGCATACGTAGTGTCGTAAGTAGGATAAACAGTAAGTTGTGTGTTAATGATGCTGTCGCAACCGTTTACTGTTGTTAACGTATCGCTGTAATTCCCTGCGGTTCCGGTAGTGTTGCCACCTGGCAGCGTATAAGTTTGGCCAGCACAGATAGCCGGTGTAACCGTAGTATTGTAAACAGGGTAAACAGTAAGGTTTACGTGTAACACACTGTCACAGCCGTTCACCGTTGGTAAGGTATCGGTATATAAACCTGTGGTGGTTGCTGCTTGCCCACCCGGGGTTGTATAGGTAGCCCCCTGACAAATGAATGCATTAAAGGTAGAATCGTAAACAGGGTATAAGCTAACCACCGTAACAAAAATGCTATCGCAACCATTAGCCAGTGTAAAACTGTCACTGTAAGCGCCGGCATTGGTTACGGTGTTACCATCCGGTAATGTATACGCACTGCCGGGGCAAATGCTTACGAAGTTTGTATCGCGTGCGGTTACGCAATTACATAATTGGATAAAGGTGCTGGTATAATCGTAGGTGCCTGCCACAGTTTGTGTAGGCGTGTTGTTATAAGCAGGCATTGCGTTTTGCACCACACCATTGGTGTTAACGGTAACCGGTGTGTTGCCTACGATACCGTTGCTGTCTGCATCGGCATAGCCGCCTTCCCAAACATCGTAACAACCATCTCCATCGCTATCCTGCGTAATAAAATCGTAGGTGGCGGCATTGTCGGTATTGGCTACCGTGTAAGTTAAGGTGGCATTAATTAAGTCCGAAGTTTCAAGGCCATTGAATAATCCATTACTGCCAAACGAGGCATTGGGTCCATCAATGCGGCCATCGTTGTTGGCATCAGCCTGTCCATGGCCACTCTCCAAACAATCATATAACCCATCATTATCCGAATCTAAATCCAGCGGATTAGGCACACCGTCGCCATCGCTATCCAGGGTACAATTCACGGAATAAAAAGCTACATCATCAATAAAGTTACCTGCTGCCGGACTTCCGCTTGCCGTGGAAATTGCCTGAAACTCGAAGCGTGTTAAGGTTTGGCCTGCAGGAACTATATAAACACCGCTGTATAAGGCCCATGCTGTGTTACCGGTTGAAAACTGCCCTTGCTGCTGTGTGTTGCCGGGTGCACCTATGCGCAGCTCCATTACGTCTACACCCGCTCGGCCACGGTGCGAAAAATACCAAACCAGTACATCGCCCGGCGTGGTTGCCACATCCTGATACAGCGCACTCATTTGCGTGTAGTTGATTTCGGCATGCTGGGTGCCTGCGGAGGCAGGCACACCATTAAAGTTATTGCCCCAAAGCTCAATAGTGTTATCGGTGCTGGTGGTTTCCCAGCCGGGTACCAGGCTTTCGTCTACATATAACACATTGGTGCCCGAAATGGTCGGTTGCTCAAAGCTTCCGTTCACAATTAAATTTTGCAGCGATCCGTTACCACATTCAATAGCATCAGTTATGCCGTCGTTATCATCATCAATGTCCCATTCATCGGTTATGCCGTCATTATCCGAATCAGGAAAGCAGTTGATTACATCCACGTGTATGGTATCGGCATTGCTGGGGCAGCCCAGCACAGTAGCGCTCACCACATAATCGCCGGAGTTAAAGGTATTAGTGTTGCTGAGGTAAGGATTTTGCAAAGCAGAAGAAAAACCACTGGGTCCGCTCCAGTTATACGTAGCTTGCGGGATGGTGTCGGCATTTAACTGCAGGCCCGAGCCCGCGCAGATGTTAGGTGCGCTTGCCGATGCCACCACTTCTATTTTTGCAAAGTTGCTGAAGTAACCAAAGCGCGTTCCGCTTCCGGGGCCTCCATGTATCATCCCCAGATGAAAAAACGACGTGGTATTGCTTACGTTAATAGCCGTATTCTGCGGATAAGAACCTATCGGTAATAACACCTGTGCGTTCATCCATACACCGCCGGTGCCGGGCACAGCACTGAATTGCGCTGCCGTTATTACACCTGCTGCGCCGTTCACCAAAAAGTTACCCTGGTTGCCGGCACGCACCATAATGTTTACATATAAGTCTTCAGTAGTGCTGCGTGTAAATGAAACGGAATATGAACCTGTACACACAATTGGCGGCAAAAGGTCAAGGCCTATTTCGCAACCAATACCGCTCATTTGCCAAACATAGGCAGGTGCTGATGTTTGTATATAAGCCGAGGGGCCGCCTACCGCAGTTTGAAAGGTTTGTCCGGCATTAATGGTAGTCAGCAGCGTTCCGTTTTTAGATATGGATGTGCCGTTTTGTATAGAAGTAATAAATAATTGATCGCCCGGCGCGTTTAGGAATCCGCTCATAGCTACATATTCCGTTCCCAGCAGGGGAGTAGGTACAATCTGATCGCCCCCGAGATCGGAACAGCCCCCGAATGGTGCACCGTATAGCAAGTCATCCTTTACCGTAATGGCAATGGGTTTATCGCTGGTAACGCGGGAGCCCTGCAGGTGTTGGGCCGCTAAACCACTAGCCGCTGTAGCCGAAAAAGTTTGGCCGGCATTCAGCACTACATTAAATGGTACGCCTGCTGCATGGCCTACAATGTTGTTGGCCGGTGTAATGGTAATGGTGGTATTGTTTTGCGTGGCCACCATGTCAAAAGCCGAGTAAGGTACCGGCGAGTAGCCGGGGTTATTATCCAGGTAATTTTGAGACGGAATGAAAAAATCGGTGCCGAGGGCGTTGCCGCCTTTTAAAACAAAAATTTCAGGGTTACACTGGCATTGGGTGCTTACTACTTCGTAGTAAACAGTAACAGGTGCGGTGGCAGAAATATACAAGCCATAGTTAAGCGTGGTGTTGGCCGGTTTATTTTCAATAAAGTCAATCCAGTTGGTAATGTCCACCGTTTGGGTGCTGTTGGCCGGTACTACCGAGGTTTGCACCGGCATACCACCGGCAGCAGGTTGCGAAATGGTTACGGTAGCTGCTTGATTATAGCTGGTAATGCGCAATACAATAGGCCGGTCGAAGTTAGAAGCATCAATGGATACCTCCGGAGCGGCAAACCAAAAAACGGTATCTGTTTGGGCTGCTGCAATAAAGGCGTAACACAAACAGAGAAGTGTAAGTATATTTTTTTTCATAATACTGAGTCCGTTGTAAAGATAGAAGAATGCGGGGAGCGCAAAAGAGTTGCAACACTAATATAATAGTTGCTATCCTGGTTACTCCCATCTGTCAGCAAAGGTCTTGCCCTCGCTATGGGCGCGTGACCATACCAGGTAGTTAAACAGGTTCAAACTACCCGCTGCTGAGGGATGAGCAGCCAGTTTTTCAAGCTTTTTCTGCAGCTCGCCAAAATCGGGCTGCTGTTGCTTGCGCAGGCTGCCGTTTATGAATGCAAGCACCTGCCGCTGTATAGCTGCCGTATCGTCCTTTTTTAATAAACGCCGCACACCTTTTACCAGGCTATCCAGCAGCATCTCGTCCCGCTTTTCGAAATGACATAGTAACTGCATCATGCGTGCGGCTACCTGGATGTCCTCTGCTACGGCGGTTTCTTTTTCCTGCAGTATAGGCCACAGGTGGTCCAATGCTTCGTCGTAGTTGCCAAGTGCAAAGCAGGTATAGGCCGATAGATACTGCAGCGTTAGCCGATTGTGTTTTACAATTTTATCGGCATGTAAGGCCAGCCCTTCCTGCAGGTAGCGTAACTTCTGATAGGCCGCTTTAAAGCTGCCCGTACTTATCATATAGTTCATCTCCAGCAGGTAGCCTAAACGAAACACATTGGCATCGATATTTACAAGTCGTTTAAAGGCCGGTATTTTCGAAAGTCCGCGCAACTTGAGCAGGCCATCTTCCAGCACGGGGTATTTTTTTAATACCAGGCAGTCAATCAAAAAGTTGTTTAATACCGAGAAATACCGGTCGGCATGCAATTGCCGCATTTGCGGGTTCTCATCTAATAATTGCAGAAATTTCTCATTATGTCCAAGGGCTTGCTCGGGCTCCAGGTTAGCGAAATAGTAAAGGGCTTTTACCTGGTGGTAATCCAATAAGGCGCTCAGTGTACGGGCCTGCTTTTCTTCTCTGAATTCCGGCAAGGCCATTACTTTTTCCATTCGTGCAGCCAGTTCTTTACCCCTGCCGCCTACTTCGTATTGCATTTTATAAACTAAACTGCCGGCATAGCGGTAACGCATGGTTACGTTTAAATCGCTCAGCAGGTTGGTGGTATCCATCAGCCATGTCTTCAAGTCTGCCTCTGTTACCTGCCGATAGTAACTGCGGGCCTTCATCATCATTTTTAAGCTCTGCAGCTGCAGTTGCGCCTCATACTGGTTCATCTCGCGTGCGGTAACCGAAAGGGCACGGATACGTTTTTCGCATTGGGCAAACAAGCCCTTTTGTAATAGCAGATGGCACTGGTGGATGCCGCGTAATAATTGCTGTACCGGGTTGGTAAACAAATCAAATTGATGCAGGGCGTCCAGCAGTTGCTCGTACAACTGTTTTTTAAGCACCGCATAATGCCCCGGTTGGGAACGGTAACCTAATGCCTCCATTGCCGCAGCACTATCGTAGGAGGGCTGCTCCTTCAAAACCTCAAATAACCGCAGGTAGCGGTTCCCCGGTTCCGAACTGTGCCGAGTCAGATACAGCGAGCAGTAACGCTTTTCGCTAAGGCTCAGGCTCTGTACCAGCAAAAACAGCTCGTTCGAGGGTTTCTTCATTTTTTAAAAATAATCAGACTTTTAATTTATGGCTATAAAAGTCTCTTTTTTAACGCCGGAGGAAGATCTTTAAATGCCAATTAGAGGTCTTGAAACATTTTTCATTCCTCCTTACAACGCTTTGCGGTCTGTGGGCATCTAACTTTTAATATTAGGCTAAACATTTGGTTGCTGTTAAATATAGTATGTAGTTTTTTTGCCTTCATAAATTCGATGTGTATGCAAAACCGTTTCAACTCTCTGGCCCTGCTGCTGTTGCTGATGCTATCAGCCGGGCACACCTTCGCCGGTAACTGGACTAACTTTTCCAATTATATACAGGTTACTTCATTTGCCGAGCGCGGTAATGAACTTTGGATTTCCGATAAAGCCGGCCTGGTAATGTATGATAGGGTTAGCGGCCAGCGCACCTTCTTCAAGAAAGGCCCCGATGCGCTTCCTTCGCTAACGGTAGAGCGCGTAGCGGTGCATCCGCAAACCGCCAATATTTGGATAGGCACCTACGATAACGGCCTGGCGCAATACAATGGTACGGTGTGGACGCACATCCCTTTCCCCGATGACAATGCCATGTTGTATGAAATGAAGATTGCCCCTGATGGTGCAATATGGGCCGCTACTACCCGTGGTTTATACAAATACCAATACGGAACATTTACTACGTATCTGCCAACGCCGTATAGTTCTGCGTCTCCTATTTGGGATTTCGACTTTGCGCCAAATGGTAAATTATTCTGTGGCGCTAATCAACCTTTCTTTTACGACCCCGCTACTGATAACATACAGGTGCTTACCACTACCGCATTTGCTTACGGCAGTTGTCGCGTGCTTACTATCGATGATCATCACTTTGTGTTTTCAGGCGACCACGGCACGGTAGCTACCTTTACCGATACAACCGAAACTGATACGTTTCAGATAAATCAACTTGCCGGCGAAATGCAGCTGCATAACGGCAACCAGCTGCTGCTGTTTGATTATGAGAAGAATGTGTACGAGCGTATTAACGGGCAAATTGTTCCGTACGATTTAGGAAGCGGCACCGCCTCTATAACTTCCATTTATGTGGATGCAGCAAACGGTGTATGGGCGGGTAGCGATTTAGATGGCGGCCGTGTATATCACAAAGGCAATCTGCCCATTATCGAAGAGTTGGGACTACGCCATAGCTCTATAAACTGGAACTGGGTCTCCGGAATTAAGCCGGATGGTAATGGCAACTTCTTTGTGGTGGAAGGCACCGGCATACAACGTGTGGACCCTGCAACCGGCGTATTTACCAATCCGTTTTTATGGGAACCGCCTGTGGCACCCAATGATATTGAAGCTGCCAATAATAAGTTTTACGCCGGCACTTCCTATATGTATTTACAGGTTTATGATGATATGAACGGTTGGCTGAAATATGGTGAAGGAGTACTGCCTTCGCCTTCGGTAGATCACCTTACTAAAGATAACCAGGGGAACATATGGATGGTTGGCCCCGGTTACATAGCTAAATTCAACAGCGGCAATTTTACCATTTACGATAAAAATAATAACAGCCGCCTTTCCGATAATCTGTATATGCGCGATATACATTACGATGCTACCCGCGATGCTATATGGGCAGCTAGTTATAACGGCATCTTTAAATTGCAGAATGGTGTGCTGTCTTTCTATAACGATACTACCACACCGGGTATTCAGCAGTATTACGATGCGGTAGAAACCATCGAAGAAGATCCACAACATAACATCTGGTTCGGAACCATCTACGGCGGTGTTATAAAATACGATGGCACCAACTGGAGCACCATGTTATTGCCTGAAACCGCCGGCAACCAGGTTATTACAGATATTAAGTTTATTGACGACCGCATGTATGTAAGCGATAATCTGCACGGCGTATACTTCTACGAAAATGCAGTGTGGGATAGCTTTACTGTAAGCAACTCGCCGTTAGGCGATAGAAATGTGATGGCCATGGCGGTTGATGCCAATAAAAATTTATGGATGGGCAACCTCTCGCACGGTATCGACGTTTATAACAAAGATGGTTTAGCGTTGGCTGTTGAAGAGTTGCACGCGGGCTTGCAAGCCAATGTGTTTCCTAATCCTTCGCACGGCATGTTTACTATAACACTGCCAACTGTAACGGTTAATACCGGAGTGGAAATATTTTCGGTAGATGGCCGGTTGGTGTGGGAGGGTAACGGAACCGATAAGTTCAGCGTGGACCTTAGTAACCAGCAGGCAGGCCTGTATCTGGCACGCATTAAAAACCAAAGCGGCATGCAGCTGGTAAAACTGTTGCTTACAATTTGATTGTTCTTTTTTCTTCTATATGTGCCTTACCCCGGTTTAGTTCCTAAAACCGGGGTTTTCTTTTTATTCTTCCCCTTCGGCTACATCCTTATGTTTTAAGCCATACAGTATTTGCCAAACAGGCTTTACGTTATACACGTATTTATTGAATTTATTGGAGAGGATGATGATAGCGGTAGTGTCCTGTATGTTGCGGTAAAAAACAGTGTTGTTGCCATGCCACCAACCGTTATGATACACCAGCCAGCTGCTGTCGGGCTTTTGAATCAGGCGCCAGCCGTAACCATAGTTGCGCACACCGGGGTGCTCAAAGCTACGGGGGGTTGCCATCGTAAAAGGCTTTATCCCACAAAAACATATCGTGTACGGTGCTGTACATGCCTTTGTCGCCTACCACCCCGTCAAAACAATCGTTGTGTTGTATCTCCCATTTGCTGTTGTAGCTGATGGCTATCTTACGATGAGCGCTGTCGGCTACATCATAAATAAAGCTATGCTCCATACCCAGGGGCTCAAAAAAAGTTTCCTGCATAAAGGCTCCGAACTTTTTACCTGTAACCTTTTCGATTATAGAGGCCAGTAACAGGTAGTTGGTATTGCAGTACTCAAATTTTTTGTTGGCAGCAGCATAGGCGGCAGGTTTTTCTGCCATCATCAGGTCAATAACCTGCTGGTTCGAAAAGTACTTACCCTTGTCGCACTTGCCCGAACAGAAATATAAATAGTTCGGTAGCCCCGACCGGTGGCACAACAATTGCTCCACGGTGCGGCCATGGTAGGGAAAGCCCGGGAAAAATTTTTCCAGCGAATCATTCAGGCTAAGCAGTCCGTGCTCAACACACCACAAGGTTGCCGTAGCTGTAAATGTTTTGGAAACCGAAGCCAGTTGAAAGGCGGCAGTATCGTGCATCAGATCCTTGTTGCGGTAATCGCAATAGCCAAAGCACTTTTCGTAAACAGGCTCGCCATGATACGAAATCAGCACACTGCCGCTAAACCCGTTTTCGATGCTGCGATTAGTAAAAAAAGTATCCAGCGAATAATATAAGGTCTTGCGGAGTGTGTCCGATAATACATGGGTCTGCTGTTGTTTGGCCCTCAATGCTTTGTTGCGTTTCTCAGTTCGCAAAAACCAAAACGAAATACCTCCTATTACAGCAACGGTTATCAGCGCAATTACAGATTTTTTCACGCGAGGAAAATAACCGTTTTGTTGTTTTTTAGAACTATTACAAATTAACAGCTCAAACCCTTGCTGGTAAAGGGTTTCAAGAGATGGTAAAAAAAATAGTTGCGATAATTTTGGAAAAAAGGATTTGCCTTTCCTATATTTGCGCCATCAAATAATTAAAACAGGAACAAAAATGATCCGCATCCAAACATATCAAACATCCGGCTTCAGCGTAGCGCTGCAGGCTGATAAAGATTTGTTTGGTGGCTTTCGTGTCCGGCACAAATGGCGGTAGTAATACCTCCACTGTGTATGGAAAATCGAAAGCCCGGCATCTGATGACCGGGCTTTTTTGTTGCCTGAAACCATAAACTAATTGCCGCCGGGTAGTAGCGGACTGCTATGTCTGCATGCTTCCGGTGGCTACGGAACTATTTTTTAACCAGTAAAACCAATTGTATGAGCGACACAGGAAGATTCTGGGTGATCAAGGGAAAACGAAAGTTCCTTGTTGAACCTATTGGACCACAGCGTCCGGCTGATTGGGGTTCAGTAGACCCTGCCAGCGGCGAATTGATGAACAAGAAAGGCCACGGTAAGCACACCGGCGCTATTGATGCATGCGATTCGTTTATTACAGAGGAGAACGGCTTTACAAACATTGTAGAGATTAATGGCTCACCCCTGTCGTATATCGAACAGCAATTCGATAAAAACAATCAACGCTAGCACATGCTACACAGCCTTCGATATAATCAGTTCCATTCAAAATACAGGAAACGGTGTTTTTGTACCTAAGGAGTTTGTAATTCCTGCTGTTCAAAAATGCCCGACCTGTTAAAACCGGTCGGGTTTTTTGTTGCCCATCCGTACTGGTAAAAAACAGGGCAGCGTAATTTTTAAAACGGTAAGGATGAAAACAAAACATCTCAGCTTTGGCAGTATAGCTAAAACATGTTTACAAAAAACCGGTGCGTTGTTACAATGGCTATTATCCTTTGAGGAGATAAGGGCCATCGAACAACGGAAGCAAAAAGAGTTGTACGAAGCAGGCATTTGGCGTGGCATGTAACCTCTCCGGCTCATAGAAGCAGGGCGAGGACTATGCTTTGCGGCTCAATTGAAAACTTTAAAAACAGAAGATGACTAACAAAAACCAAAAAGAAGGCTAAGCCTGCCCAACGGTAATATCAACCTGTTGCGGTAGAGCCGCCGCAACAAAGGAGGTATTTATGGAAAACTTGACTCTTATTTTGTTAAAAGCTACCGCTGTTGCCCTTGTGATTTTGATAAAAACCCATAAGGATCCAAAAGCTGATACTAAAATCGCGGGTGAGCCGGTAACTACCGATACGCCTAAGCCTAACGGGGTTTCGGCCTGAAAATTAGAGCCGCGCTTTAGCGCGGCTCTAAAAGTTTAACATATTACCAATAAGGAGTTAAACGTTTGATGTACAGAGGCCATTTTTAAGCCGCTGTTTAAAAGTGTAAAAATGTTCAGCAGGCATGTATCACTAAGCGTTAAATAAACGTCTATAATAGCTGTTGTAAATACGAACACATAAACGCACAAATAAATACAAGCAATAAATGGATACACAAGTAGAGGACATGATTTTACAGGTCGATCGCTTATTCGAAGACGGAGAATACGCCGAAGGCCGCCAGGTGCTGGAAGACATTCTTGAGATTGAACCCGATTGTGGCCGCGCCCATAATCATATCGGCTGGCTGTATTATTACAAACTCGATAACTACCGCAAGGCAGAGTATCATTACAAGCTGGCTATTAAATTTTCGCCTCGCTTTCCGGCTGCATGGATCAACTACAGTAACTTTTTAAATTACCTCGGACGTTTCGAAGAGGTAAAGAAACATGCGGCTATTGCCATGGCCGTTCCCGGTGTTAGCAAAGCAGTAATGCTGAATTTGCTTGGGCAGGCGCACGAAGCCGAGGGAATGTATATCCAGGCCCTGGATTACTACCACGAAGCTTACATGAAAGCGCTCAATAAAAACGATTACAGGTTATTCCTCGAAAACTTTAACCGGGTAAAGGAGAAAACATCGGCCTATAGCCGCTTCAAACTTTTCTTTGCTAAGTCCAAAGCATTGGCTGCGCAGCCTGCTGCTACTAAGTAGCAGCCTGGCTTATTGCGCCGAAGCTATACTGGTAAAGGTTTTTAACTGGTTTAACACTTCCCAGACAGGGGCTGTCCAGTAGTTGTTGTTATTGCTCTTGTTGCCTAACACAACAACAGTGTATCCGTCATCCAGGTCGCGGGCAAACACGTTGTTGCTGCCATGCCATAAACCGTTGTGATAGATCAGGTAGCTTTTATCCGGTTGTTTGGCCATGCGCCAGCCGTAACCGTAATTCTTTTCTTTTTCGCCGGCAAAGCTGTACTTGTCCAGGCTGCGTGGCTTGTAAGCTTCCTGCAAACTTTCTTCGCTTAACACCAAACCCTTGCGCAGGGCGTTGTCCCACTTCAGCATATCATCCACCGAGGAGTAAATGCCTTTGTCGCCAACCACACCATCGTAAATATTATTCTTCCAAACGGTGCCTTTGGCTGTATAGCTGGTTGTGCCGCAAAAGTAAGCCGAGTCGGCCGGGTTAAACACAAAGGAATCATCCATGCCCAGCGGCGCAAAAATAAAGTCGTGGATGAACTGATGATAGCTCATAGCCGTTACTTCTTCAATAATGGAAGCAAGGATGGCATAGTTGGTGTTGCAGTAAATGAACATGTGGTCGGGCTTGCAACGCATGGCCGGCTTCATTACGGTAAAATAATTGAGCACATCCTTATTGGTAATGTAGTCTGCATTTTTGGTAAAGTATTCTTTAGGAAAAACCGTGTAATCGGGCAGGCCGGTGCGGTGGCTTAATAACAGGCGAACGGTAATGTCCTTGTAAGGAAATTGCGGAAAGAATTTCTGAACGGAGTCGTCCAGCGATAAAAAGCCTTGTTCCACCAATAACATAACAGCGGTACCGGTAAATGTTTTGGAAACCGAAGCCAATTGAATGGGCGAGTGAATGCTCATCGGCTCCTTAGTGCTGAAATCGCCGTAACCAAATGCGGCTTCGTATAAGGGCACGCCATCCTTGGCTACCACAACGGCGCCGTTAAAGTGGTCGTTCTTTACACGTTTACGGTAAAACGAATCAATAATATCAGTGGCCTTCATGCTGGCCAGTTGCATAATGTCAAAACTTTCGCCGGTGGTGCACTCGTCCGAAGTAAGATTCGAGAAGATATTATTACCGGGCATTGCCGAAACAGGCGCTAAGGCGCAGGTAAATGAAACTGTCAGTAACCAGATAAGTAGTTTAGGCAATTTCACGGGGTAGTATAGTTTAGTCAATAGTTGGTTAACGGTTTTACTGTTAAATAGCCCTTTGGGTTTCGTCATCTCGCCGGTTTTTAAACAAAAAATGCACGTTTACTACAAAAAACACCGCCTAACGGCTCTAAAAACACCTTTTTTCCTCCGAAAGCCGACGAATAAAAGGTATATCCTCCAAAAATGAAAGGTACAGGCTTGTTAAAGAAGTTAAATGAGCAAAGGTTTCTAACAGCAAGGTTTTGCTTGTAGGTTACGTAGTGCAAACGGCAAGCTTATACTGTGGTTACAGTTTTACGAATTTCCGGCCTGCGGTTTTGCGTCCCTGCAATTGTAACAGGTAAGTGCCCGAAGGCAGCATACTGATGTCGAGCTGTTTTTGTTGTTTGCGCAGATCGTACTGCAGCACCACTTCACCGGTCAGGTTATAAACGGTGGCGGCATCGAAGATCTCTGCAGTTTGTATATGCAATGCATCGCTTGCCGGGTTAGGGAATACCGTTACGCGTGCATCTGCATCCGTTTCCTTTACTGAAATTATAACCGTGCTATCCTGTGTTAATGCTACACCCAGCGAGTCGAGCGAATAACTATAAATACTGCGGCCGTAGGTTCCGGCTACCACTTCGCGCCTGGCGTTGTTTAAGCATAACTCAAATACCGGCACCAGCGGCATGTTAATGCCCAGTCGTTCCCAGTTGGTTCCCCCATCCAGTGTGGCATACACGCCGGCATCGGTGGCGGCAAACAATACGCTATCGCTACCCGGTAAAACCAACAAATCGTTTACGCCAACCTGTGGCAGGTTACCCGAAATATCCTGCCAGGCTGCGCCACGGTTAAGCGAACGGTGCACATGCGCTATCAGTTCGTTGCTGCGGTAACCCGAATGCGATACAAAAACTACATCGCTGTGGTTAGGCGAGGCTTTTACGCTCGTTACATACCTGTCGGGCAGGCCCGCCGAAATATTTATCCAGCTTGCGCAATCGTTATCGCTGCGCCACACATTGCCATCGGTGGTGCAGGCATAAATCAGGTTGCCGTCTTTCGAGGAACTGTTCAGTCCGCTGATTACGTTAAACGACTGACCGGCACTATTGCCTGTTACGTTGCCATCGGTTAAATCGCCGCTCATCTTAACCCAGTTATTATTAGGTGCCGATGTCATTTGATAAACACAATGTGTGCCGGCATAAAAGCGGCTCGGGTCCGTGGCATTCATCACATACGGAAAATCCCAGTTAATTCTGTCGCTAAAATCTATGCCGCTGGTAAAATCAAAAAAGTTCATGCCGCCGTCGTTGGTAAATACCATGGCGCCGTTTTGCGTTTCGCAGAAATAGGTGAGCGGATCGGTAGGGTGAAAAATAGCCCGGAAACCATCACCGCCGTAAATACGGTCCCAAAGGGTAAAGCTTAGTGCATTGCCCCCGGTGGTGCCGTTATCCTGCGCGCCTCCATAATACGAGGAAGGATTATGCGGATTATAGGCCACACGGTAAAACTGCGTGTTCGGTATATTCTCTACATCGCTCCAGGTTCCTCCCAAATCGGTGGTTTTATATAAGCCGCCATCCGTAGCCAGCATAAAGGTGTTGCCATCTATAAAAAACAGGTCGTGTTTATCGGCATGCACTTCATAGGTCCACCACTCGGGGTCGGCAAGATCCCAGATAACATTGTTGGGGTTGGTAATACTTGCGCGGTACAATTGAATACCCCCTACATACACTTCGTTATCGTTGGTAGGGTTTACACGTATTAATCCAAAATACCATCCGAAATAATACCCACCGCTACCGTAAATTTCATTCTGTATGGAGCTAACATCCAGCGGTGTCCAACTGGTGCCTCCGTTGGCAGTAAGGTAAATTCCTTTCAGACTTTTAAAGGTATCCACTACACAGGCATATAGTTTATCGGGGTTCTGGTTGCTGATGGCTAAGCTTATGCGGCCGTTTGGTTCCTGGTTAAATGTGCCATTCACGGGCTGCCAGCTGCTACCGGCATTACTTGTTTTCCAAAGTTTACTCTCCGGCCCCGAGTTTACATTGGCCGCATTTGAACGCAGGCTGTTCCAGCTTGCCGCATAAAGTACAGCCGTATCCTGCGGGTTCATCACCAGGTCGATACAGCCGGCATTGGTGCCTGCCAGTAAAACGCGTTGCCAGTTCAGGCCCCCATCGGTGGTTTTATATACGCCGCGCAAACTATCGGCAGCAAATGCATTACCCATGGTGGCTGCATACATGGTTTGTGTGTTCAGCGGGTTGATTACCAGTTGCGCTACAATGCCCTGTGGTGCCAAGGCAAAAGCTTGCCATGTTTCGCCCCCGTCGGTGCTTCGGTAAAGCCCGTTGCCGTTAAACGTATACCGCACCATATTGCGGTCGCCTGTGCCTGCATATAATGTATCGGGATGTTGCGGGTCGTACACAATACACGAAATAGCAAGATAACTTTGCGCATCGAATACCGGATACCAGGTAGCTCCGCCATCAATAGTTTTAAAAATACCACCGGCAGCATTACCTGCCAGCATTATGTTTGGATTGCCGGGTTTAACAGCCACGCAGTTAATGCGCCCCCCTATGTTTCCCGGGCCCTGCAATGTCCAGTTACTGCTAAAACCTGCTGAGCGCATGCCCGATTGAAGGCCCGCGCTGATTTGCTGCATAACCTGTTTATAGGCCGCATCATCAAACACAGCATCCGGATACATCCGTTGCTGCATAAAAAATTCATACGGCTCTTCGGGCGATTCATTTTTTTCAACCTCAGCGGTAACAGGCCTGTAAAAACTAATACCGGCCATCCCTAAGGCCGCCAGTACCAGGGCAGCAGTAAATACAAGTGTTCTCATAGTTCGCTCCTTTACCCCGAAGGTATAAGTTTTAAGCATTGCTGCGTAGGCCCACAGTTTACTCCTTTATAAATAAAAAGCCCGGCAACCTTACGGAAGCCGGGCCCGAAACAAAACTCAATCACGCTCACATTGAGTTTTACTTAGGCAAGTTATTGATGTGTGAATTTTTGCTGTACTGTTTTACCGCTTATTGTTTTAGCACGTAGTGTATAAATTCCTTGCGGTAAGGCGGTAATGTTCAAGCTGTTTACATTACCCCTGGCTGCCAGAACGCGTTCGCCCACCAGGTTATACACCTCGGCCATTTCTAAGCCTTCCACGCACTCAATAAATAAGGTGCTATTGGCCGGGTTAGGATAAACAGCAACATGTGGGCTATTCTTTACCTCATCCAAACCGGTAACCACAACCTGCAGGATAGCGGAACTGCGTGTGCAGAAAGCCTGATTGGTTGCCACTACATAGTAATCGCCGCTAAGGGTAGCGGTATAGGTTACGTCCGTAGCGCTGTCAAGAATGCTGTTGTTGAAATACCATTGCAACTGTGCACCGCTGGCATAACCGACGGCCGTAAGCACATCGCCGTTTTGTTGTATGGCCGGTGTAGTATTGCCAATCATGCTTACAGTAGTACTGTTCGATGTATCCGAGCCGCAGGCGTTGGTGGCCACATAATAATAGGTGCCTGCATCAGCACTACTCATAGTAGGTATAAACAGCTGACCAAAGTTACCGCCCGAAAGCGCTACACCATTATTATACCACTGATGGGTGTAGCCGGCGCCTGTAACTGTTAACGGACCCAACTGCATTTGGTCCCCCTCGCAAAACGCATAGGCTGGAGCTAACTGCCCGGCAACTACCGGTGCCACACATGGCACTACCGGTGGTGTTACAAAGTTAACGATGCCCGTACAGTGGTGCCCGTCTTCAAATACAATCTCGTAGGTTTCGGGGCACAGTCCGTTTGGTATGTAAGGCGAGGAGTTTACAGATACGGTAGTTCCACCGCTGCTCCAGTTAATATAAGCTGTCATCGGAAACTGACCCGATAAGGTAATGTGCGCATTAAAATCGCAACCAGTAGTGCCGTAAACCGAATCTAACTGCACCGAGAAGTTGGCACAGGCATTCGGCACGGAACCTTTTCCTAAAAGCTTAATGATAAAACTTGCGTACCCTATGCTCAGGTTGGTGTTATTCAATTGAGGCACAAAACCCGAGATCAGGATATCATTGCCCTGCATTTCCATATCGGTATAATACACCTGTGATGAACCAAGCAGAAAATCGGTTGTAACCGGCGCTACATAAAAATTATTGCCAAAGCCATCCGGGTTAAAAGTTGGGTCAAAGGTGCCGGTGGCATCCATGGCATAGATGTTATTACCGGTAAAGGCATACAATTCATTGCTGGTAGCATCGCGCGATAATTTTATTACTCCTGCCAGCGAGGATGGCGTTGCTGTAGTGTTACCATTGGTAACATTAAAGAACACCATGTTATCTCCGCCTAACAGCATTTGTGTGGCACTTACGGGAATCATAGCTTCGTACTTAATGCCGTTCCAACTGTAAAGGGCCGTAGCAACACCATTAGTAACAATAAACACGGTAGAAGACCCCTGTACATTATAAACCAATACAGCATACGAATTGGTGCCGGGTATCGTACGCAGTGCTTTTAAACGCAACACACCGCTGCCCGAAGTTAATTTAGGATGCACCATTACTGTTGTGCCCTGCACAGGGTCAAACTCGGCAATGTATAAACTATCGGCGCTGTAGTTGTTAATGGCGGTTACAATGTGTCCGTTGCTTAACACATCCGAGCAGTTAGGGTCGCTTTGCCCAACCGGGTATTGCGGACCAAACAAAGCCTCGGTTAAAAACGAATCGGGCTGCGATGTTTGGTGGAAGATAGGATTGGTTGTGCCATCAAAGTTAAAGGCCATGTTTTGGTAATGGCCGCCATTGCTGGATTGGCCGCCCAGGTAAAACTTCGTACCGCTTAACACGCCGGTATAGGCGCCCGCAGCGTTATAGGCTAATCCGGTTTTAGTCATCAGCGGACTGCCATCCACCGTAAATTTTTTGGCTAAATAGCTACCGTTGGTAACACCACCCACCCAAAACTGTTTAGCGGTGCCCACCATAATTTCATTGTATTGAATGTAGGTGCCGCTGGTGGTATCAATATAAAAGCCATCCTGTCCAAAGGTGTTATCATAACGGTTAGGTGCCGAAGGGCCACCGGCAAAGGTGCTGCTTGTTCCAAGGCCAAGGAGCACGGCCAGCAGGGTAAATACTTTTTTCATGTTGTAGAATTGATGATTGAATTTTGTTCGGGCGCAAAACTCCCGTAAAGAGGGGCGGTATTCCGGCACAGTTCACGAATGGTAGATCTGGCTTTACGGACAGCAGTTTAGCAGGCCAATGAGAGGAAACCCCTGTTTTTTGTGTTTAAAATTTGGCCTAAATCCTTATTTTCGCCCCGCTGCAAGCAATTCAGCATGGTCTCTTAGCTCAGACGGTTAGAGCATCTGACTCATAATCAGAGGGTCGCTGGTTCGATCCCAGCAGGGACCACACCAATAGGCGAAGCGTAAAAACTTCGCCTTTTTTGGCCCCGTAGTTTAATGGATAAAACGAAGGTTTCCGGTACCTTTGATGGCGGTTCGATTCCGTCCGGGGCTACCAACGGCGAAAGGTCAAGTTTTATACTTGCCTTTTCGCCGTTACCATTTCCTGAAACCCTTGTCTGACGCCAGATTTCAAGGATTGCATGATTTACTTTCGTGGTTCGATAATGGTCATTTTGCTTATTGTAGTGCAATCCTTCAGGAAATACCAATCGTTGCAGTCGTTGCTTACCGTCATAGTCCCCTGAAACCCACGACTGGTGCAGGTTTTGGCAAAAATCAAGAGCATAGGAAATGAAGTTTTCGAGGTTCGATTTTTCAAAACCGTCTTTTGTGTAAGCTGCGTGGATTTCGGCTATTTCCTTTTCATATTTGGCTTTGAACTCCTGATATACATCGTACTCAACTTTCCCTTCAGCGTGTCGCTCCCTTAATTCACTGAGTTTCTTTTGTAAGGCGTTTAAATTCTTGTGAACAGCCTCCATTTCATTTTCATTGTCCTTCACTAATTCGCCATAGGTTTCAATAATACTTTGCTTGATCTGCTCCCTGTCACTTTCATTAAATGCTATCGAGACTAACATGGCCTCAAAATCCTTATGCAATGCTTTAGCGCTCTGATTGCACTTACAGCCCGGCTGATTACACTTATAATAACGGAGCCCCTTCTTATGAACCAGATAACCTACCCATCCATTGTCGCATTTATCACAAAGCAAAAAACGACGAAGCGGCAAATCATCATCTTTCTTTTTATGAGTATATGCGTGATGGTTTTCTTGAAGAACTTCATTGGCTATAAGAAAAGTTTCTTCAGAAATCAATGCTTCATGTTTTCCTTTTACAACCTCGCCGTCCAAAAGTTTATTGGCTAACAGCCCACAGTAGTAGGGATTGTGAAAGACCTTGGATAGGTGCTTCTGTGAGATATTGAGTCCGACATCTTTTAACTTATCGCTTATCTCTGCGGTAGTCATTTTTTGATACGCTTTCCAGTGAAAAGCCAATCTGAGCAATTCGCCTTTTTCGTTAACGGTAATTCTTTGTTCACCATCAACAGTCGTATGCGTGTAACCGAATGGAACCGTTCCTGCCGTATATCCTCTTCTTAGCATCTCTATCATCCCATCTACGGTCTTCTTTTTCCGGTTACTATTATCATATTGACTAAATATGAACTGAATGGCTTGATGTAATTGTCCTTCAGGTGTTGCGGTGTCAACTGGTTGAGTTACCGGTAGGATTCTTACGCCTTCTTTCAATAGTTCTGCCGCAATAGAAATTGAACTCGCTCCTGAACGTGAAAACCTATCTGCGCTGTAAACCAGGATATGGCTAACTTTTTCGAGAGAGGTTTTAATAAACTGAAGCATCTTCTTAAATTCTTTTCGCTCATCCGACTTGGCACTTTCATACGTGCCGCCGAAAGTTGCGATAACCTTAAACCCATTTTTCTTAGCGTAATCCAAACAGTATTTCATCTGCGTTTCCAGGCTAAGATTTGTTTCGGCCTGTTCTTTAGTTGAAACTCTTGTATAGATAACTGCAATCATACTGGTCCTTATCAATTCCTTTTCTCTTTTTTTACCAAACTTTTCAAAAAGTTTGGGATCATATATTTTTTGCATTTGGTTTTACTTTTTGAGTTAATAAATATTGGTCGAACGCGATTTGAATAAGTTTCTTGAACGTTTCTTTTTTATGGTCATCGGGAGTTAAGGTTCCTAAATCATGCCCCTCTATTTTTAAAATAATCTCCCGGTGATGCTGTGCTTGTTTTTGGGAAGACATAACGCATCATTAAAGCTGTTATTCCGTTTGAGGTCTTCAAACCGTAATAACTATCAAGGGACTGTCTGTTGTTAGCAGAGCGTTGGTTGTAACCCATAGTCATTTAAAGTTTTATTGTTTCTTCCTTATCTATATAAACATTGTTGCTGTTGATCAGGCTTATTTGCAGGTTCCGATATTTTCCGGATCTCATCATTTCTAAAATTTGCCGCCCCTCGGATTTAACGTTTGCATTTTGTTCAGTTTTTACAGTTGCCTTGTGTATTTCATTAGTTTCTTTTTTGAAATGAAAGGTGATTTCTTTGGCATTTCGGTTATCTATTAGCTCTAATATTTTCATTTCCTTTTCAGATAATAGCTGAAACTTATGTTTCCATTGTTTGTTTTTCTCTTCAAAAAGAAAATCATCAATCAAGCTGGAAAACGAAATAGTCAGATAGGGATAAGAAAGCATTCTATTCAAGGCGTTCACCGTATTCTCGCTTCTATCTTCTAAAAAATACATAATCAATCCATGTTCATTTGTGGCACGGAAAACCAAATTTTTTCTTTCCTTAATGGCAACAATTACAAAAAGTTCAAAAGTGCTTATGGCCTTTAATTGGTTTACAGTTTCTTCTAAATAGGACTTATATTCTTCTTGGTTCGGTTCACGTTTGAGTTGCTGACATAATCTTATATATAGCTCGCCATTTTCGGCGTTGGGCTTATGCATATTCTCTACTTCCGCCTTAATAAGTGCATTAGGAGAGAGCATAACATCGGCGAACCGGCGGATGTGTTCTTTAGGAAAGTTGAAGGTTCGTAATTGGACTACCAACCGCACCCATATCAGCTCGAAAAAATTTAGAACAACCCAGTTGTCATTGGCATTGTATTGAGTAGGGTTTGGATCAATCAATTTCGCCCAATGCTCGCCGATGGCAGGTGTCAAGCCGGCCCTTTTCCACTCCATGTACATTTTCCGCCGTTCCCGTGTTGCCTGTGAACTGGTGAATTGACGCTGGTAAAACTCAAGCAGCCCGTTTTGCAGCATGTCTGCAACCGATAGTCCTTTGGACGGTTCCTTTTCAATCATACAACAAATATAGCACGTTACAGGAAATAACGTAACGTGCTATATTTGCTTTAAAATACCTCCATGTCAAGAAAGCATAACTATCCTCAGAACCGCAAACCGGCCAAACCGAAGAAGTGCCCCATTTGCGGACAAACCTTTAAGGCCCGTGGCATGATAAACCATCTCCGGCAAAGCCACGGAATAGACTATGTAGAGAAAGTTGGAACAATGGGCGAGGCGCATACTGCCTTTATAAAAGAACTACCAACCAACGTAAAGTCGCCTGATGAGGCATTAGTTGAGTTACTGAATCAACTGGAAACAGCCCATCAAAAGCGGCTGGCTTATGAATACTCGGTGATAGTCGAAGAAATAGCTAAAGTAAGGTCAGCAATGGGATGGTCTTTGAATGATATAGTCAAGGAATCAAATAAACACTTGAGTATGTTCCGTATTCTTGACACTGGTCAGGTTCCCCGCCGTCGCAAAAAGCGTTTGGTAGTTATGTTTGAGGACGATAGTTACCGGGAGATAAACTTTACCGACTATACGGAAGTATCGCACTGGATAGATGAACTACAAGAAATCAAAAATGAGTTCAAAGCCAGGATTCAACGATATAAGGATACTCCTATACTATTAAAGATTGAGAAAGAACTGGGAGAATTTTAAGCAAGAAGCTACTATACCAATCCCTCATTAACACGGTCTCGGTAGTCCTTAAGGATAGTGCTTTTACACTATAAGAGCCGCCAGTATGTGTTCCTCAGTCACCAAGGTATAGTCCACCACCTATCTATACAGTTGATACTGCTTTCGGGAATACTATTATAATCAACGCAGTCACAAGTTAGGAACCAGGCAAAGCGAAAGTATATACTGCTTGCTTCTGCATATAGTCAAAAGCATAGTCCAACAGACTATGTACCTGAGGAAGCGATTCGGTAAACAAAAACGCAATTGCCGTTATAGTGTAAGCAGACTCTTTCGATAGTGGTATGATAGTCAACCAAAGACTATCGTACCACTATCGGCGACTATAAAATCCCACAAACTTTGAGGCGGTCCAACCAGTGAAATTACAATGTAATTCCTTTAAAAAGGCTTGAAAAACCTCAAGCAGCGATGGAAGGAAGGGTTTTGAAGACCCTCACAAATGGTCGTGGAGTTAATAAATTTATTAAATTTTGGATGCGGAAATTTTAATAAATAAATTAAAATCAGGGTAATAAATTTATTACTTTTTGAAGAGGGAATGTCCCTACCGATAGGCGCAAATGCCTTTAGCCCGTATCTTGCGTAAGTAAGGTACAGGCGTTCTAACCCAGCCCAATTACAGGCTGGCGAAGACCTTAGCTAACCGTTATACGGTTAGCCGGCTATGGCTTTTGATAAACCCCGGAAGGCACCGATTGTATAGGTTAATACTTGCATCAACCCACCAACAAGCAAAAGACCACCGGCCACATAGGCTCCTGTCTTTACAATCTTTCCAGGCGTGCTATTCAAAATAGAGTTGAAGACCCCCTTTATTTTTTTTAGTAAATTGCTCAAAAACATTTTTTATAGTTGAATAAATAAAATACATGCACCTAATAGGTGCGTTATTATTCAACCTGGCGTTTGTAAGTGATGGGGTACGGGCTACGCCTTTGGATATGCGAATTTACAAATATTCCATTACATAAAAAACTGGGATGTAGCCTATAATAGGTGACAAAAACTATAACGATGTCATTTCAGATGCCGCCTTTTCCGATCTACCGTTCTCGAAACCTCTATCGTGCAAATCCCTTAAAAAGTATTGTCCATATACAGAGGCCATATTATTACAGAAAGTGATTGCCATTTCACCTTGACCATTCTCATTGGCAAAAATAACTAAGGCCTTAATATTGTTTTTATCATCCTCAGAAATATAATCGCTAAAGTCCATTGAAGAAATCACTTTGCCGATATTCTTAGCAACCATAACTGGGTCGCCGTGCTCTTTAATGGTAACAAGGTTTTCGATTAGCTCATGGGTCGAATAAGTCTTATGAATGTACTTGCAAGATTCTAAAATCAACTTAGCATATATATCGTTCAACTCCGGCATAAGCACAACCCAATTGCAAAGTGCGGCTAAAACTTTATGACCATCTTCACTCTCGGACTTTTTGAATTTGCTCACCAGGAATTTCCATAGGTTCAAAATAATCTTATCAAAGTTCTTTCGCTCCGATTCTGATAGGCTTTTTGAGTAATCTCCTTGCTGCCAAATGAAATTTACTAATTCAAGAATACAGTCAGGCTCCATCGTATTTAAAAACTTCCACAAAAGTTTTTTGTCGTTCAGGGTCTCGAAACCCCAAAAATAAAATGCGGTTAAATGTCGAACTATACCACGATTGTGAAAATGCTTTACTTCAATTTTGCTTTCGATGGCCCTGTCAAAATGAGGATAAAACAGTTCATATAAGTCTTTGCTTGAAAGTGCATTTCCTAAAACGTAGCCATGAATAAACGGTAGCCATTTTCCTTCCTCGATATCGTAATGTTTTTTTGCTTGTTGGACAATCCAATCCCGATCTAAAAAGTAAAACTGCTCAAAGTACAACCCCATCATAATATGTCCATCAAGAATATCCTTCTGTAATGTTTCCTCAAACAGCGCCTTCATTTCCGGAGACCATTTTTCTTTGTCTTCTTTTTTGAAATCAGATCTTCCTATCCGAAGCGAATAATCGAACAATGCTCTTAAAACTTTACCGGCGGTTGAATTAAAGGAATACGTTACATAGTCCATATTCCTATCTTCAAAATCCTCTACCGGCTTAAGGTTTTTGATGAGTATATGAATGATCTCTTTTGCTAAAGGCATTAGCCTAATGTCAAAAGCATGATCGTCATTTTGCATCCCATAAGTTAATAGGTATGCAATCGAACCCACAACCCAATCAGCTGATGCATTCCAGTCATCATTTTCTGCTTTCAGTTGCTCAGAATAAAACTTTGGGCTTCTGATGTAATCAAGGCAATAATTGAGCACTTTCTCCCAATTGAAGGACTTCTGTTTTTTCCATGCTTCACTAAAAGCATTCAATATGTGATAGGAGTAAATGTAGGCTACATCACTATACAATTCTATTTCGTCCGAAAACTTTTCCGGGTTTTCCTCAACCGAAACTTTTAGAGTATCACAGAGGCCACTAATATTAGGTTCCTCCCAGCGGTCTTTGGGTTGAAATGATTTTAAGAAGTCCGCAATTTCAGCATTAGTTTTCTTTGATAAGTCGTCTTTTGAAATCGGTGTAATTGAGCCGCTACGCAGCCTAAATTCACCTAAATTTTCGTAGTGTTCGTGCTTAATGTTTAACTTAGTTGATAACTCCTCGTAACGTCTTGCGAATGGCTCGATATCTCTTAACGCAGAGTACCATTGCAATTGCCAGTAATCCAAATGATTTTCACCTTTATCCCTTGATCGGTCTTGATCGCCTTGTTCAATGATTTTTTGAAGATTATCTTTCTCATCATTGGTTAGAAGCATCTGACTTTTATTAAGCACATCGTATAACTCCTTTTTGTACTTATGGTTTGAAAAAACTTGGAGGACATCGTTATTTTTCACTAAATCCCAGAACACTGATTTGGTCTCACTCCATGATTCGCTGATGACAAAAAGTGCCACACGTTTAAAGAAAGGAAGGCGATATTTTTTGTCGTAACAGATGGTTTTAAGAAGCAAAATCGCGTCGTTGGGCTTTTGCTTAGCTAATTCAGTCAGCAACTCCCTAAATATTAAAGCGAATACACTGAGAATCTTCTCATCATTGTAGTATCTATCGCCTAATTTGCGAATTGTATTAAAGCCGGTTACAGAATTAAAGTCATTGTTAATTGAATAGGTGATTCTTTTCACTGTATCTAAATCTTCATCGTTGGGCTTGTATTTAATGCCTTGATCGCTAAAAATAGTTAGCAATTTCCGTTTTAACTCATCATCGCTGTAATCCTCGAAGTCATTTAGAATGGTAGTGGCCATTACCTCCTCCTTATCTATTGACTTGGCGGATATGATAAGATTTTCCTTTTCAACCAAGGTCTTTATTTCATATTCATTTTCGTTGTCTTTTATTCTGGTATTGATACCATTCGGATGGTCAAGGAGTAAATATTTAATTGTTCTTCCCAAATCCAAAATGAAACTGACAGAACAATATTTAACTACTCTGACAAATAGTCTTTTCCTCACAAGACTATTGGATAGATAACTCAAATGCGCTATTGAACGGTAACGGTTGGTGTCCATGTCAAACGCCTTTACCTGTACTGAATCGTCCTTTTCAATTTGAAAAAGATAGTGAAGAATCAACTCGGCTCTTTCAATGTCATTCTTACTTGGGGCCTCGTTTAAGAACTTAGGAAGTAAGTTTTCGCATATTTCATCGCTTTGCAAAGAAGCATTTCGACCACCCGAAATCCAAAGAGGTATGAATTTCAAAATTTCAATTGGCACTTTATCATTTGGGAGGTTATTAAGTATTCGAATAAAAACATACCATACTCTATAATTTTCCTTAGGTCTTTGCGATACATTTTTGATGATAGAAAGTATTTCATCAACAAACTCTATCGACTTTCCTTCTTTAATCTGGAGGGATACTTTTTCTAAAAAACTGAGGACTTCCCAATAAGGCATTTGAAAACCGTTGGACACCGGAACTGGGTCGGGAACATTATCGGGGTTGAATGCATCTCGGGTCTTAAGAATAGCAAACCATAGAGGTTTCGAGACATTGTTATAGAAATATTGCTTATAGCTATTATCCGATTCTATAAGAGCCCAAATGGATAGTATTTGCTGCTTAGTAGGCTTATTACTTGAAAGAACAAAATCAATGTGTTTGGTATTTTCGAAGAAAACATCTTCAACACCCTCCAAACTTTTCATCTTTTCGGGGTTATAAATATCCGGTATACTCTTTTTTCGCCTTCGCTCTTTCTTGATTTTATCAAGGTCAACTGTTATTGGCAACTTCTTTTTAAGAGTTTGAATAAGAAAATTGAGATTCCTAAAATCCTGGATTCTTGCAGCATCAAATTCAGGCTTTAAATCTTTGTGAAGAATATACTCGCCCTCTTTTTTTGAATAGAAATCATCGGTATTTGCTGAAACAAAACAATATTCGTCACTTGGATTCTCATTGGCGAATTTCAGGATGGACAAAACTATTATAGTATCCGCCATACTTGATTTACTATGCATTGGAGCCTTTTTTAAAACGGCCCATTCAATAATTTTGTCTTTGAGAGTATTATCAAGCGGCAACAGCTTGGCTTTTGCCTTAATAAGTCGTTCTATTCTTTCGAATTGTCCATTCACCTCGTTTTCTAAATTTTCAGGCTTTCTTCTGTCGCCAATAAAGGCAGTCGGTAATACTTCGTCTGCCAAACTGAAGAAATCCTTTAGCTTTTTAATTCTTTCAGCTTTGTGCTCATTTTTTTTTCTTTCCCACTCCTCAATTATTATTTCTGGCAGAAGAATCGTTATTAGTCCTTCCCCGATCCAATGTTCCAATGTATCTAAAGGGTTATAGTCCTTCCAAGAATCATCTAAAAGATAAACCCAAATGTTAGTATCGAATGTTAGATATATCATGTTGAGCAATTTGTTTACTAAATTTAAATAACCTATTGCGGCCTTATTCTAACTACTATGGTGAAATACTTGTATTTCCTCTTTTAGCTCTTCTATTTCTTCTCTGAAGGTGCTTAAACTGGTAATGGTTTCAGAATAAAGACTTTCATCCTTGGCCGATAGAGGGTTACCCAACTTGGATATTTGCGAGTTGAGATCTTTCATATATCCCTGCAATTGAGGATTAACATAGTCTGCCATTTTATGGGAGTATTCATCCAAGGCCAAGGAATATTGTTCCTTACTTTTAGCTAAGAATTTTGAATAGCTGTAATCTGCTTGTCTCATCAAATTATTTATCTTCTCTGCTCTTCTGCTTTCGGCAGATAAAACCCAACTCCCGAAAACTGTTAAAAAGAACGTGGCAACAGCAAAGGAAGGATTTAAAAGAAACATTATGAGTGTTGACGCTATACCTATGCCAAGGGATTTCGAAATATCAATTTCAGGTGTGGCTACATTTTCGAGTTCGGTAAAATCAATGTTGTAATTTCCATTATTATATGTTATGCTTTTAACCTCGCGAAGGTTATCCTTAAGCCAGTTATCAAGAATAACCTTTAGGTTCTGCGCACTTGTTTGCAGCTTTACATTGCTTTCTTCAATTGCCACGATAGCGTACTCTGTTAATTTATCCTTTACGTACGTACCGCCAGGAAGATCATATTGTTTAGGCCAATTGTTAAGTTCTTTCCTGAGTTTAGAGGAGCCCTCATTAAGCCTTGTCTCAAGTTCGGAAAATACTGAACTCCTCATTTCACGCATTTGATTATTAAATATCTTTTGCAGTGCGGGAATTTTTGACTGAAGAGTTTGCAGTGCGCCGGATAATCGAAAACTTTCATCGCCATTTAGCTTTCTTGTGTTTAAAATGCTTTGGAAATCGTTCACTGCAAAAAATAATTTCTTTAGGCAATCATTGAGTTTGTATATGCCATACTTGTTATTTGAAAGGATAAAACTCCATAATTCATTTTCAAACTCTGCGAGAGCACTATCGACCTTGTTGGTAAGTCGCTTTTTTAATCCATCTTCTGCACTAACAAAATAGACGCGCTCATTTACTTTGTCATAGAGCGAGTGTTCAACTAAATCTTCAACTACCCTTGCTTTTAGCCCTTTTTTTACATTTGGTTTTAGATAATTGACTTTATTAAGTAACAGAAATAGACGCTGATTTTCTTTGGCAAAATTTTCCAAATCTCTCTTATAGTCCATTCTGAAACTATAACCACCGGTTGCTGCGTTTGAACCGTCTATCACGTAGATTATGGCATTTGCATTCTTTAGCGAATCACGAGAATAACCTGCCACAATTTCGTTCGGATCATCCAAGCCTGGTAAATCATAATAACATACACCTTTATCTAACTGGGCATTTATTAAATGAATAGAAATGAGTGTTACTTTCTCCTTGTTTTTGGGGTTGCAGTCTTTCGCCTGCGACGCATACTTCTTAACAGTGGCTGTCGAGTAGTTAAATTCCCTTTTTTCTCCATCTTGAAAATAAACCTCTATTTTCTCCTCTTTCCCTGCAATAATTTGAATTGGAACTCCAGTTGTTTGATAGATGCCAGTGGGCGAAACTTCTTTTTTGCCAACCAGGGCATTGATTAGAGAACTTTTGCCAGCGCGTGAAGGTCCAGCAATCGCTACCCGGTATATTGATGATTCAATATCATCTTGGAGTTGTCTTGCCTTGGTATTAGGGGATTCGAAAGGAAATTTCTTTGTAACATTTTCGTATCGTGTTATTAGAGCCTTGGTCTTGTCCTTCAACTCAAAATAAATGCCTGGCTTCGCTTTTTGTTTTTTTGCTGGATAAATAGTCTTAACATAAGTCTTTATTGCCTTTTTAAAATCTCCGGAAAAATTCGATGCTATCGATATGTCAAGAGTAATTGACTTTTGAGTTAGCCAGTCGGCTTTCTTTTTATTTAAGGTGTTAATTAAGTCCGAGTCTATCCATTGATAATAAAAGAAGTTGTTAGCGACGTCATAAACGGCGAGTAATACCGGCAGATTATTTTGAAACCACTCTTGAACCTTGTGGACTTCTACAACGTACTTTACAACATCGCCCTTTACTTTAGTAGCGTTTATGGATTTTAGCTGAACAAAAAAATTAAGACCTGTGGGTACTGCACTTTTCGTCCCATCAACTCTATCGTTTATTGAAAACACCCCATCAATTCCATAATCTTTCTGATTCCAACTGCCAACAACCGTCCAGGGGGTAAATAAATCTTCAAATACCCGTTGTGATTTCCATTCGTTTTGATGTTCCTCTGGTATCTCTGTTCTCTTAGCCATAATATATTTAATGCTCAACTATAAAATAACTACAATTATCGAAATTAAGGATAGATTAAGAGGTGCTATCACTTCAAAACAATAATTTTATCCTTCAAAGAATACTGATATTTACGTTATAGGTAGAAAACATTATAGTGAAAGAATTAAAGCCAAAGCAACATCCCGATGCTAAAGGTCATTATACTAAAATAGTTAATGGAAAGACAGTCTATGTTTGTGCAGATGGCGTTGGTTATCCACCTATTTCGCCTAAAGATCCGATGCATGAGTTATTTATCCAACCCATGTTAGAGGTAATAAGTAGAAACGCTTCTATTCCTGAGCATTTTAAACCGTGTATTTCAGATAGTTTATTCCATATTTTAAAAACCACTCCCGATTCCATAGGAATTGTTTCTGCCGCCGGTTATTCAGGATTAAGAGCATCCAGCTTATTGAAGACGCTGGAACATTCAGTTCATGGGAAAGCGTTTTCCGCTGAGCTAATTATTGCCGGGTTACTTGTTACTAAAGGTTCTACTGCTACAAATGGGCATTTTATTAGGATTACCGATAGTGACAGGTTAGATTTTGGCATCAAACTCGATCCCATGTTAAATACAAGGAAAACAGTTGAGGCTGATATTATGGTGCATTTTAAATCTGGGAAAAGGATCGGAATTGATGCAAAATTTAGTAGTCGTGCAAGATATTCCGGCCATATATCGAAAAATGTATTGACGGGTATTTGCAACGCCATTCACAATAAGGAAATCGATGAATTTCATTTTATGTCCAACGCAAAATTTTCGTCTTCACAGAAAAAAATGTCCGACGGAATTATTCGTGATATGGCTTTACATCAAACAGCAATTAGTTTCCATGAAAATTTCTGGCCTACAAATCGTTGATTACCTGAAAATTGATTCTTTGGGCTTCGTTAAACTGTGGTTCCTCAATGTATTTACGATACATTTTCTGATACGCCTGAACAGTTAACGTCTTGGCAGCGATGTCATTTTTTGCCATAAATTCATGAAACAGTCGTGTAAATTCTTCTGGTGCCAAAGTGCTCAAGTTTCTTAGAATTGTCGCTACAATGCTTCCCAAATGATTGTAGTGGGCGTTCACTTCCTCTGATACGTTCGAATCAATTCTCATTATTCCAACCTTCCAGAGTGGTTCGCTTGACGATGCGCTTCTTTTTGCGTAGAACTCGTTTGCCGAGGTTGTGATGTTAATAATAATTTTGGTTTGCCGTAGTTGAAATGGGTCCCCTTGTAATTCAATCTCAGCTTGGATTATTTGCAGTATAGCGCAGAACTCCTCGCCGATAGCGTTGCTATCGTAATTGTTATCGAATTTAATCTGCCATGTACAGCCTAATACGGTCCATTCTATTATTCTATTCTTGCCTATATCATTCAGAATCTTATCAATTACGCGCCTTTTTATTCCCTCTGTAAGCATCTTTTCTAAATCCATATTGTTCATTGAATCAACCTTAGGTTTCAAATCGGTCTCATAGAAACTCCCAAATTTTGTTTTAAAAAACTCTATAAACACTCCCAATTCCGGGCAAATTTTCGGCACAAAATGTAGCATGATGGATGCTTCTAACAGTGCCTCTTGCCATATAGAACTATTATCATCAAGCGCCACTGGATCGAACTGGACTTTATAGTCTAAATGATCTCGAAAATCATATAGAGCATTGATCCAGGCACCGTGAGTGTAATCAATAAAAAAAATCATACGTGTTGAATCCGACAAGCGTTTATAAAGCGTAGCATCGGTAGTATTTCTTGCTACCCAATAAGCCGTCAATGCATAATATTTCGCGGCAAAGGCCATTTTAAGCTGTGGGTAAAACTGTGCAATATTTAAAGTAGCAAGCACGTAGCCATCTAAGAGGTTATCTTGGTACCAGAGGGTTTTCGATTTATGAAAACAGTTTATAGCCCTTATTAAAGACTGCTTATCACCTCGAGAGAGGTAAGATACTCCTCGCTCTACGTACACTTTACCTGCGCTAAGATTTCCTTCTCGGGGTTGTATCAACTTACCAATTTCTTCCTGAAATTCCTCAAATGGCGTTATGTCAGTTTCATCTGGCCCATAACTCACCAGCAAACGTATTATATCGGCCACTCGGTGTTCTAATTGAGAAATTGGATACAAAGTTGTTTGTGGTAAAAGGTCAATAATTTTACGAAGGATAGACAGGGCATCCCCATACTGTTCATTACATAATTTCCAGGGAATTAAATTGAAGCAGAAAAAACCTTGCAATTCAATTATCCGGCATTTTTCATCTGTCGAAACATTAGATTGAAGTTTTGATTTTAAGAGCGTATCAAAGCGACCAACTAACTCAAGAATATATTCATCGCTAAGATTTACTTTGCCTGTCTTTTGTGCGCCGATTGTAAAAGTAAGCAG
Organism: Chitinophagales bacterium; assembly: GCA_044225825.1. GTDB lineage: Bacteria > Bacteroidota > Bacteroidia > Chitinophagales > LD1 > Bog-950. Next base: position 308,386 of record JBGAIB010000003.1, read on the forward strand.
ATTTAAAGTGTCTTCTAATTGTCCACTGGTGTCGTAGATTTCGAAGTCAGCAAAATATGATTGAACAAGGGCTTCGTTTCCTATTAAAGTCCCGCCCGCTGAAGTTATAGTTGGCTTTAATGTAAGCAACAGAATCTCATATAAAGCCTCTCTCTTGCAAGACGGAGGAAAATCATTGTAATTGTAGTATGCGTCTAACAAGCCCTTCCAAAAGGCACAATGCTCAGTCAAATATTCATGCCTCCGACAATATTTAGCCGCATTCAGAACCTCATAAAATTGACCAATTGTATAAACATCTAATCCGTTCTCCTGCCAGTTCTCAAAAATTTCTTTGTAATCCTTGTCGCCACTATCTCCCATGGAAAGTAATACCTTATCCATCAATGCAATATTGAGACAACGATCTTCGGGGTTATCTTCTACACTTTTACTACCTACTTCCCTATATAACCGAGAAAAGACATTTTCCCTTTGATCTTTGCCAACCGGAAAAGGTAATTCGCCAATAAGGCTGTAAGCCGCTTCGATTGTTTCGTTAAGTACTTCATCAGAAGTTCTGTCGCTAAAACTCCACATAATGCTCAAAACAAAGTCTCGCCAAATATCATTGCCTATCGCATTGTATTTAATTTTTTCGTTCTCAGCTTCGGCCTTAGTTTCTTCTTTTTCCGTCAGCGCTTTATATTGGGCCTCCACAAAAGGATCAACAATAGCTTTACATCTTTCAATACAACGCGCAATAAGTTCATCTGTCATCTCGCCTTGATTTTTGTGCCACTCACTTAATAATTCGGAGCCATTATTTCCCCTTTTTGCGGCGATACCAGTGTTTGTTTCAAAAACAAAAGTAGGCCGATAGCCTTCTTGTCTTTGTTTCCAAAAAAGAAAGAAAAAGTGGGAAATAGCCTTCTTTACTTCCTCACTTGCAAACGAAAAACTTTCGGAATCGTAAAGTTTTAGCTGTTTAAAGTTGCGTGATTTTAAATTGTCATTATTTTGAAAAATGTCATCGCCATAGTCATAAAAAATATCATCTGGAATCTTATGAACCTTATTATATAACCACTGTGCCAATGTGCTAACGCGCTGAAATTCGTATCCCTTTTCGACCGCTGTGGCATCGCGATTCTTGGCAAAAATGTGTAAGGAGATAGGGTTCATAGAATGTTATGCTGCAAGTTATGGTTTTGACACTAAAATAATTTCTTTGCAGGAGGTAAAGGGCTATATCCCTTAAATAAATTACTTTGAAGGGTGAGGATCAATATACATTATGTAAAGCAGAAATGATATCATACTTTCGATTCTAAATCAAAAACTAAACTTATAGACAAAGCAAAGGGTAACTAAACCTCTTATTAAATAACAGCGTTAGCTGTGTTTCTCTCAGACCGAAACCGCGAATTTCAAAACAACCGGGAGAATATGCAGGGACGCCCCAATCGGGGTGCTTCCTCATTATTCTTATCGGTTGTGGCGCTTCGCGGTGCCCGGTCTGGTGAGGTAGTGAGTTCTGGCACCCTTCTCTTTTTCCATAGGTATTAAAACAACCCTTATGAAAAAGAAATTTTTACCCCACAGTCTTTTAATCCTTTTTAATTTTTTCATCCTTTCATCATCAGCCCAAACGCCACAGGCATTCAACTACCAAGCCGTGGTGCGAAATTCCAACGGCCAAATTGTGGCCAGCCAAGCGGTAAATTTTCGAATCACAATACGGCAAGGAAGTGTTACAGGAAATGTTGTTTATAAAGAAACCGACCTTGACACCACTAACGAGTTCGGTCTCTCCGCCTTTGCTATCGGAAATGGAACTGTCATAGCCGGTAATTTCTCTCTTATCAACTGGTCGTTGGGTGGCTATTACTTACAGGTAGAGTTAGATGCAACCGGAGGCACCAATTTCAGCGACATGGGAATACAACAATTGCTTAGTGTTCCTTATGCACTCTACGCAAAAACTTCAGGAGGTGGTGGAGGAGGTAGTGGACATACCGGACCAACAGGTCCCACTGGTGCAACTGGTAATACAGGGGCCATAGGTGTAACTGGGCAGACTGGAGTTACAGGCCCGACGGGTTCTGGCGGTGGCGCAACGGGTGCGACCGGCCCAACCGGGGCTACAGGGCCAACAGGAAGCGGCGGTGGATCGACTGGTCCAACAGGCGCAACTGGATTGAACGGCGTTACCGGAAATACCGGGGCTACTGGGCCTACTGGTTCGGGTGGCAGCGGCGGTTGGACTGACTATGCAATCTTTAGCGAACGTCTTGCTTCCGGAAGTAATTCGACCACCACGCTTGCTGATTCTGTTTGGTCGGTTCGGCAACTAAACAATAATGAATCCTTAACAGGTACATCTATTAACCGCACAGGAAGTACCATCACCCTTCAAGCCGGAACCTATTATGTCCACGCTACTGCTAACTGGTCTTGGAATATCCCTTACAACGCTATCTATACATCCGGTTATTTCAATGCAACTGCCAACCTTAGAATACGGAACACAACTAACAATACAACACTTATTCTTGGAAGAAGCACCAAAGCAACGGATTTAAGGCAAAGTATAAACGGTGGGATATTAACGGAACCTTATACCCAGGAATTGGAAGGAACATTTACAATTTCGGGAGTAACTTCTGTTTCTCTCCAACAATACCTCGGTTACTCTGTAAGTCCACCCAATACGGTCAGCTTTTCAGCTGGCAATCCCGCAGGACCAGGAGAAGATGAAATCTATGCCGTGCTGTTCATCCAAAAAATCAACTAACCCCTAAACCCATTTTTTATGAAAACCTCTGTTGCGTTTCCTTTCCCGTTAAGTTTTTTACTCACTTTTTTGCTTTCACTTTTGTACGGTTTAGTTCCTGCACAAACCGGTGATATAGCCTCATCCGTAAATTCTGCTAATTCTCCAATCTTTATTCAGGGAGCCATAGGGTTTGAAAACGTTCTTACTATTTCCAACGCACCTGCCAATACCCAAACAGTATGGTTATGTGTATTGGACAATAACGATGAGGTGTTGGATTCTACCTTAGCTGAGCAAGCAGGTCCCGACTGGATCGACACCCTTGAAATGGGTGAAATGGACAGTGCTGCCACGCATTTAGAGGCCCATTTTTATGATGCCAATGAAGATTTACTTGCCAGGTCTAATCCGTATCTATTTAGTGTTAAACAGGAGCCGGAAGCCATTAGGAGCGGTATTATGGATATTTCAGTGGATAGCATAGATGTTCAAGGCATCGCTTACCTGGAATTTTCACTTAGCCTTCCTGATTCATCCAGCGAAATTGCCAACAACATTATTGGATTAGCAGGTAAGTCTTTTGGCTTCGATGAAAGCAGCCTTATCCTGAAAAGACAGTATGATTTGAACGATGCAAGCGTTTCAGGGGATGAAATGTTTTTTCAATATAAGCTAACCGCTTTCGGAATGGATGTATCTTCCGATGAGATAGACCTTACGGGTAGTTCGGATGTTTCAGTTACTTTGGATAACTCCCTTAATCCCATCATTACAGGCCATTTTAGCCGCTCTAAGGAGTTTTTTAATTACGAGACCAAGGATGCTACCTTGCCTCTGCCTATTACGCCCGCTTCTATTTCAGTAGGTGCAGGTCTATCCGTGACCGGTGGAATATCGACTGATTGCTATCTCGGTTTAAATGGAAGCGACTTTGGCTTTGTCCAGGGGCCGAACGGTGAAAAGAGCAATGTTTCCATCGGTGCTAAAATGGAAGGTTCTGTTAGGGTAACCGCCAGCCTGGTTAGTAAGCATTTAGCTGGCATTAGGGCTTCTTTAAAAGCAATAGGAACCATTGGGGCATCGTATGAATATCAAACGTTACCTACCAACGAAAGCAGCTTTCATTTTGGTGGAAACCTGATGGTAAAGGGTACTGTAGAACTTACCGGCTTAGCGGGCGCAGTAAAGCATCTATTTTGTAGCTGGAACCCTTTTTCAAACTGTGAACCTAATAATACCATTCTTGATGGGGTAGTATGGCCTTATAATAACGGAGGTATACCCAGAAGTTTTGGAGATGGTTTACCAAGCGGGTTAGATACTCTATTCCATGCAGGCTTACCCATTTATTATAACATCAATAGCCGGTCGGATGAAGTCGACAGCGACTATGTGTTAAATACACCCGACCAAAACCCACAACCAGCCTTTGCAAGCCGTGGTGCCGGTATAGCAGTAGCATGGATAGAAGCAGATTCGATAAGTAACCATCTTCTATTCTCGGTGTTAGATACCATTCAAAACCGGTTTAGTTTTCCGGTTGAAGTAACCGAAAGTGATGTTATGCTGGCAGACCCGAAAGCAGCCATTGCACCCGATGGTTCCGCCATTATCGTTTGGACACAAAGCAGAATACAGGCAAACGATATAACAGGCTCTATGACCATTGATAGCCTTTTAGATGCATTGGATGTCTGGTATGCTGTTTATGACCCTCAAACGGGCGCTATAAGCGCCAAAAGCAAGATATATGATCCCGATGGAGGAGATTTACCTTCTTCTAAGCCTGGTATAGCCATCAGCGATTCGGGTAAGGCGTTAATAACCTGGTTAAGCGAAGACAGTACCAGAAACACAGACATTTGGTATGCAGAATTGGAAAACAGCAATAGCATCTGGTATCAATCTACTCCTGATATTATCAACGACCTGCCGGGTAATAACTATTCAGTTCAAGTATGCTTTATAGATTCAGTAAACGCTATTGCAGCCTGGATAACCGACGAGGATGGCGATGATTCCACCGGCGGCAACCAGATAATTGCCAGCTACTATGATGGCGAAAATTGGAGCACTGCTTCTCCAATAAGTGATGAAAACAGCGATGAGCATTTTAATGAGTTAAGCATGGATTTTAACGGCGATTATGGTGCCATCGCCTATACGAGCACCACCTTCACCGAAGAAGGTGAAGAGTTAAACAGCATCAAAGCTGAAATTTATCATAACGGCCAATGGGATCAGTCTAACTATTTTGAGTTTAGTGACTCCACTTCACGGATTCGTTTGCCAAAGATCTCTATCAGCGATGCAGAGTTCGCAGCGGTTTCTTACCACACCACCGATATTTATGATGAAAATGGTGAGGCGGATGCTGGTGAAGTAAATATTGCGTTAAAGGATTTAAACAGCAGTAATGGCTGGCAAACTGTTGATTTCAGTACAGAAATAGCTCATGATACTTCTATCTACGTTTGGGATATGGATGTGCTGCTGGCACGAAACAATACACTCTATGCATTATCACAGGAGCAAGACACTATCGTGCATCAAATCTATGGCGGACAGTATTCACCTGTTACTGGTTTGCTTTTTGGCAATCCCGATATGGGTTTGGTATTGCGTGGGATGAAGGTGAACGCTAACTTAAGCGTGGAAGCTGATTCAACTGCAAGTTTACCTGAAACGCCCACTGGACTGAAAGAAGTGGCTAAACAAGTTCAAAACATTTCGTTATTGGTTTATCCGAATCCAACACATGATAAATTGACGATTGAATATTCTTTGCCCAAGGGGGTTAAAACAAGTCTTGAGGTTTGGGATTTGTTGGGGCAGAGAGTAACTGCAATTGATCTATCTGACACCGCAAAAGGTCAAGTCCAATATAACACCGCAGCTATTGCACCTGGAGTCTATTTATTAAGGCTGTCAAATCAAGGTGAGAGCAAGTCCGTTAAAATAGTTATTCAATAACCATTAAACTAAGCGATATGAAAGATTATAAACTGCCACCACGAAAACTGGATTTGTTGGATGAGTTAAATGCACTTCGGCGAATGCGAGGGATTGCTTATCGCGCGGGTAATACTGAAGAACTGGATATGATTCATTTAGAAATGAAGGCTTTTTGGCTTAGGAATGGATGGAGTGAAATGGAGGCCAACGAAGAATACCAACGACACGTAAGCGAGTGTAAATCTACCTTTATCCTACCTGTCGGCCATTCTTCAATTACTTATAACATCTTCAATCGTTCTATCAAAAAGCATTTATTCAAGTTAACTATTTCTGAACTGTCGTTTTTATGGCTGCAAGAAAAACACTTTACGGAGCGCCAAAGTTTTTAATGGTCAAAATCTAAATAATCAACTTTTTTAGCGTCTTCGCAAGGTCCTTCCCATGACAGTTTTTGTATAATTTTTTGCTATCACAATAACACATACTTTCTCTTGTCCGGTTATCTTGAAGTGACAAATTGATTAAATCTTTCAACCCTTTTAAATAAAGCCACGCTTCTTTTTGTTCGTTGGATAATGCTCTTGTCAAGTCGTATAAATTAGCTCGTTCACCTTTATTTTCAAATTGAAAAATAGCCTCGGCAACTAATATAAGGTCATCGACTAACTTATTTCGGGTAATATTCATTCTTATATTATCAATTTGCTTTCCATCATACTTGAGGTTGTCATCTTCGACGAACATTATCTGGCTAACATCAGAGGGCTTTGGTGTAATGTCGATCAGATCCTCATCTGGAGTTTCCCAAACGGCGTGGCATTCAGCTTCAATTAAATAGTTGGCTTTCCATATTTGCCATCCGAGAATCATCTTACCTCCATCCTGTTCAACTTTTCTTAGCACAGTAGGAAAACAATCGCTCAGTATTGCCCCTTCCTCGGGTTCAACGTCCAAATAAATTGGTTCATGGGTAGCGTTCACTTTTGCAAGCAACTTCAACAAATGCGGATCGTCAATGGCTGGTGCCTGTGGAAAAAGCGGCTGATTCATAATAGATTCGGAATTTTCGATTTAGGTTTTAATTCAATCTCTAACCCAAAACGCTCAAAAGGGCTCGTGAATAATCTAACTTTAAAGTTAAACCTTTATAAATTAGTATAATGGTAATCGCATTTTGGAATATTGACAAGAACGAAAAAAAGAAGGCTAATCAGGACTTTAGCGATGTACTAATTGATCTTGTAATGGAGCACGGAGTTGATATTCTCCTATTAGCAGAAGCCAATAATAAAACCATTTTGAATTTTATTAAAAAGTCTCAACGAATTTTTCCGCAAAGACCATTTAGCCAAATTTTGGGTTCAAAAGCACGAACTGCGGTATTAACGACATATAGCTCAACCGTATTTTTCGATAGAAGTAACTTGTACCCGTCAGCAAGGTGGGATGCCTTTTTAATAGAAATTCCTGGGATAATCCGGTTCAATTTATTTTCCGTTCACTTTCATTCAAAATTGAATTGGTCTGATTCCAGTTTGGCTCTTGAATGCACTAATCTAATAAGGGATATCCAGGTTGTTGAGAGCAAGACCATCTGTGATGAAACTGTTTTAATCGGTGATTTCAATATGAATCCATTTGAAGACGGCCTTGTTGCCGCAAATGGGATACACGCTATTCAGGATTTGGCTTATGCTCATCATACAACCAAAGGACGAGAAATTGATGGGAATACTTACAAGTATTTTTATAACCCGATGTGGAATTTTTTCGGGGATTTTAAAAAGCCAATGGGAACTCATTATCATAGGACTTCACACACGGTATCTCAGGAATGGAATATATATGACCAAGTTATTTTTAGGCCCTCGATGAAAGTCCATCTTGATAAGGATTATGTTGAAGTAATTCAGAGAATTAAAACTTACGATTTAGTTGGATACTTTGGCAGGCCTGATGACGGTAAGTACTCCGATCATCTTCCTTTAGTTTTTAAATTAAAAATTTGAGCATGAAAGAAGAAAACAACATTTGGGATAAATTAAATTTTTCAAATAGGGGGCAAAAATCAGCTTTTGATTTATTGAGTGAACAATCAAAATATCTGGTCAACGCTACCAAAGGCGAATTGAAAATGGAAATTACAGCTGCTGATGGCTATATTGGGGAAGAACAACCTAAGTTGGCTGCGATCTATACAATGTACGTGGTTGCTCCTAAATTGGGAAATTTTAGGCGTAAAATATTGACTGTCGCTGAATATACCGCCGAAGGCAGATTTCCAGTTGATGTTGTGGTAAACATAGATGGCAGTGCGAAAATTCCCGGCGTAACTGAGGAAGAGTTTCTTAAGAAAGTTAAAGGAATTTTATCCAATCCCATAATAGTAGCTTCTATTGAAAATCTTTTCATTTTAAGCAAGCAAGCAAGGCCGATGGCAATGCAGCATGTATTTACTCAAAAGGATAATTCCTTTTCCTTTAAAGGAGGTGGAGCGTTCGAAGGCGATTTTATTAGCTCTAACAAATCATTAAATAGTGCACACAGGGGGAACACTATTCTTTTTTATTTTATTAACGATGAACGATCTGTTGTTGAGCAAAAGTTCTCAAACAGGAATGAATACGCAACAGAGTTCGAAGTTTATGAAACTCATCCCTTTGAACTCCGCTTTGAAGGAATTTTACCGGATGAGAGAATTGTGATGAATTACAATATTGTTGAGCCTCCTGTTTTTTTTGATTAGTGAATTGTAGGAGTCATAGGTACAGCTTTGCACAATTCATATACCCTCCCTGCAGTCTGTGTCGCAATCATACCAGTGGTGTTAATTTGAAACTCATTTTTAGGCTTCCATTTCAGAAGGTCGTCATTCAATTTTTTGCAAATCTCAAAATCTTTAAACTCCGCACTTGTGCGTAGATTCAACCTTCTTTGTAATTCCTCATCTGTTGTATAAAGACCAAATATTTTTATCGAAACGTCTTTTTCATGCTGATAAAGTGTTTCAAGGTAACAGTTGATTTTATCACCGCTAAAAGTGTCAACGATAATTACAGGACTAAAACCCAACTTCAGAAACTCAAAAACTAACTTGGTTGATGCCTGGAGCATATCAATATGCTCTTGCTGATTTTTCCAGTCCACTGAAACAACCATTTGACGAATGGTATCTACCTCAATTCGCACGCCTTTCGGGAAAAATCGGGCTAAACTTTTCGCAGTTTGCGACTTACCCGAGCCAGGTGCACCTCTGATAATTATTATGTCTGTTTTAGCTTCCATCAGTTGAATAAAAGCGTTTGTGGTTTATTGCACGACATATTCTTACAAGGGAAATTACAAGTCTTCATGATTTTTGAAACTTCAGTTGAACGCTTGGTACAAAGAATTTCAATAATGTCTTGTTTTGAGATGTTGCCCAATGGTTCTTTCGCCAACGGTATTCTTCTATGGTCAAAACACTTCACTACGTCACCGTTTGGATAGATGCAAATATTCTTCCTTGCTGCACAAGGCGTATTATTATCATAGGTAATTGATTCGTTTGTTATTGGGTTATGCCAATTATACGCTCCGAAATCTTGATAGAGTTGTATGTTATGCTGGATGCCTTGTAGCTTGCACCACTCAATAACCTTCGGAATTTCTCCTGCGGATTCCTTGGAAAGTACCGATTGGATTCTAAGCTGATCGCCTAATATCTGCTTTGCAAGCATAATCTTTGGCATTACGATGTCAAAGTTTTTTCTGCCTCGGAACTCGTTCCATTTTTCTCTCTCAACCGAATCCACTGAAATTACAAGAATGTGCCCCAGCTCTTTGTATCTGGTAAGAAATTCTTCGTCAAGAAATCTGGCGTTTGAGACAATCACCATCGGCACATTCAACTTCTTAGCTTCTTCCGCAATCAACATTACGTCCTTTTTAAAAAGCAACGGTTCGCCGCCTGTCAAGGTGACCTGGTATAAATTATGATGCAATCGCTTCAAACAGTTAATGAAATGCTCAATCATCAAATGTTGGCTCTGAGGTTCAGGTCGCTCCCAAATTCCACACTTCGGGCACCGGTCATTACATGCGTTCGTAATCATGTAAATAAGTTCGTTCCCTTTTACTCCGTAAAATCTTCTGATTGGTGTTTTGTACCAGCGATAGATTCCCCATTCAATAGACTTGAAAAGCATCATCGGGATTAGTAAATGTGGCTTCTTAACCCTCTTAACGAATGGTCGCATTTCTCCAATGTAATCGTAGACTACATGAGAAAAGGAAGTGTCATTTGACTTACGCCTGTAAATTAAACTCATGTCATGTTATCTTTATAAATTGATTCAGACGAATCCCACATTAAAACTGTATGGCCTTCATAAACCGTTGCGCTTGAACTTTTGTATTTTTTAAAGAGGTTCACGAACTTCTTGAAACCTGATATGGAATTTTTATACCCGTAGTCATGCCACAATTTTGCAGTTGGGCAAAAGCCGATTTTGTATTTACTGCGAAGTCGCAAACACAAATCAACGTCTTCGCCAGCAGCAGTCGGAAATCTCTCATCAAACGGAAACTCTTCTGCGGCAAATCTTTTCATTCCAAAATTGAGTGACGGCATGTACCATAACTCCTTTTTTTCGGGAAGTAACCATTTGCCCGCAAGTGTACCGTTTATGTCATGGTAGTAGTCATAAATGGTATTGCCCCAAGAGTAAGTCATTCCGCCAACTGCAGCAAAGTCCGTTTTGTCAAGGAAGGATGTCATTTGTTCATTCCAATCCTTATCGAGTATGCAGTCGTGGTCTGTAAAAAGTAAGTGCTGGATGTCTAACGCAAGTGCCTTGTCAATTCCAATATTTCTTGCTTTTGCAGGGCCACCATTTTCTTTAACCAATATGCGCTCAACAAAAGTATGCTTGAGTTCGTATTTTAAAGGGCTTGCATCATCAATAAGGTAAACCTTATCAAACTGTTTGGTCTGTGTCTGAACGCTCTCAAACAACCTATTCAAACAGACAATATCCCACTTCGATTTAATATAACAAGGAATGATTAACGCGCTCATTGGGCTGAAGAAATAAACGTTAATAAAATTACTCTACAGGGCAACGCATGTACAAGATAATTTTATTTAATGTTTTTTTTCAAAAATTCACCTGCTTTGAGCAAAAAGGGAAATGCTCTTTTCATTAACCGCAAATTTGATGGATTCAAAGATATAATTCAGCAACAATCGGCTCCTGTTTGCATTGAAGGGCATTTAACGGTTCCGTAACTGCAATATACACAACAGTCGCCAGGTTTTGGTTTTAAAACCTGCTTGCACTTTTCGCATTCATAAAAAAACTGACACGCATCTACAGGCATTATTTCTTCTTTCTGGTGCCCGCAATGTGGACAGGTAACAACAGATTTAAGTATAGCTGGAGGGCCTAATTGTTTGTGTAAACGCACCCGGTAAAAATTCCAGACGGTTGCGGTCACCAAACCAAACATGCCTGCATAAAGAAGAATGGTCCAGTAATTACTTTTATTAAAATAATAAGCATAAAAAATAAGCAAGGCACTGGGCCCTGCAATCATTAAAGGGTACAAGCATCGGTGCTGCCGGTATGAAAGCAAAAAGCCAACAAGAGAGAGTAAAACCGTTGCCTGAAAAATCCACATTGTCCAACCGCCAAACAATTCAAAACTACCGAGGCCTAAAGCAGTTAATGCAAAACCGAAGAGTGGGAAACAACAAGGCGATAAAGCAGCCGTCAATATCATACCAAAAGTACCTATCCTGTCCAGTTCGAGTTTCATGAGTGCAAATTTATCTAAGAATATTGGTTACGTGGATTTAACGAATATAACCAAAACGTAGGGCTGATAAATTAAAATGTATGGATATTAACCTTTGAAATTCAAAAATTGCTCAAGATATTTTTTCAAATGGTCTGGATCAAGCCCGTCCGCCCTGTAAGCGATGTACATATCAGGCCGGATGAGAAAGCAGCCATCTTGTTTTATTCCCAACTCCTTGTACAGTGCTTTTGTTTGCTCAGAAAGTGAAATGGTTTCGACAGAAAAAAGGTCTTTAAAAGCATTTAAAATGACAGCTATCTCTTGGCTTGGTCGTACGCCAAAAACTAAAAGAGTAAAAAACTTGCCCTTGACTTTATCCTGGATGTTTGTTTCTTCATTCTTTTCATTGTAATATGGAATAAATGGCAAGCGATCTCCAGGCTTAGGAGTGGCTGATGGGAATGAACCTAAGGATGCCTCTTGTGTCAAAGGACCGTTTCGATAGCTGATTCCAATTTCAGAAATCCCCTTAAATGCAAAACGCTGGATAAAACTTAGTTTTTCAAATATGGGACCGGCCAATCTTAATACAATTGGTATTATATATAGCCGAAAGGTTTTTAAAACAGCATTTGCGCTTGTAACAAGATTAAATACCCGGTCCGTAGAACCCACGAGGTTTTTAGCAATAGTTATTCTTTCTGCGGTGTAAGTGTTCAGTAGATTATCATTTCCTTGATTGTTAACTACTAAAGCAAGTTTCCAGGCAAGATTATAGGCATCCTGCAGTCCGGTATTCATGCCTTGCGCTCCTACAGGACTATGTATATGTGCTGCGTCCCCTATTAGGAAACAACGGTTTTGCCGAAATGTAGAAGCATAGCGATGGTGAGAACGGTAGACAGAAACCCATTGAGGGTCATAGAGTCTGACATTCAACTTAACTCTGGCGGCAAAGTTCCTTTCAATGTCTTCAAATTTAATCTCTTCCTTCCCTTCAAGTTCCTTTGGTATATTGCCCAATATCCTCCATCTGCCATTTGTAAGTGGAAAAAAACCTCCAAGCGCTATATCCGAAAAAGTGAGATACATTTCGTCGGACGGAATATCCACTTCTGCTTTGCAATCAAGAACAAAAAGCGATTCGGGGTAAGTGCTTCCTACAAATGGAATATTCAATTCTTCCCTGACAATACTATGCGCGCCATCTGCACCAACTACATATTTTGCTTCTATTGTTTCTTCGCTGCGATTGACAGACTTCAAAATACAAACAACTTTATTTTCTTCCTGTCTAAGGCTTTTTAATTCCGTCTGTCTTCCAACCTGATGTCCACGCTCGTTTAGGAAATCAACCAAAATCTTTTCGGTACAAGATTGTTCCAGCATAAGCAGATAAGGAAATTTGGTAAGTCCCGCTCCCATATTGCTGACCTTAACGCGTAAAACTTTCCTGCCATTGAAAAATGCGCCTATTGCATTTGTTATTTTTCCTTGTTGCAGCGCTTTACCGGCAATCCCCATCTGATCCAGAATTTCAATGCTTCTTGCTTGAATAACGAGGGCGCGGGATTGGGTAGTGTGATTTTCACTTTTATCGATGATACGAAATGGAATATTGTAAATAGCCAGTTGGCAAGCCATCATTAGTCCGCTTGGTCCCGCACCTACTATTAGTACTTCAGGAGACTTTTGAACGTGAGTTTCCATAATACAATAATATGGAGCTATTACCTGAAATCACCTTAAGAGTTCGCGAAGCGTCCAATTCCAAGCACGAAGCGACAATGCGATTTTATTGAAAACTTCCCCTATACTTTATCAATATTTCTTCGCTTTTCTCTTTTAATTTTTTGAAAGCTGTTGGAGATAGTCCTGTAATGCTTTTAAACTGATTGCTGAAATGATGGATATTTCGATAATGAATTTTTTTTGCAATTGATTGTAAGGTGAGTTCTCCATATACTATCAGTTCCTTTGCGTGTTCAGTTCGCTGGAGGATAAAATATTTTTCGATTGTGACCCCTTCCACTTCGCTGAACAACCCACTGAGATAGTGATATTCACGGCCCAGTTTTTGGGAGGTGTAATCAGAGTATTTTTGGGTAATAGGCGGTTTGTCATCGCTCCAGTAAACAATTTCGATAATTAGACTTCTGATTTTTTCAATAAGCTCGGCCTTACGGTACTTGATTAACTCAAACCCGCTGGCCTTTAATTTTTTTTCTAAAGTCTGTGGTTGCTTGTCGCTTAGTTCATCCTTCAAGATAACTTAGCCCAATTCAACGGATTTTACCCTATAACCGCCTATTAAAAGAGTATTATGGATATTTTCTGGATAAATGCCCTATAATTTTAGTATATTAGCTAAGCGAATGAAAAAGTGTATAGCAATAATTCTCAGCATTCTATACCTTGCCTACTCAGGAGGGGTTACAGTAAACACTTTTTACTGTTGCGGCAAACTTGCGAAGACCTCCTTTTTTAATGCCGATGCCTCTGCTAAATGTCCAGTTAAATCCGGTAAAAAAGGATGCTGTGAAAGCAAGTCCCAAATTTTTAAGATCAAAGATTCTTATTCGTCCGCTCAAAAACTGATAATTGGAAATAATCCTAACGGTTTTGATGTATCTTACATAACTCCCTTAGATATTTTTTTCTCCCATTCTGATACTTACCGAAAACTTTCGTTTGTTGATACGCGTGAACACGCACCACCTTTGAACGGTTCACTTTACCTTGTTTACCGTTCCCTTTTGATTTAGACTTTTCCTCTTTTACGTTATAAACATCAATTGCCTTGATGTTATAATGCTTTGTTCCAAACGTAGATAGTCCGTTTGTATATCCCTTTACTATAAAAAAAATAAAATGAAGAATATAAAAATGCTATTCGCTTTAATACTGACCGTTGTATTAAGCAATGGCTCTGCTTGCGCGCAGGATTCAACAACAGTTGTTGTGAAGAAACAACAAGCAAAAGTAATTTATGAATGTCCGATGAAATGCGAAGGAAAAACCTTTAATAAACCTGGGAAATGTCCGGTTTGCGGTATGGCCTTGGTACAGGTCAAAGAAAGTAAATTGGAAAATAAAAAGGGAAGTAAAACACTTTACGACTGCCCGATGCATCCTGAAATTGTTTCTGACAAACCCGGTAAATGTCCTAAGTGCGGCATGGATTTAATGGAAAAGAAGAAATAAAAAATAATTATAATGAAAACAACGATCAGATTATCCGTTCTCGCTCTCGCGCTGATTTTTGGTGCGTGCAATAATTCGTCTAACAAAAGCGGGCAAACTACCTCGCCTAACAAAACACAGCAATATAGTGTTGACACAACCAGGCTAAAAACAGGGGAAGCATATTATCAATGCCCGATGCACCCCGAAGTTATCTCCGATAATCCGGGCTCCTGTCCCAAATGTGGAATGAACTTGCAGAAAGTTTTAAAACAATAATGTAAATGAAGCGGAAATATTTTATCGCCATAATTGCCTTGTGCATCTGGCTTCACCAGGCCACTGCACAGGCGCCATTGCGCTCATATATTGACAGCGCTTTGAAAAATAATCCCGCTTTACGCGCATACCAGCTTCAAAGCGGCGCCTTACAACAAAGAATAAAACCTGCAAAAGCACTGGAAGATCCAATGTTGTACTTGGGGGTAGTGAACCTTCCAGTCAATTTTAGTTTCCGGCAGGACATGATGACGATGAAACAAATCGGCATTCAGCAGAATTTTTCGGTTGCAAGGAAATATTCGCTTAGAGGAAACATTGCTCAAGCGGAATTTGAGGCAAGTCTTTATGATATACAGGCGCAACGGCTTCTGCTTATCAAACAAGTAAAGCAGCAGTACTACGATTTGTATGCTCTTGAAAAGGGCATAGAAGCAACAGCAAACAGCATTGAAGCGATGAAAACCTATTCTGGTATTGCTACTGGGCGATACAGTACAGGACAAGGTATGCAACAGGATGTATTGAAAGCCCAGGTCCAATTGACTAAAATGCAGGAGGAGCTTATTAGGATGCAAAGCATGCGCAAAGATATGATTGCAATTTTCAACACACTTCTTAATCGCAATAAGGGCGATTCAGTGGAAATCTCTTCGGAAATACGATTCAAGAAAATTGATTTCGTAATGGATTCGCTAATGATGGAGGTTGCCATGAATAATCCCGTATTGCTGCAATCAAGAAAGTTAGTAAGCAAGGATAGCACCGAATATCAACTGGCAAAAACCTCAAGGGCTCCTGATTTCAATACAAATATCTGGTATGGCCAACGGCAGGCGTTCAATGCCGATGGCAGCAAGGCAAGAGATATGTTAGGCCTTACTTTTAGTTTAACTCTTCCGTTTTATGCGAAACAAAAACAAAATCCCCTTATAGCAGCTTCAGGAATAGAAATTCAAAAATCCAATTTGCAGTTCGAATCACTGCAAAATGAGGTGGAATTGATGCTTCACCATGCTATGATTGACGCAGACAAAAATGAAAAGCTGATTTTTTTATTTGAAAATCAACTCATTCCACAGGCGGAGCAGAATCTTAATTCTGGGATTATCGGATACCAGCAAAACAAAATTGACTTTCTTTCTCTCAACGATAATTTTCTTTCTCTCTATAGCTACCGGGTGCAATACTATCAGGCGGTAACTGATTATTACAAAGCTATCGCAGAACTTGAGATGCTTACCGGTAAAAACTTTAGCACTCCATAAAAATGAAAACAAAAATAATTATTGCCACCGTTCTGATTCTCACCATGCTTACGACAGTTGGATATTTTATCTATGTAAAATGGATACATCGGGTAGCTAAGGAATCTGCTGTAAAACCGGAAAACGAAAATTCCGACATTGCTTATTACCACTGCGGAATGCATTTGTGGATTACCAGTGACAAGCCCGGTAAGTGTCCTATTTGCGGAATGAATCTTACGCCCGTTTATAAAAAAGATGGGATGAACGAGAAAGGCGTTATTCAGATTGACCCCTCTATGGTTCAGAATATCGGTGTAAAAACCGAGGCGGTAATGAAAAGAAAACTTAAACATTCAATCCGTACAACAGGGATTGTTGATTACAGTGAAACAAGACAATCCTACATCACAACAAAATTCTCAGGGTACATTGAAAAATTGTATGTTGATTATACCGGCAAAGCAGTACAAAAAGGGCAACCCCTGTTTGATATTTACAGCCCCGAATTAGTAGCTGCGCAGCAGGAGTATTTGCAAGCAATCAGTTACAAGAAAAAAATCAGCGCCAGTAACGATCCTTCAGCCATTTCGAGCGGAGAGGAATTATTGCAAAGCGCCAAACGGAAACTATTGCTTTGGGATATTTCAGCCCAGCAAATAAACCAGGTGGAACAAACGGGCGAAGTAAAAAAATCACTTACTATTTATTCACCGTTTTCGGGAGTGGTAATTGAGAAAAGTGTTTTTGAAGGAATGCAGGTTCAAGCGGGAATGAATCTGCTTAAACTGGCGGATATTTCTGAGATGTGGGTTTATGCTGATGTGTATGCCAATGAATTGGGTTGGGTGAAAATTGGTGAAGTGGCAGAATTGGAGTTGCCATACGGTGCGGGAATAAACTTGCATGGAAAAATCTCTTACATCGCCCCCTTTATTCAGGAGCAGTCACGTACAGCTAAGGTGCGCGCTGAATTTTCAAATACTAATCAGTTGCTTAAAAAGGACATGTACGTCACGGTAAATATTCAATCCCCCGTTTCTGTGGGTGCTGTTGCTATTCCCGAGCAGGCGGTTATTCATAGTGGTACACGCGATGTAGTTGTATTGTCTTTGGGGAATGGGAAATTTAAGTCCGTAGATGTGAAGTTAGGCGCGCTGGCTGATGGTTATTACGAAGTGAAAGAGGGCTTGAGCGAAGGTGACACTATCGTTACCTCCTCCCAATTCTTGCTTGACTCAGAAAGTAATCTCAAAGCAGGAACATCCTCAATGCAAGGGATGCCAGGGATGAACATGGCCCCTAAGAACGGAAGTAAAGAGGGAGAAATGAAAGGCATGAATATGCCGGACATGCGCGATACAACTATGAAGAATATGAAAACGAAATAATCTTTCCCAGCGACTAAAAAACACCAATGGAACATCACCACCACCCGAAGCCCAATGCAAGCAAAAATGAAGACATGTATTTCTGTCCCATGCACCCCTATATCACTAAAAAAGAACCCGGTAATTGCCCTGAGTGCGGAATGAAGCTGGAGAAAATGGAAAAACATACTTCAAATCATGAGAAAAGAGGTCATGGAAAGATGGTTGACCAGTTTAAAAAGCGCTTTTGGATAACTCTAATTATTACCATTCCTGTCATGATCCTTTCGCCAATGATTCAGCAATGGTTTCATTTTGACCTCGCATTCACCGGTTCAACATACTTGCTGACAGCACTTTCTACTGTAGTGTTCATTTATGGAGGTTTACCTTTTTTAAAGGGATTAGTGGGCGAGTTAAAAAATGGCTCACCCGGAATGATGACACTTATTGCGGTTGCCATTTCTGTAGCTTATGTGTATAGTGTGGCAACTGTGTTCGGTTTACAGGGAATGGATTTCTTCTGGGAGTTGTGTACGCTTATTTTAATTATGCTATTAGGTCATTGGATTGAAATGAAATCCGTGGCAGGAGCATCAAGAGAATTGGAATTGCTGGTGCAGCTTATGCCTTCCGATGCTCACATGATTCATGGTGAGCACATCATGGAGGTAAAAACAGATTCACTTAAGGAAGGTGATTTGATTTTAATAAAACCCGGTGAAAAAGTGGCAGCAGACGGAATTATTGCTGAAGGAGAAAGTTACCTGAATGAATCCATGCTTACCGGAGAATCGGTTCCCGTAAAAAGACAAAAAGATGATAAAGTAATTGGCGGTTCTATAAATGGGAACGGTTCACTGAAAGTTAAAGTGAGCCATGCTTCAAAAGACTCTTACTTGGCAAGAGTAGTTAAGCTGGTAGATGATGCCCAAAAGGAGAAATCAAAAACTCAACTGCTTGCAGACAAGGCTGCTCGCATCCTTACCATTATTGCATTAGTTGCAGGGTTTACCACCTTCTTCTTTTGGCGGTTTATAGCTAATGAAAGTTCGGTATTCGCATTGGAGAGAATGGTGACAGTGATTGTTATTTGTTGTCCTCATGCTTTGGGTCTTGCCGTACCTCTGGTAGTTGCCATCTCCACCTCACTGTCCGCAAAAAGTGGCTTATTGATTAAGAACAGGACAGCGTTTGAAAACGCAAGAAAAATAACCACCGTCATTTTTGATAAAACCGGAACACTTACAGTTGGGAATTTTGAAGTGGTTAGAACAAAATCATTGTTGTCTTCTATTGATGAAAAAGAAATAATTCGGCTTGCAGCAGCCTTAGAGCAAAATTCAGAACATCCTATTGCAACCGGAATCATTTCAAAGGCGAAAGAGCTTTCTACCACTAGTTCAACAGTCAACAATTTTAAAGCGATTACTGGAAAAGGGGTGGAGGCAACGGTAGAAGGAAAAAATATTAAAGTGGTAAGCCCCGGTTACCTCAAAGAAAATAAAATTCCGTTGTTGGAGAATTCCACTACTACCAGTGCAGAAACGATTGTTTTTGTGCTTGTTGAAAATCAATTAGCCGGATACATCGCTTTAGCGGATAAAATCCGTCCAGAATCTTACGAAGCAATAAAAACACTTCACACTAACGGAATCAAATCTGTTTTGTTGACAGGCGATAATACAAAAGTAGCGAAAAGTGTAAGTGATGAATTAAGAATGGATGGATTCTTTGCCGAGGTATTACCACACCAAAAATTAGAGAAGATAAAAGAACTCCAAAGCAAGGGAGAATTTGTTGCAATGACGGGGGATGGAGTCAATGATGCTCCGGCCCTGGCACAAGCCGATATTGGAATTGCTGTGGGCAGCGGAAGTGACATAGCCGCCGAAACAGCTGGAATTATTTTGGTCAATAGCAATCCCAAAGATATTGTTAGCCTGATTCTTTTTGGCAAAGCTACTTACCGCAAGATGATTCAAAATTTAGGTTGGGCTACAGGATACAACATAATTGCGTTACCGTTGGCTGCAGGTGTTCTCTACAAATGGGGAATCCTTCTAAGTCCGGCTACCGGTGCGGTACTGATGAGCTTAAGCACTATTGTCGTGGCCATCAATGCTAAACTTCTTAAACCTAAAACCGAATGAAAAAAATTATTGAGTGGTCGGTAGACAATAAGTTTTTCGTCATTCTGCTAACCGTTGGTTTAATAGGTGCGGGTATTTATTCTATTCAAACCATAAAGATTGATGCAATTCCTGACCTCAGCGATGTGCAGGTAATTGTTTACACTCAATATCCGGGGCAGGCAGCAGAACTTGTGGAGCAGCAAGTAACTTATCCGCTCACTACTGCAATGGTTTCTGTTCCGAAATCAAAAATCGTTCGCGGTTATTCGTTCTTCGGCTTTTCGATGGTGTACATCATTTTTGAGGACGGCACCGATTTATACTGGGCGCGAAGCCGGGTGCTGGAGTATCTCAATTACGCTTCGGGGAAATTACCTTCCAAGGTAAAACCTGCAATTGGTCCCGATGCGACTGGTCTTGGATGGGTTTATCAATACGCTTTGGTGTCGGATAGTCTCGATATATCCCAACTTCGATCCATCCAGGATTGGTATTTGCGCTATGCCTTAACCAGCGTTGATGGTGTGGCTGAAGTGGCAAGCATTGGCGGATTTGTCCGCAACTACAAGGTAAATGTTGACCCTGTGAAAATGCAGGCATATGGAGTTACGCTGATGCAAGTGCAGAATGCTATTCAGAGAAGCAACAACGATGTAGGAGGAATGTCCATTGAAATGGGTGAGATGGAATTTATGATTCGCGGAAAGGGGTATTTAAAATCATTGGACGACTTCAACAAGATTGTTGTAGGTGTAAGCCGGACTCAGCAACCACCTTCATCCCCGAAGACAGAACCGGTTCCGCAGCAAAGCACTTTAATGGGAAATGCCATGACCGCTTCCAGCTCCCCTGAACAGCAGTTAAACTCAATTACACAAAGTTCAGGCACTCCGATTTATTTGGAAAATATAGCCTCCATTTCAGTTGAACCAATGTCCCGAAGAGGTATCGGGGAACTCAACGGCAAAGGCGAAGCGGTTGGAGGAATTATAGTGATGCGTGACAAGGAAAATGCCGTAGCTACTATAGACGGCGTGAAGAAGAAATTACTGGAGCTACAAGCTGGTCTTCCTAAAGACGTTAAAATCAAAACGGTTTACGACCGCTCCGCACTTATCGAGCGTTCTGTTGCAACGCTAAAGGAAAAATTGATTGAAGAGGCGATCATTGTTTCTCTGGTTTGTTTAATCTTTCTTTTCCATTTCCGTAGTGGGCTGGTTGCCATCATTATGCTGCCTATTGCCATTCTGATGTCGTTTATCATCATGAATATGCAAGGCATCAATGCAAATATCATGTCGCTGGGTGGAATTGCAGTTGCTATCGGGGCAATGGTAGATTCGGCAATAATAATGGTGGAAAATGCCCATAAGCATATTGAACGCAGTGACGAAAAAAAGGAACGCTGGCAAATTATCAAGGAAGCGGCTGTGGAGGTCGGGCCAACGTTATTTTTCGCCCTGCTTCTGATCACGGTTTCCTTTTTGCCCATTTTCACTCTGGAGGAGCAAGAAGGAAGGTTGTTTAAGCCACTCGCGTTCACAAAAACCTATGCGATGGCTGCTGCTGCATTTCTTTCGATAACCCTTGTTCCCGTGCTCATGGGATTGTTGATTCGGGGAAGAGTTCCGCACGAAGAAAAGAATCCGGTAAACCGTCTGATGATAAAATTATATCACCCGGTTTTGAATTTCGTTTTGCGGTTCAAGAAAATGGTCGTGCTGATAGCTATTCTACTTCTTGTTGCCACCATTTTCCCTTTCAGCAAAATCGGCTCAGAGTTCATGCCCCCGCTCTGGGAAGGAGATTTGCTTTATATGCCTTCTTCCCTTCCCGGTATTTCCGTTACAAAAGCGAGGGAGGTACTACAGCAAACAGATAAAATTATTATGCGCTTTCCCGAAGTGGAAACTGTTTATGGAAAAATGGGAAGGGCAGAAACTTCCACTGACCCCGCACCGCTGGATATGGTTGAAACCACTATCATGCTCAAACCCGAAAATGAATGGCGAAAAGGGATGACACCCGATAAACTCATTCAGGAAATGGACAGGGCGCTTCAAGTTCCCGGCCTAACCAATGTATGGACCATGCCGATTAAAAACCGCATTGATATGCTCAGCACCGGAATAAAAACTCCCATAGGAATTAAAATCGGAGGAGCAGATTTACAAACACTTGACAGTTTAGGAAGGCAAGTCGAAAATATCATGCACACTGTACCGGGCACAGCATCGGCTTATTCTGAAAGAGTGATGGGTGGAAATTACCTTGATTTCAATATTGACCGCAAGGCAGCGGCACGATACGGATTAAATGTAGGTGATGTGGAAGATGTAATTGAAACTGCTATTGGGGGAATGGAAATTTCGAACACGGTGGAAGGTTTGGAGCGCTATCCCATATCTATCCGCTACCCCCGCGAGTTGCGCGACAATATGGAAAGCCTGAAACGGGTTTTAGTTCCCGCGCCAACGGGGGCACAAATTCCTATTGGTGAGCTTGCCACCTTTGATATTCACAAAGGGCCTATGCTAATTCGCAGCGAAGATACGCGCCCCCAGGTTTGGGTTTTTGTGGATGTGCGGGGCACAGACATTGGAACATATATAAAGAGCGCACAGAAAACCGTGGAAGCAAATTTTAAGTTGCCTGCCGGCTATACTTTGCATTGGAGCGGACAGTTTGAATCCATGCAGCGGGCTAAGGAAAGACTGACCTGGATCATTCCGCTTACCCTGTTAATCATTTTTGTAATTCTATATCTCAACACAAAATCATTTGTCAAAGTGGCCATCGTATTTCTGGCAGTTCCTTTCTCTCTAATCGGGGCCTTTTGGATTTTATATTTTCTCGGCTATAATCTTAGCGTGGCTGTTTGGGTGGGAATTATTGCCCTTGCGGGGTTAGATGCTGAAACCGGCGTGGTGATGTTACTCTACCTCGATCTAGCTTACGAAGAAATGAAAAAGGGTGGGCAAATGCTCAATGCGGAAAACCTCAAAGAGGCTATTCATCACGGCGCCGTAAAACGAATACGACCGAAAATAATGACCGCAACGGCCATCATAGCGGGCTTGCTCCCCATTCTCTGGAGTACCGGCACTGGCGCAGATGTAATGAAGCGCATTGCAGCACCTATGGTAGGGGGAGTTATTACGAGTGTGTTATTAGAATTGCTTGTTTACCCAGTGATTTATTATTGGTGGAAGAAAAGGGAGTTTGTTGAATCTGAAAAATAACTTCTATTCCTTCCGGCTATGAATTCTCAAATTGCATCAAACGCAAACTGATCAGGATTACTATAATGGTTACGCCTACGTCGGCAGCAATTGCAAATACCAGGTTGCTATAACCTACAAAGGCCAGTGCAATGAAAACAAGTTTAATGAGAATGGCGGCTATAGTATTAAATTTTATAGTGCGTACGGTAGCCCTGCTCAAACGAATAAGAAAGGGAATAAGGGAAAGTTTATCATTCATTAGCGCAATGTTTGCGGTTTCTATAGCCGTATCGCTTCCTGCCGCTCCCATAGCTATACCTACCGTTGCTTGTGCTAATGCAGGCGCATCGTTTACCCCATCACCCACCATCGCTACATCATGATATTCTGCAGTAAGTGCCTTGATTTGCGAAGCCTTGTCTTCCGGCATTAAGCCCCCAAATATTTTTTTGATACTGACGATTCCCGCTACGAATTTTGCTGATAGTTCAGTGTCTCCGGTGAGCATAATTGGCTCAATTTTCATCCGGTTTAGCTCAGCAATCGCAGAAGCACTTTCGGGTTTAACTTCATCCATCAAACCAATAATACCTGCTACTCCATTCCCAAAACTAACCACTACACTCGTTTTGCCCTGCTCGGAAAGTTGCTTTACAATTTTCTCTGCTTCCTGGCTTACCGGTTGATGCTCCCGGATGAAATTGAGTTTGCCCACGAGCACGGTTTCATCTTCGCATACTAAACATTTTGCGGTAGCACCTTTGCCGATTAGGCTTTGGAATTTTTCTGCCTTATGAGGTTCAAGACCTTCTTTGCGGCTTGCATTCACAATAGCCTGTGCCAACGGATGTTCGCTAAAAATTTCTGTTCCCGCTGTGCAAGCCAAAAGCTCTTCGCGGCTTGTTCCAGCAAGCGCAATAACATCGCTAACAATGGGATTTCCGAAGGTGATAGTTCTGGTTTTGTCTAAACAAATCGCCCTTACTTTCGCCAGGGCTTCAAGATATTTTCCGCCCTTTACTAATGCGCCTTTAGATGAAGCGTTACCAATGGCAGCATATATAGCAACCGGAGTGGAGATAACTAAAGCACAGGGGCAGGCGATTACGAGTAATGTAATTGCCTGTTGGAGCCATAGGTGGAGGTCTTTGTGCAATACAAAAACCGGAATAACAAAAAGTAGTGTTGCCAGCACAATAATGGAAGGCGTATAGACTTTGGCAAACTTCTGAATAAATTTCTGCGTTTCGCTTTTGTTAGCGGTGGCTTCGAAAGTAAGTTGAATTATTTTGGAGAAGGTTGTGTCCGCCGATAGCTTGGTGGTTCTAATTTCTATAAATCCACTCGTATTCAACGTTCCCGCGAAAACAGTATCTCCTTTATTTTTATCCTTTGGAATCGGTTCTCCTGTAATAGCAGCCTCATCAACTGCAGTGCTTCCCGTTTCAATCACGCCATCCAATGCAATCATATCATGCGGTTTGACTTGAATGATAGTTCCAACGGGGATTTGGTCAATAGCCACTTCTTGGCCTTTTTCTTTGACAAGCGCAGTTTTTGGCGACTTAGAGACAAGGGCGTCCAAAGCCGACTTACTATTTTCAATTCCTATGTGCTCCAGTCGTTCGCCCAGCACATATAATACAATTACCACGGCTGCTTCGGGATACTCACCCAAATAGAAAGCGCCGATTACTGCAATAAGCATTAGCAAACTAATACTGCCGAAATTGAGTTTAACGAGGGCTTTTAAGCCATTCCAGATTACCGGATAGCCAATGCCCAAAATGAATGTTGCAAAGACAAATGGTGCATACGGCATCGGAATGTGAATGCCGAGAATGGAAAGAACTTCAAGAGCAATCACAAACAGGACCGCAGCAAGAAGCGATAGAAATTTTTTATCGTGAAAAGGCAATTTCATAGCGTTGTTGATTTAGTGAGCTCGAGTTATTTGATAATGTTCTTGCCTGTTATGAATC
Source organism: Chitinophagales bacterium (assembly GCA_044225825.1). Lineage (GTDB taxonomy): Bacteria > Bacteroidota > Bacteroidia > Chitinophagales > LD1 > Bog-950. The sequence continues at coordinate 333,303 of JBGAIB010000003.1, forward strand.
CATAAATCATAAACACGCCTATGCCAAATATTAAAACAAGCACCACCTTTTTAAATACTTTTTCGGGTACTTTGTCTAATAGTTTTTTGCCAAGCCAGGAACCGGCGTAAGCAAGAACCATGAGCACCGGAATATACCAAATATATTTTTTGTCGAAGTAGCCGTTGGCAATATAAACTATTGTTCGTCCTAGATCCCCTCCAAGGTCAATACCGGCTGATGTGCTGACAAAAACGTTTTTTGGCAAATTAAAAGCTGATAGAGCCGCTCCCCGAATGGCGCCACCAGTTCCGATAAATCCGGTAAAAAATCCAGATGCTATACCGCCTCCGACTGCATTAAGATTATTTGCTTTTAATTTAAAATCCGGTTTAACGAAAAAGGTAATTGCAAAGGCAATCAGAAAGATGCCCATTGCCAATTCGGCGATTTTTAAATCGAAGATATTATTAAGATAAGCTCCCAAGAGTGTGAACACCACACTTGGTATGCCCATCTTTAAGATTAGAGGCAAATTTATATGCTTGCGGAAAAGGAAAACCTTGGAGAAAGAACTGAAAATGAATATAATACCGGATAGAACAAGTGCTGTTTTAAAGTCGAAGAACACTCCTGCTAATGGCACTAAAAATACCGATGCCCCAAAACCGCTGATTGTTCCAATGATTTCACTGACGAATGCGAGAAGAAAGAAAAGTGCTGTTATCATAGTTCAAAGTTTAGTTTAATCGTGCTCGCCTTCCCCTTTGGTTAATTGACTCAGCAAATAATAAGCCCCTTTCACCACTATTTTACTATTGTCGGAAATCTCTTCAAGTGGCGCAATTTCAGTAAAGCCCATGTCGGTTGCACCGGTTGTTACCTGCACTTGTTTGTAAGTATTAGTTTCCTGTTCCACGTATATAAAGTGGTCGTTTCCGTTACTTACAATGGCTTCAGAAGGAAGACACATTACTTTGTTCTCGTCTGTTTCAATCCGCGCATCTACATACATACCCGAAAGTAGCTGGTCGTCTGTGCCGTGAATTTCAGCATGTGCAATTACGGCTTGCTGTCCGTTTTCAAAAGCTTTGTTGATGCTGAAAATTTTTGCTGTGTGTGCATGGTGCGGATCGTTGATGATGGAGAAAGAAATGAGTTGCCCTACTTTTACCTTCGCTACATCCTGTTCGTAAACGGTGAGGTCAATATGCAGTGCGTGGTTATCTACTATCTCAAACAACTGCTTATTGGGTTCAATAAACTTGCCAATGTTTACGTCCATGCTTTTCAAATTTCCGCTGATAGGCGCAATAATGGTGAAGGTGGATTTAACTGTGGTGGCTGTAAGCGTTTCGGGATTAAGATTGAACAAGCGCAGTTTTTCGCTCAACACTTTTTGTTTTCCAAGCGAAGTGTTGTAATCGGCTTCGGTTTGCTGAAAAGTTTTGGTAGCATTGATGTTGTCCTTTTGCAATTCCTTTTGACGGTTGTATTCCGCTTCAGCAAAGATGAGGTGTGCCTTGTTCTCTAAAAACTCCTGTTGGAGTTGCAGAAAGTCGGTATTCTCTAAAGTGGCAAGCACTTGTCCTTTGCTTACTAATTGCCCTTCGCGCACCGGTATATCTTTAACGATGCCACCCATCAATACACTTACCTGCGCAAAGTTTTGCGGCGGCAATTCGAGTTTGCCGTTTACCTTTAAAGTGGTTTTGAGATTGCGGTAACTGACGGAATCGGTTTCTAGGCCGATGGCTTTAATTTGTTCCTTTGTCATTTGCACTTCGGCAATTTCGCCTTCGTGATGTTCTTCGTTGGCGGTTTTTTCTTTAGTGGAATTATTACAAGTGGAAAGGAAAAATGCAAAGGCGGAAAACAGCACGATGATTGTGATTTTATTTTTTGAGTTCATGTTTCGGAATTTATTTGTTGAGCAGGAAGTTGAGTTCAATAATACTTTGGTTGAAATCGCGCAAGGCAGTTAACGATGCTGTTTGAATTTCGAAAGCGCGTTTTGTGTTTTGCAGGTATTCTACATAACCTATATCGCCCGCCTGATAACTGCGCGTAGCAGAATTGCGAAGTGAGTTGGCCAACTGCAATCCTTCAGTGCTGTAATAATTAACTGCCAATTGTTGTTTGTTGAATTGCTGAATGGCTTGGGTATAAGCAGAAGTGAGTTGTATTTGGGCTTGCTGCACATTGCTTTCGGCAATTTTACCTTGCAGCGAAGCAGCCTTCACTCTTGCACTTTGTCCGGTCTTAAATAACGGCAGTTGTGTTCCTACGCTCCAACCATGAAAGGAATATACTTTATCCAAGCTCTGATTGAAATAACCGAATTGCAGAGGCGGTGCCCATTTTGCTTTTTCCAATTTCCATTCTGCGCGGCTCACATTCAGTTGCTGGGTCTGATATTGTAAATAAGGATTGGAGCGAAGCGCGGAAGTATCGAGCATCGGTGGTAACGGCAAGGGAATTAGATTTTGTTCTTCTACTATAACTGTGTTTGTGCTTCCCGTCCATAATTGCAAGGCGGCAGTTGCGGATTTTACATCAGCTTCGGCTTGCGCTTTTTCTAATTGCAGTTGTTTCGATTCTGCCTGTGCCGAAATATTTTCGAGCGAATTGCTTTCGCCTGTTTTAAATTTCTTGTTGGCATAAGAAGCAAAATCGGTATAGAAGGAATCTAATTGAGTAAGCAGTTTGAGTTTTGCATTGGCATATAAAAGTTGTTCGTAAGCGGAACGCACGTTTCGTATTACGTCTGTTTTTGTCAGGTTTAAGCCTTGTTCTGCCAAAGCAACTTTTTGATTGGCGAGTTTGCCCTGCTGTGCAATTACATTCGGAAACGGGATGCCGGTTTGTACGCTTACATTGTAATCTATCTTGCCGCTGTTAATTTGGCCGCCCTGATAATTGATACTAAGCGGGTCGAGTGTGAATGAGTTTTTCTTCAACACTTTTTGCTGTTCAACAGTGAGCGAAGCAGATTTTATCAATGGATAATTTTTCACTGCCAATTCAACCGCCTTATCTCTTGATAGAACTTCAGTTTGCGCTGAAGCGGAAACAGAAGAAACAAGAAGAAACAAAACAATAACTATGGACGTGCCGTTAAGTTTTACCTTTTTGGTAAACAGAGAAAAGAGAACCGGAAGCACAAACAGCGTAAGCAATGTAGATGTAATCAGTCCACCGATTACCACAGTAGCCAATGGTTTTTGCACTTCGCTGCCTTCGCTATTGCTTAATGCCATTGGTAAAAAACCAAGGGAGGCTACTGCGGCTGTTGCTAATACGGGACGCAAACGCGCCGCTGTGCCCTTCAGAATTATTTGCGTGATGTCGGTTTCACCTTCTTCTGTTAATCGTTTGAAATAAGAAATGAGAACGATGCCGTTTAATACGGCCACCCCAAACAAAGCGATGAAACCAACTCCCGCGCTTATAGAGAAGTTCATACCGCGTAAATAAAGCGCGAGAACTCCGCCAACGGCGGCTAAAGGAATGGCGGAAAAAATAAGTATTGCATCTTTGAGCGAACGGAAAGTGAAAAAGAGTAAAACAAAAATGAGGCATAATGCCACCGGAACTGCAATTACCAAACGTGCTTTTGCTTCCTGTAGGTTTTGGAAAGTGCCTCCATATTCGATGTGGTAGCCTGCCGGTAGTTTCAAGTTTTGGTCAAGCGTAGCGGCAATGTCGGTTGCCACACTTTGAATATCGCGCCCGCGCACATTGGCTTCAATTACAATTCTGCGTTCGCTGTTTTCGCGGCTTACCTGTGCCGGTGCCGATGTAAAAGAAACATCGGCTACCTGTGCAATAGGAATCTGTGAGCCATTGGGAAGCGGAATGAAAATGTTTTTCACTTTCTCAATATCCGCATCGCGGTAATTGGCAAGACGCACAACTAAATCAAACCGCTTTTCGCCTTCGTAAATAATTCCTGCTTTGCCTCCTGCCAAAGCTGTGTTCAGCACTTTGTTTATATCGTCAATATTCAAACCGTATTGAGCAATTCTGTCGCGATTATACTTTACCACCAATTGCGGCATACCGGTAACCTGCTCAACTTTTGTATCTACTGCACCGTTGACCAAGCTAACTAATTTCTTTACCTCATTAGCTTTGGTAAAAAGCATATCGAGGTTCTCACCGTAGATTTTAATAGCGATATTACTTTTAACGCCGGCAATCAGTTCGTTGAAGCGCATTTGAATGGGCTGCTCAAATGAAAGATTTACACCAGGCACTACACTCATTTTTTTCTCCATTTTTTCAGCTAACTCTTCACGGGTATCAGCCGTTGTCCATTCATCCTTCTCTTTCAGCACAACCATTAAATCGCCACTTTGAATTGGCATTGGATCGGTTGGGATTTCGCTTGAACCGATTTTTGAAACAACCTCTTTGACTTCAGGAAACGAAAGGAGAATTTTTTCCAGCTGTGTTGATACTTCCATTGTTTGTTTCAAACTGCTGCCTTGACGAATAGTATAATTGATTGCCATGTCGCCTTCATCCAGTTCAGGAATAAATTCACCGCCCATAGAATTAAACAGGAGGCCAATTGCAACCAATAGCAATAATGAAACTGCTATAATCGACTTTTTGAAATTTAGGGCCTTTTCGAGGATAGGAGTATAGATTTTTTGTAAGCGGTGAATTGCACGCTCACTTAATGAAGCACTTCCACTTATTTTTCTAGAGAGAAAGAGCGAACTCATTAAGGGGACATAAGTGAGCGAAAGAAGCAAGGCACCTATAATGGCGAAGCTAACGGTGAAAGCCATCGGCTTAAACATTTTGCCTTCGATGCCTACTAATGCAAAAATGGGAACGTAAACAATGAGAATTATAAGTTGACCGAAAACAGCACTGCTCATAATTTTTGAAGAAGAATAAATTACTTCCTCGTCCATTGTTTCCTGCGTGATGGTGGCGCTGCGATATTTTTCGTGCAGCAAAAACATCATGCTCTCTACGATAATTACGGCCCCGTCCACGATCAAACCGAAATCGAGCGCACCCATGCTCATTAAGTTTGCACTTTGACCAAACAAGTTCATCATTGAAACCGCAAACAGCATGGAGAGCGGAATCATGCTTGCAACTATCAAACCTGCACGCCAATTACCAAGAACCAGAACGAGAATAAAAATTACAATGAGCGCACCGAGCAAAAGATTTTCTTCTACCGTGCTTATGGTTTTACCAATGAGTTTGCTGCGGTCAATAAACACGTCAATCTTTACGCCTTCTGGCAACGTTTTACCGATTTGTGCCATGCGCTCTTTTACGCGCTTTATAACTTCTACACTGTTTTCACCTTTCATCATTAACACTACAGCGCCAACAGTTTCGCCTTTACCGTTTCGCGTCATAGCGCCGTAACGGGGTGCAAAACCGAATTTTACTTCCGCAATGTCCCGGATGTAGACAGGAATTCCGTGTTGCGTTTTGATAACTACATTTTCGAGGTCGTGCAAGGAAGTAGTCAGGCCTTCACCGCGAATAAAATAGAGATTAGCGTCCTTTTCGATGTAGCTGCCGCCTGTGTTGGCGTTATTATGTTCAATAGCGTTAAATACCTCAAGGAGCGAGATGTTCATGGCGAGCAATCGTTTCGGATCAACCGAAATTTCATACTGCTTTAACTTTCCGCCGAAGCTGCTAACCTCCACAACGCCTGGTACTCCTAATAGCTGGCGCTTAACAATCCAATCTTGGATGGTTCGCAGCTCCATTTCATTGTATTGCGGAGTATGTGCGCTATCTACGGCCAAAGTGTATTGAAAAATTTCTCCCAAACCGGTAGTGGGCGGAACCATAGAAGGAATTCCGTAACTTGATGGGATTTCTTCACTGGCTTCTTTCATTCGCTCCGCGATGAGTTGCCTTGCCTGGTAAACGGGCACATTGTCCCTAAATACCACCGTAATGACGGAGAGGCCACTGCGTGATGTGCTGCGCAGTTCGACCATGCCTGGCGCATTTTTCAGCTTCATTTCGAGCGGAAATGTGATGAATTGCTCCACTTCCTGCGTAGCCAGGTTCGGTGCATTGGTAATTACCTGCACCTGGTTGTTTGTTACATCTGGCAGGGCATCGATGGAAAGTTGCGTAAGGGAAAATATTCCGAAACAGGCAAATATTATCAGAAACAGGCCCGTCAACAGCTTATTACGTACAGAAAACTGTATGATACTATCAATCATTTTACACGGTTAAATCGGTTAATCAGAAAATACATGAAGCCCGATACAAGCGGGTATCGACCAGTCATTCAGAAAAAGAAAGTAGAGATTAGCCTAATCGAGGGGGTTGCCAGATAGAGGCAAAATCGGCAGAGAGAAATTTGTCATCATAAGAAAAGACAGCTGAACTTGTGGGTGACACGGTTTTTTCGAGCCCACCTATGGAAGTGACAGCGAAAAATCCATGACAGCATGAACAGATGCAAAAAGGTGAGCAAACGTCATTATCGCTTTCGTGATGGCTTTGAGCTTCTGTAACCGTAGTTACGGCAGTTTTTGTCCCATCATGCACGTCATTACACGGCATTATTGAAATGCTCAGTGTATAAATGGAAAGTAAAATGCACAAGAGTTTCACTTCGCGAAGATAAGAAATATTGCCGTTTGTAATTACTGGCTTAAAAACTGTTGACAGATCAATCTTTTTCCTTGATTTCTTGGATTATTTTATAAAAGGCATCCCGGTCGGATACAGTTTTGTCCCACTGCAAATTAAGATTAAACTGGTCTGACCATAACCTGATTCCAACTAACGCAATACCCCAACAGGGTGAGTTTTCATTCAGCTTGAGTTGTTCTAAGGCGGAAACAAGTCTATCTTCAGTATTTGGATGCCTTTTAGCAGTGGTTGCAGCTCTGAAATAGAACATTGAAAGTATTCCGATAGTAATGCCAATATAGACCGCCAACTCATTTAGTCCAGATGGGAAAATACCTTTTTTCATTAAGCCTATTGCCTCATAATCCGCTTCTTTTTCAAACTCAATAAAGTGTGAGTTTTCATATGAGCCCTTGTTAATTTTATCGAGGTGTTTTATGGCATGGACGTATTCATGACAAAGAATAAATTTTATTGCTTCGGTATAAAATATTGTTGGTTGTTCAATAAAGTCTCGAATCTCCGCGTGATAACGTTCAGGGTTAGGAAGTTTATCAATATCCCACCTATCGAAAACTTTTATAAGCGCCTTAGCATATGCAAATATCTCTTGCGCCTGTTCGATTATAGATTTATCTATTTTGTACTTAGTGTAACCGACATAAGAGTTTATTCTTGGGTAGTCAATTTCTTGAATATATAAGGTATACACTGCATGTGATATGCACCATAAATAGGAAAGAAAGGTTTCGTCTAAGTAAATAGCTTTATCCTTAACGCTAATGAAAGGTAGTTTATGAATTGGCGTTTCACCGTATATGATGTTGACAGTTTTAGAAAATCCATATTTATCAAAAGCTGTGGTCAACTCCTCGGTAAAACTTGGATGCGTGTTTTGAAACATTAGTAAATTCATCTGATGCAACACCCGAATTGGTTGAGTTCCTGAATGAATTTTTTCTTGATAATGATCAATAACACCTGTGGCCTGAAAAATCCATTTCATTTATTCTGGTTTTAGTTAGAGGTACTGATAATGAAAAAGTTTTACTTTGATAAAAATCAAATCTCCCTCAAATGAAAGAAATAAACAAATATAAACTAACAGGCAGCGTGACAGTTGGGCAACTCCTTTCATGGATGGGCGAAAAGTCCGAAAGTTCAAAGATGGAAATCATTAAACTCATTGAGCACAGATTTAAAAACAGGTATTTAAAGCACATCAAATCCGTTGATAGTGGCTTTTTAATTATGGCAGTTTCTTGCTTTGTTATTGAAACTTTGCAATCATTTCAGGAAGGTGAACCAGATACAAGTAGAATAGGAAAGAGAATGTTTAAAAATTTCTTCAATAATAACAGCGATCACTTTTGAGGATTCCCCGAAATATCGGACGAATTTTATAAAGACATAAGATGCGGTATTTTACATCATGCGGAAACAACAAATGCTTGGAGAGTGCTTAGGAATGGTAAACTAATTGATAAGAGCGAATTTTCAATAAATGCTGATCTATTCTTGAAGGCGCTTAACAACAGCGTTGATGAGTATTTAAATGAGCTATCTATTTCTGACTTCAATTCCAAAATATGGAAAAATGCCTTCATCAAATTGACTGACATTTGCGAAAACTGCAAGCGGAAATAAAGCCGTGCAAAAAGGCTGTTCAAACCGAATGATAATTTGCCCTGTCAAATTTTGATAGGGCAAATGTTAAAGACCGGATTCATCTCAGTTTTCCGCTTTAAATCCATATAAAATTATGTGAACCGACATTTTTGCTGTATCAAAAATCGATGGAGCAAAATTTTTGCCTTTTTTGGGCCTCTTTTTCTTGCTTTCCCTTCATAATTAGCAAGCATCTGCTATACGAATAGCTTGATACAATAACCCCACTCCCCCCCTCACCCACCCCATCTTTTGTGTCGGAATCTGTCATAGGCCAAATTTTTTTTCTAATCGCCTTAATACGCTTCTTTTTCTAACAACTAATCCGCTTTCAAAAGAATTTGGCAACAGCACTTCCACTTTATCCTTGTTGACGACAACATTCTTACCTCCGCAGTGCGCTGCGTACTCTCTTGCGAGCCTGGCTTCACTCACGCAAAGCCTTGATCTGACATAATGCCTTTTCTTTATCAAGTATCCACTTTTTACGGCGTAATTAAGATAGTCGTAAGCCGTTGTTAGCGGTATCTCAAGCAAACTGGCAAAGAAGGATTTTGAAAGGTAATTTCTCTCCAAGTCAATATCCTTTTTCTTGGAAAACATTAAAACTTGTTTTACCCATACCGGCAAAATAGTTTGAGCGTCGATGCCCATTGCGGAAGCCCTCTTTTTGCGGTTTTGAATGTGCGAGATTTTGGTTGCACACGCAGTTATGGCAAATGCTTTAGTATCTCTAAATTCGGGATCATCCCAAATTGCTCCAATCTTTGATTTGCCCAATCTTATGGTAAAGTAAAGTTTGTTGAAGGAAATGATTCGGTAAACCTTGTCGTATTCCTTTAATATCCAGTTATTGTTTCTAAGCCATTCTAAAGCGCGATTAACTGTGCGTTGGCTTACCCTTAGCGTATGGCTAATATTATTCAGAACAGCGGGTGTTATTTCAATTTGCCCATCACAGATGTATTTAAGCATTAAATACACCGATGCCTCCCGGAACAAACCAAATTTTACCACATAACGGCAAAATTCGTACGGGACGTTAAACATTCGTTTTTTCTGTGATGAGGACATGCTGCAAACGGGGTTTAGCTTTGTACCTTACGTTTGCTCCTTACTTTAACCGAAATAGAAGCCTTTGTGTGAGTTTTTCCTTTATTTTGAGGCAGCTTAGTTTTAATTAAGCTGGGGTCCTTAGCAGCCGCTTCTATCAACTGAAGGTCTATCAAAAAGTTCGATAATTTGGAACGCGGGGCTACTCCCAAACTATTTACAAAATCTTTGATGGCGGTTCCCTGCCTGCGTGACGCAGTCAGGCAGGGATTCCGTCCGGGGCTACTCCCAAATCATTCACAAATTCTTTGATGGCGGTTCCCTGCCTGCGTAACGCAGATGAAACCTATAAATACTTTTTCAGCCAGTTTACTATTCGGTCCATTATAAGCGGAATATTTCTGTCCTTTTTACCGGTTACCAAATGGTCGGTTTGGCTTAGCAATAAAGTATCCGTCCGGAAACCGGCTGCTGACATAGCATCAAACATGCGCACACTTTGTGAGGTTGGTACAAGTTGATCGTTTTTGCCATGTATAAAAAGCGTTGGCACATCACTAGCTCTATATAATGGACTGGCCTGTTTATATAAGTCTGTATGCTGCTTATAGCTAACACCGGTATACCGCTTCAGCACAAACCCAATGCAATACCTTTTCAGATAGCGATGAAAAAGGGAGTCAGAAAGATCAGTAGGTCCGGATAAGGATACAACTGCCTTTACAGCTTTTACAGAATCAAAAGCATGGGCATACAACAGCGAGAGATGCCCTCCCGCACTAACACCTACTAATGCAAAATGGTCGCGCCTAAGGTGCCAGACTTCGCTGGAAGTATTGATGTATTGCAAGGCTTGCTTTATATCCTGCACCTGCGCCTGATAATCGCCACATGCATAACGATAATTGATGCTTGCCACTGCATAGCCTTGGTGCAATAATGTGTCTACTATTTCGGGTTGCCATTGTTTTTTATTGCCGATAATCCAGGCACCGCCGTGGATAAGCACAACCACAGCAGTAGTACTATCGCGCTGTTCTGGCAAGTATACATCCATGCGGTTGCGTGCATGAGGCCCGTAACGCTCATTTTGCAGGGTTTGTCCGTACATGCTACCCGGTAATAACAAAGTCAGTAGTAAAACGATGGGTAGCGATAAACGCATATACAGGTTTTGATAAGCCATAGGAATACTAACTCTCCAAAATCCTTTTCAGATTTTGTAAACTTTCGTCCAGATCGCGGGCAAAATTCTTTTCGGCTAAAGGTATCATAAGGTTCAAAGGATAAGGCAGGGTGCCGGCATTCGTTAAGTAAACCCTGGTTTGTTGCTCATTAACAAACTCCGTTTCAATGGTCACCCGCGCCGAAATTTTCATGGGTTTGGTAAAACGTATTTCGGTTTCAATCTTTTCGTTTTCTACGATATGTAATATCTCCTTTTCCCCTTCCCCGGCATCCTTGTTGCCGCTCCAGGCATACAAAAAACCAACGGTGCCGTCTGTCCCTTTGGTGGTGGCTTTTCGGTCCGGATCAGTTTTTGCCCATTTGTTGAATTTATCCTGATTCTTCAGCAGCCGCAAAAAACCAAAAGCCTTGGCCACCGGTGCATTAATCACAATAGAGCGCTTTACAAAGTGTTCTTTCTTCATCAATAAAGCCGCCACCAACAGCAAACCAACCACTACAGCCAGTATGTAAATAATCATGAGAAAGGTATCCATCCGGGTAAGAATGAGCTGTAAAACAATAAGATCGTAATCAAATATAATTATCCGGCGTGCTTTGGAGCAGGCACTATATAGCAAATTCAGGTCAGTGGCCTGTGCTAACTTTCTTATTTTTAAGCACAGCGATTATATTCCCAGGTAACTAATGGAACACAAACTCCTCAGGTATTTTCAACGAATTATGCCTCTCTCTCAGGAAGAGATAGATGCCATCGTTGAAACGATGACCATCAGGCATTATAAGAAAGGAACGGTGTTGTTGCGCGAAGGGCAAATTTCTACGGAGGCCTATTTTGTGTTAGAAGGTTGCGTACGCCAGTACTACCTGGTGAACGGCGAGGAAAAAACGAACAACTTTTTTACCGAAGAGCAATGGGTTATTTCTATGCAAAGCTTTGGCACCAACAGCCCTTCTGAACATTTCCTGGATTGCTGTATGGATAGTTCGCTGGTGGTGGGCAACAGGGAAAAGGAGGAGAGCCTTTATAAACGGTTTCCGAAATTGGAAACCGTTTCAAGAAAAGTAATGGAAAAAGTGTTTGCCGAACAACAGGGTAAGCTGGCTTCCTATGCTACTGAAACACCTGAGGAACGTTATCTGAAATTAGTTGACGCTCGCCCTTATTTACTGCAAAACATCCCCCAATATCAAATCGCAAGCTATGTAGGCGTTAAACCCGAATCGCTGAGCCGCATCAAAAAAAGATTGGCCGGTAAGTAACGCTATACGACAATGGCCACATTACCTTTTTTGTGTCCCTTCTCTACATAAGCATGTGCTGCGGCTATCTGCTCCAGGGCAAAGGCCTGGTCAATTACGGGCTTTAGCTTCCCTGCCTCAATCAATCGTTTTAAAAAGTTAATGTCTTCTGCCTTATGACTTATTACACCCATAAGCACCTTTCTGCCGGTTGTAAAAGAAAGCCAGCTGCCCTGTATCATTTCCGACATGCCCGCTGCACTTAAAATCAATACCCCGTTTTTAGTAAGCGATTGCATAGCACGCGCAACAGAAACCGTATTCACGGCATCAAATATTAAATCGTACACTTCGCCGTTTTGGGTAAAGTCTTCTTTGGTGTAATCAATTACCTTGTCTGCACCAAGGCGTTTTACCAACGCGCTGTTGGCTGAACTGCAAACGGCGGTAACTGTAGCACCGTAGCTCTTGGCCAATTGTACGGCTGCGCTTCCAACAGCACCGGAGGCACCAACTATCAGCACTTTTTGACCCGCTTTTATGTCGGCTTGTTTTATAAAATGCAGCGCAGTTACTCCGCCAAAAGGTATTACGGCTGCCTCCTGGTGTGTAAGGGTGTTCGGCTTCAGGGCTATGGAACCGTCCTGTGGCATACAGATATAGTCGGCATAAGCGCCAAAGCGCATATCGGTATGTCCAAAAACTTCGTCGCCGGCTTTGTAAGTATTCACCTTACTGCCTACGCTTTCAACTACACCCGAAAACACACTGCCAAGTACCGGACGCTTAGGCGTCAGAAAACCAAAAAAGAACCGTACCGCAAACGGATCTGCCTTGCGCAGGCGCACGTCGCCCGAATTAACGGCGGTCGCTTTAATGCGTATAAGCATTTCATTGTCTTGAGGGGTAGGCTTTGTTACCTCCTTCAGTTGAAGAACTTCCGGGGAACCATACGTGGTGTAAACTGCTGCTTTCATTGTCTGTTTTGTTTGGTTGAATTGATGGCACAAAAGTAGGGGCCTCGTTTGCCGGACTCATTGACTTAGGTTAAGAAATAACCCCGGCAGCAAATAATTGCAAAAAGTCCAGCTGTGCAGGCATGCGCCATATTGCACACACAAGTGCTATCCTCCCAGGTCTCCTGTCTCTACCTGCCCTTTAGGATAGGGCAGCAATGTGGCTATCTGCTTTTAAACCACTCCGCAATAGAGGAGAAGAAGCTTTTCAGCACATTGGGTTTGCGATAGGCATATTCCCGTATAACCACCACATTGGCTTTCTCGAATGCTTCATCCTCAAAGTTTCGTTCAAGTCCTTTTGCTATCAACAGCTTTTGCAACCGGTCATTATGGTCCTGAATTGCCTTGTGTTCTCTTTCTGTTCTTTCCGGATCCTCCGGATAGATGGTTAGCGGCACCTCATAAGTCTCCAGGGTAGTAATAGTGCCGGTATGGTCTATGTGCTTGTGCCAGCTTGAATAGTCGTCGCCACCAACTAACTCCAACTGATAGTTATTGTTGTCGTCTTTCGTAAAACGGAATCGTGCGCTATAACCATCGCGCATTCCGTTTGGGTAGGTTTCAATGTCGTAGATCTTGCTGATGTCAATTTCATTCGGCAACGATAGGTTTCCATGGTTCGCTTGCTTAAACGCCGTTCGAAATAGGTCTAATTGTTCCCGGTCCATTGTAGGTTGTTGTTGAGCGGGCAAATTTATTTCAATAAAAGCAAATAGAGCACTCCCTGCTTCACATGATAAACGCGGTTTGGCACCCTTACTATCATCGTAAAAACAAGCTTGCGGTTGTTTACCTTTTGCTCACCTCCAACTTCATTAACAAGCCCGGAGGATAGGGTGTGCCCATATTTACAAAGGCCGACCAGTGTGAAAGTTTCACATCTTTTTGTTTGAACTTTAAAATCGCCTGCCGCAGGTTTTCGGCTGGGAAAGAATACTGCGGTATAAAAAGCTCATCGGTAAAAATGTCCATCAACTCTTTGGTTGCCGCATCATCAACACTCCACAAACTCATTACTACATTTCCTGCATTTGCTTTAATAAAAGCCCGGCTTAAACCAATAATGCCTGCATCCAGCACTTTGCCCAACCCGGTTTCACAGGCACTTAAAATAACAAGAGCATTGTAGGGTACCGTGTCAAACTGAATTTCGTTGGCTTTCCAAAACCCACAACTTTTTTCATCACCGGCAAATACCAAATGGCTTTTAGTTAAGGGCGAATCAACATCAGCATGTCCATGTGTTGCCAGATAAATAAATTCTGAATTTTTCATGCGCTTCAACACTTCTTCCTTTGTGGCATCCTTTCCCACCAAAGGTGTGGTGTTTAATTTGTTGCTAACCAGCTTTGCCTCAATTTCAGCGCCGGGTAGTTGACGATATAAATTCGAGCATTTGCTATAATCCGGATTGCCTACCACTAACGGGTTTTCGGGGATAAAAGCAACCGGTTTTTTGCGCTCTACGGCATCCTTAAAAGTATACAGGTCAGGTTCGTTAGCGCTAAGCATAAGCCGGCAATAGTAAGCCGCCCGGTTTAAAAATTCGTCCAGGGAATGTGCCAGTGAAATACTCATTATATCAACCAAATACCGGTCATCGGTAAACGGTTGAAGGGCATACAAGGGAAGCGATGAAATATTTAGCTCCGGCACAATAATCAAACTCTTCACGTTTATTAATTGCTCCGAAATTTTGGGCGGAAAAATCAGCGATGAAATTTGCCGGGAATAAAAAGCAAAGGGCTTAAAAGTGGTATCGGTATTTCTGCCCGCTGCTCCGCGCTGTTGGTCTTCAGCCAATAATGGCTTCGCATCTTCATATTGGAGACTGCTTTTAAGTTTGGCTTCCAGGTTCACTAATGCTTGCGGCGATACAATGCTGTAATCAGCACTAACAATTCCTGATTTATCAAGCAGCCAGCTGTAAAGCGTATCCTGCTGATGATGATAAAACAGCAAATAGGTTTCAGGGCTTTCATCGTTCCGGTAGCTATAGTCCTCCAGCGCGGCCTGCAACTGCTTTAACTCAATATTGTCTCTGCCGCGATACCACGTAAACCCACGGGTGTTCATTAAAACTTTAAAGCGGGATTGAAAGGACCCTAACTGCGTATTTAAGAGCGCTTCGCCGGTTGTGGCAACCTGGGCAGCGCTTATCGCATGATAACAGATAAATAGTAGCGTAAATAATCGCTTCATTGCTTTTGTATTGTTAGATACTTCTCAACATCAGTCTTGGCGCCGAAAGTAGGCCCCAAGTGAAACGATGGCACCTCCAAAGCACATACCGGTACCTATCAGGCGCACAATGTCAACTCCACGCATGTTCGACCATGCGGGACCACTTAACATGGCTAAAAGGTTCAGCACACCAAAGAAAATTAGGAGAAAGAATATGCGGGGAAACCTGCGTTGATTGCTCATAAATTGTTTTTAATTGATTTTCAGATTATCCTGGCCTGGCACAGAAAAAGCCGCGCACGTATGCCGCGTGTGCCAAACCTGCATCATCCATTGCTATCCTCCCACATCTCCCGTCTTCACCTCACCACTCTTTACATAGTGGGCAATAATTACGCCGTTAGAGGCTGCCACACTCGATGATAAGCTAAATGCTGCGGGAGCACTGCCATCGTCAAATAATCGTTTACCGCTGCCTAAAATAATCGGGTGCATATTCAACCAGCATTCATCCACCAAATCATGCTTCAACAGCAGATGCACTAACTCGCTGCTGCCCCAAACTTTAATAGCTCCGCCCTCGCTGTTCTTCAATTTCTTAATAGCCTCCACATCCGGCAAAAAAACAGAAGGCTGCCAATCGCTGCCTGTGCGCGTTGTGCTCAATACATATTTGGTAACCTCCATTATGCCGGGCCACATAGCAGCATGTTGCGGCCAGTAATTTTCCCAAATATCAAAGGTCTTACGGCCAAGCAGCAGATCAGCCGGCTGCAATTGTTCCTGCATAGGTTGCTCCAGGGCTTTATCATCCATATAGGGTGCTACCCATCCGCCATACCTAAATCCGTTCGAGGTATCCTCGTCAGTACCGCCGGGCGCCTGCATCACGCCATCGAGAGTAACAAATTCGTGTACAATTATTTTTCTCATAGCTATTGCTTTACAGTTAATGGTTTATTCTCCTTGTGGCCTTACTCTTGCTGCGGCTTCAACCCGTAGCTGATCGCTTGCTTTAATACAGCAAGGTCTATGTCCTTCACACTTTTAAAGCTGATGCAATAACCGGTAACCTTTGCCTTGCCCAATGTTTTGCCAAACGTTTTTGCCAGGTAGGTTTTATCCTTCAGCCCAAGAATATAAACGGAAATACCCGTAGAGGTGGCGCTGATACCAATTTGAAAGAACTCGCGTGTTTTACCATTCGCATAGTTCAATACCTGGAAACCATAACCGATAGTAGGGTTAGTAACAGTTTTGTTATTGCTGTCCTTACCGGTATCAAACCAAAGTTTGCACCCGGGTTGCGCTTGCAGCGTCAATTCGTGCAGCGCTTGAATCTCGCTGCGTTTTGGTTCCTCCAGGCTTTTAATAAACTGTTTTATTTGTTCTGCTGGTTTCATAAAAGGAATGGTTGCTATTCTACTAAATGTAACGGTTCGCTATCCTAACTTGTATTTCATGGATGCCTTAATATCTTTTCCATCTTTTTGCCCTTTGCCAGTTCATCTACCAGTTTATCTAAATACCGCACCTGCTGTGTTAAAGGGTTTTTAATTTCTTCCACTCTATAACCGCAAATTACACCGGTAATCAGGTGTGCATTAGCAGGCAGTTTCGCTCCCTTAAAGAAGGTGTCAAAATCCGCCTTGCTTGCCGCTAACTCCTGCAACTGTTCCGGGGTATAGCCGGTTAGCCAGCCAATAACATGGTCTAACTCTGCTTTGGTTCGGCCCTTCTTTTCAACCTTTGCCAAATACAACGGGTAAACCGAAGCGAATAGCATATGGGCTATGCGCTGATCCTGTGTGTCGGAAGTTTTCATAAATGTACTACATGATGGTATAATCGCTGTGTAACAAGATAGAAAGATGTTCCGAAACACCACCATGCGGCCTTGCTGCCCACGCCGGATACTTAAAAATAAAAAAGGGGCAACCTGCCGGCTGCCCCTTTTTGCATCGGTACTTGCCCGATTATTTATTCCTGGTAATAAACACCTTTTTAGTGCTTATGCCTAACTCGGTTTTTACGCTAACCAGCACATAGCCTGCCTCCAGGTTGTTCAGTTCGCGGCTGTAAATGCTGCTCTTACTCCATTTCTCGCTGCTTACTTTTTGTCCTAACAGGTTATAGATGTCAATGGTAGCTTCGTTTACTTTTAGCTTGCTAAAGTCCACATAAACGCGGTTGCTATTACTCCAAATGGCCAGCTTACCTTCGTTCAGGTTGGCAATGCCTGTTGTTGTTTTAGCAGTTACCGTTACCATCTGGCTGGTGGTAGAGGAACATCCGTCTGCATTGCTTACGGTTAAACTTACCAGGTAGCTGCCTTCGCCGGCGTAGCTATGGGTTGCACCGGCCGTGTTGGCGGTAGTACCATCGCCAAAGTTCCAGTTGGTGCTGGTAGCATTGGTTGTGGTGGATACAAAGTTGATGTCTTCTCCGGTTTCAACCGTTGTAGCGCTGGCCGTCATCGTGGCAGTAACTGTACTTTCACCGTTAATCTGCACATTCTTCACCACAGTGTAATTATTGGCATCGGTTAAGGTGATAGTGTAAACACCCGGGTTAGCACTAACCGTTACAGGGCTGTTTTGGTTTAAGCTGCCGCTGCTGATAATTACGTTGTTGCTGTTTACAATGGTGTAGTTCCAGTTGGCAGTGCCCGGTTGTTCAATAGTCAGTTGACCATTGCTTAAACAGCTGGCCTCTGTAGTATTTAGTACTGCCTTTGGTGTAAAGTGTAACACAAAACGATTGCGGTTGTCGTTGGCAGTGGTGGTAAAGTTGTAATTGCCGTTTCTAACATCGTGCAGGGCGCCGGTTTTCTTATCCTCCAGGGTAATGTAGCTGGTAGGGTCAAAGCTCTGTAAACCTTCAAAGTGCATGCTGTAGTTGCCGGTTGCATTTGGCTCAAAACCTACCGCTACGGTAGATGTTGTTGCAATGCTTGCATTAAAGTTACGCATCAGCCATTCGTTCGGGTCGGCGTTGTAACTATACAACGTATGGCGGGTTAAGGCACCCGGCATTTTATAACCATCAAACTGGGCGTCCACCTGGGCGGTAGCTGCCGGGTTAAAGCCTATCGTTGTTTTATCCAGTAAGCCGTTGGCGGTGTTTTCTACCAGCAGGGTCATGGTCTCTGCATTGTTCTGTTGCTGGAAGTTTTGCGGCGCAGCCGTCAGGTTGCCTTTGTTAATGATGTAAGGGCTGCTGCCCGGACTGCTTTTTCTTACCAGGAACGCCTGGAAAGGTGCAATGAAGTCTTCATCAGTATACGAGCCGGCAAAAGGACCGCTTACATTCCACACGGCATGTACAGGGTCGTAGCCCGGTACAAAGGTAGTGCTCAAATCAAGGGTCGCCAGGAACGGGTTGCTTATTAAGGTCCAGCCGCTTACTACAGGGCGACCTTGCAGGGTAATATTGCTCCAGTTGCTGTTAACGCCTACTGGCAGGTAAGTAGCGTCAGTATTCGGGCTGCCGGTTAAGCTTAATACGCCTGCGCCTGTTCTGCGAACGCTGTAGCCTTTTGCCGCAGTAAGCGCTGTGCCGCTGGCTTCTACTTTCCAGCCGGCCATACTACAGGCCGATGCATTGCTCTGGTCGTAGCTGTACACATTACCGTAAGGCGAACCGGGGGCCGTATACAATTCATCGCAACCGCTTTGCGGTATAATAAAGCCACCGCTGCCGTTGGTAGAACCTAAACTGCCGGCGGTTGGGCCGCTTACCGGAGAACCAAAGTAGTGGGCATTTTGGTAGCTGGCAGCGTCGTAGGCACGTTCAGCGGTTATGTCACCTATTATACTGCCTGAGTAACCGCTGCTGAAGTCATCCAGTATAGCTATTTGACTGCTGCTGGTGCTGCGGAAGCGCAATATACCTGCAGTGGTGTTTAGCGTACCGTTCTGAAGCGCAACTTTATTCATTATATCATAGGCAGCGCCCGCTTGCAATGTAGCGCCTGCTCCATTGTTAAGATGTAAGGTGTTAACCTGCAGTTTGCCGCTCAGTTGCTGATTACCGCTGCCGTTTAATACTAAACTGCCTGCCGCGTTGCCTGCTATAACGGCATTTGTTGCGCTGCCGGCATCAATAGTACCGCATACGCTTAACGGATTGTTGTTTACCGTAATGGTGGCTCCATCCTGTATGGTTAGGTTACCAACCTGTATAGCGGCTAAACCGATAGTGGGGAACAAACCACCGGAAGGCGCAGAAGGGATAACTACATTATGCGAACAGCTATTAGGCACAAAGTTGCCGCTCCAGTTGGTAGGCGCGGTCCATTGGGTGGTAGTACCCAGCCATGTAGTAATACAGTTAAGGGTTGTTTCGGCACCAACGCTGGCCGAAGCATTGTAACCGGTGGTATAACTCCTTACCCGTATATCTGAAATCTTTAAAGTTTGCCCGTTGTTAGGCTGGCAAGGCGCGCGGTAGTAGCTAAGTATAGGGTATAATGCTGATGCCGGCGTATTAGACAAACTAGTATAAACCGTAGAGCCGTTCTTAAAATATTGAACTCTTCCAGTTTCGATTGTTACTGCTACCTTTTCACCGGCATTTACAACTGGTTGATTAGCGCTGTAAGCTGTTCCGCTGCCCCCGCTGTTAAAGCAGGCGGAGGTAACCACACCGTTACGGCCGGCTGACCAACAAGCATAGGAATAAGTACCGGTATAATCAGTAGGGAAAAATGCAGTTGAACCGCTTAAATTAGAAGCACCGCAATACGAGGCGCGGCTACCACATAGGGTGGCGGCAGTAGTGCCACCGGTGCCCAGAGTAGTTTCAATTATCTTTCCGCTGGCATACCCGAAATTCTGTTTGGCAATTAACTGGCTGCCCTGGTCATCTGTTGTACCCGGATTTAATACCAATTCACCACCTGATAAAGTAGCTGAACTGGTGGTGCCCGTTTTTACGTTCCATTTTGTAAGGTTTACTATGGAGCCGGAAAAATCATCATATAAATCAAAGGTGCCCTCCGCATCGCTGGCGGAGGTTGCGGTAGCATTGCCATAATACATGGTTAAAGCAGTAGTGCCTGCTACGGGTACATTTACCCAAATAGTAGAAGTGCCTGAGGTATTCCAGCTTTCAATAAAATACGTGCAGTTGTTCCCTGCAGCATCTTTAAATCGCAAATCGTTTCCGTTGCTTTGTATATGGGCGTATTGGCCGGCAGTTAATTGTACGCTTACCTGGTAATAATTAGTTGGGGTTGCGTTTATGGTAACGGGCCTTGAATAAGACCAGCCGCTGCACTCCAAACCGGCACCGGCACAATTGTTAAAGGTCGAAGCGGAGTTGTCATCACAATCGGCACCTTTAGTTATAGCACTGTACCCCGCAGGTAAGGTGGCCCCATAGCACAGCGTTGTGGTGCCATTGGTATACCCATCGCCATCTGCATCTATATAAACTGTATTGCTTTGCCAAATGGCATTATTGCTATCATTACAATCTGCGCCATTTGTAGTAAGGCTATAACCCGCTGGCAAGGTAGCCCCATAGCACAGCGTTGTGCTACCAGTCGAATATCCATCGCCATCTGCATCTAAATAAACTGTATTGCTTTGCCAAATGGCATTATTGTTATCATTACAATCTGCGCCATTTGTGGTAAGGCTATAACCCGCTGGCAAGGTAGCCCCATAGCACAGCGTTGTGCTACTAGCCGAATATCCATCGCCATCTGCATCTAAATAAACTGTATTGCTTTGCCAAATGGCATTATTGTTATCATTACAATCGCCCAGGCCACCCGAAGGCAAGGTGGTGGTCCAACCCGCACCGGGGCTACTTGTTGCTAATTGTGTACTTACGTAGTGTCCATCGTTATCGGCATCAAGATACCAGGCGGCAGCATCGCTTACCACGGCAAAATACGGACGATTTAGACCGGAGACAGTTGTAAAGCCTCCCCCAACATAAAGGGTTTTACTCAATTCTAAAATTTTGTTTGGATCACCATTTAAATCGGGGTTGAAACCTGTTATTGTATTTGTAGAAAGATCTATGGCGGCCATTCTATTGCGCGTAGCCCCGCCAAAACTGGTAAAGCTTCCTCCAAGGTACAGATTATTACCGGATGGAGGAACCAATACTGTTACCGATGAACTGGCAGAAAAGGATGGCATAGCAGTTAATAGCCCGGCGCTATTATCTAAAGCAGCAAAGTTGGTGCGCGATCCACCACCAATAGTAGTAAACCCACCACCGGTAAAAATGGTACTGCCTCCTGCGGCTAAGGCATCAATACCGGCGTTACTGTTAGGGTCCCATGAGGTTAATGTTTTGGTAGAAAGGTCAAAAGCCGCAAGGCGATTGCGGGTGGTAGTTCCGCCTACCGTAGTAAATACACCTCCTACATATAACTTATTCGCATCAGCGGCTAAGGCCTGAACATTCAGATTCATGCTGGGGTTCCAACTGTCCAGTGCGCCGGTTGAAATATTGAAAGCAGCAAGCCGGTTACGTGTTGAGGAATTAACGGAAGTAAAAGAGCCGCCTAAATACAAATACCCGCCTGCAACAACTAAATGGTCAACACCACCGTTAATGCCGGTAGGTGCAAATGAGCTCAAAAGGCCGGTACTAGCATCAACAGCGGCTAATTTACCACTTGCAATACCGGCGTTTATGGTGCCAAAAGTTCCTCCCAAATACACAAGTCCATTATCAATTACCATTGCATTTACGCTGTTATCACAATCGGGGTGCCAGGAAGTAATTAGCTTTGTTGATATAGTAAATGCAGCGGCACGGTTTCGTGTAACACCTCCAATGCTTTGAAAATTGCCGCCTGCATACAAGGAAGGTCCATTAATTGCAAGAGCACTAACGGTACCTCCTGCCTCCACAGAAAAAGAGGTGAGAGCGCCCGTTATCGTGTTAATGGCTGCAAGTGAATGTTTGTATTGACTTACAGCCTTTTTAAATGCACCTCCGGCGTACACAGTTGATCCTGAAATCAATATACTGTTTACAGCTCCACCGCTTATTGAGGGATTCCAGGAGCGCAGACTCCCCGTTCCTAATGTGTCAAGACTAGCTATATTACTCCGGGCAGTACTATTAACGGCTGTAAAGGATCCGGCAATAATCGCAGTAGTTCCGGATAAAGCCAGGCAGTTTACAGTACCTGTTACTGTAGGATTCCAGGGCGCAGCTAAACCATTTGTTAGATAAACTGATGCTAATCCTGCCCTTGATGCTCCCCCTACAGTTGTAAATATTCCTGATAAAAACAATTTATCTCCACCCACTGCCATGGCAATAACCGTGTTATCTGCGTTAGGATTAAATGGCAGAAGGCTCAAGGTGCTTAAGTTTACTGAAGCGATCCTGTTATACGTTGCAGCGCCTATCAAAGTAAATGAACCACCAAAATACAAAACCGAGCTCTGTAGCGCCATACAGTTAACAGTGTTGTTTACAATTAAATTTAAAGAGGTTGGCGCACCTGTTGCCGTACTCACTCCCGCTAAACGGGAGCGGGGTTGTCCATTCACAGTAGTAAAATCTCCTCCAATATATAATGTAGGGCCATTAAGCACCATGCAACGCACGGTATTATTTACATTCGGATTCCATGAATTTAGGGTGCCGTTAGAATTGATACGCGCTAAACGATTGCGGGTCACATTGCCTATTGAAGTAAATGTTCCTGCTATATACCAACCACCCGCGCCATCAGGCAAGGCTGCAAGTACTTGTCCATTTGGTCTGGCGTAAGTAAAATCAACCTGGTTGGTGGTTGTGTTTACTGCTGTACCATTTGGCTCGTAAGGTCCTACATAGTCAAAGTCCCCACCCATATAAAGTGTGTTGCCTGAATTTGCAAATGCTCTTACAGTTGAATTAGCTACCCACCAGGTAGTATCAACAACGGCAACCTAGGCATTAGTCGTCATTACGCTTAGCAGTAAAACGGGTAGTAGTAGAAAAATTCTTTTCATGTGGTGTAGTGGGTTTGGGTAATAGATGAGTAAGGGTGCCTATTCAAAAAGGCAGGGCGAATATCTAATTTTAACATATGTAGAATTTATTTTTTAGCTCCCTTTTAGTGCCGCAAGCAGTGGCAGTAATAATATACAGAACGCGGCCTGTAGAATGCTAACTCCCTCAGTAGCAGTTTGGCTGAAGTTAATTTCATATGTATGGGGCGCCATTGTCTTTTAGGCAGGGATATTCATTCATAATATCCGGGTTCTAGATATGTTTGCATCGGACCTCCGGCGATGAATAGGGGGTCCCTAACCGCCGGGGGTGAACGGGTGCATTTTTTATGCTTGTTGCACCTGCCTGGCAGGCTTTCGGCAGACCCCCTTTGCTGACAGCACAGCAATCTCCCTGGGGTTACTTTCTGGTCGTTGAGACCTGCTTTGTAGCTACGGCAACGCAATAAGGGTACAACATAGCATGCGGATCATTAAAAAGTGGATCTTACCAAGTTCATTAAAACTTCTATAGATGAAGCTGACTATTTCAGTGCGAACAATTGCATCACCGACATAAGTCTCGAAGCAAGCTCTTGGGATTTTGAGAACTGATCAAGTTTAGTTTTTGCGATTGGGAGGAATTGAGGATCTGTTCTAAATAAAAATTATATTTAAGGTTTAACTGAACTGCTAAACTTAAGGACTAAGTTGTGAAGTTGCCTTACTTCTTTTACTCGATCGCATTTTATTTGCTCGTTCCGTTAAATGGTTTGGGCGAAAGGATTGATTCTAATTTATTAATATTCAGACATCAATTAGACATATCAGATTCTATTTATAATTCCGATTTCAACTTGTTGGACTTTGAAGATCCAGTGGCCCTGCTGAATGCAAGGTCAAAACTTGATTCTATGGGGCTAGCGGCTGATAAGCTGATTCTGACTGTTTTAAAACGCAAAAAAATCATTTGCGAACCTGTTTCATCTACTGCCTTTTTGACATGTATAGCAAGGCAGATTAAAATAGGAGAAGAATTTCTCGTTGCATCTAAAATTTATGCATCCAATAACACTTTGTTTCATGCGGTCGCATACTATTGGTTAACAAAGGCAGGCGATAGTCTTATTGTTGCCCTAAACAAAGATCCGGCCTTGATGGATCAGTTTGATTATAAATACCAGATCAAACGACTTGAAGAAGATAAATTTGCAATTGAATTACCCGCAAGGCCCTATTCTCAAAAGGTATTCTTTAATTTAAAAGAGAATCGTTTGGGGTATTTATTTACTCAATTTTATGGAAGGATTTCATGGCCATATCGATTTATCCTTTTTTTTATAGTTGGACTGTTTATTTGGCAACAACTATTTTTTCTTAAATTGTTATATAGTAAACTTATTAAATGAAAACATCTCTCTTTTGTTTGGTTTTATTCGCTTTACTGTGCAGCGTTAATATTGCACCCAAGCACATACCGCCCGTTAAAATGTACGAGAGCGAGAGTGTGTATGTAGAGCAGTTTGACAATGGCGATGGCCCATGTTATGCTATCAAACTGAATAATAATTCCCAAAGGATAAGGAGTAAGTATTTCGCATATAAGAATGCGGAAGGCGAAGTTTCACGGAGGTATAATAGCTGGGCTAAGGATAAGGATTTGATTCTGGTAACCGCTGGCGCTTATGCGGATTATATGGATCAGACAGTTCCGGCGGGCATAACAATGGATAGTGGGGCAGTTATTAATGAGCGACTAAGCAGTTATGAGGGGTTGGTTATGATAAGTGCTACCGGTTCCGTTTGGGTAGCTGATTTGGCAGATAAAGAAGGCTTTGTTGTGCCTGGAGATAGCTCGAGGAGGAGGTTCTATCTTGCGGATTATATAGATCGTAGCCTGTTTATCGATATGGGTAGGAAGCTTTCTTTAACTGCATTTCAAACACACATTTTGGTATATAGAAACAGAATTAAAATAGACCCCAAAAAAAGCAGCACTAATGTGGCTGCTCGTCGATTTTTGGTAGGCGTGAAAGATGGAACAAATGTCAACTATTTGATATTGGGAACGAGTCAGTTTAAAACCTTGTTCGAATTTACCACCATCGCATTGGATTACGTACATAAGGTCTATGATACCAACAATGTAACTGCAGAGGTGCTCTTTATGGTAAATATGGACACGGGAGCACAGGACATATTTGAACTGCACGACGCGAACGGTAATATTAGTGAACTTACAGGCAGAGTGGAGATAGAAAGAGCCGCTAATCTGTTTGCTTTTTACCAAGAGTAAAACAGCCTATGTCTATGCGCCATCTTTTTAAACTTAAACGGGTAATTCTGCTACTGGTAATTTTATGCCTACCTGGTCCAATGTTATTCGCTAAAGAAATTAGGCATGATGACCGGCCAAGATGTTTTGAGATCTCTATCGGAATAAATGTTCCTTCCTGTTATAGTTTTCGACCTAGCTATACATTTTTGGAAGCAGATGCTGCTAGATTTTCCGCATTCTTTAAAGAACAATTCAAGTGGGTAAATCAAGAGAGTCCGTTGGGATACGATTCCACTCTTATGTATACAATACAATTGACTAATAAGGGAGTAACAAAGAAAAATGTTGATTCTGCCTTCGCCTTTGTACAACAAAATGCCCGCGAAGGCGATTATTTTATATTTAATCTATCCGGAGAAGCTCAGTCTTTTAACGGTGTAACCGGTACGAGCTCATACTTTTTAACGGGCGACGCCTCCCCTTGCGATTCTGCCTCCATTGTGTCAAAGGGAATTTCAATGGATGTATTGAAGGGCTGGTTGGAATATGTGCCCGCCCGCAATCAACTGATTATCATGGAGGTGGGGGATTCAAAAAAAATAGGAAACGAACTACTTAGCAAGTTGGTGGAAGGTAATTCCGTTGTTGCATCCCTTCTTACCAGAAACAGAATAATCATCTTTCCAAACGGCCAACGCCGACAGTGCCGATTGGCAGCATCCGAAGGGAGTGGCCTTCAGGGGTTACTTAACTATTGCATCTCGTCCTTACCCGATACGCTTAATTTTTTTAAAATATTTGATGAGGATCCTAAACAGGCGGAGGTAGTAAAGTATAATATTTTACAAAAGGAGCTTTCTCTAGCTGGTGCAAATGAATGGATAGGGGCTTATTGTAAAATAAAGTTTGAGCGAGAGATAATTAATGATTACACATTTTATTTTAAACCTCGTGAAAATTTAAGTCGTGGTGCGTGGTTGGAGGCTGAGTCGCCTCCATTGGTTGGAGGCAAAAACTATGCATTAGTAATTGGTACAGATTCGTATGTTCCTAACTCCGGGTGGTCAAAATTGAGCAATGCTGAATCCGATGCGCGCGATTTGGCTGTGTTACTTGATACTAGCTACGATTTCGAAACGCAATTAATTTTACATCCCTCCCTTGATAGCATTTATGGTGCACTTTTACGCTATAGAGATGTACTCGACTCTAACGATCAATTTTTGATTTATATCTCCGGCCATGGCGATTATGATGGGCGGTTTAATGATGGGTATTTGGTCTGCTCCGATACTAAAAATCGGAGCGCAGATCCGTTCCGCCGTTCTTACTTGCCTTATAGTATTCTTAATAGTCTTGTTGCTGCGTTGCCCGCGAAACATGTTCTGCTAATTCTCGATGTATGCTTTGGGGGGACTTTTGACCCAGATATTGCCGCCCAGGAAACAAGAGGGAACGCACCGGTCATCTATCCCGGGCTTACTCCGCAAGAGTTTTTCCGTAATACGTTGAAATACCGCAGTAGATTTTACCTTACATCCGGAGGCAAAAATACTGTACCTGATGGGTATCATGGTTTGCATTCTCCTTTTGCCTATAAACTGCTGGAAGTTTTACGAAACTGTGAGTTCGCGCATCGAATGCTTATAGCAGGTGAACTATACAGCTATGTTAAGGAGTTGCGTTCTGGTCCTGTATTCGGTCGATTTGGGAAAAATGAGCCTGGAGGCGAGTTTGTATTTATACCCAAGTAAGTGTGGTTAAACACGTGAATTAGGTTTTGGAAAAAATTCGCAGGGATAAGTGAATAGCAAAAGAAGATATAAATGGTTGTTGATAGTTGCCATGTTAGCTATTCGCTATTTGTATGCTCAAAATCCGCAGTTTGTCGCTCCTCTCGGTCATACCGATCGGATCGTGGCTGCTGAATTTAGCAGTAATAATCGATATTTATTAACTACTTCATATGACAATACTTATAAAGTGTGGTTAAATCCAGAGGGCACTTTATTATATACCTTTCAAGGCCGCAATTCAAACTATGCACATTTTTCTCCTGATAATAATTGCCTCTACTATGGTTTGGATAGTTTTATAATATTTAAAGATTTTAGGAGAGATACCGTTGTTTGTCGCCTAAATGTTAAAGGGGCTTATTATGATTATGCAATGAGTCCAGATGGGAAATATTTAATGGTACGTTCATTATCTGGTATTTCCATATGGAACTTGTCAGATCTTAGTTGTACGAGTCGGTATGCGGTCAAACGTTCAAAAAAGGCATGTTGGAGTCCATTGGGAGAAAGCATATTGGTAGATTGTGGAGGAAGGATAGTGGTTTGGAGTTGGCATTCAAACGAAACAACTTTTCTGAATGCTTCTGATTTGGGGGAATCGCTGGAGGTAAAATATTCAAGGGATAGTCTGTGGCTTATGGGCTATTCGGATTCAGAGTTATTGCTATGGGATGCCAAAACGCTTGGAAAAATTATTACGATAGACATTGCTGAAAAGCTGGGAAAAGCTGCCAGGGTTAGAGGGTTAGATATAAGTACAAATGGTAAGTACCTGCTTGTTAATGCATGGGATAGTATGTTCATTTGCAACGCGCTTTCGGGAGAAGTAATCGTTAAAAGACTAGTAAATAGGCCAGATTGGATTCTGTTTAATAGTGATGACAGCAGGGTGCTGGTTGGAGATTACTATGGGGGGTGCGGGAGCTACAAGGCTGAAGATTTGAGTGTTGAGCGCTCATTTAGCAATGCGCAGAGATATAGGGAGCAAACCGTTAATTATTCATTCAGTCATGACCGGAGCTATTTGATGCTTGAGTATGATAATACCTCTGTAATTGTACTGGATCCCCGCAGCGGTAAGGTGTTGTATAAGACCTTAGGGGAACTAGAATCATGTTCTACCCAAATTAATCACAATGGTACTGTTGCCATTACAACAGGGGGGCGTTTATCGTGTTTTTGGGATTTAAAAAGCGGAGTGCTCTTGCAAGCACTGGATATCAGCCAATGGCAATTTGCTACTTTTAAATGGTGTAGCGAAGGTGAGGCGTTCTTAGTAATCGATACTGCCGGAAATATTAATGTCGGCAACGCCTTGAGAGGGAGCAAGATGAAACAAATAAGGCTACCTGAAAGTCTACGAGCCACGCAGGCTTTATTTAGCAAAACCGGAACTTACATTATCGTAATGGTAGCTGGGCAAAACAGGGTGTGGATATACAATAATGCAACAAGCGTTCTTTTTGCCACGCTGCCTAATTCTGAAAGCGTAAAGGACTGCTTTGAAACCAATCAGGACGATACTTTTATTGCTGAATTGAATAATTTGGATGTTGTCCTTTGGCAAATCAGTAACCAGAAGAATACTACCATTTTGAACGAAATTAGCCAGGATATTCTTGAGCCGCGTATTAACAGATCCAATACATTGCTAAGTACGCTTACTAGCGATGGCACCGGTCATATCTGGGATATTGTCAACGCGGAGTCATTATATACTAGGAAGGTTGCTGTTCCGCCTGGGAACCCACTTGAGTTTAGTCACGGCGACCAATACTTGCTGCAAGTTGAAAATGAAAGATCAGTGGTAATTTTAGAGCCCCGCACAGGGGCTATAATCCAACATCTGCAGATTGGCAAGGCTGTTAGATTCTCCTGCTTCAGTTCTGACGGAAATTATCTTGTTATCGTTACTGCCGATCAGCGAGTTGAAGTGCGCGCTACCCAAAACTGGGCCGTTCTCTATTCCATTGATGACTACTACGGTAAAGTAACCGCTGTCTCATTTAATAGTGATAAACAGTGGCTGATAGTTAATTATGGGAAAGTAGTTAGCGTTTATGAACTAATTAGTGGAGCTAAAAGAGGAAGTCGCGTTTTTTATCAATCCGATTGCTATGTTGATCTAGATAAGAATCAACATGTTTATCCCTCTCAGGAAGCCTTGAAGTCGGTCTATTTCGTAGATGAAGATGGCGTTGCCTATTTAAATAAATCAAAGTCTCTATCTCGGTTAATGATACCGTATTTCTGGGGTAAATAGGTACGTTTTTCAAAAGAAATGTCGCCGGTGGTCCATTAAATGTGATGATGGAGTTCGTTTAAAAAGCTTGATGATCTACGAAATTTACACGGAGGTTTTCTGATATTTCGTCAAGTTATAATCGGAAGTCCGGTGTTGTGAATTATTTTAACAAGTAATTGTTGTAAATACATTCAATAATAATTACCTTTATTGGTGAATCCTAAAGAAACGCCATGCAGATCGAGTCCCTGTTTAATGCCCTTGTAGTTGCCGGTGGCAGGCGCTTGCCTCTCATATTACATTTTCTGCAATTTGTGCACTGTAAAAACAAGTGCACAAATCTGCACAAATCGCTAAGGGCGGCTTAAGGGTTTTCAGTTAAAAGGCGGCAAACCACAAAAAAACAGTGTAAAACACTGTAAAGTTGAAAAGGTGCTGGTGCAGAAAAGTGTAAAGGAGTGTAAAGTTCAGGCTCCGGGCACTACTCTGTCTCCTATCTGATCTCTGCTTTCTGTTTTCTGAATTGTGTAAAGTTAACCGGTAATCAGGTTAATCCGCGCCGGTGGTGTGCAGAGGAATTGTGCTCCCCTCTCTGGAGCAGAGCCATTGCGCAGCACAAACAGAGAGGGGTCGGGGGTGAGTAAAAAGCTGTAAAGGAGTGTAAAGTTCAGACACGGCTACACTTTGCTGTCATCCTGAACAAAGCGATAGCGACGTGAAGGATCCCATGCCGGGGAGGGCCGACTAAAGTAAAAGGCAGAAAAGTGTAAAGCAGTGTAAAGTTAACCGGTAATCAGGTTAATCCGCGCCGGTAGTGTGCAGAGGAATTGTGCTCCCCTCTCTGGAGCAGAGCCATGGCGTAGCACAAGCAGAGAGGGGTCGGGGGTGAGTAAAAAGTGTAAAGGAGTGTAAAGTTCAGGCTCCGGGCACTGCGCTGTCTGCTATCTGATCTCTGCTTTCTGTTTTCTACTTTCTTCCACGCAAACACTATACGTATTATAACCACCGCTTATGTTCTTCACCCGTTCAAAACCATTCTGCAGCAGTATGCGTTGTGCCAGGTATCCGCGCAACCCAATCTGACAAAAGATATAGATGTTCTTATCCTTCGGCAATTCCTGTAAGCGGCTGCGCAAATCATCTACCGGTAAATTAATAGCGCCCGGTATAGTGCCGGCTTCAAATTCTACCGGTGTGCGCACATCTATAAGTAGGTCCTCTTTGCCAATAGCGGCAACCTCATCCCAATAAATGATGTGTAGCTTTTTCGATAAAAGGTTATCGGCTACAAAGCCGGCCATATTAATGGGGTCCTTAGCGGAGGAATAAGGTGGGGCATAAGCGTGTTCAAACTCCATCAGGTCGTAAATGGTGCCGCCATCTTTTATAATAGAGGCCAGCACATCCAGGCGCTTGTCGGTGCCCTCAAAACCAACAACCTGTGCACCGTATAATTTACCGCCCTCCGGCGAAAAGGTAATTTGAATACTCAGTTGCTGCCCGCCGGGGTAATAACCTGCATGCGAGTTGCTGTGTGTGGTAGATACCAGGTGCGGAATGTTAGCTGCTTTTAAATGCTTGGATGCCATACCGGTTGCACCGGCCGTCATATCAAACAGTTTTACAATGGCTGTATTGATGGCCCCTTTGTAAGGCTCTTTATTGCCAAGCACGATGTTGTTGGCGCAAATGCGGCCTTGTTTGTTGGCAGGCCCGGCTAAATACGTGTTCATTGACATACCGGTAATAGGGTTGGCAAACTCTATTGCATCCCCTACGGCGTAAATGTCCGGGTTGGAAGTCTGCAGGTATTCGTTTACAAAAATACCACGGGCAGTTCCCAGTTGTAAGCCTGCATTAACGGCCAGTTTGGTATCGGGCCGCACACCAATGGAAAGCAGCACTACATCAGCAGGTAGCGGAGCTCCTTCTTTCAAAAGCACGTTTAGTCCGTTTGCAGTGGTTTCAAACCCTGCCACAGCAGTACTCAGTTTAAGGTGTACTCCCTTCTGCCGCATATGCTGTTGTATCCTGGCCGCCATTGCAAAATCCAGAGGTGCCAGAATCTGTCCGGCCATTTCAACCACCGTAACATCCATGCCCAGGGCATGCAGGTTCTCGGCCATCTCCAAACCAATAAAGCCTGCGCCAACAATTACGGCTTTCCCAACCTTGTGTTGGTCTACATAGCTTTTAATAAAGTCGGTGTCGTTTACATTGCGCAGCGTAAAAATGCCCGGCAGGTTTATACCCGGCAGCGGTGGGCGTATAGGTTCAGCACCCGGAGAAAGCACCAATTTGTCATAACCTTCTTCGTAGGTTTTGCCAGTTTTCAGGTCCATAGCCTGCACGGTCTTTTTAGTGGCATCAATGGCCGTAACTTCAGTTTTTACCCGTACGTCAATATTAAAACGCGCGTTAAATGCTGCGGCAGTCTGTACAAACAGTTTCTCCCGTTCTTTAATTACTTCGCCTATATAATAAGGTAACCCGCAGTTGGCATACGAGATGTAATCACCCTTTTCAAAAATTACAATTTCAGCCTGTTCATCCAGTCTTCTTAAGCGGGCAGCCGTGCTTGCGCCCCCGGCAACTGCGCCAACAATAACATACTTCATGTGGGGAAAAATTTTCCGCAAATGTATGATAAGCGCTATGTTACATTTGGAACAAATGTTACTGATAGCAGATGATGTGAAAGGGAAATTGAACAGCGCCCCGGTATTTATGACTTAATAAACATGCGTGTTCTGTCTGTTTACATGCCTTTAGTTTTTCCGGCACGGTCCATTTTTAATTTGATAAAAGTCATTACCGGGGTTAACTTGTTAGAAGGATATTTAATGCAGCAAACATTTGGTAAGGAGTGTTGTTTTTTCTTTGAAGCATAAAACCTGCTATGGAAATTGCCCGGCTCGAAGCCGCCACCAAAAGATACCCTAACGGCGACAGCGAAATTGTAGCGCTGGAGCCTACCGATTTTTCTGTGGGCACCGGCGAGTTGGTTTTGATTATCGGCCCCTCGGGTTCCGGTAAAACCACCTTGCTTTCGTTGCTGGGTTGTGTTATTTATCCAACAGTAGGTAAGGTTTGGGTAAATGGCACCTATACACAAAACCTCAGCGATCAGCAATTGGCTAAAGTCAGGCTGCAAAATATCGGCTTTGTTTTTCAGCAGTTTAATCTCATCGCCCCTTTAAATGTGGAGCAAAATGTAATGCTGCCATTACAACTGCAAGGCGAAAAAGCATCGGTAGCGCGGCAGGCAGCACATAAATCGCTGCAATTGCTGGGTATGGAACACCGCTTAAAATCATTGCCTAAAATGCTTTCCGGTGGCGAACAGCAACGCGTAGCAATAGCAAGGGCCTTGGTGGGCGACCCACCGCTTATTTTATGCGATGAGCCTACTGCCTCGCTGGATGTTACCTCGGTTGGTATTGTAATGCAAAAATTGCAGGACCTGGCTAAACAGGAGAAGGCCGTAATTGTAGTAACGCACGACCAACGCCTTATTCCTTTTGCCACCCGCATTATTGAAGTTAAAAATGGCAGGGCGGTGGAACGCACCCGCAGCCAATATCTAAAGGACCTACAAGCTGAAGTATGATGAAACGGATACTGATTTTTTTACCCCTGTTAGTGTTGTTAGCCGCTTGTTCCAATAAAAAGAAGGCCGCAGCAATACAGCCGGAGCAAACCGAAATGACCGAAGTGGTAGCTATCGGCCGGGTAGAACCGGAAGATAAAATTACCGCAATCGGCAGCCAGGTAAATGGTATTGTTAAACGTTTGTTTGTACGCGAGGGCGATACTGTAAAAAAAGGGCAGGTAATGGTGGAACTGGCCCATGATTACGAGGATGCTCAATTACTGCAGGCGCAGGCCAAACTCGCAACACAAAAGGCAGAGATCGAGAGTGTGAATGCGCAGTTGGCTTCGGCAAAGTTAAAGACCGATAACCTGCAGAACAGGTTGTTGCGCGTAAAAAACATGGTCAGTCAGGGCGCCGAAACACAACAAAACCTCGACAATGCTCAAACGGAGTACGATCAATCGCTGGCGGATATACAGCGCTATACCGCAGCACTTAGTTCCGAACAGGCAAAACTGAACGAGCGGACTACGGATGTAAATGTAGTACGCGCGCAAATTGAACAGAAAACGATTAAAGCCCCGGCAAACGGCCTCGTGCTGAATATGGACATAACCGAAGGTGCTTCGGTGGTTACCAACCAAAGCCTTTTCGATTTTGCGCCTTCTTCAGTGCTTACAGTTTTATGCGAAGTAGATGAATTGCTGGCTGATAAAGTTAAAGTCGGACAACAGGCTTTTATCCGCAACCAGGGCATGGATGGCAAACTGGCAACCGGCCAAGTAGTTTACGTGGCTGCTTATCTGAAAAAGAAATCGCTCTTCAGCGACGATAGTGGCAATATGGAAGACCGGCGTGTTCGCGAGGTTCGAATAGTTATTAAGGATGCCGCCCCTTTGTTGTATGATGCGCGTGTTGAAGCTGTAATTGATATCCGCTAAGTATGTTTAAAACCGCATTAAGATTTATTGTATTTGATAAGCCTAAAAGCATTGGCGCGCTTTTCGGGGTTATTATCTCTATATTCTTAATCGGGCAGCAGGTAGGCATTTTTATTTTCCTTACCAACATGATGTCTAACCTGGTGGATCATGTAGACGCGGATATTTGGGTAATTGACAACCGCAGCACCAATGTAAATGCCCTTGGGCGCATCGCGGCAAAGTATCAGCGCGAGGTTTGGAGCATGCCGGGGGTTGACAAAGCCTATCCGCTGGTAATCTCTGGTGCCTCCGTTAAATTTGGTGATGGCGCTTCGGGTGGCGTAACGCTGGTGGGTTCGCAGGCGCCAGCCTTTGTAGGTGGCCCCTGGAACATTACCGGCGGTCCTGTAACAAAGTTGCTTTTTGATAATGCAGTTACTACGGAGTTTTACGATAGCAAGCTGTTGGGTAATGCTACGCTCGGTACGCAGTTCGAAATTGGTGGCAAACGTGCCTGGGTAGCACTGCAAACACATGGCGCACGGGGCTTTGGCGCTTCCTACGTGTTCACTACTATCGAACGTGCCCGTTATCTGGGTAACTTTCCTGCCGATAAAATCAGCGCCGTACTCATCCGCTTAAAGCCCGGTTCCGATCCGCAAACCGTAATTGCTGCAATCAATAAAAATGTATTTGGTGTTAAGGCCTGGTCTAAAAAGGAACTTAGTGCGGCAACGGTTAAAACCGTGCTTAGTTCCAGCGGTATTGCTACCTCGGTAGGTACGCTTATTCTGTTTGCTATCATATCAGGCAGTATTGTTATTGGCCTGACATTATATAGTGCCGCCACCGATCGCCTGAAAGATTATGCAACACTGAAAGCCATCGGCGCTACCAATGGCTATGTACGTAATCTGATACTTACGCAGGCAATTATATTCGCTGTAATCGGTTTTATAATCGGGTTAGGATTAATGGAGGCTTTCCGGCTCGGCATTGCAAACGCAGGCGTTATGTTTAGTTACAGTTTGCCCATGTATATTGGCTTTGCGTTTATCACCATTCTTATTTCAACCGGTGGTGCTATTGCCGCAATCAACCGTATTACAAAAGTGGAGCCTGCCTCTGTGTTCAGAGGATAGAGGTGTTCTGCATATTTTGTGAAGGTTAATGTGTAATCGGGCAACAGCAAGGCCTGTTATCTTACAGACTTTCTTTTTATTTTTAGGTTATAGGACAAATGAAATCATGAAGGGCTAAGGGCAAGCCACAAGCGATTACCTCAACAATTAAATAGCTGTAATGAAGAAGGAACTGGCCGCCAAACAAAAGGCGGCTTTATTGACGATATTGAGCAAGCGGTTTGAAAAGAATATGAATCGCCATAAAGGATTAGCATGGGAAAAGGTGCAGGCAAAACTGGAGAGCCAACCTTTAAAACTATGGTCGCTGAATGAAATGGAGGCTACCGGTGGCGAGCCGGATGTAATTGGCTACGACAAGAAATCCAATGAGTTCATTTTCTGTGATTGCTCCCCCGAAAGTCCTGCGGGCCGCCGCAGTGTTTGTTACGACCGCGAAGGGTTGGAATCGCGCAAGGAGCACCGCCCGGCCAACAGCGCTATAGATATGGCCGAAGAAATGGGCGTAGAAATTTTAACGGAAGAAGAATACCGGAACCTGCAGCACTTGGGCCCCTTTGATACCAAAACATCCAGTTGGTTAAAAACGCCACCGGCCATCAGAAAGCACGGCGGCAGTATTTTTGGCGACTACCGTTACGGGCAGGTGTTTGTTTACCACAATGGGGCACAGTCTTATTATGCCGCACGTGCTTTCCGCGCAGCACTCCGGGTTTAAGTATAGGCGTACCCCACCGTTGAGTTGTGCCTTTCACCGCACTGCTGTTTTCTTACATTCGCCCTCGTGAAATGGCTTTATGTTTTTTTGCTCACGGGCATTTTCAGTTTATCTGTAACTGCCGGCTCTTTGCCTGCTCTTTTTGCTGAGGTAAGAGTAGACAGTGCTGTGTTTGGCGGTACTAAGCAACAACCGTTATGGATGGATATTTACCAGCCTGTAGGTGATACAGCCGGGAAGCGGCCGCTTGTTATACTGGCACATGGTGGCAGCTTTATGCATGGCAACCGGCGTTCCGATAGGCAAGTGGCCATCTGCACCCAATTGGCGCGCCATGGTTATGTAGCAGTTTCTATCGAATACCGCCTTACCGGTTTGCCGGGTATGAGTACGCGTGTGGCAGCTTACCGTAACATTATTAAGGCAGTTGCCGATGGCCGTAGTTCTATTAACTGGTTTGTGCGCGATGCTGCTCTTCGTAACACCTGGCGCATTGATACCGCCCGCATTTTTTTCGGCGGCAGTTCCGCAGGGGCGATACTGGCCGAGCAGTTGGGTTTTATTACCTGCGATACAATTGGGTCTAAAGCCTTGTGTAAGGCAATACATAAATACCTGCCCGATAGCACAGCCTTACCTGCGGGCCGCTTGAAAGGTATTATCAGTTTGGCGGGAGCAGTATTAGACACGACTATCATACAACAGGGTGCACCCGCTTTACTGCACATCCACGGCGATGCCGACCGTATAGTGCCCTATGGTTATAAACGAGCTGTAAATGGTATAGCACCTTTTAAGATGGCAGGCTTAGAAACCTGTCGGTCTATCTATGCCAGGCAACAGCTTCATTTCACCGAATATGTTTTCAAGAAGGGAGGCCATACTCCCTGGGACCGCGATGATGCCATGTTTGCTGTGGTAATGGAGCAACTTCTTAACTTTCTTAGCAGCGAAACAAGGTAGGCATTTAACTAATGCTGACCTTACCGGGTGTATTGCTGTAAACACTTCAGTAAGTTTTCACAACCCGTTTGCAACTCCTCCAACCCGGGGTAGCCAAAGCCGATGCGCATATAGGTGCGCTCTTTTTCAAACCAATGTCCGGGGCCTACTATAGTGCCATAGTCCTTATACAGCGCTTGGTAGAAACCATCGGCATCCAGTTTATACCCCGCTCTTAATCGCGGAAAACAAACTACACCGGCCTGGGGTTCTACCCATTCCAGGTAAGGTTGGTTTGCAAACCAGTTTTTAAACCAATTAAAATTAGTACGTATGTGGTTATGATTGCGTTGCATCCATTGCTCTTTATCATTTAGCAGGGCAAAGGCAATTTCTTCATCTACTACGCTATTGCACAAACTAATCTGCTCCTTGCCTGCTAGAAAGTTAAGCATTAAGTTCTTATCACGACAAATGATCCAGCCCATCCGTATGCCGGGCGCTCCAAACGATTTGGATACAGAGGATACCGATATTACCCGTTCGCTCTGCTGCGCGGCATAAGGTGCTAATGCTGTTTGAAAATTCAGATCGCGGTAGGTTTCATCTACCAGCAGGCGACAGTCCTTTTCTTCGGCAAGTGCAATTAGCCGGGCAAGCGTTTCGGCACTGTACAAGCGGCCGGTTGGGTTATGTGGGTTGGTAATGCTGATAAGCTTTGTGTTGGGTAGCATGGCCGCCCTTATCGCTTCCACATTTATCTCAAAGCCGTCCTCAAATGTAAGGTCAACTACTGTCATCGGAAACTGCATAGCGCGCGGTGTTTCCAGGTTGGTGCCGTAGTTAGGGCGTATTACTACCAAATGGTCCTGTGGTCCCAGTAGAGTAGTAGCAACAATAAACAGTGCTGGTGCTGCACCACTGGTAACCAGTACATCATCAGGGTGTAGTACCTGGCTATCTTCTATAATAGCTTCCCGCAGTTTCAATAAACCCTTGTGCTCGCCGTAAAACAAAATAAGCTTGTTCAGGTCCACCTGCACCGAATTGAGCGGAATATCACGCATGCTGCTTTCGGCAAGGTTATAGCGTATAGTACTATAGCCCATCTCTTCGGGGGCTTCAATCTCAATGGGCATCCGGCGGTATTGCATAAGTCCTTTGTTTTAAAGGCTGCAATATAACGCAGGGCTTTAGTAGTTAAAGGGGCTAGGTAAGCTTGGTGTAGGCGCGCATCCAGCGGTCGGGTAATTCCTGTTCGCAGGCTTTCTCATAGTCCTTAATACTGCAGGGTACCAGTTGCTGGCGGGCATGTTTCTCTTTATCTGTGGCCGGTATTTCCATCCACCAGCGCTCGGTTTTTTTGCTTTTCCAGAATATCAGGTCATCACGCAGGTCGTTCAGGTGCACGGTAAACTTCATGTGCTCATCCATGGTTACCGGGTAATCGCCAACGCGATTGTAATAACCTTCTATAAAATACCAGATCATTTGTGCCGCCAGTTGTACGGTTTGGCGGTTGTTATCGTAGCCGGGGTTTATCTCATAAATCCCCAGCGAGGTAAGCTTATCACTAAGGCCTGCATAGCGGGTAATCTGGCAAAGCTCTTCTCCGCTGAATCCGTTTGGTGAGGCATAAGCATGAGCCGGTGCATCAGCCTGTCGTATACTGCTGATATCAACCCCCAACATATCGGCATCACGCAAAATGGGCTCTACTTCCTCCAGGTTCGCACGTATTAATCCCAGGCGGTGGCAATCAAAGTTCAGCCCTTCCAGTGTTTCTACGGCGCGCGCATCGTTCAGGTAGGTCTGGTAGCCTATGTGCGAATAGTTGAATAAATAGTTGGGGCTATGGGTAAGCACCTTCATTACAAAATTACTGGCATCCATGGTACTGCCGGGTAGCTCCAGCATATCCACGCGCTCGTCTACGTTTACTACGTTAATCAGTGTATGCAGATCCTTGTAACCCAGGTATTGGCCAAACATCAAATCGTGGCTGCCTCCTATTATAATCGGTATTACCTTATGGGTAATCAATTCAATCATTACCGTAGCCAGTGCAAAGTAGGTATCGCGTACCGTTTCGCCGGGCAATATATTACCTAAGTCAACCACCCGGAATTCGCGGTCAATGGGCGGCATAAACAACTTATAGAATTCCCGGCGCACGGCATCGGGGGCTTTGGCGCTGCCGGTATTAAAGGCGTTATTGCGGTCGTCGCAAACACCAATCAAGGCTATATTAAACTCATAAAGATCCAAGTCCTTGCCTTCGGCAATGTAAATGTAGTTGCCAAGTTGTGCGGGGTGCAGCTCCGCGCCTTCTAAAATAGTTTCCTTGTCAACAGGAGTGAGGAACTCATTTATCATGATTTAAAGGTAAAAGAGCCGCTCAGGCACACCTTACCCCAAAGCCTAATTCAATTCACAGCAAGCCGTGGGAGTGCATGTTTGGAAGGACGGGCAACCGGAATGCCTATAATTCCTTAAAGGAGTTAATGACCTTAGCCATATCTTCTTTAAAGCGCAGTTTGCGGTCCTCACCACGGGTCCATAAGCTAAGGTGGTAGGTTCCTTTTTTGCCTTGCAGCAGTAATTCGCTGTAGTAAATGCTCTCGTCTTTCATTTTACCCATAAACTCCACATGTACGCCGGTTAAACCGTTAATGGTAACAGCTGATGAGTCGGTTACCAGGGGCTTTTGAGTAACGCTGCGCAACAGGTTCAGATACTTGTTTACTTCACTGTTTAACGAATCAGGGGCCACTGCTGCAGGCAGGCGTTCGCCTACTACATAAAAATTACGGTAGCGGTTGGCATACTGCAGATCAGCGCCGGGCTTCAGGTCATCCTGCTTTTCTACCCATGGTGGCAGCGAGATAGAAAACTTGCCCTCCACCGTAATGTTCTGATACTCCTTACTGTATTTGCAACCTGCCAGTAACAGGGTAAAGCCTGCCAACAAAAGATAAAATCGCTTCATGCCTAAAAATTTCGGCGCTAAAATAGAGAAAGGGGGGGAGATTTGGTCAAGCTGTTTGTGGCTCGGCATGCAAAACCCGATGCACCGCTACAGCTAGTAAGGCCCCGGCAAACGGACCTGCTATATAAACCCATAGCGCGTTAAAGTTGCCTGTAACCAAGGCGGGTGCCAGCGAGCGGGTAGGGTTTAGCCCGGTACCACAAACCGGCCCGCCGAACAATACCAATAACCAAACGGTGGCCCCTATGGCTATACCTGCGGTTATTCCTTTTTCTTTAGCACCGGTAGATACGCGTAACACAACCAGCATGAGTATAAAGGTCATCAGGGTTTCCATAATCAGTGCCTGCAACTCCGTTCCCGAAGGCTGGGTAATAGCCAGGGTAGCGTTTTGGGGAAACAGGTAATGCAACACACCGCTACCGGCTAAAGCGCCCAGCAACTGGGCCAGCAGGTAACCGGGCACTTCTTTCCATGCAAAGCGCTTGTCTACAGCAAAAGCCACCGTTACAGCCGGATTAATGTGTGTGCCTGATATGTCGCCAAATGCATATATCAGGGCAATTATCACCAAACCCCAAACTGCGGCTATCCCCGGTAAGCCCAGGGCACCGCCAAATTGCTGGTTTACTACCACGCAACCGGTGCCTGTAAACAAAAGAATAAAGGTGGCCAGAAACTCGCTCAGGTATTTATTCATGGGGTAGGGTTTAGCCAAAACTAAAATTTTATTTGAAGTGCTGCCCCAGCGCGTATTAATAAACCCGGCGTGGGGGTGTTGTTAAATTCCGCTCAAAAAAAATTGGGTAATGCAATGGTTTTCGCTATAACTTTGCACCTGTTTTAAAAACCGTATGATTGCTACCCCCGGCAACTGTATAAATTCAGTTATTATCCAATCGCATTCCCTTCCATTCATTTTAATATCTATCTCAAATGGCTAACGACAAGCGCGGGCACGGTATACCCTTATCGGCCGGCGGTGTATTAATTACGCTCGGAATTATTTTTGGTGATATCGGAACCTCACCCATCTATGTGATGAACGCTATTGTAAGCAGCAGTGTAATTTCAAAAGAACTTGTGCTGGGCGGACTTAGTTGTGTATTCTGGACCCTGCTGATTATTACTACTGTTAAGTATGTGTTTCTTACGCTGAACGCCGATAACCGGGGCGAAGGTGGGATTTTTGCTTTGTATGCCCTTGTTAGGCGCTACAAGGTTACCTGGACCATTTTCCCTGCCATCATAGGTTGTGCAACGCTGATTGCCGATGGTTTTATCACACCGCCTATTTCTATCTCTTCGGCTGTGGAAGGTTTGCGCCTTGTAAATCCCAGCATTACACACCACGAAGTTATGATGCTGGTAATTGCCATCCTCACAGGCTTGTTTGTATTCCAGCAATTCGGTACCCGGGTGGTAGGCGGTATCTTCGGTCCGGTTATGACCATCTGGTTTGTCATGATCGGTGTACTTGGTTTAATCGCTATCTTAAAGAACCCTTCCGTATTAGTGGCAGTAAACCCTTATTGGGCAGTAAACCTGTTGGCTAAATATCCGGGTGGCTTTTGGTTACTGGGGGCGGTATTTTTGTGCACTACCGGAGGCGAAGCGCTTTACAGCGATCTGGGCCACTGCGGTAAATCGAACATTCGCGTGAGCTGGAGTTTTGTATTAAGCATGCTATTGCTCTGCTACTTTGGTCAGGCCGCTTATCTGTTACAAAATTTCGAAGGCCAACATTGGCCCGAAGGCAAGTCAACGTTCTATGAACTTATGAGCCCCGGCTTTTTGCCATTCGGCGTAGCCATTGCAACCCTGGCCACCATCATTGCTTCGCAGGCTTTAATTACAGGCTGTTTTACCCTGGTTAACGAAGCCATGAAGCTGCGCCTGTGGCCTAACCTGAAAGTAATTTACCCCACCACGCACCAGGGGCAGATGTATATCCCCGGTATCAACTGGTTCCTGTTCTTTGGTTGTATTGCCGTGGTGCTTATGTTTAAGGAATCGCGGAACATGGAAGCTGCCTACGGTCTGGCGATCACCATCAATATGTTGATGACCACCATGCTGCTTACGTACTTAATGTATGTGCAGCGCCGCAATCCACTTATTGTTTGGGGTATACCGGTGGTATTTGTTACTATCGAAGTAGTATTCCTGTTCTCTAACCTCCTCAAATTTACCAATGGTGGTTGGTTTACAGTAATGATTGCCGCCTTCCTGTTCTTTGGTATGTGGATATTCTACCAGGCCCGCCTGCTGCGCAAAAAGCACATCGAATTTGTAGAGATCAAGGATTATATAGCGCCTTTAAAGGATTTGATGCACGATGAAACCATACCTAAAGAAGCCAACAACCTGGTGTATTTAAGTATGGCCAACGATAAAAGCCATATCGATTCTAATATTGTTTACTCCATTTTCCGCAAGCGCCCTAAACGTGCGGATATCTACTGGTTTGTGCACGTGGATATTTCCAACGAACCTTACGGAGCCACCTATTCGGTAGATACCGTGGTGCCTCGCCGTATCTTCTTTATCCGGCTTAATTTCGGATTTAAGGTGGAGCATAAGGTAAACCTGATGTTCAACAAAATTGTGGAGGAAATGGTGGCCAATGGCGAGGTGGATGAACTCTCGCATTATCCGAGCCTGCGCCTGCATAGCATGCCGGCCGATTTCAAGTTTATATTGTTGAACACCCGCGTGGCTATCGACGATGCCCTTACACCATTCGAGCAATTCGTAGTGAAGGGGTACCGCTTTATCAAGAGCATTTCCCTTTCTACAGCCGAGGATTTTGGCCTGGAGTTGACTAACGTAGAGGAGGAGACCGTTCCAATCCGGATAGCCCCAAGCAGCAAAATCGAACTGAACCGAATAAAATAAGGCTTGTAATCCAACCTGTTAGGTAGGTCGCTTAATACCTCAAAATAATTTTTGTGGTATTAAATAAACGTTGTAACTTACACTTACTAAGTATTTATATATCCGCAAGCCCGTAAGTTTGCGGATATTTTTTTGCCGTAAACCTTCCATTAATGCGGTTAAAAACAGGCGATATTTTCTCCTTTGAATTGAGCGATGGCAGCCAAGCCTTTGGTCAGGTCATACTCATGCCGTCAAAACAGTGCTTCGGCAAAACGCAACCTCCGTTGCATCCGGAGTCGTATCTGCATTTTTTCAGTAATACCTTTTTCGTTAATCTGTTCAGGCATCGTAGTGCTGATGGCGTAGTGCCCGCTTCGTTTGATGTGTTGGTGAAAGGATTGGTAGTTGATAAAGCGGCGGCTACAGATAAGTTGTGGCGCCGGGTGGATTGCAAACGGGAAGTTAGAGTACAGGAATTGGACTTTCCTGAATGTTTGTGCAGCGGTTATGCAGGCAATTATTTTTGCAAGGGCGAGTTAGCGTTGCGTGTTCCATATCCGGAGAGTGAGTTAACCGCCAGGGGGCCGCTACCTACCATTGTAAACTCGTACAGTACCGCTTCAGTGTACTGTTTTTATGCTGGGTTAACCGGTTTGCTGGATGATCGGGGAATTATACTGGGTAATTTAAGCAATGTTGATCTGCGATACGATACGCAAAAGCGGCAGGCGGTAATAAAGGACATAAGCATTGATATTAACTTACCCTATTATCAGTTAGCTCTTAACGCGGGATACGACCTAAAACGCTTTTATTAGTAGAGAGCCACTATCACTAAAATCTATACATGTGAACAACATTCATTTCAACGGAGAATTCGTACACCTCCACTCCAATATCAATGAGGAGGGTTTGCAGATGCTACTGCATCCTCCTAAAGTACCTGTACAGCGCATAGGATTTGTTTTTGCCGCCCTGGGCCGGGATAATTTTCAGGAAACAGAACAGGACCTCACGCTGCTGAACCGTTATTTCGAACTGCATCCTGAGGTATGGATGGAGTGGACACAACCTGAATGGCTTGACCGGATGCCCAATCTTCAAAAGCTAAGCATCGGTAAGGACTTTGCACAAAACCACCTGGGTGCTTTGACGAAATTGAAAAAGGTAACGGCCCTTTCAGTGCTGGATGCCACCTACGTCTATTTAAAGGAGGTTCCTTTCAAGGAGTCTATGGAGGAGTTAAAACTAAGCCGGGGAGGGCATGAAAAGGGAGTCGCTTTCTTTGCTAAAGAACTCGCCGGTTTTAGAAATCTGAAATTCTTTTTTACCGATTTCGACTTGCCGGGTTTTGATAGTTTACGCGAAATGCCTCTGGAAACTCTCTATTATGGATGGGGCAAGGTTAAAGACTATAGCGCCCTCGAACACTTAACCGGGCTAAAAAATATCCGTATCCGTTCCAATCGTACCCTCAAAGATTTTTCTTTTCTGCAAAAACTGCCCTTGCTCGAAACCATCGATCTGAACGAAACCCTGGGACTTACTGTAATGCC
Source organism: Chitinophagales bacterium (assembly GCA_044225825.1). Taxonomy (GTDB): domain Bacteria; phylum Bacteroidota; class Bacteroidia; order Chitinophagales; family LD1; genus Bog-950. The sequence continues at coordinate 377,297 of JBGAIB010000003.1, forward strand.
CCCCATCAGTCACTTACAGCACTTGCAGCAGGTTAGCGTGGTTGCCAAAAATCTCGAATCGCTGGAACCTTTCCGCAATTTGCCACCAACCGTTAAGGTGTATGTACATACACGCACGTTTTCGTATAACAGCAGGGTTGATTATGGTAAACCAATGGAAGAATTACTCTTTAAGCAGCGCATGAAAAAATAATGGTGTGGCATGTGCTACGCCATTCTGCGAAGCTTAGTCTATTTTAACTACGCGCGTTTTGGCTAAGGCCTGGGTAGTACGTAGCTCAATGCTGTAAATCCCGGCAGGCAAATCAGCGATGTTCAATTGAGGCATATAAGGGGTTTGCAATACCTGTTGTCCGTTTATATTGGTAACGGTAATAGTTTGCGGTTTAAAATCGCCGGTAGTAAAAGTGATGATGTTTTTGGATGGATTAGGGAACATGCTAACCTCATAAACAGGTAGTTGTTCCTGAATGCCGGTAGTGCCGCCAAATTCAATTACGTTACTCATAGGTTTAGCGCCGTCATTAATGCCATCGCAATGGCTTACTACCGAATACGAATTGTCGAATATGTTGAAGTTGAAGATCACACCTAGTCCGTATTGGCCGCCATCCGGTGTAACGCCATACAATACACCATCGGCACCTTCCATTAAACTGCCGATGGGGGCCGAACCCAGAGCCCCGTCAAAACTGTAAATAGGGGTGAAGGTGTTGCTTACAATTTCGTAGCTAAAAATTTCGCCGGCATCATAGGTGCCGCCAAACGGTGTAACCCCGTATAACTTGCCGTTACTGGCCTGCATAACCGTGCCCATCGGAAACGCCCCGTCTGAACCGTCAAAGTCATGCAGTTTGGTAAATATCTTAGTGGGGATATTATAGCAGAACAGTACACCGTAATCGTAAATACCACCCCAGGTGGTCATGCCATAAAGGTTACCGTTACCGGCTTGTAGCAAACGGCATTTGGTAGGCAGTTCGCCATTTAATCCGCTAAAACTGTGCAACACCGCAAACGTATTTAATAGTGGCTGAAAGCAGAAAATGGTACCACGGTCGTTTACGCCGCCGCGTCGTGTCATACCAAATATATTGCCATCGGCAGCCTGCATCAGTCCTTGTGGGTCCTGTCCGTTTAATCCGCTGAAGTCAACCAATACCTGAAAAGAAGCAGCATGGCCCGGCTGATAACGGAACATCACCCCTGCACCATCGGGAGCAGAAGGAGAACTGTGAGTGCCGCCACCGCGCGAGGTGCCGTATAACCAGCCATCGTTGCTTAATAGTAAGTCGCCGGGTTCGCGGCCATCGGTGCCATTAAAATGATGCAATACGGCAAACAGGTGTTGGGCCGGGTCATAGCTAAACATCACACCGTAGTTATACAGGCCACCTGCAAGCGTAGTGCCATATAATACATCATCCGGACCTTTAACAAGATTGCCATTGGGGTTAGCGCCGTTTACTCCGTTAAAGTTAATGGCTACCGATCCATTGGTGCCGTCTTCATCTACCGTGTAAATAGCTCCTAAACCATTAGCACCACCTCCGTTCATGGTGGTCCAAAGCGAGCGCTTGGCAGCGTAACTGTTGGTTACTGCCAATACTGAAAGCAAAAATAAAAAGCTGCGTACAGTGGTTTTCATTGCTAGCTTTTAGAATATAACCGGCGGTTCAGGAAAGCCGGGTGGTTAACGCTCTCTAAAATTATAAAATAATTATCCGTAAATTAAAAAGCAGGCAATAATTATTTTATAGCTCGGCCACCATTCTTCTCTAATCCATTACCAATCTAACCACCTTATCGCCCAATTTCAACAGGTAAACCCCTGTTTGCAGATACCCCAGGTTCAATTGGTTGGTTTTGCTTGTAATACCTTGGTAAACAACCCTTCCGGAAAGGTCAGTAACGGAGAGTTCCCGGCCTGCAAGCCCTTCCGTAGTCGTGAAATACCAGATACCGCTATGATTCGGATTCGGATACACATACAATGTAGCCATGCCGTCCGTTTCGTCCAAACCGCTTACATTATCCAGCACCGTGGCCACGCTATTGGTAACTATAGCAGGGTTGTAATCAAAATAGATATATCCTGTATTGCTAAAGCTGCTACCGGGTATTACAGGGTTTTTAGGTTTAACGGAAAACTGGATAAATCCATGGCTTTGCGGCTCATTGCTAAAACTGTCGGGCAGGTTAATGTGGGCAAACGTAAAACGCACCTGCTGTCCATCTACTTGAACCGCATAGTTATGCGAGGCAGCTAATACCTGCAGCGTTGAAGCATCCAGGTAATTGGAAAGTGTATCCAGTATTTTCACCGTCTCTGCCATAAAGGTGCCTGTGTTTTGAAAACGGATCGTGTATTTCAGCGTGCTGTTGGTTGGTACCGTTCCGTTGTAGTCACCCACCGGCGAAACTGATTTATCATTCGGGTCATAGGAGCCTACCACAATTAACTGTTCTACTACATCTGCAGTATCCGTGGTTGAACAGGTAACATCCGATACTTGACCATGGTAATTAAAGACCGTTCCCAGTGGGGTGGCAACCGGCGTGTAAAAATTACCGTAGGCTGAATAATAATTGCCCGGCATAAGATTAGTAAAGTGCCACTCTATAAAGTGGCCGACAGAATCGATAAGTACCGCTCCATTGCTGGCGCTGCTTACCTGTTGCTGGCCATCATAATATAGCCGTAAAGTAGCACTGGCAGGTATAGCCGAAAACTGATTAGTAAAAATGATGTTTACCTGGTTCGTAAATCCGGGACGAGGTGGTGCTCCAACGGAATAAACTGAGGTAGAACTATTGCAGAAGGTGGATGGTACAGCTATGCCAAAATTATTGTTAGCCGATGTAACGCCCGCCGCAGATATCGTTACAAAGTGGAACTGTGGATTAATGGGATATACCGAAACCGGTCCACTTGTTTGTGGCGTTACATTAAAACTGCCTGCCGGCACATACACGTAATAGTTGCCCTGGTTATTGGTAAGCGCGGTATAATTAGCCCCCAGCGAAACAGACATGGTCTGATTAGCTATTCCCAGTTCACCTGCATCCCAGGTTTGGTTGTTGTTTACATCATAGTAAACCTTACCGGTAATCATCGATACACTATCGGAAGCACCGGTATAGGGTACATAAGTTACCGTTTGAGCAGTGTCCAGTTCAGGACATGTGGCTACCGAAGGCTCAATTACGCGCAAATAAAAACGAACGCCTGCCGCATCCATGTTTGCTTCTACAGGAATACCTATATTGAACGTACAGGTTACCGATAATTTATACTGGCCGGCAGGTGCATAAGTGGTTCCTGTAATGTGAAGACACCCTGTCTGCTGGCCTGAAAAGGTATTATTAGTGGAATTGGTAGACCAGCATAATCCCTGAGGGAGTTCCTCTACCGAATCGAAGGTAAAGCTTTGGATGGTCGCTATCTGCCCCCCAAATGAAACGGTATTATAGGCGTTGAATTGAATGGTAATATCAACCGGCTGTCCCCGCTTTATGCAGGGTAAACTATCGTTCGGTGTAAACTGGCTCGAAGACGGCAATGCGCCTGTAGCAGTGCAAACCCCGGGGCCTGATGTTCCGCAATATTGTGCTTTAGTAAAGTTGAATAGCAGCATAGCTGCAAGCAGCAGTAAAGTGTGTTTCATAGTTTGTTCTTTATACAACCACAAACGCATAGGTTCGTTTGGGTTTAACATCTAATATAACTTACATAAAGTAAAAAGCAGGACACTCGCTAAGGTGTCCTGCTTCAATTGTTAAATAATAGCCCCTTATTGTTTTAGCAATTTCCGAACCGTGCCATTCAAATACAGATAATAAAAGCCATCTGCCAAATGTGCAATACTCATGGTTTCCTGCATGGCATTCACTATGCCGCTATACATTACTCTACCTTCTATATCAACAACTGTATAGGTTGCACCTACTAACGGGGCACTTACAAGTAGTTGCCACGTACCGGTAGTATTAGGGTTAGGGTAAACCAATATCTCTTCTTTCTGTAAATCCTTTACGCCTGATATAACCACTATAACGGGCTGCGAGTTGGTATAACAACCATGGGCATCTACTGCCTGTACGGTGTACGAACCGCTTTCAGTAGGCACATATAACGGGCCGGTAGCATTTGGTATCAACACACCGTCAACGAACCACTGGTAGCTAACGGCATTAAAAGCTTTCAAGGTATCGTTGCTATAAGTTATGCTAACAGCACTGGGTATGCGCACCACTAAGGTGCCTCCGGGCACCGATGCAGCACTGCAGCCATTAGCGTCGGTGGCCGTAACGGTATACGTGCCTTCTACTGTAACACGTATACAGGCCTGGGTACTACCGGTGCTCCAAAGGTAGCTGCTCCAACTGCCGGGTACGCAAAATTCGCCCGTATCGCGCGGACAAATAGTATCGTTTGTCGGGCTTAAGCTTAAGGGAGCGAGACTGGTGCCGCTTAAAAGAAATTGCGCGGTATCGGTGCAACCCTGGCTGTCGGTAACTTCAAAAACATAAGTTCCGGGTCCCACATTTGTTAGTGGGTAGGTGTTCCCTACTACGCTGCCCGCATTTAACCACTGCACAGTATAAGGGCTGCTGCCCCCGCTAACACTCAACCCTGTTACCGAGCCGTTATTTTGTCCGCAACCCGGTTGGTTTATCACTAAGTTGTTGTTTGTAATAGTGGGTGGGGCTGGTGCCGTAAGCGTAACGGTTTTTACAACCGAATCGCCCGGTAAGGCAATCGAATCGCGCAGTAAAACATTATTAATGGCTACCGAAGGATCGGTGCCAACACCATCATCATTATTCACCCAGTTAAAGCGCAGCAGCAGATTGCTGAGATTGTTACAGGAGGCAGGCAGTGCATAAGTCCGGTAAGTCCAGCTGCCTTGTCCGCCCCCGCAGGTGCTCGATTTTAAAGAAGCATCCAGGCTGGTATAACCGGTGCCACCGTTAATACTGTATAAACTGGAGGCATTATCGGCTAACCCGCTGCCACCGGCAATAAAATCGTATCGTAATACAAGGTTACTTGCCCCGTTGGTGTTAATGGCCGGCGATGTTGCCGCCATGGCAGTTTGAGGACAATACAGTATCCCGCACAAACCACCTGCATCATAAGCAGCCCCCCCGGTGGGGTTAAATACGCTTGTTATATGCAGTGTTTTATTGCCGTTGGTGCCTACCCCGCAGCCGCCGGGTGCAACACCGCCCTCATTGTCGCTGATCGTCCAAAAATTAGGATCGGCTCCGTTGGTGCCGGTGGAGGTGTTCAGCGTCCATGCCGGGCTGCCGTCAAAGGTTTCAAAAAATACGGTGTCCCATTGTGTGCCACCGGCACTATACACAGTTACAGTATAGGTGCCTGCCGCCAGGTTATTGATAGTGGCGCTGGTAGCTCCGGTGCTCCATTTATACGTATAGCTGCTTCCGCCGCTCGCATTAACAGTAACGCTTCCGGTGGCGCTGGCACAACCGGGGTTGGTGGAACTTACCGTGGCAGTTAACTGGGCTTGTGCCGAAAAGGAAAACAACAATAATAAGTTGAAGAGGAGTAGGAATTGTTTCATGCAGGCTGGGGTTTTAGTAATACTAAATATAGGTAACCATTACCAAAAGTTTAAATACGCCAGGCACATTAATTGTAGCAACTGGGGCTTGTTCCCAACAGAAACTTAATGTTGCCATCATACCGCAGTAATTACCCTGGTGTTACTTTGTTTAAGCACATCAATTATTATGAAGAATAAAACGTACATCCTTTTTGTTTGCCCCGACAATGCCTTGTGGAGCCAAATGGCAGAAGCCATGGTTAAGTTATACCGCGATAGCGAAATTAGTGCCTTTAGCGCAGGGCTGGAACCTGCCCGTGCTATTGATAAACGCGCCATTGAATTAACTACCCGCCTGGGCTATACCGATATGCAATTGCATACTACAAAAAGTGTACGCGATGTGCCCGACTTCCACTACGACTTTATTATCACCATTGGTATGCCTGCTTATATCTCTGAAGTATCTGCCGATAAACGCCTGGAATGGCGCTTTGGTAACTTAGATGAGATGGATGAGGTGCAGTTGATGCGCCTGCGCGATAAACTGCTCAATAAGGTGCTGAATCTGGTCATTAGCGTTGCTGCTTAGTAGGATAGCTTGCTGCTAATAACTGGACAAAAACGCTGCTTTGTTAATAACAACACGTATAGCTGCCCCTTGTATATAACCTAAACGGGGCGAATGCAGTATAACTTTACACAACCAATTTGTTAGCTGCATATGATACGCCATACCATTGCATTTGTATTTCTATTTGTATTAACCGCCCCTGCCTTTTCGTTTGGCAGCAGCATTAAAACCAGTTCGGTTATTGAACAACCCGATGTGGAAGTGCTGGGGGAGTATAAAGGCTTTTGGTATGCTATCGGTTTCGATAAACCCGGCAACCTGCATAAGCCGCCTGCTTATAAATTAATGAAGTACTCAGCAGGCTTTCCAACCTCCAAACTTTCCAGTCTCTATCCTTCTTTTGGCGAAAAAACGCTCTATCTGCGTTCTGCCATCATCAACAATAAAATAAGTGTATTCTACGGCCGCTGCGAAAAGCGCGATGAAGTTGCCTCTTTAATTGATGAGCGCGAAGGCCGCCGGCAGATTGCCAATATCCTCCGTCAGGATTACGACCCCACCACGCTGGAGCCTCTCGGCGAGCCGGTAATGGTGTTCGACGAAGCGGATGATTACTTTGCCTGCAGCGGTATCGAAATTGCCCATAGCGAAGATGGAAGCAAAACAGCCGTGCTGGTAAAATGCTATTATAGCCACCAGTTCTACAAAGTATATGTAACCGATAACCGCACCGGTGAAGAGTGGAATCGTAAGCTGGCCTTTAAAGATTTAAAGGAATACCTGAGCTTTAACCAGGTGCGGGTAGGTAACGACGGCCGTGTAGTGGTGGCCGCTAAGGTGCGCTACGATGTTATCTCTATCCACACCAGCAGTAAGGATAAGCACCCCGATAAATACTATTTCTTTTCGGTAGAAAAAGGTAGTAAGGAACCGGCACAACTGGTACTCGAATCGCCGGTAGGTGGCAAGTATATGGATATGCCGCAGGTGGCCATGCTCAACAACGGTCAAACTGCCGTTGCTTACTGTTACTACGGTAGCGATAAAAGTAAAGTGGTAAAGGGTATTTCTGTTGCCCGTTACGATGCAGGTTTTGGCGGAGGGGCGCACGATGTTGAACCCGATCCGGAATTTATTACCCAGGCTGCCGATTACAATAGTAAAAAGGAAAAAGGCCTGCCGTTTTTGGAATTACGTCAGCTTTTACCGCTCGAAGGTGGCGGCTTTATGGTAATTGCCGAACATAATCGCGAATTAACAAAGCCCGGCGATAGCCTCCTGCAGGTCGAACGCCATTACCTGGTCACCTATCGTTTTGATGACAATATGGCTTTAAAGGAATCGCGCTTTCTCCCTAAAAAGCAAAGCAGCGAACGCGTTGGCTATGCGCTTTCAGCACAGGCGTATCGCAAAGGTAACGATGTGTATCTGTTCCATAATGATAACTGGGAGAGTGACGACGACCACGATACCAACCTGATGTGCACGCGCCTGCCTGCTAATGGTGGCGCGCCTGAAACAACCAAAATTGTACACACCAGCGACGACTACTTAACCAGCATGCAGCAACTTTATACCAGTGCCGATGGCAAAGTACTGCTAACGGAGATTAAGTTGGTAGAGTTTGAAGATGTATCTAAACTGGTAAAACTGCTGGAAGTTACACTCAAGTAACTATTGCTCTTCCTTCGGTTTAAAGCTGGTACGCTTGGTTCCGCTGTACATTTCGTATTTCACAAAACGGCACTCTAACTGTCCGTTATATACAGGTATACGGCGCGAGGCTTTTAAGCCTACATACTTTAATGCCTCCATGTTAGAGGTAATTAGCCAGCAATCGTAACCGGCAAAGCGCTGTTTAAAGGTGTCGCCAATTTTTTTGTAGAGCAGCGGTATGTCATCCTTGGCCATGCGTTCGCCATATGGCGGGTTAACGATAACCGTGCCGCCGCCTTCGGGGGCTTCAAATGCCACCATATCGCACTCGCGTATCTGCACCATGTCTTCCACCTTGGCATGCTTCAGGTTTTCTTTAGCTTTTCTGGTAACATGGTGCGATAACTCACCCCCAAAAATCCGGGGGGCTGCATCCTCGCTTATCTTGTTCAGCGCAGCTTCCAGAATTTTATCCCACATCTCCTTGTCAAATGGCAGGTGCCGTTGCCAGCGCATAAAGCCAAAGTCCTCTTTATAATAGCCGGGTGGTATGTTAGCAGCAATTAGAGCAGCCTCTATTAATATAGTCCCCGAACCGCACATGGGGTCCACCAGATTGCGGTGCGGCGTCCATCCGCTTAGCATAACCAAGCCTGCTGCCAAACATTCGTTTATAGGTGCCAGGTTAATTTTATCGCGGTAGCCGCGTTTGTGCAGGCTCTCGCCTGAGCTGTCCAGTGCCACAGCGCATACATTGTTTACTATATGCAGGTGTATCCGCAATGTCGGTTTATCTAAATCAACGCTGGGCCGTTTATCATACTTTTCGCGAAACTGGTCCGCAATAGCATCTTTTGCCTTTTGCGATATATACTGCGAGTGTGTAAATAAGGGAGTGGTTAATACCGTGTCTATACCCAGGGTATCATCTACCCCCATGTATTTTTCCCAGTTAATGCGCTTAATGCCGTTGTATAAGTCCTGTTCGTTTTGCACTTCAAACGTGGTTACAGGCACCAGTATGCGCAAGGCCGTGCGCAGGTATAGGTTGCATTTGTATACTACACCCAGGTCGCCGGTAAAGCTTACGGCCCGGCTGTGTAATTCAATATCACGCGCTCCCAGCTTTTTTAACTCATGGCTTAAAACTTCCTCTAATCCAAAAATGGTTTTGGCAACCAGGCGCAGTTCGCCTTCCGCTAATTTCATGCACGAATGTAAAAACTCGCTGCCAAGTGCTTCCTGCAATTTTCACTTCCTTTGCTTCGTCATAACTTAAAACAGTCTTATGCTCAACCGTCCGGTAAAAGCCTTACTGCCTGCAGAACTCATAAACATGGGCGGCATGTTTGTCCGCCAGGCTTTCCCCACCATGCAAATCGATATGGTTGATCCATTTCTGTTGTTGCATCATGGCGAAATGAAGGTGCCTGAACATATGGACCCTAAGCATGCCGGTGTCGGCCCGCATCCGCATCGTGGTTTTTCACCCGTTACCTTCATCTTTAAAGGCGGTGTTCACCATCGCGATAGCCGTGGCAACGATAGTGTCATCTATGCCGGCGGTATACAATGGATGAATGCCGGTATGGGCATGATGCACAGCGAACGGGCTCCTGCCGATATAAAGGAACTGGGTGGCTTAAGCGAAATCATACAAATGTGGGTCAACACGCCTGCGGCTCATAAAATGGACCAGCCGCAATACCTGCCGCTCACCGCACAGGACATTCCCACCTTTGAAACCGGCGATAAAAAAGTGCAGGTCCATGTTTCCGCCGGCCAGTTGCTGGGTGTAAAGGGGCCCATCACTGCCCTTTCGCCCGTTAACGCAGCTACGCTAGAGCTGCAACCCGGTGGCAAGGTAACCATACCCCTGCCTGCAGAGCATAACGCTTTTCTGTATCTGCTCGATGGCAAATTAAACCTGGAGGGATATGGTGTGGTTGAAGGTAAACACGCTGTAGTATTTAAAAACGAAGGAGAGGCTATAAGTATAGAAGCACTGGAACCCACCCGCGCTTTACTGATGAGTGGCTTGCCCCTCAACGAAAAAGTAGTAGCCCACGGCCCCTTTGTAATGAACACCGAAACCCAGATCCTGGAAGCCATGCGCGATTACCAAATGGGTAAAATGGGTTTGCTCATAGAGGAGTAGGTACGTTCCATCCGCCAACTGGTATAAGATAAATTACATCCACTGGGCATACCTTGCCACATCCAGGTGGTATGCTTGTACATACCTGTACCTATTTTGCAGGTATAGTGCGGTATATGCTTTTTGTTGGTTGCTGCTACCTGTGTAACGCATCAGTGCTTATTTCTTTATCAAAAATTGATGTTATGAAAAGCAACAAAAGCGGCGACCGCAGCACTAGCTCCGGCAACCAGAAGAGTACCACCGGTACAGCTTCAAAAAGTAAAAGCTCAGCAAAAAGCACTTCTCAGTCTCCGGAAAGTTCGCGCGGCAAGGGAGGAAACGAAAAATCCACTGCCCGTAATTCTAACCGGGATAAGGAGTAGTACGAATCAGACTGAACAACAGTCTGCTTTATTTTCCCCGGTAGGTTATATGCCTGCCGGGGGAATTTTCATTCACCAAACTATACGTTATGGCTTTGCAAAAAGATGGCGGAACGGCCCCTACGCCTCAAAAAGGTATTCAAATGGATACCACCACTACTAAAAAGTTCACAACGAAGGAAGAAGCAGAAAGGCTTTTCCTGAATGCCGAGAAGCGCATGCTGGATATTAATAAGTGGAATGAAATAAATGGCGCCAAAACTGATCAATACCAATTAACCGATCCCCGGGGTAATCCTAAATTCGGGTTAGCCGCCGAACAGGACTATATCCGTTTTAAATTACCCCTGGCCCCTTCGTCCGATATCGGAAAAGGAGAAGACTGGGTGCGTATAGAGAAGATAGTTTCCAAAATACATAAGGATAAGCGCAGCGTAGCCATGATTGTTCGTCCGGCCGCAAATCCAACAGCAGTTTTCAATTCTCCGGCTCACTTTTATGGTAACGAAACCACCAATACCTTTATGGTACAGTGGAAGGACCGGGAGGTTACAGCTGGTGTTTTTGGCCGTAACGAAGAGCCAAACCTGGAGGAGCAAAACAGCTTTTACAATAAGGTGCGCAACCTGATGGTAGGTACCCTGGCCTGGCTGGGTATTGCAAAAACGCAATGGGCCACACTTATTAAAGGCTGGCTGAAAGAGTAATAGCGGTAGGCAACCGAACCGCTGCCCAAAGCGTTAGGTATTAAAATGCTGTTTATGAAAGCGAATAAAGTCTTCCGTGCACTCCTGTTGAGCAGTATCGTATTTATAGCTGCCGGTGCCTCCTGCAACAAACAAACCTGTAAAGCCCACCTAAAACCCGATTGCTTCTATACTATGCAATTCGATCCAGTTTGCGGCTGCGACGGCAAAACCTATAGCAATGCAGGCGAAGCCTCCTGCAATAGTATAGAGGTGGTCCATAAAGGGCCCTGTAAGTGAGCGCAGCTTATGTTCGATGCAACTTTCTAAATACTGGGGGAGCTATCACTATTCACTGATACACAGCTCAACTGACTCACTATCCACCCTAAATCCCTGATTTAGCCCCTCTTACAGCATTTACCCAAAAAAAAATTACTAGTCCAAACCCACGCCAGATAAGGGTTTGGCAGGCCCCCTTGTAAAAAGTTGAGGGATACCCCTTGTAGAATTCAAAACTGCCTTTATCTTTGCGGCCCGCTTCTGAGGAAAACGTTCTTTAAAACACAGAAACGGCAACAAAATGAAACACTTACGCAGCACATCGCGTAAGACCCAGACCAAACTCTTCTGAAAAAAAGTTGAGCGAAAGTTTGGAAAGTTGAAAGCAAAGTTTTTATATTTGCGCCCCGCTTCGGAAGAAATCGTTCTTTAAACACCGAAGCGAAAAGGAAACCAAAAGATGCGTAGTGATACGCACGCTCTATATATCCTCCATCTGCACTGAATAGATAGTGCTAACGCGAGATGCGGTAAGAGGTTAAATAGTGATTCCAAGCGTCCGATGTCTATCGGAACCAAGCAATCCTACAAAAGAGCCCGCTGGCTAAGGGACCTAAGCAAGATGCAAATCTTCCCCTACATATAAATAGCCTTTTAGGGAAGCACGGTTTAAAACCGGCAAGAAAAAAAAGTGAGAAAAAAGTTTGGAGAAACGAAGCAAAGAAATTACCTTTGCGGCCCCAATCGAAAGAAAAGGAAAACGTTCTCTACGAAAAACAGGTTGTAAGAGTTTGAAGCTCAACCAACTACTAATGAAGAATCGGCAGGCAAAAGCCTAAGGGTTTAGCTGCGTCATCTTCGTGAAGTTCTTTGAAATACAGGTAAGAAACATAGAATGCGAATAACAGGTTAGATTAAATGCTTAATACATTTTTTCCTAACCATTCTTTTGAATGCTAAGGAATCAACTCTTTTACTACGGAGAGTTTGATCCTGGCTCAGGATGAACGCTAGCGGGAGGCCTAATACATGCAAGTCGAACGGTAACAGGATAGCAATATCGCTGACGAGTGGCGCACGGGTGCGTAACACGTACACAATCTGCCTTATACTGGGGCATAGCCTCGGGAAACTGAGATTAATTCCCCATAATGTTATGAAAGGGCATCCTTTTATAATTAAAACTCCGGTGGTATAAGATGAGTGTGCGTCCGATTAGCTAGTTGGTGGGGTAACGGCTCACCAAGGCAACGATCGGTAGCTGGTCTGAGAGGATGATCAGCCACACGGGCACTGAGACACGGGCCCGACTCCTACGGGAGGCAGCAGTAGGGAATATTGGACAATGGGCGCAAGCCTGATCCAGCCATCCCGCGTGAAGGATTAAGGTCCTATGGATTGTAAACTTCTTTTCTCTGGGAATAAAAAGTGGGATTCACTCCCGCCTTGAAGGTACCAGAGGAATAAGCACCGGCTAACTCCGTGCCAGCAGCCGCGGTAATACGGAGGGTGCAAGCGTTATCCGGATTCACTGGGTTTAAAGGGTGCGTAGGTGGCTTTATAAGTCAGTGGTGAAAGCCCGGAGCTTAACTCCGGAACTGCCATTGATACTGTTTAGCTTGAATCAGGTAGAGGTGGATGGAATATTACATGTAGCGGTGAAATGCTTAGATATGTAATAGAACACCAATTGCGAAGGCAGTTCACTATGCCTGCATTGACACTGAGGCACGAAAGCGTGGGGATCAAACAGGATTAGATACCCTGGTAGTCCACGCCCTAAACGATGTATACTCGACATATGCGATACACTGTATGTGTCTAAGCGAAAGCGTTAAGTATACCACCTGGGAAGTACGACCGCAAGGTTGAAACTCAAAGGAATTGGCGGGGGTCCGCACAAGCGGTGGAGCATGTGGTTTAATTCGATGATACGCGAGGAACCTTACCTGGGCTAGAATGCTGGTGGACGAATCCTGAAAGGGGTTTTTGTAGCAATACACCGCCAGTAAGGTGCTGCATGGTTGTCGTCAGCTCGTGCCGTGAGGTGTTGGGTTAAGTCCCGCAACGAGCGCAACCCCTATCTTTAGTTGCCAGCGAGTAATGTCGGGGACTCTAAAGAGACTGCCTGTGTAAACAGAGAGGAAGGAGGGGATGACGTCAAATCATCATGGCCTTTATGCCCAGGGCTACACACGTGCTACAATGGTAGGTACAGAGGGCAGCCAACTGGCGACAGTGAGCGAATCCCAAAAAACCTATCTCAGTTCGGATTGAAGTCTGCAACTCGACTTCATGAAGCTGGAATCGCTAGTAATCGCAAATCAGCAATGTTGCGGTGAATACGTTCCCGGACCTTGCACACACCGCCCGTCAAGCCATGGAAGTGGGGTGTACCTTAAGACGATAACCGCAAGGAGTTGTCCAAGGTAAAACTCGTAACTGGGGCTAAGTCGTAACAAGGTAGCCGTACCGGAAGGTGCGGCTGGAATACCTCCTTTTTAGAGCAGATTAACCTGCGCAATCTATGTTTCTTCTGTGTTTCAAAATTTATTATCAATCCTCGGATTGATGTTGTTCTTTATCACTGCTGTCTGCAATAGTCTCGTAGCTCAGGTGGTTAGAGCGTTACACTGATAATGTAAAGGTCCGCAGTTCGAGTCTGCGCGGGACTACATTACACAGTGAGGTTTCTCAGGAATGGGGGATTAGCTCATCTGGCTAGAGCGCCTGCTTTGCAAGCAGGAGGTGATCGGTTCGATCCCGATATCCTCCACAGTTTCAGTAATACACTGAGTACGATTTATCCTCGGAAAAGTTATCGATTGCTGATGAAAGTTCTTTGACATATTGGCGAGTTAATAAAATTAAATCTTCAATTTTAAAATCATCCAAGAATTGAAAGTTACTAAGGGCACACGGTGGATGCCTTGGGTCTGAGAGGCGATGAAGGACGTGACAAGCTGCGATAAGCTTCGGGGAGCCGCACATGGGCTTTGATCCGGAGATTTCCGAATAGGGCAACCTAATACCATGAAGTGGTATTGTATCTAGCAATAGATAAGCGAACGGGGAGAACTGAAACATCTAAGTACCCCCAGGAAGAGAAAACAATTTAGTGATTTCCGAAGTAGTGGCGAGCGAAATGGAAATAGCCCAAACCGTAAAGCATGCTTTACGGGGTTGTAGGACTGCAATCTGAACTAATAATTTGAAGTAGAAGCATCTGGAAAGTTGCACCATAGAGGGTGATAGTCCCGTAAACATAAGAATTATTTATCTAGCAGTATCCTGAGTACCGCGGGGTCGGAGACGCCCTGTGGGAATCTACCAGCACCATCTGGTAAGGCTAAATACTCCTCAGACACCGATAGCGCACTAGTACTGTGAAGGAAAGGTGAAAAGAACCGCGAACAGCGGAGTGAAATAGAACCTGAAACCGTGTGCTTACAAGCGGTCAGAGCCCTTTAGTGGGGTGATGACGTGCCTTTTGCATAATGATCCTACGAGTTGCTCGTCACTGGCAAGATTAAGGAACCAAGTTCCGGAGTCGCAGCGAAAGCGAGTCTGAATAGGGCGAAAGTCAGTGGCGGCAGACGCGAAACCTTGTGATCTACCCATGGCCAGGGTGAAGTGATGGTAACACATCATGGAGGCCCGAACTAATTAGCGTTGAAAAGCTACTGGATGAGCTGTGGGTAGGGGTGAAAGGCTAATCAAACTGGGAGATAGCTCGTACTCCCCGAAATGCTTTTAGGAGCAGCGTCAAGTTAAGTTATATAGAGGTAAAGCTACCGATTGGGCTAGGGGCCTTCACCGGCTACCAAACCCTGACGAACTCTGAATGCTATATAATACTGCTTGGCAGTGAGGCAGCAGGTGATAAGGTCTGTTGCCGAGAGGGAAACAACCCAGACCATCGTCTAAGGTCCCTAAATCTATATTAAGTCACACAAACGATGTCCGATTGCTATAACAGCCAGGATGTTTGCTTGGAAGCAGCAATCATTTAAAGAGTGCGTAACAGCTCACTGGTCGAGTGATCGGGCGCGGAAGAATAACCGGGTGTCAAATATAGTACCGAAGATGTGGCAACGTAAGTTGGGTAGGGGAGCATTCCAGCGACTGCGAAGGTGTGGCGCGAGCCATGCTGGAGTTTCTGGAAAAGCAAATGTAGGAATAAGTAACGATAAAATAGGTGAAAAACCTATTCGCCGTAAGCCTCAGGGTTCCTGATCAACGTTAATCGGATCAGGGTTAGCCGGATCCTAAGGACCACCCGAAAGGGGACCTCCGATGGAGAAACAGTTAATATTCTGTTGCTTGCTTAAGTTTCGATGGGGTGACGGAGAAGTGAAAGTGCCGCGTTCTTACGGATTAGAACGTTAAAGTATGTAGGTATATTGTTGGCAGGTAAATCCGCCGATGATGCTGAATTACGACAGTACCTTGAACCTTCGGGGAATAGGATAGTGCACCTAATCATGCTCCCGAGAAAAACCTCTAAGGTTAGGCTTAAGCAATCCGTACCGGAAATCGACACAGATAGGCGAGGAGAATATCCTCAGGCGCTCGGGTGAGCCGCGGCTAAGGAACTCGGCAAAATGGTCCCGTAACTTCGGGAGAAGGGACGCCTCCGCAAGGAGGCCGCAGTGAATAGGCCCAGGCGACTGTTTAACAAAAACACAGGACTCTGCTAAATCGTAAGATGATGTATAGGGTCTGACACCTGCCCGGTGCTGGAAGGTTAAGGAAGGAAGTCAGCCGCAAGGCGAAGCCTCCGACTGAAGCCCCAGTAAACGGCGGCCGTAACTATAACGGTCCTAAGGTAGCGAAATTCCTTGTCGGGTAAGTTCCGACCTGCACGAATGGTGTAACGATCTGGGCACTGTCTCAGCCGCGAGCCCGGTGAAATTGAAGTATCGGTGAAGATGCCGATTACCCGCAACGGGACGGAAAGACCCCATGCACCTTCACTACAACTTAACACTGAATTTGATTAAATGATGTGTAGGATAGGTGGGAGACTTTGAAGTGGTGGCGCCAGCCATCATGGAGTCAACCTTGAAATACCACCCTTTATTTGATTAGATTCTAACTTTAGTAAAAAAGGACAATGTTTGGTGGGTAGTTTGACTGGGGTGGTCGCCTCCCAAAAAGTAACGGAGGCTTCCAAAGGTACACTCAGTACGCTTAGTAACCGTACGTAGAGTGCATTGGCACAAGTGTGCTTGACTGCAAGACAAACAAGTCGAGCAGGGACGAAAGTCGGGCAAAGTGATCCGGTGGTTCCGCATGGAAGGGCCATCGCTCATAGGATAAAAGGTACGCTGGGGATAACAGGCTGATCTCCCCCAAGAGCTCACATCGACGGGGAGGTTTGGCACCTCGATGTCGGCTCGTCACATCCTGGGGCTGGAGAAGGTCCCAAGGGTTGAGCTGTTCGCTCATTAAAGTGGCACGCGAGCTGGGTTCAGAACGTCGCAAGACAGTTCGGTCCCTATCTGTTGCGGGCGTTAGAAATTTGAGAGGAGCTGACTCTAGTACGAGAGGACCGTGTCGGACGAACCTCTGGTGTACCTGTTATGGCGCCAGCTGTATTGCAGGGTAGCTACGTTCGGAAGGGATAAGCGCTGAAAGCATCTAAGTGCGAAGCCCACCTCAAGATGAGATTTCTTTTAAGGGTCGTAGAAGATTACTACGTTGATAGGTCGCAGGTGTAAAGGTGGTAACATCAAAGCCGAGCGATACTAATTGCCCGTTGACTTTCTAATTTTTTTAGGTCTGCCTATACTGTTGCAAAAGCTGTATAGGACACGATTTTAATTTGAATGTTTACTTTTATTAACTCTGCCTTTTGTCAAAATATTATTGCCTCTGTGGTGTTCGGCCAGAGGGTTCAAACTTAAGGGTGACTATAGCGAGGGGGATCACCTCTTCCCATTCCGAACAGAGAAGTTAAGCCCCTCCACGCTGATGGTACTGGACTAATCCTCCGGGAGAGTAGGTAGTCGCCTCCTTATTTTTAAAGCCCGCCTTATTGGCGGGTTTTTTTGTGCCTGTATGTCATGTATCGGACATACAGGCATAATTTTTTTCATTGGCACTTAGATTGATATAAAGGCCATCCAATTTTTTAACTAAATTTTTTTTATGGCAATTATTAATCGTTATGGTGTTTGGAATAACAAAGGTGGGGTAGGAAAGAGTACAATAACATTCCATCTAGCTGCGCGGTTTGCAGAATTAAATCCTAATGTTGATGTACTTGTGATCGACTTATGTCCGCAAGCTAATTCTAGTATGATGTTATTAGGAGGTGGAATAAATGGAGAGGCTAATGTTTTAGGTTTATGTACCGCCCCAACACCGCATACAGTGGTTGGTTATTTAAGTGTAGTAATATCGGGCGGTCAGGCTGCTATATTGCCTAATCCTGAGGATTTTGTAGTTCAAGCATCAAGGTATAACAACCTTCTAACTAATAATCTGTTTTTACTAAGCGGTGATGGTAATTTAGAGCCAATATCACAAGCTATAAATGCAGCTGCTAATGCAGCAGCGCTAACCCCGAGAAGCCAACCTTGGGTTTGGGTCCATAATATTTTTAGAGCCTTCGCTGATGATTTTGCAACAAGAAGGCTTGATAGAGATGTTATGGTATTTATTGATACAAATCCAGCATTTGGTATTTATACCGAATTGGCAATTACGGCCAGCGATCGTCTCTTATGTCCAATAAATGCTGATGACTCTTCAAGAACGGCTTCTAATGCAATGGCTATTTTGCTGCATGGCACGAACCCTCCTCATCCTGTTTATGGCTCTTCAACCTATGCTTCGCGTGCAGCTGCACTAGGAGTTAATGTCCCCCTCATTCACTTGATGATAGGGAATAGATTAACCCAATTTATTGGTGCTGCTACTGCATTTAACGCATTATCTGATGCTTCCGCAGATACACTTTATCAGATATATCTGCAAAACCCTCAGTACTTTACCCCTGCAGGCGTTCCAATTAACAATATAGATGATTTTAGAAACCGATACTCAATTCCATTACGAGACTTTAATACGGCAGGTGTTGTTACTGCACATTTAGGTAATAGGCTTAGTCAGATGAGAGGTAATTATTATCAAGTGCATGGACAGAATGTACAACTAAATGGCCGAAGGATACAGGAGTGTCTTGATGCTTTGGATGCTATAATTGGTAGGTTGTAGAGTGTTGCTTAACAAATTACTGAACTAACTAGTAGGTCCTTAAAGAATAAACTGTTGGACCTGCTAGTTAGTTATTATTACCACGAAACCGTTCTTCACAGTTTTGCTTAGTTGTAGTAACATGGTTTTATGCGCCTCATCGTAAGTTGGATGAAGATTTGTTTCTTCTCCATTTACCAAAACCCGCTGCATATTTCTGCAATTCATAAATTCCAACTGCCACATTCTTTCTTTCAACTGACCATCAAATGTTTTACCATCAGGTGTAATGCTTAACTGCACACCATCTTTGCCCTGCACAAATTCAAGATGGGTAAATGAATAGTTGCCATTACGGTAGCCATCGGTAGTGCCGTCATCTTCATACAAATCGAACGTGCCATTGCTGCCGCAATAAATTTTAAGGATCACGGTGTCCAACGGGGCATCGGCATGTAGCTTAACGTGTTGTTGCGGGATAATACTGCCCTGTTTTACAAATACCGGAATTTCATCTAAGGCATACGAGCGGCTGATGCGCTGATTTCCTTCTATCCGTTCGTTGTTGCGGTAGTCGTACCAAAAGCCTTCGGGCAGCCAGATACTTTGCTCAATAGCTTCTTTACCGTTCATCGGTGCGGTGATGGGCGCTACTATCATATCCTTACCAAAAAAATATTGGTTGTTGCAATGGTAGGCTTCGTCTTTATCGGGATACTCGTAATACATAGGATGCACTAACGAGATGGCACTATCATACGCCATGCGGCTGTAGGTATATATGTATGGTAACAGACTGAAGCGCAGCAGCACGGCCTTTTTCATTGCTGCGAAATACGTTGGCGGATATTGCCACATGCGCCGCTCAATGCCGGGGTCGTTGGTGGCGTGGGTGCGGAGGATGGGGCTGAGGGCTCCCCACTGTATCCAGCGGGTAAACAGTTCGGCATCCTGTTTTATCTGCTGATCGCCGGCTTGCCAGTGGCCACCAATATCATGACTCCAAAAGCCAAAGCCCACATTGGCAGCAGTAGCGGTAAAGTAGGGCTGATAGGCCAGCGACTTCCAACTGATCATCACATCGCCGCTGAAACCGATTTGATAGCGCTGATTACCCAGGCCGCCGTAGCGATGGAAAATAAGCGGACGCTTACCCTGCCGTTGCATATCGCTGTAGTGCACATAGTTTAAATAGAAGGTTGGATTTACGCCCTCAATCTTCGTGCGGTTAAATTGCTGCCAATCCAACCACCAGAAATCGATGCCGGATTTCTCGTACGGATGCAACAGCACATCAAAATAGTTTTTAGCAAACTGCTTATTGGTGATATCGAAAGGAATGGTAGACGTAGATGAAGTATCCAGGTTCATGGCCCTTGCAAAATCGCGATAGCAACTTTCGTGGGCCTGCACACCACTGGCTGGGTGCAGGTTTAAGCATGTTTTTAATTGGTTGCTGTCCGTCCAGGCCAGGAAGCGCTTATAATCGGGGAAGTATTTTTTTGTCCAGGTAAAACCGGTCCAGCCATCGGGTGTAGGTTTGTAGCGCGCAAACACGTCGGGGTCGGAGCTGCGGGTTTGGTGCCAGTCCATATCTATTACCAGCACATCCAGCGGTAAGCCATTGCTGCGGTAACCTGCTACTATATCTTTCAAATCCTGTTCGCTGTATTGCCAGTAGCGCGAATACCAAATGCCGAAAGCAAACTTTGGAGGCAGCGAAATTTTACCCGAGATAGACGTAAAGTCGTACAGCGCAGCCTTGTAATTGTTACCATAACCAAAGAAATACCAATCGGTGTTGGCGGCTGTTGCACTGTTTTGCACCCAGGGCCATTCGGTGGTATCAAAAGTTGGTTTGCGCGAATCATCCACCAGCGTCCATCCGCTGCGCGAGAGCAGCCCTTTGCCTAAGTCAATTTTCTTAAAGCTGTGAAAGCTATAGCCACCAAGGGTTCCATCCAATGTGCGGGTAGTGCCTTGTAAATTCTGCTTATCCTTTGCGCCCGGATGCCAGTTGAATTTGCGTGTAGTATCGCGGTAATCTATCTGCAGATTTTTGCGTGAAAATGCACCGCTGTTCAGCTTGTAATGCAGCGTTAAAAAGGCTGTTTCAATAATCAGCTCTCCCTTTTCGGTGCGTTGTTGAAAGGCCGGCACAGGCAGGTTGCGATTTAGAAATGTAATGGTGCCCGCATCATTAAAGGCTGCCTCTTTTGAATACTCCAGACGTAGTACCCTATCCGTTAGCACCGTAATGCGGGCATTGCCGGCAGTTACTACTGCAGCAGGGTTAGCTACAGGATTATAGGTTTGGGCAGAAGAGTTGAAGGCAGCAACCAATATGCCGGTTGTTATAAGTAAGTGGAGGAGTTGGCGCATAGGAGGTGAAAGGTAGATACTCATTTTAAAGGAACAAATATTCTCTTAAAAGCATCACACCCCCTCCGAAAAAGCAAGGCTATTAAACGGCTATGCAATTCTTGCTTTTTCTCGTCCCCCTTTCTGGGGGACAGTTGGATTTTAATAAGAGAATATAAATGCCTCTCTTAAAAGCATTACACCCCCTCCGAAAAACCAAGGCTATTCAACGGCCAGGCAGTTCTTGCTTTTTCTCGTCCCCCTTTCTGGGGGACAGTTGGATGGCATCTTAAACTAAGCAACAGCCTACTAAACAAGCGGCATCTTAAAAACTGTCCTCCTGACAGGAGGACGAGGCAATGCGCTGAAGCAGAGCCTGATCGTGGCGTGCTTTGCCGGAGGCTTACAGTCCCGATCAGGTGTGAAACAGATGAGCGGGAAGGTGGAGAAGTATTTTAATAAGAGAGTATAAATGCCTCTCTTAACAGCATTACACCCCCTCCGAAAAATCAAGGCTATTCAAAGGCTATGCAGTTCTTGCTTTTTCTCGTCCCCCTTTCTGGGGGACAGTTGGATGGCTTCAAACTATAAGCTACCCTTTCTAATAAAGCAGTGCCTTAAAAACTGTCCTCCTGACAGGAGGACGAGGCAATGCGCTGAAGCAGAGCCTGATCGTGGCGTGCTTTGCCGGAGGCTTACAGTCCCGATCAGGTGTGAAACAGATGAAGGAAGGTGGAGAAAGTATTTTAATAAAGAGTATAAATACCTCTCTTAACAGCATTACACCCTCCGAAAAATCAAGGCTATTCAAAGGCTGTGCGGTTCTTGCTTTTTCTCGTCCCTTTCTGGGGGACAGTTGAATATTCAAACTATAAACTACCCTTTCTAATAAAGCAGTGCCTTAAAAACTGTCCTCCTGACAGGAGGACGAGGCAATGCACTGAAGCGTAGCCTGTGCGCGGCATTAACTTTGCCGGAGGCTTACAGTCCGATCAGGTGTGAAACAGATAAGCGGGGGAAGGTGGAGAAATATTTTAATAAAGAGTATAAATGCCTCTCTTAACAGCATTACACCCCTCCGAAAAATCAAAGGATATTAACTGCCCGGCAGTTCTTGCTTTTCTCGTCCCCCTTTCTGTGGGACAGTTGGATGGCTTCAAACTATAAGCTACCCTCTCTAACAAGGCAGTACCCTTCAAAACTGTCCTCCTGACAGGAGGACGAGGCAATGCGCTGAAGCAGAGCCTGAGCGTGGCGTGCTTTGCCGGAGGAGGTGGAGAATAATTCCAATAAGAAAATATTAAAGCCCGACTTTAAAGTGGCGCTGAATCTCTTCCAATACTCCTTCCAAATTTCCAAATACCACTCTGTTTTCAAATCTTAAAACGGTAATGCCCTGCGCTTTCAGGTTTTCATCGCGTTCGTAATCATTTAAACTGCCGACTAAAGTAAATGATGTGCTCCATCTAATTCAACCACTAATTTTTCTGCCGGACAATAGAAATCAACTATGTAATCATTGATGGAGAATTGTCTTCTAAATCTTCGCCCACCTAAATTCTTCTCTTTCAAAAAACACCACAAGAATGCCTCTGCACTGGTGCCATTGTTTCGCAGTGCTCGCCTGGAATCTTTAAGATATTTTTTATTATAAGCCGGGTCCATTGTATAAAGGTAGTGGGTGTGGAGTTAAAGCCAAGAATCAGAGGAGGGAATTATTTTCTTAAAAGCATTACACCCCCTCCGAAAAATCAAGGCTATGCAGTGGCCAGGCAGTTCTTGATTTTCTCGTCCCCTGCCAGGGGGGTTGGAAGGCCTCTAACTATAAGCTACCCTTTCCTAATAAAGCAGTGCCTTAAAAACTGTCCTCCTGACAGGAGGACGAGGCAATGCACTGAAGCGTAGCCTGTGCGCGGCGTGCTTTGCCGGAGGCTTACAGTCCCGATCAGGTGTGAAACAGATAAGCGGGAAGGTGGAGAAGTATTTTAATAAGAGAGTATAAATGCCTCTCTTAACAGCATTACACCCCCTCCGAAAAATCAAGGCTATGCAGTGGCCAGGCAGTTCTTGATTTTTCTCGTCCCCCTGCCAGGGGGACAGTTGGAGGGCCTCTAACTATAAGCTACCCTCTCTAACAAAGCAGTACCTTAAAAACTGTCCTCCTGACAGGAGGACGAGGCAATGCACTGAAGCGTAGCCTGAGCGTGGCGTGCTTTGCCGGAGGAGGTGGAGAAGTATTTTAATAAGAGAATATAAATGCCTCTCTTAACAGCATTACACCCCCTCCGAAAAATCAAGGCTATGCAGTGGCTACGCAGTTCTTGCTTTTTCTCGTCCCCCTTTCTGGGGGACAGTTGGATGGCTTCTAACTATAAGCTACCCTCTCTAATAAAGCAGTGCCTTCAAAACTGTCCTCCTGACAGGAGGACGAGGCAATGCACTGAAGTGTTGCCTGAGCGTGGCGTGCTTTGCCGGAGGAGGTGGAGAAGTATTTTAATGAGCGAATATTAAAGCCTGGCCTTTAACATTTAAACTAACTCACCCCAAACTCTCTTTATACAACTGCTCTACTTTTGCCCTGGCCCACGGGGTTTTGCGCAAAAAGGTAAGGCTCGATTTTATGCTGGGGTCCAGCACAAAGCAGCGGATATGCACCTGGCGGCCCATCTCTTCCCAACCCATAGTGGCTACCAGGTGATTCAGTATCATTTCCAGCGTTACACCGTGTAGCGGATCGTTGTTTTTAGGCTTTTGCATAGGTGCAAAGGTACAGAAAGCCTGAAGAGTTTACAGGCTTCCCTTGCCATTCTGTTACTACTGATTGACTATCAAACTGAGTCTTATCTGCATCAGCATTGAGCGTCCTCAATAGTTTGATTACTGCTGCAAGTTAGTTTTAGCAAAAACATAACAATATGAAAAAACTTGTCTACCTGCTATTGCTCCCTGTTTGGATGTTACTACCCGGCTGCGAAAAAACGGACGGCAACTGCGGTCCCCTTCAGGAAAAAAATCTGGCTAGCCCGAATAACATTTTTCAAGATAAGGCCGATATCTACTGGGGCCTGTCAGGAAATGTACGTTCGTTTACCTATAACTGGGAAGTTGATAATATATGCACCGAAAGCAATCCCAAGGTGCGGGTACTTATGGGCTTAATGCGAAGCAATACAATAGTCAGTAATCCATTTTCGGTAAGCGGGGGTATCTACACCTGTTTAGGCGTACAGGCGCAGCACGTTATATTGGCTCCTAATGATGTACAAGACTATTATACAAGCCCCATGGCCGAAATTGGCATGCAGCAATGTTATGGCGGGCAGCCTTCGGGTAAAATTTATCCGTATGTAACCGTAAGTTTTACCACCCTTGGTTCCAGCCAGGCCGATTCACTGTACTTTATTGATAATGTGGTGTTGTTGGGAACGGACGTGGAATATTATTTGCCCAAATAGTAAGTGTTACCGGTTGTGCTTTATTAATCGCATCCTTCCAACTTGTACCTGTAAGCTACTGCAAAGTTGAAAATAACGAGGTGATTAGCAGTTTTTTGGGGTGCACCTTATGCCGGCAGCTTTGTATTTTTACCGGTAATGACGGAGGAAGAAAAGGAAAGGTTCCTGAAAGGCTGTAATGATGGTTGCGGATGGTTGGTGCTTATTGTGGTAGCAACCATAATAGCAATTACTGTCTGTCCAAGGTAGACTTTTTGCCACCCAGGAGGGGTTATCGAAATAGTAGAATTGGAACGATATAAAATCTATTCTAATTTCGTTTCAATATGAAAGCTCTTCCTGCTATTTTACTTTTGTTTCTTTTTGGTTTAGGACTACAAGCCCAGGAGCCGCAATGGCTTTGGGCTAAAGCTGCTGGTGGATCACCAGGCACTCAACTATCGCAGGAAGGTTTGGGTCTTGCCATGGATGCAGAGGGAAATTTATATGCGAGCGGTTTTTTTAATACCAACTTTGTAAGCTTTGATTCAGATTCATTGTTTACTTATGGAGGGCAGGATGCTTTTATAGTAAAGTTTGACAAGGATGGGAAGGTGTTATGGGCTAACCATATGGGGGGCACTGGCATTGATGGAGCATTTCAGTGTGCTACAGACGGGTATAATGTTTATGTTGTTGGTGAGGTTAGTATAGGCCCATGTGTTTTTGGTGGAGATACCTTTTTAATTGCCGGTAACACGGGCCATAAATTGTTTTTAGCAAAGTTTGATAGCCTTGGAGGGCTAAAGTGGATTCAGTTTGATGGAGGAAATGGCAGTAGTATCGGCGTAAGTGTTTGCACTGATAACCAGAGGAATGTTTATGTGGCCGGTGGTTTTGTTGGTTCCAACATGCTACTAGATAGTGTGCTTGTGATGAATGAAGGGCAAATGGATATTTTTCTCGCCAAATACGACACGAGTGGCAATGTGTTATGGGCGAAGGGAATTGGAGGTGTAGGCAACGAAAATGCCAACTCAGTTGTTTGCGATGACCTTGGAAATGTTTATTTGGCTGGCAGTTTTGAATCACCACTTTTAACAGGATTACCTCAAGCCGATGCGAATAAAGGAGGAACTGATGCAGTTGTATATAAAATTAATTCCAACGGCGCTGTAGTTTGGGGCAGAGGGTTAGGTGGTGAAGATAATGATGGTGCTAATGCTGTTGCCGTATTAGGCACTGATGTGTATTTGGGGGGAGCTTTTAAGTCTCCGCAACTTAGCTTTGATACTATTAATGTTTTGAATTATGATACTCTGTATCATACCCAGCGAGCATTTTTAGCTAAGATAACCGCTAATGGTACAGCAGCCTGGATTAAGTATGCGCAAGGAATGGGCTCTTCGGAGAATTTGGGTTTAGCTATTGATCCCCGTGGCTATATTCTTGTATCAGGCGGACAGTATGGCCCCGAAACGTTCGATTCGGTTCTATTGGATCCTCCTGCAGGCCATTGCTTAGGCACCTGTGATGCAATGTATATTTTAAAGTATGATGGTGCAGGGCATGTTTTGTGTTATGATGTAAAAAGTAGCGGGGGAGATGATATAGCGGCTATGGCGATAAATAATACGGGTGAAATATTTATTGCCGGCGATTTTTTGGATAGTCTTTTTGTGCTTGGCACTGACACCCTGCATCTTGCTGCGATGGAAACCTTTTTTTGGGGCAAGTTAGTTTGTGAAGCTCCATTGGCAGATACCAGGCAAGTTGAGCAGGAGCCCTGGCCTTTGCTGTTTCCAACTATTGCAGATAAGCTTTTAACGATAAGCTGCACATCAAGCGCAGATGTTTCTATTGTAAACATGGCAGGTGAATTCATGCAGGGTTTTCGAGCAGAATATGGTTTAATAAACATTGATGTATCCAACTATCTTCCCGGTATGTACCTTTTGCAACTACAGAATGGCACTTCAAGGTTGGTTTCTAAGTTCGTAGTGCAGCATTAGGTGCATCTCTGGTTGATGTTACAAATACGGCTTTACCACCGCATTTACAAAATAGCGGAAGGTATCAAGGAAGTCGGCGCAGGTTTTGGTGGAGGAGCGGTTTTTGATGATCTTTTTGTACTCGTCAATTTCTACATAGGTAAGGTCGTAGATCAATGGTTCGCATCGCTCGGGGTCTATTTGAACGGTCCATTGTTTTAGCACGGTGTTTACCAGCAGCTGGTTTTCTTCTATCGGCGGGTTTACGTTGGGTACGGCAAAATGCTGCGAGGCTACACGCATTTCTTTTTGTATTACCTGGTAGTAATTGAGGTTGTCGCGACTGATAGCCTGGCGGTTGCTGCCGGTAGCATCGCCGGTAATTTTCCAGAAGGCTTTAGGAAAGGTGGCTTTTAGTTGCGCGCAAAGTTTCCATATATCGCTATTGTGTAGTTTAAAGCATTGGATGGCGCGGATGGTTTTTTGTGCCGGCAGTAGTTGGAATACCGTGCAGGTAAGCGGGTTTACGTTGAAGTCGAAACTGGCGTAGGTAATTAGTTCAGACCTGTAACAAGGCTTGTCCGTTTGTTCACCACAGATGGACACAGATTTACACGTATTATTTTTAGATGGATCTTCTTTCACATTTTCGCGGCGCATCCATTGTCCGTTTTTGAAAGTGAGAGGAACGGATTTGGGTTTGCTAATTGGCGTTGGTGGTTGGTTTTGGTTCTGTTCTTCTGAGAAGCGCTTTTCCTCGCTTCCCACTGATTTCCTTAAGGGAGAACCGCTTTCCAGGTCATTGCTGCCCTCCGGTCCGTTTGCTGTTGAGAGCAGGATGCGGACCACGTGAATTTGGGGATCGAAGGCCCAGGCGAATTTTTTGGTTTTGTCCTCGATGCCCCATTGACCCAATGCGTAAATGCGGTATTGGTTGGGGTCGGTGGTTTTAAGGCGCTCGAGGTTTTCGGCATCTTGTTCGGTAAGCAAACTGGTGCCATCGGGCAGGCGGTTATCGCGATAGGTGAAGTGGAGCAGTTGGGCCTTATTGTGATAAGCCCCTGTAGGGTCGCAGAGTTGTTTTTTAATCCAGTGGTTTTCGCTAACGGGATTTAATATAAGGGTGTATTGAATGTTTTGAAAACCCCGTGCCCGGCGAAGGATTTCAGTGAAGTCGGCATAGGTAAAGTGGTCGGCTTCTTCCATCACTACCCTGCTGATGTTGGAAATGGATTTTAGTTTTTCGGGGCGGTCGGCACCCAGCAAAATAATGCTGCGGTTATTGGCCAGGCAGGTAACGCGTTTATTCCCTTCGCTATACGTAGTGCGGAAATAAGGTCGCAGTGCAAAGTCATCAATAATAGTATTTAGCAGTTTGTAGCAACTATGGCGATGGTGTGTTGCGTGTTTGCGAAGCAGCAAGGTATCGCCATGGCCGGGTTGCAAAATGCGAATGAGTTCGTGTTGATGTACGGCGTAGGATTTACCGCTTGCAGCTCCGCCATATACAACCACAAAGGGGGCAGTGGCTGCACTTACTTTGTAGAATACACCGGTGAAGTGGGTGTGGGCATTTGGCTGGAAGTTGATGATCATAGGGAATTGGTAGAACAGAGAATAGAAATCAGAGATCAGAAAGCAGATAGCGTTTTCTAAGTGGTGTTCCTTAACGGTATATGGGTGGATGTGCGATTCTAAGAGGGGATTATTGCTCGGGCGGTATTTCGGTGTGGAGTTGCAGGTAATGCGGTGAGGGAGGAATGATGTGAAATTCCTTTTGTACCAGCACGGTGGGTTTGGGTCCATCGAGGCGTTGGTAGTACATGTGCAGTGCCCGCAAGGTTTCGAATACGGTTGGTTTGCCGGGATAATCGGCTTGCAGGTCGCGGCCGGCGCGGATGATGTCGGCCAATACGGCATTTAGCTCGGAAATGGTGAGTTCCTGCTCCTGCACTTTTTGAACGATAAGGCTGTTGCGTGCCTGCTGCACCAGTTGCTGGCGTTGTTGCCGGGCTTCGTCGATTTGTTTTTTGTATTGTTTAGCCAGTACGGAGCCTTTCTTTTTAGCTGTATTGGGGTTAGCGCCTTTGGCAATAGCATTCATATAAGCGTGTTTGTAGGACATGCCACCCGAAACAAGGTGGATGAAGTGCAGATGTGTATCGGATAACATAGGTAAATATGTTTGGTTTAAGAACGGTTTTTAGTGTTGAGGCCCAAAGATAGGAATAAAGTTTCAAAAAAAGAAACATTAAATATTTTCGGGTAGTTTTGATATCAGCGCCTTTCACCGCATGGGGGCCCGTTTGCATGGGTTTAGGGATACGGAGGGTATAGCCCCGGTATAAGGGCCGTAGCGATAGAGTGGCCCGGAGGAGCCCGGATGCCTGCGTTTGCGGAGCGGAAAGCCCCCATGTTTAAAATGGCCTTGGCAGAGCGATATTATTTGATGGCCGGGTTTAACTTTACCTGCACCATAGATTATAACATGTTTAATACGATGGTTTTTGGGCCTAAATCAATCCAAAAACACCCTTATAAATTGTTTGATACCCATCACAATTTGTAAATGCAGGGTTTTAACCGTTCGGGTGTAACCGAACCTGTTGTGCTGCGTATGTTAAAGAAAGGGCAATTAACAAATAAGCCTGATTTAACAGTTGACAAACAGCAAGTTGTGCGCTATACTAAATTAAAACGGCAGGAGATATGAAACATGTTACCCTATTGGCGGCTTTACTGATAATGTTTTTGGCGCCCGTGCGTGCGCAGATAGATAGCAGAACCGGAGTGCCGCAGGCATTTCCGTACAGCAGTCAGATACGCGATGCAAACGGTGCTTTAATAACTGACCGCTTTATTAGTTTGCGTGTTACCATGCGTACCGGTGCACCCGATGGTCCACCGGTATATGTAGAAGTAGATACCACCACCACATCACCAACCGGTATTTTTACGGTGGTAATCGGTGGCGGCACAATACTGCAGGGTAGTTTCGATTCTATTCCATGGATGGATGGACAGGTTTATCAGCAGGTTGAACTGGATGAAAACGGCGGCAGTAACTTTACCGATATGGGCACCACGCAATTACTGAGTTTGCCTTACGCGCTGGCTGCAGGAAATGGTGTTACCGATGTAAAATTTGATGCTACCGGTAAAATTAATATTACACCCGCCGATGGCCGCGAAGAGATAAAGTCGGAAACTGCCAGTTGGTTAACCACCGGTAATGCGGGCAGCAATGGTTTTATCGGTACCACCGATAATGTGGACCTGGTGCTGAAACGAAACAACGCCGAAGGCCTGCGCCTGCGTGCTAACAATGCGCTTTCAACTACCGGCATGCTGGGTGTTGGGGTTGCCAACCCGGTAACCAGTTTAGATGTAAACGGCGGTGTAACCCTGCGCGATACCGTAGTAAACGTGAGCGGCGCATTTACACTGAATCCCGGTAATCGCAGTTTGATTTTTGTTAATTCAACATCGTATCCTGCAAACGCTTTATGCACGATGGCTCCCGGCCTGCAGCGCGGGCAGATAATTGTAATAGTAGTGGGCGGCGGTTTTTATACCCGTGGTATTAGCTTTGCCAACAACACGTATTACAAAACACGGGTAAACGTAGACGGCCGCGGCGTAGGCAGCAGTTACGGACAAACAATTAATTATACCGATGGTAACACGATAACCTTATTATGGAATGGTACCGACTGGGTGCAACTATCCAGCAGTATTACCAAGCCATAGCCTTACATGTTTGAGTTTGTGGTTTACAAAGGCCCCTTTTTTAAAGGGGTCTTTTGTGCTTTATAAAGTCAAAAAAATTAACATTTGTTTTTGTGTTTTGCTATTGACAAGCGGTGGTTGTGGAGTTATATTATAGATATAACAAACAAGCTATGATTAAGATTAACTTTTTACTGCCGGCCCTGCTTTTAACGCAGGTAGTTTTAGCCCAAACATTTACCAGCACCGTGCTTACTACTACTGCTCATGTGCCGGTTAAAAACAGTAAGGTTAGTTTAAATACTACCACTACCGAAATGGGATTAAAAGGGAAAAGCCAGGCCAGGAAACCGGCTGTAATTTTACCCGATGTGTTAACGGAGGTGTTTCCAAATCCGGCAAAGGGCATGGTGCAGTGCAGTTTTACAGGTGCCGGTAAAGGCAGTGTGATTATCAGCCTGCAGAACAGTATGGGCCAGGAAATGCTGGACCTGGTAGAAACAGATTTTGACGACCAACCCGTTAAGGTTAGTGCCGATGTAAGCAACTATGCCCCGGGCGTATATTTTATGACCTTTAAGTATACCGATGCTGCCGGCAACTGGCAACTGATCAGCAAAAAGCTGCAGGTGGCAAACTAAGCAGTAAGAATTTGGCCCTTTGTGGAACCTGGGGCAATAAGGTTTGGTTACTTTTGTAACAACAGTAGTTTTACTTGTATACTTACTATTGTTATATAACCCAACCAACTATGCGTTATACCTTATTATTTTGGATGTTGGCCGCGTTTACAACCGGCCTTTTTGCACAAGAAGGCGTTAAGTTTCAGAAAGTGGCTATCGGTAATTCGGGCGCTTATGCCTATATGCCCGGCCCCTGTGATCCTGCTGTTTTGGAGAAAAGCCCCGACAGCAGTTTGGTTTATACCATGAACACCGTAGTCGATAACTTTGTGTTTGACGTGGTTTTGGTGAAGCTTAACGTATATGTGGCCCCGCAGGAGGTGGAGCCATTACTGGAAAGTTACCTGGATTTTTTAAAAACGCCTCTTGAAATAGTATCGGCAGCAGGCTACGGCAAAGGCCATACCCTAACTACCCACCCAGCCGCCAAGGGCATTTTGGATTATTGGAAGGATAAGGATGGAAATGAGGTAAAGGTGATGGGCTGGGCCGATACCCAATACATTGCCGTAATGATCATTACCGGCAAAACCACTCCCAACCTCGGCGTAAGCGATGTGTTTATGAAGGGGATTCGGTTTCCGGGAGATTAGGAAATGCTTAAATACCGGAGTTTACTGTCCCGGATTGCCTAAAAGGCCATACACATTCTGATTTTGTCACCACTAAGGGCTACTAAGTTTGCCGGCTATTTGCTGTTTTAGGGGCTGGGTTTTCCTACTTTCGCAGCATAAACTTAAACACATGAAAAGAAATTCTATTCTAATTGCTTTTATTCTATTGGCTGCAACAGGTTTGTTGCAGGCGCAGGCCTTCGTTAAAACCGTTGACCTGGGTGGTGATGATTACGCAAATATGTCGGTAGCAGGCAGCAATGGCTCGCATTACCTG
This sequence comes from Chitinophagales bacterium, assembly GCA_044225825.1. Taxonomy (GTDB): domain Bacteria; phylum Bacteroidota; class Bacteroidia; order Chitinophagales; family LD1; genus Bog-950. The sequence continues at coordinate 408,883 of JBGAIB010000003.1, forward strand.
GTGGGTAGTTCTTCGGCCCCCGGCGCAGGTGGCTACGATGCCCACATTACCAAAGTGGCTGCCGATGGCACTATAATTTGGGAAAAGCAATACGGTGGATCCGGCACCGAATTTGGTACTGCCCTTATAGGTACCAGCGATGGTAACCTGCTGATGGTAGGCCGCAGCAATACCGGCAGCAACTCATTTAACATGGTGGCTATAAAGGTGGATACAACCGGCGCGGTATTATGGGCGAATGAATTTGCTACGGATAGCGATGAATATGCATTTAATGTAGCAGAAGGACCTACGGGTTACCTGGTAGTTGGCGAAACAAAAGGTTCAACCGCTTACCCGGGCCGTTGGGATGTGCCCATGATTGCCCTTGACCAGAGCGGTAATGTTTTATGGTCAAAAACCTTTGGCGCCCAGTTTGGTAACGAAGTTGGCTACGACGTATTTAGCGTTGGTACCGATGGTTGGGTAATTGCCGGTTATACCGGATTAAATAACATTGGTTTGAACGATGGCTTTTTTGCCATTATCGACCCGAATGGTAACCTGCAGGGTGCGTTTGAAGTAGGCGGCACCGGCGATGATGATATCCGCCGTGTGGTTGTTGGCGATAAGAGCGTATTTATGGTAGGTAACACCCGTGGTTTTGGTGTTGGTGTGCAGGATATTTTTGTAGCTAAATATGATGTGACACAGGGTCTTCCTGCGCTTACCTGGTTTAAAACCTATGGCGGTGCGCAGAGCGAATCGATTACTGCCGCACATTGGATTGACGAGAAATCGTTTGTGATTACTGCTCTTACTACTTCGTTTGGTACCGGTGATGAAGGTTTGTATATGGTGGTTGATACCGATGGTGTGGTGCAAATGAGCCGTAGCCTGGGTAGCACCGGTGGCGATGTGATCATGGACCTGGAAGTGTCAGAAAATGCTTCCATCATCGGTTATACCAACTCTTACAACGGTGGTAGCAATAACGACCTGATGATTGCCAGTATGGATACTACCGGTAAAACCTGTAACTCGGCTGTTGCAGCTATTACACCGGTTACTCAAACCGCATCGGTATTAGGTCCGGTTATTGCCGACTTTACTACCGATACCTTCTTAATTACAACAACTGCTTTAACCATTACCCCGGCTACCAATGCAGGCACCAACTTTACCGCCTGCCTGGATACGGCCACTGTACCAAATGGTGTAAACGAGTTGAACACGATCAAAAACCTGACACTGATGCCTAACCCGGCTAACAGCACACTAACCTTTGTGTTTGATAATGCTGCTAACGGCCAGGCCGATTACACCATTACGAACCTGTATGGCGCTGTAGTTTACAGCAGCCGTATGGATGTGCAACCCGGTGTAATGACCCAATCAATCAGCGTAAATGAACTGGCTTCGGGCTGGTATATGCTGAACGTACAGAACGGTGCCCTGAAAGCAAGCCGCAAATTTGCGGTGGTGCATTAGGCCTTGTTTGCTAATCATATTCAGAGGGCTGCCGCTTACCGGCAGCCCTTTTTTTGTTCGTAGAGAATGGGGTATCCCTTTCCACGGGCATACTTAAATGGGGTAAGCGACGTAATAAATAGTGTATGGTGGTCCCCCTTTTTCCCCTCTATGGGGGATGGTTGGGGTGTAACCGTCGCCGTATTTTTGACGTATAACCAGACCAATGATCCCCTCAAGGAACCTGTTTAGCGCCTTCTTATTAAGCCTGATAACACTTATAAGTGTGGGCCAGGGTGCATTAACCACCCAGCCCAACGGCGATATAGTTTATAAGCAAAGCTTTAAGGTTAGCGGTAACCAAACCGATGAAGAGGTATATAACCTGGTGCAACAATGGTTTGAAAGCTCTGCAGGACAATTTACCCGGCAGAACACCATATTGCCGGAAGCCGGCAATTCTAAAAACAAGCAGGCAGTAGACGAAGCCTTTAATAACAGTGTTCCCCTTCAATCCATCGACCCCGACTCAAAGCGTATTTCGGCAAGGGGCTTAACCCGCTATTACGGAGAGGGGACTTCGTGTATTAATATGCTATACCTGGAGTATTATGTAATTGTTCAGGTGAGCAATAAGGAGGTAACTGCAACCGTTTGCAATATCCGCTACCACCATTTCAACCGCAAAAGCTATGCTGCGCAACCCATTTATAACTGGATGGGCACCAAACCCTGCGATGCTGCGGATAAATTTGAAAAGTTGATGACGGGTTCGGTTTGCAGCGAAGAACTCACCGCTCTCTGTTCCTTCCTGGGTCAGGATATGGCTAACCTGTTGGCCGATTTGAAGGCCAGTCTTAAGACCAAAGGCCTGACCGAAAGCTGATTAAGTTCAGCACAAGCATTATTTAATGGCCCTTAATTGATTGTACCCCATAGGGGTTAGGTGCATTTTAGGCATCGTTAATCAATTTGAAATCATATGACCAGGTTCATCTTATTGCTAAGAATGAAGACTATATATTTGCCCATATTGTTCAAAAAGCGATTAACTTTATAACTGCAATTCAAATGGGTATGGGAAAAAGAATAGTATTGGGTAATGCATTAATGACCTTAGCTTTTACGCTATTGGTACTAAGCGGTTGTAAGAAAGACACACCGGCAACTACAGCAAATTCTACTACAAACACTTCATCTTATTATCTGAGGGCAATGTTGGGTACTGAAGAGATTCAGGTGGCCGGCGAAGCCAGCCAGTATACAGATGTAACTGCAGCAGAATATCAGGATAACGATAATGATCATCATGGTAATTCTCATGCTGATGAAGAACATCATAACGAGCAGGCAGAGGGAGATGGAGATGGTGATGAAGACGACCAGTCTTTAATTACATCCGGTTGTGCCTGGAACACTACCAATGCACAAGGTAAAATGATGACCACCGGTACTATTGAGGTGAGCGGTTTAGTGGTGCGCATTTGGGTTAATCCGGCGCTTGCTCCTCAGTATTACAATTTATATACGCCTGGCCAGCGCGGTTATGCTTTCGATGCCAACTCTAAAACAGGCGCTTATGTGGCCCTGCGCGATAAAAACGGTGTGTTATGGACAAGTAAAGGTCCACAGACTGAGAGTACTTTTGAAATTACCTCGCGTGGCGAAAACAATGGCGTATCCACCACCGTTAGCGGCACCTTTAACTGCAAAATGTATGACGGAAACGGTAACGTTCAGGACCTGAAAAACGGCACTTTTACCGCCATTGTAGGATTACAGTAATTAACCATATAGCTTAAATAAAAAAAGGCCGTCCTAACAGATGGCCTTTATTTATTTGAGGAGCGCATGCTGCTTTTATACGATCTCTTCCGGCTTAGCTGCCAGCGTAACGCGTTGAGTAGCTTTTAAGCGGGTAAACAAGCCTTCTACCTTCGGCACTTCATATTCAAAGAAGTAATTAAAAGCATGATGCTTTGACCGGAGGAATTCAGCGGTGTAGGTTTTGCTGCCTGCCTGTTGCAGATTGGCTGCTACCGTTGCCTGTTTAAGCCATTGCCAACCAATAGCCAGTATGCCAAACAGTTCCAGGTATAAGGTGGCATCGGCCAGGTAGGCTTCCGGTCCTTCGGTTTGGGCTACGCCTACCAGGTGCATGGTAAGCTCCTGCAACTGCATCAGTTTGTTTTGAAGTGTTTCGGCATGGCCTTTTAATGCCGGATGCGCTTTCGCTGCTTCGGCATCCTGCATTACCTGTTGCATCAGCAGCATAGTTGCCTTACCACCCTGCAACATCACTTTACGGCCCAGCAGATCCATACCGTGTATGGCGGTGGTGCCTTCGTGAATGGTGTGAATGCGCGTGGTTCGGAAAAACAGTTCAGCCAAAAACTCTTTTGTAAATCCATAACCGCCAAAACACTGTAGTCCCGCACTGGTGCTCAATATGCTCATCTCCGCAGGGTATGACTTTACGATGGGCGTCAACAATTCCAGCGGCAAGAAGCTTGTATCGCGTTCTTCGCCTTCGGAGGTAGCAGCTTTATCGAGGTATAGCGCTGCCTGTAATACCAGGCTGAGTGAACCTTCTACCACTGCTTTCTGGAACAACAGCATGCGTTTAACATCGGCATGGTTAATAATAGCTGTGGCGGGTTTGGCAGGATCCTTTTCGGTTAGTTTGCGGCCCTGGGTGCGCACGTGGCAATATTCCAGCGAGTTATAGTAGGCCGCTGAGGCTATGGCAGTTGCCTGCAAGCCCACACCTATACGGGCTTCGTTCATCATCTGAAACATGTAGCTAAGCCCTTTGTGCGGCTCGCCTACCAGCCAGCCGCGGCAATCGTTTTGTTCGCCGGTTATCAGGTGTGCAATGGGAGCGCCATGGTAACCCATTTTATGAAATACCCCGGCGGTATGCACATCGTTAAACTCCAGTAAGCCATCAGCTGCAGGGCGCATGCGTGGCACTACAAATAAGGAAATACCCTTGGTGCCTGCCGGTGCACCATCAATACGGGCCAGCATCAGGTGCACGATGTTATCTACCCCATCATGATCGCCACAGCTGATAAATACTTTTTGTCCCTTCAGCAGGTAATAGCCCTTGTCTGTTGGTGTAGCGCTGGTCAACACATCGGATAAGGAACTGCCGGCCTGTGGTTCGCTTAGCGCCATAGTGCCCTGCCATTCCCCGCTGAACATTTTAGGGATATAAGTCTCCTGTAGTTCTTTGGTGCCGAAAGATTCGATGAGATGGGCTGCACCGGTGGTTAGAAAGGGATACACCATGGCATCGTAATTGGCTGCACCCATTATAAAGCCGGCTGCCTGTAAAATGGTAAAGGGCACCTGCTGCCCTCCAAAATGGTGCGGTGCAGCCATGGAAATCCAGCCGTCCTCACCGCACTTCTTCATAATGCTGCGCATATGAGGGTGTACTTTAATACGGCCGTTCTCCATGTAGGGCGGTTTGCGGTCCATCTCTACCAGTATAGGCCGCAGGTAACGGGTGCTTAAGTCGTCGGCAGCTTCCAGAATCATATCAAAACTTTCGCGGGTGTGTTCCTTAAAGTATTCGCGCTGCGTTAATTCTTCGGCATGCAATACATCGTATAGCAGGAAACGGAGGTTTTCTTTCGAATAAAATTTTTGCGACATAGCTATTTTGGTTGATTGGCTTTATACCATTTTGTTTTTGCTAATGAATTTCGAGAACAGGCCCGGAGCAAAGCGCTTAAGCCAAACACCGGCTTTTTCCTTACCGCCGGCCAGCAGTATTTCTTCCTTCCCACTTTCAATAGCCTGCAGCACCTGCGTGGAAACATACATAGGGTCCAGTCCGTTTTGGATAAGATTGTTGTCCTTGTTAATTGGCTTGCCATCGCGGTCGAGGGAGTTTTTGGCCACGTTAGTGCGAACAAAACCAGGGCATACCAACAACACTTTTAACCCATCATTTATACTCTCGGCGCGTAGCGTATCGTAAAACCCATGAATAGCATGTTTGCTGGCGTTGTAAGCGCCTTGTTTAGGTGTAATTATTTTGCCCAAAATACTGCTGATGACCACCACCTGGCCCTGTTTGCGTTGCAGCATACCGGGCAATACCGCCAGTGTAAGGGCCGCACCACCGGTAAAGTTTACATCCATAATGCGCTTAACTACCTCCAGTTTGGTGTCCTTGATTTTGCTCCAGTGGCTGAGGCCTGCATTGTTAACCAGGATATCAATATGGCCAAACCTGTCAATTACCTGTTGGGTTAACTGTGGTGCTTTGTCGTGTTCTGCCACATCCATTGGCAATATCATAACATCGCCTTCCGGAAGGTTGCAGGCTTTCTTAACGCGTTCCAATTCATCGGCCCGGCGGGCTGATAAAATCAATTTTGCCTTTTGTTTTGCAAAGGTGTAAGCCAGGGCCTCGCCAATGCCGGAGGAGGCGCCGGTAATCCAAACTACTTTATTGGTAAAAGATGACATACCGTTATTTTGTCGTGAAGGTAATTAAGGTAGCGAAAGTTAAGAGTCCCTATTACGCCTGGGGGAGGCGGTATCGTTTTTACTAAGTTGTTAGAAATGAATGGGCTATAAAATGGCCTAAGGAGGATTAAGGAGCCGGTACATAGAAAAAACAGCCCCGGCTTTCTATATTCGTTGTCTAAAACCCGGGCATGACTTTTCTGGATTTTGAGGAACCGATAAAAGAACTGAGCGCCGAGCTGGATAAGCTGAAGGCCGAAGGTGCGGAAGCCAATGCGGAGAAGATTGCGGCGCTGGAGAGCAAACTGCAACTGAAGCGCAGAAAGATATATGCCGACCTAAGTGTTTGGCAACGCATTCAGGTTAGCCGCCACCCCGAACGCCCCTATACCCTTTATTATATCGAGCAGATGTGCGACAAGTTTGTGGAATTGTTCGGGGACCGCAACTTTAAGGATGATAAGGCTATAGTTGGAGGCCTGGGTGAAATAGCGGGCAAAACCTATATGCTTATCGGCCATCAAAAAGGAGTGAATACTAAAATGAGGCAGATGCGGAATTTTGGTATGCCTAACCCCGAAGGGTATCGCAAAGCATTGCGGTTAATGAAGCTGGCGGAGAAGTTCAACAAACCAATTGTTACCTTAATTGATACACCCGGAGCATACCCCGGCGAAGAAGCTGAACAACGTGGACAAGGTGAGGCTATAGCCCGTAACCTGATGGAGATGGCCGCCTTGAAGGTGCCCGTGCTTTGCATTGTAATTGGCGAAGGCGCCAGTGGCGGCGCATTGGGCATTGGGGTTGGCGACCGTTTGCTAATGCTGGAAAACACCTGGTATTCGGTAATATCGCCGGAGGCCTGCAGCAGCATTTTGTGGCGTACTGCCGAGCATAAGGAGAAGGCTGCAAAAGCGTTGAAGCCTACACCGCGGGAGTTGTTACAGTTTAAAATTATTGATGGCATTATAAATGAACCCGATGGTGGCGCACATGCCAACCCGGCTGAAGCGGCAGCTACGCTTAAGCAAACCATTATTGCTAACATTGCCGAACTTGAAAAATTAAGTGCTGAAGAGCGGATTCAAAAAAGAATTGAGAAGTACTCGGCTATAGGAGAGTTTGAGGAAAGGTATGAGCCGGAGGGCTAAATTTATCGACATGAAGATTTGGGATGATATAAGGAATTATTTTTACAAAAAAGCACTTGCCGAAAAAATGGAAAGTGCTAAAGTTAAGCGCGCCATTACGAATTTGGCTGATGCAAAAACCGTGGGTGTTATTTACGATAGTACCAATCCTGATAATGACATTATAATTACCCGCTTTGCCGAAAACCTGCGAAAACAAGGTAAGCAGGTAGAGTTATTGGGCTTTGTGGACGACAAGAAAATTGACCATAAGGCCGATATACAGGTATTCAATAAAACCAGGCTTACCTGGACACGTGTGCCGAACGACCCGCGCGTGGATGCGTTTACCGCTAAAAATTTTGATTTATTGCTGGCTTGTTTTACGGGGGAGAACTTTCCGCTTGAATTTGTAGCAGCAACTGCAAAAGCCAAATGGCGGGTAGGCCCTTATGCAGCAGGTAAAGTAGCCTATTACGACATGATGATTAATATGAGCGGCAAGAGCGACCTGGCTTACCTGCTTGAACAAATGGTAAATTTTTTAAACAACATAAAGTATGATTCAAAGTAAACTACGCGGCACTGGTGTGGCGCTGGTTACCCCTTTTAACGCTAAGGGCGAAGTGAGTTTCGCCGGTTTGGAGAAAGTTATCAATCACAGCATCAACGGCGGTGTAGAATACCTGGTTAGCCTGGGCACCACCGGTGAGAGTGTTACTTTAAATAAGGAAGAAAAGCTGGAAATTTTGCGGTTTACCGTTGAGAAGGCAGCGGGCCGTGTGCCTGTTGTTGCAGGCTTCGGGGGAAATAATACCGCTGAAGTAATAAAAGATATTGAGGGGTTTGATTTTAAAGGAGTAGATGCCATTTTATCGGTAAGCCCCTACTATAATAAACCTACGCAGGAAGGTATTTATCTGCACTACGCCGCTATAGCTGCTGCTGCACCGCGCCCTGTAATTTTATACAATGTGCCCGGCCGTACGGGCATGAACATGAAAGCAGAAACTACCTTGCGCCTGGCCGAACTGGATAATGTAATTGGTATGAAGGAAGCCAGCGGCGATTTTAACCAGTGCATGCAAATTCTCAAAAATCGTCCGAAGGACTTTCTGGTAGTATCGGGGGATGATAACATAACCCTTGGTTTACTTGCCTATGGTATGGATGGGGTTATATCGGTAGTGGGGCAGGCTTTCCCGGCTATTTTTACCGAGATGGTGCGCCAGGGACTAAAAGGCGATTATAACAAAGCACGCGAGTTGCATTACCGGTTAAATGATATAACAGATATGCTGTTTGCCGAAGGTAACCCCGGCGGTGTGAAGGCTGCCCTGGAAATACTTGGCGTATGTGAAAGCCATTTACGCTTGCCACTTGCACCTATATCAGAGGCCTTACGTGCCAGGCTGAAAGCGGCTATAACTGCCTTGGGTGCTTAAAACTTCCGGCCTCCCTTAATTCGGGTAATTTATAGCGGTAACACAAATTTCATGCAAGAAAATTTGTATGAATGCTTTGCTGCCATACCTTTAAGGTGTTTACTTACCCAAATGGTGTTGCTATGTCAACCGGAAAACTATACCCACCACCTCCTTACCGTAAATTGCGAGGCTATGCCTTTGATCCCAGCCTTAGCCTTGCATTGGATACTGTAGGCATTAATAACATTACGTATAAAATTGACTGGGAACAGGATTTGAAGCCCGGACCGATAGGTGAATATGTAGAGGTGGTGGATTTCGATCCGCCCAGCAATTCCTATTATGCGCCTGTAGACCTCAACGATCCCTATTTATTGGCTGCCGATGGGCTTAGCCCCAGCGAGAGTAATCCGCAGTTTCATCAGCAGATGGTTTACGCTGTGGTAATGACCACTATCAAAAATTTTGAAGCTGCGCTCGGCCGGAAAATTTTATGGTCGAGCAGGATGGTGGTTGACAAGCTGCTGGATAAGAATGGCAAGCCTGTTCAGCAAAATGGTAAGGATGTAACGAAGCTGAACGAGCAATTTATAAAGCGCTTGCGTATCTATCCGCATGCCCTGCGCGATGCCAACGCCTATTATAGCCCGCAAAAGAAGGCATTGCTGTTCGGGTACTTTGCGGCTATGCCCCGTACTACGGGCGACCACATGAAAGGAGCCTTGGTTTTTAATTGTTTGAGCCATGATGTGGTAGCACATGAAACAACCCATGCTATACTGGATGGACTGCATAAGCGGTATACGGAACCAACCAATCCGGATGTATTGGCCTTTCACGAAGCATTTGCGGATATCGTTGCCTTGTTCCAGCATTTTACCTTTCCGGAAGTATTAAAGCAACAAATAGCAAAAACACGCGGTGATTTGGGTAGCCAAAACCTGCTGGGGCAATTAGCGCAGGAGTTTGGTAAGGCCACGGGAAACCATGGCAGCCTGCGTGATGCTATTGGTTATACCGATGAAAAAGGGAATTGGCAACCCTATAAACCGGATGGAACGGAGTATAGTTCGCAAACCGAACCTCATGCCCGCGGTTCAGTTTTAGTGGCGGCTGTGTTTGAGGCCTTTATTAATTTATATAAAAGCCGGGTTAAGGATTTGCTGCGCATTGCAAGCAACGGTACAGGTGAGCTTGCCAAAGGCGATTTACATCCGGACCTGGTAAACAGGCTGGCACAGGAAGCGAGTAAAACAGCCGGACACGTGTTGCGCATGTGCATACGTGCCCTGGATTATTGCCCACCAGTGGATATTACCTTCGGAGATTTTTTACGTGCGGTAATTACTGCAGATGCCGAGTTGGTGGCAGACGATAGCAAAGATTACAGGATTGCTTTTGTGGATGCCTTCCGCCGAAGGGGGATAGAAGTAGAGAACGTCGAAATTTTATCGGTAAGCAGTTTGAAATATCCGGTGGTGCAGGTAATGGGCAACCGCAACGCGAGTAATATCGATGTACTAACAAAGTTTTTGCGTGAATTCAGAGCAGATATTATTTATAAGAAAAAAAGAGAGGACATATTTAATGTAACGCACTGTTACAAAGGGGGAGGCAGACTATTGCGCGAGAACGGACGCGAGGAAAATGTGATGGGGCTTCATGAGCGATTGACCAATAAGTTTGAGGATCGGTTTTTTGAAGGTATTACGGGTATGTTGTTTGACGGAGGCTGGCAGAATTTTGGCGTAGAGTCGTCGGAGGCATACAATGTGCAAGGTCCGAAGTTTGAGGTACACACCCTGCGTTTGGCGAGCCGTGTTGGACCGGATGGCAATATGTTGAATCAGATTATTATTACGGTAACACAGAGTTTTCATATTGCTTATAGTACCGATGGCGATAATGTGCGGTTTACACCGGTTAAGATTTATGCCAATGGCAGAGCGGCCAAAAGCGAAAATGCTTTTAATGCCAGAGGGGGATGCACCTTGATTTTTGATTTAGACTCGCTGGAGTTGCGGTATGCTATAAGTAAATCGATTGTGATAACTAATGCCGAAAATGGCCGAAAGGAGCTGAATTATGATTACTTGTTGCGCCTGTATAAGCACCGTATAGAGCAACGTGACGATAGCGATTATGCCATGTATTTCGGATCGGCATTCGATAACAGTGCATTTGAACCATTCTCGTTTTTACATGCAAACCATTAAACGCTGACGTATGGCAACAAAAAAGAAAGCTGCTAAAAAGGCAGCTGTAAAAAAGAAAAAAGCACCTGCTAAAAAAGCGGCGGTTAAGAAAAAAGCACCGGTTGCGAAAGCAGCTAAGAAGGTATCGAACAAGAGCAATGCCAAAAGCGAGCCTGCCTTTGCCGAGGCAAGTGATAAAAAGAATGCGATGGTGGATGATGTGCTGGTGCGCATGTATTGCATTGGCACCGGCGATTGTTTCCTGCTGCTATTCCGCAGCAAAGGGAAGGTGGTATTTAAAATGTTAGTGGACTGCGGAAGTTGTTCGGCAACGGCGGAGGAGTTTGCTCCTTATGTAAATAATATTGCGGATGTAACAGGTGGCCATATTGATGTACTGATGATTACGCACGAACACCTGGATCATATCATAGGATTCGCCAAGGCTTATGAACTGTTTAAAAAGCGACTGACGTTTGAAAACGTATGGCTTGCCTGGACGGAAGACAAAAGTTATGGCCCTGCAAAGGCTGTAAAAAAAGAAATAGGGAAGGGCAACCAGGCTATGGCAATAGCTTTGCAACGGTTTAAAGAAATTGATAGCCGGAATGCCCGTGCTGATTCAGCGAATGGTGTTGATCTTGGTTTAAGTCAGGTTGTGGCAGGACGCCGACGTTTTCAGCAAGGCCTCAAGGAAATATTAGGACTTACTTATGATGGTGGTGAAATGTTAGCCGCAGCAGGTGGTGGCACAGGGGCACAGATGGACAAGGCTATGAAGTATGTAACTACAGAAGTACTTGCCCATAACGGCAAAAAGCCAACCTATTGTTATCCCGGTAAACCTATTGATCCGTTACCGGCGGTAAAAGGAGTGAACTTTTATGTACTGGGGCCGCCTGAAGATATTGCCTTGTTAAGAAAGGCCGAAATAAAGGCGCACCTGTATGAGGAAAACGCTAAAGAACTAAAAGACCAACTGGCTGTGAATGATCCTGATTTCTTTTACAACGCGCTGGGTATTGACACAGATGGCAAATATGCACGCGCCCCTTTTGCCTCAAAGTATCTGGATAAGGAAAATGTACAGCACAACCAATATGAGCAAGAGCGGTGGCGTACTATTGACAGCGATTGGCTATATGCAGCCGGATCAATGGGGTTGCGTGCAGGTAACCTTACCAATAATACCAGTTTGGTTATTGCTATAGAGTTAGAAGGCCGCAATCGTGTATTATTACTTGCTGCTGATGCCCAGAGTGGCAATTGGGTTAGTTGGACACAGCCTGAAAAGGAGGGTGGAACTTTGCCTAAACTACGGTGGCGCGTTAAGCGCAGTACAACCACCGAAACAGTAACTGCTGCTACCTTATTGCAGAATACCGTATTCTATAAAGTTGGCCATCACAGCAGCCATAACGCTACTGCCAGCGATGTAGGATTGGAATTAATGACACACGAGGATTTAGTTGCTTTTGCACCGCTGGATCGTACCCGCATTAATTCAACCTGGAAAACAACCATGCCCACAGCCAGTCTTAATAAACGGCTGATAGAAAAAACCAGCGGGCGGTATGTGCGTATGGATTTAGACAATTTAGCAGTTACCAATGTGAAGCCAGATAATCCGGTTGATAAAAAGACGGTTGCTCAGGCGAAAGCTGCGTTCGGCAAACTGACTTCGGCACAACAAAAGGATTTCCTCGCAAATTACAGCGCACATCCGGATGGATTGTATAAGCAGTTTATTGTAAAAGCATAAACAATGCTAATTACTTCTTCTTCAAAGGCTCTAACAGATATTCTAGTCCGTTGAGTTTGATTTCGTAGAGGGTTTGGAGCAGGATGCCCAGTTTGCCGGGCGGAAAGCCCTTGCGCTGGAACCATTCCAGATAGGCAACAGGCAGTTGACACAGGACTCGCCCTTTATACTTACCAAAGGGCATTTGCATACGTACCAGTTGTAACAATAACTCGCCATCAGGCTGCATGGGCGTTTCCATGAGTCAAATATCACAAATCCCCCCACTTGGGGGATAGCTTTCCGGCCAGGGGGCTTGCATCTTTGCAGTATACAAATGCAAACAAGCAAAAAACAAAACATCATGAGCAACGCACTTAAAACCTTCTTAGCAGCTAATAAAACATCCATCGTACTAGGCGCCACAGCGCTCGTATTCGGGGCCAAAAGCCTGAGCCTGTGGGCCGGGATGAACGATCAGGGTATGGTGCAGCCGACCGGTATACACCAACCAGACTCCGGAAATGACAATAGCTACAACCAACAAGCGCCGGCGCAACGTACCAATCAGGATGGTTATGAAAATAGCTACGAACAAAATAGCGCTTACTATGGTAATGACGGGTACAACAGTCAAGGTGGCTATTCTAACGGATCCAACAACGGCAGCTACTATACTGGCGGCAACGCTGGCGCAGACTATACCAGCGGCTGGTATGCGCAGCAAAATGCCTATGATAAAAAGGCAGACCAATTCAGCGATTACCTGTTAGACCAGGGCAACTATACCGATGGCAATGGGAATGAATACAAGATGAGCAGCAACTACAACAACAATTGGGTAAATACTACTACCAATGAAGCCATACAGAGCAACGATCCGGGCTACGATCCTAATCAGTACAGCAGTGGTAGCTGGACCTCCGTTACACCCAGCGATTACTCTGCCGGTTCATCCTACTCTACTTCTTCGTACAGCAGCACTTCATCGGGGGATGAATAGCTTGCCGGGTGTATGATATGGAAAGCCCCGCCTTCCGGCGGGGCTTTTTGTCTAGACCCTTGCTTTGTTACATGAATTAGGGGTAATATTGCAGCATGAATTTCTGGAACCGAATCATCTACCACAACAACCTGATTGACTGGTTGATTTCGATAGGCATTATAGTGGGAACCATCATGCTGGCGCGTGTACTCTATTGGTTGTTCAGCAAAACTGTTCATCAGTTTACAAGACAAACACAAAACGGACTGGATGATTTGATACTAAAGCGTATTGACACACCGGTGATACTGGGTATTGTGCTGGTTGGTTTTCGGTTTTCGATTGAGCGGTTAACCTTTCCCAGGGTTATAGATAATTACCTGCAACGGGGCTTTATTTTTATGATAACCCTGGCCATTACCTGGTTTTTAACGCGGGTGGTGCGCTCACTTATTGAACACTGGTTCCGCCAATACAGCGAAGTTGAAAGTGGAAAGCCGGATGAGCAAATGGCCCTGGTAGCTAAGCGGGGTTCGCTGATTATACTTTGGTCGGTTGGTTTTATAGTTGGCCTTAATAACGCAGGTTTTGATGTGGGTGCGCTTATTGCCGGCTTAGGTATAGGCGGTTTAGCCATTGCCCTTGCTGCGCAGGATACTGTAAAGAATATTATTGGCGGTTTAATTGTGTTTATTGACAAGCCCTTTCACCTGGGCGATGCCATTAAGATTAAGGATATAGAAGGCACGGTAATCTATACAGGCATACGCAGTACCCGCATACGCACTGCAGCGGGCAGAATTATTACCATACCCAATGCACAGTTTACTGATAATGCCATCGAAAACATTACCCGCGAACCTTCGCGCAGGGTGGTGCAGGAACTTTGGCTGCATGGCCAAACCCCGGTAGATAAAGTTGACGAAGCCCGCGCAATTTTACTGGATATTGCCACGAAATCGGAGTTTTTAATTAATAATGAATCAGAGGTTTTCCTGGAACGGATTTATCCTTCAGCGCTGGAGATGCGGTTTATTTACTTTATAAGCAAAGGATATAATTTCCACCAATCGCAAAGCGAAGTGAATAAGCAAATTCTTTTGCGCTTTCAACAGGCAGGTATTTCGTTTGCGGATCCTGCCCAGGTTACTTATCAGCGAGCGCTGCCATAGCACTGTTGTTTTAGAAAATGAACGGCGGAGGCAATGGCCACTAACCGCACGGATGCCGGAGGAAGAAGGCCAATATCAACAGGTTAGGAGCTGCCTGCTCCCAATATAGATTTTTATTTATCTTTAAAGATGTTGCAGATTTTTTACCGCATTCGTAAATTTCTGGATAACGAAATTCGATACAAGCGCTTGTTACTGGTATTGGCGGCATTGTATTTTTTTATGCTGGGCTTAACCGGCGATTTAGAGGTGGGCACCCTGCTTGTCCGCGAATCCTATTTTCATTTTGCTGAATCAGCTGCTGCTGTCATTTTTTTCGTGCTGTTGTTTGTTCCTGTTTTCAGGGAAAGAGTTTTGCTGCTAACCAATAGCTACATTTATTTTATAAACGGCGTGAATCTTTGGTTGTTGTATGCCGGGCATTTTTACGATGCATATTGCTATGAGTTTACGCTCATTTATCTGATGAGTAATTTTTACCTCCGTAAAAGGGGCGTACAATTGGGCTTTAATGTGGTAATGGCGATTGGAATTGTGCTGGTAGCAGTTGCGGCACCTAAGGACTTAAACAGCAACCTCTCTAAATACGCTATTATTTTTTTGGTGGTAAACGCCGGCATGTATCTAATGGTTGCTTACCGATACATTTTACTCGGTCGTTTGGCTGAAAGCGAAGCGCGCTACAAGTTGCTTGCACAAAATGCTGACGACATGATAGGCCTGCATGATTTTGACGGGCGCATTTTGTTTATCAGCCCCTCGGTAAAAAAGTTGTTGGGCTACGAGGTAAGCGAGTGTATTAATAAGCATCCTATTGGCTTTGTTCATCCTGATGATACGGCGCAGTTTGCAAAATTCAGTATTGATTATTTACTGGAACAGCAACACTACGATGTGGTGGCATACAGGCTGCGTAAAAAAGATGGTAGTTACTTAAAGGTTGAAAGTGTATTTCGCTTAATTAATGATGGCACCGAAACGCAGCAGGTAATGAGCGCTACACGTGATGTTTCGTTCAGGGCGAAGGCAGCGGTTTAGGTCACTACCAGAATTTCCACCAGGGTTTAGGCGGTTCGTTTAACTTAAAAACAACCGGTATCATGCGGTAAAAGGAGAGAATGGAGTCTTCCGGACCGTTTTCAATTTGCTTGGCTACTTTGGAGATGGGAAAGGCTTTGTTTAACTCGTTGAAATGAATGCCGATGCTATTCAGTTCTTTATCCTGTTGCCAGGTACCTCCGTAATTGGCAATGATGCACTCTCCTAAAAATGCGCCCAGATTCCAGATAATGCGGTCGCGGGTTTCGGGTGTAAAATTCTGGCGGTTATTGTTAATGTAGTCTTCTACATGTTTAACGCCTTCTTCGTTATAATTTATGTTGAACTTCTCCTTTACGTTATCGGCCAGGCTTTTTAGCTCTTGAGCCAGGTTGTTTTCCATAGCGGCGAAAATAAAAATTTGCGTTGTTAGGCCGGGTATTCACTTTCCTGCACAGTGCCTGGTTTATCCACCTTTTATGTATAGCAGTGGTAGCGTACCTTGTGTATATTCGGATAACAATCCCCCCGGATGAACAAATTAATGACTGCTGTATTGCTGTTTGCGGCTATGTGGTTGCGGGCAGAAGATTTTACGGGCAACAATCTGTTGCGCGTTTTAGGTAAACCATCGTCCTCGCCGGACTTTAATGCCTTTCGTAATTTTTGGCTGCTGGATAAAAAACTGGAGAGCAGTTATGGTGGCTTAAAGGTTATTCTAAACGCGCGTACCAATAGTATTGATACGGTGCTGGTGGCAGGAGTAGGTTACACTTGTTGTGGTACAGGCTTTATGCCCTGCACTTCACCACTGCCTTTCGGATTGCAGTTGAATGATCCGAAAGAAGTGATGGCAGCAAAAATGCAGGGGGCGTTTGTGGCAGCGGGTAAAAACTACCTGATAGAGGGTGCCGGTGTAAGTGCATTAATAGCCGTTAAAGAATCGCAAACTGTTTGGATTAAGTTTTTTCCGACGGATGGTACGGTGAAAACAGCGACGAACAATAAACCTGTGGCAGAAGTTAAACAAGAATCGTTAGTGAACACATCTGTTACAGTGTCACATAATACACCTGTTACAACCCTAAAGGAAGTTCAACCGGTACCGGCAAAAGCCTCTGCCGAAACACAGGCATTAAATAACCATAGCGAAACTACTTTAGTGGAAGAACGGCCGGTGAATGCCAGGTGGGAAGCCATGCGTCGCTCGGTGGAAGAGGAGGCCTTTAATTCAAATGCAGCTACCAACGCTGCCAGGATTCCGGCTGCTTATACTGCAGAGCCGGTAGTTGTAAAAGCGGAAAACAAGGTAGTGGTAAAGCAGGCTTCCGCGTCCGATGATGGGAACGACAGGTTTGTGCAAACACGCCGTGAAGTGGAGCAGCGTGCCTTTGATAACCAACCGTCAATGGCCAACGGCGTAACAACGCAGAAAACCAACAACCCAGTTGTGACTACCGCCAACTTAAATCAGGCTGTAACAACCGCTAAGAGCAATAGTAATGATGCCGTTGCAGTTAGTGAAGACCCTACCCTTAAAAATGCCTCGGCATTTAAACGGGCAATTATGGATGTTTTCTTCTCGTACCGTCAATCGGCTTTTAGTTCTATTAAAACGGGTAACCGCAGTTCAGGTAATTTCTGGAATTATAAATACACGTACGCCACTAAGCTGAAAATACCCGGCGAGAAGTTCAATATGCTTTACAGTTTTCCTTTTCCTACCTCGCAACTTGACTTTGTGAGTGTGCTGGTGGAAGGAGATAGCTATGATGCCAACTTTACCACGGTGTATAAACAAATGGAAAAGCGGCTAATGGAGAACTTTCCTTCCAGCGAGGGCTGGGTTACTTCGTGTTTGCCGAATAAAGAATCAGGTTTGTTATCTGACCTGGAGGTGAAGAACGAAAAATACGGCTCTATTGTGCTGGATTATTCCAAGAGTCCGAAGGGACGCCATGTTCTTTATCTGCGCTTTTTACTGTATAGCAATTAGGCTATCTTTCGCCTGCTTAAATTTTACTTATGAATTTGTTTTTACGCAACTGCCGCATGCTGCTGGCAGTGGTTGTTAGTGTGGGATTTTTTGCCGCCGGACAGGCGCAGTCGGTAGCCCAGCAACGCTGTACGGCTTTTGGTAAGGGGCAAAATCTTTCCAACTGGTTAGAAGCTCCCTGGCAAACAAATTACCCTACACCGGATGGTTATACGCGCGCCGATGTTGTGAAGATGAAGGAGGCCGGCATTCAATCGCTGCGCTTGCCTATTTGCTTTGCTATCCTTACCGATTCCGTGGCTCCGTATTACGTAGATACGAACAGTGCAGTTTGGGCACGTATTGATTCGGTTATAAGCTGGGCCGATGAACTGAACATGAACGTTATTATTGATAATCATCACCAGTGGGATATTTTTAATCAGAACTGGCGGGTGAAACTTCCGCGTTTTGCGCACCTGTGGAGTGTAGTGGTACAACGTTACAGTTATCTCGACCCTAACCGTTATACTTTTGAGCTTTTGAATGAACCCGCCTTTGGTATTGCTATTGATAGTTTGAATGAAGTGTTCCGCGTTACCATCGATACCATCCGCCAATACACCACTGCGCATACAATTATTGTTAGTCCTAACTTTAGCAGCAGCGGTCAGGCATATGCCGGCTACCAACCCTTTGCCGATACCAATTTGATCTACACCTGGCATTCGTACGATCCTTATCAATTCACGCACCAGGGTTTTTCGTGGGCCAGTCCTTCGGTACCATTAGGTACTACCTTTCCTTCGTTAATGACGATGCTGGAGAATGCCTGGTATCAGGTAACCAATTGGCAAGCCACGTATCATAAACCTGTGTTTTTAGGAGAATTCGGCACAGGTGTTTTTGGCGACGATGTAAGCCGCTGTAACTGGATAGAATATTTCGGTACAAGGCTGGATAGCTTTAATATGCCCTGGTTTTACTGGGACTGGCGTTGGGATTTCAGCATGTTTAATTCGCATGTAGTAAGCGGAGATAGTATCATTCCCTGTTTTAAACATGCCCTGCACTTATATGGCGATACGTTGAGCGGTATTGGAGAAACATCGGTGTTGCCGTTGCAGGTTTATCCTAACCCTGTTAGTGATGTTTGTACAGTTAGCACAACTAACAACGAGTTGGCGACATTATCCTTGCTGGATGCAGAAGGAAGACGATATTTCACTACCTCGTTTACCGGCGTTTACCAATTGCCATTAAAACAATGGAGCAACGGCATTTATTTTGTGCAGGTTAGCAGCAAAGGCCGCTATGGCATAAAGCGGTTGGTGGTGCAGCATTAGGGCTGCTGTTTGTTTTTAACGCTGTAGTAATAGCCCATACATTTATCTACCCAGTAATCGTTGTCGCCCTTTGCATCTGTAATATCAAGACTTTGTGGTACGGTGGTCAGCGGTTGGATGGCGATGCTTCCTTTTTCGATAATGGCTTTTTCGCGTTGCAGGTATTCGGATTTATATGCGCTGAATTTATGTTGACGGATATCGTTGATAATTGTAACCGTATTGCCGGTAAACAAGATGCTGAGAAATACAGCCACTCCAACTAACAACACAGGAACTGTTTTTGTAAGTGACTGAAGCCAGCCGGAAACGTCGGGAGCGACGTTCAGTAAGCCCCACAACCATAGCGGCAGAAAGAAGA
Source organism: Chitinophagales bacterium (assembly GCA_044225825.1). Taxonomy (GTDB): domain Bacteria; phylum Bacteroidota; class Bacteroidia; order Chitinophagales; family LD1; genus Bog-950. Next base: position 428,187 of record JBGAIB010000003.1, read on the forward strand.
AAAATGCAAAATTGATGGTGCGGTGCTGGCCTAAAATGCCGGTGCCTATATAAGGGAGAAAGGCGGCTGTAAACAACAGGAATAAAAGAAACAACCAGGGCCATATACCTACCCGCTGTGCCCAGGCCGGCAGCAGGGTTGGTGCATAAGCCAGTGTAATAACGGATAGGAGGATAAACGAAGGAGATAACATCCAGGTGAGCAGGAAGCGCGCCGTTTGCAAGGCAGCATAGAATAAAGAGTGCCCCCATTGAAAACTCTCCGTAAACTGTGCGCTACGGGTAAAGTTACCCGGAGCAAGTATCACAAGTGCCGAAGCTATTGCTGCAATTACCAGATAACTTCGGGCTTGTTTTTTGTGTAACGGGAACTCACGGTTGGTTATAATCCAAATAACCAGGTAGCAGGCAGGCATGGTTATGGCGGCCACTTCGTTACAACCAATTGCAGCAATTAAAGTAATGCCGGCCAACCATTGCAGCCAGGTTGATTTGCGAAAGACAAGACTAACGTGTGCCAGTATCAGCAGATTGCACAACAGGTAATTGCAAATACCGATGTACCAGTAGATACCTTCGGCGAGTTGCGGCATGTAGGCCAGAAAAAAAATGCCACATATAGCTGAGGCGATAGCTGCACTGCTATCGTTGGTTAGTATGCGCTTGAAAACACGGTAATAAGCGGGGGTAATAAGCAGCACCGCTAAATAGGAAACAACATGGTATAGCTTAAAATCACCTGTAAATAAAGGGGCAAGGTTGGCCATGGCATCCGCTGTGTAGCGTCCGTTCCAGTGCAGGTATTGATCGAGCCATTGCGTGCAAAAGGAGCCGGAAGATGCGGTCCAGGCAAAGCAGAAATCATCGGCAAAGGGGAATGCATAACTACTTACAAGAAGATAAGGCAGCAACAGTACCGCCCATAGTATGCTGACAACCGTGGTTTTCATGCGTGGTTAAATGTAGGAAGAATGGCGGACGGGGCAGCTATAAAAAAAGGGCGGATAAACCGCCCCCTTTACAAGTATGTTAGTTGTAGTTATTTTAAACCGAAAGCCTTTTTAACGGTAGCAACAGCATTCAGTTCTTCCCATGGGAACAACTTAACGGTTACGGTTTTCTCGTTTTGCTTGCCTTTGTTGAATACCTTTTTAACCACTTTGCTTTCGCGGCCTACGTGACCGTAAGAAGCAGTTTCGAGATATATAGGTGAGCGGAGGTTAAAGCGTTTTTCGATAAAGTAAGGACGCATATCAAACTCAGGGAGTTTAGACATGATTTTAGCGATTTCGCCGTCGCTTAATTTTACCTTGGCAGTGCCGTAGGTGTTTACAAACAAACCTACAGGTTGGGCAACGCCGATGGCGTAGGCTACCTGCACCAACGCTTCGTCGCACACGCCGGCAGCTACCAGGTGTTTGGCGATATGGCGGGCGGCGTAAGCGGCAGAGCGGTCCACCTTCGAAGGATCTTTACCACTGAATGCACCACCACCGTGAGCGCCTTTACCACCATAGGTATCTACGATGATTTTACGGCCTGTTAAACCTGTATCGCCGTGTGGGCCGCCGATAACGAACTTACCGGTTGGGTTTACGTGATACTTGATTTTATCGTTGAACAATGCCTGCACACGTTTAGGTAATTTCTTCATTACACGAGGCACTAAGATCTTGATTACATCTTCCTTAATCTGCTTCAGCATGGCGGCATCTTTACCGAAGTCGTCGTGCTGGGTAGAAATAACGATGGTATCTATACGCTGCGGCTGGTGGTTATCGCCGTACTCGATAGTAACCTGGCTTTTTGCATCCGGGCGCAGATACTTCATTACCTTGCCTTCGCGGCGGATAGCTGAAAGTTCGCGCAGCAGCGTGTGAGCCAATTCTAAAGGCAGTGGCATGTAGTTGTCCGTTTCGCGGCTGGCGTAACCGAACATCATGCCCTGGTCGCCCGCACCCTGTTCTTCGGGTTTTTTGCGTTCAACACCCTGGTTAATATCCGAAGATTGTTCGTGAATAGCGGAGAAGATGCCGCAGCTGTTAGCTTCGAACATATATTCTGCCTTGGTATAACCAATTCTGCGAATTACCTCGCGGGCAATTTCCTGCACATCCAGGTAAGCCTGCGACTTTACCTCACCGGCTAATACTACCTGTCCGGTAGTTACCAGGGTTTCGCATGCCACCTTACTCTGTGGGTCATAAGCCAAAAAATGATCAATAAGTGCATCCGAAATCTGGTCGGCCACTTTATCGGGGTGCCCCTCCGATACCGACTCTGAGGTAAATAAATATGCCATGTTGTTACTTGGTTTTAAGCGGGGTGAAAATAAAGAAATGCGCTAAACACCAAAACCCTATGTGGAAAGGTCGGAAAAAGAGGAAAAAATCTTTAAATAGGCATATAGTTAGCTCATTTTTAGCCCAAAACGAATGTGAAATGAGCTTTATCAAATTAAATGAAAAAAATTATTTTCATTTCGCTAATGCGGCCTGATAGGACTTGAACCTCCAATTTCAGGGTAGAACCGTGCTGGTAGCCTAAGTAACCCACATGAAAACAGTAGACTTCCGCAAGCTATTTGAAGCGGCGCCCAGCCTGTTTATGGTATTGGATGCCGAGTTAAAAATTGTGGCATTAAGTGATGCCTACATTCAGGCTACCAAAATAGTACGGGAAATAGCCTTAGGAAAGCACCTGTTTGAGGTTTTTCCGGATAACCCCAACGATGCTGCAGCAACGGGTGTCGGTAATTTGCGCGAATCGTTGAAGCGGGTGCTTGCACAAAAGGTGCCCGATGCAATGGCAGTGCAGAAATATGACATTCAAAAACCCATGGAAGAAGGTGGTGGTTGGGAAGTGCGGTACTGGAGCGTGGTGAATGTGCCGGTTGTAAATGCCAATGCTGAGGTGGAATATATTATACATAAGGCAGAGGATGTGACCGAATTTGTGCGCTTAAAAGGGAAAGAGGTGGAGGCGGAGGAACTTCAGGGGAAAGCTGCCCAAATGGAGCAGGAAATATTTAGCCGTGCACAGCAACTACAGGAGACCAACAAGAAACTCAGAGAGGCTGAACAACAGAAAACTGAATTATTCGCCAATGTGTCTCACGAATTAAGAACCCCCCTTTCGCTGATATTAGCTCCGCTTGAAACATTATTGGCTGATAGACAAATTTCAGGTAATGCCGCGCAGACCTCCTTACTTCAAACAATCCATAACAATGCCATCAGGTTATTGCAAATGGTAACAGGGCTTTTGGACTTTACGAAAACGGAAGCGGGGAAAATGCAGGTACATAAGGAGGTTGTTAGTCCGGCAGAGTTAATTACCGTGGTGCTGAAGGATTTTGAACCTCAGTTGAAGGCCCGGCAGTTACAGATGGAAAGTGATTTGGAGCAGGCAGCCAAACCCGTGTTGCTTGACAGATATTTATTCGAGCGTATTTTGTTTAACCTGGTAGCTAATGCAGTGAAATTTACCCCGGCCGGTGGTGCTATTAAAGTTAACGCACAATGGAATAATGGCTTTTTGCGCTTACAGGTAAAAGATACCGGGATTGGTATCGCGGAGAAGGATTTACCTCTGCTGTTTCAAAAATTTAAACAGATCGAAGGCTCCTCCGCCAGGCGGTATGAGGGTTCCGGGTTAGGGTTGGCCATGGTAAAGGAATTTGCAGAATTGCTGGGTGGCCATGTTAGCGTAGAGAGCGTTGCAGGTAAAGGAACCACCTTTGAGGTAGAATGCCTTGCGCCGGCCGCTGAACCATTAACCGACTCAGTTGTGCCCATGCCCCGTACACATTTAACTGCGCAATATGCCGGGGTAATTGCTGCCGAAAACGCTGATGCGGGTACGCATACTTTGCCAAAGGTTTTGATTTGTGAGGACAATGAAGAGCTGGCGAATTATATAGCTGCCTTATTGAAGGACTTTTGTGAATTAAGGGTAGCGCGTAATGGAAAGGAAGGTCTGGCACTTGTGAGTGAGTGGCGTCCCGAACTGGTTTTAAGTGATGTAATGATGCCCGAAACCGATGGCATTGAACTTTGCAGAGCGTTAAAAGCGGATACGAAAACTTCCAGGATTATAGTGGTATTGCTGACCGCCCTTGCTCATCGGGAAGCCATGTTGAGGGGGTGGGAAGCGGGTGCGGATGAATACTTATTCAAACCTTTTCATCCTCAGGAGTTGGTAACCAGGGTAAAATCGCTACTGGCATTGCAGGCAGAGCGCAGGAGTCAGGGAGAAGCAATTGAACAAAAAAGCCGGGAGTTGGAAATGGTAAACGGGGAGCTGGAGTCATTCAGCTATTCCATTGCTCATGATTTACGGGCACCCTTACGGGCGATACATGGATGCACAAAAATTTTAGGCACCCTTAATAAGGGCAAGTTGGATGATGAAAGCGAAGGCCTTTTGCAAGCCGTAGCAACCAATGCCGCCATTATGGGCACATTGATTGACGACCTATTGGCGTTCTCGCGCATGGGTAAACAGGAGTTAAGAAGCGGTGAGGTTGATTTGAATAAACTGGTGCAGGAATGTGTTCAAAGTATAATAGGCGATCAACCGGTGCAAGTGGAATATAAACAACTACCAACTGTATATGGTGATGCCAGTATGTTGCGTCAGGTGTATCTAAACCTGATTTCAAATGCGGTTAAGTACAGTTCGAAAAAAGCTGCACCATGTATTGAAATAGGTGTGAAGGAGCAGGATGGAGCCTCGGTACTATATGTTAAGGATAATGGTGCCGGATTTGATATGCGCTACTATGACAAACTGTTTGGCGTTTTTCAACGGCTACATTCTGCCGGCGAGTTTGAAGGAACCGGTGTAGGGCTTGCATTGGTAAAGCGTATTATTACACGGCACGGAGGGCACATTTGGGCTGAAGGGAAGCTAAATGAAGGTGCTTGTTTCTATTTCACGCTACAGAACCGTAAAGATTAGATTTGCTAAAACCCACATATATGACCCCACAATTAATTGAAGTAGTGTTAATAGAGGACAACCCTTATGATGCTATGCTTGCCCTGAGGGCCTTAAAAGGCAATAACCTGGCTAATAATATTGTACACCTGGAAGACGGCGCCTTAGCGCTGGATTACTTTTTTGGTACAGGTGCTTACGAGGGCAGGGATTTAAGTTCGAGGCCTAAAGTTGTTTTTCTGGATTTAAAGATGCCCAAGGTAAACGGGCTGGAAGTGCTGGAACGGTTGAAATCGGACGAAAGTACCCGCAGCATTCCTGTTATTGTTTTAACCTCTTCGAATGAGGATCCTGATATACAAAGGTGTGCCGCTCTTGGCGCTAACAGCTATGTGGTAAAACCTGTAGAATTCGAAAATTTCTCGAAGGTAGTTAAGGACCTTGGTTTTTATTGGGGCGTGCTTGACAGACTTTAGTAGTTCAGTAACTCCTGCATGGCCTGCATTACAAGTTCAACATTGGGCAGCATGGCCTTCTCGAGGTTGGCATTTAGCGGTACAGCCGGGGTATTAACGGAGCCCACAATTTTAACCGGCGCATCCAGCTGCTGAAAACACTGTGATGCTATGCGTCCGGCTAATGCTTCGGCAAAGGAGTGGGTGATGGTTTCTTCGGTAAGCACCAAAACCTTTCCGTGTTTCTCTACTGCTGCATAGATAGCCGGTTCATCGAGTGGGTTAAGGGTGCGCAGGTCAATTATTTCAACCCTGCCCTCAAAACTTTTGGCGGCATTCAATGCCCAATGCACACCCATGCCGTAGGTGATTACAGCTATTGATTCTCCATTTTCAACAAACGCGTCCTCTGCTTGTAAGGCAATACGTGCTTTGCCGAGTGGCACCAGGTAATTTTCATCGGGCTCTGCACATTTGGCAGCATCCGTGCCTTTAACCTTGCTCCAGTATAAACCTTTATGTTCAAATATTACTACCGGGTTGGGATCGTAATAAGCGGCCTTTAACAGGCCCTTCATATCGGCGGCATTGCTCGGATAGGCAATTTTTACGCCTTTAATCTGCAACACGAAACTTTCTACACTGCTGCTGTGATAAGGCCCTCCGCTGCCGTAAGCCCCGATAGGAATACGGATTACAGCACTTACCGGCCATTTGCCGTTACTTAAATAACAACTGCGCGATACTTCGGTAAACAACTGATTAACGCCGGGGAATATGTAATCGGCAAATTGTATTTCTACTATCGGCTTGCAACCTGTGGCGCTCATGCCAACCGTGCTGCCAACAATGTAAGCTTCCTGAATGGGTGTGTTGAATACACGGCGGTCGCCGTATTTTTTAGCCAAGAGAGCGGCTTCGCGAAAAACGCCGCCTAATTCTCCACCTACATCCTGGCCATATAACAGTGCCTCGGGGTGCTTACGTAAAATTTCGTCTACAGCATGCAGCGCTGCATCAACCATTACTACTGATTGAGCACCTGCAGGCATACGTTCCCCTTTTTCTTCAGTAAAAATTGCCGGGGCAAAGATATGTGTAGTTAAATCCTCTTCAGTTGGGTCTGGTTCCTGCAAAGCGCGCTCAAAATCATCTTTTACCAATTGCTTTGCTTCTTCTTCGATAAGGCTCAGTTCGTCGGCATGCGAAATTTTATCGTACAGCAATTGCTTTTTGAAGCGGTTAAACGGATCGCGCAGATTATCACTTTCCAGATTTTCCTTAGGCCGGTACCATTCCTTCCGCACACCGCTGGTGTGGTGGTTTAATAACGGCACCTTAGCATGTACCAGGTAAGGCACACGATGCAGGCGTACGTAATTAACTACGCGGCTCATGGTTTCAAAGCACTCCACAAAGTCGGTGCCGTCAATACTCTCTACTTTTAGTCCTTTAAAGCCTTTCGCATAATCCGGCGCATCCTGCGCACGAATTTCGCTGCTATGTGCGCTTATGTCCCACTCATTATCCTGTACCAGATAAATGATCGGGTACTTGTGCAACACGGCCATTTGAAAAGCTTCACTCACTTCGCCTTCTGTAACCGAACCATCACCCAGGCTGCACAATACAAGTGGTTCTTCAAAGCGTTTGTATTCGGCCAGTTTAAAATGTTCGCGGTATTTAAGGCCCTGTGCGGCACCGGTGGCAGGTATGGCCTGCATGCCTGTTGCCGATGACTGGTGGGGTATTTTAGGAAGATCGGGGCGATTAGAAGATGGATGCGAGTAATAGGTTCTGCCACCCGAGAAATAATCGCTGCGCTTAGCCAGTAATTGCAACATTAAATCGAAGGGGGTAAATCCCATACCTAACAACATCGAATCATCCCGGTAGTAGGGGAAGGCAAAATCCTGTGGCTTTAGCTGAAAGGCTGTGGCCAATTGTATGGCCTCGTGCCCGCGGGAGGTAGCATGAACGTACTTGCTGCAAATATCCTTGCGGTCTTCGTACAGCTCCGTCATGGCCTTGGCGGTACAAAACAAACGGTATGCTTTCAGTAAGGTGTTTTTGTCGGGTTTCAAGCCTTGTATTGTAAAGGCAAATAAAAGAAAATTGGCGGGATAGAGGTCAGTTCAAATAGCATGGAGGTAAGGCGGGGTAAGTTAGGAGGCAGATAAAAAAAAAGAGTCCCCGAACCGGTTGGCACGGGGACCCGCTTGTAAAACGGATGGAGAAAAATATGGCTTAATTTAAAGCTAATTCATCTTTGCCTATCATATGGCCGTTTTGATAAACTTCCACTTTATAGGTGCCCGGTTGTTGAATGTGCTGACTCCAGTAAACATCCACCTTTTTATTGGTTTGGTCGTAGTTGATGTCAGCTTCTTTGGTGTAAGGAACCATTTCACCTGTTTCGGTTTTGATGGTGCCTGAACCCTGGTCGGCCAGTGCGATAGTTTCTCCCTGCGGATTAATTACGCGCACATATACCGGCACCGTACCTGGGTCAATCACGTGGTTCTCCCCGGTTTCGAATGTAATTTTCAGGGCTTCGGCACGTTTCGCCTTTTTTACTTCGCGTTCCTTGCCGTTCATGTTATCCTTTACGGCAACTACGTCCAGGCTCTTAAGTTGTAACAACGATCCAACTTCTACTTTTTTGCTAAGGCCGGCAATCATCTCTGTTTGCTGGGCGGTTACACCCTTCTCAGCAGTTAGTTGCGTGTTCAATTCTGTATTGGCATTCGAGAGGGCTAAATTTTGTTGCGTCAACTCATCCACTTTGCTCTTCAACTCGGCTATAGAGGCTTCGTATTGGGCCACCAGGGCGCGGGTTTTGTTTAACTCGGCATTGGTAAGTTTGCCTTTGCTTAACAGACTTGCAATTTGGTCTTTTTGTTTTTGCAACTCTTCCTGCTTGGCATTGATTTGCTTATCCAGGTCGGCATTTTTGCCTCTGAACTCCTCCAGCTCCGCTGTTTTTGCATCCAGTGTTTTACTGAGGTTGTTGAATTCATTTTCCAATTGCACCTTTTCTGCGGTAACCTTTTTGTTCTCGGTGTTTTGCGAGGCTACAAAGTAGATGGCGGTACCGGATATTAGTAGAAGTGCAATGATGATGGCGATTCCTGCCTTCTTTTCTTTGCTGCTGCTCTGATTGTACGTTTCCATGTCATTCCGTTTTAGTTAATAAAAAATGCGATTGCCAGTGGTTTGTAATAGTTACAAGCATCGAATCGCGGTGTTGTAATGAAAACGGGATGGATACTAAAATTAGTATGAGAGAAAGTGTGAAAAGTGTACGTATTTGCTTTTTATGTGCTTGCAACAGGTTGAATTTCAGGTTGCCGGGCTAAGTGTCATGGAATTGTCATTTGACTGTTGACCGGTGCACATCTTCAAAATATGTTAAGTTTAGATGCCGCAAGAAGGCATTTCTTTTTATTCGTGGAGTTATGAGATATTTCAACGCCCTGATTTTGTGCTTGGCTTATGTGTTAGCTTGTAATACTGTAGTTGCACAAACCGCGAGTTACGAGCAGCAGAAATTTTGCACCAACCTGGAAAAGGTTTTAGAGGACGGCCGTAAAGAAAATTTTGAATCCATTAACGGTACGAACGCAAAACAAAGTCCGTTTTTAGTGGTACCCGGATACAGTATTAAACTGGAACCGTTTAGTATAATTTATGTAGATAAGGATAGCCGCTTTGTGGGAAAAACAAATCAAAATTTTGATTCGCTTAGTGCACTTAAAAAACTGGAGGAGTTAAAGCCGTTTGTTGGGTACTGCCTGGATAGTACGCTGTGGTATTGGACAGAATTAAACGGCGACGACAGTACTACAGTTTTTTTTAAAGAGGAAAGGCAACTACAAGCGCATGGCGCCGAGTTTACCATTAGTATTGCCATGGATAAAGTAGCGCCTAAACTTTATACCGTTAATTTGTATATAGTTAAACGCAGGCGTAAGTAGCGATTTACTTGCGGGGATATTCGTAAAACCCCTTGCCTGTTTTTTGCCCCAGGTGGCCTGCATCCACCTTTTGCTGTTGTATGCGTGATGGCCGAAACTTAGGGTCGTAGTGGAAGGATTCGAAGAGCGAAGAGGTAACCGCGAAGTTGATATCGTTGCCCACCATATCCATTAATTTAAACGGCCCCATTTTAAATCCTGCACTTTCCATCAGCGCATCTATGGTTTCTTTAGGAGCCACTTTTTCTTCCAGCATTTTCAAACTTTCGACATAATAATGGCGTGCTACCCGGTTTACTATAAAGCCTGGAGAATCGGTACACATCACCGGTGTTTTGCCAATGGCGATGCTGAGTTTTTGTAAAGCGGTTGCTACTTCAGCCGAAGTTTCTGCGCCGGCTATTATTTCTACCAGCTTCATAATGTGGGCCGGGTTAAAAAAGTGCATGCCCACCACGCGCTGCGGCGATGGAATGCCGTTTGCAATGCGGGTAACCGGAATAGATGAGGTATTGGTAGCTAATATGGTTTGCGGTGTATTAATGGCAGCAATGGCCATGAATAATTCGCGCTTTGGCTCTAAACGTTCTACTATGGCTTCAATAATTAAATCGGCCTGCAGGGCGTTTAAATCGCCGGTGTAGATGAGGCGTGCCAGCGTTTGTGTTTTATCGGCTTCGGTAGCTTTACCACGGGTGATGGCTTCGGCTAAGTTTTTTTCAATACTGCTTTTTGCTTTGTTCAACTGTTCGGCACTAAGGTCGTATAAAGTAACGCTGAAGCCTGCTGCTGCAAATACCTGTGCAATACCGGCGCCCATAGCACCTGCTCCTGCAATTCCAATCTTTTTAATGTTCATGTCTGCTGCGTTCTATAACTTCTTAAAAATATGAATTTGCGCCTGTGTCAGGGCAATTGAATTTCGCGCATAAAATCAACCGTTACCTGAATATCGCCATAAAGGATACGGTCCTTATCATACGCCGGTACAATTTTGCGGTAAGCGGTTCTTATCTTTTCTATCAACGGCGAGCTCTTTAATGGTTTACGGAATTCTAATGCCTGCATCGCAGTCATAAATTCAATGGCCAGCACCTTTTCGATATTGTAAACAATCTTATAGGTTTTAACCGCCGCATTGGCTCCCATACTTACATGATCTTCCTGCCCATCGCTGCTGGTAATGGTATCTACGCTGGCCGGGGTGGCTAATTGTTTGTTCATGGAAACAATTGCCGCAGCCGTGTATTGCGGGATCATTAAGCCAGAGTTGAGCCCCGAGTCCTGCACCAGAAATTTCGGAAGTCCGCGCTTGCCCGAGATAAGCTGGAATGTGCGACGTTCGGAGATACTGGCCAATTCGCTCATGGCTATGCCCAGGTAATCGAGTGCAATAGCCAGCGGTTCTCCGTGGAAGTTGCCACCGCTCAGGATCAGATCTTCCTGTTCAAATATCAGCGGGTTATCGGTAACAGCATTTATTTCACATTCAAACACCTCGCGCACCTGATTTACAGCAAACTTTACCGCCCCGTGAACCTGTGGCACACAGCGAAAACTGTAAGGGTCCTGTACGTTGTTTTTAGGCTGTTTGGCTATGGCGCTGCCTTTTAAAAATTTAAGCACGTTAGCTGCACTTTCGATTTGGCCTTTGTGGTTGCGCACCTTTTGAATAGCCGGATGGTAAGGCGATAGCTGACAATTAAAGGCATCGGCAGAGAGTGCCGCGGTAAAGTCTGCCAGTTTTGATACGCGTTCTGCTTCCAGTATACTGTAACACCCCCACGAACTCATAAACTGGGTACCGTTCAGGAATGCTAAACCTTCTTTAGCCTTTAATTGGATGGGCTTTATTTTTAATTCGCGGAATACTTCTTCCGTGGCCCGTTTTTCGCCCTTGTAGCGCACCCACCCCTTACCCATTAAGGGCAAGGTTAAATGGGCAAGGGGTGCTAAATCGCCACTAGCGCCCAGTGAGCCTACTTCCCAAATAACAGGATATACACCTTTATTATACAGTTCTATCAGTTTCTCTACCGATTCAACCGTTACGCCCGAGTAACCCAGCGACAATCCTTTTACCTTCAGGAACATCATCAGTTTTATCACCTCGTGCTTAACCTCATCGCCCATACCGCAGGCGTGGCTCATTACAAGGTTTTCCTGCAATTGTTCCAGTTGGTTTCGGTCTATCTCCACATCGCAAAGCGCACCAAAGCCCGTATTAATACCGTAGTACCGGGCGCCGGGTTCAGCGATCTTCTTTTCGAGAAAGCGACGGTTAGCTGCAATTTTTTTACGGGCATCAGCGCCTAACTCAAGTTTGGCACTGCTGCCTAAAAAGTTTTTCAAATCCTCCAGGCGCAATGGTTTGCTGCCGATTGTAATATTCTTACTCATACCCACTGGTTTAAACCGGGGTCAAATGTATTTGAAGTTTCAGAAAACTAAAGCAGGCCGGGGATGAGGGCTTTCCGATTCGCCGGGTAGTCGGCAAATTTCTCGTGATACCACTTATGATGATCCAGCGCACGGGGTATCAGATTTACCATGGTCCATAGCGGGAAACTAAGGCCGGGCAAGGTGCCTACCAATATGCCAAACCCTATCCATTCCACTATTTCGCCAAACAAGTTAGGGCAGGAGATGTAACGGAATAGAAAGCCCTGCGGAATTTTGTAGCCGGTTTCGCCGGGTTTGCGTAAGCTGATGAGGATGTTATCGCTTTTAATATTGATAAAGGCACCGGCAATAAATACCACTAAACCAATGAAAAATTGTGGCGAGGTAAAGTAACTATCGGCATAATTGCCACCCAAATTACCCAGGTAATAACCTAAAATAAAGGTGTTACAGAGGTTAAAAAATACGGCTGATGAGGAGATGAGTAAGGGCATTTTTTTACCCTGGGTGCGTGTGCGGAAAGGGAAAATGTAACCGCGGTAGATATAATGCAGCATATAGATGCCGTAGAAAAAATAGCTGGCGTTGGTTTTTTGCAGGTTACCCGTCCAGAACCAAATGCTGATAAGGACAGGAGCTACGCCTTCCATAATTAACCAGCCAAGCTGGTTGGAGATCATTGGCCCCCATTGGTTGCTGGTGTGGCGTCCGTAGGGTTGTTTTTTGGTAAGCAGGTAGGGGAACGATACAATGCCGAGGGCAATCCAGGCATACAAAAGGTATTGATATGTTTCGGAAGTAATAAGCATAAACCTCTTTAAATAGTTAATCCGCCATCCACGCTAATGGTAGCGCCGGAAATAAATTGTGCTTCGTTGCCTGCTAAAAAGGCGTAGGTATTGGCCACATCCTCAGGCGTGCCCAGTTTTTTAAGGGGCACTTTTTCAGTCATCATTTCAATAACCTTTGCAGGTATTGTTTTAATCATATCGGTTGCAATAAAACCCGGGGCTACTGTGTTTACGGTTATACCGTATTTGCCCAATTCGCGTGCCCACGTTTTAGTTAGGCCAATTACACCGGCCTTGGTAGCCGCATAATTGCTTTGCCCGTAATTACCATATAAGCCAACTACAGAGGAGGTATTGATGATACGTCCCCAATTGTTGGTTATCATAACAGGTGCAACAGCCTTGGTACAATTGAATACGCCTGTAAGGTTTACATCTACTACCTGCTGCCATTGTTCGGCTGTCATTTTAAGCAGGGAGGCATCGCGGGTGATGCCGGCGTTGTTTACCAGTATACTGATTTTACCGAATTGCTGCACTACCTGTTGCACGGCCAATTCCACCTCGTTATAGTTGGCGGTATTTACTTTTATAAATCGGGCAGCGAAGCCTTCGTTCAACAACAGCAGTTCCAATTCTTTGCCGGCCGTTTCGTTTACATCCCAAATAGCTACAGCCGCGCCCAAACGGGTAAATTTTTTGCAGGCTTCGGCACCAATGCCCGAAGCTCCGCCGGTTATAACGGCTACTTTATTTTCCAAGGGTAACATAGGTACACATTTTTAATAGGTGAACAAGTTTACCACAAAGCACCTAAGGGGCAAAGTAATTGCAATTAAAAGTCGCTAACTTGAGCAACAGGACTATAGATTATTTAAAAAATTAAGCAGCGATGTATGGCCAGTTATAGCTTTATAACCGTGTGGAGATTTAATGCCCCACTTGAGTTGATTTACCAAAATGTACATAATGCCGATGCCTACCATCTGTGGTGGAAGGGGCAGGCACCTGTAAAAACCATCAGCACCGGCGATGCGCTTGGTGTAGGTGCTGTAAAGGTTTTTAGCACCCGCAGTGTGTTGCCGTAATCTTTAGAATATACCGGCACGGTGCTGGAGGTGATTCCCTTTAAAAAAATTGAAGGCATCACCACCGGCGATTTAAAAGGGCATGGCACCTGGTTGTTTAACGAACACGCGGGAGTTACTTCGGTGCAATACCGGTGGGTAGTGGAAACTACAGGTTTTTGGATGAACCTATTTGCCCCGGTATTACGTGCGGTGTTTGAATGGAACCACGATGTGGTTATGCGGTGGGGTGGTGAAGGACTGGCTGCGCATTTAGGGGTAACACTTGCAGGGCTGGAAACGCAGCGAGGCGTTGAGTTTACACGTTAATAGTGAAGTAGAAAGTGCTGCCTTCGCCAGGGGTACTTTCCACCCAAATGTTGCCATTGTGCATGTCAACAATTTTTTTGCAGTGTGCAAGACCAATGCCTGCACCCGGGTATTGGGCTGTATTGTGCAGGCGGCGGAAGATGATAAAGAGCTTGTCCTTGTTTTTGCTTTCGATGCCTATGCCATTATCTTTTACAGAGAAAAGCCATTTATGGCCCTGTGGTTGTGCGTTGATTTCGATCTTAGGGTCAACGCCGGGGCGTCTGAATTTTATAGCGTTACTCAGCAGATTTTGCAGCAACTGGGTGAATTCGAGTTTATAGACATTTAATACCGGCAGATTACCTGCATATACCGAAGCATTCGATTCTTTAATAAGCTGAGCCATGTCTTCGCAAACGTGTTCTACCACTTCGTTGGCGTTTACCTGTTCCAGGTGCCGCTCTTTTCCAATGCGGCTATAATCGAGCAGACCTTTAATAAGGTCGCTCATACGGTTGGTGGAACGTAGTATGGCATTCAGATAACGGATGCCTGTTTCGTCCAGTTTATCCTTGTATTCCATCGCCAGCAAATCGGCATAACTGCTTACGGTGCGTAAAGGTTCCTGCAAATCGTGCGAAGCGATGTAGGAGAATTGTTCCATCTCCTTGTTTTTCGCTTCCAACTGCGCATACTTGCGGCGCGAGTCCTCAATTTCGCGGCGTTCGGTAATATCGGTAGCAATGCCCATAAAGCCGGTAAGTTTACCATCGGCATCCCAAATACCTGATACCACCAACTGTACGGGGAAGGTGCTGCCATCTTTTCGAACGTATGTCCATTCGCGCGATTCAAATCCTCCCAGGCGGGCGTACGCTACAAAGGCATTAAACCCTGCAATGGGATGCCCCATCCTTGCGGTTAATTCTTTGCCGTGTTCTTCAATTTCTTCTTTCACGTGGATGAGTACCGGTGTTTGGCGGTTTATCATTTCCAGTGCGGAATAACCCAGCATGGTTTCGGCGCCACGACTAAAGTGCGTAATAATGCCTTCTACATCCGTGCAAATGATAGAAACGTGGTTAGCTGAATTAAAGATGGTAGTTAACTCGCGGTTTACTTTTTCAAGCGATTTTTGCGCCTTTATCCGTTCCGTTATGTCTTTTATCTGGGCAACGAAGTGGGCGGCATTACCCCTGCCATCGCGTACCAGTGATACACTTAATAAAACCCACACCACGTGACCATCCTTATGGATGTAGCGTTTTTCGAGGTTGTAGGCCTTTACTTCACCCCGCAATAATTTTTCAACATTATCGAGGTCGGCAAACAAATCATCGGGATGTGTAAGATCCTGGAAGGTTTTGCCTAAAAGCTCCTGCTCGCTATAACCAACCAACAAGCATACTTGCGGGTTTACCTTCAGCCATCGGCCTTCCAGCGATACCAATGCCATACCTATAGCAGAATACTCGAATGCATCCCGGAAGCGGGATTCGCTTTCCATCAGCATGCTAACGGTGGTTTCCAGATTGCGCGTACGCTCTTTAACGGTTTGTTCCAGCTGCTGGTTTAATTGCAATAACGATTTTTCGGCCTTATCGCGGTCTATATCCAGGCGGTTAAGTGCCTGTGCAGTTATACTTATAATTACCAATATTACTATCAGCACCGAAGAGATCAGTAAGGCTGTATTAAACTGCGACGAAACCAGGTTGTATTTTTGTACCTGAATATGCAGGTAGCCCAATGCCAGCAGGGCAATGAGCATGAAAGGGAACAGCCATCGTGCTACGATATTACCGGTGTGCGACCCGGTAAATAAACCGGTTAAACCCAGATAGGAGTGATGCATGGAGGCCAGCACTGAAAGAGCAATGAACGTCAGCGAACTTTGCAATGCCATGGAACTAAGGAAACTAAGTTTATAAAACACAGGCACCCCGTAGAGGTAACCTATAAAGGCAACGGTTGCCGTAAACGTAACCAGGTGAAACCCATATTGGGCAGCTAAACGCAAGCGCTTATTCTTAGCATTAAAAAAAAGCAACGAGAGATTTAGGATGATGAAGCTGCCCGCCGTGCTGGTAGCCATGCGTCCGGGATAAGGATAGACGTTTTGGGCCTGGTGGTCGGTTACAAATAATTCATCCAGTCCAGAGGAGTAATTGAATACATCCTGCGAAATGGAAATGACTGCAACAGCAATGGGTATAATAGCTAACAGGCAACCTGTATACGGTCTCCATCTGCCGGGCCTCATTAACAAGCCTAATGCTACCGTGCTCAAAAGAAAACATACAGCCGTGTTAAATTTCATCCAAATGAAATTCGGGAAGAGTGGTTGCAGAGGATGGAAATCAATCAGCCAATCTATAATAGTTATCAGCAGGGTAATGAATACCACTGATAGGGATAAGTTTATATATTTCTGAGTTTGGGCAGAAGTCATATTTACGACCGGGGAAACCGGGTAAATATAATGGGCTTCGAATGTATTATGTAATGTTTATGCCTCTTCCGCAAATAAAGCTATCTGCTGCAGATGATGTACAGCTAATGGCTTTTCGAAGAAGCCTTTTACGTCCTTGTGCTTTTCAGGCAGGTTATGGTCTTCCTGCAGAATAGAGGAGGAGAGAATAAAAACCGGGGGGCGGTTGGGGATTAGGTTGAGCGCTTCATATTCAATCAGGAACTCATAGCCATTGATAACAGGCATATTAAGATCTAATAATATTACCTCAGGCATGCCGGCCGCAGTTTGCAGGTAATCCAGGGCCTCCTGGCCGTTTAATACCACATGTACCTCACAATCAGGAAATTGCTTCCGGATTATGCGTTTCGATAGAAAATTAAAGTTCTCGTCATCATCAACGAGCAACAGCTTTTTAAGCGGCATTTGCAGTAATTAAACGTGCGAATTTACACGAAGTTCTTTTTTTTCTAATAACAAGCACAATGATATTAATTACCTTTTGATAATCAATCATTCGTAAGGCCTTCGGCGAACCGATGGCTGATAGTCCCCGGTTTGTGGGCACCGGGGGGTGTTGGATACTTATTTGCGGTCGCCTAAGCCAACGAATGGACGTTGGGTGGCACCGTTGTAGATCTGACGCGGACGGCCGATATCTTCTTTGCGTTCGCGCATTTCTTTCCATTGAGAGATCCATCCGGGCATGCGACCCAGGGCAAACAACACCGTAAACATAGGCGTTGGAAAGCCTAAGGCCTTGTAAATAATGCCGGAATAGAAATCTACGTTCGGATACAGTTTTCTTTCGATGAAGTATGGGTCATTGAGTGCTACTTCTTCCAGTTCTTTGGCAATTTCCAGTAAAGGATCGTTAACACCCAGTTTGTTCAGGATGTTATCGCAGGCCACTTTAATGATTTTGGCGCGAGGGTCGAAGTTTTTGTAAACGCGGTGACCAAAACCATATAACAGGCGCTTTTTGTCTTTTGCTTCTGCAACGGCTTTTTTAACATCCCCGTTATCGCGGTCACGAATTTCTTCCAGCATTTCCAGTACTTCCTGGTTAGCACCACCGTGGCGTGGACCCCACAGGGCGGCCGCACCTGCGGATACAGATGCATACAGGTTAGCATGCGACGAACCTACGATACGCACCGTGCTGGCCGAGCAGTTTTGCTCATGGTCCGCATGCAGTATCAGTAATTTATTCATCGCATCGGTAACAACCGGATCGGGTTCAAACTCAGCCGTTACATCGCCAAACGTCATGTATAAGAAGTTGGTAACGTAGTCGAATTTATTTTTGGGATATACCACCGGATGACCTTTGCCTTTCTTATAAATCATCGAGCAAATGGTTGGCATTTTAGCCAACAGGCGAACAATGGTAAGATTTACTTCTTCCGGATTGATATTCGGATTCAGGGAGTCTGGGTAGAATGATGACAAAGCTGAAAGCAATGTCATTAACTGGCCCATTGGGTGCGAGCGGGTTGGGAATACCTCAAAAACCTTTACCAGGTTTTCGTGCACCAGCGTATGCATGGTTAATTCGTGCTCAAACTTCTGTAATTGATCGGCAGTTGGCAGTTCGCCATACAGCAACAGATACATTACCTCCACAAAAGAGGCTTTTTCAGCCAGGTCTTCAATGCTATAACCACGGTAACGCAGAATGCCCTGTTCGCCATCAAGGAATGTGATGTTGGAAATAGTAGCTCCGGTATTTTTGTAGCCTTCGTCGTAGGTTATCAAACCACTTTGACCACGCAGTTTGCTGATATCAATACCTTTTTCGTTTTCAGTGCCGGTAATAACCGGTAAATCGTAGCTCTTTCCGTTGTAGCTTATGGTTGCTTTTTCTGACATAACATTCCTCAATTGAAGGTAATTTCCAAATCGGCCTTTTAAAACCGCGCCAAATGTAATAAAAGGGATAGAAGTTAAAACACGGTTTTAGACGCAGCCCGGGTGGAAAAGTTACGTCCAGCCAGGGAGTGCCGGAAATCGCCTGTTTAACAACTCATGCGGTCGAAACAGGCTTCTATAGGGAAACCTTATATTTGCCGCTCACCAATTGCCCCGATAGATGAGTACTGCGCAGAATTTTCACCGCTCGGAGTCAGATCAGCCGCACCCGCAGCGTACCCGTGAGATAATGAAGAAGCACCCGGAGATTAAGCAATTGATGGGCAAGAATCCTTATACTTTTCTAATCATGTTGTTTGTGCTAAGCCTGCAAACAGGTTTAGCAATAACCATGGGTTTGCTGGGTGGCCATTATTGGTGGCTGGCACTGCTTACCGCTTATGCGATTGGTGCTTTTGCCAATCATTGCATGTTTGTGATTATTCACGAAGCCTCGCACAACCTTATTTTTACTAGCAAGGCATGGAATCGCTGGACGGCTATGCTGGCTGATTTACCGAATGTATTTCCCGGCTCAATGGGCTTTTTTGTGTACCATCTGAAACACCACGCTCACCAGGGCGATTATGATTATGATGCTGACCTGGCCAACCGCTGGGAGGCCCGCCTGATAGGGCGAACCGCCTTGGGCAAATCTATTTGGCTGCTGTTCTTCCCGGTATTTCAATTAACCCGTCCGCCAAGGTTAAAATCCATCATTATGTGGAGCAAATGGAGCTGGTTTAACTTGTTTATGGCACTGGCTTTTGACATAAGTATTACCTACTTTTTTGGTTGGAATGCCCTGCTTTATTTAACCGCCAGCCTGTTCTTTTCTATCGGCTTGCATCCGGTGGGTGCCAGGTGGATACAGGAACACTACACGCCGGAAGGAGGGCAGGAAACCTTTAGTTATTACGGCCCTTTAAATATAGTAGCCCTGAACGTGGGTTACCACAATGAGCATCACGATTTTCCTAGTGTGCCCTGGAACCGCTTACCGCAGGTTAGGGCTATGGCACCTGAATACTACGATACGCTTAAATACCATACCAGTTGGGTAAAACTACTGTTTACCTGGTTGTTCGATAGCCGCTATTCGCTGTTTTCGCGGGTAGAACGGACAAAGGATGGAAAGGTTGATTTGATGAAGGCTGCGAAAGCGGCATAATTTAAGCGCCTTTTGGCGTTATATTTGTCGTATCTCTATATTATGAAGACAATCCGTTTACTTTTTTTGACCCTGGCAATGGCGCTGATGAGTCAGGGGGCTCAGGCATTAGGTGGTTATGCCATTATGCGCGTATTTGACTGTAACAAGGCAATAGGCCTGGGTGGCGGTTATTTAAACTCCCGCATCTTTATTATATATGAAGACGGTAAAACGGAAGAAATTGAACTGTTGCCGTTCAGCGAGAAAAACGAGATAGAAAACCTTAAAAAGGCTGCTGAAACCCTGAATAAATTAAAGCAGAAGGGCTACTTTTTGATTTCGCAAAGTACCAGTGGCGAACAGGGCAGCATGGTTACCGAATACACCTTGCTAAAGCAGCAATAGCCCTTATCTAAAGATATCCTTGAGTGCTGAAGTTACCGTTCGGAAACGGAATTGGTAGCCGGCATCAGTAATTTTACGGTTGCTACAGCGTTGGCTGCTTAATAGCATGGTACTCATTTCGCCCATAGCTAATTTGATAGCAAATGGCGGTGTTGGAATAACCACTGCCTTTTTACCGGAAGATTTTACGATTTCCTGCATCAGTTCCTTCATTAATAGAGGTTTGTTGCCGGTTGCATTATAAGCGCCCTGCACGCCGGGGTTTTCAATGGCAAAGGCCAGCATACCGGCTATATCGGTTACATGTACCCAGGGATAGAACAAATTATCCTTGGCAAAGTAAGGCGCAACTCCGATAGGTAAAGTGCGTGTTAATTCAGGAAGAGCGCCCCCTTCTTTGGCCAATACGATCCCTATCCGCATGCGTACTTCGCGTATTCCCAGCGCAGCGAATTGGGTCGCGCTTTCTTCCCACTGTTTACATACGCTGGCTAAAAAATCACTACCGGGTTCGTGGTCCTCGGTAAGCAGTTCATCCGCACAATCGCCGTAGTAGCCCACTGCCGAAGCGCTGATAAACGTATCTACGGAATGAGCATTGTTTTTCAGGTAGTTATAGAGCAGGGTGGCACTTTTAACCCGGCTATCAATTATCTCTTTTTTACGGTCTTCTGTCCACTTTTTTTCGGCAACACCTGCACCTGCCAGGTGGATAATAGCGCTAACATTTTGAAGGGCTTTAGGATCGAACGTGCCTTTCTCCATATCCCATACGTAGTGGTCTGTGCCCTCCTGCCCGTGGCTTTGCGACCGGCCAAGGGTATTTACGCGGTAGCCTTTTTCCAGTAACAATTTAACCAAATGAGTGCCCACTAAGCCACTTGCACCGGTAATTAATACACCATTATTATTCACATTCACGAAGTTACTTTTAAAGTTCTTTTTATCGAAACGGGCTCATACTACTCTTAATAACACATGAATGGACCAAGATGTTTTGCCGGGCAAGCGCCAATGAGCCGGTTACTTCCAATGCGTTGCAGTAAACCAATATAAAGGACCATTTATTGCCTTGTTATTGAGAATTTAAGCCAATTTTGGCAATAGCAGGGCTTTGTTTAATCAGAGCGGTGCCATTTGGTAAGAACTTTTATATTTGCCACCCTCACAAATTTTGTAATAAAAAACCAGCACACGGTTATGCGTACATCCAACAAGGTAATTCTGGTTCTTCTGGCATTGCTAACTATTTATGCCTGTGGCAAAAAGAAAGCGAAAAATGAAGTAAATATTCACGAGTTGAGCGATACTGATATGCTTAACCCAACCAATTACCAAAGTGCCGATGCAGGTTATTACCTGGGGCAGTTGTACCAAAGCCTTTGGGGCACTAACCCTAAAACACTGGAACTGGAGCCAATTGTTGCTAAAGCGCTTCCAATTGAAGAGTACGATAGCGTAAATCACCTGTTAAAGTACACCTGCGAAATTCGCGAAGAAGCTAAATGGGATAACGGCACGCCTATAACTGCAAAGGATGTTGCCTTTTCTTTAAAGTTATACAAAGCACCGGTAATCAGCAACGAACAGGTACGTCCTTACTTTGAGTTGATCAGTGATGTTATCGAATACCCTGAAAATCCTCGCAAACTGACTATTGTTTGTAACAAGAAATATATACTGGCTAAGTACGTTTGTGGCGAGTTTTTACTGATCCCGCAATACATCTACGATCCTAAGCACATCATGGACAACTTTAGTATTAAAGATCTGGACACTAAAACTGATGCTATTGCCCAGGATCAGCGCATGAAGGAGTTTGCTACAGAATATAACAGCGAAAAATTTCAGCGTGATACAGGTTTTGTAGTAGGTTCGGGACCTTACCGTTTTGTAGAATGGACTCCTGGTCAAAAAATCGTATTGCAAAAGAAAAAGAACTGGTGGGGCGAAAAATACAACAGCGAGTATGCCTTCCAGGCATTCCCAGATAAACTGGTTTACCGTGTTGTAAAAGACCAAACCAGCGCATTAACTGCACTTAAAGGCCGTCAGCTGGATGTAATGTATGGCATCAAGAGCAAGGATTATGTGGAGCAGTTGTTGACTTCTGACTCTGTGAAGCAACACTTTAACCTCAGCACACCGCTTTCAATGAGCTACACCTACTTCGGATTAAATCTTCGCAATCCTAAATTTGAAGATGTACGCGTTCGTCGTGCTCTGGCTTACTTAACTGATGTAGACAAAATCATCAAAGTAATTGGTTACGACCTTGGCCAGCGTGTGAATGGTCCGGTTAACCCTTACAAAAAAGGTGCATTTAACGACACTATTACTCCGTATGTATTTAATGTGGACAAGGCCAAAGCCTTATTGGCTGAAGCAGGCTGGAAAGACAGCAACGGCGATGGCACCATAGATAAAACAATCAACGGTAAAAAGGTAGAGTTCAACATTACCTTTAGCTACAACAGCGGTAACGATACCCGTCGCGATGCTGCATTGATATTTAAAGAAGCTTGTCGCCAGGCTGGTATTAACGTGGATGTTGTACCTCAGGAATGGAGTCAGTATCTGGACAACCAGAAAAAGCACGACTTCGAGATGTTCTACGGAGCCTGGATAGGTTCTACCACCCCGGACGACCCTAAGCAAATTTGGCATACCGAATCAATTAACGGCGGCAGCAACTATGTTTACTTTGGTAATGCCGAAACAGACAAATTAATTGAAGATATCCGCAGCGAACTGAACGAGGAGAGAAGAAATGATCTGTATCGTAAGTTTCAGGTGATATTGCACGACGAAGTTCCTTATATCTTTATCTGGAGCCCTAAAGAAAAAATAGCCATCAGCAAGCGTTTCACCAATACCGAAACGTTTATTGTACGCCCTGGCTTTAACGAGGCTACATTTAAAATGGCAGAAGGAAAAGATAACTAAGCTTATAAAGCGCTGATGAAACCGGTAGAAGTAGAAGTTAGTAAGGACAAAACGCCTAAGGGCAAGCGGTTTAAGCTGGAGATATCGTTTCCGTTATTCGGTTATGTGCTCAAGCGTATTCTGATATTCATTCCAACCTTGTTTATTATTTCGTTGGTAACCTTCATTCTCATTGCTTCTTCGCCGAGTGATCCCGCTGAAAGTATGCTGAACCGCAACAGCGGCGAAGGGCAAAGTACCGATAAGATGGCGACCGACAAGTCGTACCGCGACTTACGCCATAAACTGGGTCTTGACCTGCCTATTTTCTATTTTTCTTTCTCCAATCTTTCAGCATGCGATACAATTAATCGTATTGCTAAGAAGGACCATCGCGAAAATCTGGAGCGCTTAATTTACGATTACGGCAACTGGCCGCGTATCAGCGACTATTACCAGAAGCTTCAAACGCTTGAACTAGCCATATTGAGTGTACCACGCGATAGCGCTAATGGCAACTACCTTATTGAGTTGCGAAACACCGTTAGCAAGATGTATATCGCGCATGACGAGAGCGCTATCTTCAATGATTTTGCCGAGTTGAAGAAAAACTATACTGCAGCCGGCAGCCTGGCTTCGCTGAATGTTCCTTTCGAACAGGCACAGCAGGCGTATACCAGTATGAAGGCTGAAAAGAGCACATGGAAACGCTATATACCTACCGTGCATATTAATGGCATGAGCAATCAATACCACCGGTGGTTATTCGGCGATGCTAAATGGCTTGGCGAAGAAACCGATCCCACCAAAACCAAAGGGTTTATGCGAGGCGATTTTGGAATTTCGTTCTTTACCAAACGACCGGTTAAGAACGTTATTTGGGATGGCTTGGGTATTACCATGCTCATCAGCTTTTTTGTAATACTTATCGAGTATATTATCGCTATTCCGTTGGGTGTAGCTACTGCTGTTAAGCGTAACACGCTTTTTGATTCGGCTACCACGGTTGGTTTATTCATTCTGTATTCATTGCCGGTATTTTGGATAGGCACTATGGCTATTTTCTTTTTAGCCAGCCCTGAATATCTGAATATTTTCCCTTCGGCTTATAGCTTGTCAGACACCACGTGGGAAGACGGGTTTTTCGTGAAGTTGGGCGATATGATGTATAACCTGGCACTGCCGTTAATTATTGCTTCGTATGCCAGCTTCGCCTATCTGTCTCGTCAAATGCGGGGGTCCATGCTTTCAGTGCTGCGTCAGGACTACATCCGTACGGCGTTTGCCAAAGGTTTAGAACCTGGCACTGTTTATTGGAAACACGTTTTCCGTAACTCCCTGTTACCGATTATTACCTTGTTCGCTTCATTCTTCCCGGCATTAATTGGCGGTTCCATTATTCTGGAATACCTGTTTACCATTCCGGGCTTAGGGCAGATCACCTATAACGCGGTAATTCAAAAGGACTATCCGATGATATTAACCAACACCATGTTTGCTTCAATACTTACCTTGGTGGGTTACCTGGTGGCTGATATTTTGTATGCGGTGGCCGACCCACGCATCTCTTATTCAAAGAAGGCGTAGACAACTGAACCAATGGCAGAAGAAAAGAAAGATATAAAGCAGCAAGATCAGGGCTACTGGGCTTATGTATGGCGTCAGTTTAAAAAGAAAAAAACGGCGGTTTTCTCGTTGTACGTAATTATGTTTTTGGGCCTTATTGCCTTGTTGGCCCCTTTCCTGGCTAACGAAAAACCACTGATCTGTAAATACGAAGGCACGGTTTATTTTCCTGTTGCCAAGGATATTGCTGTAGGTTTTGGCCTTGGCGAATTCCCTTCGCAGTTCCATAACGTTAACTGGAAAAATCTGGAATACGATTGGGTAGTATTTCCTCCTATCCCTTATTTGCCAATGAACCAGGATGATGCGAACTATCATTCCAAGGGTCCTTTTGATGAGCAGGATGTTCCTTCTAAACGTTGGACACACTGGTTTGGCACGGATGAATTAGGCCGTGATGTGCTTTCAGGCATGATACACGGCACCCGGATCGCACTCACCGTGGGTATTGTTTCGATGTCAATTGCCTCAGTGATTGGTATTCTGCTCGGTTCACTCGCCGGATTTTTTGGCGATGATACTTTCCAGGTTTCTCGTGGCCGTATCTGGATGAATGTATTCTTCCTGTATCTGGCGCTTTTTTATGCATTTGCCGTACGCAGTTATGCTATTACCGATGCTTTAGGCGAGTCGCTGGGAACGGGCATGATACAATTACTGATAAGCCTGGTGATTTTTGCGGCGGTAATGGTGGCGGGTAATCTGCTTGTAATTCCTTTGAAGAAGATCGCCTTTTTCAAAAAACAGGTAAATGTGCCATTTGACCTTATCATCTCCCGGATGATAGAGATCCTGAATTCTATTCCCACACTGTTCTTGATCTTAATGATCATCTCTATAGTTAAAAAGCCAAACCTGTATGTGATCATGGGAATTATAGGCGCTACCGGTTGGACAGGTATTGCCCGCTTTATACGTGCTGAATTATTGCGTGTAAGAAGCCTGGAATATATTGAAGCGGCCCAATCATTAGGCTACTCTAACTTCCGCATCCTTTTCAAGCACGCTATACCAAATGCACTTTCACCAGTGCTTATTTCTATTGCCTTTGGTGTGGCTTCCGCTATTCTTACGGAATCTACTTTGTCTTTCCTGGGCCTCGGTCCGGCTGACACTGTTACGTGGGGGCAGTTGCTAAGTTACGCCCGTACCATACCCCAAGCATGGTGGTTAGCAGTATTCCCGGGCTTTGCCATCTTTATAACGGTTACGGTGTTTAACCTGATGGGTGAAGGGTTGACCGATGCGATGGATCCACGCTTAAAACAGTAAGCCGTAAAGTTTACTTATCCTGCATTAACTGCTTTATAGTTAAATACAAACCTGCACCCAGAAACAAGGTGCCGAATAGCAGTGCAAAATAGGGTTTACTGGTATGCATCCATTTGTCGAGTTCGTAACCTATAAACACGCCCAGGCCGATGGATGCAGCCAATTGAAAGCCGATACCACTGTACCGCATTACATTCTTCACTATTCGTTGGCCCTTGTCGGAGTTTTGCATAAAAAATAAAGCCGGGCATTTTACAGGCACCGGCTTATATGGTTACCCGTTTTTATAACGGGTCTATTGGTTGGTTTGTACGTTAAACTGCGCTGGTAAGTTTGGGCTTAGGTGCAGCAGTATGTACTTCTTCGTTTCGTGCAACGCTCATGCCCATGGTACATTTGCCGTTAAATTTAGCGCCTTCTTCTACTACCAGCTTTTTCAGCATAAGGTCGCCGGTTATATTGGCTGTCTTACTCAGTATCAATAATTCGCCTACCTGCAGGTTGCCGTTCACACGACCATCGATATAGGCGTTTTGGCAAATAACATCACCTTCGATGATACCTGTATTGCCGATTACCACTTTAGCCTTTGATACCACATTGCCTGTTACCTTACCATCGATGCGGATATCGCCTTCGGTGGTTACGTCTCCGTTAATAACGGTGCCGTTTCCGAACTGGTTCATGGCGTTGGGGCCAATAGGCTTTTCTTCCTTTTTGTTAAACATGTCCGTTAGTTTTAGGGGGTTGGGAGGTCTAAAATACGATATAATCCGAAGGATTCAAACTGCGGCCATCGTGCCAGAGCTCGAAATGAAGGTGTGGGCCACTGCTGTTTTCGCCCGTATTGCCCACAAAACCAATAACATCGCCACCTTTTACGCTTTCACCTGCCTTCTTGATAATGCGGGCATTATGCTTATAAAGTGAAATCAGGTTACCTGTATGCTGGATGGCTATAACATAGCCGGTTTCAAGGGTATAGGTGGCGGAAACTACCTTGCCATCAAAGGCGGCTTTTACCGGTTCATCGGCTTTTGCGGCTATATCAATACCGAAATGTTCCTTTGTAACGTCGTATTTATCAGTAACATAGCCAGCTACAGGGGCAATCAGGTGCATTTGTTTCACCTCGCCAACGGCTTCATTATTTTTGCGGGCCTCCATACTAAGCGAGAAGTTTTCTTCCTCTTCCACGGTTTTGCGCAGCTCTTTCTCTGCATCCGGCACTTCGTTCAGGTTAATCTTCGATTTATCGATATTACCGGCTGTTTGTTTGGCAGGCCGGGTTGAATCGATGTTGCCTTCAGCTACATTCATCAGGTTTTCGAGCCATAACTGGCGGGCTTGTAGTTCGTTTGCCAGCGAATCGGTTTTAACCTGAAGTTTAAGGATATCGCCCCGGTAGTTATAGTCGCCAAAGCCCGGTATAAAGTATTTTAATGGGGTATAAACGATGGCCGCAGCCGTTAAAAACACCAATGAAAAAGCTACGATGCTAAAAAACACCCAAACGTTGGTGCGGGTAAGCACCAGCGAGAACTTCTCCTCGAACGTTTCATCGTTCAGGATAACGAACCTGAATTTTGATTTCAGGTTTTTGTTGCGTTGGGTAGTTGTTTTTTTAGCCACCTGCCGTTTTACTTTTTAAGCTGCCGAATATACCAGCCTGTGCGCCCGGGGGCTGCAAAACCGGTTTGTTTTTACCTGAAATTAACAGGCTCCTCCAGGATTTAGCAGCACTCACCAATAGCTTTTGCTAAAGGGCTGATAAATTGCTTTTTACGGTTACTTTTACGCTTGTCTTTTATTTTCTCCAAAACAAAATATTTTTGTTCGGATTGAGTTAAATACCGGCGTAAACTGTACCCGCTTTGAGGCTGACAAAACTATCAATATTTTTTTTCCTTGGTGCTTTGCTGATACTAGGGGGTTGTTCTACCACCAACCACGGTACGTTGCCTACCATGGCCTACCACGATATTACCTCGCACTATAACGCCTATTTTAACTCGAACGAGAAACTGGTAAATACCCTACGCACCGGCGAAGCCCAGCACCGCGATAAGTTTGACTCGGTAATCCCCGTATACGCACACAGCGATAGTAAGGAGTTTGCCAGTTATGCCAGCGACCTGGATGATGTGATCAAGCGCAGCACCATGGGTATTCAGCTGCATAACGTGAGTAACTGGAGCGACGACCACATGCTGTTAATCGGCAAAGCCAGCTACCTGAAAGGCGATTACGACAAAGCAGCCGGTAGTTTCAAATACATTACAACCGAGTACAAAGAAGGTGTTGACTACGTAAAGGTGATGCGTGCCCTGGGCAAAAAAACCGGCAAGTACGTAAAGGTTAAAAAGAAGGTGAAGAAACCGGAGTTTAAGGAAGTTACCCAGGCAGATGGCACCAAGAAACTGGAAAAGGTAGATAACCGTCCGCAGTTTTCGCTTTGGATACATGAGCCGGCCCGTAGCGAAGCCTTGATTTGGCTGATTAAAACCTATACCCGCACCGGCCGTTACGATGAGGCCGCATCTGTAATAACCTATGTGCGTAGCGATGATAACTTTTACAAAAATTACGATCCGCAATTGGAATTAGCGGATGCAGACCTGGCAGTAACCCGGAAAAATTATTCCGCAGCTATTGACCCGTTGGAGAAATACCTGGCGCATAAGAAGATCAGAAAACGGAAAAAATTAAAGACCCGGGCTTTGTTCGTTTTAGCGCAGTGCTACGAGATAAAGGGCGATAATCCCAAAGCTATCCTGAACTATAAGGAAGTGTTAAAGAGTCGCCCCAATTACGATATGGAGTTTTATGCCAAATTAAAAATGGCGAAACTGGGTCGTAGCGGAAGTGACAACGGTGGAGTAAAAGCACTATTGGCTAAAATGGCCAAGGATGGTAAATACAAGGACTACTACGACCAGATTTACTATGAGCTTGCCATGATATCGTTGCAGGAGAACAGTCGTGATGAGGCAAGAAAGTTTCTGCACAAATCGGTGGACAACAGCACCAATAACGACGACCAACGTGCTTTAAGCTATCTGAAACTGGCGGAGCTCGATTACCAGGATGAAGCTTATGTAACATCCAAGTTCTTTTACGATAGCACCCTGAGCTTTATGGCTAAGAACGACGCGCGCTATCCGGAGATCGAAGAACGCGATAAGCTGCTGGACAACCTGGTGAAACAATTAAATATTATTGCCACGGAAGATAGCATTCAGAAGGTGGCGGCTATGCCGGAGGCACAAAGGCAAAAGTTTATTAAGGATGCCATAGCCCGTAAGGAGCAGGAAGAGGAAGCGAAAAAAGAGGCTGAGGAAACCGCCAAGCAACAACTGCAGTTGGAGAACTTTAAGGGGACAGGACAGCAAAATAATGCGCAGCAGCAAAACAGCCCGGGAGCAGGATCGAACTGGTATTTTTATAATACTGCTGCACGCGCTACCGGGTATAACGACTTTATTAAAAAATGGGGCCGCCGTAAACTGGAAGAAAACTGGAGAAGAAAAAATAAAAACTCTTCCACCGGCGATGATAATGACACCAATACCGCTGTAGTTGACAGTGCTAAAACCGATACCAAGCAGGACGTAGTAACAGGCACGCCGGAGGAGCAATTACTGGCAGGTATACCAACTACACCTGAAAAGCTGACCAAGAGTAATGATCGCATGATTGATGCGTATTACACCGCCGGCACCATTTACAAAGATGGATTGGATGCTTATGACAAAGCACAAACCATGTTTGAAACGCTGAACGCCCGTTTTCCGAAGCACAAACTATTATTGGAGAGTTATTATTACCTGTATTTGATTGCGCAAAAACGCGGACAGGCAGCCATGGCGCAGGAATACAAGAACAAAATTTTGGCGGAGTTTCCGGAGAGCGTAATTGCCAAGGTGCTGCGCGACCCGAATTTTGTGAACGAAAGCAAACAGAAAGAGCAGGAGATTAATACCTACTACGAAAGCACCTATCGTGATTTTGTAAACAATCAATTGGATAGCGCCTGGTTAAAAGCTAAACTTAGCGACAGCCGTTTTAAACCTAACCCGCTGGCATCGAAGTTTGAATTGCTGCTGGCCTTGATTCTTGCTAAGCAAAATCGCCTGGAGGATTATGTGCAGGCACTGAACCGCATTGTAAATAAGAGCACCGACATGGAAGTAAAGAAAACCGCCGGTGACCTTTTAACAGCACTTAATAAATCAAGTCTGCCGCAAATTGATTTAAGCAAGGATAGTTTGCGCCGCGATTCGCTGAACGCGCTTTACCGTTACGAAGCTACTGGTTCGGGTAAACCGGATAGCGCTACGCTGCAATTACAGCAACAGTTAGAGCAGGCAAAAGAAAAAGCTAAACAACAGGGGGTACTGGTTAAAGTGGATACGGCTGCTAAGAAAACAGAGGAGCAAACAACTACAGCAAAAGATACTGCTACTAAAGGAAATACAACCGTTACTAGCAATGCTCCTGCTCCTAACGTAGTAGTTGAGGATACAACATCGCCATTTAAACGCAGCGATGAAACCGTTCATTACTTCATTGTTTATATCAAGGATCCTACCGTTAGTTCAAACGCCAGCACCAGTGTACTGGCAAAAATTAATGCTTTTAACAGCACCCAGTACGATGTGAAACACCTGCAGGCAAAACAGGTGATGATTGACAGTAAGAACAAACTGATAAATGTGCGGCAGTTTAAAAACCGTGCTGATGTGATGGAATACTATAACGTGTTACGCAAGCAGGATCAGTTGTTCAGCGATATGCAGGCGGGCCAATATGTGTTAACCTGTATTTCAACCGTTAACTTCAGCACCTTGCTGGATACCAAGAACATCGACGAATACCAGAAGTTCTTTAACCGGGTATACGGCAAGTAATTCCCCATTTTTAAGCATGTTGTAACGGCTTTGCGGTTAAAACCGCGAGAAGAAAAATTTATTTAGGTTTGTATCAAAACAGATTGCATGGCAGAGGCGATTCGATTAGGCCGTATGACGGATACCATGGAGGAAGGCTTTTTAGCTGAACTGAATGTAAAAGTGGGTGATAAGATAAAGTCGGGCGACAGCATTGCCGAGGTGGAAACTGATAAAGCTACTTTACCCCTGGAGAGTTATTACAATGGGGTTATACTGCACGTGGCCGCTAAAAAAGGCGACACCCTCAAAATTGGTGATTTGATTGCCATTGTTGGGAAGGAAGGAGAGGACTTTAGCGCTCTATTAAAAGAAACACCGAAGGCAGAAACCAATAAAAAGGAAGAACGCACGGCAGATCAGGAAGAGGCAAAAGTGCCCGAAACGCCGGTAGCCGAAAAAGCAGTAAAGGCAGAAGAACCCACGCAAACAGAAAGCGATACCCGTATAAAAGCATCACCTTTAGCAAAGAGCATTGCTAAAGAAAAGGGAATAGACCTTAGCCGCGTGAAAGGCAGCGGCGAAGAAGGCCGTATTGTAAAACGCGATTTAGAAAAAGCTGCAACCGGCAGTTTAAATGTTGCAGCCAAACCTGCCTTTGTAGGCAAGGAGGGCAGCCGCGATGTAAAGGTTAGCCAGATGCGCAAGGCTATTGCGCGCCGCCTTACCGAAAGCAAAAACGGTGCACCGCATTTCTATCTCACCATGGACATTGCCATGGATAATGCTGTGGCCCTGCGCACACAGTTAAATAATGTATTACCGCAAAAGGTTTCTTTTAATGATATCGTGTTAAAAGCGGTAGCACTGTCTTTACGTCAGCATCCCAATGTAAATTGCAGCTGGCTGGGCGATACTATACGCTATTACGACCATGTGCATGTGGGTATGGCTGTGGCGGTTGATGATGGCCTGCTGGTTCCGGTTATAAAATTTACGGATGGGAAAACCGTACAGCAAATTTCGGTAGAGGCAAAGGCACTTGCTGAAAAAGCTGTGTCGAAAAAGTTAATGCCTGAAGAAATGAGCGGTAATACGTTTACCGTTTCTAACCTGGGCATGTTTGGAATAGAAGAGTTTACAGCGATTATCAACCCGCCTGATGCCTGCATATTAGCAGTGGGCGCTATACGTCAGGAACCTGCGTTTGTAAACGGCGAACTACGCAATGCCAGCAAAATGAAGGTTACCCTTAGCTGCGACCATCGCGTGGTGGATGGCGCGACAGGCGCTAAGTTCCTGCAAACACTGAAAAATTTACTGGAAAATCCGGTAAGCGTTTTACTCTAATTCCACATGAGCGATAGCCTCCAGCGGAATAAAGTTGCCCCCCTTCAGCAATATAAACTGCTCGGTAGTAGCCCAAACCGTAGAGAATACTTCGTGGTAGCCTTCCATAGTATTGAAGACTATTCGCACTTTGCTATGAAAATTATTGCCTAGCAACATCGCCAGGTAAAGCCGGCGGTTACGTTCTCTTAATTCATAATCGGTAAAGTGGTATACTGGTTTACTGAACTGACACTCCTTCAATTGGTCCTTCTCGATTTTCTTTACAGAGGTCATACTTATTTAGCTTGTTCTCGCATTCTTTTACGGGAGTAATTGCCAAAATGTTACTAAGCTGTTAATTAAGGAGGTACGGGCAGGCCAGGATTCTAATAAATCCTTACTTCTTCGATGCAGCAAACCGGGATGCGGGTGCCGCCTTTCAGTATCACAAACTCA
Organism: Chitinophagales bacterium; assembly: GCA_044225825.1. Lineage (GTDB taxonomy): Bacteria > Bacteroidota > Bacteroidia > Chitinophagales > LD1 > Bog-950. Next base: position 460,574 of record JBGAIB010000003.1, read on the forward strand.
TCGGTAAGGGCAAACAATATCCCTTCAATGGCTTGCAAACCTTCCGATGTGTGGCAGGAAAGGTAACTTACCTTGTGATAATTATTGCCGAGTATAAGGGCCATATACAGGTTGTCCTTCCGCCGTTGTACTAAATCGGCGGTGGGCAATACCTCTTTATGGTTAAAGTCATAACCCACACTGTAAGTTGTTGATACAAGGCCTTTTTCGGAAATCATTACAGCCGTAAAAATAAAATCCTTTGTAATCGATGCATCCGCGATATTTGCAGTGTTGATAACTGGAGGTTTTATGAAAACTGTTGTATTAGGTGCCAGCACCCACCCGGGTCGCTATTCTTTTTTAGCCGTTAATTTATTGCGCAAGCATAAGCATGAAGTAATAGCAGTAGGGCGCGATGAGGGGGTAATCGGCGATGTGCCCATTGCACATTCTTTTCCGGAGAAGGAAAAGATTGATACGGTAACAATGTACTTAAACCCCGTGCATCAAAAGGGATACTACGATGCAATAGTGGCTGCTAAGCCACGCAGGATCATCTTTAATCCGGGTGCTGAAAATGACGAACTGATAGCCTTAGCAAAGGCAAACGGTATTGCAACCGAAGAAGCCTGTACCCTGGTGCTGTTGAATACCGGGCAGTATTAAGTTATAAACGGATTACTGCACTGGCCCACATAAACCCCGAGCCAAAAGCTGCCAAACCAACCAGGTCGCCTTCTTTTACAAGGCCTTCTGTTACTGCTTCGCATAGCGCGATAGGTATAGACGCTGCTGTGGTATTGCCATATTTATGAATGTTGGAAGCAACCTTTTCCTCCGGCAGGCCCAATTCCTTGGCAACCGCTGCTGTTATGCGCGCGTTTGCCTGATGCGGTATCAATAGATCCAGGTCCTTTTCGCTTAGGTTACATTCTTTCAATGCTTCGCGTATTACTTCAGGGAAGTATTTCACGGCATTCATGAACACCAGCTTGCCGTTCATATAAGGCAGCAGTTCTCCCTTCTCGATCATTTCGGGCGAGAAGCGCTTTTTGCGGCGGCTACCGGGATGTTCCAGAAACAGTTCTTCGGCGAAATGACCGTCGCTATGCAGTTTGGTGGTAAGTATACCCCGTCCTTTTTCTTCGGTCGCTTCCAGTAATACGGCGCCGGCACCATCGCCAAAAATTACAGCCATATTACGCCCGCGGTCGCTCATTTCAAATACGTTGCTTTGTACTTCCGAGCCAACTACCAGTATTGTTTTATACATACCGGTTTTGATAAATTGGTCGGCTACCGACAGCGCATAAATAAAGCCGGAACATTGTGCACGAACATCCAGGGTGCCAATTTGCCTGAAAGGCAGTTTGCGTTGCAACAAAACACCTGAACCGGGAAAGTTGTAGTCGCTGCTGAGAGTGGCAAACACTATAAAGTCCACGTCAGCTGCTGTTTTACCTGCACGGTCCAAGGCCATTTGCGCGGCGTTGGCGGCCATACTGCTTACCGTATCCTTGCCTTCCTCAAAAAAGCGGCGTTCCTTAATGCCGGTACGCTCCATAATCCATTCATCGGTGGTATCCATTAACTTGCTGAGGTCGTTATTGGTTACCACGTTGGAGGGCACGTACATGCCAACCCCGGTTATTTTGCTGTTAGGCATAAGTTATTGTTTTGGTGAACCCTGTTGGGCTTTGGCCACGTAATCGGCCTTACATTCTTTACTGCAAAAACCATAGAGTTTTCCATCTACCGTAGCAGTATCGGCAATGCTGCCATCTTCTACCGTCATCCCGCAACCGGGGTCCACATTGGTAGATAGTTGGGCAACCTTAATATCAACAAATTCTGATTTAGGAGCCGGGGCGCTCGTGTCCGGCGTTTGATTTTCGGTAGTGGTGGCTTTATTGTTACAGGCAGCCAGCGCCAGTACTACAACAGCACTTAACATTAACTTTCTCATGCTTGCTCAATTTTGTGATGCTAAAATAAGCGTTAATCTCAGAATGCCAGTGCCGGTAGGCTTAGGCTAGTTGCTTTTTGCTACTCCGCTGATAACCAGTATTATAAGGGGCAAAGGAATGTCCCCGTCCGCTTGCCATTCCTTTTCGGGGTGTACATTACTCCAGGGCTTTATAACCCCATTTTCGATGGTGTACTGATTGGCCCAGTCTGTATCCCAGGTGGGCTTAAAAATGCGCCCGTCATAGGTCCATTCAGCGCTGCGGTTGCTTCGCCAAATGGGTTTAAAGGTTTCGCCATCCCAACTGTATTGCTCGTAAATATTATTGCCATACAAGGGCTTCACGGTCTGTCCGTCAAAGGTCCAGGCCAGGCGCGGGTCTACATTCCAGCGCGGGCGAAAAACCTGTCCGTCCCAAATCCATTCATTGGCTGTTACATTACCCCAGCTTGGTTTTAACGTCGAAAATCCCTGGTTGCTGTAGGGCAGCGTTTGATGAGCGGCTTGTATTTTTTCTTCCAGCTTATACCTTTTAGCAAGGGTATATGCCGTTAGTACCGCCATAGCAGCAGGTAATGAATCGGCAGGGTAATAAGCTAACAACGAATCGTTAGCGGAAGCGTAAAATGCTGTCCATTTTCCGGCGCGGGTTACATATAAAAGGGCATTCCGTTCGCGAAACTCTTCGTTTTCATCACGCCCCGCGAACAACTTGTTATCCATAAAAGAGTAGGACGGGTCGCGGTTATCTTTTTCAAAAAGTGATTCCAGTTTTTCGGAGGCTATGCTCATGCCCGTAGCCATCAGATAAATATTCTGCCGTTCATCGGCATTACCCGTAAAAAAAATGTTGCCTTTGCGCAGATACAGCAATTGCTTTTTATCGGGGCTGTATACTTCGTTCTCTTTTACAAAGTAAAGTTTGCTGCTATCACCAAGGGTCACGTAGCCTTCGCCGGCAAAACTTTTCGCCGCTGTTAATAAGGTTACAAGTGCCAGGGCCCAGTGCTTGCTCATACTATTTCGGCTTGTTGCAACAGTTGCTTTAGGTGGTCGCGTTCCGTTAATTGATAGGCATCCAGCCCTACCTGTAATGCGCTTGCCACATTCTCAGCCAGGTCGTCCACAAAAAACGTGCGGGCAGGGTTTAAATTTTCAGCGCGCAGCACTTCCTGATAAATTTCTTTCTCCGGTTTGCGTAAACCCATCTCGTGACTATAATAGGCTTTATGGAAGAAATCGGAAAACGCTGTTACGCCAAGGCGTTCACGCGCTACGCGGTCCAGTTCGCGCACGTGCGTTTCGTTTATGTTGCTAAGGGCCAATACGCGGTAGTTGACTTTTAGCTGTTGTAGCAGTTGCAGCTTGTGTTCAGGATAGGCAATAAGTATCGAGTTCCAGGCATCCAGAATTTCCTGATCGGTTACACCCGGCCGCAGAAAACGGCGTAATTCTCCATGAAAAGCAGCTTCGGTAAGCTTTCCCTTCTCATAGGTGTCAAACAACTTATGGTCGCGGTTGTAACTGGCTATTTCGGCAAAGTCCACAGCCGTAAGTTTTTGAAATTCCGCTACCGGCCGCATGTAGTCAATATCCACAATAACATTCCCTATATCAAATATTAATGTATCGTATTTTGGCATGCGGCGAATGTAAACAGGAATTGGCAAGGGTATGGGTTAAAAAATGCTATGCTGCAACTGCTAATATTTATAAACCGGCACTGTCTTTCGCGTTGCTCATCCGCTTATTGTGCGGGCTTTTCTTAGTTTAGCTGTAGTGAAAAATACCTGGTTGCTTTTACTTTGGTTAATCCCTTTTACGCTGCAGGCGCAGGTGGTGGAAATTTCCAACCCCGGCAAACTGCCTGCCAAAGCCAGTAAATTCAGGGTGATAGGCAAAAATAATGATGGCATTATTGTGCGTCTGTATGGCCTGGAAGATGTGATCAATGTATATACCGATGAATTGACGTTAAGCACTTCCAAAACCATCGATTTTAAAAACAAGGATGGTTTACTGCAGCATATTATGCTGAATAAAACCGGTGCAGTGCTTTTTTATCTGCAGCAGGACCGCAAATATTCTGTTTTGTTTGCCCAACCGGTTAACTCCAAATTTATTGAAATAGGCAAGCCTATTGCTGTTGATACGATCTACGACCGCCGCGACCTGGTGGAACAGAATCTTCGATTCAAGCCTTCAACCGATCAGAACTACCTGTTTATTTACTATCCGTTTTTTGCCGGCAATAATGTACAAACGGTGCGCTATATCTGTTTAGATCGTGCATTGAACAAGGTATACAATACTACACTTCCTTTCAGTCGCGATGAAGCGGAGATGGAGAGTTCTAAAACCCTGGTAGATAATAACGGCGCGAGTTACCTGGTGCTTCGGAAACAGGATAAGGAAGCCGGCACCACTTTCGATGTTTATTCAGTAAATAGTCTTGGCGAGCCTGTTTACTACAGTTTGCATACAGATAAGAAGTTATTTGGCGAAGCTTATTTTGATATAGATAACAAGAACGGCAAACTGTTACTGGCGGCTCTTTATGATGAAGAACTGAAGAAAGGGGAGGCAGTAGCTAACGGGTTATTGTACGCCACCTATGAACCCGGCACAGGGAAAGAAGTGCAGGCGGTAGCTATACCATTTCAGAAATCTTTTATCAGTGAGCTAACGGGCCGGGAAGTAAAAGACCAGGGCAGCCTGTATACGTTTAATATTAAGAAGGCTATGTTGCGTAACGATGGCGGTATGCTGTTGCTGGCCGAGTCGTTTATTAAAGACACCCGCGAATCCTCCGTACCTATTGGTTTGCAGCCGGGGTACAGCAGTTTCCAAACTACCAATCTGTATCAGTTTAACGACATCATTGGCTTTTCTGTTAGCCCCAAAGGCGAGGTAGATTGGAGCACCATTATGCGTAAAAAGCAGGTAAGCGAGGACGACAACGGGGCCTTTTCATCGTTTCTGATTATGAATCAGAAGGACAAATTGCGCCTTATATACCTGGACGATGTGACGAATGCAGGTGCCCTAAACCAATATGTGCTGGGCAGCGATGGTATTAACGAACGTACTACCATCCTTAACCAGGAAGATAAAGATGTATTCCTGTTGCCCAAGAATGGCAGGCAAATTGCCCCCGATGCCCTGGTGGTGCCCAGCTATAAAAACGGCGTGTTGCGGCTGGTAAAACTCACTTTTTAATTACAGACCGGTTGGTTAGCAATCTTTATTTCGTGTAAAGCGGCTAAGTGTTTTATTTGCACTATTGCCTAACCCCATAGCATGTTGCAGTTTTTTAAATCCAATAACCCCGGTGTAGTAGTGTTCTACCTGCTCTATCTGGTCGTTTTCAGGATTTGCTTCTGGTTTGTGCCTTTTCAACCGGTAGATGTAGCGGTTTATCACGAACCGTTGAGTGCCTTGTTTTTTGGCTGGTTACTGAATTTGGGAGGAGCTTACCTGCTGGTAAGCACTATTTTGGCAGGCGCACTCACTTTTATTCAAGCGCTGTTGATTAACGGTGTCATAAATGGCAACAAGATAACCACGCGCAAAAATTATGTAGGTGGTTTGCTATTCATTCTGCTGGCATCGTGGTTGCCACCACAGTTGCTGCTTTCGCCGGCCGGTATCTCGCTTACCTTTATTATCATTCTGATTGGCCGGATTTTCGGGCTGATACGCAAAGAAAAGGCCTACGGCGATGTGTATGATATCGGCTTTCTGGTGGCACTGGCGGCCTTGTTTTATTTACCTGCCGTAGTGTTTGTACTATTCGGTTTTATTGGTCTTTCAACAGTTCGGCCATTTGTGTACCGCGAATGGATAATTGTGCTGCTTGGTTTCCTTTCTCCCTTGTTTGTAACCTTCACCTACTATTACGTTACCGGCAGTGCGGTACCGGTATTGTTTGCCGGTGGCTGGTTAAAAGGGCTCGATCTTAATTATATAACGCTAATCAGCGTAGGTATGTTAGGTGCGTTAACCCTGGCGGTATTACTCCTTTTACCTGCGGTTTTGTATTCCAACCTTATTCAGGTACGTAAATTCTCCACCCTCTTAATTTTCTCGGTTTTTGTGATAGCCGGAGCCTTTTTTCTGCAATGGCCTGCTAATTGGTCGCACCTGGTTTACCTGGCGTTGCCCACAGGGGTGTTAGGAACCATGTTGGTGATGCAGATTAAAAACGAAACGGTATCGGAAGTGATGCATTTAATACTAATTTTGCTGGTGCTGGCAGGGCAATATGTTCCCCTGTTGCACCTCATCTAAAAAAGCACACAAGTATGAAATTTGGCGTAGTTGTTTTCCCGGGTTCTAATTGCGATAAGGATATGTTTCACGTAGTTACCAATGTGTTGGGCTGCGAGGCACGTTATGTTTGGCATAAGGACACCGACCTGAGCGATTTTACCAACGATGACTGCATTATTCTGCCAGGCGGTTTTAGCTATGGCGATTACCTGCGCACCGGCGCTATTGCCCGTTTTTCGCCGGTAATGGAAAGCGTAATTCAGTTTGCTAATGGCGGCGGAAAGGTGTTTGGTGTATGTAACGGTTTTCAGATTCTGTGCGAAAGCCATCTGTTGCCCGGTGCTCTGCTGCGTAACGATAACCAAAAATACGTTTGCAAAAACGTGTATCTGACTCCGCAAACCACCAAAACCCTGCTTACCTGCAAAATTGATGCGGAAGCAGTGCTTAAAATTCCTATTGCCCATGGCGATGGACGTTACTATTGCGATTGGGAAACCCTGAAAGGGTTGTATGAAAACGACCAGGTATTGTTTAAATATTGCGATGAGAACGGAGAGGTAAATGAAGAAGCCAATCCGAACGGCTCGCTGGATAATATTGCAGGTATCTGTAACGCAGGTAAAAATGTATTTGGCATGATGCCTCACCCTGAGCGTGCGTCCGAAATGGCCCTGGGTAATGCCGATGGCAAAGTGCTGTTTGAGTCGTTAATAAGCAAAGTGCTTGAGATGACAGTGCTGTATTCGTAATCGCTAACCGACTGATATATCGTAAAGCAAGGCTGCGGCCTTGCTTTTTTTATTTATTTTAATTTCATCATACTTATGGATAATAGCGAACGCAATGCACTTGTTGAATCGTATGGGAGCGCTTATACCATGCTGATGGAAGCGCTTACGGAGTTTCCCAACGAGATGTGGCAGTGGAAGCCTGCACCTGAAAAATGGAGTATTCATGAAGTATTGATTCACCTCGCCGATAGCGAAGCTAACAGTTACATAAGGGCACGCCGCTTAATAGCCGAGCCGGGTAGCGGTGTCTATGGTTACGATGAAAACAGGTGGGCCATACGATTGAATTATCACAGCCTGTCAACAGAAGATTATCTCGAACTTTTTAAGTGGTTGCGCAGGCTAACCTATAACCTGCTGAAGACGCTGCCGGAAGAAACCTGGCAAACAGCCTGGGTACAGCATTCCGAAAACGGCAAAGTTACTATAGAAGATTGGCTTAGAACTTACGAGGAGCACGTGCCCGTACACATCAGGCAAATGCACCGGAACTTAACTGCCTGGAAAAAATTAAAAGATGAGGGAAACAGTACTCTTTAAGATTTTATTGTATACCCATATCAGCAGCGGTATGCTGGCCCTGTTAACCGGGGCGGTAACGCTTGCTATTGAAAAAGGCGGTAAACTTCACCGCCGGTTGGGGCTGGTTTTTTTTGTGGCCATGCTGGCTGTGTCTTTTTCTGCGCTGGCAATATCGGTATTAACGGATAATAAGTTTTTACTGGCCATTGCGGTGTTTAGTTTTTACATGAACTATACCGGTTACCGGGCCTTGCAGAACAAAGTCTTTAAATACCAATGGTTCGATTGGTTACCGCTTTTGGCAGGTGGCATAATGGCGGGTTTTATGATCACAACACTGAATACCGTACTAGTGGTGTTTGGGGCTTTATTAGCCATAATGGTAGTGCAGGATGTACTCAAGCAAACGAGGGGAGGAGAAGTATTGAAGCAGGCGCGCAGGCGAAAGGTGCTGGACCACATCAGCAGAATGGTTGGCACCTACATTGCTACTACCACTGCTTTCCTGGTGGTGAATGTAAAAAATGTTAACCCGGCCTGGTTGCCGTGGCTCATTCCAACCTTCATAGGCACGCCTTTCATCTTCTACTGGAGCGCTAAGTGGAAGAAAAAACTGAAAATTGGCTGATTTTGCCTGCAAGGTTATTGTTCTATTTTCGTCGGATAGATACGATGCGTATGAAACGAGCATTTTTAATTCTGGCTGTTAACGCCTTTTGTTTACTGGCTTTTGCCCAGGCACCACAGCCTGTTAAATGGACCTACGAAGTAAAGGCTGAGGGGAAAGGGGTTTACACGATCGTATTTACAGCGGCTATAGCACCCACCTGGCACACCTATTCGCAGTTTTTAGCGGAAGGTGGCCCTGTACCGACTTCTGTAACCTTTGATAAGGATAACAAAGATATTACCGTAAATGGCCGGGCACAGGAAACCGGCCCTAAAGTGCACGATGGCTTTGATCCGGTTTTTGAAATGAACCTGAAATACTTTGAAGAGAAGATGGTGATGGAACAGAAGGTTACGGTGGTAAAGGACACCAAAGTGAAAGTTACTGTGGAAAGTATGGCCTGCGACGACCATCAATGCCTGCCCCCGGAACAGGTGAATTTTGAGATTGAGCTAAAAAAATAACCTCCCGGGCAAGGTGACAATTGTTACCGGCCATGTGGTTTATTTCATAGAATATTGTAGGCATAAAGCGGCCGTTAAAGGCCGGATATATTAACCAGCGCGGATGAAAAAAGTTAGTGTTGTTTTAGTAAGTATTCTGCTAACCGCTTTAGGGTTTGCGCAACCGCTGAAGCCGGTTAAATGGACATGGAAGGCCGAGGTGATGGAACCCGGCATGTACAAGTTGATTTTTAACGCCAGTATTGAGGCGCCCTGGCATACCTACTCCCTCTTTATAGGTGATGGAGGTCCTGTGCCTACAGCCATCGTTTACGATAAGAATAAGGACGTTGCCTTAAAGGGTAAGGCCATTGAAAGCGGCGCCAAAGTGCATGATGAACACGACCCGGTTTTTGATATGCGCCTGAAATGGTTTGAAGGCAGCATGACTGTAGAACAAAAGGTAAGGGTTAAGCGCGATACTAAACTGAAAGGCCACCTGGAGTTTATGGCCTGTAACGATAAGGAATGCCTGCCCCCCGATTATGATGTAGAATTCTCGTTTGATTTAAAAGGTGGCGGAGATGAAGCCGTTGGCATAGAAGATACAGGCCTGGTTGAGTTAGTAGTGGATACTGCTCCGGCAGCCGTAAATGCAGACAGCGGCAAAACTCCGGCTACAGTTATAACCGGCCCCTGCGATTATGGCAAAACCGGTTTTGATGCTGACCATTACGGAACGCCTTATCGCGACTGCGGTAAACAAATTGAAACCATCTCGGTAATAGATGTGATTCTGCAGGGCTTGTTATGGGGCTTCATAGCGGTGTTTATGCCTTGTGTGTTTCCTATGATTCCGCTTACGGTAAGCTTTTTTACCAAGCGCGCCGAAAGTAAAAAGAAAGGTATGCTGGAGTCGCTGCTGTATGCCTTCTTCATCGTGTTTATCTATTTCCTTTTCTCTACGCCCTTTGTGTTCTTTGGTGCCAGCAGCGATTCGCTGAATATTTTTGCAACAGACCCTTATCTGAACCTCGGCTTCTTTGTCATCTTCATTGTATTTGCCTTCTCGTTCTTTGGCTTCTACGATATCAGCCTCCCGAATTTTTTGGTAAATAAGTCCGAAACAGCCTCTAATGCCGGTGGTTTTATTGGTGTGTTTTTTATGGCCCTTACCCTGGTGCTTATTTCGTTTTCGTGCACCGGCCCTTTATTGGCTAACCTGATTGGCAATGCGGCCGCTGGCAGTGGTGGTAAAATACGCCTGATGGTTGGCTTTACCTCGTTTGGTTTTGCGATGGCCCTGCCTTTTGCGCTGTTTTCGTTATTCCCGCAATTGATGAAGAAGTTGCCCCGTTCAGGCGGTTGGATGAATACCTTTAAGGTGGTACTGGGTTTTGTAGAATTAATACTTGCCTTTAAATATCTGGCCAATGCTGATAATGTGAAGCAATGGGGTTTGATGAAGCGCGAAATTTTCCTGGGTGTATGGTCGGTTTTGGGCTTTGGGCTGTTTATGTATTTAATAGGCGTTTACAAATTTGCCAGGGAGCATGCCGATGAGAAGAAAACAATCGGGCGTTATGCCGTTGCTTTAGTAGCGCTTGCCTTCAGCATATATTCGGCTTATGGTATGTATTGTAAACCGGTGCCTTTGTTCAGCGGTTTCCCTCCGCCGAAAGAATACTCCAACTGCCGTGAATGTGGCGAACAGGATCCTAAATCGTTGAAAATTTACCGCGACTACTGCGAAGCCTTTGCTGCTGCAAAGCGCGAAAACAAGGCTGTGATGATTGATTTTACAGGATGGGCTTGTATTAACTGTCGCCGGATGGAAGAGAATGTATGGACACAACCCGATGTGTTTAAAGCCCTGAACGAGCACTACATTCTGTTATCCTTATATGTGGATGACCGTCAGCCCTTGCCGGAGAACGAACAGTATTACTCTAAACTGCTGGATAAGCAGGTAAAGAATATCGGCAATAAATGGAGCGATTTAGAGAATACCTGTTTCGGACAGCCAAGCCAGCCCTACTATGCGCTGGTGAGTGCCGACGAGCGATTATTAAACGACCCCCGTGGTTACACGCCTGATGCTACCGAATATCTGAAGTGGCTGCAGTGTGGTGTTACAGCCAACCAGGAGCTACAGAATAAATAGGGATTTGCTTACGCGATGATGCTGATGGGGAACACCACTTTAAATATGGTGCCGCCTGTAGGGTTATCTTCAATAGTAATGCGGCCATTCATGCTCTCCACAATTTTGCGACAGATGGATAAGCCTATACCTGAGCCGCTGTATTCCTGCGTGGTATGAAGGCGTTTGAAAATTTCAAATACTTTTTCGCGGAAGTGCTCCGGTATACCGATACCATTATCGCTAAAGGTAATTTCCATTTCGCTGCCGCGTATAATGCCTTTAACTTTTACCAGCGGACGGTCGCTTTGATTGTATTTTATGCCATTACCTATCAGGTTCTGGAACAATTGTAATATCATGGTGCGGTCGGCCATAATATCCGGCAGGTCCGATGATATGATAACTGCATTTTTATCTGTCAGCAATACATCCAGGTTCAGGCGTATTTCGTCAACCACATTCATTAACCGCACTTTTTCGATACGAGGGTTAGCGTCTACTTTTGCCAGGCGCAACAGATCCACAATTAACTGCTCCATGCGTTTGGCTCCATCCAGTGCAAACCCGATAAACTCCGATTGCTGCTCGGTAATAGTGCCATCCATGCTGCGGCGCAACAGATTCATGTAAGCGCTTATCATACGCAGGGGCTCACGTAAATCGTGTGAGGCTACCTGGGCAAACTGGTTTAACTCATTATTGGAGCGTTCCAGCTTTAATACATAATGCCGTATCTGTTCGTTCTTTTCACGCAATAACGCAGCTTCCTTTTCTTTTTGCTCAGTCTCAAACTCTTTTTTAGCACGCGTAAGCGAGTTTGTTTTTTCTACATCAAAAAAGTAACGTAAGCTTTCGGTAAGCCTTGTTTGATATTCGTACGCCTTATCGTAAGCGCCTGATTGAGCAAACAACGGGCTTAGCTTTTGGTAAATATTGCTCAGCTCGTTTTTATTGTCCAGGCGCAGGAACATTTCCTCTGCCGCCAGTAATTCTATAATTCCCTGTTGCAAATCACCTGCACCGGCATAAGCCTCGCCCATATTCACCTTTACCATGGCCAACTCATAAGTCATGTTGTTGGCTTCGTAATAGGTTTGCGCTTCATTTAAATAGCTAAATGCTTTCTCGAAATCGCGGGTGCGCAGATGTAGTATTCCCAGGTTAGCCCGTGTTAAAGCCAAACTATAAGCATCGCCAGTGCGCTCATCCAACTCCAGCGCTTTATACAACAGGGCAATGGATTTGTCGTATTCTTTCTTGGTTTCAAATATGCCGGCATAGGCCACATAACATTTCGAAAGTTTGAACCACTGCTCCATTTCCGTATAAATGGTAATGGCTTTTTGCAGGTAGTCTTCTTCCACTAAAAATAATGCGGTAGTGCCTAATAGCAGCGACACGTTGTAGTAGAACGAAGCAAGAAACCCTTTTTCACGTTGCGATAATTCTTTTTTGGCCTCTAATTGTTTCAGGCCTTTCATGTAAGCTTCCTGCGCTGAGAATAACTCGCCTTTAAGTTGGTACGAGTTTCCGAGGGTCATATACAGCTTGTAAGCTACCTCTTCAAAATCTTCGTAATCCATCTTTTCCGTTACCTCGTGGCACAGCTCAATGGATTTATCATAATCGTTACCTACCAGGCAATGGTAAAAAGCCAATATATACTTTGCATAGGCAATGGTACGTGCATCGCCGCTTTGCTCGGCAAGGCGCATGGCCTTGTGGGCAAGTGGTAGGCCCTCAGGGTTGCGGCGCTCTATAAACTGCTCCGCGTCCTGTATTACCTTTTCAATGCTTATATCATCCTCTGTTACTATGCGCATAAAACGGATAGGTTCACTTTAATGCCTACGGAGGAGGCCCTCAAAAGTTGCGGTACCCACCTGGATTTAAGCACTTCTGCCTACGTTTTTGGTATTTTTGAGGGCTTTTGACTGGTTTTGGCTGCAAAACACCAGCCTGGTTTTAGCGTTAAGATAGCACATGTATACGTATCCTATTCTTATCGTCGTATCACTATTAGTGGTACTATCCTATTTCTTCGACTGGATTGCACGCAAAACCAAGTTTCCTTCTGTTTTGTTGCTCATAATAACCGGTGTTGTTCTGCAGTTGGTATGTAATCGGCTTCAAATGGTTCTGCCGCCGCTCGATAAAATTTTGCCTGCTCTCGGCACCCTGGGTTTAATTTTAATAGTATTGGAAGGGGCCCTGGAGTTGCAGTTTACCCCTTCTAAACTGCCGGTTATACGAAAAGCTTTTTTTGCTGCACTGGTTATCCTGCTTTCGTCGTGGATTGGAGTGGCCGTACTGCTTAGATACATAGCGCAGGAAGGATGGCAGTTGTGTTTGTTAAATGCGGTACCCTTTGCGGTTATCAGTTCGGCAATTGCCATTCCATCCGTTTCAGGACTAACCGAAGAGAAAAAGGAATTTGTGGTTTACGAATCGTCCTTCTCAGATATACTGGGTATTGTGCTTTTTAATTTTGTTTTAGCCAATACTGAAATCACAGGCACTTCTTTCTTACATCTGGGCATCGATGTAGCCGCAGTATTACTGTTGGCTTTTGTATTTAGCTTGGTGCTGTTGTATACCATGGGAAGCATAACGCATCACGTTAAGTTTTTCCTGATCATTGCTATCCTCATTTTGGTTTATGCCGTGGGTAAAATGTATCATCTATCCACACTTATCATCGTATTGATATTTGGCTTGTTTGTGAATAATGCGCCGCTCATTAAAAACACCTTTTTCCGTAAACATTTTTTGTATGAAAACCTTACAGTCGATATCAATCAGTTTTTTAACCTAACGGCCGAAAGCGCTTTTTTGATGCGGACCTTTTTCTTTGTGTTGTTTGGTTTTACTATGCAACCGGGTGCTTTGCTACATGCACAGCCCTTACTAACAGGTTTGTTCTTTTTCGCCCTGTTGTTCGGCTTGCGCTTCCTTTATCTGCGCTTCTTTTCTCGGCCGCAATTATTGCCGGCGGTGTTTATTATGCCCCGGGGGCTCATCAGCATTCTGCTATTCTACAGCATTCCCGATGAGCAGCGCCTCGCTGCTGCGGGACAGTCCGTATTGCTGTTTGTAGTTATTGCAACAAGTGTATTAATGACTGCCGGCTTGTTACAAAAGCAAAAAGAAGCATAGCCCATATAGCAGGAAACCTTATTTTCACCCAGTGCAGTTATTGTCTCCTCTCCATCTTTTTGGTATTGATTTCGAATTTTTTCTATTCGGATTCACCCTGCTTGGTGTAGCCCTGTTCCACCATAAAACATTACAGGTAGCACTAACGGGGTTAACGTTGGTGGTTGTCTACAAACTGATTTGTACGCCATTTAACCTGCCGCATCACCTGCTGCACGAATGGAAAGATTTATTGAACCTGTTCGGACTGCTTATTGGTTTTGCAATTCTGGCCAAGCACTTCGAACATTCAGGCATTCCTGCTAAGCTTCCGCACTACCTGCCCGATGATTGGAAAGGCGGTTTTATCCTTTTGTTACTTGTGTTCATCCTCTCCGGGTTTTTAGATAACATAGCTGCTGCCATGATAGGCGGCGGTGTGGCACATGTGGTGTTCCGTAAAAAAGTGCATATCGGCTTTCTTGCCGCCATTGTAGCAGCCAGCAATGCGGGCGGAAGCGGAAGCGTGCTGGGGGATACTACCACAACTATGATGTGGATTGATGGCGTAAATGCCACCGACGTTCTACATGCCTATATGGCTGCCTTTCCTGCGCTTTTGATTTTTGGTGTTATTGCTTCGGTGCAGCAGCAGCGCTATCAGCCTATCATGAAGGATGATATTCCCCACGTGCACATCAGTTGGAAAAGACTGGGTGTAAGCGGTATGATACTCGCCGGTGCCATTACTGCCAACATCCTGCTGGAGTTTCCGGCGGTTGGTGTATGGGCAGCAATTCTGGTTGGTGCTTTTATTATACGCACCGAATGGAGCGAAGCCCGCCATGCGCTGCCGGGCAGTATTTTTCTGCTATCGCTGGTGTTGAGTGCCAGCATGATGCCCGTGGAGCAATTGCCCGCTGCAAGTTGGGTAACTGCCCTTGTACTTGGATTTATTTCAGCGGTGTTTGATAATATACCTTTAACCAAACTAGCGCTTACCCAGGGCGGTTACGATTGGGGCGTTTTAGCCTATACGGTAGGCTTCGGAGGCAGCATGATGTGGTTTGGATCTTCTGCGGGCGTGGCTATAAGCAATATGTACGAAGAAGCTAAAAGTGTTGCTGGATGGATAAAAGGGGGCTGGCACGTAGCGGTGGGCTATGTGGTTGGCTTCTTTATTTTGCTGCTGGTGCTCGGTTGGCACCCGCATGCACCGCATAAAACCGCTCCGCCCTCAGCAACCGAACAAATGAAATAATCTTTCCTGCCGCTAGCCTGTAAGGTTATTGCATCCCCGGCTGTTAATAAGTAGGCAGGCCAAACGTTCAGCCCTACCACCCCTCCGTTTATTTTTGCCCGAAAGAATTTACCATGAAGGATACCGCCGTATTTGGTTTGATCGATAAAGAATTGCACCGTCAACGCGAAGGCATCGAACTGATCGCCTCCGAGAATTTTACCTCAGCCGAGGTGATGCAGGCTATGGGAAGCTGCCTTACCAATAAATATGCCGAGGGTCTGCCCGGTAAGCGCTATTACGGTGGTTGCCAGTTTGTGGATGAAATTGAGAATCTGGCCATTGAGCGATTGAAAAAGTTGTTTGGTGCTGCCTGGGCTAATGTGCAACCCCATAGTGGCGCACAGGCAAATGCTGCAGTAATGCTGGCCTGCCTTAAACCCGGCGATAAAATTTTAGGCTTTAATCTATCGCACGGTGGGCACCTAACACATGGTTCGCCGGTTAACTTTTCAGGCAAATTATATGTGCCTTCTTTTTACGGTGTGGAGCAGGAAACCGGCCGTATTGATATGAATAAAGTGCGCGAAACTGCGCTCAAGGAAAGACCAAAACTGATCATCTGCGGTGCCAGCGCTTATTCGCGTGAATGGGAATACAAAACCTTCCGCGCTATTGCCGATGAAGTAGGGGCCTTGCTAATGGCCGATATTGCCCACCCTGCAGGTTTAATTGCGGTTGGTTTATTGGATAACCCTCTGCCTCATTGCCACATTATTACCTCAACTACACATAAAACCCTGCGTGGACCACGTGGTGGTATCATCATGCTTGGCCAGGATTTCGAAAATCCGTTCGGCGAAAAGACCCCCAAAGGTGAATTAAAAATGATGAGTGCCGTACTGGATGGTGCCGTATTTCCTGGTACGCAGGGCGGTCCGCTGGAGCATGTAATTGCCGGCAAGGCTATTGCCTTTGGTGAGGCTTTAACCGACAACTTTAAACAATACCAGCAGCAGGTGAAGAGCAATGCACAAGCTTTGGCTGCGGCTATGGTAAACAACGGCTATCAGATTATATCCGGTGGAACCGATAACCACTTAATGCTGATAGATCTCCGCAATAAAAATGTAAGCGGCAAACAAGCTGAAGCTGCATTGGTAAAGGCAGATATAACCTGTAACAAGAATATGGTTCCGTTTGACGATAAATCGCCGTTTGTTACCTCGGGTATACGCCTGGGCACTCCGGCTGCCACATCGCGCGGCATGAAGGAAAACGACATGCAGCAGATTGCTGCCTGGATAGACCGCATTATTGCCGATGTAGAAAACGAAACGGTGATAGGCAAGGTAAAGGCGGAAGTAAACGCCTACATGGAGCAGTTTCCGCTTTACGCGTAAGCGCCTCAACCCGGTATGATCCGGTATTTTCTGTTTTAAACAGTTGAATGAACAAACTGTTGTTCTTACTGCTACTTTCTCTTCTTCCGCTTTTTTCGGAAGCGGAACTTCATCCCCTGTTTATAGAAGGGAACAGGCAATTTGCCAACGAACAATACGACTCGGCGTTGGTAAACTTTAACCTGTTGATACAGGATTGCCCCGATAAAAAGGAAGCTTATTTCGATAGGGGTTTATGTTTGTATAAAGCGCAGCGTTATTCCGAAGCCATGCTGGATTTTGACCTTTGCCTGGGGATGGATTCGGCCATGTACGAAGCCCGGGTTTTACAGGCGCTTAGCCTGCAGAAAACCGGCAGGTTACAGGCGGCTATTGGACAATACGAATGGATAGAAGAACACACTACAGGCTATAGCTTGTTAAATAAACGAATCAAAAACTACCACTTAGCCGTATTTATAGCAAACAAGTGGTATTATATGATCGCAATGGCCGTGATAGTTTTAGTGCTGATGGTTTTAGGGGCCGGCATTGTTTCAGGTAGAAAACACCTGCATTAGTCCGGTTTTAAACCTGCCGTTTTTTTATTGAGCCAACCGGTAAAGTCGAAAATGCCAATAGCATTCATCTCTTCCCGTTTCGCCTTCAATTCTTCTATTATTTGTTTCAGCCGGGCAAACTCCTGTTGCTTCTCTTTTTTCGAAGGCAGGCGTACTACCTTTTTAAGGCTATCCAAAAAGGCTCTTTCAAATTTATACAGGCGACCCTGGTTTTTAAAGTGCCTTTCGGTATTTCGTATCAGGTATTCTATCAAATCATCATTGCCTAACTCGTAATGCAGTATCAGCAGCACTACCCGGGCTACGGCGGCAATGTTCTCATCTGCCTTTTGTTCGCTGCAAAATTTAAAGTAGTCAACCGCTTCAGCGTATCTCCCTAAAAAGTAAAGTAACCCGCCTGTGTTAAAGTGTATGGGCATCAGAAAGTTTACGCTTAACAGGTGTCTGTAACTGTCAATACCTTCAATTATATCGGGCAGTATGTTTTTGGCATATACCAGGTCCGAATTACCAAAACAGTAATTCATCTGCAGGTTAGCATACATTAAAAAAACGCGCGAAGCCATCCCCGGCTCCAGCTGCTGGTATTCACCCAGCGCACCTATGTAATGTTTGTATATGTCGTTGCGGTGCAAACGCAGGCAAATATTTAAAAAGGTGTTTAACGTGCTGAAATAGCGCATACGGTGTGTTTTCATTTTTTCACCATGTGCTTCCATGTAGTCCACGGCTTTTCGGCGCCAGTCAAAGCTTTTTTCCATATCGCCCACGGCGTAATAGTGATGTCCCAATACGGTGTAATACAAACAACGGGTGGTATACGTTTGGCAATTTTCTTCTTTAAAATCCGGATCCTGCAGTAGTTGTTCCAGTAACTCTCTGTGGTGTTCGCTGCGTACCCCTTCAAAACTCAGTAACTTTAACAGCACAAACTGCATCTTGGAAATAGCCGAAATCTTATTCTCGCTTTTCAGCACTTGTACCATTTCTTCCATTTCGGCATTTAACCGGTTCAGTTCACCGCTGGTTTCAGTGGTAATAGGCAAATAGGAAAATAGACCCCGCAATTGTACCTGGCTTTCATAGGCCAGCGGTACGTTGTCCGCATCTTTTGCCATTTCCAGTGCTTTTTCATAACTCTTTTTTGCCTGCTCGTACAGGCCTTTTTGGTTCAGCACCTCGCCTTGTAATAGGTGATTTTGAATAATGGCATGATGCGATTTCTCTGCATTAAACTGTACCAGCGATTTCAGCAGGGCTTTATATAGATAATTTTTGCTCACCGAAAAGGCCGTACCCTGCCTGGTTATTTTAAGTTTTTTCAGCAGCAACGGCTCGTCATACTCCTTCATGCCGTCGAGCGCATCAAACAGTTTCAGATAACCTTTTTGACCGTTTTCCTGTTCCGGTAAATTTTTTTTGAAATAGGCCTTTTCGGCTTTGGTTAAGGACTTTACAAGTTCAAATAAATCGTTTTGACGGGCCATGCGCAGCTAAATAAATGAGAGTGTAACTTATTGAATAACAGCTCGATGGGGTTTTATAGGAGCATTTGCAGTGCTAAAAAACGAAAAAAAATGGTTTTGAGCCGGCCTGGCAGCCCGGTTACTTCGCATCACAAAACCAATCGACCATGAATATGAAATTTAAATCAACGGTGGCCTGCCTGCTTTTTAGCATTGGCATGGCTGCTGCACAAAGCCTTACGCCTACGGTAGTAGCCAGTAGTGGAGGCTTTGCGACCAGTGCCTCCGGTTCACTTTCCTACACCACCGGCGAAATGACAATGGTAAAAACGTTTACCAACGGCACTAACACCTTAACACAGGGATTTCAGCAATCCGATTCAAGCCTCGCAATCGGCATCATCAATCCATCAGGTGGTTACGATAATGCAGTGGCCTTGTATCCTAATCCTGCTACCACAGGCCTTTGGTTTGCATGGGAATTTGCAGCTGCCGGTAAGGTAGAGGTAAAAGTATTCGATTTACTGGGGCAGCAGGTAGCGGTTGCCTTTACCGGCGATTACGCAGGGGGTAAGGAAGCACACCCGCTCGATTGCCGCTCATTAGCAGCAGGTAACTACCTGTTAACCGTACAGTATACGGGCTCCGGTACCGGCGCGCCATCGCTCATCACTAAAAAGTTTCAGATAATACATTAATAAAATTCTTTAACAATAAAACCAATCTACCATGAAATGTAATTTTCATCTCTATGTAACCATGTTGCTGTTAACGGCAACGCTGGGAGCGTGGGCACAGGCGCCCCAATCATTCAATTACCAGGCTGTAGCGCGTAATGCAGGCGGCTCGGTATTACAAAACCAAAGTGTGGGACTTCGCTTTACCATTCATGATGGTTCCGCATCAGGCACTACGGTTTACCAGGAAACACAAACTAAAACAACCAACCAGTATGGTCTTTTTTCTGCCGAAGTTGGTCAGGGCACTGTTGTGTCAGGCACCTTTGCTTCTATCAACTGGAGCAGTGGCGCTAAATACCTGCAGGTAGAATACGACCCGGCCGGCGGTAGCAGTTATGCCGATATGGGAGCTGCGCAGTTGTTGAGTGTACCTTATGCCTTATATGCTAACCAGGCTACTACCTCAGGTCCTGCAGGCCCAACCGGCCCAACCGGTCCGCAGGGTCCTGCTGGTACCGCAGGTGCCAATGGTGCCCAGGGGCCCCAAGGCGTAACCGGACCAACTGGTCCGGCCGGTTCAGGTGGTGGCGCAACAGGTGCTACCGGGCCTACCGGTGCTAAAGGCGCCACCGGTGCTACCGGTGTTACAGGCCCAACAGGTGCGGGTGCTACAGGCGCAACGGGTGCTACGGGCGCAACGGGTCCTGCTGGCGCAGGTACGGTTAGCGGTACGCTTAATTATGTAGCTAAATTTACCCCCAATGGTACCACGGTAGGTAACTCATTAATTTACGATAACGGAACACGCCTTTCTATCGGTAATACAACAGGTATAAATGCTTCATTCGAAAAACTGGCGGTAACAGGCTCAACAGAGAACGTAGCAAACTTTAATGCTCCTTCCAATACCTGGATTGGTATTTGGGAAGGCGGTGCTTACCGGGGGTATATGGGTTCGTATTCAGGTAACCATAACGAGGATGTTGATTTTGGAACAGGCCTTGTAAATACTACCGGTAGCGTGCATATTGTAACCGCTGCAAAACCGCGCATGACCATTACCGCCGATGGCAAAATTGCACTGAACGATACAGTGCCCGACAACCTGATTGATGTGAACTACACCAGCACCAATAACTTTGGTGGTATTGATGTAATGAACAAAGGTGCAGGTGTTTCGGCCTTATTCTTTGGCACCAACAACACCTTCCGCAACTTTTTAGGTACCGATTATTTTGACGGCAATAAATTCAAAATTGGTTCAGGTGCAGTTGTTAGCACTGCTAATACCTGGTTAACCATGGATGCGGGTAAAGTGGGTATCGGAACTACTACACCTGCATCGCGTTTACACGTTAGCGAAAGCAACACCAACGCTTCCTCGCAGGTGCTGTTGGTAGAACAAACCAGTACTGCGCCCGGTGCATTTAACGCTGCCATTAAAGGCGACAATGCAGGAACAGGCGGTAACGGTATAGGTGTTTGGGGTAGTCAGGATGGCAGTGGCTGGGGGGTATATGGCACGGCTACCAACGGTACAGGTGTTTATGGTATAGGCACAGTAGGTGTATATGCAGGTAGCACAGCCACCAATGGTGTTGCGCTGGAGGTTAATAATGGTTTTTTAAAGGCCAGCGGCAGTACTAAAACTGCCTTTAAAACCGCTGCTATTGCAAATGCAACTACTACCGATTTTACCATCACCTATGCAGGTGCAGCTTCTACCGATGTGGTGATCGTTACGCCGCAAACAAGCTCATTTGGCACACCGGCTTTCAGTGTTTACTGGAACGGAACCAATTGGGTGGTGGGTTCTACAGGTGCCACGGCTTATTTCCCTAACGGCACAGTATTCAATGTAATGGTAATAAAACAATAAACACATCGACCTGCACCTTTTTCGTGGTGCAGATTGGTGGGGCGGTGAGCAATCACCGCCTTTTTTGTTTTTTATAGCTGGTAGAATTAAACGGCAAAACTTTCGCCGCAGGCGCAGGTGCGCGAAGCATTCGGGTTCAGGAACTGGAATCCTTTACCATTCAGCCCATCAGAAAAATCGAGGGTGGTATTACATACATACAGGAACGAGCGCAGGTCGGTAACCAGCTTCACGCCTTTGTCGGTAAATTCCTGGTCCTCCGGTGTTAATTTGTTGTCAAAGTCCATTTTATAGGAAAGGCCCGAGCAACCTCCGCCTAAAACACTTACGCGGATAAAGTAGTCCTCACCGTAATTCTGTTCCTTCCTTAAAACTTCAATTTTATTTTTTGCTGATTCCGACACAAACAACATATCGCTTACTTTTAGTTCTGCAAATTTATACCAATAATCGTTCCTTTGTTAGGAATAGGAAATTTTGACAGTTTATGCTTGACAAGATAGAACATATAGGCATCGCCGTACGTGATTTGACCACTTCTAATGATTTGTTTGCCAAATTGTTGGGAAAACCCAGCTATAAGGTTGAAAGCGTAGAAAGTGAGCATGTGGACACCTCGTTTTTTGCCATTGGTGAGTCGAAGATTGAATTACTGCAGGCAACAGCGCCGGAAAGCGCCATCGCTAAGTTTATAGAAAAGAAAGGAGAAGGCATACACCACATTGCCTTTGCCGTAGAGGATATCGAGAAGGAAGTGGAGCGCTTAAAATCGGAAGGCTTTTTACCTATATCCGAAAAACCTAAAAAGGGGGCGGATAATAAATTGGTATTCTTCTTTCACCCAAAAAGCGCGAACGGCCTTTTGATTGAACTGTGCCAGGAAATCAAATAGTTTTTTTTAATTATTAATAAGCGGAAGTAGGTTTGTTGCGCTTTATTGCCATCTTCGTCCGGAGCGATGAAAAAATACGAACACATCTTTTTTGATCTGGATCACACCTTGTGGGATTTTGAAACTAACTCTGCTAAAGCCCTGCAGCAGATTTTTGAAACCGAGCAACTTGCTGGTCTTGGCGTAAGCAGTTTTAATGCCTTCCACCATCGCTACATACCCATCAACGATCGCTATTGGGCACGCTACCACAATGGGCTGGTAAATAAGGAACAGGTACGCGTACATCGTTTTTACGACACCCTGCGCGAATTGGGCATTGATGACATGGCATTGGCTCATCGTATGGCGGATAGTTATGTGGAACTCAGTCCTAAAATGACAGCCCTTTTTCCGCAGGCAGTCGAAGTGTTGCAATACCTGCAAACCAAATACAAAATGCACCTTATTACCAACGGCTTTGCTGAGGTACAATGGATAAAAATTGAACATTCAGGGTTGAAGCCATTTTTTGAACACATCATTATTTCGGAGGAAGTAGGCACGCAAAAACCCGATAAAAAGATATTTGCGCTGGCTGTAGAACGCGCCGGTACCCAAACCGATAAATGCGTGATGATAGGCGATAACTTTAATACGGATATCATGGGTGCGAAGGCTGCCGGTATGGACCAGGTGTTTTTCAATCCAAAACGGAAACGTAAGCCCGAAGCGGTAACTTATGAAATTGCAGCGCTAACCGAATTGCTACATATCCTTTAGGCAGCGTATTATTTGATTTTCTCTAACAGGGCAAACCGCCAGCTATCCAGCTTGTATTTTATACGGCGCAGCAAACTTTTACCTTCCATTTCGCTTACCTGATGTGTGCGGAAAACGGGGTTTAACGCCCATTTCATCATGCGTTTATAAAAAGGAAGGGTTGCGTAGGGGAATTTACGGATGTCCAACTGCGCCTTTATTTGCGGATAGATATTGGTTTCGTATTCGCTGCGGTTATGGCGATAATATTCTTCATCAACAGGGGGCATTACTTCGGTACCCAGGTGAAAAGTAAGATGCAGATCATCGATCAGCTTCAGGTTTTGGGCATGGGCTATCAGGTTGTGCACCAAACTAACTTCCAGAAAAGGGATGCCGATGCAGATATTGCCTAACAATAATTTCCCGGCCAGTTCGCGCTTAAACACAAAGCAATCAAAGCCCGGATGTGGCTTGCCATAATCGCTATACATCAAGGGTAATTGCTGTACACTGTTATAGGTACTTGCTATTCCCCGGCGGTTAATTAACAAGGCATCGTGTCCGTTCTCTAAAAAAGCATTTACGGCAGTATAAAACTGCGGCATCAGCGCAATGTCGGCATTGGTATAAATAAGATACTCTGCAGTAGAGTTGCCGGCAAGCTTATCCAACAATTCGGCTATTAAAGGCAGTTTGCGCTTTTTATTAAACGAACCGGTATCCAGTACGGAACGCTGCAGCGGGCTGCAGCGCCGGAAGCCGGCAGGCATGGCAGGTTCGTCTTCTTCATACCCAACGGCTAATAATTCCACCTGCACTTTTCCGCCGGCAAACTCACGTGCTGCCAGCATACTTGCAAACGTAACTTCCTGCACAAAGCCAAAGTTGGCGCCTGCAGGCACCTTAAAAGGGTTTACTAAATGCGCAATGGTGGGCACCGGGTAAATATACAGTTAAGCTGTAAATGCTAAAACGGCCCAGCGTTACAATTTAAAAGCACCTTGCTGCATATTGCCCTATATTCGTGGTATGGGTAATTCAGTTTACGATTATAAGCTTACCACCATCCGTGGCGAAGCGCTGGACCTGCAGCAGTTTAAAGGCAAAAAAATTCTACTGGTAAACACAGCCTCCGAATGTGGCTTTACACCCCAGTACAAACAACTACAGGAGTTGTATGAGAATTTTAAAGACCGCCTGGTGGTGGTCGGTTTGCCCTGCGATGACTTCGGTGGCCAGGAACCCGGAAGCGAAAAGCAAATTGAAGAATTTTGCGAGGTAAATTTCGGTGTCACATTTCCGCTTACGGCCAAAGTGCGTGTGCTGGGTGCAGAAGCACATCCTTTATACCGCTTTCTTACCAGCAAAGAATTGAATGGTTATAAGGACACCGAGGTGAAATGGAATTTTCAGAAATACCTGATTGATGAAAATGGCCGGTTAATGAAGGTGTTTTCGCCGGCGCTGGACCCCATGAGCGAAGAGCTGGTTAAATACCTTGCCCCCGATTTATTTTCCGGAAGTTTGAATTAAAAGCATGAAGGTTTTATTTGTTTGTTTAGGCAATATCTGCCGCTCACCCATGGCACATGGGCTTTTGCAACATAAAATAGAAAAGGCTGGCTTGAACTGGCAGGTAGATTCGGCCGGCACCAGCGATTGGCATAAAGGTGAACTGCCCGACCATCGTGCTATGGCTTGCATGCTGCGGCATGGCATCGACATTTCGTATCAGCATTCGCGCCCCTTTGTGCGTACCGACTTCGATAAGTTCGACTTGATTTATGTAATGGACAAGGCCAACCTGAGCGACGTAATGCAAATGACCAGCACCGACGATGAACGGAATAAAGTGAAGTTGATGATGAGTCTGGTGTACGAAGAAACACCCATTGATGTGCCCGATCCATACTTCGGCAAAGGGGAGGAAGGGTTCGAAAACGTTTACAAAATCCTCGACGAGGCTACTGACAACCTGTTAGAGCAAGCTACTACTTCCTGAGTTATGGGCGATTTGGTATATTAGAAAAGCTATATCGACACCATGAAACTGCTGGCCCGTTTTATTTTTTGGTTAACCGGTTGGAAAACCGCCGGTCAGGTGCCCCCGCTGAAAAAATTTGTGGTGATTGCGGCACCTCATACGGCAGGGCGTGATTTTATATACGGCATGTGTGCCCGCTACTTATTTGATGTAGACTTTAAATACTTCGCCAAAGCAGAAGTTTTTAAACCGCCTTTCGGATGGTTGTTTCGCGCCATGGGTGGTATACCTGTCGACCGGCATAGCAAACACAATGTGGTAGATATAGCCGTTCAGAAATTTAATGAAAACGATAAGTTTATTCTGGCGCTGGCACCGGAAGGTACGCGCGAATACGTAGCGAAATGGCGCACCGGTTTTTATTATATCGCCCTTAATGCACGGGTGCCTATTGTTTTGGGCTATCTCGATTTTGAGCATAAGGTAGCTGGCATCGGGCCAACCTTTTACCCAACTGGAGATATTGAAAGTGACATGGAGCAGATAAAAGCCTTTTATCGCCCGATTAAGGGCAAATACCCCGAAAAAGGCGTCCGTTGATTTAATTAGTGAACCGGGGAACCTTTTGTACTCGTATCTTGTTTATCTTACAACAAAACTTCCCCGCATGAAGCATCTTTTTACTTCCTTTCTTTTTTCGGCTTTTGTTACCGTCGTATCGGCACAGCTAAGCTTTCACGATTATAGCGCCGTTACCATCGCCGGCGATACAATTAGTTTGGCCCAGTATCAGGGTAAAAAGGTTATGGTAGTAAATACAGCCAGTTTCTGCGCTTTTACCCCGCAATTTGATGATCTGGAGGCCCTGTATCTGCAGTATCACTCCTACAATTTCGAAATACTGGGATTCCCCTGCAACGATTTCGGGAACCAGGATCCGCATAATGATAGCACCATCAACGATTTTTGCACCAATAATTACAATGTTACCTTTCAGATGATGTCGAAGGTGGCTTGTGTATCACAGGATACTGCCCCTGTATACAAATGGTTGCAACGCGCTGATTTAAACGGCGTTCAAAATGCGCACGTGAGCTGGAATTTCAATAAGTTTTTAATTGACGAAGCCGGCCATTGGGTACGCCATTTTGAAAGTGCCACTTTGCCGGATGATACCGCCATTACCAACTGGATTTTATCTCCATCAGTGTTGCCCTCCGCTTTGTCCGAAGCCGAATGGAACCAATTAGTGCAGTTAACTTCAGCTACACCCGCCAACAGCAGTATGGAGATGAAAGTTGGAAACTCGAACGGGCAGGTAATTGCCCTGGAGTTATACAACACAAACGGTGAATTGATGCGCACTATCTTTAATGGGGTAAGCAACGGGGTACAATACATCAGCACTCCAACGGTTGACCTCGCCAATGGCATATATCTGCTAAAAATACGGACTGCTGATCAACAGAAAACATTGCGTTTGCCGGTAATGCACTAAGCGCTTACCGTTCCTGCTTCTCCTGTTTGGCGGCTCTTATCATTGGGCCATAGCCCATGCCTTTCAAAAAGGCATTGAGTGACATGCCAATCCGCTTGGCTTTGGTTTCGGGCGTTTTAGCGCTTTCAATCCATTTCGAAAAGTAATTCTGTTCCGACTTCCCTAATTTCCGGAAGAATTCCAGCGCCTTAGGCTCGTCCTGCAAACAGGCCATCAGATCCGGCGATAACTCCAGCGGCGAATCATCTGCCTGCAACTGCACCGATAATGTAGCTCCTTTGCGTTTGCCTGTGGCTTTACGCATAGCTGCATTTAAAGGCATAATAAAGTCGCCTTCGCCCATTGGCAATAGCGCTACCTGTTTAATGGCATAACTATCTAATTTACCCTTTACCCTGAACGATTTTTTGCTCCCCGGTTTTAGTTGTTGAGCTAACTCGGCCGGTATAACAAAATACGTCCAGCCGGTTTTTTCGCCTTGCTCATTAAACTTTAAAACAGGTGCGGTAAATCTTATCGTCATCGCTATTCGTATAGTTCAAAAATAAGCAATGCTATTTATTAAAATGCGCCTGCGTAACAGGTGGGTTTATTAAATTTGTTTTTCAAACCCTCGATATACTATGCGTAATTATATAAGCGCTCTTGCTATGTTGACACTGCTTCTTATTGCCTCCTGCAGCAATAACGGATCGCACCCTTTGCCTTCTGTTCCACCCGCAGAGCAACCAGCAGAAAATGCAATGGGTGTAGACAGCGCCGTTGCGGCTCCCACTACTGAATCAAGTGCGCCGGTTCCCGATGCCGTACCTACTACTAAGGACCAACCCTCTACTGCACCCGCAAGCGGTGCCGGCGAACAAAACACCGGCGGGCAGGCAAAGGACAAGGCCCATTAGTTCTATCCCTTTAAAAACTTTGCTGCTATAAAGTAAGTGCCCGTTGAGCAGGCAGATGTAAGTGCCATACCCCAGATAATATCAATTAGAACGATGCTTAAAGGCCAGTTGGCAATAGTGGCCATATTGGTTAGATCGTAGGTGGCATAACACAAACCACCCAGCAAAGCACCGTTCAGTATAGCCGTATGCCATTGGTTTAATTCCACAGCCGGTATAACGGCAAAATAAAGTATGCCCCCTATATACAGCAGGTAAAACACAAGGGCCGCAGCCCAGTTCACCTTGTCGCTAAGGATAAACCCCAGTTTTTCGCGGTAAAGGTTTTTAGCAATTAAACCTAACCAGGTGAGGTCCAGCGCAAAAAACAGCACCAGGGTAATGGCATATAAAAGCAGGTAACGCAACATAGGTGAAAATTTATTCCTGAAAGATAACCTATCTTAAAACAATATGCCACCCCGTTTGTTCCGGGCCTGAGGCGGAAGGTTCCACTATTTCCCTGCAATAATTACATTTAGAATATGAAACGATTCCTCCCCCTGCTGGCATTGCTTTGCTGCCACGTTCTCCATGCGCAAAAGGATTTCTCTGCTTATGTTGACCCTTTTATCGGCACTGGGGGGCATGGTCATACTTTTCCCGGTCCTACGGTACCATTTGGTATGGTGCAGTTAAGCCCGGATACACGTTTAACCGGATGGGACGGATGCAGCGGCTACCATTATTCCGATAAACGCATTTATGGTTTTACGCATACGCACCTAAGCGGTACAGGCTGCTCCGATTATGGCGACGTACTGCTGATGCCAACCATTGGCAAGCCGCGTTTCAGCAATAAGAAATATTCTTCCACCTTCTCCAAACAAAACGAGAAAGCCTCAGCTGGTTATTATTCCGTATTGCTCGATAAGTTCGGAATTAAGGCAGAGTTAACTGCAACTGCCCGCACAGGTCTGCATAAATATACCTTCCCGGCTTCAACCTCATCAAACATCATTCTGGATTTAACCCATCGCGATTTTGCCAAGCAAGGCGAAATAACTATCAGCGGCGATAACGAAATTAGCGGTATGCGCCTTAGTAAGGCCTGGGCCGATAACCAATATGTGTACTTCGTTATTCAGTTCTCAAAACCTTTTAAGCATTTCGGCATTGCCAAGGCGGACGGCGTGCGCGAGAACGCTAAACACGATACCGGCAGCCTGCTGAAAGCCTATGTAAGTTTCGAAACTACCGAAGGCGAGGTGATATATGCCAAGGTGGGTATCTCGGCGGTAAGTGTGGAAGGCGCCCGCAAAAACCTGGAAACCGAACAGCCGGGCTTTGAGTTTGATAAAACCGTACAAGCTGCAAAGGATGCCTGGAACAAAGAACTGGGCCGCATAGAAGTAGAAAGTAAAGATGCCGCTGTAATGCGCACATTTTATACGGCGCTTTACCACACTATGGTTTGTCCCAACCTTTATCAGGATGTAGACGGCAAATACCGTGGCCGCGATTTCAAAATTCATGAATCAAAGGATTTCAATTATTACACGGTCTTTTCCTTATGGGATACCTACCGTGCCCTGCACCCGCTCTTAACTTTAATCGACCGCAAGCGTACCGGCGATTTCGTAAATACATTTGTTACCGAATACGAACAGGGTGGCCGTTTGCCGGTTTGGGAACTAAGCAGTTGCGAAACATGGTGCATGATAGGCTACCACTCCATACCTGTTATTGCCGATGCCTATCTGAAAGGCATTACAACGTTCAACGCCGACAAGGCGTTGGAGGCGATGAAGTTCAGTTCCATGGAGGATAAGAATGCGCTGAAGAGTTATAAGGACAACGGCTATATCAAGTATTTCGATAACAGTGAAGATGTTTCGCGTACGCTGGAGTATGGCTTCGATGATTGGTGCATCGCCATGATGGCGAAAAAAATGGGTAAGGACGAAGACTACCGTTATTACCTGCAGCGTTCCCAGGCCTACAAACATTTGTTTGACGCCCAAACCGGCTTTATGCGTCCGCGCAGCGGCGCCTTTTTAACTCCTTTCGATCCGTACGAGGTAAACAACCACTATACAGAAGGCAACGCCTGGCAATACAGCTTTTATGTACCACACGATTTAAGCGGACAAATGAAATTGCTCGGCGGCAAAGAAAAGCTCGCGGCCTTTTTAGATACCTTGTTTACTACCAGCAGTAAACTTACCGGGCATAAGCAACCGGATATTACGGGTATGATAGGCCAGTATGTGCATGGGAACGAACCAAGCCATCAGATAGCGTATGAATATGATTATGCTGCACAACCCTGGAAAACGCAAAGCATGGTTCGCCGCATTATGAACGAAATGTACCGCGATCTTCCCGAAGGCCTTTCCGGCAATGAAGATTGCGGACAAATGAGTGCCTGGTATGTGTTTAGTTCTTTGGGCTTTTACCCGGTTTGCCCCGGCAGCGACCAATATGCTTTAGGCTCGCCAATGGTAGACAAAGCAGTAATACATCTGGAAAACGGCAAAACCTTTACCATTAACGCTAATAACAACGCCCATAACAACGTTTACATACAATCAGGTAAGTTAAACGATACCAACTATTCAAAATGCTACCTTAATTACAAGGATATTGTAGGTGGTGGTGTGCTTGACCTGAATATGGGTAGCGAAGCCAACAAAAACTTCGGTAGTAATGATAGTGAAGTGCCGGTTAGTAAGATTGAGTAAGCTGTAATCCTGTTGATTTGGCAGAAAAGATATTTATACCGAAATTTATAGGTATGAAATACACTATCTATTTGTTGCTACTTTCAAGCGTGCTTCTAATTCCATCTTGCCGTAAACCAGGAGCTGTATCAGAAGATTATTTTGGCTATTGGGAAGTGACAGGAAGTTGCGACATATCCCATCTGATAATTTATGAGGATGGCCAGGGGTGTTACCATGAGGGGAATTATTCTCATTCTTATACTTGTAATTACGATGCCTGCGGCAACATACTGGTGGGTCCGCTTTTCTTTTATGTGGGCAAGTTGAAATTTAAAATACTGGAACCGATACACCGGGTAAACACACCTTACTTTAATTACTCCGGTTATTACGAAATGCGGTTGAAAAAGCCTTCCAGCATAGGGGATGCGGAATTAACATTGCGTAAATACTTTATTTAGTTAGTACGCGCCCACATAATGATCTTCACCGTTTTGGGTATTTATCACGTGCAATTCGGGGTTTGTAGTGTTCGGTACTAAATCGCTGTAGTGAGCACAACTATAGGTGCGGTAAGTGGCTGCAATAAACTGCCCGTTGGCTGAACCCGACAAGTTCAGATATTCAGTGTGCTCTGCCGCTGTTTGTAAAGCTATGGTGCTCCAGTTATTTACATCGGTTAAAAAATGCCCGTATCATCCGCCCATGCAATTTTATCGGCACCTGCCCAACATAATACGCGAATGCCTGTCATTACACTTTCATCGGCAATTAAACGGTGGCTATCGCTTAGCAGGTTATTGTTATTATAGATGTTTACGAACTTACGATTGTGAGGCACCGCTATACGACCGTCGGTGTTAACCGAAAATGTTCGAATGCCGTATAGTGTGTCAATTATGGTAGATGATCCATCGGTATGGGTAAAAACCAGGTCGGCCTTTACAAGTTCAGAAAATAGGCCACCCAAAAAATGGGTAATTACATCAACTGGTTTAATACAGCTATAAGGTAGCGAAAGTTGTAGCGAACCTTTATCTGCCAGTAAGCTTATATTGCTTCCATCGGGGTCTGACGTGTAAATAGCTTCGCCATAATTTAGTGCAAATTGATTGCTGGGGCACCAGCCTAAGAGAAATTTAGCAGCAACACCGTTCTGCTGACTGCTATAAGCAAGCATGGTGTCACTGCCAAGATGGAATACATAAACAGTGCCATTCCTTAAACAAGCGAAATCGCTGTCATTGGCAGGATTAAAAGCCACTCCTAAATCCCACGGAAGGCTCCAATCTTGCTGAGAACTGGGCGAGTATTCCGGATGGCATCCGGATAGTTTGGTTTTTACGCAGGAATGATTGAGCAAGGCAACTGCTATAATAATGGATAGGCGCAGGAGGTGGACGGTTTTCATGGTTGTATAAAGATAACGAAGAATTGTTATCCTTATAACCAACCCCGGCACTTATTCCTCCGGAAATTCATCCATCAGCTTTTTATAATCTGCATCATTCTTCAGGCTTTTAAAGCAGGTGTTATAGGCGGTGCGGTTTACATATCCCAGCTCCAACGCGCCTCTTGCACATTGCAGGGCAACAAGCTTATTCTTGTTTACCTCCGAATAGTAATAACCTAAGGTTAATAACACCTCAGCTTTACTGTCCTTGTCTTTTATTAGTGGTAGCAATACACGACGCATCATGTCTATACTGTCCCCCATATCATTACTAGCCCAGTATTCAACAAGCCAGGCATAATTGCTTGTTTCGTCCGGGTCGGCTTGCAGGGCCTTGTAATAATAGTCTGCGGCTTCATCCGGGTCTCCCTCCTTATCCAGCGCTTCACCCATTAATTGATAAGCCGCGGCATAGTCTGGCGAAATATCCATTGCCAGTTCGGCATATTCTTCTGCCTTACTGTATTTTTTCTGTGCCAGCGTTACGGCTCCGTAAGCGGCATAGGCCTCAGCGCTGTCAATAAGCAACAAGGCTTCAGCATATTTTTCAGCATCCGTATAACGCTTCATATTGGTTAGCGCCCACGAAGCATTAAAGAAAAATTGCGTAGAGGATGAATCCAGCGAAATGGCCATGTTGTATTTCTGCACGGCCTTGTCGTATTTCTTTTGGTCGGCGTAAATATCACCCAGCAACGAAAAAGCGCACTTGGTACACTCCAGCGTATGCATGGTGCTGTCAATGCTAATGGAACGTTCCAGGTAATCTTTGGCTTTGTCCTTATTGCCTTTGTGATAATACAAGCCACCTAACGAATACAAAGGGTATATCCATTTCGGCGATAACTGACTTGCCTTCTCCCAATTCTCCGTGGCTTTTTTCAGGTTACCGCTCAGGTAGTACATCTCCCCCTGTATTTGGTAAATGTAAGCGGCATCGGGCAATAAGCGTTTGGCACTGTCCAACAGGTTAATTGCTACCTGCATTTCCTTTTTGCTCACCACGGTATCGTTCCACATATCCACCAGCGATGCTGCCTGAAAGAACAACTTCTGTGCCTGCAGCGACTGATATAGCGGGTGATCTTTCTCCACATGCTTCAGGGCCGCGCTCATTTTCTGATAACCCAGTGCAAAATCTGCCCGGTGCACAAACTTCTTACCCTCCAGGTATTTGTTTAGCAATACCTGCGTTTCATTCAATAAGGCAGCAGCAAAGTTTTGTTCAGCCATAAACACGGCCTGGTTATCATCGGAGTTGTGCTTTAGCGTTTCCAGGTAATACTCAGCACTGTTTTTAAGTGGTTGTAAAAGCCTGTCTTCTTTTAGGGCTTTTTCAAATTGATGGTAAGCTTCCTGCTGTTCAGCATTCAGCTTGTTCACCAACGCTTCGGTACTGCCCTTACCGGTAGGTGGGTTATAAGCAGTTATGGCATTGGAGTTCACCGTTGTCAGGGCCTTTGCCTTTTCTCCGGGGTCAGCAAGGCCAACCTCCGTAGTATATTTCGAGGGGCCCTCAAAAACCGGCTCCTGTGTTTGTCTCGAATCCTTCACCACATTGCTGCTTACATACGCCTCTAATTCGCTGATGGTAATTTTGCCGTTGTTGTCCGCATCAGCCAGGCCATATAAGCCATTCACCAGGTAGTACGAAAACACCCCTCGTCCTTTACCCCAATCCTTGCTTTCCAGCGAAAGCTGATCAGGTTGCGCGGATAGTATTTTTATCTCTTTGTTCCATTTATTCAGCAAGGCTGCATTAGCGCTTCGTACGCCCTGCTCACCGCCTGCAAGCTTACCTGAGTGGCAGGCATCTGAAACCAGTAACACATTTGCATTCTTGTTGCTAAGCGTGGTAATGTAATCCTTAACAATGCTAACAGGTAAGGCTCCGGCTATATAAACCTGCTTGGGTGTATTATAGGTAAGCAGGTAACCGTTCTGGCTTTCAGTAAGGGTTTCTACATCACCATGTCCGCTGAAATAAATGATGGCCCGGTCGCCGCTTTGTGTTTGTTGTTTCAGCCACTCCAGTGCCACAATAATATTGGCCGTAGTGGCATTCTCGTTGGTCAGTAATTTAATGTTGCCTGCCGGTAATTCCCCTCCGCTTTTCGATTGCAGGTAATCGGCAAACTCCTGCGCATCACGGTCGGCATATTGCAGTTCCGGCCTTACCTCGGCATATTTCGAAATGCCAACCACCACGGCCCGGCTGATGCCGGTAGGCGAGGAGGCTGCTGTATTTTCCAGCGTGGCCCCTTTGGCAGTCTGAGCCTTCGATAACAAAGGTGCTGCAAGCAGCAGCCACAAAAGCAGGTGGAGTAGGCGGTTCATTCCTTAGGGGTTTGTAGCTAAGATACATTTAAGGCGTTTTTCCACGAACAAAAACAGCAACGACCGTCTTTTAACGTGTTAAATGGTTTAAAACTATATCTTGTAACTATACAGGCTATTGGCAAATTCGCCTTACCCAAAACCATCTGCATGAGCAACCAAACCAAAACATCTTCGCTTGCCACCCTTATCTCTGTTTTCTTTTTCTGGGGCTTTGTGGCAGCCAGCAACTCGGTGCTACTCTCGTTATTTAAGGAGCACTTTCATTTATCGCAGTGGCGCGGGCAGTTGGTTGAATTTGCCTTTTATATCTCTTACACCGTAGGGGCCTTGATCTATTTCGTTATCTCGGTTACCTCCGGCGATCCCCTTAATAAAATAGGTTACAAGAAAGGCCTGATACTGGGTTTATGTGTTTCCGCTGTTGGGGCACTCGGATTTATTCCGGCTACCATGTTCGAGTCATATGCGCTTATGTTAACCTCGCTATTTGTGGTTGGTCTTGGCTTTGCCTTGCAGCAAATTGTGGCAAACCCTTACATGATAGCCTTGGGGGACCCTTCTACGGGTGCCCACCGGGTAAGCCTGGCGGGTGGTGTAAATTCGTTGGGTACTACCATCGGACCGCTATTACTTGGTTTTGCTTTATATGGCGGCTTAAAAGAAGTAAAGGTAGGTATTGAAGTGGTAAAGATGCCTTACCTGGTACTGGCCGGTATGTTGTTTCTCTGTGCTTTTATCCTTTCTGTTTCAAAACTGCCGGCTATTACCAATAACGAAAAAATGGAGCATGATCTAAAGGCGTTTCAATTCCCGCAATTGGTGTGGGGCATGTTGGCCATTTTTGTGTATGTAGGTGTGGAGGTTAGTGTGCAAAGTAATTTGCCGGCATTAATGGAGCGGCCGGAAATTTTAGGATTGGATCATACTAAAACGGTTCATTTTATTTCGCTGTATTGGGGCAGCCTGATGATAGGGCGGTGGGTAGGCGCGCTAACCGTGTTTAATCTTTCTAAACGCACACGGCAATTGTTTACGGTACTAGTACCGCTTATTGCCTTTGCCGTAGTGGTTGGCGTAAACTTTATTAAACTGAATGCCGAAGGAACACCCGAAAGAATTTTTGACCTGGTATACTACCTGCCAATGGTACTAATTGTGGTTGCAGGTTTCTTTTTAGCCAACGAAAAGCCTGCCCGCACCATGATGTTGTTTGGCACGATGGCGGCTATTATGATGATCATCGGACTACTTACCACCGGCAAAATTGCCTCATACTCATTTATCAGCGGAGGACTTTTCTGCTCGGTAATGTGGCCTTGTATCTTCTCCCTATCTATTGCGGGCTTGGGTAAATACACGGCACAGGGGTCT
Source organism: Chitinophagales bacterium (assembly GCA_044225825.1). Taxonomy (GTDB): domain Bacteria; phylum Bacteroidota; class Bacteroidia; order Chitinophagales; family LD1; genus Bog-950. The sequence goes on from JBGAIB010000003.1 coordinate 495,618, forward strand.
TCGCTGTTAATTATGATGATAGCCGGCGGTGCCGTAATACCAATTTTGCAGGGCCGTATCTGCGACGTTAAGTCTGAGGCCATACTTGGCATGTCGTGGACGCATCTTTCCTATGTTATTCCTGTTATCTGCTTTGCTTTCCTTGCTTTTTATGGATGGAAGGTGAAAGGCATATTGAAGGCGCAGGGAATTGATTATGATAGCCAGGCTGGAGCCGCCCATTAGTAAACCGGTAGTTAGAGATTGGGGAATTGGGTTCGTCCTATTGGGCGGAATTCGGCTTTTTACAACAGATTTTTAACTTCGTTCTGGCAATAACAGCTAACGGATACATTAATTATCTAAAAACCAAAAAGACAAGGATCTTTGATTTTAGCGCTGGTCTACTGATCTACCAATCACTGATCCACCAATTAACCAATCACCAATTAACCAATCCACCAAACAACTATTATGGGTCGTGCGTTTGAATACCGGAAAGAGAGAAAATTTAAGAGATGGGGTGCCATGGCTAAGGCTTTTACCCGCATCGGTCGTGAAATTGCTATCGCTGTAAAAGAAGCAGGGCCCAACCCTGAGAGTAATGCCCGCTTACGTGCAGCCATCCAAAACTCCAAGGCAGCCAATATGCCTAAGGATCGCGTGGAATCTGCCATTAAACGTGCCAGCAGCAAGGAGGAAAAGAACTACGAAGAAATGACGTACGAAGGCTACGGTCCGCATGGCGTGGCTATTGTAATCGATACCCAAACCGATAATCCAACCCGTACCATCGCTAACCTGCGTATGTATTTTACAAAAGGTGGCGGCGCCATCGGCACCAGCGGCTCGGTGGAATATATGTTTAAGAAAAAGGCCGTGTTTAAATTCAACAAAGGCAGTTGGAACCTGGATGATCTGGAACTGGAACTGATTGATTTTGGCTTAAATGAATTGCAATCGGAAGGTGATGTGGTAATTGCCTATGCCGACTTTTTCGACTTTGGTAAACTATCAAAGGCACTGGAAGAAAAGGGAATTGAAATTACCGAAAGCACCTACGAAAAAATCCCCGATTTCTATAAGGAAGGCCTGAGCGATAGCGAGGCGGAAGAGGTGATTAAACTGATTGAAAAAATTGAGGAAGACGACGACGTAAGTCATGTGTTCCACAATATGAAATAGCAACAGAAAATAAAAAAGGGCTCCGAAGAGCCCTTTTTTATTGGAGTAAGTTACAGCCTAATGCAGGTGTGTTACCTGGCCTTTCAAAAAACTGTTGATGTTGTTTTTTACGCGCATGTAAGCAGTGTCAAAATCTTTGTTCACCACTACTTTGTCAAATTTATCAGCCATCGTCAGCTCCTCGGTGCTGCGCTTTAAACGGGCTTTCAGGCTTTTTTCATCTTCGCTGCCGCGCATTTTCAGGCGGTTCTCCAGCGATTCCTGGCTGGGTGGTGCAATAAAAATCGTCAGGCAGTCAGCGCCGTATTGTTTCTTCAGATTCAGCGCTCCTTTTACATCAATATCAAATATCGCTACCTTCTGGTTGCTCCAAATGCGCTCTACTTCGCTTTTTAAAGTGCCGTAATGCTGACCGGGGTATACCTCTTCATGTTCTACAAAGTCGCCGGCGCTTACACGGCGTTTAAATTCTTCAACAGGTATAAAGTAGTAATGCTGTCCATCGGCCTCTCCTTCACGTTTGCTGCGCGTAGTGCAGGAAATAGAAAAAGCTAAAACCGGCAGATGCTTCATCAATTTGCGAACGATGGAGGACTTGCCGGCGCCCGATGGGGCAGTTATTACAATTAATTTTTTGGGGGGAATTGCTACACGGTTAATGCTGTGGCCGCTCATAACTACATTAAATTTTATAGGTCTACAGTATGTTGTTGGTTTGTTCTTTAATCTTCTCCAGTTCGTCCTTCATATCCACCACTATCTTTTGCATAATGGCATCATTGGCTTTCGATCCTACGGTATTTATCTCGCGGCCTACTTCCTGGGTTATAAAATTAATCTTGCGGCCTTTCATTTCCTCGCTGCTCTCCAGCGTGGTTAAAAAGAAAGCGCAATGCGATTTTAAGCGGGTCAGCTCTTCGGTAATATCCAGTTTCTCGATATAGTAAATTACCTCCTGCTCAAAACGGTTCGGGTCTATCTTATCCTTCGGTATAAAATTTTCCAGCCCATTCATCAAACGCTTGCGTACATCCGCTACGCGGCGCTTGTCTTCTTCACGCAGTTTGGCTGCAAGGGTGTCAATATTGCCTATGCGCAGGCGCAATTCATCTTCCTGCGATTTGCCTTCTACTACTCTAAAGGCATCTACTTCCTTAATAGCCTGCTCCACCACCTGCTCTATCGCCTTTAGTTCAGCCTCGCTCGGTTCTTCATGGCTCTCGCCAATTACATCCGGCATTTTTAAAATGGTAGGCAACAAGGTTTCAGCAGTAACGCCTACTTCGTCGGCTATCGACTTAAATTCGTGGAAATACGAAATAATCAGTTCGCGGTTCAGCGATATCTCGCTGCTGGCGGTGTTGTGCTCCAGTGTAATGTATACATCCAGCTTGCCTCGTTGAAGGGTAGCTGAAATTTTGTTGCGCAGCTCATATTCAAACGCACGGTATTTCGACGGCAGTTTTATACTCAGATCCAAACCCTTTTGACTGTTGAGTGATTTGATCTCAACATTTACGGTTTTATCTTCTACCTGACCGCTGGCTTTTCCAAAGCCCGTCATTGATTTTAACATGGGGCGAATTTATACAATTCCAGTTCAAAGCAATTTTGATTTTCCTCCTGTTATTCCAGCAGTAAATCGTCTACATCCGGGTCTTTATCAGGCTTGCGGAACCATTTTACCTGGCCGGCAAACGACACCAAATACACACCGCTAAATATCAGGATACCCGAAATGATCTTCTCTGTATTTAAACTGTCCTTGCCTAATGTAACGGCAATCAGTGTAGCTAAAATGGGTTGCAGGTAGATGTAGGCCCCAACTACCGAGCTGTGCACTTCGCGTATGGCAAGTATGTTTAGCAGATAGGCAAAAAAGGTGGTGCAGATAACAATGAAAGCTACACCGGCCCATATCTGCGGCGTAAACTGCTGCCATGGGATGACGCTGAATTGCTGCCAGCCAAATACAAGCACCGGAAACAACCCAAAAAAGAAAACCCATTTTATCACGGTTAGCGGATGGTATTTCTTCATCAGTGGCTTTACAATTACCAGGTAAATGGCATAGCTGGTAGCGTTTATCAAAATGAATAGATCACCTAATACCGTATCGCCCGAAAAATTAAGTCCTTTGCCACTGATAATAATAAAAGCACCAAGCGAACCTGCCAGTATGCCCAGTATCTTTTGCCAGGTAGCCTTTTCGCGACCGATGATAAAAGTGATCAGGAACACCAGGATGGGAGTCATGATCATAATAAGCGAGGCATTGATTGACGTGGTTTTACTCAACCCTAAAAAGAACATCTCCTGATTAAGCACCACACCAAATAACGAGCAGGCCATTATCAACGGAATGTCTTTGCGTTCAATTTTTTCGTATTGCCAAATGCGGTGCAGGATAAAGAACATGGTGGTAGTAACCGCCACGCGGATAAGGATAAACCCGAACGAACCGATATACCCGTTCATCACCACCTTGCTAACTATAAAACCTGCTCCGTAAAACAGGTTTACAATAAACAGATACAGGTGTGCACGCAGGTTTTTCACGGCCGCGAACTTAGGGCATTTTTTTAAAGGGATAGTGTTGCATGGATGTCAGCCACAGTACGAACGCTATACGCACTTGATGTTCCGATAAACTACGTTTTGCAAACCCCCGCCAGAATCCTATTTTGGGCCGGTGAAAATTCTGGTAACCGGCTTTGGTGGATTTATAGGCTATACCCTGGTAAAGGCGTTGCGTAGTAGTCATCAGCTCCATGCGCTCGACAACTTTTCGCTGGTTAGCAACTACGATATTAAGCTGGCCCGTGCGGCCGATTTGGGGCTTACCGATTTCCATGCCTTCTGTGCCTCCGAAGGCCTGGAACAAAACGGCGTTACTTATCACTATGCCGATCTGTGCCGGCCTGAAGCACTGGAAAAAGTTTTTGCAGCTTCTTCCTTTGACCTGATCGTACACCTCGCTGCGCTTACCGGCGTGCGTCAGTCGGTATCTAATCCGCAGGTGTATATCGATACCAACGTGAAGGGTTTTGTAAACCTGCTGGAGGTGGCAAAAAAGCATGGCGTAAAGAATATAATTTACGCCAGCAGCAGTTCGGTATACGGTAGCAATACAGAAACACCTTATGCCGAAGCACAGCGTACCGACCAACCCATGAGTGTGTATGCAGCAAGCAAAAAGGCCGATGAGTTATTGGCCGAAGTTTATGCGCACTTATACGGCATGCATCTGGTAGGCCTCCGGTTTTTTACCGTATATGGCCCCTGGACCCGCCCCGATATGGCAGCCTATATTTTTATGAAAGCGATTTACGATGGCACTGCCATTGACTTATATAATGGCGGCGAAATGATCCGCGATTTTACGTATGTAGGCGATGTGGTAAAAGCACTGCTCTTGCTAATTGATAAAGCACAGGCCGGTCAATTGCCCACACACGAGGTCTATAACGTAGGTAATCATTCGCCTATTCAAACCGTTCAGTTTCTGCAAACCATCGAAGCTGCTATGGGTAAACAAGCCGTGGTCAATCGTAAGCCCATGCAGCCCGGCGATATGCCTGCTACCAACGCAGCCACCGATAAGCTGTTTGCTTTTACAGGATTCCGGCCCGATACCAACATTGCTGCTGGTGTACACGAAATGGTTAACTGGTTTTTGAATTACTACCCTGCAACCCGCAAGCGTTGATGCTGCTCTTGCTGTCTGTATATATTAGCGTTTGTACAATATTTGCATTATGAAAGGTCTATCATTTCTGCTCACTTGCCTGTTGTTTTTAAACGCCGCCGCGCAGCAAAAGGCAAGGGTCCTATTTATAGGTAACAGCTATACCTATGTAAACGATTTACCAACGCTTACCAAAGATGTTGCGCTTAGCACCGGCGACACCCTGGTCTACGATAGTAATACCCCCGGCGGTTCTACTTTTCAAATGCACACAGCCAACACTACAACGCTGGCAAAAATCAGCCAGGGTGGTTGGGATTATGTGGTGCTGCAGGAACAAAGCCAACTGCCCTCTTTCCCTCCCAATCAGGTGCAAACGGATGTGTTCCCCTATGCGCAGCGGTTGGATAGTCTGATTAATGCAACCAACACCTGCGCCGAAACCATGTTTTACATGACCTGGGGCCGCAAAAATGGCGACGCTTCTAACTGCGGTTCCTGGCCACCTGTTTGTACCTATCAGGGAATGGATAGCATGTTATACTTAAATTATATGCAGATGGCAACTGATAACCATGCCGTGGTATCGCCGGTGGGGGCCGTATGGCATTGGTTACGTACTAATTATCCGGCACTGGAACTTTACAATGCGGATGAAAGCCACCCCAGCCCTGCTGGCTCGTACGCAGCGGCCTGCTCGTTTTATACCGCTATCTTCCGTAAGGATCCAACCTTAATTACCTACAACTTTAGTTTACCCGATACTGATGCGGTTAAAATCCGTAATGCAGCTAAAGCAGTAGTGTTCAATAGCCTGTTAACCTGGCATATCGGCGAATACGATCCGCATGCGGCTTTTACATATAACCAAACTACTAATCAGGTGCAATGCAGCAACGCCACTACCAATGCCAATAGCTATTGGTGGCAGTTTGGCGATGGCGATACTTCAACACAAGTATCACCGGCACATACATATACTAGTGCGGGTACCTATACCATTACATTAATTGCTGCCAACTGCAGCCGCAACGATACGTTTACCCAAACAGTGGTGTTACAACCCTCGGGATTAATGCCGCAACACCAAGGAAAGATGCTTTTAACCATCAGCCCTAATCCTGTACAGCAGTGGTTGCAGGTAGAAATAAAGAGGGAGATACAAGACGCCTTAACGCTTGAAATAGTAGACCTGCAAGGCAGGGTAGTATTTAAAAAGGAAGGTGGAAGGGAAACCGTAGAACATTTAGACCTTAGTCGGTTACCGGCGGCTACCTATACTTTGCTGGTACGTGAAAACAACCAGGTGCTAGCCCGTCAAAAGGTGGTTAAACAATAGCGGTGTAAACCCCGGTAGATGGGCAGGAGAACGAATTTCCACAGATAAGCCCTGTGTTCTATTATAATTGTTAAAATACTTTCCAATCCGTAGCTTTATCTGCGTTTGTTATTTTACATTCGTTACTAATTGCTAACCACAAAAAACAATTTACAAATGAAAAAAATGAGAATTGCAGGCATGCTGTTTCTACTGACTGTAGTAGCAGGTGCGTTCAACACATCGGCTGCCCAAAACACCGATAAGGAAAAAGCTAAAACCGATGCAAAGGAAGTAAGCAAATTTAAAGCAGGCAAAGCCCTCGATGCCAACGACATTGGCTTCCTGAATGCCATCAACGCTAACGGCTCCAAGTCACGCGGTGCCGAAAGTAAAACCGAGGTTAAAGTGGGCGACAAAACCTACAAAGTAGGCGATAAGCTTACGGCCGATGATGCCAAGTCGCTGTCTGAAAAAATCAGCGCTTTCCGCACGGCTAATAAGCCTGAAAAAGTGGCTGGTGCCCGCGGCGCAGGCGATTGCTACTACTACTGCTACTACGATTACTACGGCAACTACATTTGCTACTGGTATTGCGAATAAGCAGCATTAAATGTTTAAGAAGGCCGGTTAATCCCGGCCTTTTTTATGCCTATACCTCAACAAAGATGGGGGGGTACGCTATTTAATATAATTAAAATTGAAAAATAAATCATTTTATACTATCTTTACGGGTATAAACCTAAAACACATGAAAACCCAAAAACCTTCTGTCAATACGCCATCCATCCGGGTTGATAGGATTTGACAGGTGACCCCTAAAACCCTATCATTGCCTATCAATTCCTATCATTTATGTTAAAATTCCGTCCATATTAGTAGCCAACCCATCATAAAACCATGAACCGCATCGACCGCCTGTTAGGCATGCTTACCTTTTTACAGGGCCGCAAATATGTAACTGCCGAAAAGCTGGCCGAGAAATTTAATATCAGCGTACGCACGGTGTATCGCGATATTAAAGCGCTCGGCGAACAAGGCGTGCCTGTTGGTTTCGAGCCTGCGAAAGGTTACTTTATTATGCAGGGCTATTTTCTGCCCCCGGTTTCCTTTAACAGCGAGGAGGCTGCAGCCCTTGTTTTAATGGAGTCGTTGGTGGATGCCTTTGGCGATCGTTCTATTCAAAAAAATTATGCAGCGGCCATGGCAAAGGTAAAGGCTGTTCTCCGCGGCCCGCAATTAGAAATGCTGGAAACCCTGGCTGCACAAACTAAAATGCAGATACCTGCCTGCATGGCCCCTAACTACGAGTATCTGGGGCTTATTCAAAACGCCATCGTAAACAAGTTGATCGTAGAGGTAGAGTACCTCAATAATCAACAACAGGCCAGCACTCGTCGGGTCGAACCTATCGGGTTGGTGTTTTATGCCTTAAGCTGGCACCTGATCGCCTGGTGTCATCTGCGTAAGGAATACCGCGATTTCAGGGTGTCGCGCATCAAAGCGCTGCGCCTAACATCTCAACCTTTTATTAAGTCCGACCACATGGCCCTGGCCGATTACATGCAGGAAGTTCCGGTACCTTATTAATTTTTTAAAACACACTGCCATAGGGTTGTCAGTGGCGGCCCTGTTCTTTGCCTCCGAATCAAATAACAAACTGCTATGCAAATTATCCCTGTTCTAATTAAGGAAATGGAAGCCGAAGCTACCACCACCCGAAAAATGCTGGCCCTGGTGCCCGCTGAAAAATTTGGCTGGAAACCCCACGAAAAAAGCATGACCCTCCAACAACTGGCTACGCACCTGGCCGAAATACCCGGTTGGGTGAGCATGACGCTTAATACCAGCGAACTGGATTTTAATTCCGGCGACTACAAACCAACCGTGCTGCCCGATACTGCTGCGCTGCTGGCCACCTTCGAAAAAAGCTTTGCCGAAGGAAAGGAACGCCTGGCCCGTGCCACTGAGGAAGAACTGGAACTGCCCTGGACCATGCGGAACGGCGATATCATCTATTTTACCCAATCTAAACTCGAAGTTATCCGCCACAGCTTTTGTCAAATTGTCCATCACCGGGCACAGTTAGGGGTGTTTCTGCGCTTGCTGAACATTCCTATCCCCGGTAGTTATGGCCCCAGTGCCGATGATGCGTCAATGTAAAAGAAAACTTGACCGTTTGGGTACCGGTTAAACCTAAAAAAGATGTTAGTTTGGGGATAAGCAGGATGTTTTTCTGCTCCTTCTTATCCCCGATTTTCTACCTTTGCGGTCCTACTATGAGCGATTCGATTAAACATGAGTGTGGAATAGCACTCATCCGCCTGCTGAAACCCCTCGAGTACTATGTAGAAAAATACCGCACCATCGCCTACGGCCTTAACAAGCTGTATCTGCTGATGGAGAAACAACACAACCGCGGGCAGGACGGCGCGGGGGCAGCGGTCATAAAACTCAACCCTTATCCCGGTAGTCAATATATTAATCGGGCCAGGAGTATCCAAAATCAACCGATTGTCGACGTTTTCGGCCAAATATTCTCCAGTTTCCCTAAGGATCGTAAACCCTTGGACAATGCAGAAGCCGAAGCCGACTGGCACAAACGCTACAATCCTTTTATAGGCGAATTATTACTAGGTCACCTGCGTTACGGTACCTACGGCCGCAATACCGATAGTTACTGCCATCCGTTCATCCGCGAAAACAACTGGATGACCCGCAACCTGGTAATTGCAGGCAACTTTAATATGACCAACGTGGATGAACAGTTTGATCTGTTGATTCAATTGGGTCAGCATCCCCGCGAACGCAGCGACACCATTACGGTAATGGAGAAAATAGGCCACTTCCTGGACGATGAAGTGCAGCACATTTTCGATAAATACAAGGACCGCGGTTATGGCAATAAGGAAATAACCGACTTTATAGTTAAGGAACTTAGCGTACGCCGTATATTAAGCCGGGCCGCCAAGGATTTCGACGGCGGATATGCAATGGCGGGAATGTTTGGTCACGGCGATGTATTTGTGCTACGCGACCCTAACGGTATTCGTCCGGCCTATTACTATATGGACGATGAAGTGGTAGTGGTAGCTTCCGAGCGCCCCGCCATTCAAACTACATTCAACGTGCCGTTCGAAAAAATTCAGGAAGTTCCGCCGGGCAATGCACTGGTGGTTAAAGCCGATGGTCGTATTAAGTTAGATACCATCCGCGAAGCAGGAGAGAAAAAGTCGTGCAGTTTTGAGCGCATTTACTTTAGCCGCGGCACCGATAAAGAAATATACGAGGAGCGCAAGCGCCTGGGTTATATGCTTACCGATACTGTGTTGAAGGCAATTAATTATGATTTAGAGAACACCGTATTTTCTTTCATTCCTAATACCGCCGAAGTAGCGTTTTATGGCTTGATGAAAGGCATGGAAGATTATTTGAATGCCTACAAAAAGGAAAAGCTGTTAAGTGCCAATAAACTGAGTGATGAAGAGGTAATGCGCATTTTGAACATGCGTATACGGTGGGAGAAAATCGCAGTGAAAGACGTAAAGGCCCGTACCTTTATTACTGACGATACCTCGCGCGATGAAATGGTAAGTCATGTATATGACATTACCTATGGTTCCGTGCGTTCAGGTACCGACCAGTTAGTGGTGATCGACGATTCCATTGTTCGCGGAACTACGCTGCAAAAAAGTATCCTGTCCATACTCGACCGCCTGGGTCCTAAAAAGATAGTAGTGGTTTCTTCAGCCCCTCAAATCCGTTACCCCGATTGTTATGGTATTGATATGAGCCGGATGAATGATTTTGTGGCGTTCAGAGCGCTGGTAGCCTTATTAAATGAACGCGGTCTGAGCCATAAACTCCAGGAAGTTTATGAAAAATGTAAGGCTGAATTGCAGAAACCGATCGCTGAAACAAAGAATCACGTAAAAGAACTTTATAAACTGTTTACGGTCGACGAAATTTCTGCTAAAATCTCTGAGATCGTTCGGCCGCAACACATTTTTGCCGATGTAAGTGTGCTGTATCAAACCATTGAAGACCTGCACCTGGCGTGTCCGAAAAACTTAGGCGATTGGTACTTTACCGGTAATTTTCCAACGCCGGGAGGTAACCGCGTTGCTAATAAGGCTTTCATAAATTACATGGAAGGAAATAATCAGCGCGCTTACTAATTGATTTCTAATTTATTGCAAGGAAGTAATTAAATTTCCTGCTTCCAGAAATTTTAGTTTAATTTGTGACTGTGCCTTCTTGTGGCTATCAGGGAGGCTTTTATGTTATTGGATTGATTTTTAGGCTTGTAAAAACGTTTGGCTATGAGATTCTTTACAAAGTTGGCAGTACTGCTTCTGCTGGTGTCGGTTACCCTCGGCGCTAATGCACAGAACTCCTCCAAAAAGAAAAAGGAGAAGAGTACTACTGCCGACCAGGACCCGAATGCAGGAAACACTACCGCTACCTCCGGTACTGACCCTCAAGGCGATAAAACCACCAAAGACAGTGGAAAGAGCGCCCAAAAGGATAGGCAGAACCAGATGCAGTTTATGAAGCCTGACATAGAAAGTCAGAAATACAACTTCTACCGCCGTAAGGAGGTGTCAACTCCTTTGATGATGAGTTACGATGAGGATTCTATGCCTTATCAGCGCGGTAACAAACGCCAAAAGCAACAACAAGCATATAAAAACAATCAGTACTTCTTCCCTGCGCGGCCGAAAGATCAGTGGGAATTAGGCCTGAACTTTGGTTCTGCCTTTGTTAGCGGCGACGTAAAGCCATATTTTAATGGCATGGGCATTATTCAGAATGTTGGGGGTGGTTTTACTATTCGCAAATCAATCGGATACATCGCTTCCATTCGTTTCGGTTATAACTTTTTAATGTCAACAGGCCGTAACTGGGAACCGGACGCTAACCTGCAGTTTAACCCGGCTTTAAAAGGAAATTATAATCCCAAGGTTAATTACTTCAACAACCCAAATCTTTTACCCAATAATACAAGCGATACATTGAACATGAACAAGATGTTCTTTTACAACTATCGCATGTATATGCACGAAGCGCACCTTGCAGCTGTGCTTAATATCGGTAACATCCGCTTCCATAAGGAAAGGAATTTTCTGAATATTTATCTCTTGGCAGGCGTAAGTGGTCAGTTCTTTACTACTTACATGGATGCGCTGGATGCCAACGGTAATGTGTACGACTTCTCGCATGTGCATTCACTCTACTTCCATGCAGGATCTAATGGCTATGTAAACGACCGGACAGGCCAACGTAAAGAAGCGTTGAAGCGTTTGAATGGTATTCTGGATGGTAAATACGAATCACTGGCTGAACACGAGAACAACAGTATTGGTTATAAGAACTGGCAGTTTATTCCCGGCGGAACAGTGGGCGTTGGTTTACAATTCCACGTTTCAAAATGGGTAACACTTGGACTGGAAGAGCGCGTGATATTTACAGGAAGTGATCTGTTGGATGGTTACCGTTGGGCGCAGGATGAGCATACAGGCTTCACCCGCGATAATGACAACTTATCTTACACTTCGATCAATATCCTCTTCAACATCGGCAAAAACAGAACCGAACCATTGTATTGGTTAAACCCAATGCATCATATTTACAAGAAGATGGGCGACAGCGATCCGAAGAAAGTTGCTGATGATATCCTGAAAGATGATGACGATGACGGTGTAATTAACGCACTGGATAAAGAACCGAATACAGAAAAAGATTGTCCGGTTAACACACACGGTGTGGCACTTGATAGCGACCATGATGGTATTATCGACTGTCATGATAAAGAACCGTTTTCAGCTCCGGGCTATCCGGTTGATTCAAACGGTATCGCTATCATACCACCTAATCCTTGCTGCGATACTACAGGCGGTACGGGCGTTGGTGGTCCGGATGGTTCTGACCTGAATGGCGGACCGAATGGTCCCGGCGGTCCTGGAGGCCCTGGTGGCAAAGGCCGTAAAGGAACAGGCGGTTACGATTGTCAGAAAATTGAATTGCCAAGTGTGGTATTCGATGATGACAAATACTATCTCGATCCGCAATACTATGGTAACCTGCACCAGATTGCTGAGCGCATGCAAATGTGCCCGGATATGAAACTGGTGATCACGGGTTACGACGAGTCGAAGAACGATCAGAAATACAATGAGCAGTTGGCGTGGAACCGTGCCAATGCTGCAGTGGATTACCTGGTTGAAAAATACGGCCTCAGCCGCGATCGCTTCATTGTGAAATACCAGGGTGGTAAGAAAGCCGCCACAGGTACTCCATTCGAGCGTAAGATGAAGAACAAGGTGGAATTCCGTTACGCCAATGATGGCGAAAGCGGCGATAGCAACCCACCGGCACCACATCCGGGATTAAAAGCCGGAGCTAATAAATAGTCTATAGCCCGTTTTAGCCATAACGTGAACCGCCCCCTAAAAAGGGGCGGTTTTTTTATGCCTCCCCCTGAACGCGTTGTGATAAATATCAGTCGCGGTTAAACTTTTGCGCCTCGTTGCTATCTTAACTTAAAATTGCGCAATATGGCCAATGCCTACTCTACCGCCTTTTCTCAAAACCGCGGTTTCCCCAAAGTGCAGAAATCTGATCGCTCAACTGGCTTAACCCCTTATGCCGGGCCATGGACCACCAAACAAGTGGCACATCTGCTAAAGCGTACCATGTTTGGTGCTGCTAAATCCGATATCGATCATTTCCTGGCGTTGGGTATAAGTGCCTCGGTGGATGAATTATTGACGGCGGGTGCAACACCGGTTCCGCCGCTTAATAATTATAATGATACCACTTACACCGATCCCGTTGTACCGGCAGGCCAGCCCTGGGTAACCGCCCCTTACGATGCTAACATAAATGCCAGGCGGCGATCTTCTTTTAAAGCATGGTGGACAGGCTTAATGTTGAACCAGGGCAGGAGTGCAGAGGAAAAGATGACCTTGTTTTGGCACAATCACTTTGCTACGGAAACCAGTGCCGTCGGCGATGCGCGGTTAGTATATAAAACCAATGCCTTGCTTAGGCAATATGCACTGGGTAACTTTAAGGAATTGGTCAAACAGGTTACGCTTGACCCCGGTATGCTGCGCTATTTAAATGGCTACCTGAATACTAAAAATGCACCCGATGAAAATTACGGGCGTGAGTTGCAGGAACTTTTTACCGTGGGCAAGGAACCGGCTCAGTTGTTTACCGAAGATGACGTGCAGGCTGCCGCTAAGGTTTTAACAGGGTATAAAATTGATACGACTAACATTACCTATTACTTCGATTCAACCAAACACGATACAGGTAATAAGCAATTCTCGGCTTTCTATAATAACACCGTTATAACCGGGCAATCAGGGGCCAATGGCGAGTTGGAACTGGATGACTTGCTGACCATGATTTTTAATACCACGCAGGTCGCCGAATTTATCTGCCGCAAGTTGTATCGCTTCTTTATCTATTATACAATTGATAGTACCGTTGAAACCAATATCATCCAACCACTGGCTGCTATTTTCCGTAGCAATAACTACGAGATTAAGCCGGTGCTGGAGGCACTGTTTAAAAGCGAACACTTTTTTGATGAACTCAACCGTGGTTGTGTGATTAAATCGCCGGCCGATTTTTTTGTTGGAGGCTGCCGTGAGTTTAATGCGGCGTTTCCGGACGCTACCGATCTTACACTGCAATACTATATTTGGAAAGCCCTCCAGTTGCAAATGGCAACTACGGGCATGGATACAGGCGATCCGCCGAACGTGGCAGGTTGGCCTGCTTACTATCAGGCACCGGGGTACTACGAAATTTGGATCAACAGCGATACCTTGCCAAAACGAACACAGTTCGCTGATTTGTTGGCAGTGAACGGTTATACACATGCAGGGTTTACGGTGCAGTTTGATCTGCTTGCCTTTGTAAGCAATTTATCCGATCCAACCGATCCTAACCTTGTTATTACCGATACATTGGACATCCTTTATTCAATAGATACAGATGTTTCACTTTTTACTTATCTAAAATCTATTCTGCTCTCGGGGCAGGCTACCGATAGTTACTGGACCACTGCCTGGAATGATTATGTCGCCAATCCTGGTAACCAGACCTATCAGGCCATTGTAGAGACACGACTGAAACAAATGTTCCAGTATCTGTTAGATCTGGCCGAATATCAATTGTGCTAACCTTTAATACCCGAAAGCAATGAAAAGAAAAGAGTTTCTCCGTAATGCAGTACCGGTAGCATTGTTACCGGCTTTTCTAAATGGCTTTTCCTTGAAGGCCTTTGGTGCATCTCCTTTACTGGAAGCGTTGGCGCAATCTTCCGTTGATACCGACCATGTGCTGGTGCTGATCCAGCTTTCCGGTGGTAACGATGGCTTGAACACGGTTATTCCACTGGATGAGTACAGCATTCTATCGGCCTGCCGCAATAATATCCTCATTCCTCAAAATCAGGTGCTGTCATTGAGTGGTTTAGCCGCCACAGGCTTGCATCCATCTATGACTGGCCTGCAATCTTTATTTAATGACGGCAAGGTGAAAATTGTGCAGGGGGTTAGTTATCCGGCACCAAACTACTCGCACTTCCGTGCCACGGATATTTGGATGACCGGTTCCGATTCCAATCAAAGCTTAACAACAGGTTGGGCCGGTAGGTATTTAAATTACGAGTATCCCAACTATCCAGCCGGGTATCCCAATACGCAAATGCCCGATCCCTTGGCGATACAAATTGGTTCGGTATTGTCTACGGCTTTCCAGGGACCTGCAGCGGGAATGGGCATGTCAATTTCCGATCCTACCAACTTCTATAATCTTATAAATGGTATCCAAACCCCCGCACCTGCTACGCCGGCCGGGCACGAGCTTTCCTATGTGCGTCAGGTTGCCCAGCAAACCGATCAATATGCCGGGGTTATTACAGCCGCTGCAAACAATGTAACGCAGCAAGGCACCTACCCTGCTAATAATTCGCTGGCGGCACAGCTTAAAATTGTTGCTCAGTTAATCGCCGGTGGCCTTAAAACACGCATTTACATGGTTAGCATGGGCGGCTTCGATAATCATAGCAACCAGGTGCAGGCCGGGGCAACTACTACAGGCACCCATGCCGATTTATTGGTACAGTTAAGCGACGCAATAAAAGCCTTTATGGATGACCTTACCTTCCTGAATGTAGCTAACCGGGTGGTAGGTATGACGTTTTCCGAATTTGGGCGCCGCATCCTTTCAAATAACAGTTTGGGTACTGACCACGGCGCCGGTGCGCCAATGTTTATTTTCGGTAACCAGGTAATGGGAGGTATGCTGGGTACCAATCCCGTATTGCCACAAACTGTTACAGTAAACGACAATATTGCGATGCAATACGATTTTCGTTCGGTGTATGCTACCCTCCTGCAGGATTGGTTCTGCGTACCAACGGCTGATTTGAATAGTATATTATTAAACAACTTCCAGACGCTGCCATTGGTGAATGGCAGCGATTGCGCCGCAGCAGCCTTGCACGAGATTAACCAAAGTGCCGGTCAAAATCTCATAAGCCTGTATCCTAATCCGTTTGTGACATCGACCACTGTAAGTTTTACTACAAATGGTGGGCATACATTGATTCAGGTATTTGATGGAGAGGGTCATCTGATACGTACCTTATTGGATAAAGAAATGGCAGCAGGTAAATACCAGGTAGGCTTCGAAAACGAGGGTTTCCCTTTGGGCGTTTATTACTTCAGACTACAAAATCGCGCAATACAGCAGGTGAAGGCTGCCGTATTAACCCGTTGATGATTGTCCGGTAATCAAATAAAAAAGCCGCGTATAACTACGCGGCTTTTTTGTGAGGAATGGATAGCTATTGTTCGCTTGGTAACTTCACCTGTTGAGATGGCTTAGCCTGCGGAACAGGCCGGGGAGTTACTACAGGGCTTTCTGAAGCCAACGTAGTTTTTCCGGTGACTGCTTTTACAGGTTGCAGGGTCTGACTATTGCCTTGCGATCCGTTTTGCCGGGTTTCGGTTTTAGCTGGTTGGCTGCTGGCAGTTGTCGTTGCCTGCGTAGTTGTTTGCGCAACCAGAGGCAGCGCCGCAAACACCGCAAAACCGAGTGCTAGATATTTATATGTAATTTTCATAATGCAGGAATTAATGGTTCTTTAATGCTTCAACTTCTTTTATCAGCGCATCAATTTGCTGCTGTTGCTTTTGAATTAACTCCTGTTGCTCCTGTATAGCCTTAACCAATATCGGCGCCATACCAATATAGTTAACGCCTTTACAGCTCAATGATTGAGTCTTGCCGTCCTTTTCGCCACCGCTTACACTTTCGTTTTTAACCAACTCGGGGAACTGCTGTTCTAATTCCTGCGCAACAAAACCCACCTGAGTACCTTCTGGGAAATTCAGTTGCGGGTATTCATCACGTTTTAATGTGTAGGTGCGTGGCTGTACGGCCATAATACGGCTAAGTACCGGTGCCATTTGTTGAATATTGTTCTTGAAACGTTCGTCGCTAAGATTAGTCCAGGTGCCTGTATAGCCACCGTTCCCACTGCAATAAACACCATAGGCAACGCCACCAGCACCTGAGGAGGAAGCTGCACCGAATACGCCAATTGCCGTGCCGGAAGATGAATTGGTTCCATTTCCGTGCACCCCATAAACAAAGGAAGTGTAGGAAGTGCCCGATGCTTCGCCATAAACACCTTTATAACCCCCTAAAAAATAGCCCCCGTAACCGTATCCGGGGTTCATAATGCCGCTGCCGTAAACAGCTTTCGCATCATAGCTGGCGCTGGCCGAAGTAAATGCATAAATTACCTTGGTGCTGGAGCTGGTATTATTGTTAGAAGTTACCTCCAATACGTTGCTGTTGTTGGCTGCGTTTACGTTTTCAAAACGGCCGGCAACACCGCTACCACCGCTAATGCCCGACTGGCCTAATACACCAATACCTCCGGATGTGTTAAATCCGCGCACACCATAACCGGTACTGTCGTTTCGTCCTACTACGGCTCCTACGCCAAGGCCTCCTCGGTTACGGCCAACTACAGCCTCACCATACGTATTATCACCGATTACACCGGCCGCACTTACTGAAGAAGTAATACCCCATACCGCATTACCACCTGCGCTGGTAGCAAATACACCGGGGCCTGCACCCGATTGTGCAACGTCTATTCCGCGTGCGCCATTGCTGGAATTGGTCAACTGAACGGTAATGCCGCTGCCGGTTCCGCTATTGTTTACTTGCACGGACGAACTGGTACTGGCGGCATTGGTAATTTCGAATTTTGCTGAATTACCGGTTTGGCTAATACCATAAACGCCTGTACCTCCACCTGTGCTGTGTCCGTATACACCATAGCCGCCGGTTACATCGTTACGGCCTTTTACGCCTGCTGAGCCTGATGAAAGTGCTACACCCCAAACGGCATCGTTAGTTTGCGATGCGCCATAGATACCCCAGCCGGTATTGCTTGTTCCCGCTACCGCTGCCCCGCTGCTGGTTTCACCTAAAATGGCAGGTGTGCTGCCAAGCGTTATTGTGCTGCTGCCTTTGTATCCGTAAATAGCCTTGCCGGTTCCATTGGTCCGTGCTTCAAGCGCAGTGGCAGTATTACTGGCGTTTGAAATTTCGAAATAGCCCGCCCGGCCTGTGCCGGTAGCCGAAGCATCAACGCAGTTACCTGTGCCTGCATTAATAGAAACCAGGGTGGCAGTGCTGTTAGCGGCATTCATATTTTGAAAGTACCCTGCACTACTGGTTCCGGAGGCTGGTTGAATGCCATATACCGAAACACCAGATGTGCTTTGACCATAAACACCAAAGCCGGAAGTGCTAAGCCCGTATACACCGATACCTGAAGGGGTTGTTCCGTATACACCCCAGCCGCTGCCCGCCTGCGAGCCGTAAACACCTATACCCAAACCTCCGGTTCCGTTATTTGTACCGCGTACTGCCGACGAAAAGCCACCGGGAGAGGTGTTGCTGATGGTTCCCAATATGCCAATAGCATTGGCATTGGTAGAGGATTCCGTAACAATAAATTGACGGTCCGGATCGCTTGCTGCGCCTCCTACCGATACCGAAACACCATCATCATAAATTTGCGAATTGCCGCCGGTAGTGGCCGCCGTAAATTTTACTACGTAGTTAGTAGTGCCGTTAATGTTTGCCGCACCGGTAGAGCCTGTAGCTCCTGTAGAACCGGTGGAACCTGTCGCTCCCGTGGAACCGGTGCTGCCCGTTGCACCTTTAACACCTGAAGGTCCTGTTGCACCTGTAGGTCCTGTTGCACCACCGCCTGGTCCTGTTGCACCGGTAGCACCGGTCGGTCCCGTGGCACCCGTTGCTCCTCCGCCTGATCCGGTTGGACCGGTAGGCCCTGTAGGACCGGTTGCACCTCCGCCGGAACCTGTTGCTCCCGTAGGTCCGGTGGCACCTGTTACACCGGCTGCGCCCGCATTACCCTGTGCACCCTGGGTTCCTTGTGGCCCCTGCGGACCGGTAGGGCCCGTAGCACCTGTACTTCCTGCGGGGCTGTTAGCCGCGTATAATGCATAAGGAACACTTACTAGTTGTGTGGCCCCCATGCTGGTGTAATTGGTTCCACCGGCTACATCAATTTCTACCTGTAAAAATTTATTGCCGCTGCCCCAGTTAATGCCTGCAAAGGTGCCCGACGTAACCGTGCCCGAACCAATGGTTGTGGTGAACAAACCAAACTGATTGGTAGTTAAAGCTTGTGTTTCCTGATAAACGGTAGCTCCGGTAGAAGTACCATCGTGTATCGTAAAGCGCACACCAACTGTGGTGCTTACTAACGGATTGCCGGCATTGTTACGTGCAACGGCCTGATAATTTAGCAGCTCTGGAGCTTGTGTACTTGCCCATAACGGGGCAATGAGCATAGCTGCTAATACAAGGATTAGGTGAATCTTTTTCATAAAACAGGGTTTTGGTGAAGAATGTGCTTAAATCAATTACAGAGGGGTCTCGTAAAATACAACCAATATTACTACAGACAAAATTTTTGTTTTGGTGATTTCTATCAATAAAAAATGCCCTACTTTGCCCGGATGGAAGAAAGGAACAGCATAACCTATGTAGATGTGATCTTGCCCCTGGCATTACCACAGGCTTATACCTATGCGGTTCCTGTTGATTTAGTGCCGTTTATACAAATCGGTCAGCGCATAATCGTTCAATTCGGAAAGAATAAGTACTACTCTGCTATTGTTAAAAAAATCCATCAGCAAAAGCCTGCGGTGGAAGCTAAACTGATTGACAGCATCGCAGAGGAAAATCCGGTAGTTACCCAAAAGCAGATTGAATTCTGGCAGTGGATTAGCAGCTATTACATGTGCACGGAAGGCGAAGTAATGAACGCAGCACTTCCCGCAGGATTGAAAATTTCAAGTGAAACAGTTATTCGCTTTAATGAAGCGTACGAAGGAGATTATGAATCGCTGACGGATGATGAGTTTCTGGTAGTGCAGGCATTACGGGCCCAGGGCGAATTGAAAGTGCCTGCCGTTCAGGAGTTGCTGAAAAAACGTAATGTTTATCCCTACCTCAAAACACTCTTTAACCTGGGTATAGCAGTTAGTGCCGAAGAACTGATTGAAAAGTTTAAACCCCGTACCGAAACTTATATCCGGTTAAATGAAGTATACCGCGATGAAGCTAAGCTCGAAGCTTTATACGAAACATTGAGCCGCGCACCAAAACAAGTAGAGCTGCTGTTAGCTTTTACACAATTGGGCATAAAAAAGAAATTCATACGTAAGGCTGAGTTGTTAGAACTTGCTAAAGTTAGTGCTGCTGTATTAAAAGGCCTGGTTGATAAATCGGTATTTATTGAATTTAAGATGGAAGTTTCGCGGCTTGGAAACTTTAATGCAACCGAGGCTGAAACGATGCCGCTAACCGCTGAACAGGAAAGGGCTGTTGCGGAAATTGACGCGTGGTTTAATACCCCCAACGATAACGGAAAAGATCATGCTCCAAGGGTTGTATTGCTGCATGGGGTAACTGGTAGCGGTAAAACCAATGTGTATATCGAAAAGATAAAGCACTGCCTGGCAAATGGGGGACAGGTTTTATATCTGCTGCCCGAAATTGCCTTAACCGCTCAAATAATAAACCGCTTACGGAAAGTATTTGGCAATACCGTAGGCATCTACCATTCCAAATTCAACCAAAACGAACGCGTTGAAATATGGAACAAAGTGCTCAGCGGCGATTACAAAATTGTAATTGGTGCTCGTAGCGGTTTGTTTTTGCCGTTTCATAAACTGGAGTTGGTAATAGTAGATGAAGAACACGATCATTCGCTGAAGCAATTCGATCCTGCCCCGCGCTACAACGCCCGCGATAGTGCCATTGTACTCGCCGGCATGTGGAACGCCCGTGTTTTATTGGGTTCTGCAACACCTGCAGTTGAAACGTATTACAACTGCGCGAAAGGCAAATACGGCCTGGTAAAAATGGAACAGCGCTTTGGAGGAATGGAAATGCCTGAGATTAGCCTGGTGAATCTCCGCGATATGACGCGCAAAAAGAAGATGCAGGGTAATTTCAGCGAACCGATGATCCAGGAAATTTCGTTGGCCCTGGGTAATAAGGAACAGGTAATTCTGTTTATTAACCGCCGTGGTTTTGCCAATTACCGTATTTGCAAAACCTGCAATTACATCTACAAATGTCGGAATTGTGATGTGAGTTTAACTTACCATAAATTTCAAAATCAATTAATTTGTCATTACTGCGGTTATTTCGAAAAACTTACGGATAAATGTAAAAGTTGTGGTGCCATTGATTTGGACATAGTAGGTATGGGCACCGAAAAAATAGAGGATGAAATTGCAGAGTTGTTTCCGGCAGCGCGCATTGGCCGTTTAGATTATGATGCCGTTCGTACCAAACAGGGGCATGCAGAAGTTATTGCCAAGTTCGAGAACCGGGAAATTGATGTACTGGTGGGTACACAAATGGTTACCAAAGGGCTGGACTTTGACCATGTAAGTTTAGTGGGGGTAATGAATGCCGATCAACTGCTTAATAACCCGGGTTACCGTGCACATGAACGGGCATTTCAATTAATGCTGCAGGTGGCTGGGCGTGCAGGGCGTAAAAACAAAAAAGGTAAAGTGCTTATCCAGTGCAGCGATCCTATGCATCCCGTTATACAGGATGTAGTGCGGTACGATTATCAGGCTATGTATAAGCGGGAGCTAAAGCACCGGCAGCAATTTATGTATCCTCCTTTTACGCGCATGGTGGAATTAACCCTGCGACACAAAAAAGTACAAACCGCTGAACAGGCAGGCCTGTTTATTGCCAATGAGATTAAGCATACGCAAACCGGTCAGGTCTTAGGTCCGGCTACACCGTATATATCAAAAGTCAATAATTACTATATCCGCGAAATACTGATCAAGAGTAATAAGCAAACCATAAGCCTGGCGCAGTTTAAAAATGCAGCACGTAACGCACTTGAAAAGCTGAAACTTTCGGGCGACTTAAAAAGTGTCGATATAAGTGCGGATGTCGATCCCTTATAGAAATAAAAAAGCCACCTGCTTGCAGGTGGCTTTCGCTTGTTCGTTACAATCGTATTTAATGACCGGCCAGGTAAGTGGCAACTGCATCATGAGTATCTTTCATGCCTTCTTTACCCGAAGCCCAGTTGGCAGGACAAACCTCACCATTCTCTTCGTTAAAACGCAGGGCATCTACCATGCGCAGGGCTTCGTCAATGTTACGGCCCAATGGCAGGTTGTTCACCAGTTGGTGTTGCACGATACCGTTCTTATCGATAAGGAAAGTGCCACGGTAAGCAATTAACTCGGCAGTTGATTGCATCTGGTTGTTGTCATCATAATAGTATTCGCCGTTTAACACGTCGTAGTTAGCCGAAATGGTTTTGCTGGTATCGGCTACAATAGGATAGGTAATGCCTTTAATACCGCCTTGTTTTTTCTCTAACTGCATCCAGCCCCAGTGGCTTTGCTCAGTATCGGTAGAACAACCAACTACTACGGTGTCACGTTTTTCAAATTCTGCCAGTTTTTCCTGGAAGGCCCATAATTCAGTTGGGCATACAAATGTGAAATCCTTCGGGTAGAAAAAGAACACTACATACTTTTTGCCTAAATACTGATCCAGGCTAAAATTTTCTACAAACTCACCACCGTTTACAACGGCTTGAGCTTTAAATACAGGGGCTTTTCTGCCAACTAAAACTGCCATAATACATATTTTGTTTTGGTAAATAAATTTCGTGCTGCGAATATACCCAAAGCAGCCGTAGTACCTAAGTGATTGACCTCAGTTAACACCTGACCAATAGATTTTCAATTCGCTTAAAAATTGTTTGCAATGACCTGTTTATTAATGCTTTAAAACAGGGTTAGGAAAGTTAAGCCGCCTGCACCAACGGTTTCGTAATTGATTTAGGACCCTTTGTTATTTTTAGCAAAGGTTAAATCCTCAAAACTCAACAACTTGTCCGATGAAAAAAGGGAAAATAGTCCTTATAACCCTTGTGGTTATTGCATTGTTGGTTGCTGCATATTTTATAGGCATGATGAAAGGGGCGAATCTGGTGCGTAACGGCATTTTACAGAATTACCCAAGCGTGGCTGCTATAATTGCCGGTAGCCAGGTAGAAGTAGATACTACTGTTGAACTTTCAGTTTATAAGGATGATGACACCGGCTTGTTTACCTTGTTAAAAGAGGAAATGAAGTCAGACACACTGCAACTTAAGGTGCCTTATTATGGCCGCTATGGTATTAATCTTTCCCGCTACCGCAGGGTAGTGCCCGATGGTAACCTGGTGGAAATTGCTTTGCCGGAGATTAAAATGTATTACTGCGAAATCAAGTTCGATCAGGTCCTGGTAAATGGCATACCACTTACTGCCAAATTTAACGGCGCTAATTATGCCGCAATTAAAAATGCTTTATACACCCACCTGTTGCCCGTGTTAAGTAAGGATAAAGCCAACAAAGCCAGGGCTAAGGAAAATGTGATAAAATCACTGGCCTATTATATTCTGCCCTACAAGTTCGAGTTGCGTATTTATATTGATAATGAACTACAAACTATTCCCGTACTCCCTGGTGCAAATAAAGATGTCGATGAGTTCATTCAGGAGCAATTTGAACATCACTAAGCCTCTAAGAACTTTCTAAGTTTTCTTATTTTCTATACAACTAACAGTAGTTCCAAGAAAGTTAATCACAGCTTTTTTTCGGGTTTGGCAAAACCCTGACTACTTTTAACCGTAATTGAACTAGAGGAAGATCGGCAACACGCGCCGTACCCCGCCCCGCCGGTCTTTCCCCATAAAATATGTTGGCATGAAAAGAATCTACCTTTTTCTGGTACTTCTGTGTGTAGGAGTATTGCTACAGGCGCAGTCGCCGCAAAAATTTAATTATCAGGCCATAGCCCGCGATGCTAGTGGTGCTGAACTCACAAACAAAGCTATCTCGGTTCGCTTTACCATCCGCGATATATCGGTTACGGGTCCTATTGTTTATCAGGAAACACAAGCCTTAACTACCAATCAGTTTGGCTTGTTTACCACGTTTGTAGGAACGGGTACCGTTAACCAGGGTTCGTTTACTGCTATTGCCTGGGGCAATGGTGCTAAGTTTATGCAGGTTGAGTTTGATCCCACAGGTGGCAGCAATTATTTAATTGTTGGTTCATCGGAGATGGTAAGTGTACCTTATGCTTTATATGCCGAAACTGCTGGCAATGGGGGAGGAGGCGCTACGGGCGCAACTGGTCCTGCTGGTCCGCAGGGTATCACAGGGCCCACAGGCGAAATTGGCCCAACCGGCCCTGCAGGTTCAGGTGGTGGTGCCACAGGCCCAACGGGTGCAACGGGTAGCGAAGGTCCTACAGGTCCGCAAGGTGTCACAGGCCCCCAGGGCGAACCCGGAATTACGGGACCCACCGGCCCAACTGGCACTGGTGGTGGAGCTACTGGTCCTACCGGTCCGCAGGGACCCACCGGTGCTAACGGTACCCAGGGTACGGATGGTGTAACAGGGGCAACTGGTGCCACAGGTGTGCAGGGCGCAACTGGCCCAACCGGTCCCACAGGTGCAGGCGGTGGAGCTACCGGCCCAACCGGCCCTACTGGTGCAGATGGTAGTAATGGCGTAACAGGTGCTACCGGCGCTACCGGCGCAACCGGACCGGGCACAGCGCACGGCACTTTAAACTACATCGCAAAATTTACACCGGATACCGTTTCGCTTGGCAACTCGCGTATGGTTGACGATGGACACTACATTGGTATTAATGTGGCAAGCCCGCAGGCACATCTGCACGTGCAGGGCGATACCGCCACACAATTATTGCTTACAACAACTAAAACAGGCAACACCGGAAACGATGGTTTTGTAATCAGTCAGGAGGCCGACTCAGGTACTGTAGCCATCATGAACAACGAGACCCGCGATTTGTATTTGGGTACCGGTGGTAATGAGCGCATCCGTTTTACCCGCGATGGCCTTGTAGGTATAGGCACAGCCTTCCCTACCCGCGATTTAGTACTGGTTACGCAAAGCGGATTACCTACGTCTATGCAGATAGCTTCGGTGCTTACCGGCCAGGGCGCTAACGATGGTCTGATCATCGGTCAGGCAGATGCCTTCGGTACAGCCCTGTTCATGAATAAAGAAAATCAACCGATGCTGTTTGGAACTGCTGATAACGAACGCCTGCGTATTACAGCCGACGGCAAAGTTGGTATTGGTATCACCAATCCGCAGCGCGATGTAGTACTTGGTCACGGCTCTGATACATCTTCAATACAGATTGTGTCTTCATTCACCGGCAGTACAAAAACCGATGGCTTGGTGCTGGGTCAAACGAGTAACGATGGCGAAGCACAGCTGATGAATTATGAAAATAAAGAATTGGTACTGGGCACCAATGCTCGCAGGCGTGTAGTTATTACACAGGATGGTTCGGTAGGAGTGAATGTGAATTTACCTGTCAATGATTTTGTGGTGAAAAATGCAGCCGGTGGAATTACCCGTTCGCAATTGGTATCAAACGCCACGGGCGAAGGCCCTTCGGATGGTTTGATTTTAGGCCTGACAGATACCAGTGGCGCGGCCATGCTGATGAATTACGAAAACCAGCCGCTGTCTTTTGGTACGGCCTTTACGGAACGTATGCGTCTGACGGCCGATGGTAAAGTGGGCATCGGCTTATTAGCGCCGAATCCTTCGTATAATATAGATGCTGCTTTTATAGGTGATGCAATATTTCATTTGCGCGCACAAGGTGCTGCGAATAACCGTGCCCTGTTGATGCTCGATCGGCAGGATGCGTCTAACGATCAGGCTGCGATTCAATATAGCCTTGCCGATTCGGCACAGTGGTGGGTGGGCACGCTCAATAACAGCAACTACCGCATCTTCAATTTTGGAACCGGTGGCGATGCCTTAAGCATCGATTTCAGTAACGATAATGTGGGTATAGGTACGCCATCCCCTTCCGCTAAACTCGAAGTAAACGGACAGGTAAAAATTACCGGGGGCGGTCCGGGTGCAGGCAAAGTGCTTATTTCCGATGCTACGGGTTTGGCCAGTTGGGGTGAGGATAATCCAAAGGTTGGATTCAGCGCTTATAATCAGAACGGTGCCACACCAATTGCGGATGCCACACCTACGGTCATGCAGTTCGATAACATTACGTTTAACGATGGCAACTACTATAATCCTTCTACCTCAGTATTCAGCATCCTGACAGATGGCATGTATCACTTTGATGTGAAACTGGTATGGGATGCCTTTAGCGCAAATGGCGAAGCCATTTTAGCAATTCGTGTGAACGGTATAATAACCGAACAGGTGCGCCAGCAGGTAAATGCAGCCAGCGGAGCTGCCACGCAACTACTGAATGTAAACCTGCACCTGTATGCCGGCGATACCGTTGATGTGGTATTGCAACAAACAAGTGGCGCTGCCCAGTCGGTAAATCTCAATCCACTGGAAAGCGTATTCTCAGGCTATAAGGTGTACTAAAACGGGTGGTTATATCTCGATTTCCTGGTTTTTGGCTCCGAAACTGTTTACGGTTTTAGCCCGTTGCCGGTTTCATGGACCGTCACATTTTTATCGTTTCAGCCCTTTAACCCCGTTTTTTACTCAAAATCGGACGAATTTGCGCTTATCCACACCTCCCCGCCCGATATACACATTTTTGCTTTTAAAATGTCAAGTAATTTAGTGCGTATCTCTTTGATATACAGTAATTTAATTAAATTCTAATATACGCCGAAAAGAGGGTTACCAACACCCTGCTTCACAACAGTTTTACAAGTAACATTTTGTATGGCTACCCGTAAAACTTGTATAGTTAAATCTCCCTGGACATGAGAAAAATTTACTTCACCACATCATTGCCCGCGATGCTGTCAAAATCAGGCCTGAGGAACCTGATCATGATGAGCATGTTGTTGCTGGGCTGTTTAGCGCCTTCGTATGCGCAGGTAACCATTGTGCAAAACAGCAACACGCAGGCGCTCGCCCAATTACTGGCCGGCCCCGGTGTTACGATCAGCAACTGGACCAAGAGTTGTGCTAACAACGGTAGCGGAACATTTACCAACGTTTCTTCCAACCTGGGCGTACCCGGTGGTGTAGTGCTGGCTTCCGGTAACGTAAACAGCGTTCCGAATGCCGCTAACGTTTTCGCTTCTACCCAGTTTTCGCTCAACGGCGATGCACAACTTTCGACCCTTACAAATGGCACCATATACGATCCTTGTGTGCTGGAATTCGATATCGTGCCCCAGGGGCCCATCTTGCAGTTTAACTACGTGTTTGCTTCGGAAGAATACCCTGAATGGGTTTGCTCGCAATACAACGACGTATTCGGATTTTTCATTACAGGTCCAAACCCACAGGGCGGTAACTTTACAAACAAAAACATTGCATTAATACCAAGCACTACCTTACCGGTAGCCATCAACACCGTAAACCCCGGCACACCCGGCTCCAGCGCAGGCGGTGGAACCTGTAACGGAAGTAACCAATCGCTGGCTTATACTTCCTACTATCGCAACAACCTTTCTCCGATAAATCCCAATATAGTTTACGATGGTATGACCACCGTACTCAGTGCCACATCGGCTGTAACGCCTTGTCAAACTTATCACTTAAAAATTGCCATTGCCGACGTAGCCGATCGTATTTACGATTCGGGCGTTTTTTTACAAGCCTATTCCTTCATCTCCAATCCGGTTACCGTACAAGCAACCGCCGCATTGGATTATGCCGGTTTCACCTCTGCCTACGAAGGCTGTGTAGGTGGCACCTTTACCTTTAATCTTTCTTCGGCACAACAAGTGCCGGTAGTGGTTAACCTGCAAATTACCGGAACAGCTGTTAACGGCACCGATTACGTTACCATCCCTACGCAAGTGGTATTCGCCCCGGGTCAAACGGTTGCCACACTGGATGTAGACGCAATTGCCGA
This sequence comes from Chitinophagales bacterium, assembly GCA_044225825.1. Lineage (GTDB taxonomy): Bacteria > Bacteroidota > Bacteroidia > Chitinophagales > LD1 > Bog-950. Next base: position 523,319 of record JBGAIB010000003.1, read on the forward strand.
CGGTATTACCGAAAGCATGGAGAACGTAACTGTAGCAGTACTTGATCCTTGCAGCGGTTTACCAACCAACAGCGCAACCATCACCATCCGCGATGATATACCTGCTACTATTTCAGTTACCGACAGCACCCTTTGCCTGGGGCAGTCTACGCAGTTAATTGCAAACGGTGGTGTAACCTATGCCTGGTCGCCGGCAACAGGGTTAAGCAGCACAAGTATTAAGAACCCGATAGCAACGCCAATCACTACTACTACTTACACCTGCACGATGACCTTCGGCAGTTGCACCAAAGTAGTTTCGCAAACAGTTTATGTAAGCAATCCTGCTGCTGCAGTTACGGCCAATCCAGCCGGCACCGTATGTAACGGGGCCAGCGTTAGTTTAACGGCTACACCTTCTTCGGGTCAAACACCTTTCTCTTATTTATGGAGCACCGGAGCTACTACTCCGGTTATTACCGTTCCTACCGGTGGTACGTATACTGTAACAGCAACCGATGCTTTTGGTTGCACCACCACAGCTAACCGCAGCGTAACAATTTCTAATCTTAGTTTAACCGGCACTGCTACTAATGTAAGTTGCATGGGTGGCACCAACGGTGCTATCGATATTACCGTTACCGGTACCAATGCACCATTTACCTATAACTGGGGTGGTGGTGTAACTTCGCAGGACCGCACCAATCTGGTAGCGGGTACTTATTCGGTTACCGCCAGCAATACGGTAGGATGTTCGGTTACCGCTACCTATACCATTACACAACCGGCTTCCAACTTAACTACCTCGGCTACTAATACCTCTGTTAACTGTAACGGAGGTAATAACGGCAGCATAAACCTTACCGCTAACGGCGGTGTAACACCTTACACCTTTGCCTGGAGTAATGCCGCAACCACCGAAGACCTGAACAACCTGGTGGCAGGCACCTATACCGTTACAGTTACCGACTTTAACGGTTGCACCGCCAGCCGCTCGGTTATCATCAATCAGCCAACGGCTATCACCACCTCCGAAACGCATGTAAACATCACCTGCCCCGGTAACAACACCGGCAGCATCGATTTAACCGTTAGCGGTGGTACAGGCGCTTACGCTTATGCATGGAGTAATGGCGCAGCAACACAGGATGTTACCGCCTTAAGTGCAGCAACTTATACGGTTACTGTGGCTGATGCCAATGGTTGCACAGCAACCCGCAGCGTTGCCGTTACACAGCCTGCTGCTATCGCAATTACGCCGGCAGTAACCAACCCTGCCTGCAATGCTGCATCTAATGGTGCTATCAACTTAACTGTAACCGGTGGTACCTCGCCTTATACTTATAATTGGGGTGGTGGTATAACTACACAAAACCGCACTGGTCTGGCTGCCGGTACGTATAATGTAACCGTTACCGATAATTCATCCTGCACCGCTTCAGCAAGTGTTACACTTACACAACCGGCTGTGCTGGCAGCAACCAATACTGCTACAAACGTAAACTGTAACGGTGGTGCAACGGGTACCATTACTGTAACTGTAACCGGTGGCACTACACCTTATACTTATAACTGGGGTGGTGTTATTACACAAAACCGCACCAACCTGGCCGCAGGCACTTATACAGTAACTGTAACCGATAACCAAAGCTGCACTGCAACTACTTCGGCTACTATTACCCAACCGGCTGTGCTGGCTGCTACCGAAACGCACACCAATGTTTCCTGCAATGCAGGAGCAAATGGTTCTATTGATATTACCGTAACCGGTGGCACTACGCCTTATACATACAACTGGGGTGGTGGTGTAACCACTGAGGACAGAAGCGGTTTAGCTGCCGGTACATATACCATTACAGTTACCGATAATAAAGGCTGCACTGTTACCCGTTCAGGAACGCTAACACAGCCTACAGCTTTAAATATTACTAAAACTTCTACCAATATTACCTGTAACGCAGGCACCAACGGCGCAGTAGATATTACTGTTACCGGCGGCACTTCAGCTTACAGCTATGCCTGGAGCAACGGTTCTACCACCCAGGATATTACCGGTGTGGTTGCCGGCACGTATGTAGTAACAGTTACAGATGCAAACGGTTGTACAGCTGCTAACTCAACGGCTGTAACACAACCAACTGCTATCACTGTTTCACCGGCAGTTACACCTGCAACCTGCGGTAATGCCGATGGTGCTATTACGCTTACAGTAAGCGGTGGTGCCGGTGGCTATACCTATAACTGGGGAGGTGGTATTACCACACAAAACCGTAGCGGCTTGTTGGCTGGCACCTATGCGGTAACCGTAACCGATGCTTCAAGCTGCACTGCTTCGGCATCCATTGCAGTTTCACAAACCGGTACAGGTATCACCTTGTCATCGGTGGTTACCAATGTTACCTGCAATGCAGGCAACAACGGTGCTATTAACTTAACCGTAACAGGCGGTGTTGGAGTAGTAACTTACAATTGGAACGACGCCGTTACCACCGAGGACCGCACTGCCTTAAGCGCAGGCACTTACAGCGTTACCGTATCCGATGGCGCGGGTTGCTCTGCTATTGCTTCTAATGCGGTCACACAACCTTCGGCTATTGCGGTTACTTCCACACAAACAAATATTCTTTGTCGCGGTGCTGCTACCGGAGCTATCAATATCAGTGTTAGCGGCGGCACCGGTGCTTATACCTATAACTGGGGCGGCGGCGTTACTTCGCAAAACCGCACAGGCCTGGTTGCAGCTACTTATACAGTAACAGTAACGGATGCCAACGGCTGCACAGCAACCAAATCAGTAACCTTAACACAACCTGCTGCTGTGCTTAGCGCCTCTGCTACGCCTTCGGCAGTAGCATGTTTTGCAGGTAATACCGGCAGTATTGCATTAACCGCAACCGGCGGTACAACAGCTTATACCTACTTATGGAGCAACGGTGGTGTAAGTCAGAACTTGAGCGGCCTGGCTGCGGGTGCTTATACCGTTACCGTAACCGATGCCAATGGTTGCACAGCTACAACTTCGGTAATCGTAACACAACCCGCTGCTGCTTTATCGCTAAGTTTTGTTTCAACCAACCTTAGTTGTAACGGTGTTTCAAACGGCGCTATCGATTTAACGGTAAGTGGTGGCACTAGTGCTTATACTTATAACTGGGGCGCTGTAACTACACAGGATAGAACGGGCCTGGCCGCAGGCACCTATTCGGTAACTGTAACCGATGCTAACAGTTGCACCGCTACCGGCTCGCAAACTATTACACAGCCAGCTGCAATTGCAATTACCGGCGTGGTAACCAACGTTTCTTGTAATGGTGGAACCAACGCCGCAATCAACGTTACTACAACAGGCGGTACAGGCTCCTACACTTATAACTGGGGTGGTGGTATCACTACCGAGGATCGTAGCGGTTTAGCTGCGGGTTCTTATACCGTTACTGCTACCGATGGTAACTCCTGCACCGCTTCGGCTTCGTTTACCGTAACACAGCCATCGGTACTTACGCTTACCTTAAACAGCGGTACCAGCGTTTGTTTAAATGCTACCGGTACTGCAACTGCCGTAACCAACAATACCGGCACCGCGCCGTACAGCTATGTTTGGAGCAACGGTGGTGCTAACCAGCAAAACCAAACCGGCTTAGCTCCCGGTCCAATTTCCGTAACTGTTACCGATAACAACGGATGTTCGGCCACAGGAGCCGTTACCGTTGGTTTAGCAGGCAACAATACCAATGCAAGCTTCAGCAACACAGGCACCTATTGCGCTCCGGGTGCTACCGTAACCTTTACCCATACCGGTTCTTCTAATACTACCGGTCACTTCTGGGATTTTGGCAACGGTGCTACTTCAACTACTAATAACCCTAACTATACCTATGCTGCTGCGGGTACCTATAACGTAATACATATTGTTTACCGCGGCTATTGTTCCGATACAGTTACTAATCCGGTAGTAGTTAATCCAAAACCTATAGTTACAGCTACACCTGTAAACATTACCTGTAACAGTGCAGCCAATGGTGCCATCAACGTAAGTGTTAGCAGCGGCACACCAGCTTATACCTATAACTGGGGCGGTGGTATAACCACACAAAACCGCACTTCGCTGGCTCCGGGTTCCTATACGGTAACTGTTAGCGATACCAAAGCGTGCAGCGTTACTGCCTCGGCCACTATCACGCAGCCAACCGCCTTATCGCTTACCTATGTAAATACCAACGTCAACTGTAATGGCGGTAATAACGGTGCTATCGATTTAACTGTTACCGGCGGCACCTCAGGTTACACCTACGTGTGGAGCAACGGTCCTACAACCCAGGATATTTCTTCGTTAACCGGTGGCACTTACACCGTTACCGTTACCGATGCCAATGCCTGCACCGCTACATCTGCTATCAGCATGTATCAGCCAAGCGCCATCAGCCTGGTAACATCAGTTACCAATGTAGCTTGTAACGCGCAAAGCAATGGTGCAATTAACCTTACAGCAACCGGTGGCACTTCGCCATTTAATTATAACTGGGGTGGCGGTATAACTACGCAAAACAGAACTTCGTTAGCCGCAGGCACCTATTCGGTAACTGTTACCGATACCAAGGCCTGCACGGCTTCTACAACTGCTACTATTACACAGCCTGCCACCTTAACTTCTTCTTTAACTGCTACTAATGTTAGTTGTTATGGAGCAGCAACAGGCAGTATTGTAAATAATACCTCAGGCGGCACTTCTCCATTCAGCTTTGTATGGAGCAACGGCAACATGTCGCAAAACCCGAATGGTTTAACCGCGGGCACCTACACCGTTACTGCTACTGATGATAATGGCTGCACCGCTACTGCTACTATAGCTCTAACACAGCCTGCTGCGGCAGTAAATGTGGTGGTTAACAGTGCCAGTGCCTTAAACTGTTACGGCGATACCAACGGTGCTATTGATATTACAGCAACAGGCGGTGTTCCGGCATATACCTATAACTGGAGCGATGGCGTTACCACCCAGGACCGCAGCAATGTATTAGGCGGCACTTACTTTGTAACCGTTACCGATCAAAATAGCTGCTATGCTACCGTTAGCGCAACTATTACACAACCGGCTTCTCCGGTTACCATTGATTCGATGGTTGTTAGCAATGTATTGTGTTACGGCGCTGCTACCGGCTCAATTACTACAACTGTTAACGGTGGAACTCCGGCTTATACCTACAACTGGGGTAGCGGTATTACAACACCTAACCGCAGCAATGTAGCTGCAGGCACTTATAACGTAACTGTAACTGATACTAAAGGTTGCTCGGCCAGCGCATCGGCTACTATTACACAACCTGCTGCAGCACTTGCTGCTTCCGTAAGCAGCAGCACCAACGTTAGCTGTTTTGCAGGCAACAACGGCGCTATCAACTTAAGCGTTAGCGGTGGTGTAACACCTTATGCTTTTAACTGGAACGACGGCAACACCAATCAAAACCGAACCAACCTTACTGCCGGCACTTACAGTGTGGTTGTAACCGATTCTAATTCCTGCACGGCTACAACGGCTGTTGCAATTACCCAACCTGCGGCAGCTTTAAGCGCCGCTGTTACCAGCACAACAAACGTAAGCTGCTTTGGCGGTAGTAATGGTGCGGTAAACATTACAGCAACGGGCGGCACAACTGCTTATAGCTACCTGTGGAGCAATGCAGCTACTACACAAAACATAAGTGGTGTTACCAACGGAACTTATACTGTAACGGTAACCGATAGCAAAGGCTGCACAGCAACTACATCGGCCACTGTTACGCAGCCGGCTGCTGCTTTAGCAGTAAGTGTAAGCAGCACCACCAATGTTAGCTGCTTTAACGGTAACGATGGCGCTATCAATATCACCACTACCGGCGGTACTACGCCCTACACCTATAACTGGGGCGGTGGTATTACTACACAAAACAGAACAAACCTGGCTGCCGGCACTTACAACGTAACGGTAACTGATAACAAAGGCTGCACCGCTGCTGCCTCAGCAACTATTGCCCAGCCTGCAGCAGCCTTGAATGTAACGATTGCCGCCAGCACCAATGTTTCCTGCAATGGTGGCAGCAACGGCACTATCAATACAACCGTAACAGGCGGTACAACAGCATACAGTTACAACTGGGGTGGTGGTGTTACCACACCTAACCGTACCAGTTTAACCGCTGGCACCTATACCGTAACTGTAACGGATAGCAAAATGTGTTCAGCTACGGGTTCCGCAACAATTACCCAGCCTGCTGCACTGGCAGTAAGCACCACCCATACCGATGTTAACTGCTATGCCGGTAACGACGGTAGCATTAACGTAACTGTTACAGGCGGCACTACCGGTTACAACTATAACTGGGGTGGTGGGGTCACTACTCAAAACCGCAGCAACCTTACTGCCGGCAGTTACACCGTTACAGTTACCGATGCCAACAGTTGCACGGCTGCTGCTACAGTGGCTATTGCCCAGCCTGCTCAATTAACCGCTTCATCTGCCGCAGGCAATGTAAGCTGTAACGGAGGCACAAACGGCACTATCACTATTACTACCGGCGGTGGTGTAACACCTTACACTTATACCTGGTCGAATGGTATGAGCGGTGCGGCTGTAACCGGCCTGACTTCAGGAGCTTATACCGTAACAGTAAAAGATCAGCACAACTGTTCAGTAACGGTAGCTGCCACAGTTAATCAGCCAACAAGCCTGGTTTTGGTAACTGCTGTAACGAATGTAAGTTGCAATGCAGGTACCAATGGCGCTATCGACTTAACGGTTAGCGGTGGCACTACGGCCTATAGCTACAACTGGGGCGGTGGTATTACTACGCAGGATAGAACAAATCTTGCCGCCGGTACTTATACCGTTACCGTAACCGATGGCAATGCATGTAACGCAACAACAAGCGCAACCATAACACAACCTGCCGCAATAAGCGCCTCCACCACGGTGGCCAATGTAAACTGTTTTGGTGGCAACAACGGTGCGGTTAACCTGAACGTTAGCGGTGGTACCACCCCTTACAGCTTTGCATGGAGCAACAGCACCACCACACAAAATATCAGCACCTTAACTGCCAATACCTATACTGTTACAATTACCGATAACAATAGCTGCACAGCTACTGCAAGCGGTACCGTAACGCAACCTACGCAGCTAACACTAAGCGAAACCCATGTAAACGTAAACTGTAATGCTACCAATACCGGTAGTATAAACCTTACTGTTACAGGCGGCACACCTGCTTACACATATAACTGGAGCAACAGCACTACTGCACAGGATCTTACTGCAATTGCTGCCGGTTCCTATGCCGTAACAGTTACCGACTTTAAAGCCTGCACTGCGGCGCTGAGCGTAGCTATAACGCAGCCTGCTGTTTTAACTGCGGGTGTAAGCAACTCCACCAATGTTGCTTGTTTTGGTGGCAATAACGGTGCTATTACAACAACGGTAACCGGTGGTACAACGGCTTACAACTATAACTGGGGCGGTGGCGTTACCACACCAAACCGCACCAACTTAACTGCCGGCACCTATACCTTAACTGTAACCGATGCAAACAGTTGCAGTGCAACTACCTCAGCAACCATTACCCAACCTGCTGCAGCGCTTGCTGCCGTAGTTGGCACCGTTACTAATGTAGCCTGCAACAGCGGCAACAATGGTGCTATCGATATTAATGTTAGCGGCGGCACCACAGCCTACTCCTATAACTGGAACGGTGGCGTAACCACCCAGGACAGAAGCGGATTAGCAGCCGGCACTTACACCTTAACGGTAACCGATGCCAATACCTGCACCGCTACTGTTTCGGCAACCGTAACACAGCCTGCAGCTATCAGCATCAGCCATGTTGCTTCTAATGTATTGTGCAATGGAGGCAATACCGGCTCGGTTAACTTAACGGTAACCGGCGGCACAGGTGCTTACACCTTCTTGTGGAGCAATGGCGCTACAACGCAAAACCTGGCAGCAGCCACTTCGGGCAGCTACAATGTAACCGTTACAGATGCCAACATGTGTACTGCGGCTTACAACGGAAACATAACAATTACCCAACCGGCTCCGCTTACCGCCACTGCTACACCTTCACCGGTGCTCTGTAATGGCGCACAAACCGGCTCAATTCAGTTGGGTGTAACAGGCGGCACACCTGCCTACAATTTCGCATGGAACGATGGTGCTACTTCGCAGCATCGCAGTACGCTGGCTGCAGGTAACTACCGTGTTACGGTAACCGATGGCAATGCTTGCTCTGCAACTGCATCTGCTTCTATTATCCAGCCAACACAAATTGCAACTTCTACTGCTGTAGTAAATGTTAGCTGTAACAGCGGCAACAACGGCAGTATCGATTTAACGGTAAGTGGTGGTGTTTCAGCCTACACTTTTAACTGGGGTGGCGGTGTTACAACCGAAGACCGCAGCAGCTTAACAGCGGGTACGTATAATGTTACGGTTACCGACGCGAATAACTGTTCAGCAACCACTTCGGCCAGTGTTACCCAGCCTGCTGCATTAAGCGCGGTAATTACACCGGCTGCTGCACTTTGTAATGGTGCATCAACAGGCAGTATCGCATTAACCGTTAGCGGCGGTGTTAGTGCCTACACTTATGGCTGGAGCAATAGTGCTGCTACGCAAAACATTTCTAACGTAGCCGCAGGCAATTATTCAGTTACTATTACCGATGCCAACAGTTGCACGCTGGTTAAAACCACCACAGTTGCCGAACCTGCAGCGTTAGCGCTTAGCACCACCGTAACCGATGTGGCCTGCAATGGCGGTAACACCGGTGCTATTAACCTGAATGTTAGCGGTGGCACCACCAACTACACTTACAACTGGGGTGGCGGTGTAACTACACAAAACAGAACCGCTTTAGCAGCCGGCACTTACGGGGTTACCGTTACCGATGCCCATAGCTGTACAGCTGGCACCAGCGCTACTGTTGCGCAACCTGCGGCTCTTACTTTAAGCGAAACGCACACTAACGTTGCATGTAATGGTGGTAACAATGCCTCGGTTGACTTAAACGTTACCGGCGGTACTACACCTTATACTTATACATGGAGCAACAGCACAAGCACCGAAGATATCAGTGCATTAACTGCTGCTAACTATACTGTTACTGTGCACGATAATCACAACTGTTCTGCTACCCTTACTGCATCGGTTACACAACCTGCTGTATTGGTGGTTACAGGCAGCCAAACCAATGTGCGTTGCAACAGCGCAGCTACCGGTGCCATTGATGTTACCGTAAGTGGTGGTGTTACCAACTATAGTTATACCTGGAGCAACAGCGCAACTACGCAGGATGTAACCGGTATTGCTGCGGGTGCTTATACCGTAACCGTTACGGATGCCAACAGCTGTTCAGCTTCATTAACAAAAACAATAACCCAACCGGCCGCCATCGCAATAACCGAAACGCATAGTGATGTGGTTTGTAACGGTTATGCAACCGGTTTAATAGATATTACCGTAACAGGCGGCACAGGCAGCTTTGGTTACCTTTGGAACAATGGCGATAACAGCCAGGACCCAACCGGTATTGTAGCCGGTGCCTATACCGTTACCGTAACCGATGCAAACGCCTGCACAGCTACTTCAACTGTAACGGTGGCACAACCTGCTCCGTTCAGCATCAACGTAGCAAGCAACAACGTAAGCTGCAACGGTGGCACCGATGGTAACATTAACCTTACCGTTAGCGGTGCTACACCCGGTTATACCTATAACTGGAACAACGGTGCTACTACCGAAGATCTTACAGCTATACCTGCAGGTAACTACTTTGTTATCATTCACGATGCGAATAACTGCGTGGGCAATGCCAACCTTACCATTACACAACCAGTTGGTTTAAGTGTTAGCCAAACACATACCAACGTAAACTGCAATGGCGGTGCAAACGGAATAATCGATATCACGGTGAATGGCGGCACCTTCCCATTCGTTTATAACTGGAGCGATGGCGCTAATACCCAGGACCGCAACGGTCTGAGCGCCGGCACTTACCAATTAACAGTAAACGACGTAAACAGTTGTGCTGTCAGCACGCCTATCGTTATTACCGAACCTGCTGCAATTGCCATTACGCTTACACCAACTGATGTTACTTGTAACGGCCTTAACAACGGTGTTATTACCAACACGGTTAGCGGCGGAACCCCTGCTTACAGCTTTAACTGGAGCGACGGAACCAATCAGCAAAACGTAAGTGGCGTATTAGCCGGTAATTATTCAGTAACTGTTACCGATACTAAAAACTGTGTGGCTACGGCTATGACGACTGTAGCACAACCTGCTGCACTGGTAGTAAGCGGTGTTAAAACAGATGTAGCCTGCTTTGGTGGTAACAACGGTGCGGTGGATGTTACCGCAACAGGCGGCACTACTCCTTACAGCTATTCATGGAACATTGGCGGTACGAATCAGGATATCAATAGTGTAACTGCAGGCACTTACACCATAAACGTAACCGATGCTAAAAACTGCAGCACCGGCGCAACCTTTACTGTTGCCCAGCCTGCTGCCTTACAGGTATCGCTTATTGCGCTGAATGCTTCCTGCAATGGTGGCACCAACGGAAGTATTGATCTTACCGCTGCCGGTGGTACTGCCCCTATGACTTATCTGTGGAGCAATAACGCAACTACCGAGGATATAAGCGGATTAGGCGCAGGCAACTTTACCGTAGCTGTTACCGATGCACATGGTTGTGTTACAAACGGCAATGCTACCATTACCGCACCTGCTGCTATTACCATTACCGAAACGCACACCATGCCTAATTGCAATGGCGGCAATAACGGTACTGTAACCATTACCGCAAACGGTGGTACCCCGGCTTATACTTATAGCTGGAGCAACGGCGCTGCTACACAAAACATCGCTAACCTGGTAGCCGGCACGTATGCGGTTACCGTTACCGATACCAAAGGCTGCTCAGCAGTTGCTTCGGCAATTACAGTAGCTGAACCCGCTGTAGTAGGTGTTGGATTAATTATTACCGATGTAGCTTGCCAGGGTGCAGCCAATGGTAAAGTAGATGTAACAGTTTCAGGCGGCACACCGGCTTATACCTATAACTGGAGTAATGCTGCTACTACACAGGATCTGTTGAATGTAGTTGCCGGCACCTATACGTTAACGGTTACCGATAGCAAAGGCTGTAACCAAACCGCCAGTGCCTTTATCAATACCATGCCGCAACTGAACGTAAATGCAACAGTTGATCAACTGGTTTGCGCACAGGACCACGGCAGCATTGATTTAACCGTTAACAGCGGCACCGCACCTTATACTTATAAGTGGAACACCGGTGCAACTACCGAAGACCTGAACAACATTACTCCCGGTAATTACAGCGTAATAGTAACCGATGCCAACGGTTGTCCTTTCGATACCGCTTTCATCGTGGTAAACCAAAACCTGTTTACCGTTACTGCTTCCGGTGGTGGCACAGTAACCCTGGGTCAAACGGTTGAAATTCACGCTACCAGCACCGGTTCTTCCGAAACAGTTTACAACTGGACGCCTTCTACCGGTCTTCCTTGCCCAACCTGCACTGATAATACCGTGCAACCGGGCCATTACACCCTTTACACTGTAACTGCTACAGATACAAACGGTTGTATTGCGCAGGATACCGTTTCAGTAGATGTAATTGCCGACCATACCATCTTCCCGCCAAACGGCTTTACACCTAACGGCGATGGCAACAACGATTACTTCCAACTGTTTGGTAATCTGGAGAGTATACGCTACATCAACATCATGATTTTCGACCGTTGGGGCGAAAAAGTATTCGAAGCCAACGAACCTTACTTTAAATGGGACGGAACCTATAAAGGGGAGAAACTTGATCCGGCTGTTTACGTATACGTTATGAAAATCGTCCACATTGACGGTTTCAACCAACGAACATTCAAAGGCAGCATCACCCTGCTGCGCTAAACATATAGAGTAAGCTTTCCTCATGTCCAACAAAAATCCCGTTCACGAAAGTGACGGGATTTTTACTTCCGGCTATTTAAGCCGGGCTATGTTGGTGGTATTAATTCAGCTTGTCCAGCTCAGCATTTACAAACTCAACCAGGGTAGCTACGTATTCCTTGCTGAAATCGAAACGGGCACCGGCAGTTTCATAGAACACCGGTATTGGTTTGGTGAATCCCAGGCTTAATGCCTTTTTGTAGTCATCAACCGTTTTGGTTGGGTTCTGCTTAAAGTTTTTCCAAAGGGCAATAGCACCTAATTGCGCAAACGCATATTCTATATAATAGAAAGGCACCACAAAAAAGTGCAGAATACGGTGGTAGCCGGTTTCAAAGGCAAACTGATCGTCGCTCCAGTCAACATTGCTGGGGTTAAAGCGCAGGTTCAGTTCAGCCCACTTCTTACGGCGTTCTTCTACCGTGTGGTCAGGGTTGGCATACATCCAGTGCTGGAAACTATCGCCCAAACAGGTTTTGGTTAATACGCTTAATGTGTATTGCAGGTGGTTCACACGGGCACGCTTCAGGTCATCGGGGTTGGTATAAAATTCATCCCAATATTCCATGCTCATTAACTCCATACCCATCGAAGCTACTTCGGCAATTTCCGAGGTCACCTCTTTAAACATGTTCAGTTCAAGCGGATGTGCTAAAAAAGTATGGATAGCATGGCCGCCTTCGTGCACCATAGTAATCAGGTCGTGCTCGCTGTTGGCCGAGTTCATAAAGATGAACGGTACACCAATTTCAGGCATGGTCATGTTATAACCACCGGGGCCTTTGTGCATACGGCTTTCCAGGTCCAGGTAGTTCATCTGCTTCATAATCTTGATGCGCTCGCCAAAGTAGCTGTCCAGATGATTAAAGCAGGTGATGGTTTTTTCAATCAGTTCTTCGGTATTGTTTACCGGGCGCAGTGCCGGTTTACCTGAAGTGTCTACATCCAGGTCCCAGGGTTTCAATACATCCAGTCCCAGTTCCACACGGCGTTGTTCGGCAATCTTATTCTTTAAAGGAACAATCAACTCTTCTACCGATTTGTGGAATCGCAGGCAGTCTTCGGCATTGTAGTCAAAGCGGCCCAGTGCATCAAAACGGTAATCAATAAAGTTTTTGTAGCCGGCGTTCAGGGCCATTTTATGGCGCAACTGAATAAGGTCCGTCAGCAGTTTGTCCAGTTCTTCAGCATCCTGTAGGCGGCGTTCGTTGGTTTTGCGGAATACCTCTTCGCGTTGTGCGCGGTCGGTGCTGCGCATATAAACCGATGCCTGGTGCAGGGTCAGCTCGGTGCCGTTGTATTGTATGCTTTGGGCGCCGGCAATTTCATCGTAGCGGCTCTGCATCATCTGCATCTCGCTCATCAGCGGCACATTCTCCTGGCGAAACATCTCAATGCTCTTCTTCAGGCGGCGCAGGGTAGGGAAAAACAAATCCTTATCCAGTTCAGCCGTAAAAGGGCAGTTGATGAACTTCATCTGCAACTGGTGGTCCAGCGGCATTAACTGCGGAAAAATGTTCTGGTATTCGTTGGTCAGATCAGCCTTGGCCTTTTCGTCGCTGGTATCAACCGTGGTACGCACATAAATCCAGCGGCTGTTTTCAGTAATAACGGTATCCAGTTCGCTCCAGTCTTTCAGCCATTGTTGCAGGGCTTCCAGCGAAGATAATTCGCGTTCCAGCAGGTTAGTGTAATACGGTGCAATGGAACTCCATTCGCCGGGGTTAAAATCCTCGGCTACAAAAGCACGCTGCTTTTTCACCGGAATATTCGCCTCTTGTAAACCCATTTCAATAATATTTTGCGTTGTTGTAATTAGTTCGAGGCGGTGGGCAGCCCGCTTGTCAGGTTACTGTGCTTTGCGCGGGGCGGTAATCTTTTTAGCTCCCGGTGCAGGCTTCGTACTCTTCTTCGAAGTAGCGGCAGTATCTTTCTTCACTTTAGGCTTGCTCTCTTTTTTAGGTTTTTCTTCCTTGGCAGCCTTGCTGGTTTTTTCAGCAGCTTCTTCTTTTTCCTCCGTTACTTCTTCGGCTTTCTTCTCGCTGGTCAATTCTTCAATAAGGTTCTTTTCATCCAGCAGGGTATACCAGCGCAGCAGCTTTTTCATATCGCTTACATACACCTTCTCCTTGTCGTAATTAGGTAATACCTTTTCTAACCAGCTTTTGGTTTTTGCGTCATCTTTTCCATCAGGCACGGCACCGTTTTTCTTAATGGCAGCCAATACATCCTTCAGGGCAGCGGGCTCATCGGTTGTATACATCGTCACGTTATCCAGCGTGGTAAACATGTGGTTACGTCCGCTTACAAACTGCGTCTTATTGTCAGCTAAATTCGTCACAATCAATCCGTCGTTACGGCGGGCTGAAATCTTAAATAATCCCGGCATTCCTGTAATCGCTACAATTTCCGATAATTCCATAGTTAAATTTTAGGTCGGCAAAGATAGGAAAACAGCCCATAGTTCCGCCTTAAACGGCCCCTATTTTAACGGCTGTTTAATATCGCCAGGTATACAAAACATTCAAAATCAGTCCATACCTTTGGTTTTATGCAATTAGATGAGCTTCGCGAATTCTGCCTCAGCCTGCCCGGCGTGCAGGAAGACGTTAAATGGGGCCACGACCTCTGTTTCTGCATTGGCGGTAAAATGTTCTGTGTTACCGGCTTTACCCCCGATGCCGGTGTCTCGCTCAAAGTTAGCGACGAGGAGTTTGAAGAGCTTTCTGCTTCAACCGATATTATTCCGGCCCCCTACCTGGCGCGCCATAAATGGATATATGTTAAAAACAAAAGCCGTTTTACTACCAGGCAATGGCAACACTACATCAAGCAGTCATACCAACTAATCAGCAGCAAACTGCCCGCAAAGGTCAGGGCGGGTTTAACGGAGCAAACCAAACCGGCAAAAAAGAAAAAATCCTAAATCCCGCTGTGGGCTTCCCCTGTTTCCGGCAGGTGCTTGCATTTGGCTAAGCAAATAGCGAACTTCGCCGATTCCCTAATCGGAATCAAAATGGAGTTCTCTTTAACTACAAAATATCAGCCTGCGGGCGACCAGCCCGAAGCCATCCGCCAACTGGTGGAAGGCATTAACAAGGGCGAACGGCACCAGGTGTTGCTGGGCGTTACCGGCTCGGGTAAAACATTTACCATGGCCAATGTTATACAGCAAACCCAACGGCCCACCCTTATACTTACGCACAACAAAACCCTGGTTAGCCAGTTGTATGGCGAGTTTAAACAGTTCTTTCCCGAAAACGCCGTGGAGTATTTCGTAAGTTATTACGACTACTACCAGCCGGAAGCCTACATTGCCTCTTCCGATACCTATATCGAAAAGGATCTCTCCATAAACGAAGAGATCGACAAACTGCGCCTCAGCACTACCGCCTCCCTGCTTTCAGGCAGGCGCGATATCATCGTGGTAGCCAGTGTAAGTTGTATCTATGGTATGGGTAACCCGGTAGATTACGAGAATGGTATCATCCGCATACATACCGGTATGGAAGTGGCCCGCAACCGCTTTCTGCATATGCTGGTGGATAGCCTCTACAGCCGCAGTGATGTAGACCTGCATCGTGGAACGTTTCGCGTAAAAGGCGATGTGGTGGAAGTAGCCCTACCCTATGTGGACTATGCCTATCGCATTACGTTTTTCGGCGATGAAATTGAAGAAATAGAAAGCTTTGAGCCTTCCACAGGCCGTACACTTGGCAATCTTAAAAATGTAGCGGTGTTTCCTGCCAACCTGTATGTTACCTCTAAAGATTTAATGCAGCAGGTGCTGGATGAAATTCGCCTGGAACTGGATGAACAGGTCAACTACTTCAAATCCATCGGCAAACATATCGAAGCCGCCCGTTTAAAAGAGCGTGTGGAGTTTGATATGGAAATGATGCGCGAGTTGGGCTATTGCAGCGGTATCGAAAACTACAGCCGTTTCCTCGACCGCCGTGCCAAGGGCACCCGTCCTTACTGTTTGCTCGACTATTTCCCCGACGACTTTTTACTGGTAATCGACGAAAGCCACGCCACCGTTTCGCAGGTGGGAGGTATGTATGGCGGCGACCGCGCACGTAAAATGAACCTGGTGGAATATGGTTTCCGCCTGCCGAGTGCCCTGGATAACCGCCCGCTCAACTTCCACGAGTTTGAAGCTAAAATGCACCAGGTGGTATACGTAAGTGCTACGCCCGGCGATTATGAACTGGAGCAGACCGGCGGGTTGTTTGTGGAGCAGGTGGTGCGGCCAACCGGTCTGTTGGATCCACCTATCGAAGTGCGCCCAAGCCTCAACCAAATGGACGACCTGCTGGAGGAAATAGACGAACGCGTGAAGAAACAGGAGCGCGTGCTGGTTACCACCTTAACTAAACGCATGGCCGAGGAACTGGATAAATACCTCAGCCGCCTGGGTGTGCGTTGCCGCTACATCCACAGCGAGGTGGAAACCCTTGAGCGCATCGAAATTATCCGCGATCTGCGCCTTGGTAAATTCGATGTGCTGATTGGCGTAAACCTCTTGCGCGAAGGATTGGATTTACCCGAGGTATCACTGGTAGCCATACTGGATGCCGATAAGGAGGGCTTTTTACGTAACCGCCGAAGCCTGATTCAGGTGAGCGGACGGGCCGCCCGTAACAGCAATGGTAAGGTGCTGATGTATGCCGACCGCATTACCGATAGCATGCAAATGACCATCGACGAAACCACCCGCCGCCGCGAGAAGCAGATAAAATACAACACCGAGCATGGTATTACACCTACCACCGTGTTTAAGTCTACCGACGAAATTATGAAGCAAACCAGTGTGCTGGACATTCGCCGCGCTTCGCCGGATGCTTATATCGAAATGGAGCAGGAGGTAAGCCTGGTGGCCGAACCTGTAATGCAGATGATGAACGAAGACCAGTTGAAACGGGCCATTGAGGACACTAAAAAGAAAATGTACGAAGCCAGCAAGGCAACCGACTTTTTGGAAGCCGCCCGCCTGCGCGACGAAATGCTGTCCATGACCAAAATGATGAAAGAGAAATTCGGCAAGTAATTGCCGGCCTTATAAAATAAGAAAGCCGCTCCTGTTAGGGGGCGGCTTTGCTTTGTATATAGGGAAATACTATCCGTTGCTTTCTGAAGAAGCTTCAGCAGGCTTAGCAGCTTTTTTAGCTACTTTTTTCTTAGCCTTTTTTTTAGCTACCGGCTTAGCGGCAGGTTTTGCAGCAGCTTTTTTACCTACGGCAACCTGGCCTTCCAGCTTGTTGATGCGCTTTTGCAGTTTGTCGATTTCGGTGTTCGTAAACTTCACGAATTTGTGAACTGCCTCGTTGTACTTGGCTTCGATTTCAGGGCGACGAGCCTCTACTTTCTTGATTGCTTCGGAAACGATGCGCTTGCCGTCAGCTTCGCTTACTTTTCCTTTTTTAACCAGTTCGTTAACCGATTTCTGAACTACGTCAGCAGTGTGAGCTGCTAAACCAACGCCGCTGTAGAAATACTTTTTCAGCGTTTCCTGCATGTTGTTTGTTGCCATGGTGTTTTAATTTTTAAAAGTTGAATAATTTGTTTGATGGTGCTTTGTCACATTTGATGCCAACTTGCGTTGATACCCGGTGCCAAACTTTCTTACCGAATGCAAATTTAGGAAACAAAAACCAGCTGAAACCTATGTACAGCAAGGGTTCCGCTGATATTTGTCATGTTTTTGTTTTATGTTTTCATTAAATTTTAAGCACTACATATGGGGTAATTATGGCAGATCGTTTTGGCAGTTTGCGGAAATAATTACCTGTTTTGTCACTACTAAACCCTTTACCAAACAGCGTTTGGCAAAACTACCGCTCGATAACAAACCTGTAAACCGCACCGGCAAAGCCTGTGGCCTTTGCCTGTATAACATACATGCCAGGTGCTAAAGCAGCCAATCCAATGTTGGTCTCATTTAGTTTACCGCGCTGCACCAATTGTCCGCTCGCTGCATATAACTCATAATCTGCATCAATGCCCTGCACCTGCCAATGTGCCTGCAGGGCCTGTTGCCCCGGCTCATATCTTAGACTAATTGGTAATTGGGCTGCAGGTTCGTCAATACCCATACCTACATTGCAACTACAGGTGGTAATTGCCTCAGGCATATTGGCCCACCAGGTAAAGGCCCCCAATGTTGAATCGCTATAGCAGTACAAAGTAGGTTGACCGTTGTCCCAGGTTCCCCACGGTCCGGGTAGCAGGTAATTTGCGGTGCCAACGCCTTCCAGTACCTGCCCCAATCCAAAATACCAGGTGGAGTAAGGAGCATCCGGCATACTGGTTGCAATAACGCGTAAAGTGTCTCCCTGGTAAACTACTTTCTTCACGCTGTCCACCACTACCGGCATTAGCGAGTCTACCTCATCCTTGGCCCATTCAGGTGCGAAAATTTGCCAGTGGTCTCCGGCTTGTGCGTTGTAGTCGTATAAAAAATAAGTGTTGCCGTTATCGCGTATTCGGTAAACCGTGTCGTTCTGTACATATAGGCAACCTACCTCCGGCATTACCGAGCACTCAATACCATTTTTAATAGTTGTGGTAATATCCCAACCGTTATTAAACACGCCTTGCAGCGGGTAGCTCGTTACTACGCAATAATGTGCCCCCGCTCTGGCAAACGGTTTGGTAGTCTGGCTAAAACCTGCAAAGGCCGTCAATAACAGCAGCGCCGTTAAACAGTAGTGTTTTCGCATAGTCGCTGAGTTGAGAATTAAAGGTAATGCTTTTTCCTTTGTATCTTTCTACCCTAAATAACCCCTATGCACAAAGTGTTTGGCTACCTTTTTTTAGCCGATTCGCTCGTGGAGATCTACTCCGAAATTATCGGCAATCCTGTAATAGGCTATGTAACCAAACCGCTGTTAATGGTGCTGCTGATCCTGTATTACGCTACGGGTTTGCTAACCCCGCCCCACAAAACCCATAAACTGATGATTGCCGCTTTTGTATTCAGCTGGGTGGGCGATGTAACCCTTATGCTCGTTAATTTCGAGCCGCTGTTATTCCTGGTAGGTCTGGTGGCTTTCCTCATCACGCATGTACTATATATAGTAGCCTTTACGCATGTTAGCCATAGCCACCCTTCCGTTTTACCGCGCAGGTTTTGGGTGCTTACACCGTTAGCGCTTTACCTGGTTGTGTTGTTATACATACTTATACCGGGTATCCGGAATAATCCCGAAGTGCGCATACAGGGCCTGTTGGTGCCGGTGTTGGTGTATACAAGCGTTATTAGCACCATGGTGGTGTTTGCGGTAAACCGTTACCGCCGTGTTAACGATGCCAGCTTTGCGCTGGTGTTGGGCGGTGCCCTTTTGTTTATGGTATCCGATTCGCTGATTGCCATTAACCGCTTTGTAAGTCCTTTCGAGGGGGCCGGTATCTTTATCATGCTGCTCTATATATCGGGTCAGTATCTCATTGCCCGTGGCAGCCTGCAGCAATACATCCATAAAACATAGTCCGAAGGCCTTCCCGCAAGCGGGCCATAACTTTTCTCCTTTTTTCACGGTACAACATTTTATTATTGCAGGCTGCGCAAGTGCGATTTATGACCCAATAATCATGTTGTTATGTTCAAAAGCAAAGACAAAACCTTTAACACCCTGCACGAATACTTCGATTATATAGCCGAAACCGTGGGCTTTCCACGCGTGCACGAATACTTTAAAAGCGATACCATTATTTCCGATGGGCTGAAGATCCATCTCGATGTATTTGATTACGATAAGCAGGCGCCTACCATTGTATTTATTCCGGGCACAGCCATTTACGGACTCTGCTATGGCGAACTGCTCTATCGGTTGGCGCAGGCTGGCTATAACGTCGTAAGTCTCGATCCCCGCGGCCATGGCCAAAGCGAGGGTCTGCGTGGCGATTATACCATTGAGGAAATAATGACCGATGCCCAACACGCCATCACGTATGCCATCGGGCGTTTCAATAATAAGGTAAGCGTTATGGGCAGTAGCCAGGGTGGCATTGTGGCTTTTTACTTGGCCGCTAAGGATGAACGCCTCAACAGCGTTATCTGCCAAAACTTTGCCGACCTTACCAGCGAGGATACTCTGCAATTGGCCCGCCATCCGCGCCTGTTTAAGTATATAAAGGGCATGATGGTTAAATACGGCCATCACCTGCCAAACCTGCAGATTCCGGTTACTTCGTATATTGATATTGAGAAGATACCGGTTAAATATTTTGGTAATGCCAAGGCCTTTATGGATTCCGACCCGCTGTGCTTAAAAACAATTTCGCTGCGTGCGCTGCAGTCGCTGGCGCATACCGAAATGCCAAAACCGGTGGAAGAAATTAAAGTACCGGTAATGGTATTACAAGGTACGGCTGATAGCATCTTCCCGGTTAGCTATACCCAAAAAATATACGACCGCATTAACAGCCTCAAAAAATTTGCGCTGTTTCCCGATAAGTCGCATGCCATATTGCATGAGGATATCGATGCAGTAATGCCCGAAATTACCGACTGGTTGAAGCAAATTTACCATATGAGCTACCAGCACCAGTTAGGCGCGTAAACCGGTGCTTTTGGTGTTTTCGGCTGTCTTGCAGTTTTCCGGCCCTATTATCCTTTTTGAAACTGTTATCTGTTTGATACGTAAATACTTGTCTGTTTTCCTGTGTTCAGCGAGCAGGAAGGTGTGCAGAAGGGGTTAACCCTGCCTTAATAGAAACTATTGTTGCCCTTAATGCAACGCAATTAATTAAAAGCTAATCATTTAGTATTAGTATATTTCGTTCATGAAAGCACTGTTACTTACTTTATTGGTGTTTTGCGGATACCTCGCATCAGCCCAGCTGACTGTCGCCTCCCTGGATTCTACCCGCTCCAAATGTTATAACGATGGCTCCATAACCATCCAGGGTGCCGGTGGTGTGGGTCCGTATCAATATAAAATCATCAGTGGCCCAGCCTTACCGGGTGTCAGTTATCCCTTATTCCCCGATAATGGTGGTTCCTTTCTAAGCTTGCACAGCGGCACTTATGTTGTACAGATAACCGATAACGCCGGCAACACCTTAAACGTAACAGTAAGTGTACCGGGTAATTATCAGTTCCCTACCCAAACAGCGGTAGTCATCGGCGATAGCATTGTTTGTAATGCCAGCCTGGGTAAGCCGCCTTATCAATACACTATTTCAACAGTAGGCACTAACGGTCCATTCGCTCCTTATCAAACCTCCAATATCTTCGATAGCCTCTGCAATGGCACCTATTACCTGCGGGTAAGGGATAGCTGCGGCAACTTCTTTACTACCCCGGCTATTGTAATCAACCGTCCGCCTATGTCCCTGTCGGGCAGCAGTTGTTTCAGCACGGGCGGTAACGATGTGGTGCAGGTATTTGTGCAGGCCAACACGGGTTTTCCTCCGTACACCTATAATTTCAGCAGCGGCAGCACGCACCAAACGAACTCCACAGGCACCTTTACCTTACCGGCTAACAGTACCTGTTTCGATACCATACGTGTAACCGATATCTGCAACGGCACGCAAAGTTTAGTGGTCGATTGTCACCCTTTATTTAAAACCGGCTGGTGCAGCAATTTCAGCGATAGCAGCGCCAACTTAACTTTTACAGGTGGCCGTCCTCCATACACGGTTCGCTTATACCGCTGGAACGGCACTCAATGGCAAACCATCGTAACACAGGATTCTGGTCATTTTGTACACATCCCCTACCTAAGCCTGGGCGATTCAATAGCCGTAGATGTGGTCGACGCCTGCGGCCGTACCATCCCCAAACAAATAGATACCTACCTCAAAGTAAAACTCATTACCAATTGTCCTTTTGATGGTGAAGTGCGGCTGGATAGCTACAACGGCGCTACCCTGCCTATAACCATACAGTGTTTAAGCTGTGTACCGCCACGCACAACTACGTACAGCGGTCCTTCCAGCAACCCCATATTTACAGGTATGGATACCGGTTGGTATCACATGTTATATACCGATGCCTGCGGTGAACATCGCGATACTTTCGAGCATTTCCCTACACCGCAGCCTATACAGGCGGTAATGACTCCTATCTCCTGTAACGATGTAAAGGTTACAGCCGTTAGCAGTGATGGCGACACCTTAACCGGTGCCTATTTTGTGCTCTCGCGTTATAATGCCAACACCCAGCAATACGATAGCATAGCCTGGAACACCACCGGCATATTCTCCGACCTGCCCAACGGCCAGTACGAAGTACGTGCTGTGTATACCGATTGTAAGGATGGCAAGGTAAATTTCGGTATTCCGATAATGCCTGCCGGTTGTATGCTGCCTTATATGGATGCAGCCTGCCAGGTACGCTTAAAGGTGCGCATGTATTCCAGCAACATCAACGATCTTGCTGAGAAGTTTACCCTGCAGGCGCAGAACGGTACGCAGTATATCGAGAACCCTCCCGGCGCAGGTAACGGTGCTAACTTCCTGGTACCTCCTGGCAGCTATACCCTTATCTCCGATAGTGGATGCTCCGTGCCGCGCAACTATAACTATACGTTTAGTATGACGGAGGTAGACAGCACCAATTGCAGTAACCTGGCCTCTATTCGTGTAACGCCAAACACACAGGCAACCGGACTTTGCGGCTCCTACAAACAGGTGTATAGCTTTACCGGTGGCACCGGTATTTTATACGACACCGTGGCATATGGCAGTTCCGTTTATCATTACGATCTGCAGCCCGATACGTATGTGGTACGCACATTCCTCGAAAAAATAGTATTCAATCCCAATACCAACAGTTTCGATACCACCGGCGATTTCTCCTGTGCCCTGGATAGTATGGTAATTATTATCAAGGAACACACCCAGCCTGTGCTCTCTACGCAAAACGTAACGGTATGCGGGGCTTCAGGCATCACCAACATACCGTTTACCATTAGCGGCGGTTTACCTCCTTACGATGTAAACATTGTGGGCTTCTCTAACATCACGGTTAACCAGCCTTTCGGCTCTTTGCCTAACATGCCCGTAGGCAGCAACTACACCATGATCGTAAGCGATGTGTGCGGTATTAGTACCAGCAAAAGCGTAAGCGTAATTGATAGTTGTATCGATTGCATTATTGTGCAGGCCGATTTCGCCACCACCGATACGCTTACCTGTGTAGGCAACACCATTCACTTTACTAATACCTATACCAACGGCGTTACTTATTTCTGGACCGATAATGGCAAATTATTTGGCACTACGGCTAACGATAGCTTGTTTATTGATACAGGCGGGTTACACAAAATAACATGCACGGTGCGCTACTTTAATTGTGTAGATAGTTTCAGCTATACCTTTAATGCCGGCGGTTCAGGAGCCTTTTCGCTGGGGCCCGATTTATTGTTGTGCGATAACTTTGTAAAAGTGTTAAGCACCGCGCCCTTGGTGGTAAACTGGAGCACCGGTGTTACCGATACCGCAATTACAGTTACCACACCCGGTAAATACTGGGCCAGCACCACAGGTAGCTGCGGCCTGTTTGCCGATACCGTATTTATCGACCGCAACTTTACCCCGCTTATTAACCTGGGCGCCGATACCAGCCTGTGCGTAGGCGATAGTGTGGTGCTGCGCGCTACTTCGCCGGCTGCTGCTTCTTATATCTGGAGTACCGGTGCCACTACCGATACACTGGTAGTTAGCACAACGGGCACCTATTCCGTTTCGGCCGATAATGGCGGCTGTGTGGGTTCCGATAGCATTCGGGTACAAATACTGACCTTTGGCGGCAACCTGTTACCTCCGGACACTACCCTATGCGATGGCGATAATTTTGTGTTGATACCCGCCTATGGCAATAACCCGGTTTGGCAGGATGGCAGTCAGCAGGCACAATACACCGTTAATACCGGCGGCACCTTTGGCGTTACGGTTAGCACCCCATGCGGCGTGTTCTCCGATTCGCTGGTGGTTACCCTCGACGACTGTTACTGCCGTATGGTAGTGCCCAACGTATTTACACCAAATGCCGACGGACATAACGACCGCTTTTTGCCGGTTTACCAATGTCCGCCGATTACAAACTTTACCATGCGCATTTATAACCGCTGGGGCGAAAAGGTGTTTGAAACCACCGATTACAGCGCAGGTTGGGATGGTAACTTTAAGGGAACCGCGCAACCGGGCGGCACTTTCGTGTATTACATAGGATATTCCGATCCTTATACAGGCAACAAACACGGCCTGCAGGGCTCAGTTACCCTGCTCAGGTAGGCATTTTCTGTCAATAATGCCGAAAGCCACAGGAGGGCACAATATTTGACCTGCTGTTACGTCTTTTCAGGCGTAACAAAGGATGTTAGTTAAATAAGGGCAAAAGGCAAACCCGGGCACATGTTCATACGTTATAACACTTTGTTTGCGTCTGTTAACGGGAAAAGTTTATTTTCGCCCTTCGCTTAAAGACAGACCTTAGGCACTTTGTACATAAACCAGAAGGCTACATGAGGCAGCTAAAGATTTCAAAATCAATCACTAACCGCGAAAGCCAGTCCATTGAAAAATACTTGCAGGAGATTGGAAAGGAAGACCTTTTAACCCCTGAAGAAGAAGTGGAATTGGCCCGTCGTATTCGCCAGGGCGACCAAACCGCATTGGAAAAGTTGACCCGCGCTAACCTGCGTTTCGTGGTTTCGGTGGCTAAACAATACCAAAACAACTCGCTTTCATTAAACGACCTTATCAACGAGGGTAACCTGGGCCTGGTAAAAGCCGCTCAGAAATTTGATGAAACGCGTGGTTTTAAATTCATTTCTTACGCTGTATGGTGGATCCGTCAAAGCATTATTCAGGCTTTGGCTGAGCACAGCCGTATGGTGCGCCTGCCTTTGAACAAAGTAGGCTCGTTGACTAAAATCAACAAAGTTTTCAGCGAACTGGAACAAAAATATCAGCGCGAACCTACCCCTGAGGAGGTGGCACTGGTAATGGGTATTACCGTAGAGGAAGTGGAAGCTACCCTCGGTATTTCTGCCCGCCACGTTAGTATGGATGCGCCTTTCACCGATGGTGAATCGAACTCCCTGATTGACGTGTTGCAGAACGAGAACGCTGAAATGGCTGATAAAAAGCTCGATTACTTCGATTCATTGAAAGAAGAAACGGAAAGAACACTTTCCAGCCTTACCGACCGTGAGCGCGAAGTTATCAAGTTGTTCTTCGGTATTGGTGTGGAACACCCAATGACCCTGGAAGACATCGGCGAACAACTGGGTATCACCCGCGAACGTATCCGTCAGATCAAAGACAAAGCGATCACCAAACTGCGCTCACAATCCCGCAGTAAATCGCTGAAAGCATACTTAGGCCAGTAATCAAAACCGGCTACTCACACAAAAAGGGAATCCAACAAGGTTCCCTTTTTTTATGCTTAGGGTTTGTCATCCTGAACGTAGCGCAGCGCTTCTTTTGTTTGCTCCTGACTTGTCATGCTGAACGAAGCGCAGCGAAGTGAAGCATCCCCTGCCCACCAAGCGCCGGTAAAAACGAACCCTGTATTTATCCCCGCAGCAGTCTCCCTTGCGCAGCATGGGGACTCTGCGGCAAACAAAGCACCGGTAAAGACGAACCCAATCGACGTGTCATGCTGAACGAAGCACAGCGCAGTGAAGCTTGTCTCGCCATAGGCGGAAATCCCCTGCCCACCAAGCACTGGTAAAGACACACCCTGTATTTACCCCCGCAGTAGTCTCCCTTGCGCAGCATGGGGACTCTGCGGTAAACAAAGCACCGGTTAACCCAACCTCAACTACATGGACAAACAATCCAAGCTATTTTGTTAAATAATAGTATTAATATTAGAAACTTTTAATCCTATATACTATCTTTACACCAGCCTACGTTCTTTGACAACCTGATAAACACTAAAGCCCTACTGCTAAATGGTGGGCAACAGCATTACCCCGGTTTAAGCGCATCGCGAACTAAACAACCGCAGGTAAGGCACTGGGAAAACTACGCCCATTCGCCACACACTTTAAAATTTTGCGAATTTGTGCACTGCAAAATCACTTGCACAAATGTGCACAAATCGCGGGCAGCTAAAATTCTAAACCCACTGTTTTTTCTTCATTTAACAGAAAAAACACTCATATGAAAATTTCTCTAACTTGTGCACAAGCAAAAACCTGCACAAGCATGCACAAGTAGTGTTGAAACCCCCAGACATCTCTTAAACCGTAACCTTGGATTTCGAGCCTACTTGTCTGATTTCTGATCTCTGTTTTCTGCTCTCTATTTTCAAAACAATGTAAAGCAGTGTAAAGTTTTAATCAGAGCATGCTACAAAAAGTGTAAAGGAGTGTAAAGTTCAACGCCCGCTGCACGGTTTCGTCTGCTTTCTGATCTCTGATTTCTGCCTTCTGCTTTAAAAAAAGTGTAAAGAAGTGTAAAGTTGTCCGATAATCAGGTTAATCCGTGTCCGTTGTGTGCAGAGGAATTGTGCTCTCCTCTCTGGCGCAGAGCCATTGCGCAGCACAAGCAGAGAGGGGTTGTGGGTGAGTAAAATCTGTAAAGGAGTGTAAAGTTTCAGAACTGCACGGGCCGTCCTATCTGATTTCTGATCTCTGCTTTCTGCTCTCTAAATCAGTACTGAAATGTATTCGGCTGTTCAACTTTAAACCCGAAACTTCAAATTTTAAACTACCAAAAACTGTAGACCGGAAACCGTAAACTAAGTAACTACCTCTACCTCCATACTCAGCAGTGCATCGGCACGCGTAAGGGCAAGGCGCTGTTGCACCCATTTATCAATAGCTTGCGAAAGGTCCAGTTCAATCCGCGTCTTATTCCCTTTTAAATGGATCGAAGCATTACGCAGCATTTTGGTCTCTAACAAATAAACCTCCTTCTGCAACATATACTCATAACCCAACCCAAGCTCAATCTTTTTAGTGCGGGCAAAACCTAAACAAGTATTGTACTTATGCGCTACCGGATTATCGCCCTTCACCTTAGCATACACCACCTGCAGATTAAACAGCAGAAAGAAAACATCCAGCATTGCCAACGAGGCGCTCACCGGCACATCGCTGCCCAGGTAAGCATCGTTATAAATAAACAAACCGGTGTAAGCGGTGCGTTCCTCCCAGTCTATACTGGAGATATTAATAAGCCCAACCGTTTCGCCATGGTATTCAATCAGGAAGAAAAAGTTCTGCTCATTGTCGATAGAGGTAAACCACTCCTGTTGCATGGCCGGGGTAATTTCGCCCTTGTAAAACATAAAGCGCGAAATCTTGCTGTCGTTACGCCATTGGCGCACCAGCTCGGCATCTTGTGCACGCAGGCGTTGAAGGGTAAGTCCGTAACGGGTAATCCTCATACTGGGGCTTTAACAGCGCACCAAGTTTACGGTATTTACCGCAATATTTCCTGTATCAGGTAAGGGGGCTTGCGGTGTTGCAGCGCAAATAAACGGTTCAGATATTCGCCTATAACACCCAGGCTAAATAGTATAAGACCGGTAGACATAAAAATGGAAACGATCAGTGCGGTAAAACCCAGCGGCGAGCCGTTTACCAGCTTCATATAAATAAAGTAGATGGCAAAAATTAAACACACAATAAAGGAAATAAACCCGAACCAGGTCATAAAACGCAACGGCACAGTAGTGTACGAAAAGATCAGGTTCAACGAAAGGAATACCAGTTTTATCAAACTGTATCCCGATGCGCCTTCGCGGCGGGGCGCGTGCCGCACATCCTGCCATTCAATTTTGGTAGTGTGCCAGCTTAATATCTCATCTACAAATGTAAACGTATGGTTGTAGTGCTTAATCTTCTCAATAACACTCTTATGGATCACCTTAAAACTGGAACCCTGGCCTACGGTATTGCCGAATTTCTCAAAGATCATTCCTACAAAGCCGCTGCCCCATTTGCGAACCTTGCTGTGCTGCCGCTCCTCGCGGTAGATGCCATACACCAGGTCGGCCTGCGTGTTGCGGGCACGCTGTATCATCAGCTCTATATCCTCGGGGTAAAACTGCAGGTCATCATCAATGGTAATTACATAATCGCCCTGGGCATACTGAAAGCCGCAAAGCAGGGCCTTGTGCTGCCCGAAGTTGCGGCGCAGGTGAATGGCCACCACTTTATTACCCGCTTTGTTCTTTATATCCTTAATTACATTCCAACTGCCATCGGTGCTGAAATCGTTGACCAATATCAGTTCGTACGTGGCGTGCATGTTGGCAAAGGTGCTGTTCACACGCTCATACAGCTCCAGCAGCGTTCGTTCGCTGTTGTATACAGGCACTACAACCGAATATTGTGGGGGATATATCATGCGAGTTCAACCAAGGGCGGACAAACAATATTTGTGGTTTCAAGATAAACACTTCCCCATGATAACCCAACCCCGAAACCGCTCAGTAAAAGTTTTAGCGTACCGGTATGCAGCCGATCCTGCAGTTTGGTAACCAGCGTTAAGGGCACCGTAGCCGAGCCGGTATTACCGAAGTCGTATAAACTATAAGGTACTTTATCGGCTTCCACCTGCAGCTTTTTGCGCACGCTTTCCAGCATCAGCAAATTAGCCTGGTGAAATACAAAAAAGTCAATGTCGTTCTTATCCTTTTTAAGTGCTGTAAGCAGTGTGTTTATGTTGGGTGCTACCTCGCGCAGTGCAAAGTTAAAGATGCGCAGGCCGTCCAGCTTCATGTGCAGGTTGCTGCGCACAATGCCCTTACCGTGTTCTATCAGCGTGGCCGATTCTTCGTTATACGGATTGCGGAACCCGCCATCGGGTATCATAATATCGTCGTATTCCCTGCCATCGGTTTGCAGGTTAAAATGCATTTCGGCATTCAGGGCAAACTCCAGCGCAGTAGCCGAACCGGCATCGCTGAAGATAGGTGCTGTGCTCTTATCGCGCATCGAAATGGTGGCCGTTGAGATATCGCCCACCAGCAATAGCGCTTTACCACCCGGCATGTTCTGCAGAATACTGCCTATAATCGAAAGGCCATATACATAGCCCGAGCAGCCCAGGTTTACATCAAACACCAAACAGCTTTTGGGTAAACCAAGTTTATCCTGTAATAGGGAAGAGGTATTGGGGATCAGGTAATCAGGCGTTTGACTGATAAACACCAGCGCCTTTATATCCTCACGGTTCCAGGCTAGCTCCTGCAGCAATCGCTCGGCAGCAGCCTGACAAAGGTCGGCAGCAGTAGTGCCTTTGGGTACAATGCGGCGGTAACGGATGCCAACGGTTTTAATAAACAGTTCCCGTTCATTGGCAGGTAGCACATCATCGGTTTGATTATCGCCGCGCTGTGCAGGCACGGCAGCAGCCAAACCGCTAACCTTAACATTGGGAACTGTAAAAACGGCCATGGTTATTTGTTCTTTACCAGGTTAAACAGCTCTTCCACGGTTTGCACGCTGCGCAGGTCCTCGGCAGTAACGGTTTTGCCATAGTCCGAGTCTATCATGGCTATTACTATCAAGGCCAGCATCGAGCACCATTCTTCCAGCCCCCTGAAAGCGGTGGCAGGTTGTATGGAAGCCTCGTCGGTTTGATTAAAACAAGCGGCAAACTTTTGTGTAAATTCCTGTAAATCCATCGCCGCAAATTAAAGTTTTCCGGCGATTATCTAAGGGTATTTGGAGGGCCTTTAGTGCAGGGTAAAGTAAAAGCAGGAGCCTTTGCCGGGTTCGCTTTCCAGCCATAGCTTGCCACCATGCCTTTCGATGATCTTTTTACAGATCGAAAGGCCAAGGCCGGTACCCGGGTATTCCGATTTGGTATGCAAACGGTGGAAGGGTTCAAAAATGCGCTGCTGATGTTTGGGCTCAATACCTATACCGTTATCCTGCATGCAGTAGATGGGGTTGCCATCATTCTGCTCGCAACTGATGGTAACAGCCGGTTGTTCGCTGCGGTTGTATTTAATGCCGTTTAAGATAAGGTTCTGCACTACCAGCATCAGCAGGTTTTTATCAGCCACGGTTTCGCATAAGTTGCTTACGGTTACGGTAGCGTTCTTTTCATCCAGCTCCAGCTGTATGTTGCGGCGCACTTCTTCAACCAGGGCATTCATATTAATCGCATCGCTCTTTAACTCAGCACGGGTAATACGCGAATAGGAGAGGAGGTCCTTGATAAGGCGCGATAGGTTTACGGCACCGGTATTGGCAAACTCAATATAGTCGTTGGCTTCTGCATCCAGTTTATCGCCATATTTGCGCTTAAGTAACTGCATGTAATTGGCAATCATACGCAGGGGTTCCTGCATATCGTGCGAGGAAACATAGGCAAAGGTTTCAAGGTCGGCATTGCTGCGCTCCAGTTCCCGGCTGCGTTCCTCCAACTCTAACTGGTATTTTTTGCTGCGGCGTATATCGCGAGTTTGGCTTAATACCACATGGGTGTCGCCATCCGGACTTTCCAGTGGTACAAACACGGTTTCAATCCACAGGTAATTACCGTTCTTATGTTTAATGCGATACTGAATGGGATGCTGAATGCTGGGATGGTTACCTTCGCTTAGCACCACCGACCGTATGATGCTTTTATCCTCCGGGTGAACGATCTCATAAGGTTTGTGGCCAACCATTTCTTCGGGTCCGTAACCTAACAAACGGGTAATCGAGGGGCTTGTAAACTCCAGGGTGCCATCCGCACTGTGGATGCAGATAAGGTCGAAACTATGTTCGGCAAGCAGGCGGTACTTTTGCTCGCTTTCCGATAGTTTGTCTTCGATACCAAAGCGATAGCGGATAAGTACAAACTGTGCTATAGCAGCTATAATGTAGGTAGCATAGAAGTCGAAGGTTACAGCAGTCTTATGTTCTGCTACTACCGATACCAGTAACAAAGCGCTGTTTACTACTGCGGTATGTATAAAGTAGGCTTTATCGTGCCGGAAGAACCAGCCCGAAATAGTATAAACTACGATGAACTGATAGGCATACTGCTCGTTAAAACTGGTGCCAAACAACAGGTAAACATTGCCCAGGTTAAGCAGGTAAATAAGCGAATAGCCGAGTTGCTGATAGTAGCGCCGCGCTGGTTTATAAAAGGCTAATGCAGCAAAAACCAGAAAGGAGTAAAGGGCATCGATCCAGTTGATGGTAGTATGCGCAATAGGTCCGCGTAATTGGTCATTATCACCAAATACAGCAAAGGCGCAAAATCCTATGGAAACGATTAGAAAAAGGAAACGTGCAGTGCGTATTTCGTCCTCCACAAAGGTGGCAAACGACTTTTGCATCCGTTGAAAATAAGTGCTCATCAGTTGCTGGTAACCGTCTATAATACGGATTTTCCGGCAAAAAGATAGCGACCTTTATTCATATTAGTATTTGTCCATGCTGGGGTCAATTTCATTGGCCCAGGCAAGTATACCGCCCTTCAGGTTGTAGAGGTTGGTAAAGCCATAACCCTGCTCCAGGAAGTTGCAAACCTGTTGATTTGCGCTATATGTTCAGGTACGGTACCCATAGGGATTTTGTCGCCGCCAATGTCGGCTATTTCATGTTCGTAACCTTCGCGTACATCAATCAATTGAATGTCGTTTTGCTTATCCAGCATTTCCTTCAATTTCTGAACGGTAATTTCTTTCATGAGGGTATGTTTGTTTAATCAATTATCATGCAGGCACCCACAGTAATGTTGGTGGCCTCATCAATCAAAATAAAACTGCCTGTTTCGCGGTTCTTGGTATACGAATCAAATAGCAAAGGTGCGGTAGTGCGCAGGGTAATGCGTCCTACATCGTTCATACCAATCGAAGGGTTCTCGGTAATACGGTGAAGGGAGTTAATGTCCAGTTTGTATTTCACTTCCTTTACGATGGCTCTTACATCGCGGGTGGTATGCTTTAAAAAATACTTACCGTTTAGTTGTAATGGCTTATCGCTCATCCAGCATACCATGGCCTCTACATCCTGCGATTGTTGCGGTACGTTGCCTTCGCGAACAAGCATATCGCCGCGAGAGATATCAATGTCATCCTCCAGCGTTACGGTAACCGAGAGTGGTGCAAAGGCTTCGTCCAGTTGTTGGCCGTCCAGTTCTACGGTTTTAACCTTGCTGGTAAATCCGGAGGGCATAACAACAATCTTATCGCCGGGCCGGATAACGCCACTGGCCAAACGGCCGGCATAGCCGCGGTAGTCGTGGAACTCGTCGTTATACGGACGAATCACATACTGCACCGGGAAACGCATATCAATGTGGTTAATATCACTGGCAATGTGTATGTTCTCTAAAAGGTACATCAGGGTTACACCTTCGTACCAGTTCATGTTCGTCGAGCGGTGCACCACGTTATCTCCGTTCAAAGCAGAGATTGGAATGAAGTGAATGTCGCGGCTCTTTAACCGGGTGGCAAACTCGCGGTATTCACTAACTATACGGTTGTATACTTCTTCGCTATAGTCAACCAGGTCCATCTTGTTAATGCATAGTGCAATGTGCGGTATGCCTAACAACGATGCAATAATGGAGTGCCGGCGGGTTTGTTCAACAATGCCTTGCCGTGCATCCACCAGTATAATAGCCAGGTTAGCGGTGCTGGCACCGGTAACCATGTTGCGGGTATATTGAATATGCCCGGGTGTATCGGCAATAATAAACTTACGCTTTGGCGTGCTGAAATAACGATAGGCTACATCAATGGTAATGCCCTGTTCGCGTTCGGCACGCAGGCCGTCAGTAAATAAGGCAAGGTTAACCGTGCTTTCGCCCCGCTTTTCGGAGGTGGCCTTTACGCTTTCATATTGATCTTCAAAGATCGATTTGCTATCGTATA
This sequence comes from Chitinophagales bacterium, assembly GCA_044225825.1. GTDB lineage: Bacteria > Bacteroidota > Bacteroidia > Chitinophagales > LD1 > Bog-950. The sequence continues at coordinate 556,096 of JBGAIB010000003.1, forward strand.
ACAAACGTCCTATCAGTGTCGATTTGCCATCATCCACACTACCTGCTGTGGTAAAGCGCAGCAGTTCCATATTCAAATAGCTCTTGCTATCGAATTTTTCGGTTGACGCTGCTTGTATGTTTTTCTCACTCATTCTTACCTTATGTTTATCCTTCCTTCTGTAAAGTATGCGCTCTTAGAAATAGCCTTCTTTTTTACGGTCTTCCATGCTGCTTTCGCTGCGCTTGTCATCAGCCCGGCCACCCCGTTCGGTCGTGCGGCTGGCAGCCACTTCCTGTATAATATCATCCAGGGTTGCTGCCTCCGAAAAGGTCGATCCTGTAGAAGTAATGTCACCAATGGTTCGGAAACGCACAATTTGTTCTTCCGCCTGTTCGGTTGGTTTCATCGGTATAAACGGGGATTCAGCCAGCCATACGCCATCGCGATTAAACACCCTGCGCCTGTGGCTAAAATACAACGAAGGCATTTCGATACCTTCCATGGCCAGATATTGCCATACATCCAGCTCCGTCCAGTTACTGATAGGGAATACTCTGAAGTTCTCCCCCTGGTGCATTTTGCCGTTAAACAGGTTCCAAAGTTCAGGCCGTTGATTCTTGGGGTCCCACTGTCCAAACTCATCGCGGTGCGAGAAGAAGCGTTCTTTGGCTCTTGCCTTTTCTTCATCCCGGCGCGCCCCACCCATACAGGCATCAAACTTGTATTTGTCTATGGTGTCCAGCAGGGTGGTGGTCTGCAAGCGAATACGCGAAGCGCTATAGCCCTTCTCTTCTGCCACACGGCCTTTATCAATCGACTCCTGTACCGAGCCGACAATCAGTTTTACGCCCAGCTTTTCAACCAGCCGGTCGCGGTAATCCAGTGTCTCCTGAAAGTTATGACCCGTATCGATATGCACCAATGGGAAAGGGATAGGAGCGGGGTAGAAGGCCTTTTTGGCCAGGTAGGTCACCAAGATGGAATCTTTACCGCCGCTAAACAGTATAGCCGGGTTCTGAAATTGTGCTGCCACCTCCCGAAGTATAAAGATGGATTCGGCTTCCAGCGTTTTAAGGTGATTTAGATTATAAGGCATACGTTCTTTATTTGTTAGCCGTTCTAGGGTCGGCTTATCAACGGTAGCGCAAAGCCTACCGCCTCGTTAACACTTTGTTCAATGGTTTGGTTTGCAGTCTTTATTTCAAGGTCAGCTTTTACCGGCGCTTCAAATGGAGCGCTAATGCCGGTGAAGTCTTTTACCTCGCCTGTACGCGCTTTGGCATACAGGCCTTTCACATCACGACGTTCACATTCTTCCAGTGGTGTGTTGATGTAGATCTCTTCAAAATCGGTAACGCCGATAATATCCTTAGCCAGTTGGCGGATAGCAACTGTGGGAGATACAAAACAGCAGATGGTGATAACACCACAGTTTAAAAACAGCTTGGCCACTTCGGCTATCCGGCGGATGTTCTCGGTGCGGTCGGCTTCCGAAAACCCCAGGTTATTGTTAATGCCCATGCGCACATTGTCACCATCCAGTACCATTACCAGATAGCCCTTTTCGTGCAGGGCTTTTTCCAGCCCTTTGGCTATGGTGCTTTTACCCGACCCGCTTAGGCCGGTAAACCAGAACACCCTGCCCTTTTGCTCCAAAAGCGCTTCCTTACTGTCGCGTGGCAGCAGGTCGTTAAAAGGGTGAATATGTTCTGTTTTGAAACTCATAATCGGCCTGCGAAAGTAAGATTTTTGCCTAAAAGCCTAGTAGGTCGGTAGGATTATAGCAGAATAGATCTTTTTGAGCCAATACCGTGAAAATTGTATCTTACATTACCCAAAAAACCTTCTATGAAACAACGCTCTATTCTATTTCTGTTTCTTGTCCTTACTGTAGGTTTACAGGCTCAATCCCAACCACTTCAACCTGCTTCCGGCCCTGGTGGCAGCGATTACAACTTCAGTGGAGTAACTCAGTTTGATTATGGCACTAACGGCAACGGGCAGGACTTTTGGCTCTATGAGCCTAATGGCCCTATCCCTGATTCAGCCAATGTGGTGGTTTTTATTCATGGCCTTGGCGAAACCAATCCGAAACTTTATGGGGCATTTATCAAGCACTTGGTGCGAAAGGGCAACATTGTTATTTATCCCCGTTATCAGAAAGATCTGAATAGTGATAATGCCACTTTCAGCGATAGCTGCGCAAAGGGCATTCAACGCGCTCTAGACACCCTGCAGCAGGCAGGGCATGTGAAGCCAAGGCTGCAAAACTTTTTTATTCTCGGCCATTCGGTAGGCGGAATATTAACAGCCAACATGAGCACGCGCTATGCCATTTATGGACTGCCAAAACCGTTAACGGCGTTTTCGATGCAGCCCGGTGCTCAAATTGCTGCATTACTATTGAATAATTATAATACCATGGATGCCGATATTAAATACCTGGTATTGGTAGGTAACGATGATATTATAGTTGGCACCACCACCGGCGAGCAGTTGTTTAATGAAACCACTGCAATACCTACCTCGCATAAAAATCTCATTAAACACTATGCCGATACCTATGGTAATCCGGATGTGGGTGCTACACACTTTGAACCCCTTGCAGGCGATGTAGCTTTTGACAATGGGGAAAGCAACTTGTTTATCCTGGCTTCCGGTTCCGGGCCAATTGATGCGTACGACTACCACTGCACCTGGAAGCTGCAGGATGCGCTTATGGATTGCGCGTTGCATAGCCAAAATTGCGATATTGCTTTTGGCGATACACACGAGCAGAAGTTTATGGGTAACTGGAGCGATGGTACGCCTATCCGCCCCCTGGAAGTAACACCCACTGCCGCCACGGCTGTTAATGAAGTTCCGATTGCGAGTGCATTTGTTTATCCCAATCCAGCCAGCGACAACTGCTACTTTAAATTCAAGATTCCATTTTCGGGAAAGTTGGAATTGCTTGATATAACCGGTAAGTTGGTTGCTACCCGATCATTCTATGGCACGGAAGCAACCATACAGCTTTCAATGTTGAGTGCAGGCGTTTATTTCTATCGGCTAAGCGATACCGCAGGTATTGTAGGGCAGGGGCGGTTGGTAAAGGAATAGTTTACCACGCGTGTAATGCAAGCCAGGCCATTAAACCAATGCTGTGCTGTAAAGCGCTTTCATCTACATTAAAAGTGGGGGTGTGCAGCCCCGATGTAATACCTTTAGCTGCATTACCAACACCAAGCCGGTAAAAGCAGCCCGGTACCTGGTGGGTGTAATAGGCAAAATCCTCGCTGCCCATCCGCTTTGGCAACTCCAGCACTGCAGCATCACCCATAAAATCCTTGGCAGCTAACTGTGCCTTTTCGGTAAACACTTCGTTATTCAGGAGTACAGGATATCCACTTAGCACCTTAAGCTCGCAACTTGCGTTATGCCGGATGCCTACAGCCGTAACTGTTTCTCTGATTTTTTGCAGCATAGTTGCGCGGAAGTACTCATCAAAGCAGCGAAGGGTTCCGGCTATTTCAACTTGGTCGGGCACTATGTTCGTAGCGCCTTTACCTTCAATATGGCCGAAAGAAAGAACGAAACTGTTGTCCCCCTCATTTAGTTGTTCCAGGGCCAGCAGCAAGTGGGCAGAAATCAGCAATGGATTGATCAACTTATCCTTTTGTGCCGCGTGCCCGCCTTTACCGGTAATGGTTAAATACAATTCATCACTGCTCGCCATAAAGCGGCCGGGGCAAAAGCCAAACGTACCTGCTTCTAACTCAGGCGATACATGCAAGCCTATGATTCCTTGTACTTTGGGGTTGGTTAACACACCTTCTTTAATCATAGCTTCGGCACCACTTGGCACTTTTTCTTCGCTCGGCTGGAAAATGAATTTGATGGTGCCCTTTACTTCATCCTTCAATTCGGCCAGAATCATTGCAGCCCCCAGAAGGTTGGCTGTATGCACATCGTGGCCGCAGGCATGCATTACACCCTTTTTACATGATTTATAGGGCACCTCATTTGCTTCTACTATGGGTAAAGCATCCATGTCAGCCCGCAATGCCAAACAACGACTATCAGGGTTATTGCCCTTTAATAGCGCCACTACACCATGTTTGGCTATGCCGGTATGCACCTCAAAACCTAAGTTACGAAGTTCGTTGGCCACAAAGGCGGAGGTGTTTACTTCCTGCCAGCTTAACTCGGGGTTGGCGTGCACATGCCTGCGTATTTCAATTACGCGCTGAAAGTGTTTAGCGGCAAGTGCCTTTATTGTTTCAGGACTCATGATTTTACAAATCTAAAAAAGAGGTTATCATCTGTAGCTAATTAGATGGGCTCAGTTCTTCTACTTTTTCCAGCAGCCAGCTTTTATCGGCTACATTGGCCGTTTCTTCTATTTCTTTTTTTAGTGCATTTAAGCGCTGCTTATCTCCTACATCGGCCTTAAATAAGCGCAGGGTGAGTTTTAACAGATTCAGGTAGTTCTGTCGTTGTTGAGGCGATATCGCCCTTTTGCGTTGCAATAAAACTCTAAAACTGTCCTTTAGCGATAGCATCGGTAATTCTTCGCCCAGCTCATAATAGGTTTTCAGCAAGGTTGTCTTGGAGTCAAGCTGATAGAATATATCGTTATACTTTACATCCTGTAGTAATCGCAGAACCTCGTTGTAATTTCGGGTATAGAAATGATAACGAGCCCGGTTAAAGGTATAAGCATTGGCCCGGTCGGCCTTAGGTAGCTGCTGTTTGTACTCTTCTATAAAGCCATCCGCCCAAGTCAGGTCTTTAACGCGTAAGGCCACGGTTACTATGTTTTTATAATCCCATTGCGAAAGTTGTCCTTCGTTTAACAGCAGATTATCGTGCAAGGCAAGTTTGTAAAGTTCCAGCAGCTCATTCAGATAAGTGCTTTTACCATAGTTAATTTGGTTAATGCAATAGTTCATGGCAAATACAACCATACTTTTCAACTCGTCATAGCCGAACAGGCTGCGGTTAGCTGCGAGCAACTGCGATAGTTTGCGATAGTGCGTTTCATTACTGCTATCGGTAAACGACAGGATAATATGGCGGTAAATTTGAATGGCAGGCAAATCGAATTCCGGCTTGCCGGTAATATGCATTAGTTGCAATAAGCTGTCGCGTTCCGCTTCTATTGTCAGGAAGTTTTGATAGTGTAACAGGGCGGCCCAGTATTTTAATTTGTTGAGGTAGTAATAAGTATCAAGCGATTGTAATACCCCTTCCAGGTTTTTGTTCGTTGAACGCTCTTCACGGTTTTCCAAAAACAGGTTTTGTTGTTGCTGTAGTAAATACCCTTCGTAGTAATAGGTTGCATCGCGTTGGCTACTTTGCTCATGCTTCCGGATTGCCAACCTCATCTGCTCGGGAACATGTTTGGCTAACCGGCGGGTATTCATGATTTCCAACAGGTAGCATTGTTGTAAAACGGGCTGCTGCTGAAACCGGTCTATTACCAGGAAATGTTCCAGTTTCTTTACGGTATCGGATTGCAAGCGTACATACTTAAGTCGGTTAAACTTCTGCTTGCCTATAACGCGGGACCATACTGCTTTCTCGTCTACCTCTGCTAAACAATAGTTTTTGGCAAAAGGCAGTAAAGCATCCAATAGCGCCCGGAGTCGAAGGTCTTCATTATACAAGGGCGAATACAGATATTTGCGAAAACGGTTCATTTCATAAACCGTCATCCTGCCCAGGTAATCACTAAGTTTATTGTTTGACATTTAAAATTATGTCGTATTTAATTGAATTTTTGTTACGGAATAAAAATAGGTCTTTATAATTAAAAAGCTGCTATTGATAGTGCAAAATGATAAAAATGATCCGTATTCAGCCATTTAAATGTTCTTGTTTGGGCGTGCATCACAGCTTTCATTTGTAGCGTCAAATAATGTGTATCGGGTATTTGGTTAATTTAAACTCAGAACAAATGAAAAGACTCAGTTACTCCCTTTTGCTAATCTGCTTATGTCTGGCGGGCATGGGCCAGTCCATAACAGTTACTGTACCTAATGGTGGAGAAGTTTGGAAAAACGGCACCACCCAGAGCATTACCTGGACTTCAACCGGAGTTAGTCTGGTAAATCTGGAATACTCAGAAGACAATGGCATTACCTGGAACCTTATGGCTGCCAATCAAACCAATTCAGGCAGTTATTCCTGGAACATTGGTGCCCAGCCAACATTAAAAGCCTTGGTGCGCATTAGCGATAGCGGTAACAATACTATTACAGATGTGAGCGATGCTACTTTTATTGTGGGACCTATTTCAACCGTTAATGCCGGCAACGACACACTAATTTGTTTTGGTACCGCCGCCCAGTTAATGGCTGCGGCCACTTATTACGATGGCGCCATAGGTCCGCCGCCTCCACCGCCCACCTTTACTTATGCGTGGTCGCCTGTTACTGCATTAAGCTCTGCCACCATTGCTAATCCGGTAGCAAGTCCAACCGTAACAACCGTGTATACAGTAACAGTGGATGACGGGGCAGGCCATACGGCTGTAGATAGTATCAAGGTAACTGTCGATCATCCGGTTGCCTCGTTTAGCAATATTCAAAATGCCACGTGTAATGGAACTGCCACCGGTAGTTTATGTTCGAACTTAACCGGGGGCATGGCCCCCTACGCTTACCTGTGGAGCAATCTAGCTACTGTACCATGCCCCGGAGGGTTAGTTGCCGGAAATTATGGCTTAACTATTACAGATAACGCAGGTTGTACTACCAGCGTTTCAACCAATCTAACTCAACCGCCCCTCTTAACTGCAAGTATTACAAACATTCAGGGGCCGTCTTGTAACGGAGCAAATAATGGTAGCTTATGTGCATCAGTTTCAGGTGGCACGCCTGGTTACACTTATAACTGGAATATGGGCCAAACAATCAGTTGCCCGGTCTTCCTTTCTGCCGGTACCTATGTGGTAACTATAACCGATGTGAATGCTTGCACAGTTACAGTTTCCGGAACTATCAGTGCTCCTCCCGTATTATCCGTTGCTGTTACTGGCTTGCAGAATGTCAGCTGCTTTGGCGGCAGTGATGGTAGTGTTTGCGGTGTTGCTAACGGAGGTACTGGCGGCATCACGTATCTCTGGAGTAACGGTAGTGTTACCGTCTGTCAAAACGGATTATCTGCAGCCAGCTATTTTGTAACTGCGCTCGACGCAAATAATTGTTCTGCGTCTGCGGCTGCAGTTATCTCACAACCTACCCAGCTTTCCTCAGCACTAAACGCCTCACCGGTTTTGTGCCATGGGGATAGCAGCGATGTTTGCGCTACGGCTAACGGAGGAGTATCGCCGTATCAATTTGTATGGTCGGTGGGGGCAGTTTTTGGTTGTCCGCGTTTACCTGCAGGCACTTATAGTGTAACAATAACCGATGCCAACGGCTGTATCTCCAGTGCAAGCGTAGCAGTTAACGCACCAGCCCTTGTTAAAATTGATGCCATCCAGGCGGATAGCGCTACTTGCAATGGCCTAAGCGATGGTGGAGCATGTGTCACAGCCAGCGGGGGCACAACGCCGTACACCTTTTTATGGAATGGCATGTTCCCTGCGACAGGAAGCAATTGCAACCATAGTTTACCTACAGGTGTCATTCCAATCCGTGTAACGGATGCAAATGGCTGTTTTGCAGATTCTGCGTTTATCGTTTACGAGCCCGCCGTAATAATCATTGATTCCATACAAACCGTTGACCCTTTGTGCCAAGCAGGGAACGATGGCAGTATTTGTGTTTGGGCACATGGTGGCACTCCATATAATCAACCACCGTTGCAATATACCTTTGCATGGAGCAATGGTTATATAAGTCCTAATAATGGTTTCCAGGGCTGCGCTACGGGCTTAGGGGCTGCCTCCTATACCGTTTCGGTGATTGATGCCAACAACTGCATAATAACTAGTTCGCCTGTAGCAATCACCGATCCACCGGCATTTGATGTTAACCCCATTCCATCTCCCGTGTTGTGCGCAGGTATGGCCAACGGTGCTTTGGTTTTAAATCCTGTTAATGGCGCTTCTCCTTATCAATACAGCGTTGATGGCGGATTAACGTTTCAATCCTCCGGTAATTTTTCACCGCTTACACCTGGTACCTACTATACTAAAGCGGTTGATGCCCATGGTTGCACAGCATTCGATACGTTGCAAATAACCGAACCAACACCCGTGCAAGTAACCTTTACCAACACAGGCGATGGCTTGTTGCCGGATACTACCTGCGCGTTTGTTAGTGGAGGCAACCCGCCATATACCTATAATTGGGCAGGCGGCAACAGCATTGGTAGTGGTTGTTTTGAAGTAACCGCAGGACAATTCAATTTGTCGGTTACGGATGCAAATGGCTGCTTGAATTGGGACTCCGTTAACCTGAATTGTACCGGTATTTGCGTATGGCCGGGCGATGCTGATTACGACGGCCTTGCCAATAATAACGACTTGCTGGCTATCGGATTAGGTTTTGGCTCAGCGGGAACAGCCCGTGTGCAGCAGGATAATAACTGGTTTGGGCATGCCGCTCAGGATTGGGCCTCTAATCTTCCTTCGGGCAGTAATTTCAAACATATCGATTGTGACGGTAATGGCAGCATCAATAACGATGATACCCTCGCCATAACGCTGAATTATTCCTTAACGCATCCACGTAATGGTATAGAAGAACCTCGTGGGGGCGTTCCGCAATTTCGTATACAATTAGTCCCTGATACACTTATCGACGGACAAACGGTGATTGCTCATCTACTGCTGGGCGATTCGTTGATGAACGCAACCAATGTCTATGGGTTGGCTTTTACCTTTCACTACGACCCTTTAGTGGTGGATAGCAACGAAGTGAGTCTTTCCTATAATAACAGCAGTTGGTTATGTAGTTCTGCTGCCGACCATCTGGACATAGACCATAAATTCAATGCCACTGGTGCTATTGAAACAGCCTTGACCCGTATTGATCATACCAACCGTAGCGGTGGTGGCGAAATTGGCAGTGTTGCTATGAAAATTACAACGGGTAATATTAACGGTAAAAACCTAGGCTATTATGGCATGCTTTGCTATATAAGTGACCTGGTGGTTATAGATAATCAAGGCAACCATCAGTTGATTGACGCCATAGCTGATAGCACTGAAATAGAATTTGAACCCAATGGGCTGCACGATTTGGAACAACCATTTGCGCTGCACCTGTTTCCCAACCCTGCTCTAAATCAACTTACAATAGTAAGTGCTGAAAAGCCACTGGATAAAATTGCGGTAGTTGATGCACTCGGCGAAGTGGTGCTGCAACTGGCAATTAGTCCGACGCACCAATTACATCTGGATATCAGTTCGCTTGCTGCAGGCCCCTATTGCCTGCGCACTACGGCCGGCACAGTTGTGGCAAATGCCAGGTTTATTAAACTGAAGTAACGCTCTATTATGCCTACAGGCGCTGTTTCCGTAAAGGGAGCAGCGCTTTTATTTTATCCCCTAAGGGATGATAAACCGCATAGTGCCTGTTTGCTCAAAATTTATACTTTCGTCAGTGCTATGAAATATAAGCGGATTCTGCTGAAGTTGAGCGGCGAAAGCCTGATGGGTAATAAGCAATTTGGTATTGACGCCGATATGGTGATGCAATATGCCCAGGAGATAAAACAAGCCATCGACAATAAAATAGAAGTGGCCGTGGTGATTGGCGGTGGTAACATATTCAGAGGTATACAAGCCGGCGCTAATGGTATTGACCGGGTGCAGGGCGACTATATGGGTATGCTTGCCACGGTTATCAATAGCATGGCACTGCAAAGCGGCTTAGAGAAGTTAGGTGTATACACCCGTTTGTTGACTGCAATTGAGATGAAGGAAGTGGCTGAGCCATTTATCAAGCGGCGTGCGGTACGACATTTAGAAAAAGGCCGTGTGGTAATTTTTGGTGCCGGAACCGGTAATCCTTATTTTACCACGGATACAGCCGCTGCCCTGCGCGCCACTGAAATTGAGTGTGACGTAATCTTGAAGGGCACGCGGGTAGATGGCATTTATGACGCTGACCCCGAAAAGAACCCTAAAGCAAAAAAATACGATAAGATTACCTTCGGTGAAGTGCTTAGTAAGAAGTTGAATGTAATGGACCTTACGGCCTTTACCCTCTGCCAGGAGAACAATTTGCCCATTATTGTATTTGATATGAATAAGAAAGGCAACCTTAAAAAGGTGTTGGACGGCAAAAAGATTGGTACCATCGTTACTCATTAAAATAGCTATTAAAAACATTAATCCATGACGGAAGCTGACGTAAAAAAGGTGTTGGACGAAACACGCTCGCAGATGCAAAAGGCCCTGGGCCATTTTGAAGGTGAATTAGCCAAAATACGTGCCGGCAAAGCAAGCGCCGGTATGCTGGATGGTATTGAAGTGGAAGCATATGGCTCAAGAACCCCGCTGTTTCAGGTAGGCAATATTTCTACCCCTGATGCACGCACGATAACCATTCAGCCCTGGGATCCTTCGGTTTTACAACCTATTGAAAAGGCAATTTTACAGGCTAATATTGGCCTTACTCCTTCAAATGACGGCAAGATCATTCGCCTGAACATTCCGCCAATGACGGAAGAACGCCGGAAAGAATTGGTAAAGCAATCGAAGCACGAAGCGGAGAACTGCCGAATTGCTCTGCGCACTATTCGCCGCGATATGATGGAAAAAGTAAAGAAAATGCAAAAAGATGGCCTGCCTGAAGATGTTGCCAAAGACGGCGAAGCCAGCATTCAGAATATTATCAATGATTTTACTGCCAAAGTAGACAAGCACATTGAGGTAAAAGAAAAGGAAATTATGACTGTATAACACTGTTCTGCAGTTTACAATACAGAGCCGGGGCCCTTTGCTCCGGCTTTTTTATTGTGGGCCTGCTTAAAATCATTTAACCGTTTTTTTAGGCGCTATACCTTTGGGCAAATACTTAGCTGATATGAAAACTATGGCTTCCATTTTATCGGTGCTTTTGATTTTTTGCATTGCGGCAACTGGCGATGATGCACTGCGTCAACTACAGTTAACACAAAATGAAGCAAACGACTATTTTCTTCAAACGGTGCAATACCAGCGATTATCCTTTCCTGCAGGAGCGGGTAAACTGGCACCACAGGTTCGGTTGGAGGTGGTGAAGGGTTTACTGCCGCTGGCAAAAACGTATTTACAAACAGCTGCTTTTAAAGAGCGCTATGCCGCCTGGTGGAAGGAACAGGAACCTGAAGTGCCGCGCAGTTTAGAAGCACGTTTAAAGGATGCGGCTGAAGAAGAAGCCCGTAATAAAAAGTCCGCCGATGAGGCTGAAACGAATCTTCGAAAACAGGCGGCTGAAGCTACCGATCCTCAAATGAAGAAGATTTACGAGGAGGCGCTTGCCGGATACCTGGAAAGCAAAAAGCAGATGGAGCAAATGCAACAGGATCCACAAATGAAAGAGACGATGGCGCAGTCGCAGCAATTTAGGAAGCAGCAGTTAGAAGAAGATTTTAAACACGATACGGAAGAATACAATAAGGACAAAGCTGCCTGGTTAGCGAAAAAGGACGCAAACGTTGTAATAAAAAACATGCTGAAGCAGTATCTGAACCTGCAAGGCACGGTGGATTTTAATGCGCCGGTAGTCGCCAATCAGTATGGTAAAAAGGTGTTCACCAATCCCGAATATCAGGGCAAACCATCCGAATGGAAAATGTGCTACCGCGCCGGAAAAGAAGTGAACGACTTTGTTAAATCCTTTGCGCAGCAGTGGCTTACGGAGCTCAAGTAGCGTTTTATAAAACTAGGTCCAAACCTTGGTTCCCTCACTGCAGTTGGTGCAAATATCAATTTGCTTCCGCGATTGGAGTAAGCGACTCCGGAAGCCGTTAAAGGCATGGCCCTGCCATATCTCTTTAAAACTGGTCTCGTTCAGGTTGCCCAATTGATGTTGTGCATCCTTATCAAAACAGCAGGGAACTACTTTACCGTCCCAGGTAATTACTGTGCTGTGCCACAACTTCCAGCAATGGTTGAGTAGTTTATTTTTGATTTGATACTTGCCATTTACCAATTTGTAACGCGAATAGGTGTTGTTTTCCGGCATCAGTTCGTTACCCTGTTCAAAGTCGTATAGTTGCGCGGTTTTTAACTTCACTTCATCTACGCCAATTTCTTTCCCTAGTCGCTTTACTTCTTCAATTTGATGTTCGTTAGGCTTAACAATTAAAAACTGGAATACGATATGTGGGGTCCGCGAATTCATCTCCTTCTTTGCCTTCACTAAGTTTTTAGCACCTTCTAATACCTTCTCCAGATTTCCTCCCTTGCGGTACTGCTCGTAACTTTCTTGGGTAGTTCCATCAATAGAAATCAATATTCGGTCTAGACCGCTCTCAACCGTTTCGCGTGCCTTACGCGCTGTTAAAAAATGACCATTGGTAGAAGTAACGGTATATATCTTTTTAGAGCTAGCATACCTTACCAACTCCAAAAATTTGGGGTGCATATACGGCTCGCCCTGAAAGTAGAAATACAAATACAGCAGGCGGTCACCAATTTCATCCACTGTTTTTTTGTAGAAGCCGTAATCGAGATTGCCTGTGGGCCGCGTAAAACTTTTTAGCCCGCTGGGGCATTCAGGGCAACCCAGGTTACAGGTAGTGGTAGGTTCAATGGAAACATTAAACGGCGAACCCCATTGAATAGGTTTACCGCTTAACCTTGATACATAGAAAGAAGTAAGAACTTGCGAAGCGTTTATCAACTTTTCGCTACTAAGTTTCGATATAAAATTACGAACATCAGCTCCTCGCATAAATAGGGTTTACAAAACGTCGCGGCGAAAGCTGGTGGCTTCCAATACGTCCTATAATACCTGCAATATAGCCCTACTCCTTTAAATTTGGCATTGGAGCTGATATATTGGATCGATTTAATTGAGGTTAAGCTGTCTGCCGTTGCTATAAACCTTCAAGGTAAGTTGAAATATGTGTTATTGCATAATGGAATGCTGGAAGCACATAGCTATTTGGCGGCTCTGCATCGCCATAGTGTATGTTTTTTGCCCTGTCATAAATGTGGAAAGTTGTTCCGCTTACGCTATAGATTGATGTTTTAGGCTGCTGTTCATAAGTCTTGGTGGAGGTCATTCGTATCCAGTCTCCATACGTGTAAATATTCATTAGCGCATAGCGATACTTTTCTTTATCTGCATATTTAGGGTTGCTGTCAATATCAGCCAAACTTACAAACTCATAACTATAAGTGTAGGCGCCAGTTATGTCATACTTCATATCCGCCGTTGCCTTATTCCAAATCTTTTGAGCCCGTTCGTTTCCAGGACCTGTCATATTCATAATAAGGAGTGTCGAATTTCTTGTATCAAACCCGGCTGGTATCCAGCTAAAGCCATCAGCGGTTGATTTCTTAAAAGTGGCAAAGGAAGTAAGTGCGATGATTACGACCAGTAGAGCAAGTATCTTTTTCATAGTAGTGTTTAAAGGCAAGTATAGTAAAATAAAGGATGTTTAAATGATATGTTTTCTTAAGAAGAATGTTACTGTTGTGCTTTGCAAAACGCATAGGTGCCTGTAAATATGCAATGTAGCCATGATGTTGGACTCTTTACCTCGTTAAGAGCCCCGCATCCACCACAAATTCAGTTCCCGTTAAATAGCGTGCAGCATCGCTGGCTAAAAATACCACGGCATTACCGATGTCCTCCGGTTCAACCCAAGGCACGTTAATTAAATTTCCTGCTGAACGCTCGGCAATTTCACGCGGCGTCATACCTTCCATGGCAGCAAGGCCGTCATTCATGGGCGTGTTAACCCCGGTGGGGTGTAACGATATAGCCCGTATATTATAAGGTGCCAATTCTATAGCCCACGACTTGGTTAGACCTGTTAATCCCCATTTGCTGGCAGTATAATGACTTAAACGGTTAGCGCCCCGTAAGCCTAATACCGAGGAGTTATTGATGATTACACCCGCTTTCTGTTCCATCATAACGGGAATAATGCGTCGGCCTACCATCCAGGCACCCTTCAGGTTTATGTCCAGCATATTATCCCACTCATTCTCACTTAGCTCATACGAGAGTCCATAAGCGCATATGCCTGCATTATTAAAGAGTATGTCAATCCTCCCCAAAGTTTGTTTAGTGTGCTGTACCGCCTCTTGTATATCTTCATCCTTACGGACATCGCCAGCATGGATCAGGCATTTCACGCCCTTCTTTTCGCATTCGGCTTTAAGCGTCTCCAACTCATTGGCAGAGCCCAACGCATAGTTGGGGTATTCCAATTGTTTGGCGATATCAAAAGCGACAATGTTTACACCTTCTGTTGCCAGTGCCAGTGCCGCTGCACGACCCTGGCCGTGTGCTGCGCCGGTTATAAAAGCGGTTTTTCCCTTCAGATTAAATTGCATTAGTCGTTATTTTGAAAGTGAAGTATAGGTAGCTAAATAATCATCAATTTCTACCTCCATTATATTACTGAAAACATTGGTAGCTATCATTTGACCGGCAAAGCAGGTGAGTACCACAATTTCTGTTTCGGAATATTGTTTTCGAATGGGTTCGTAGAGCTCGTCGCTGATACGGCCACTGCCAACAGCAATTGCACTTCCAAAGTCCAGTAGTTCCTGTTCGCGCTCGGTTAATTGTAGTTGCTCGGGTTTTTCGCCATTGTCAATTATCAGTTTACGAAAATAAGTGGTGCACAACGGGCAGTTACTGCCGCTGCTGATAGCATGCGCAAACAGATAGGCTGCCCGGTTTCCAACAATCTGCTTTACCTCCTCATAGAGATCGTACCAACGCATGTAGATGTCAAAGGCAAGCGGCGAACGGCCCATGGTAGACTTCATATTCGTGATGCGGGATCGGTGTTCTCTTATGTGCTTTTCAAACGCTGCCTGTATGGCAGGTGTTGTTTGCTCGGGCGTTAAAGGATGTATGCGGGGCATAAAGATGCTTTACAAACTGCAATATAATTCGCCGGACCGTAACTTATGGAATTGTATGCAGCCTGCCGGCTTCCATTCCATTTTTCTAGCGGCCTGGATATCACCCGGGTAGAATTAAATAAAATACTAGGTGGAGATTATGTCCGTTACCTTATAAGAGGCTTTTTAACTAAAACAAAACGAAATGAACACAAGTAGAAAATTTACAGGATTGTTAACCACCTTGGCAATAATGCTTACAGTTGGTTTAAATGCCTGTAAAAAGGATGCGGGTAGTGATAAAGGGACAGTACAATTAAGAATGACGGATGCCCCTGGTGCTTACGATGCTGTGAACATTGATGTTATCGGAGCAGAAGTGCATAGCGACAAGGCAGGTTGGGTAACTATGGGCAATGTACATGCAGGGGTTTATAATCTGCTGGACCTTACCAATGGTACGGACACCATTTTAGCTACCAGCGATATGCCAACGGGCACCATATCGCAGATAAGGTTAATTCTGGGAACCAACAACTCTGTAGTTATTGCCGGTAACAGTTATCCGCTTACCATTCCCAGCGGAGCAGAAAGTGGTTTAAAAATTAATGTGCATGATGAAGTGCAAACGGGCCAAACCACCACCGTGTTGCTGGACTTTAATGCAGGAGCATCAGTGCACGAAACAGGAAGTGGTGCTTATCACCTTAATCCGGTTATACATGCCATAGTAACTACCGTTGCAACCGGCACCATCAGTGGGGTAATTAGTCCGGCAGTTTTTGCCAATATCTACGTAGTATCAGGTAGCGATACAATTGGCACAACGGCTGGATTAGGCGGACAGTTTACGATACAAGCTGTACCGGCAGGCACCTATAATTTGGTGGTGGATGCAATAGCTCCGCTTAACGACCTTGTTATTCCTAATGTAGTGGTAACTGCTAATCATACTACGGATGTAGGACTGGTTAATCTGTAAGATTTGTTTAAATATTTGGATGGCAGCCACAGCCTTTGGGTTTGTGGCTGCTTTTTGTACTGCTATAAAATGGCAATGGCCGGTATTTGCATACCAGCCATTGTGCCCAGGAAGGGACTCGAACCCCCACACCTTGCGGCTCTCGCACCTGAAACGAGCGCGTCTACCAATTTCGCCACCTGGGCATTTAGTAGCTATGCAGGCAACAGCCGGCACATACTCTCTTTTTCAGAGGACTGCAAAAGTAATTTTTCCCTTTAAAACCCAAAACTGCGGAGCGATTTTATTCGTTTTCCAGCTGCAATCGCTCTTCACGGCTCAAATTCAGGGCATCCGCTATGCCTGTTATACCCGGTTTTTGAAAAAGCATGGACAGAAGCCCTAATACTGCTAAACCCGTTCCCAAAACATTACCGGTAATTAGGGTAGTAACCGATGCAAACATTACCGGCCCTTCTAACAGGGCCATTTTTACAATAAACGCTGCCCGGTAAATGTTCAGCTTAGAATCTGAATCAGGGGTGTTTCTGGCTACCTGCAGGCGCTGGTTAAATAAATAGGCGGCTATTACTTGCGAACTCACAAATAAGAATCCGGCGACACTTAATAGTGGTAAATCAAGACCCTCCAGATTATAATGCCTGGGGAGTTGTGGCATGCTTACCGCAAATGCTGAAAAAAGAGATGCGCCTATGAGTAACGCGGTATAAATTATGGTAAGCGATTTTAAAAAGCCCTTCTGCATGATGTTGGATGTTGTAATTGGAGAGTTAATGTAACAAAATCCGCGTGCTGCTTATGTAGAAGGTTTTATACGCGGTTGCCCAGAATTATGGAAAGCACAAGTGCCTTATATTGCAATGATGTTATAACGCATGTATTTGAACTAAAATTTGAAACAGGCTGATTTGCCAATGAAAAGCAGCCGGAAATCGCATGTTACAAGGCAGTTTGATTTGCGTATGAAAAAATCGGCATGAAATTGCGTATGGGTAGCAGTGTTAAGTTATCTTTAGGCCACCCCACCCAATTTACCCGCATATGAAAAGATTTGTACTACCCACAACGTTAACCTTAATCAAACTTGCCTCGTCCGGGAAAAATATCCTGACGCTGCTTTTTGCTCTTATTACAGTTTCGCTCACTGCGCAAATAATCGGCGATACGTCCGTTTGTGCGCACGAAAGCGCTCTTTATACCATTCCTCCCCAACCGGGGGCTACATTTCAATGGACAGTAACCGGCGGCAGCGCCATCGGCACCACTACGAATGATAGCCTGCTCGTTAACTGGGGCAATGCAGGAACAGGAACCTTACTGTTGGCTATTTATACCAATGCCGGCACCATCTATTGGTCATTAAATGTTACCATTCATCCCTTACCGGTTCCTGTAATTTCGCATGCACCTTATCAAACCTGTCCATCTGATCCCGGTGGACAGGGAGGGAGCAGCGGTCAGCCTGATAACCATAATACATGCGAGAATGTGTGCGAATTTTCAACCATTACTTATTCTACGCCATTGCACACAGGCAGTACCTACCAATGGTTGGTGAATGGTGCGCTTAATTACACAGGGGCAGCTACTAACGTGCTTACCGTTACCTGGGATTCTACCCTTTATGGTTCACTTACTGTAATAGAAACCAATCAATGGGGTTGTATAGATTCTGCTAGTATCTGTATTAAAAAAGTGAAACGCCCAACTGCTTATTTCACTTCGCAAAGCAGTGTTTGTTTAAATACGCCAACACAATTCAATAACTATAGCACGGGAGCAACCTCCTATGCATGGTATTTTGGCGATGGCAACACGAGCACTTCCTTCAGTCCATCTCATGCCTACGCAAATGCAGGCACCTATACGGTTACCTTAATAGCCTACAACGATTGTCATTGTACCGATACTTTCCAACGCACCATAACCGTAGACAGTTTGCCTGGTCCTGATATAACATGCCCTGCCACTGTTTGTGCAGGTGATACACAAACTTATAGCACAGGTAATGCAGGTTGTATATATCAATGGGGGGCCATAGGTGGAACCATTTTAGGTAGTTCAACACAGCAGCAGGTTACGGTAGCCTGGGGGCCGGGTTCGTTGGGCACCTTATGGTTGTATGTAACGGGCTGTACTGCGCTCTGCAGCGATACAACTTTCGTGTTTGTGCCAATTGTGCCGTCAACCGATACTATATATGGACCTAACAAAGTTTGCTCTCCTTCCTGTGCAACCTTCAATTGTACTTTTTTTAGTGGCGCTACTTATACCTGGAACTTAACCGGCGGAGGTACTATTACCAGCCAGAGTTGTAATGATGTAACTATTTGCTGGCCGCCGTTTTACCAGGCTAACGACACCCTTACAGTAGCCTACTACGATTCCTTCCTGGGTTGCGGTGGTACTGCCAGCAAGATCATAAGAGTACGTAGCGAAATGGGTATTATAGGGCAATCGCCTGTGTGCGTTAACTCATTTGCCGGTTACAGTGTTAACCCAAGTGTAAACTGCATCTGGAGTGTTAGTCCGGCAGGCCCAACCATTCTTGGAAACTTCTCGCCTAATATTACAATTAACTGGAACGGCCTGGCTGGTAATTATGTTATAAGTGCAGTACCGCTAAACCCGAATGCAGTTTGCAATGATAGTGCTGTGTTGCCGGTAACGGTGATTCCCTTACCGCCGGCGCCTCCAATAACAGGCGATACCATCATATGCCCCGGCAATAGTTATTCCTATTGTTCAAGCGCAGGTAATGGTGTGCATTGGATAGTTACGGGCGGCACACCGGCTTCTTCTATAGGTAGTTGTGTAACGGTAACATGGAACAATACCGGGCCCTATTCTATCGGTGCTTATCTGCAAATGAACAATTCCCCGTTTTGTTATTCCGATACAACGCTGCAGGCTATCTACAGTGCATTGCCGCTTGCTAATCCAACGGTGCTGGTGCCACCCGGTACCTGTGCCAACAATAGCTCCGTGTTTACCTGCACAACCTTGTATCCTGCAGGCACTACTTTTAATTGGGCTGTATCTCCTTCCAATGCCGGTGCAATAACCGGTGGTCAGGGCAGCCCTTCAGTAACCGTGCAATGGGGAAATAATCCGGGGCCGGTAAACTTAGTATTAACGGTAACCGCCTGCAGTCAGCAAATTGTAAAAACGGTAACCATAAACCTCAGTCCCACTCCAACGCCTTCTATTACACAAAACGGGTTGTTGTGTCCGGGTGTTCCGGCGCAATTAAACGCCACAGGAGGTACGTATATCGGTTTTAGCTGGAGTGGTCCCCTCGGGTATTCAAACAACGTCAATCCTGCTACCATTACAACGGGCGGTTTATATCATGTTACGGTTACGGATAATAATAACTGTACAGCAATAACTCAGTTTACTGCGGTGTCGCAGCCTGCGCCGGTTGCATCCATTTCCACTTCCGACTTTCTTCAGTATTGCATTAACACGCCTTTCGCTGTAACCCTTAACGCGCTCACCAATCCCGGCTATACATTTGCCTGGAGTAGCGGGCCTACCACAAATCCCTTAACAGTAACTGCTGCAGGAAGCTATAATGTTACAGTTACGGATGCCAATGGCTGCACGGCTCTTTCTAACACGCTTACGATACTGATAGACAGTTGCAACGGAGGTGGCGGCGGAACCGGCGGACCTTGTGTGCCAAACGGCAGCATTTCATTCGCGCATCCTGTATTTTATGGTTGTAATCCGCTTAGCTTCACGAATACTTCGGTAAACGGCTCCAGCTATAGCTGGGATTTCGGTGATTTCACCTATTCAAACGTTGCCAGCCCTTCGCATAGCTATACGCAAGCAGGATTTTACCTGGTAGTATTAAAAGGATATGTGCCAAATGTAGCCGGTACCGATTCCTGTTTGTTGAGTGATACCGCCCATGTAGAAGTTCCTTTATTGCCGGCATTTAAATATGTATTGGGCTGTTTGGGAACCCCGGATTCGTTCTTTGATATTTCGGCGTTTACCGTGGGTAACAATATTACCACATGGAATTGGAATTTTGGAGATGCCGGAACTTCTACGTTGCAAAACCCAACACACGTATATAGCAGTGCGGGCACCTACATAGTAACCTTAACTGTAGGCAATGGTACTTGTACTGCCACTGTTACAGATACCATCAATGTGCCGGCACTACCGGTTGCCGCTTTTAATGCGCCGCTTACAGCCTGCGCTAATAGTTCCATATTGTTTACCGATGCCAGTACACCGGCTGGTGCTATTAATCTGTGGAGTTGGAGTTTTGGCGATGGCGGCACTTCGCTTAATCAGAACCCAACACATAGCTATGCCACGGCCGGAACCGATACGGTTCAACTAGCCGTGCGCGATACGCTTGGTTGTGTGGATACCGTTCAACAGATCCTTACGATCGTAAATCCCACACCTATTGGTAATATTACTTTCTTTCCGGATACAGAAGTATGCGCGGGAACACCCGTTCTTTTAGTAGCTCCTTTCTGTACGGGTTGTACCTACAGCTGGACCGGGGGCTCTACCAACGATTCTATCTGGGTTACCACTACGGGTATTTACGTTGTTGTTGTTACCGATCCTAATGGTTGCCAGGGTAGCGCCTATGTGCATGTTATAGTGCACCCTGCACCTCCGGCGGTTATTTATAATACCGGCAACGATGAGTTATGTATGGGTGAATTTACTTCGTTGAATACCACCTACTCGCTTGACTATACCTATCTGTGGCTATCGAATGATACGTTGGCAGATAGCACAAATGGATCAGGCGTATTTGTTCAATCATTGTTATTAGGTCCGGGTGTGTATACTTATACGGTGATTATTACCGATACCACAACTGGATGTTTCGATACTTCTGCGCCCTATTTTATTACGGTGCATCCGTTGCCTGTGCCACCGGTAATTACAGCTGTTGGGGTTACTACCTTTTGCGAGGGTGATTCTGTTCTCCTAATCGGCTCTCACCCGGATAGTACGGTTACTTTACAATGGAGTAATGGCGATGTAAACGACAGTATTTGGGTTAGCAGTGGAGGAACATACACCCTTACTGCGATAGATAGTAACGGTTGTGAGGCGGATACCTCCATGGCAATAAATGTAAACCCGATGCCGGATGTCTGCGCCTTTTGGGAAGGGTGTCTGGATACCTGTGCTCCCTTTACCATCTGTGCTCCTGCAGGTAACACCTATCAATGGTTGTTGAATGATACAGCTATTGCCGGGGCTACCAATCAATGTTATACGGCTACGCTGAACGGCACGTATACGGTAATACTAACCAATAGCTTTGGATGTATCGATACTACCGGCCCGCTGAACTTATCGCTGCATCCATGTGAACATGATAGCTTATGTGCGGAGCTTGTAATTGATTCAGTAGGTTGCGATACACTTGGTCACCCAAATATCTGGTATCACGTTACAAACTACTCCGGCGACGAGTTGAACCAATTTACGTTTACCGTACTGGCCCCTAACCAAAATACCATATACGGTCCCGTTACGGTTTACGAAAACGTACTAAATAACAGCAACTCCTCCATTCACCAGGTTGCTTTCTATACGGCGCAACCGGGCGATACCATGTGCTTTAAGGTCCATGTCGAAGCCTACGATTCGCTGGGTGAGGAGGTGATGTGCTGTAATACAGATACGCAATGCGTGGTGTTTCCACCATGTCCGGAGGATACCATCCCACCACATTGTTGTTACTTTCAGTTTATCAGCGATTCGGTGGATTGTGAGCCACGCCTATTGGATGGAACTATAATATCACCTTATATCTCAACGCTTGCGGACAGTTATATATTCAAACACCTGACACCTGTAATATCAAAGTCAGCAATCCATATAATATCAGCGGGCCAACAACTATTAATTTCGTTTACTCAGCATTAACACCACAAAGTCAGTTGTGTCTTACCTTCCTGCTTTATGATGGAACGAAGATTTGTAAGGATAGCACATATTGTTTTCCGCTCAACTGCGATTCAGCTACCCATCCAACGCCGCCGTCCTGCAACTTTAACTTTGATGATACTATTTGTACTGGCCAATCAACCACGTATAGTTACCCGGGCAGTACGGCAGGCTTAACATTCAACTGGACTTTTACAGGAGGTTCTCCCGCAACCGCAACGGGCGCTGGACCGCATACGGTAACTTATGCAACGGCAGGTTGTTTCCCTGTTAGCTTAACAGTTAACAACGGTAACCAATCCAGCACCTGTCGCGATACGGTTTGTGTAGTGCCACCTCCGGTTGCTACTGTATCGCAAGTGGGTAATGCACTTTACGCTTATCCGGCAGCATTGAATTATCAATGGTATGTGGGGCCTCCAAACTGGCAATTGTTAACCGGCGAGGTCAACCAATTCTTCAATCCGTCTTTCAGTACCCTGTTTTGTGTGGTGGTTAGTAACGATGCAGGTTGCAGTGATACGGCGTGCATCGATCATCAATGGGTAGGTATTCAGGAAACCGGCCATAGCGGCATACATGTATATCCAAGCCCGGCTGATGAATGGCTTCGCGTCAATGTGCAGCTAAATCAACCGGCGGCCGTTCAAATTCGCCTTGTAAACACGCTTGGCGAAATTGCTTTGGAGAAAACGGTTCCTGCAGCTAGCACTGACATAAGTGTTCAGTTGCCGCTGGAAAGTGTAGCTACCGGTTTATACATAATTGAATTACGTAGTGCCGGCACTCGCTTTACCGAGCGTGTGTTTGTACAGCATCATTAAAAAATTAAGTTGCAGGAGGATAGCGCGGAGGATAGAACTCCGCGCTATTTTTTTAGGCGTAGATGTATCGCGTAATTTTTTCAGGCAAAGCCGGAAGCTTAGCTCTAAGTACGAAGGCAAACAATAACAACGGCAGCAAAGGCGCTTTGTAACGCACCAGGTTCCCCAATACCGGTGTGCAAATTCCTATAAGGGCAAAGTAGCTAAAAGCAGCAGTCAGCAGGAACAACCACTGGTTCGTTGCTTCATACTGTCTTCCTAAACTTGTCCAGCCACAATAAAATAACAATAGAAGTACGCCCAGGTTTTCGAGTGCGGTTAGCAACATTAGGGCATTTTTACCTTCAGTAGGCCAGGGCCGTGTTATGGCATTTACAATGGCAGCAGGTACCGTCTTTAAAATGCTTAAAGCATCCGCATTTATGCGCGGAATTTCAATGCGGCTACCAGCATTAAAATAAGAAGCTTCTTTAATGGCGTGCTCCTGTTTGTTTGCCAGCATCTGCGGTAAGTTGAACCTGCTAAAGTGCTGTAGGCTAAACGCGAATACCAGCAATAGCAGGTAGATAGCACTATACTTCAGCAGATTAAAGCCGGCCTGTTGATTATGGTGGAACAATAAAAAGGCAAATGCTGCAGGTAATAAACAAAGCAACACATAGAACTTTATACTAAGCAACACCAGCATGCCTGCAAACAACAGTAAACTTCCTTTTATGCCCTTCGTAGGAGTAAGCGTTAATCCATACATAAAGAGACCCAGCCCAAAAATCAAAACAGGCTCTTTCATTACACCTGAAGTCCAAAACAGGATAGAAGGGAACAACAGACAAAGAAATGCAAGTATTATTTGTTGGGGACTCGCCCTCCTGAATAGGCTGTTCACCATCCATATGAAACCTATAAGCGAAAGAAAGCACATAATAGCAATGTGTGCGAAGTAGCTTTTGCCGGTAAAGAAAAGTAGTAATGCATTTAAGCGAATAACAGTTCTGTTTTCGTTAACAGGGGCTTCGTCAAAATTTCGCTCCCAGTTTAACATGCGCACAGCATACAAATCGTTTTCCCGGGGAGTAGATGTGCCCAACATAAGATGAGCAAAGGCCGTACTGTTTTCTGCCCTTATCTGTTGTAACACCAGTGCGTCACTAAAAAATTTATGTGCATCATTATTGCGCACATCGGTGTAATGAAAGGTATAAACATACCATACTAATAAACCTGCACAGCATTTTACTAAATAGAGCAACGCCGTGAAACGTGGTTTTAATCCCTGTATCTGCAGCCCCTTGATTTTATAAACAAGGCCGGTAAACACCATCATGTATGCCACGGCGATTATTATTTCTGTGCTGTTTGCCATACCAGGATGATGCTGAAAATAGACGTATTTGTTAAAATATATATGATAAATGCACTTTCTGATTGAAAAACAATTATGTGCATAATTGTCTAAGGTATTACAAATCAAAGGTTTTTGCCCTTATCTTTTAAAACGTAGCCTTCGAAGGTATGATTATTGATTAGATTTATCAATCCTAAATCATAAGCACTATGCAAAAAAGACTACTACCCTTAAGTCTGTTACTCTTAATTACTTCTTTTTCAATTGCCCAAAACGTCGGTATCGGCGAAACCAATCCTGCCTCCAAAGCCACTGTAAAAGGTAACCTGAGTGTAGGTGCAGGTTATTCCACCACAGCAGCGCCAACTAATGGTGCCATAATCGAAGGCCCTGTAGGTATTGGAGTAAGCAGTCCGAACGCTAATGCAGCCTTAGATATTACTTCTACCAATAAAGGTGTGCTGCTACCACGGGTGGCCTTAGTAAGTACATCCAGCCCTATCAGCGGCACTAAGCCCGATGGATTGATGGTTTACAATACCTCCACCACAGGCACGTATAGCATTCCCGGTGTTTATACCTGGAGCAGTAGCGCCAACGATTGGGTGCGTGTTATCACCAATACCACACTTTCATCCTCTCTTCAAAATCTTACGAACCAGGCAGGCGGAGGTTTGGCAACGTTCACCTATAATGGCAGCAGCGCAGTTCAAATCGGCATTGCCTCGCAGGGTGTGCAAACCGGCATGATTGCCAACGATGCAGTGACCACCACGCAGATAGCACCTAATACGATTACCAGTGCCGATATGGGGCCCAACTCGGTTGATTTAAGCAGCGGAGTAGTAACTAATTTATTACCTATAAACAGGGGAGGCACCAATACCAACACCATTGGCAGTGGCGGATCTATTGCTTATAGCAATGGTACCAACTATAGCTTTAGCCCGGTTGGCACCTCAGGTCAGGTATTGGTAAGCGGTGGCACGGGCCAGCCAACGTGGAGCAATGCCAATGCAGCACTCACCAAAAACGATATAACCTCGGGCACTACCGGTGTAACTGTAAGCAACGGCACCGGTCAGGTGGTAGGCGGCAGTAATGTTACCGTAAGCGTAGCTACCAACAGCGCTGCATCGCCGGGTTTAGTACCTGCAGGTAGTGGCAATAACAACAAAGTATGGGGAACGGATGGTGCAGGTAATCCAACCTGGACCAGCGTTTCAAACGCGCAACTGGCCAACTCGGGTGTTGCTATTAATACCGGTACCGGTTTAAGTGGTGGTGGAACTGTTGCGTTAGGCGGCACGCTTAACTTAGCGAATACGGGAGTAACGTCTTTAACCGGTACGGCCAACCAGGTGAGTGTTTCACAATCAACAGGTGCTGTTACGTTAACTACACCTCAAAATATACATACCGGCGCTAACGTAACTTTTAATTCGGTTACTGCTCCGAACGATTTCTTTGGTCGTATTAATGTAATTGATACTCGTTCTACAGATGCAGGCCCCAATACCTACGATAACGAGGTGGCCTTCGAATTCAAAAGCCGTGGCGCTCTTGCTGGTAACCCCGGTACAAGTAACTACGGTGGTTTAATGACGCTGGCTCCCTGGGGCGATAACAGTGGCGACTATCACCATCAACTGTATTTTAATAACGCGGGCATTTATTATCGTACAGGTGCGCCGGACAATACCACCTGGAATGGTTGGGCACAACTGCTAACCACGGGTAACATCAGCAGCAACATAAATGGAACGGTTAATTATGTGCCTAAGTTCACAGGTGCTAACAGTATTGGCAATAGCCAGATATTCGATAATGCAACGAACGTAGGTATTGGCACTACTTCTCCGGCATATAAACTGGATGTTCAAGGTGGTAATGCACGGGTTAACAATACGTTTATCGGCGATGTAGGTCACGGCTCAACATGGGCAGGCTTTGCGCATTATAGCCAGGCCAGCACCAGTGGCTACGCCATGATAAGCAGCAGTGATGGTAACTATACCTTTATTAATAAGCAAAATACCGGCACGGGTTATATCGGCTTTAGAGTGGCAAACAGCGATGTGGCTGCCATTACCAATGCCGGTTGGATGGGGGTAAACACAACCGCACCTGAAAATACCCTGCAAATTGTACGCTCAGCATCAGGAGGAAATCGTGCAGTTGCACAATTTACAAGCGGTGGCGATAATTCATGGGGGCATGTATTAAACCTGCGCACTACAGGTGCAGGCAATGACGGCGCCAAGATTTTATTCCGCAGCCGGAATGCGAAAAACTGGGAAGCCGGTGGCGATGATGCCGGCAGTAACGACTTCGTGATAAACGAGGATGGCGGCGATGGTGTTTATGGTTCAGGGTTCGGTACAACACGTTTCAAAATTGCAGCTGGAGGTAATGTGGGCATCGGAACTACAGGCCCTACTGCTAAACTGCATGTATATGGCGGAGCAGTACGCGTGGGTACTAATTCTACAGATCCCGGAGGCACAGACGGTGTATTATCAATTGGTAATACGGCTGCTGATTATAATCCGACTACCGGTAACTGGACCACTTCCGGGTCTACCATGGTACTCAGTGCTAACGATTATTCCACCATCGGATTTCATGATGCCGGTAGTCGCGTTGACTTTATACGCACGGGTGGTGGTGTTATGCAGTTAGGTTATAATGGTGGTTGGGGTGCAGCAACGGTGCAGGCGCCAAGCCTCGCAGGTACCGGCAACCGTGCAGTGTACGCCGATGCTAGTGGTAATTTAAGAGCAGGTTCCGGTAACGATAATACCTTATGGACTATGAGTGCCAACTTTAGCCATAGTGCCGACGACTGGTGTACTGGTTGTTCAGGTACGGGCTCTTTACCTGATGCTACGGATGATGCCGTTTCCACGGTGTCCATGCCATTCAGCATAACCATAAATGGAACGGCATACAGCCAGGTTAGTATTTGTGGTAATGGTTGGGTGGCTTTTGGCGCTACCGGAGCTAATAACTGGACGAATGGAACCTTACCGACCAGCTTTACCACTCTACCTGTAATTTTCCCTTATTGGGACGATTTGCAGGACTACGGCAGTGGCGAATGGGTACGTTGGGGGTATGTGGGTGATGCCGGTGCACGTACCTTTATTATAGATTATAACCAGCGCATACATGGCGATGGCACTAGTGGTAACCGGGTTAATTTCGAAGTGCTGATACACGAAGGTTCCGGCCTAATTAATGTCAAATACCGCGATGTAATGGCTCCTGCCTATAATGGACAGAGTGCCACAATTGGCTTCCAGTTAGATGGAGGAAGTTCTGCGAAGGCCTACCCTATTGTTTGCAATGGTAAAGTATTAGATGATAACCGCGATGATTCGGAGGGATGGAGTGTATGCCCTGTTCGATAATCCAAACTGTTCGGTTTTTTGTAACAGGCATGTTGCTAGGTATAAGCACAACAGCCCTGGCTCAATCTGCCATTGTCGGCACAGTTGGTAAACATCCGATCGATAACGTTTTACTGCAGAGCATTCAACAGACCTATCCCGATTTTAGTTTTGTATACGATACCACAATGCTAAAAGCGCAGTTACAAAAGTCTTACATCCTTCATACGTATCTTGCTAATAGAGCCTCGGCTGAAATTAACAAGGACGACAGTTTGTGGATCCGGATTCAGGAAGCCCAGCAAATGATCGCTTCTAAAATGGCTGGCGAATATTTGTACAATCAATACCTGAATAAGGTTACTGTTACAGATAAGGAGGTAAAAGCTTTTTATGAAGCAGAAAAGAGCCGATTCACGTCCTATGCCAGGGTTTCGTATATCTATGCTTATATGAACGACACATTGCCTGCTACTTTGAAGCGTGTTCGCGAGGTTATAAGCGCAAACAAGCAACTTACACCTCAACAATTGGCAAGCAGTAAGTCTACCGAGGGTAATTTTTCAGTTTCATACGAGGGCGAGCATGAAATCAATCCGTATTCTCCTTTGCAATACGATTTGATGCGTTTCGTAAAACCGGGTACCTGGCTCGGACCTTTGCAGCCGGTTAACTCCACTGGTTTTGTAATGTATTACATATTAACCGCAGCACCTGAAACTACAATACCCTTTGAACAGGTAAAAGAGGAATGTGCGGCGCAAGCCTTAGCTGCTAAACGTGCCGATGTTTCCCAAAAACTGCAGCAATTAGCAAATGATAGTCTTCCGATCCATTTAAATCCAACATTCTTTAGTGGGGGAGGAAAAGGATCTTATGAACTTAAGTAGCAATAAAAAAGCCGGAGTATGATCTCCGGCTTTTTTATTGGTTAACACTAAGTGCTTATTTTTTGAACTTGAAATTTTTACCGGGATAGTACGCCATAGGTCCTAACTCTTCTTCAATACGCAGCAGCTGATTGTATTTGGCAATACGGTCCGTACGCGAAGCGGAGCCCGTTTTAATTTGACCGCAGTTTAACGCTACTGCTAAATCAGCAATAGTGGTGTCTTCGGTCTCACCGCTGCGGTGGCTCATCACGCTGGTATAAGCATTACGGTGGGCCAGGTTTACAGCATTAATAGTTTCGGTTAACGAACCAATCTGGTTCACTTTTACCAATATGGAATTGGCGGTGTGGGTATCAATACCCTTCTGCAGACGGTCAACATTTGTAACAAACAAATCATCACCCACCAATTGAATCTTGCTGCCGGCTTTTTCAGTAAGCAAATTCCAGCCTTTCCAATCGTCTTCGGCCATACCGTCTTCAATGGATAGAATAGGATACTTCTTGATCCAGTTCATCCAATAATCAACCATTTCCTCGCTCTTCAGTTTCTTTCCATTGCTCTTTTTAAAATGGTAAACTTTCGCCTTTTCGTCGTAGAACTCAGTGCTTGCGGCGTCCATGGCAATATAAATATCCTTGCCCGGCTTGTAACCTGCCGCCTCAATGGCGCTTAATACAGTTTCAATAGCCTCTTCGTTACTGCCTATTTCAGGAGCAAATCCGCCTTCATCTCCTACGTTGGTGCTGTATCCCTTTTTCTTCAATACGCTTTTTAGGTTATGGAATACTTCCACACCCATACGCAGGGCCTCGCTAAAGGTATCGGCGCCCAGCGGCATAATCATAAATTCCTGGAAATCTATTTTGTTATCAGCGTGTGCTCCACCGTTCAGAATATTCATTAACGGTATAGGAAGGGTATTAGCATTTACGCCACCCACATAGCGGTAAAGCGGCATGCCTAACTCATCTGCAGCGGCGCGGGCGGTAGCCAGCGAAACACCCAAAATAGCATTGGCGCCCAGTTTGCCTTTGTTGTTGGTGCCATCCAGTAATACCATTATCTGGTCAATGGCATTTTGTTCAAAAACGCTTAAGCCTTCCAGTTCCTTGGCAATCTTATTGTTTACATGGTCAACAGCCTTCAAGGTGCCTTTACCCAAAAATTTCTTTTTATCACCGTCACGCAATTCTACGGCTTCGTGTTTGCCGGTGCTGGCGCCGGAAGGCACGATGGCACGGCCCAGGCTTCCGTTATTGGTAATTACATCCACTTCAACAGTGGGGTTACCCCGGCTATCGAGCACCTGACGGGCGTGTATTTTGGCTATTTGACTCATGGTAAATGGTTTGAAATGCCCGCGAACATAACGCGAACCAATAACTTCTGCAATCAAAAAAGTGTACTAAGGCCATAACCCGGGCGTTATTTAGGTGGGTCAGGCTAAAATCCACCCTTTTCAGTTCATTTAAAATGAGAAACAAATCATAACTTAGTGTATATGGCCAACTTCCTGCGCAACCTGATTACCATGGGGCTTACTGTAGGGCTGTCCGATAAGGAGGTCTTCGTAAAAAAAATGGCTGAAGCCATCGAACAATACCGCGATAACCCTGAAGAGGCTGAAAAATGGGCTAAAACTGCTGCCGACTATCTGGAGCAGTTAAAGGATGACTTGCGCATGCAAACCAACATCCAAAACGGGATTGGATCCGGTTCACTGCCCGATAAAGCACAGATTGAACGTTTAACTGCTGCTATCGAATCGCTTACCCAAGAAATGCAAAAACAAAAATCCTGAACCCCTGACCTATGTTCAAAATTTTCCGAATACGTTTGTATTACCTGAGTATTGTCCGCGGGTTCGATATACTCGGCATCCTGGTTAAATACTTTATTGTAGAGTGGATGAGTGAACGGCGTTTTTTTATGCGCTTTATCCCTAAACAATACAAACGCGATGGGTTGGTGCAATCCGATCCTGAACGTTTGCGTACCGTTATAGAAGAACTTGGTCCCACCTTTGTAAAATTCGGACAAATACTGGCCGATAGGCCCGATATCATCAGCGATAAACTGCGCCAGGAACTTAAAAAGCTGCAAACACGCGTAGAGGAATTTGATCACGATACGGCTATCCGCGAAATCGAGGAGGAACTCGGAGGCTCTATCCATCAGTTCTTTAACAACTTTGAACCTAAGTGCATCGGCTCTGCCTCTATTGGTCAGGTTTATAAAACACGTTTAAAAACCGGCGAACAGGTAGTGGTAAAAATCCAACGACCCAACATCGAACCTAAAATTCGGTTAGACCTGCAGATACTTCGTTACCTGGCTGCAGAATTGGCGAAGGAATACCCGGGATTTAATGCGGTAGACATGGTGGGGGTGGTCGACGAATTTGGTGATACCCTGTTAACCGAACTCAACTATCTGAACGAAGCGGCGCATGCTGCCCGGTTTGGCCAAATGTTTCGCAACTCCACTACCTGTAAAATTCCGAAGGTGTATATGGAACTTACGACCAGCAAAATGCTGGTTATGGAATATGTGGAAGGTATTGCGCCCGACAATATTTATGCGTTGCTGACTGCCAATATCGATCCAAAAGAAATTGCGCGTAACGGCGCTAACATTCTGCTGGAAATGATCTTTAAGTATGGCTTTTTTCATGCCGACCCTCATGCAGGCAACCTGTTCATTCTTCCTGATAAGCGCATTGCCTTTATCGACTTCGGAATGGTAGGTGTACTTAAGCCCTCGCACATGCAGTTTCTGGCGGGATTTACACTGGGTTTGGCTACCAAAAACGCTACAATGATTTCTGATTCGTTACTTACCCTGTGTGGAAAGAAATTTTTTGCCGAAAAGGAAGAGCTGGAATTTTCTGTAGAGGCCATGTTATTGCGCCATGGTGCCTTTAAGTACGATAACATGAACTTCTCAATGATCTTGAACGAAAGCGTCAATATCATTTTGAAATACGAATTGCGCCTGCCGGCTAATTTTTATTTGCTGTTAAAAGCACTGGCTACCCTGGAGAAGTTTGGTCATAATCTTGATAAACAGATTTCGCTTGCTGAAATAATCAAACCCTATGCAGTGGATCTCATAAAACAAAAGTTTTCCCCCCGCGAGATAGCTTCGGATGTGTACGAAGTCCTGAAAGACTATGTAAGCCTGATGCGTGATTTCCCCGGTGAGGTAAACGAGATCTTGTATAAGCTAAAGCAGGGCAAAGTAATTATGGATATTAATCTGCAGCAATCGGAGGTGCTTACCGGTTCTGTTAAACAAGTAGGGCGTGTTATAGGTATTTCGGTTATTATTTGCGCCTTGCTTGCCTGTAGTATAGTATTAATGATTTACGACAAACATATAACGTTGGCCGGTTTTATGTTCGGCATTTCTATCTTCTTTTCTGTTTGGACTTTAATACGCTTATTCCTGAAGGTAAAACTATAGTAGAGCTTTAATCCTATTAGGTACTTGCTTATTTAACGCCTGCCTTATCATAAATCAGCAACTGATAATCGCCCGGCTTCGGTGTTAGTTGCGTTCCCTGTAATAAGAGTTGTTGAAGTATCCTGCCGCTCTCGGTTTTAACCGAATCGGGGGCAGTTACATAGGTAGCACTATTGTGTATCAGTTCCCTTTTCTTTTCATTATAGTAAATCGTATCCCAACCTTCTGCAGCGGGTTCGTAATTTAACAGGGTAGGCTCCATACCTTTATTCAATTCGCAGGCAATTAGCCTAACCGGGGCATTGGCAAAGCGGGTAAGCAACATTAATTCGTGCCGGCCATTGTTGTTCAGGTCGCATACCCAACCGTTTAAAACAGGTCCTTGCCTTTCAGCAATCAGCACGGTATCCTTGGTAGCTTTTGTACGGCGCACAAACATAACATGCCCCTGGCTCGGCTTCCCCCAGGCTAATACATCATATACTTCCTGTTCATTTAGTGGCAGGGTTTGATGATACTCGTAACTTACTTCCATGCCTTTTTGCATAGTAGTGTCACTGGCAATGGCAAGAGTGTCAATAGTGCCAAATTCATCCTGTTGCCGTTGACCCGGTGGTTGGGTGCAGGCAGCCAGCACTACTGCAGTAAGTAGAATTAATAGCAATCGCGCCATGGCGGTAAAAATAAACAATCGCTGTGGCAAACTACTGTTTCATGTCTTCCAGAAACTGGTCGAACAGGTAGCGCGAGTCATGCGGGCCCGGTGAACTTTCGGGGTGATACTGTACACTGAACGCCTTTTTGCCTTTTATACGGATGCCTTCAATGGTATCGTCATTCAGGTTCATGTGTGTCACTTCTATATGCTTCGATTGCTTAATGGCATCTGCCGAAACCGCGAATCCGTGGTTTTGCGATGTTATCTCGCTGCGGCCGCTTACCAGGTTTTTAACTGGGTGATTAATGCCGCGGTGGCCATGGTGCATTTTGTAAGTAGGTATGCCGTTAGCCAGTGCTAATAACTGGTGGCCGAGGCAGATGCCGAACAAAGGCTTATCGGCATCGCAAATCTCCTTAACTGTTTTAATGGCATAATCCATCGACGCAGGATCGCCGGGACCATTGCTGATAAAGTATCCGTTTGGTTTAAAAGCCTCCATTTCCTTAAACGGTGTTTTGGCATTAAACACCCGGGCATACACACCACGGTCGGTCATACATTTTAAAATGTTTTCCTTAATGCCGCAGTCCAGCACAGCCACGCGTACAGGCGCATCGGGGTTGCCGTAATCGTATGTTTTCTCCGTGGTAACTTTAATGGCGAGATCCAGTCCGTCCATATCCGGCACTTCGGCTAGTTTTTTCTTCAGGGCTTCCACGTCGGTAGTTTCTGAACTTATAATGCAGTTCATGGCTCCTTTGCTACGCACATGTATGGTTAAGGCGCGGGTATCCACATCACTGATGCCTACCAGATTGTTTTGTTCAAAATAATCCTGCAACGAGTCATCGGCTGATTTGCGGCTATAACCATGCGCCGTGTAGCGCTTACAAATAAGGCCTGCAATTTTAACGCTGCCGGATTCTACTTCTGTTTTCTTCACCCCGTAATTGCCAATGTGGTCCGCAGTCATAATGATAACCTGCCCGTAATACGAAGGGTCGGTAAAAATTTCCTGGTAACCTGTCATGCCGGTGTTAAAACACAATTCGCCGGTGGTGGTGCCAATTTTACCTAATGATTTGCCGTGAAAAACAGTGCCGTCCTGTAATACCAACACGGCCGGGGTGGGAGTGAAGCTCTTTGTCATTAAAATGCAAATATAAGCACCCTGCAATAAGGTGCGCGCATCTTTGCTTTCTTTGTACAAACACAGTACTCACAAAATGCAGTTCGATCTAGCTACCTGGAACCAAAAAGCCCGCGAAAAGAAAAAGGAGAATAAGCAGTTTCTCGATAAGGCCAAAAAGAAGCGCGGCCTCGAGAAGCATCTTCCTGATCTGCACGACGAAGCTTTTTCTAAAATCGACTGCCTGCAATGTGGTAATTGCTGCAAAACCATTTCCCCGCGGTTCAAAACCCCGGATATTGTCAGGATTGCCAAACACCTGGGCATGAAGCAGGGGGATATGATTGAAACCTACCTGCGCCTGGATGAGGACGGCGACTATGTGGTGAAAAAGAGTCCCTGCCCGTTTTTAGGGTCCGATAATTACTGCAGCATTTACGAAGCCCGCCCCGGCGATTGCCGCAAATATCCCTATACCGACAGCGGCGACTTTTTTGAATATGCCAATACCACCTTTCAGAACACCACTACTTGCCCGGCTGTGTTTTATGTGCTCGAAAGGCTGAAGCAGGAGCTAAAAGATCTTTAGTATCAGGCATTTAGCTGTCAATTTGAGCATTTTGCAAACAAACTGAGTAATCCGGATAAAGTGTTCATAATCAATAGTTAAGGCGGGTTTAAGGTAGAATTCTTATTTTCGGGGCGCAGCCGCTCTAATTACCCTTTTGAAATCTCCCCTATCTATTTATATTTGCGTCCCTTTTTACCGAAAGGGCTGAAAAGGTTTTGGCTTTTTTGAAGCAGGGATCAATCAGGTGGAATAGAAACAGGGGCATAGTTCAAGGGTAGAATAGCGGTCTCCAAAACCGTTGATGTCAGTTCGAATCTGGCTGCCCCTGCAAAGGTTAACGGTTAACAGTTCACAGGAACCGCTAATAGATGGAATTTTAACTGTGAACGGAAAACAAAAACGATGGACAAAATTAAATTATACTTCGTTGAGGCTTACGACGAACTGATCAACAAAGTGACCTGGCCTACCTGGCCCGAGTTGCAAAGCAGCACTGTAGTAGTACTGGTTGCCGCCCTGTTGATTTCGGTTGCCGTAGTGGCTATGGATGTGGTATTCCGTATGGGCACCGTTAAGTTTTACGAATTAATCATCCGATAAGCACGACCCAATGGCAGAAGAAAGAAAATGGCATGTGGTGCGTGTTATCAGCGGCCAGGAACGCAAGATAAAAGATCACGTGCAACTGGAAGTTACCCGTTCCAAGTGGGATAAAATTATCGGCAACATACTGGTGCCTACCGAAAAGGTATACACCATTAAGAACGGTAAAAAAACCATTAAGGAAAAAACCCTGTTCCCCGGTTACATCTACATGGAAACCGACGACAAAAAAATGACCCAGGAAATGTGGCAACACGTTCGCCAGGTGCATGGGGTGCTGGGTTTCTTAGGAACCTTATCGCATGCCGAAGCCATGAAAATGTTAGGCAAAGCCGATGAGATGATGGACGCCGGCGAAACTATGGCCGAGCCGTTTATTGTAAACGAAGACGTAAAAATTACCGATGGTCCGTTCAACGATTTCATTGGTACTATAGAAGAAATAAACAACGAGAAGAAGAAGCTGAAAGTGATCGTTAAGATCTTCGGTCGTAAAACACCGGTTGAAGTAAGCTTTATGCAGGTGGAGAAAATAAGCTAATTCAAAGTTAGCGGTTCACAGCCCGGAATAGCTTCCATTATTCCGGAATCTGTGGGTGAGGCCGGTAACAGAATTATAAAAACAATCATTAACTAACAACTGTAACAAGTTAAATAATATGGCAAAGGAAATTGCAACATTCATCAAACTGCAGGTAAAAGGCGGTCAGGCTAACCCGGCTCCTCCAATTGGTCCGGCTCTGGGTTCTAAAGGTGTTAACATCATGGAATTCTGCAAGCGTTTCAACGCGCAAACGCAGGATCGTATTGGCAAAGTATTGCCTTGCGTTATCACCGTGTATACCGATAAGAGCTTTGACTTTATCATCAAAACTCCTCCGGTTCACGCTATGTTACTCGAATTAACTAAAAAGCAAGCCGGTAGCGCCGAGCCTAACCGTAAGAAAGTAGGCACCGTTAGCCAGGACATCATCCGTAAAATTGCGGAAGAAAAAATGCCCGATCTGAACTGCTTCACTATCGAATCAGCAATGAGCATGGTGGCCGGTTCAGCTAAAAGCGCTGGCTTTAACGTAGAAGGATACTAAACAACAACGCCGGGTGCCGAAAGGCATCCGGTTCAATTTTTTTAATCACGGGGGAGGGCTCTCATTGACCCGCAGAACCCCAAAAATTCAATCACAATGAAGTTAACTAAAAAAAGAAAGGCCGTTGAGGGCAAAGTAGACGCCAGCAAACTCTACACCCTGAACGAAGCATCCAAACTCGTAAAGGATGTAAACACTGCAAAGTTCAACGCCTCTGTTGACCTGCACGTAAAATTAGGTGTTGACCCTAAGAAAGCCGACCAGGCTGTGCGCGGAACCACCGCCCTGCCTCACGGCACCGGTAAAACCAAGCGCGTATTGGTATTCTGCACTCCTGACAAGGAAGAAGAAGCTAAAAAATCAGGCGCCGATTTTGTTGGTCTGGATGAGTTCATCACCAAAATTGAGAAAGAAAACTGGATGGATTTTGATGTGGTTATCGCTACACCAAACGTAATGGCTAAGTTGGGTAAAATTGCCCGTATCCTGGGCCCGCGTAACCTGATGCCGAACCCTAAGTCAGGCACTGTTACTCCGGATGTTTCTAAAGCCGTTGAAGAAGTGAAAAAAGGTAAAATTGCCTTTAAAGTAGATAAGTTCGGTATCGTACACACCTCTATCGGTCGTGTAAGCTTCAGTGCTGAACAAATCAACGAAAATGCAACCGCCCTGCTGCAAACACTGGCAAGGTTGAAACCATCTTCGGCTAAAGGTGTTTACTTTAACAGCATCAGCATGGCCAGCACCATGAGCCCCGGTATCAATATCGATTACAAAACCGTATCGGGTATTTAATCCGGCTTTAACCAATTAATTAATCCAGTTAAATCAAAATAAAAATGGATAAGAATCAAAAGAATCAGGAAATCGAGGTGTTGAAAGAGAAGTTCAGCAACACCCAGTATTTCTATGTATGCGATCCCTCTACCTTAACCGTAGAAAAAACAAATAAATTCCGTCGCCTGTGCTTTAACGCCGGCATCGAATACCGTGTAACTAAAAACACCCTCATCCGCAAAGCCCTGGAACAAATCGGTGGTAACTACGAAGCCGTTTATCCTTTGCTGCACGGCCAAACAGGTGTTATGTTTTCAACGGATGGCGCTTCACCTGCTAAACTGTTGAAAGAGTTCCGTAAGGATGGCACCAAGCCTGAACTGAAAGGCGCTTATATCGACAGCGACGTATTTGTTGGCGATAACCAACTGGAAGTGTTGGCTAAACTGAAGAGCAAGAAAGAATTACTGGGCGATATCCTTGGTCTGTTGCAGTCACCTGCACGCAATGTTATCAGCGCTTTACAAGGTTCTTCGGCTCAAAAAATCGCCGGCCTGGTTAAAGCTCTCGAAGAAAGACAATAAGATACACACACTAGCCTTCAAGGAGGCAAGAACAAGCCCTTCCCGCAACGGAAGGGCTTTATTTTTTATACATGGTGTACCTTATCGACTGTTCACGCGTTTTAGGAGTACGAACACTACACAGATGGATACCCTTGTTGTAAAAAATGAAATCACCATTAATGCCCCCGCCTGGAGGGTATGGGAAGTGCTTACCAAACCTGAATACACCAAAAAATTTATGTTTGGTTGTGCCGCCATCAGCGACTGGAAAAAAGGGAGCCTGCTGGAATGGAAGGGCAATATCGGAGGTAAAGAAGGGGTGGTGGTTACCGGTAAAATCATAGAGGTTGACCCCGGTAAATTTTTAGCCTACACTACGTTTGATCCTAACGCTGGTTTGGAGGATAGAGAAAATAATTATTTAACAGTTACCGAACGCTTAACAGAGCAGGACGGTAAAACAATGCTCGCTATAACACAGGGCGATTTTTCGGTGGTGCAGGATGGGCAGCGCCGTTATGCGGATGGTGCCAAAGGTTGGGAAACCGTGTTGCCAAAAATAAAGACAATAGCCGAAGGTAAGGTAAACTAACCCGCCTCCGGCTATTGATACTTATTTGATTTTTTCTTCTAATAGTTGCAGGCGCTTTTTCAATGCTTCGTTCTCCTTGCTCAGTTCCTGTATCGCTTTTACCAGCGAGGGAACAAAATCGCCATAACGCAAGGCGTAGGGGCTGTGATCATTTTCAGGCTTAGCCACACCGCTGAAATCGTAGTGAACTTCCTCCGCTGCCTGCTGCACCTCCTGGGCTATAAATCCACTGTAAACCACTTTCTCTTTCTCTGGGTTGGCGATGGAATCTTCACGAAGAAATTCACTTAGTTTGGTTAAATCCAGGTTGTAGGTTACGGGTTGTAGTTTATTGATAAAATCAAGCCCGGCCACATTGCTCTGAATATTCTTTTTAAACCGTCCGTCAGAAAGATTGCTCCAGTTTACATAACCACCAATCGAGGTAACGCTGCTGTTGCCAACTACTACATAATTGCTTGTGGTAACTCTGGAATTATAACCAAGTGCCATCGAGTTAGTATAAGTACCAACTGAATTGGCAGCTGCGCCAGGTCCAACAAACGTGCTGTTGGTTTCTACCGAACCGAAACCGATGGCACCTGCACCATAACCTATGGCAACCGTGTAATCACTGGTTCTGGAGTAATTCAAACTAAAATCTCCCATTGCCACGCAATACGAGCCTGTTTGGTTGTCGGTCATGGCAAAATGCCCCAGGGCCGTGTTTTCGGCTCCGGTGGTATTATCAGAGAGTACGAGGTGTCCTAACCCCACATTATGCGAGCCGGTATTGCTTCCTAATACACCCATACCTACGCCTACGTTATAATCACCATTACCCGAGCCGGCTCCGGAGCCAACACCCACGTTGTAAGTGCCAGTTCCAAAGTTACCGGTCGAGAGACCGATAAAAGTGCAACTGGTTCCGCTACTGCCGGTATTATAGCCGAAGCTGGTATTACTTGTACTCAGGGATCCTGCATTGAAGCCACTCACCTTAAACCGCAGCGGACTTGCATCGGTAGTACCTAAAAATTGGGAAGCACTCAATCCGGCATTACCCGTCAACAACCATTCCGCTCCGGCTCCTGGTGCCCATTGTGTACCGTTATAGGTAAGAATCTGGTTTGTTATCGGGGCAGCGGCTGAAACCGGTATGCCTTGTATTTTTACAACACTGGGGTTAGGATAGGTGCCGCTTAAATCTCCACCCGCTGAGCCCAGTGGCCCCGTTGGTCCCGTTGGGCCTTGTGCGCCATTTGTTCCGTTGGTTCCGTTAGTGCCTGCCGGTCCCTGTGGACCTGCTACACCTTGTATACCCTGCGGCCCTTGAGGACCTGTTGCACCATCATTACCCGCAGCACCTTGCACACCTTGTGGCCCCTGTGCACCGGCAGGTCCCGTAGGTCCTTGCGCACCATTAGTTCCGTTGGTTCCATTAGTACCTGCCGGTCCTTGTGGACCTGCAACACCTTGTATACCCTGCGGCCCTTGAGGACCTGTTGCACCATCATTACCGGCCACACCTTGCAAACCTTGTGGCCCCTGTGCACCGGTTGGTCCTGTTGGCCCTTGCGCACCATTAGTTCCATTGGTTCCATTAGTGCCTGCCGGTCCTTGTGGTCCTGCGACGCCTTGTATGCCCTGTGGCCCTTGTGGACCTGTTGCGCCATCATTACCAGCCGCACCTTGCAGACCTTGTGGCCCCTGTGCACCGGTAGGGCCTGTAGGTCCTTGCGCACCATTAGTTCCATTGGTTCCATTAGTGCCTGCCGGTCCTTGTGGACCTGCAACACCTTGTATACCCTGCGGCCCTTGAAGACCTGTTGCACCATCATTACCGGCCACACCTTGCAGACCTTGTGCACCGGTAGGGCCTGTAGGTCCTTGCGCACCATTGGTTCCATTAGTGCCTGCCGGTCCTTGTGGTCCAGCAACACCTTGTATACCCTGCGGCCCTTGAGGTCCTGTTGCTCCATCATTACCCGCCGCACCTTGCAGACCTTGTGCACCGGTAGGCCCTGTAGGTCCTTGCGCACCATTAGTTCCATTGGTTCCATTAGTGCCTGCCGGTCCTTGTGGTCCAGCTACGCCTTGTATGCCCTGTGGCCCTTGAGGACCTGTTGCACCATCATTACCTGTCACACCTTGCAGACCTTGTGGCCCCTGTGCACCGGTAGGCCCTGTAGGACCTTGCGCACCATTTGTTCCGTTGGTTCCATTAGTGCCTGCCGGACCTTGTGGACCTGCAACACCTTGTATACCCTGCGGCCCTTGTGGTCCCGTAACGCCGTCTATTCCATTTGTGCCGGCTACACCTTGCAGACCTTGTGCACCGGTAGGGCCTGTTGGACCTTGCGCACCATTAGTTCCGTTGGTTCCATTAGTGCCTGCCGGTCCTTGTGGACCTGCAACGCCTTGTATGCCCTGTGGCCCTTGAGGACCTGTTGCGCCATCATTACCCGCCACACCTTGCAGACCTTGTAGCCCCTGTGCACCGGTTGGTCCTGTTGGACCTTGCGCACCGTTTGTTCCATTAGTGCCTGCCGGTCCCTGTGGTCCAGCAATGCCTTGTATCCCCTGTGGCCCTTGAGGACCTGTTGCACCATCATTACCGGCCACACCTTGCAGACCTTGTGCACCGGTAGGGCCTGTTGGACCTTGCGCACCGTTTGTTCCATTGGTTCCATTAGTGCCTGCCGATCCTTGTGGACCTGCAACACCTTGTATACCCTGCGGCCCTTGTGGTCCCGTAACGCCGTCTATTCCATTTGTGCCGGCTACACCTTGTGGACCTTGTGCACCGGTAGGGCCTGTAGGTCCTTGCGCACCATTAGTACCACTTGCACCTGTTGGCCCTTGGGGACCTGTTACCCCATCAATGCCGTTGATACCGTTCGCTCCCGTTGCTCCTTGTGGCCCCGTTGGCCCTGTAGCACCACCACCCACACCGGTTGCACCGGTAGGTCCTGTAATACCTTGTGGACCTGTGGCACCGGTTAAACCATCGCTTCCATTTAAGCCGGTAGAGCCGGGTACACCTGTAGGCCCAGTTACACCCTGAGGACCTGCGACACCATTGGCTCCGGTGGCGCCTGTTACTCCTGGTAAGCCCTGCGGACCTGTATCGCCCGTGGCTCCCGTTGAACCGTTTAGTCCGTTTAAACCTGTTGGTCCTGTAGGCCCTGTTGCTCCACCACCAACGCCTGTTGCGCCAGTAGGGCCTGTTATGCCTTGTGTACCCTGCGGACCTGTATCACCCGTGGCTCCCGTTGAACCGTTTAGTCCGTTTAAACCTGTTGGTCCTGTCGGGCCAGTTGCACCCCCACCCACACCGGTTGCGCCAGTGGGTCCTGTATTACCTTGTATACCCTGGGGACCCGTATCACCCGTGGCTCCCGTTGAACCGTTTAGTCCGTTTAAACCTGTTGGTCCTGTAGGCCCTGTTGCTCCACC
>JBGAIB010000004.1:0-488822 GCA_044225825.1 Chitinophagales bacterium
GTCAAGTGATTGATTATCACTGTTCTGAAAGGGTTACCAAAAAAAAGTGTAACCCCGCTACCCCGCTGTTACTCCGGTTGCCTTCATGGAAGCAGGTTTAGCTCGCTAAGGCCTATATCGTTACCTGTTGTATAAAAAGACAGCGCCTGTTGATTACTCAACAGGCGCTGTTCTTAAACCTGGGTGGCCAATGGGGTTCGAACCCACGACCAACGGAACCACAATCCGCTACTCTAACCAACTGAGCTATGGCCACCATGTTTGGGGCGGCAAATTTAATGAACCCCGTGAAAAATTGAAGCCTTCCGCTAAATTTTCCTTAGCAAGGCTGCTTAATTATTTGCTTACCGGTGGTTCTACCTTTAAGGTAGCAGTACGTTCAACACCGTTAAATGGCGATTTTACCAGGTTGCCTTTTTTATCCAGTAACTCCAGTTTTACCTTCACTTCACCCAAGGGCAAACCTTCAATTACATACGGTGCCCATTTGGTGAATGTAAACTGGGTGCCATTAACAGTAGCACGTACTTTATAGCCGTTTGGCGAAAGCGTACAATTTACAAGGTAAAAGTCCAGCATCAGGCGGGCGGTTTCCTTGTCACCTACATATTCGCCTTTAGGGCGACTGTAAAAAATATGCGGTCCGTTTTCGTCAAAGTTATCGGTGGCACCGGTGCCTACATTGAACTCCTTTAATACGTAGGCCTTTTTATGTTTCAGGCTTTCGTGATACGAGCGGCTTAAGAAGGCCAGTAATACATGGTGCCCCGGTTTCATGTCGCTTACAATAGCGGTGTTATACGAGGCAACGTAAGGCTGGTTATCCATTATAAAGTGGATGTGTTGCCCTTTGGCCGAGTTAGCACAAAGCTTCTGATCGGCATCTGGCGTTTGTGCTCCAAGGGTATACTTGTTTACTGCAAAGTTAAAGGTGTCCTTGCCTTCGGCCAGTGTAGCACCGGCAGCAGGGGAGAGAAGGCTGAGTTCAGCTTCCGGATAATCGGTAGAACCTTTAAGTTCATATACTTTCAAGCCGTTCTTTTCAAAAAGGGGCTTTTCGCCGGTTGTTGTAAAACCTGCTAAGGCTATAAAGCCGGCTATCGAAAGGGTTACTATTCCCAGGAGTGCTATTCGTTTCATATTGCTGTAGTTGTAAGTGCAAAGGTACTACTTCTTGCTTCACACTCCAGCTTTTATAAAATGTTGGGAGTAGGGATAAGGCTCATTCTGCAAACAGCACATGGCTTAAATTTCTACCTTTGGCCGAACCGCTATCTATTAATGAAGGAACGCCTGGCTTCGGTTTTTAAGTTAAGTGCAGTAAGCAGTCTGCAACTGTTTCAGCTTATCCGTTATGGTTCCTTTTTGCTGGTAGGTGTGGTGTTTGCCAAGTTACAACTGCCCCAAACCGCTATCTCCCAATTCGAATGGATTATAATGATGGCCGGTTTCTTCAGTTACTTCTGGGTAAGCGGTGTCATCAACTCTATGCTTTCCTTATACCCAAAACGCAACGAAGAGGAGAAGGGAGTTCTGTTGTTCAACACCTTCCTGCTCTTAACCGGCTTTAGTGCCATTGTTGCCCTGGGTGTTTTGCTGGCCTATGAACTACATGTGCTTGCCTTCCGCGATATTTTGGTGCTGGTGGCTTTCTATAATATAGTCAATGCACCGGCTTTCCTCACCGAGTTTGTCTTGTTCCTGCATAACTACAATAAGGCGTTAGTAGCTTACGGTATAGGTATGGGCTTCTTAACCCTGGCAGGTTTAGGCATTTGTGCCTTGCAAGCAACCGGAGCGGT
Organism: Chitinophagales bacterium; assembly: GCA_044225825.1. Lineage (GTDB taxonomy): Bacteria > Bacteroidota > Bacteroidia > Chitinophagales > LD1 > Bog-950. The sequence continues at coordinate 1,803 of JBGAIB010000004.1, forward strand.
TTGCTGGTATTGGGGGCGGTTGCACTGGTTAAATGGCTGGTATTATGGAGCCTGTTAGGTAAACATGCCACCTTTAAAGTTGATTTTGCCCTGCTTAAAACCCACTTAATACTGGCACTGCCTATTATGCTAACCCTGCTGGTAAGCGGTTCGGCGGAATACATCGACGGGCTTATTGTGAATGCCAGATTCCATGGCAGTTTCTTTGCTGTTTACCGCTACGGCGCTAAGGAGCTGCCCATACTACTTATAGTAGCCAATACCTTTAGCACGGCCATGATACCCGCCATTGCGGCTAACCTGCCGCAGGGGTTGGAAGAACTAAAACGGAAAAGCACCCGTTTAATGCACCTGTTTTTCCCGGTTACAATGGTCTTGCTGGTTATCAGTCCCTTCCTTTATTACCATGTGTTCAGCGAGAATTTTGTGTATTCCTCCCTTATCTTCAATGTTTACCTGTTGCTGGTAATACCGAGGATGTTGTTTCCCCAAACCATCCTGATGGGGCTGCAGCACTCCCAATACCAGCTAATAAGCGCCGGCATCGAGATTGTATTGAATGTAAGCCTGAGTCTCTGGCTTTCCTCAATTATAGGCTTGCCCGGCATAGCCGCCGGTACCCTGCTGGCTTATTGTGTTGACAAGGCTTTTATGATAGCCGTTAACCGTTGGAAATACGGAATCCGGCCGTTGCAATACATCCACCTAAAGGTTTTTGTAATCTACACCATGGCAACGCTTGGGGCCTTTGCACTGGGTTTCCGGTTGTTCCAGTCCGGTTTCTGGGGTTTTTAAGGATTTACCGTTTAAAATCAGGCAATTGTGCTATACCGTACCGGTACTGTGTACCGGGCTTAAATGCTTGTGGTACACGCCAATTTTGCATAAAACCACTGCTACCGTGTAACTGAGTTTCAGCGACTTGTGCCACACAAGTTGAAGTTAACATCACAAAAGCCAACGTTTGTGTTGCACAAGCTATAAGTTGTAAAAAGGTGGCTTTGGCTTGTATCTTTTAAAAAAAAATGTGTGGCGGTACGTAACCTTTCGGGATAGGTGGCGTAAAGGAAGGTGTTCGCAGTCGCAAAACACACTAAGTATGAAAAAAGTTTACACCATCCTCGCCGCCGCCTTCATGATCACCGCAGCTAATGCAACTACTTACACCGTAGGATCAGGCAAATGGACCGACGCTTCAGCATGGAATGGCCAATATCCCGGCACTACCATCAAAGCTGACGACGTGGTTATCATCAACGGCCAAATGACTGTAAACGCCCCGATAACTGTTGAAGGCACCCTGCAAGTTGAAAAAGGCGCCAGCATGATCGGTATGAAAGACTTAGTGATTTCTAAAAGCGGCAAATTTGTAAACAACGGCAACACTGTAATGAAGCGCATTGTTAACGAAGGTAACATCAGCAACAACATGATTATGGAAGCTATGATGGACATCGAAAACAAAGGCGGTATCAGCAATAACAATAACGTAGTAGCCGGTAACAACCTGCAGAACTACGGCGGCAATGCAGCCGGCAACGGTGGTTCTTACTTTGTAAACAACACCATCGTTTCTTCTCCTTCAGCAAAATTCGGTTCAGATGTTAAAGTAATGTATGGTAACGCTATCGAAAACGCTACTGCTACCAACGCATCGGCTATGAACCTGAACGCTGACATCAAAGAAAACACTGTAGTATTAAGCGTAGCAGCAAAAAGCGATGTTAAAATGTTCAGCATTGAAAAAAGCAACGACGGCAAAAACTTCCAGGTTGTAGAAATGGTAACCGTAAATAACGGTGCTATGACTTACACCGACAGCAAAGTAAACAACAACCTTACCTACTACCGCGTAACTGCTATCAACGCTAACGGCGAAGAAGTTAAGTTACCGGTTGCAGCAGTTAAAGTTCCTTTCAGCAACGCTCTTAGCTACGCTAATTAAACTTATAGGCGACGAACAAGCGCCAATTGAAAAGTAGATGAACAAGCATTTTAAACGGGTCCTGTAAGGCCCGTTTTTTTTTGATTTATACGCAATGCGTTGGCCCCCGTGAGCAAGGCAGAAATAAGCATGCTGTAAGTTGTCAGATCCCTTTCCCGGCGCTGGCGTTATTCATCAAAGCTCTTAATGCGGCCGTTGCTTATCAGGTAATCCGAAAAGCGGTTCAGCAGTTCGCTTCCTCCGGCTACTTCATATAGAATGGTCACATCCTCTACATTCCGCAATACCTTCTTTACCTTAAAATGAAGGCGACATACGTTGATGTGTGATTCTAATTTGGCCTTCTCTTCGTCGTAATGGTTTAACTGAAATACAATCCGGTAGCTACGTACCTGATGAAAGTTGTCAATCCAATCCTGTACTTGTTCAAATAAGGCTAAAACTATCATGGCAAGTGTTAGGGTAACAGCCGCTATTCCAAAATCCCCATTTCCAATGGCCATGCCTATGGCAGCCGCAATCCAGATGGAGGCTGCTGTGGTAAGCCCCGAAACGCTGAAAGAATCTTTGAAAATTACGCCCGCACCAATAAAGCCAATGCCGGTGATAATGTTGGAGGCTATGCGGTCGGGGTTATTAGGTGCCCCAATTTTCTGTGATAGAATGACAAACAGGGTAGAACCCAGGGTAATAAGGGTAATGGTTCTGAAGCCTGCAGCCTTGCTGCGGTATTCGCGTTCAAACCCTATGATAGCCCCAAAAAGTGCGGCGACAGCCAATTTTATGATCTCGGTTTCCAATAGCAGGGTGTTTTGCGTCAAAATTAAACATTCGCTTAACGTTGGAGCGTTGAACAAAATCAATGTTGCGTGATGTTTATCACGGGGTTTTCATATGAAGTTGCCTTACATTTGCACTGAAACATGAATAAGTTCTGGCAGTTTTTCAGGGGCAAGTGTCCTCGTTGCGGCGAAGGGAAGGTGTTCGAATCTTCCAACCCGTATAATATTTCCAAGATGCTCACCACTAATCATCGCTGTTCGCATTGCGATTTGAACTTTATCCCCGAGCCCGGTTTTTATTGGGGCAGCACCTATGTGGTATATGCCTTAACGGTTGCTTTTAGCGGGTTTACTTTTGGTGTATCGTGGGTGTTTTTCGGCTTTATGAACTCGCTGAGCCTGGAATATGTACTGATTAATGCAGCTTTGCTGATAATTTTCAGCCCTATATTCTTCCGCTTTTCGCGCATGCTGTGGCTGTGGGTATTCTACGACCGTGAGGAGAAGCAAATAGTTTAAGCTATTTATCAACCACGATAAACACCCAGCCGTTTTTGCGGTAAAGTTCCCGACGCCGGCCATCGTCTTTCATTACCTGTTCGGCTTTGGATGATTTAGTAATTACATATTCCGTTTGTAGTGAATCGGCCGGCAACGGTGGTTTTACCCTGGCGTAAAAGTAATGGGCGTAGCTTTTAAAAAAGGCTGGTTGAATGGTGCAGTTTTCTTTTTGTTTGGTTTCCAAAAACTCAATCAATGCATGTTGCGAATAGCGCTCAACTCTCGGCACTATCAGGGTCATTAAAGTATTAATGAATATAGTGCTGCTGATAATAAGCAAATACGTGCCCCATTTAACATGCCTGGTTTGGGTAAGCAGAATGGAGATAACAATGCAGATAATATACCCAAGCCCAAAGAAGAGATCGTTTCGCGTCCAGATTACCTTTGCCTGTAGGCAATCTACCGCAAACGGATCCTTGATATAGTTTATAAATACATCCTGCCGCTGCATCAAAAAAACACCGCCCGTGAAGGCTGTGATGATCAGAACGCCAAGTATTAAAAGTGGCGTGGTTTGCTTCCAGTTCCAGTTAATGCGCCCGTCGAACAAATGGTTGAGGTAGTAGGCTGCCAAAAAGGTTATCGGATACCAGCACAGGCTGGAGTAATGGATAATTTTTGTTTGAACGATAGAGAAAACGACCAGCACTACGCACAGCAGGTAAATCATCCAGCGTTTAAAGCCTAACTGCGAAGGGTCGTCGTGCATGTTTTTACGTAATCCGCCCCACATAAGGGCTGATGCCGGGAATACGCCTATCAAGAGGACTACAATATGGTAATAAAAAGGGCCTCCGTGACCTGCATCTTTGGTGGTTAAAAGCCTTAATTGATAATGGTAAAACTCCTTTAGAAAGTTGATGCCGTCTACCTTGATTTCGAAGCCCAGCCAAACCATAACGACGGATGATATCGTTAGCCCCCATACAATAAAGTCACTGAACTCAAGCTTAAGCTTACCGCGATTAACCACGAAATATACCAGCGAGGTAAGTACCGTTACCAATATAGCTACCGGTCCTTTGGTTAAAGCCGCCAGGCCGATAAACAAACCTGAAAGCAATAAATAATAGCGGCGGTTGCGGCGGGTGGTTTTAGCAGGCTCAAATTCGTTGATAGTGGTTACTTTAAAAAGATAAAAGATGCCGAGGAAAATGAGCAGGTTAAATACAGGATCTATAAGCCCGGACTTAAAGTAAATCTGCGGTAGAATGGAACAGCAAAACATTAAGGCCCATAGAACACCAAACTGCGATTTAAATATGTTGCGCCCCACGTTAAAAACCACCAGCAAGGTTATTATTCCGCAAATGGCATTGGGCAGGCGGGCGGCAAATTCATTAACCCCGAATTGCTGCATACTTAAGGCCTGCAACCAGATAAACAAGGGCGGCTTTTCGTAAAAAGCCTGGAAGTTAATCTGCACTACACGCCAGTTATCGGTAACTAGCATTTCGCGGGCGCTTTCGGCGAAGTTTATTTCATCCCAATCGAACAGATGCACCTGGCCTATGAATGGAATAAACAACAACGCACCAATTGCTATCAGCAGCAATTGGGTGGGAAACTGCATTACGCGTTGTAAAAATCTGTTCATCGGTTAAATATGCGCTTGTCTTTCCATTCGATATTAGCATAAAAGCGCGACTGTACGAAGGTTAACCAGAAAATAGAGGTGATAAGTACTGCCACCAGGGAACCAAAATACACATCGCGGAAAAAGTGTTGCAACAGATACACACGTGATACGCCTACCCCCAGGGCAATTACAAAACATATAATGCTCCAGCGCTTATCCTTTACCATCAGGCTAAGAAGAAAAAACAAAGCAAAAGCACCGGCTGTATGACCCGATGGAAAACTGTTGTGGTGCAACACTTCCATGCCGGGCAGAAAGTTCAATTGTGCTTTGCCGTCAAAATATACGGATGGCCGAACCTGCGAAGCAAACACTACCTTTTTTAAAAAGGTAACAGCTAACAGTATAAGTAAGGCGTTAATGCCCATTACTAAACCATTGCCCAAACGGTAAAACGACACAAGCAGCACGAGGAAAACAATAGCCGGTGCTTCGGCCAGGTGGGTCATGTTTTCGAATACGGTATTGAGTACCGGGGTGTGAAGCTGATTGAAATACAGAATCTCATCACCTTTTTCGAAGCGCAGCAGCAGGATGCCCCCGGCTATCAAAAACAGCAGATATAAAACAAAGAAGATTCTGTTCTGATAAAGAAAGTCCTTCACTATGCGGTCTCTTTTTTACTAAACCTGCTGAAAAGTTGCTTGTAATAATCTACGCTGTAAAGCTTGGAGTCCTGGGTTGCTTTTAAGGTCAGGAAAAAGCCCAGCGGAAACAATATGAATGTGGAAAGCCACATGCCGCTATAGGTGGTTAATACATTGTTCTCGGTCAGCTTTTCGCCAATAATGGAGGTAACGTGATAAAGGATGAAGAACAATACGCTATAAAATAAAGGCCAACCCAGACCGCCTTTGCGGATAATAGAACCTAGTGGTGCACCAATAAAAAACAATACCAGGCATGCCACCGAAAGAGTGAATTTCCGGTGCACTTCCACCGCATACGATGTTAACTCGCGCTCCTTATATTCCAATTGCTTGGCTACCACGTCGGTAAAGTTTTTTACGTTGCGGGCATCAGTCATAGCACGCTCCATTATCTGTATACGGTCGTTGGTATTGTAGGCAGCAAGCAACTCAGTAATGTCCCGTACATCCGTAGTGGAGGCCGATTTAATTGGAACACTATCCAGCGCAAATTTTTTAATGCTCAGGTGATCATGCAGGTTAGCCGAATGTCCCGCAATCAGGCGGTCTTCATCCATTTTAATGGTATCAATCTGGTGCTGCAGTTGCTCCAGATTCAACATTTGTTTCAGGTCCTTAAAAAAGCTCTCATCCGTACGTGCCAGTTTAAACTGCGAAAGATCAAAACGTTTTTCCCAAGACTTGAACGAGGTGCTCACCATTTCATAATGGTTTTCTTTTGGATCCTTCGGGTCCACTTCGCGGTATTGATGACCGTTTTCCAGCTTAAGGGTTAAGGCAAGTGCGTCTTCGTCCTGCGTCATACTGCCCTTTTCGGCGGTAATAACATGGTCGTTCCCATGGCCGCTGGTATGGTCGTAAACGGTTATGTTATACAGGGTGTTCGTTTCGTCGTCCTTGCTGCCTACCTTGATGTAAAAGCCATCTATACCGGCATAAAAAATACCTGGCTTTAAGGCTACCGTAGGCTTTTGATGGCGAATATCGTAAAGCAGCGCACCGAACTTGAGGTTGGCTTTAGGCAATAGGTTATTGGAGAATACAAAGGCAAAGATGCCTATACCCGTTACGCCGATGATAAGTGCACGCATAAAACGCAGCAATGAAGTGCCGGCAGACTTAACAGCAGTCAGTTCGTAGTTTTCGCCGAAGGAGCCGAAGGTCATAATGGAGGAGAGGAGCACCGCAAGGGGTAAAGCCAGCGGCACCAGACGTGCTGAGGCATATACCAATAACTCCAGTAAGATACCCGTGCTTAATCCTTTGCCTACCAGGTCATCCACATACTTCCATAAAAATTGCATTACCAGTACAAACTGGGCAATAAAAAAGGTGAGGACGAATGGGCCAACAAAGTTTTTAAGAACAAGCTTATCTATCTTCTTCATCTGCGTTACTAAACGCTAAGGTAGAAAAGGCATTGTGCTATGCACCAATAGCATGCTTCAAATCTTCGATTTGTTTATCCCAAAGAAAAGATTGCTCTTTAATTTCCTTGGCTTCAGCAAAATCGGATACTTCCAGAATAGTTTCGTTGCTGATTTCGGATTTGTAAACTCGGAAGCCGAAAAACTCGTTTTTAGGGCTGTCTTCCCATTTGTATTTCACCAACTCGTCTTCGATCAATTCCAGTTGTTTGGCGCGTTGATAAGACCCGCCCCAACCGAATATAAAGATGTCGCCCTGCGAATCGCAGTAATCGGCGAACCACTGCGCCAGGTTTGAAGGCTGTGTCAGAAATTCGAACAGAATAGCGGGTGAAGAGTGTATGATGTATTCGAGCGTATATTGCTTACGGGCCATGATAATTGATTGATACTAAACAAAAGTGCCCTAAGGCATCGATGCAAGAATAGAAAATAATAATTAACGGCAAAATTTTTTTTCCCCCAGTTAATTGCACGTGCAATTTTGGGGTGAATAATTACATTCAAGCCGTAAAACAGACTGATGTTTACCAAACACCTTATAGATAAAACACTTATAACACTTGAGATAGGGGATAAAACCACCTTATTTATTTTATTGGATAAAAATGGCACTATTCATCGCAAGGGCGATGGCGGTAAACATGAGAAAGAACTTCCCCTAATGACCGGAGTTTCGCGGGAGGGACACTTTGATGCGTTGATGATGACGGTAGATGAAAACCTGTTTCAATATGCCGGTGTTATTAAAATGCCGGAACGTGCCGGAACTGAGTGCCGTATGACCTTGATTTTTAATGGAAACGACGGTGCTATCGATTACTCCTTCCGCGTCGTATATGGCGAGCAATCGCAGGGCCCGCCCATTGAATTAGTGCAGATTTTGATAAATGCCGTAAAACTTACCGAGCCGTGGTATCAGCAACAGATTCAGCAGGCTATAGAAAATACTAAATCAAAGTGGTGGTCGTTCTGGAAGGACGACCCTAACCACTTATAATTAGATTTCGATTAGCAGAAGTGTTCGAACACTTTTTTCAAATGTGCAGCAATAGCTTCAGCGCTGTTGCCTTCAATTTGATGGCGCTCTACAAAATGCACCAACTTGCCATCTTTAAACAATGCCATACTTGGTGAAGAAGGTGGATATGGGGCAGTATATTCGCGTGCACGTGTAACCGCATCGCGGTCAACACCGGCAAAAGCAGTTACCAATTTGGTTGGCAGTTTGGCGCTTTCCTTCACCGCCATTTTAATAGCCGGGCGAGCGGCACCAGCAGCACAACCGCAAACTGAGTTAAATACTAAAAACACTGTGCCGGTAGTTTGTGTTAAGGCAATATCTACATCGGCTGCGTTAATTAATTCTTCGAAACCAACACCGGTAAGGTCGGCTTTCATGGGAGCTACTAATTCAGCTGGATACATCTTATTTAATTTTGAGTTTTTGAGTGAAGACTTGTTTTAATTCTCTGGTAGTGCGATATTAAGTAGAAGCTTTTTACCTGTGTATGACTTTTGTTACATAAAGCCTAACTCCAATTTAGCTTCTTCGCTCATCATTTCCTGGTTCCACGGTGGATCGAAAACCAATTCAATAGTTACATCCTTGACCCCTTCCACCGCTTTTGATTTTTGTTCAACCTCAGCAGGCATGGAGGCTGCAGCTGGGCAGTTGGGCGAAGTAAGTGTCATAACCACTTCAACAGCATTATCGGGGAACACATTTACCTCATATATCAGACCGAGATCGTAGATATTAACCGGGATTTCCGGGTCGAAAACGGTTTTTAATACCTCAATGACGGCATTTTTGATATCGGTTTCAGTCCTTACTTCGTTCACAGTAGGGGCAAATTTAGATGAAGTCTAAATAAAATAAAAACCAACAGGCTAGCCTAAATGTTCATTTCCCATAAATTTATTCGTAAGTATCTGTTAATGACTTATTTGTGATATTATTTCGTTAACGGTATTTAAGGGCAGGCTACATGTTTTGTACTGGCAAACATATGCCTGCGTTTTACCGTCCTGGTATTTCCCCTGCAATAAGGGCAGTCCGGAAGGCCCCTCCGCTCCAAAAATAAACGCATCCGGCCGGTAGTTCTGTAATAACTGTTGAACAAGGCTTTTCGCGTCCTTGCCACACACGGTTACCTGTTTAGGTTCTTCCATTATCCAGTCGGCCAAAGCAGCCCAATTGCCATAAAACGAAGTATAGCCGCTGATATGTTTAGTTAACAAAAGGCAGGCCTTTCGCGCCATTTCCAGCCACTCCGGTTTTTCCAGTATAAGTCCTAATTGATACAGGCATTTCATCATTACTGAATTGGAAGAAGGAATCACATTATCCGAAGTTTCGGTCTTTCGGGCTATTAGTGGTGCATCGTCGACAGAGGTATAAAAGAATAGCCCAGTATTGAAATTGTAGAAATGCTGAATGGTATACTCTGCTATCCATGCAGCCTTACGCAGCCAATGCTCATTTAGTGTAACCTGATACAGATTCAGGAATGCTTCGCAAGTAAATCCATAATCATCCAAAAAGCCGTTGATGCTGCTGTGCCCGTTCTTATAGTTGCGCAGCACGCTGTGATCGCTATGTAGCTGATGTTTTTCGATAAACGCCGCTGCCTGCAAGGCTCTTTTTAGAAAAGCAGGCTCAGCGAAAGCTCTATAGGCATCGCAATAGCCATTAATCATCAGGGCATTCCAGGAGGTGAGGACCTTGTCATCCAATCCGGGACGCACGCGTTCAGCACGTTTCTGAAGCAGTAACGCCAACCATTTTTTTATTGTGGGATGTGATGCTCCCGGTTTACGGGTAAGGTTAATAGCGCCTTCAAAATTGCCTTCGACACTAACATTAAACACGCTGCAAAAAGGCTCAAAGTCGTCTTGCAAAATGGCTTTTAAGTCATTATAGCTCCAAACATAAAACTTCCCTTCATGCCCTTCGCTGTCGGCATCCAATGCTGAATAAAATCCTCCTTCGGTGTCACTTAACTCGCGATCAATAAAAGCCAGCGTTTCGTAAACCGCCCGGCGGTATTCCTGGTTACCGGTAACCAGGTAAGCTTCACTGTAAGCGGATACCAACAGGGCATTGTCGTATAGCATTTTTTCGAAATGAGGTATCTCCCAGGCATCGTCTACGCTGTACCTGGCAAAACCACCACCCACCTGATCATAAATGCCGCCATAAAGCATATTATCGAGCGTAACTATTGCTGCCTGTAAGGCAATCTTGTTGTGCGTATAATAATGGTTGCGCAACAGGTAGCGCAAATTAACCGGCATCGGGAATTTAGGTGCCCCGCTGCGTCCACCCTTCTCAAAATCCCAGGTAGCTCTGAATTTTTCAAAAAGCTGCGGGCGCAATTGAGGGTGCAACTGTTGCTCCGCCTTGTTTTCCTCAATTACGTCCATTACCCGTATGTGATTGGTGATATTGGCAGCGCGCTCCATGGCCTCATCGCGCTTATTCTTCCAGTATTCTACAAACCAGGCCAGTACCTGCTTCCAATTCTCCTTCGGGAAATAAGTGCCTGCATAAACCGGCCGACCATCGGGCAGAGTCACTGCATTCAGGGGCCAACCGCCCCGGCCTGTAATTAACTGGCAGGCGTCCATATAAACCTGATCCACATCCGGCCGCTCTTCACGATCCACCTTAATGCAGATGAAGTGCTCGTTCATTAATGCCGCTACCGTTTCATCTTCAAAACTTTCATGTTCCATTACATGGCACCAATGGCAGGCTGAATAGCCGATGGAAACTATCACCAGTTTGTCTTCTTTTTTAGCTTTTTGCCAGGCTGCATCGTTCCAGCCCATCCAGTTTACAGGGTTGTGGGCATGTTGTAACAAATAAGGACTGGACTCGTTTATAAGCTGATTGGTGAATTGCGCCATATGGCGTAAAGATAGGCAGGCTTATTTAAAGTGCTGTCAATTACCGGGAGTCGACTTATTTACAGGATAAAACGGTGTCAATCACGAACTTCTGTGTTAATTAATCGTTACCTTTACATAGGTCTAAAACTTAGCGAGTCAAATGATTAAACGTGTACTTTTGGCACTGGCCATCTTTACCGGTGTAAGTGTATTTGCACAGCCAACACAAACTTTTGCGGGCACTACCGGTAGCATACCTGATAACAATACATGGGTCACTTTTCCTGTTACCGTCTCAGGTTTGGGCCAAAGTGTTTTAAACGGCACCTGGGGGTTCGATAAATTGGTAATTAACATACAACACACCTACGATGGCGATCTGCAAGTGCATTTGGTATCCGCATCGGGGGTAGAGGTTACGGTTTTTGACAATGTAGGAGGTAGCGGCGCCAACTTTACTAATACCAACTTAAAGAAGAATTATACTACTCCAATTACACAGGGCTCGGCACCATTTACCGGAAATTACAAACCAACGGGCGATTTTGGATTATTCAATAACGGTTCAAATGGTAATGGTACCTGGTATCTTAAAATTCGCGATACCGGCCCTGCCGATACCGGTAGAGTGGTAAGTTGGAACATTCGGTTCAGTAATGCACCTGCAACTCCACCAGTGCCTATGTCCAGCAACCTGCCTATCGTAAAGATTTATACAAACGGCCAAACCATTCTGGACGATCCGAAGGTTCCGGTTGATTTCAGAATTATTGACAATGGCCCTGGACAACGAAACTGGGATACCAATACTGTTTATACTTACCATCAGCAGGTTGGTATCGAATATCGTGGTTCATCTTCCGGTAGTGCCCCTAAAAAATCCTATGGTTTCGAAACCTGGGATGGTAACGGCAACGAGGTGGATACTACCTTGTTTGGTTTCCCTCCGCAAAGCGACTGGATACTTTCGGCCAGTTATTACGATAAAACGCTGATGCGGAATGTGCTTAGCTACAAACTGTTTAATGACCTGGGGCATTATGCGGTAAAAACAAAATACGTTGAACTGTTTGTAGATGATGCCTACCAGGGTGTGTATGTGGCCATGGAGAAAATAAAGCGCGATAAGAACCGCGTGGATATTGCTAAGCTTACTGCACAAGATACCACCGGCGATAACCTTACCGGTGGCTATATAGTTAAGGTAGATAAGTTTACAGGAAGCGGTGGTGCAGGTTTTTATTCCAATTATCCTCCTTCCAATCCGGCAGGCGATGTGATCTACTACCAATACGAGTATCCCAATCAAACTGATATTCTGCAACAGCAAATGGCCTACATTCAACGTTTTGTTGATAGCTTTGAAGCCTCGCTCTACGGACCTAATTACCAGGACCCCACTATCGGCTTCCGCCATTTTGCCGGAGAAAAAACATTCATCGATTACATGCTTATAAACGAAATGAGCAAAAACGTGGATGGTTATCGTTTAAGCACCTTTTTTTATAAGGATAAGCAAAGCAATGGAGGAAAGTTTAAAGCCGGCCCGGTATGGGATTACGATATTGCCTGGATGAATGCCGATTACTGCCAGGCACAGATAGATACCGGCTGGGCTTATAATCTGGATTATGTGTGTCTGGGTGCAGCGGTGCCTGCGCACTGGGAACGTATGATGAGCGACCCGCTATTTAAACAACGCGTTTATTGCCGTTGGACAGCCCTGCGCCAAACCACCTTGAGCTTCGATAGTTTGTATGCCTTTATTGATTCAACTGCTGCCTGGTTAAACGAAGGACAGCAACGCAATTTTACTACCTGGCCTATTTTGGGTGTAGCCACCTGGCCTGAACCTACACCTCTGCCTCAAACCTATGCGCAGGAAATTCAACGGTTAAAAAGCTGGATCACCAATCGCTTTATCTGGCTGGATGCAAAAATCAGCGCCTTTCCGCATCAAAACTTACCTGTTGCGCTGGGTAACGATACCAGCTTTTGCAGCGGACAGCAAATTACTTTGCAGCCAACTACCTCGTACGATTATTACACATGGAGCAACAATACCTACCTACCTACTTTAACCGTAAATACCTCTGGTGCTTATTCGGTTACTGTAGCTGATGAATTTAACTGTTCAGGTACGGATGCCATAAACGTTAATGTGCAGCAGGTTACGGGTTTAAATCTCGGCAACGATACAGCTGTGTGCCAGGGTAGCAGTATAACTTTGAATGCCGGCAACTTTAACCAGTATAGCTGGAGCAACGGTGCCAGTGGTGCTGCTATCTCCGTTAGCCAAACAGGAGGGTATGCTGTTACCGTTACCAACCAAATTGGTTGTACGGCAAGCGATGCTGTTCAGGTATTGGTACATAATTTACCGCAGGCTCATTTGCCTGCTGATACAGGTTTTTGCCAGGGGTTTAGTGTGGTGCTGAACGCTGGTAATGCTACCAATTATCAGTGGAGCAATGGAAGCGCGCTTAATCCGCTTACAATATCCAGCCCCGGCTTATACCAGGTAACAGCATTGGATAATATCGGCTGCAGTGCTACTGCAGTGGTGCAGGTAAGTCAATATGCCTTACCTAATGCTTCTTTTTCCAGTACCCAACAATCGCTCAGCGTCTTTTTATTCGAAGCTTTAAATGTAAATGCGGTTTCCTACCATTGGGATTTCGGCGATGGAAGTACCAGTAGTTTAGCCAATGTAACACATGCCTTTCCGCTTACCGGCAGCTATAATGTTTACCTTACGGTAACTGATGAAAACGGTTGCCAGCAAACGCAATCGGTTTTAGTGCATGCTACCAGTGTAGGTATTCACAGCCTTAGCGCAGATAACTTTACAGTTTACCCCAATCCTACTACCGGGGTAGTAATAATCGATTGTAAGCAACTGGTCCCGGATCAGATTGTAGTGCGCAACCTGTTAGGAGAGGAGTTGGTTCGTATATATGGAGTAAAGGAATCGGTTACTACCCTACATGCCGAGACATTTGCTGCTGGCATTTACTTTATAGAGGTAAAGGCCGGTACTAAATCAGGTACCAGTAAGTTTGTAAAACAATAGGTTATTTAGCTTGTAGCGTAAAGTAGAAACTGCTTCCAAAGCCGGGTAGCGATTCTACCCAGATGTTGCCGCCATGTGCTTCCACTATCTTCTTTGCAATGGCTAGCCCCAGGCCATTACCGGGATATTCATCTACACGGTTAAGGCGTTCAAACAGATCGAATATTTTTTGCTGGTATTTTTTACTGATGCCAATGCCGTTATCACGTACGCAGAACACTACCTTGCCTTCGTATTTATCAAACCCTATGTCAATCACCGGCTTTTTTCCCTTTTTGCTGAACTTAAGGCCGTTGTCAACCAATATATTCAGCAGCAACTCGGCCAGTTCTCTATCTGCACTTATATCAGGTAATTCAGCTACGCTAATCTCAGCGCCGCTTTCTTCAATGCGGGTTCTCAACATTTTTAGCGCATCGGAGGCACATAATTTCATGCTCACCTTACCCAGCGTAAAATGGTGGGTGTTTAGGCCAATATATGTTTTTAAATCAGTCAGCAGTTTTTCCATGCGGGCTGCAGCCTGTTTGGCAAAACCGGCATATTCTTCCGCTTCCTCATATTTACCGACTCCTAACTTATCGGATATTAGCTGCACATAGTTTAATACTGTTCGCACAGGTTCGCGTAAATCGTGCGAGGCCAGGTGCAGCACATTTTCGCTGCTGAAATTTTCCTCGTCGGTGCGGGCAGCTGGTGCATAATGGGTATCGGGCAACTGCTTTTCGCTAAAGGTAAGCAGGTGAAAGAACTGCTCATCCAGGTTCAAAGGGGTCATAACCCAGCTAACTTCCACAGGCTTTTCCATGCCGCGTATAAACCCTTCCGATTCTTTGGCTGCTAAAAAAGATTGTAAGGAAATACCTGGCATCAGGGGTTGCTTACTTTCAAACAGATCGTTCAATTTTTTACCTAACAAGGCACTTACCTTGGTTTTAAGCGCTTTAGCTGCGGGTCGGTTGGCAAATACCACTTCATCACCTTTTAGCAACAGCATCTTTTCGGATATTGAATTAATAAGCGCCTTGAAGGAATCATTTTCAAGGAACGCAGCATTGGCCGTTTCGTCTTCTTCGGTTTTGGTAATTACAAACAGATTGGCGCGCTCGCCGTTCCATTTCAACTCGCTGATACGGATGCTGATTTTTTGACGACCGCTGGCGGAGAGTTCTACCGAATCTTCGGTTTCTACTTCTCTAAAGCTCATGTAGTCGGCTAAATGCGGACGCAGGCTTTCTTCTCCTAAAATACTATAGGCTTTCGCATTGGCATAGCGCAGTGCATTTTGCGCATTTATCACCATTACCCCTTCGCTCAGCTTACCCAGTATATGGTAAAACGATTCGTGGAAAGTTACCAGATCATTCACCGTGTTGTCCAGCCTTGTTTCAGCCTCGCTTAAACGCAGCGCACTTGCAATTGATTTTTGCAGGTGAAAAAGGTTGATCTTATTCTTTACGATGTAATCGGTAGCGCCGGTTTTTTGTGCCTGCTTTTTGGCATCAGCTGTGCTGTAATCCGAAAGCAGGATCACCGGTATTTTTTCACGTTCCGTTAAACTGCGAAAGGCACCGAAATCCTTTTTATCGGTAAGCGAGGCATCCAGCAGAATCAGGTCAGGTTTCCGGCCTTTCAGGTAGTTAAGGCCTTCGGGCAGGTCCGAAGCATGACTGATAGTAAAGGCATAGGCACTTACCTTCAGGAAACGTTGTATGTCCTGCGCGCTTTGTTCTTCGCCATCCAGCAATAATATGTTCTTGTTCTGCTCCACTTGCAAGGTGGGCAAAATAACAGGTATTTCGATAAGTGTCAACCTGCGGTTTTAAACAAGTGTATAAAGCTTATTTGGCCAGGCGCAAGACAGCGGTTATTGCTTTGGCAATGAAGGTATTGCCCCAAATATGAGTCAATAGTTCTACTTCCTCTTTTTGCAGGGTAGCCAATTGCGTCACCGAGGTGGCGGATTCTTCGTGCTCGCGATGGGTGTGCAGCACCTTGTCCACGTAAATCATGGCACCTGGTCGTTCTGCTATCGCAAACCAGGCACGCCAGTCCAATATGTATTTGTCAGTTTCGTTGAAGGTAAAATCGCCCAGGTTCTTTTTTACGTAAAACACACCGGGACAGGAGATACTGTTCGAAAATCGCAACGCTGCCTTCTTCCAGAAGGTAGATGTAATGCACCTGCTGAAATGAAACGGGAAGATCAGCATCCAGCGTAGCATGTTTTTATAAGGAAGTTTAACCTGTGTATCGCCTTTAAAGGTAAGCGACCGGTTGAACACCATAAGTGGCGCGTCCTTATCGCAGTGTTGGGCTGCCTGCAGACAAGCAGCAGCAAAGTCCTCATGGTACAAATCATCCTGATGCACCAGCGTTAGATAGGGGGTATTCGCGCTGCGATAGCCGAAATTCCAGTCCTTCCCTATACTGCCGCCATGCTCATTCACTATTACCTGCAAGCCATATTTAGCTGCTAAGCCGCTAATAAATGCATTGGGGGTGGAAGTGGTGATATGCGCCAATGTAGGAACCTGTTGGTTCAGCACACTTTTAATACAGGCCTCCAGGTATTGCGATTCCTTATAGGCCATTATAACAAAGGTGTGATCCCTGTTAAGGATGCTCATAGAGCAGGTTCAGTTCGTTGTAGGTAAATAATTTGCCGACAAACTTAAGATTGAAAGGGAAATAACCCGCATGTGTAAGTTTGAAACCATTGTAGCTTTCAAGGCCTTTTTGTTTCATGTAATCCTTGGTTACGAAGGTTACGTGTGTTTTGTCGTGCGCAAAGCCTGCTTCACAGGGTACGCAGATGAAAATGCGTTTTATGCCCAGGCGGTTACACGAATCCATTAGTTTCTTCAGGATTTGGTCCGGGTTCTCTAAATGCTCCAGCACATGGCTTATAACTACCGTATTGAATTGCCCGGCAGGTATATCTTTTAACTGATAATCATCTGTTGTTGGATTGTACAATTGCACATTCATGCCCTTGCTCAGGCAGTATTTTACGGTAGCCTCGTTTACTTCCAGGCCCAGCGAGCCTTCCGGAAAGGTGGAGAGGTGTTCGCCCACCCCGCAGCCAAAGTCGATGGCTTTGCCAACCACGTGACGGCGCACCTGCCACAGGTAAACTTTGCGAATGGTTTTGCGCAACCAACTGCGGTTGCTCTGGTAGTTCAAATAGTCTTCGGCGTAAAGGGTATCGGACATTGCAAAAGATTTGTTGATTTGCGTGGGCTAAACATAATTAAATTTTGGTTGGTTTAGCTCCGCAACATGGTTTGCTGATTATCATTGTATTCTAAATAGAAAGTGCTGCACGTGAGTAAAAAAAAGGTAGCGGTAGTAATCTTAAGTTGGAATGGCCGTAAATTCCTGGAGGATTTTATGCCTTCGGTTATGCGCCATACCTCTACCGAGCTGTGTGAAATTATAGTAGCCGATAACCTCTCTTCGGATGATAGTATAGTTTTTTTGCAACAGCATTATCCAACCGTACGCATTATACAGAATCAGCGTAATGGTGGTTATGCCGGCGGGTATAACGACGCGCTGAAACTATTGGATACAGAGTATTACGTATTGCTAAACCAGGATATTGAGGTAACCGATGGTTGGGTGGAGAAGGTAATTGCACAAATGGATAAAGATCCCGTGATTGCCGCTGCTCAACCCAAAATAAAGGCCTATCTGCAGAAGGATGAGTTTGAATATGCAGGTGCCTGTGGTGGGTATCTCGATAAGTTTGGTTATCCGTTTTGCAGAGGCCGGGTATTCGAAACTATTGAAAAAGATGAGGGGCAATACGATACACAGGCCGATATATTCTGGGCCAGCGGGGCTTGCTTATTTGTGCGGCGCAGCGCTTTTTGGAATGCAGGTGGTTTAGATGAAGATTTCTTTGCGCATCAGGAGGAAATAGACCTGTGCTGGCGCATGCAAAACCAGGGGCAACGCATTATATGTGTGCCTGCATCGGTAGTCTATCATGTGGGTGGTGGAAGCCTGGGTTATGGCAGCCCGTTTAAAACCTATCTCAATTTCCGCAACAGCTTATTTATGTTGTTTAAAAACCTGCCTGCCTGGCAGGTGTTCTGGAAAATTACATTTCGGATGCAGTTAGATAACCTGGCTGCTTTGAAGTTTCTGTTTGGCGGTGGCGGATTTAAAGCCTATTGGGCCATATTGAAATCGCAGTTTGCTTTTTATGGTGCTATACCGTCCTTAATTCGTAAACGCAAATTGTTTAAGCGAACCACTGATACGCCGCTTTTTCCTAAAAGCGTAGTATTCAATTTTTTTGTGCGTGGCCGCAAAACCTACAATCAGCTCATACAGGATTAAAATAGGGCACGTATCTCTGCCCGCCCTGTATGCACAGGCTTCATAGTGTCCTTTTGCCCCTTTTCAAAACCCGTCATACGCCCATCGTAGCTTATCGAAAGCTGTATGTTGTTGGTTAGGTTTTGTTCCAGTCCTACCGTCCATACCAGGTTGTTGCCGTTGCGTAATCCTTCCAGCATAGCATATTCCAACTGCTGGTTGGCGTAGCCTTTATCGCGATAGGCGATGGACGCATAGGAGAGTGTAGCGTTAACGGTTGTTTTGCTCAAGCGGTTATAACGCGCCTCCAGGGTTAAGCGGTTGATTTGTCCGGTTTGTTTGCCCACGGTATCGGTAGGGTTCACCTTAAATGAGAAATCGTATTTGAGGCTTAAACGGAAGGCCGCTTTAAACTGGTAACTAAGATTTGCCGAGGCATCATTGTAATTGAACTTATATTTCAGGTAGGTGTAAAAATCTGATTGATTGCTCTTGGTGCCATTGGTATAGGTAACCTGCGTGTTTAAGGCTTTTACAATATTCCAGCGTACTAAAGCCCCCTGACTTTGCAGGGTTCTATTTTCAAAACCTGTGGTTAACAACGTGCGGGTTTGGGTATAATTAAAATCCAACTGAGCACCATACTTAGCTTCCATACGGTTAAAATAAAGCGTATTACGGCTGCTGATGGTGGTAGCAACCAACTGGTCGTTATTCTTTTCAAGGGGAAACGGATTGAAATAACTACCTACGCTTTTGCTCCGTACGGCATAGGTTTTCTTGCTTATTTGCACGCTGGCAAACAGACTAAACATAGCCAGCACTTTTTTAACTCCCTGTTTGTTCTTCCAAACTGCAGCTGGGTCAATATTCAAAACCTGGTTAAACTGATTGGTGTTTACCGTTACATATTCCGGCGTTACAACAAATACCCGCACATAACTGGTGTCTTCCTTAAACTGCGAAATCACAAATTCATTCAATTCTTTAATACCGTTGGCGTTGGCATCCTTCCAGACATAATCGCCCTGGTTAGTGGGCGAAGCCTGGTACGCGACCTGCGTTTTTTGTTCACGGCCGGTACCTAATTCATATAAGGTGGTAGAACGAATAGCCCCACGCAACACCGAGAAGTTATAGTCTATGCGGCCCAGGTAAAAATGCTCGGGTTGATTACTGTTTAACGAGTCTGCGTTTTTAGAGTGCCGATAGGTTAAATTATAGTTTAGTGTCTGGTTTTTTATGGAGGCGATGGTGCCATTAAAACTCACCGTTTGAGCACGGAAAAAAGGTGCGTCAAAGCCATTCCCTTTAGGGCGGTGTTCGTAACGCATCACAAATTCAATGGAGTATTTGTTTTTTGAGCTATCCGGACTGGTTACATAAACCTTGTAATTCTGCCACAGATAACTGTTAGCGGTGAGGGTGTCTGTACCTTTGTTCTGAATACGGTTTATTTCGTGGTCGAATAAGGCGCCTATTCTCCAGCCTTTAGTTTTGATGCTTGCATAGTAGAAGTCCGCCTTGGGCCTTATGAAATTGCTGTGGTTGGTGGTAGAAGTAGCATTCAGGTAGCTGTTTTGAAAGGCAAAGTTAAAGCCGTTTTTACTGAAATTGCCGTTGAGGCCATTTTCAAAACCACGATATACGGTGTCCTGTATGAATGTTTTAAAGCGATAGTTGATCAGGCCAAGCCCTGTCCATTCGTAACCGATATTGGCAATGGCAAGATGTTCATTGTAGCGTTTCGTGGCAGTGCCTATGTTCCAGTCGCGATTAAATTCAATGTTCCTATAGCGTTCAATGGTGTTAAACCTGTTTTGTGTAAACTCGTAACTGATGTCAAGGTTTACACGCTGCTGCTTTTTTGTAGTGGTGTCGTTTTTGGTAAGTATCGAGCCCTTATAGGCTGCCCTGGCAGCAACACCCACATTGTCGTTGTTGTCCTTCTTCGAGAACATGTTCAGATCGGTATTGCTAAGTGCCAAATCTGCTGTAACTATGTTGGTTGCATTAAACTGGTATTGGCCACCCAGCGTATACATCTGCTGGTATTTAGGGGTTACCAGGAATATGACAGGTTTATAGGTGCCCTGATGGATGAGTGTAGAATCGGTAGTATTTATCACCGGCTGCACCCATTGATACACCCTGCCGTTAGCATTAGAGGTGGCTGGTATGTAATCGCCATTACCTTGCCCAACCAGTGCAAAGCTTAATGCGTATTTAGCTGTGGCCGGGTCAGTGGAATAAACAAATACAGAATCGTATCCCAGCGAATCAACCATTGCATATAGAATACGGTTGGCATCATAAGCTACACTGTCAACACCGGGGTAAAAAGCATTCTGAATACTATCGCCCAGGCTTTGCAAAAATGCTTTTTTAGGGCCGTCCAGGTTTTGTTGTACATTCTGATTTTTGTTGTCCTGTTCGCTATATACACTGAAGTGTATATCGGCCTTTTTAGTCTGAAATCCGGTATTTGCAAAGGCAGCGGTGCGCAAATAATTGCGCTCACTGTATTCAAACTCTACTGTTATGCGCAGGTCCTTTGTTATAATTCTACGGGGCATAAAGCGTATCTCGCCCAGGTTATAATCAATTACATAATCGCGGTTAGCTCCGCGTTCCATCTTTTGGCCGTTAATGAAAACCTCCTCGCTGTTTGCCAGTATCACAATAAAGGTTTCGCCCGATGCACCCACCAGTTTATAGGGTCCCTGGTTACCTTCTGTTACGGCTAAAGTATTACGGGCAAACTTGCCCTTGCTGATCCCCCCGGCTACACCAGTATAAATGCGTCCTGCTTTTTTAATGTCAAAGTAACTGCTGTAATAACCACCCTGGTATTTCTTGGAGAACTTCATGAAATACTCGTTGGAGGGATTAAACAAATCATAATCGCCTACAATCACTTTGTGCTGATCTTTGCGCAGTTGTATAAATATCTTATCGAACTCTTGTATCTGTTGCGTATTACCCTCCGGTTGTATGGGTATATTGTTATCGGTAATGGCGGCTGTTACTTCAAGGTCGCGTGTTAACATACCGGATAGCTGAAGGTTGAACAGGGAATTCAATACTACGTCCTGGTTGCTACCAAAAGATAAGCTCCGCGAGAAGCTACCATTAAAGTCCAGGTTGCCGAAGTCAATCAACTTGGTTTTTTCTTCTTCGGGGTTGTAGATAAATGGTCGGGCTACTGAGTTGGCAGAATACTCGCGGTAACGCGCAAAGCTTTTATGATACGTTTCACCCGCCAACGAAAATGGGTAAACCCTGTAACTGAACTTAACGGAATCTGTTGCCGGTTTCTTTTTCCAGATGAGTTTCGATTCAAAAGCCCGTACCTCATAATCGGCTGAATCCAGCAGTCCTGCTGAACTGGTCCACACTTTTAAGGTCCCCGGCACCAGGCTAAAGCTATCCAGTGTTAACGTGTCACCAGTTAGCGGTACCACCGCATAGTGCAAATTTGATCCGTCCTGGGCATTTACGGGTTCGTAGCCAAACATGCCGATTAGCAGCAGGCAACTACCTGCTACCCACTTTAACATACTACACCATTGGTTTGCGCTAAACACCGGGTAAATAAACTACAAGATATGCTAATGCAGAACCGTGGTAAATATTGTGGAAAAACAGACCTATGTTCATTATCTGCCTTAAAGGGCAATGGCAGGGAGCAAATGCTGGGTTAAGCGCTTTTTTCGCGGGCTTCCTTGATCTGTTTATAGGCCTCCTGTATCAGTTGAAAACGGCGGTTTAACTCCTTTTTTTCTTGCTCACCGGCATTTTTATTGCGGTCGGGGTGGTATTTTAATACCAGTTTCCGGTAAGCCGTTCGTATTTCTTCAAAACTCATCTCTACCCGCACACCTAATACTTCATAAGCCGATTGAGGTCGTTCTTCCAGGTGCTCCTTTTTCAATCGGCGGAACTCCACATCGTTTACGTTCAAATAACCGGCAATGCGAAAAATAAAATACTGTTCGCGTTCATGCAGATCGCCATCGCTGGTAGCAAGGTCAAATAAAAAGCGCACCACCTGTACCCTTGTGCTCAACGAGGTATACATCCGCATTTGGTCGCACACGATGTTCAGGTCATACTCTTTATGCAGACAGTGGTTTATTATTTGCGCGCGTTTTTCGGCATAAGCATCATTAAAATGGGCATTGAAAAACTGCTTTGTAAATTCAATCTCGCGGTTGTTTACATAGCCATCTATCTTTATCAGGTGACTGGCCAGCACTATCAGGTTTACCTCAAATTCAGTAACACCTTCGGTTGGCTTGGCTGGGTTGCTTTCGTTACCTCCTGTTAGCGAACCTGCCAGGTAGCCAAGTAAACCGCCTAAAGGGCCACCAACTGCCCAACCGATACTTGCCCCCAGCCATTTTTCATATTTAGGCATGTACCGGGGTTTGATAATGTAGTTTACCCTTGGCATACAAGCCAAGTAAAACCAAACCAAGTGCAATAAAAGGTAAACTTAACGCCTGAGTACTGCTTAAGATGCCGGGTATAAAGTCTGCTTCAGGTTCCTTAAATATTTCCAGCGCCATACGCACACTAAACATCAACAGTAAAAAGGTAATGGCATATACACCGGGTTTACTGTCCTTATATTTTTTGAAGAGATAGATCAGCAAAAACTGAATCAGCAGATAGGCTATCGATTCGTATAACACCACCGGGTGACGGGCAATTACATCGGTTCCAAATTGAAAACCCCAGGGCATGGTAGTGGCGCGGCCCGGTAATTCAGAGTTCATAAGGTTGCCAAAGCGAATGAACGAGCATAAAAATGGCATGCAAACGGCAGCATAATCCATTAGCCATAACATGCTGAACTGCTTATGGGCACGGGTAAAAAGCCATAATCCCAGCAAGGCACCTATCATGCCGCCATGGCTGGCCAGTCCGCCTTTCCAGATCTTTAATATTTCGCCGGGGTTAGCAGCAAAGTAGGGCCAGTCATAAAAAAATACCTGACCGAAGCGGGCACCTAACAAGCCTCCTATAAACAGGTATTGAATAATCAGCACCAGTTTATCCTGCGGGCATTTTAAGGTATCGAATACCCACAATGCCATACCGTAACCGGCTAAAATGCCCATGGCCCAGGTTAAGCCATACCATTGCAGCGAAAAGAAACCTGTGCTGAAAACATCCGGATTAGGGTGCCACGAAATAAAAAGATGCATGCTGCAATGATAAGGCATGTTGCCAAATAGCGAAAGCCCGCCTACTCAAAGTCAGGATAGAGGAGATACTTTTTGCGGGTCAGCTTAAATGCATTCAAATCGTCCTGCCAGGTTGCTTTTATCTCTTTTTCATTTTTGCCCTCTATAATCTGCTTACGCAGTTCGTCAGTTCCGGCTAGTTTATCAAAAAAGTTATTGGCTAAAAAAAACTTGTTTTTATCGCTGAAGGCTGCGTACATCTTCAGCACATAGCTTAGGTCAATACCTGCTCTTTCTGTATTTACTTTGCGGAGGTCCAAACCATAGCACAATTCGTTTACACGCGGAGGTTTGTTGGCTCCGGGCATAGGCTTAGGAGTAAAACTAAATCCTTTCATGTTTACTTCGGGGGCGCCGATGGCCTGAAACGGAAACTCGGTTCCCCGGCCAAGCGAAATTTGTGTGCCTTCGAAATAGCAGATGGATGGATAGAGATAAATGGCGGTGCTGTTGGGCAAGTTCGGAGAAGGTTTAACTGGTAAATTATACCTGGTTTTATGCGTGTATCCGCTGCAGGTAATTACCTGCAGGTTGCAGCTAATTCCACCCTCCAACCATCTTTCTCCGTTTACCATGGTGGCATATTCGCCCACGGTAAGTCCGTGTACTACCGGTATAGGGTCAACACCCACAAACGATTCAAACCCTTTTTTTCGCACCGGGCCATCTACATACCATCCGTTGGGATTTGGCCGGTCAAATACCAAGAGCAGTTTGTTGTTTTCGGCACAAGCCTGCATTAAGTAATGCAACGACGATATGAAGGTGTAGAAGCGCGCACCGGCATCCTGTATGTCAAAAATAACCACGTCAATATCTGCCAAATCCTCTTTCGAAGGGTTCTTTTTATTACCGTATAGCGATATTATTTGTTTGTGTGTAACAGGGTCGATGCTATCCTTTACATGTTCACCGGCATCCGCTCCTCCGCGGAAACCGTGCTCTGGGGCAAAAATCTTACGGACGTCTACACCCAGTGTTAACAGGCTATCTACTAAATGTGTAGTGCCGATAACGGCCGTTTGATTCACCAACAGGGCTACGCGCATGCCTTTCAGCAGAGGCAGGTATTCAGCTGTCCGTTCCGCACCAGTTATAATCCCGGGCGTTGTTACTGTGCTTCCCGCCTTGCAACTGAACAGCGTTGCCAATAAGAAACCTGTAAATAGTATTCGGATCATACCAGCCATAGTTGTATTTTATGTATTACACTTATCGTGCCGAAGTTACGGCACCGTTTTGGCCTTGCCAACGCTAAATCCTCACCGGCCAAACGCGTTTGTATATATTTGGCCGCAAATCAGGCCAAGCGTTGAATCTCGAGTTTTTCATAGTACGTAAAATAGCCTTTAGCAGCCGTAAAACGTTTTCATCGTTTATTATCGCTATTGCCATTACGGCGGTATCGCTCAGTTTGGCTACTATGATTATTGCCACCTCCATGGTAAACGGTTTCCAAAAGGAAATACGCCACAAGGTGCTGAGCTTCTGGTCGCATTTACAAATTATACCCTACAGCCTAAGTAATTCGTTACAGGAAGAAGGCGTTTATCGCTACCAGGATTTTTATAAGGACTCCACCCAATTTCCTGAGGTTAGACACATTCAAGTTACCGCCCTAAAGGGTGGACTGCTTAAAACCGAAGAGGATTTTGAGGGTGTGGTACTGAAAGGTGTAGGTAAGGATTTTGACTGGAATAATTTTAAACCCTACCTAAAGGCCGGCAACATCATTAATGCCGAAACTGGGGAGGGGTCGCTAAAGGATATTGTGATAAGCCAGGCAACAGCACTGCGCATGCATTTGCAACTGGGCGATAAGGTAATTGTTGCCTTTATGGGCGACCGCATCCGTAATAAACGTTTTTTTATTAAGGGGATTTACGAAACCGGCCTCGAGGACTTCGATAAGAAATATGCTCTTGTTGATATTGCGGCCATTCAGGATTTGAACAATTGGGGCCCGGATACAGTAGGGGGCTACGAAGTGTTTTTAAAGGAGGAAAACCTGTTTAAAAGCAGGGGCAATGCTTACCTGGTTACGTTGTTTGGTGGATTAATGGATGAATCCACGATAATCGAACTGCGCCGTGACCCTATCGAAAAGATACGCGATAATGTAAATGCACGGATTAATAACCCTGAATTGACAGTTGAAACGATTAAGGACCGTAACCCAGGTATCTTTGATTGGCTGGATTTACAAACTATGAATGAACTTATTATTCTATCGTTGATGATTGTGGTGGCAGCTATTAATATGATAACAGCTCTGTTGATTCTGATACTGGAACGAACGAATATGATTGGAATAATGAAGGCCCTGGGGGCGGGCAATTTATCAATACGGCGCATTTTCCTTTATTACAGTGTTGTGATAATTGGTACTGGTCTGTTGATTGGTAATGTTGCGGGGATAGGACTTTGCCTCTTGCAAAAATACCTGCACCTAATCCAACTGCCGCAGGAATCCTATTACCTTTCGTACGCACCGGTTGAAATGAACGCAAGTTGGATTATAGGATTGAATGTGGGCACCATCCTTATTACCCTTTTGTTGCTCCTTATTCCTTCTATGTTAGTAGCTCGCATATCGCCGGTAAAGGCTATCCGGTTCGAATAGTTTAATTTTAAGGCCTCAAGCTTTTGACTACTGTAATGCAAATGATGAAAATAGCCGATCGTGTTTCTGATTTTTTCTGGCGCCTGGCCGGGTGGAAGGCATTTGCTGTGGCTTTTTTGTTTTATGCAGTAATGGGGTTCTATATTATGCCGCATGGCGCATCCACCATTCAACAATTGGCAGGTAAGCCGGTACGGATAATGGATCTGCAGTTTAGCTATACACCCGAAAAAGCAAAGGCAATTATAAGTGAATACATGCCTGAAGCACGTGAACAATCAGCCCGCTTTAGCGCCATTGCTGACAGTATCTATCCCTTTGCTTATACTTTCCTGTATATTGTTGCAACTGCCTGGGTTTTCAAATCCGGAGGCCGGCATGGGGTGGTTATAAACCACCTGCACTTATTACCATTCGGTGCGTTTTTTATCGATTTCTGCGAAAATGCAAGCATTATTCACTTGATGCATACATATCCTGATTTTACCGATAGCTCCGTATTGATTGCATCCTTCTTTACCTCTTTAAAATGGACTTTATGTGCAGCACAAACCCTGGTGTTGCTGGGAGGCATTGCACTGTTGATATCCGATAAATTTCGTAAGCAGTCCTAGTGAAGCGGGAATACCTGGTTCGACTCGCGTAAAGCCTCCTCAAATGCCTGAATGTTGAAGTGATTATCCAGATCCTCGGTGCTAAAATAGTTCAGCAGGTTTTCAGTAGGCATATTGCCAATCAATTCATCCTTGGCCATGGGGCATCCACCATAACCTTTGATAGCAGCATCGAAGCGGCGGCAACCGTTTTTGTAAGCAGCATCTACTTTTACCTTCCAGTTATGTGGCGCCGTGTGTAAGTGAGCGCCGATTTCCAGTTTAGGGAAGGCCGGGATAAGCGTAGAGAACAGATAGCTGATATTATCCGGTGAGCCTACCCCCACTGTATCACTCAGCATAAAGGTCTTAATATCAAGCGGGGCCAGTTCGTTTACCCATTTTTCCACTATCTGCGGACTGTAAGCATCGCCATAAGGATTGCCAAAGGCCATGCTGATATAAATAATAAGTTCTTTGTTATGCGTGGCAGCAAGGTCTTTTATATGCTTTACACGTTCCACCGCTTCGCTGATGGAAGAATTCGCATTTCGCTTTTGAAAAGTTTCTGAAACCGAGAAGGGAAAACCCAGGCAATCAATCTGCTCGTACTGGCAAGCCTCACGGGCGCCGCGTTCGTTGGCAATAATGCTTATCAGCTTCGAATGGCGGTTGCTGAGGTCCAAACCCTCAAGCACCTTAACCGTATCCGCCATCTGCGGAATAATATCGTGGTTCACAAAACTGCCAAAATCAATAGCATAATATCCTACTTTTAATAGCTTGTTGATATAGGCTATCTTTTTTTCAGTAGGTATAAATTGCTTGATACCCTGCATGGCATCGCGCGGACATTCCGTAATACGTACGTGCTGAGAACTCACGAGTCAAACCTAAACCAAAACCGATAAAAACCCAAAAGCCCCGGTTTTTACCAATCCCATTCTATCCACAAACCTGGCGCACTGCTGTATAGAACATTTAACTTTTTAACTTTACGCCTATGAAAATCGCAATGCTTGGGGCAGGAAACGTGGCAACCCAATTGGCGCTTGCCATACAAAAGGCAGGTCACCAGGTGGTGCAGGTCTACAACCGAAGCATTCCGGCAGGTGAGGAGTTGGCCCGTAAAGTTGGTGCACCTTTTACAACCGATCTTTCAGCCCTTGCAGATGCCGATCTATATATACTCGCGGTTAAGGATGATGCCATTGCAGAAGTTGCCTCTAGTCTGCAGATCGGCGATAAGTTTGTGGTGCACACTTCGGGAACACAATCCCGCGAGCTGCTTAAATCAGCTTCTCCTAATTACGGTGTGTTCTATCCACTTCAAACCATGACCAAGCAAGCACTTGTGGATTTCAACCAAATTCCATTTTTGTTGGAAGGAAGTAATAACGCAACAGTGCTGGAACTGGAAGGTCTTGCTGCGGCACTTTCAAAACGCATTTATGTGGTGGATGAGCAGCAACGCCAATGGATTCACCTGGCCGCTGTGTTTGCCAATAACTTTACTAACCACATGTATTCCATTTCCGAACGCTTACTGTTGGACCACGGCCTGCCATTTGATGTGTTGAAACCCTTGATATTTAAGGCGATTGAGAACCTGGAATCGTTTTCACCTTCCGAAATACAAACAGGTCCGGCAGCACGCCGCGATTTTCAGGTAATTGATAAGCATTTACAGTTGCTGACGGATGAACATCGCCTTCGGAAGGTTTATGAAGTGCTTACCGATAGTATTATTGCATCTGTTCAACAGGCCAATACCGAACACCACTAATTATCTTAAACTACTTATTCAGATCTGCTGATGATAGCTTTCTTCCGCCTAATACGTATTACAAACCTGCTGATAATAACGCTTAGCTTATCGCTCTTTTATTTTCTTATCCTGGTGCCCGTGCATCACAATATACTGCAATCGGGTTTATTGCCTTTTACAACTGCCGATTTTGTCTTGTTTGTACTATCGGTGGTATGTATAGCTGCAGCAGGCAATATCATCAACGACTATTTTGATTTTGAACTGGACAAGGAATTTAAACCTATGAGGCCACTACCTTCAGGAGCCTTTTCGTTGGACTTTGCCATGTATGCACAGGCCGTCTTTGCTTTCGCGGGCTTAGGGCTTGGCTTTTACCTGGGCTGGGTTGCCGGCAACTATAAAATTGGCTATGTATATGTTGGCTGCCTCTTACTGCTGTATGTTTATTCGGCAGCACTGAAAAAGGTGCCGCTTGCAGGTAATTTAGTAGTTGCAGGTTTATCGGCTTTCGTGTTTCTCCTTCTTATGATTTTTGAGGCTACGTTTTTAAACCTCCTCCATTTCGAGTATGGGCCCTATGCATTTGATGTGCTGAAATGGCAGGTTTACTTTTATAGTGGTTTTGCTTTTTTAACCAGCCTGGTTCGCGAGTTGGTGAAGGATCTGGAAGACATGGAGGGTGATAAACAATACCGGGTCTCAACCTTCCCCGTTCAATTTGGAGCTATGGCAGGTAAAGTGCTAACTACTCTATTTTGGTTAGGTTTAGTGGGTGCTACGGGATTTTTTACCAAACTGTTTTGGGAAGGAGGTAAAATTAATTCAGCCCTTTATCTGATCGTGTTGATCATATTGCCATGTTTAGTGGGTATAGGCTTGCTGTGGCGCTCAACTACCCCGAAACAATATGGGCGCATAAGTCTGTTGCTGAAGTTTATTATGCTGCTGGGCGTATTGTCTATTCCTGCATTTTACCTGTTTAACCGCTAAGCCATGATCAATCGCATAATACTGGCCTCGCAATCGCCCCGCCGTCTGGAACTAATGAAAATGGCTGGTTTACAGTTTGAAGTAAAGTCCAAGAACGTGCCTGAAAACCATCCCGAAGGAGTATCAATGGAAGAAATTCCAGTGTTTCTGGCACGCAAAAAGGCGCACGCTTTTAAATCCGAATTAGGGGATGGAGACCTTGTTGTTGGTGCCGACACCATCGTGCTGCTCAATGACCGTATTTATGAAAAGCCCGGCGACCGACAGCATGCTATTGACATGCTTTCCGACCTTAGCGGAAATAAGCACGAGGTAATTACCGGGGTATGCTTGTTGACTAAGGATAGGGAGGTGTCCTTTTCGGATAAAACTGCGGTTTATTTCAATGCGCTAACCCTACAACAGATTGAGTACTATGTGGACCACTACAAACCGTATGACAAGGCCGGAGCTTACGCTTGCCAGGAGTGGATAGGCGCGGTGGGTATCCGTCGCTTCGAAGGGGACTACTTTAACGTGGTGGGATTACCTATTAACCGAGTGTATGCCGCCATTATAAATATGGGGTATGGCAACCCGTAGTCCATGCTACCTCGTCTTTTTAGTTAAGGAATAGTGATTTTGGATATATTTAGCCCTCCAAGTAAGTAATACCACCATATGAAAAACCGTACGTTTACCCGGCTTGTAGTTGTTTTAAGTGTATTGATAGCAGGTTTGCTAAGTGCTAACGAAGTAAAAGCATCGCATGCCATGGGAGCCGACCTTTCCTACGAATGTATTGACCCGGCTACCAATACCTATAAAATTACCCTGCGTTTTTACCGCGATTGTTTTGGAATAGATGCACCTACCAGTGTTACCTTAAATATCGGCTCGGCCAGTTGCGGTCAAAGTCTTACGGCCGATATAACACAGGAACCATGTCCGCCTGCTGTTGGCGGTGGAACACCTTGCGAGGTATCACCCCTGTGTCCTTCTGCTATTAATCAGTCAACCTGTAATGGTGGCACCTACCCCGGTGTGCAGGCGTTTACCTATTCCGCAATTGTGCAGCTACCGGCAAATTGCCCTGATTGGATTATCTCCTTCGATGAGTGTTGCCGCAACCAGGCCATTACCAACCTGCTTAACCCCGATTCGGAAGATTTATATGTTGAAGCACACTTGAATAACAGCAATGGACTTTGCAATAGTTCGCCTGTATTTACAACCCTTCCGGTGCCCTTTATCTGTGCTAACCAGCCATTTTCTTACAACCACGGGGCGGTAGATGCCGACGGCGATTCGCTGGTGTATACGCTGGTAACCCCGTTGGGTGCCGGTGGTATTACCATTGGCTATGCAGGCACATTTACGCCTACCAACCCCATGACCACCAGCCCGGCCAATACCTTTACTTTCAGCAATACAACCGGTCAAATGTTCTTTACGCCAAACGGCACACAGGTGGCCGTTGTAACGGTATTGGTGGAAGAATACCGCAATGGAGTGCTGATTGGTTCTACTATGCGCGATATCCAGTTTGTAGTAGTTAACCTGCCGGGTTGCGCTAATCCTGCACCTGTATTTACCGGTGCTATTCAATCTACCGTGGTAAACGGCATTTATATCAACAGTTTTAACGTGCAGGTTTGCCCCGGCAACACTTTAACCTTTAACACCCTGGGTATTGAACCCGGAGGAGATTCGTTGTTTCTTGAATCCAACATTGCACAGTCTATCCCTGCTGCACAATATACCAGCACGTACTTATCAAAAGACTCTATCTACAGCCAACTGGTGTGGACGCCTACGGCACTTGATACAGGTAATAACATCTTTATTGTGACCGTTAAAAACAATAACTGTCCCTTAGCCAGTAACCAGGCGTATGCTATCAACATTACCGTATTGGCAGGCACGTATGCAGGGGGTGATTTAGCCTATTGCCCTGCTGGCGGTCCGGTTCAGTTACAAGCTTACGGTGGCAGCCAGTTTACCTGGACACCAACTACGGGCCTCGATAATCCGAACATCAGCAACCCTAAAGCTTCACCTGCCGCAACAACAGAATACATTGTTACCAGTAACCTTAGCAATAACTGTAAGAACAAGGATACTGTGGTTGTATACCGGGTACCTGACTTTAACTACACCATTACCCAAAGCGATGACACCATCTGCCGCTTTGAGTTTGTGAATTTTAATGTGGTGCCCGATGCGGGTTATGGTCCTTACACCTATACCTGGACGCCTGCTCAAAGCCTGAATGCCACCAATATTCCTAACCCGGTTGCTCAACCTGATTATACCACCGCTTATACTGTTGTAATAACCAGCGATACGGGTTGTGTAATACACGATACCACTACCTATGTGGTTGTAGACGGTCAGGGACCTGCGGTATATATAACCGCCGACAGAAACAAGGTATGTGTTGGCGACACCATTCATTTGGGTGCTCAAATCTCGACCTTACCGTGCGGATTAAACGTAGTGCCCTGCACAGGTAACTTCGATATCAAAACCATCGGCACAGGCTCTACCATCGATCAAAATGGTGCTACCCCTTACCGAGGTTTCTATCAGGATTCTCGCATTCAAATCCTGTATCGTGCAAGCGAACTGCAGGCACAGGGCATGCAGGCAGGTACTATAACCGATATAGCTTTCGATATTGCTCAAATTGGCAGTTCACTGCCTTACGATGGCTTTACGATCAAAATGGGCTGCACTGATATACAGGCACTCTCTCAGTTTGTTCCGAACCTGGCCACAGTAATGGGACCGGTTTCGTTTACTCCTGCCGGCGTGGGTAACAGCACTCATACTTTCGATACGCCATACGATTGGGACGGAGTTTCGAACCTGCTGGTAGAAATTTGTTTCGATAACAACGACTACACCAATGACGATGACGTGAAGTCGACCCCTACGTCTTACAATTCGGTGGCCTATGCTTTCCAGGATTTTGCAGTAGGTTGTAACTTAACGCAGCCAAATCTGGGCACTAACCGTCCTAACATCCAGTTTATTTACTGTGTGGCTCCGCCTAAAACCCTTACGTATAGCTGGACACCAACAACTAATCTGGCTCCGGTTGATAGCCTGAACCCATCCGTGGTTTTAAATAGCAGCACTACCTACTTCCTTAATGCAAATGATGGTTCTTGTTCTGGCGGAGGTTCTATTACCTTAAACGTAGACACTTCGTTTGGTGTAAACGTAGGACCTGATGTGCCTATTTGCTCAGGTATACCGGTACAGTTAAACGCTGCCATTACAGGCACACCACCGGTAAGTTCATTAAGCAGTTGTGGAACAAACGCCACTGCTTGTAGCGGCACACCGGCTCAACATACCTTTACGCCGGCCAACTCCTTTGCATCAACCTATACACCGTTTGATGGTGATGCCTTCTTCCTTTTAATAGAAGATGAACGCAGTCAAATCCTGTATCAGGCCAGCGATCTGTTAGCTGCGGGTTATACATCGGGCACCATTACCCAGTTGGCGTTTAATGTGCAAACCAAACAATCGTTAACACCATTCCAGAACCTGAGCATTAAGATGGGTTGTACCAACAAAACCAGTTTAGATGACAACGGTTGGGAGCCTACCCAGTTGGTTTACGCCAATGTAGCTTACACCACAGTAACGGGCTGGAACAACTTCAACCTTCAGGCCCCGTTTGATTGGGATGGATCTTCCAATATTGTAATTGATATCTGTTGGGACAATCCCGATGGGTCGCTTTCGGCTTTTGCCGATTACCTGCAGGCAGGTGCTACCACTTACAATGCCTTCCACACCGTCTCCTCTAATACCACCAGCGGTTGTCAATTGCCGACCCCAACTTTTACTCTGGGGCAGGAAGTGCCATCGTTGCGTGTTTCCATGTGTCCTCCTCCGCCTAAACCTATTACCTATTTGTGGACGCCGGCAAGCGGTTTAAGTGCTACTACTGTTGCTAACCCGGTTGCTACGCCAAACCAGGCTACTACCTATGTAGTTACAACCTTATTTGGAGGTGCTTGTCCAAAAACCGATACCATTACCATTACACCTGCTACTATGAACTTTGCCCTAAGCGGTGATACCGGTGTTTGCGAAGGGCACGAAGTGCAATTAACTGCAGCAGGTGGCACCGTTTATACCTGGAGCCCTGCCACAGGCCTAAGCTGTAACGACTGTGCTACACCGGTAGCAAGCCCGCAAAGCAGCACTGTTTACTACGTTACGGTAACCGATGTCAATACCGGTTGCGTGGTAAAAGATTCAGTTATCGTATCGGTGCAAAACCTGGCAGTTACAGCGCTGTATTATGATACGCTTGTTGACCAGGGAACCCCGATTAACATTGGTGCTACTGTTACAGGTGGCGGCGGGCCTGGCAGTTATGTATACAATTGGCAGCCTACCGATTACCTGAACAATGCCACTGTGGAAAGTCCGGTGGCTACCCCGCTTACCGATATACTTTATACCCTTACTGTAACCAGCGGACCATGTTCCGATACCACTACGGTTAATGTGCGTGTAAATATCATCGAGAGCCCAATCAAGATGCCTACGGCCTTTACGCCTAATGGTGATGGCCATAACGATGGCTTTTATCCTGTATCCTTTAATACCATAGCAAAGGTTAAATCGTTCCGCATTTATAATCGCTATGGTGAGTTGGTACACGATGGCGATAGCCCATGGGATGGCACCTTTAAAGGTAAGGAGCAGCCAAGTGGCACCTTTGTTTACTACATCGTAATCAGCCGGCCTTATAAGGACGACGAAAAAATACAAGGCTCTTTTGCCCTCATACGCTAGTAAGCGTTAAACAACTCTAATCGGCGCTGATGGTGGGAAAATACCCCTATTGGCGCCGATTTTTTTATGAACTTAGCGCCCTGTAATTTCAAGTTATGACTTTTACAAAAGAGGATGTTTTGAATGCCTTAAGGCATGTGGATGACCCCGATATTAAAAAGGACCTGGTAACCCTGGGTATGATCAGCGAGGTGGAAGTGGACGATAAAAAGGTGAAGTTTAAACTTACCCTTACCACGCCTGCCTGTCCCTTAAAGGAGAAGATCAAGAGCGATTGTGTGAATGCCATTCACACACATATGTCTGCTTCGCTGGAGGTGGATATAGTGTTGGATGCCAATATAACCTCGCTGCGCAATACCAATGTAAATATCCTACCCAGTGTAAAGAACATCATTTGCGTAGCCTCCGGCAAAGGTGGTGTGGGTAAAAGCACCGTTTCCGTAAACCTTGCATTAAGCCTTGCCAAACAAGGCGCTAAGGTGGGTATTATTGATGCCGATATTTATGGCCCTTCCTTACCAACTATGCTGGGCGTAATAGGCAAACGCCCTACGGTACGGCAGATCAAAGAGAAGAACTACATCGAACCGCTGGAAGTGGACGGCATTAAAATCCTCTCCATCGGTCTGTTGGTTGATCCGCGCCAGGCCATTGTTTGGCGTGGCCCCATGGTAACTTCGGCGCTGCGCCAATTTGTTACCGATTGCATTTGGGGCAAGCTCGACTACCTGATTGTGGACATGCCTCCGGGCACCGGCGATGTGCACCTCACCATTGCCCAAACCGTTAATGTAACGGGTGCCGTTATTGTTACCACCCCCCAGGATGTTGCACTCGCCGATGCCCGCAAAGCGCTGGCTATGTTCAGGCTTGATAACATTAATGTGCCTGTACTGGGTATAGTAGAGAACATGGCCTTTTTTACACCGGCCGAGTTGCCTAACAACAAATACTACCTATTTGGCCGCGATGGCGGTAAGCGCCTGGCTGCCGAATACGAAGTGCCATTCCTGGGCGAAATACCCTTGGTACAGGCCATTCGCGAGGGTGGCGACGAAGGCAAACCTGCCGGCACTTACAGCAGTGACCCGGTTGTTAAAAACGCCTTTGATGAACTGGCCACCAACGTAGCCCGTCAAGTTGCCATAAAGAATGCTAATTTTGCCCAACCTACAACGCAAGAGGTAACCAACTAATGACCAGCACCGACGAAATATTGAAGAAAGTAGAGGCCTCCCTCGACACCATGCGCCCGTATTTGAAAGACGACGGGGGTAATGTAGAAGTTGTAGCCCTTACCGACGATATGATTGTGCAGGTTAAACTGTTGGGTGCCTGCAGCACCTGCCCTCAAAGTTTTATGACTATGAAAGCAGGTATCGAAGAAGCGGTGCGCCGCTCAGTGCCCGAAGTTAAAGGCGTTGTAGCGGTTGACTAAACCGCCTCTCCTTACTCCCTCATCAACACTTGTATGGTATTGCGCGAAATCTGGCGCAGTAATATATCCTTGTCCTTAGTCAAGCGGTCTAATATACCCTGATTGTAGTGGCGGATAGTTAACAGCGAAAGATTATCGTTGCGGGTAATGCTGAAATCGTTCTGCAACTGCTCGATGATATGCTCTATTTTTTCCTTCTTAAAGTCTACTGTTATCGAGAAGCTAATGGCTGCGTTCTGCATCAGGTTAATACGCAGGCGGTTTTCGGCGAAGGTACTGAATACCTTGCTTAGATGCTCTTCGGCGATAAAGGAAAAGTCCTTAGCGGAGAAGGAGAGCAGGACCTGAGCGCGTTTCCAGATAATAATAGGCGGTAAAAAACTGCTGTTGGCATTGGCCGAAATTACCGAACCACGTTTGTTGTAGTTTACAAACGAGCGCACCTCTAAAGGTATGTTCTTGTTCTGTATCGGCTTGATGGTTTTAGGGTGAATTACACTGGCGCCGTAGTAGGTCATTTCAATGGCCTCGTGGTAGGTTATCTCACTCAAAAACTGGGCATCGGGGAACTCCTTCGGATCGGCGTTCATAATGCCTTCCACGTCCTTCCATACGGTCATACGCTCAGCATCCAGCGAGTAGGCGAAGATAGAAGCCGTGTAATCGGAACCTTCGCGGCCGAGGGTGGTAGAGAAACCTTCCGGTGTGCAGCCAACAAAGCCCTGGGTAATTACAAAGCCGGTTTTAACCAGTTCGTTCACTTTAGTGGCAATGGCTTTTTCGGTTTTCTTAAAGTCTACCTTCCCTTCGGTATAGGCATTATCGGTAAACAGCACC
This sequence comes from Chitinophagales bacterium, assembly GCA_044225825.1. Lineage (GTDB taxonomy): Bacteria > Bacteroidota > Bacteroidia > Chitinophagales > LD1 > Bog-950. The sequence continues at coordinate 38,422 of JBGAIB010000004.1, forward strand.
TGCTTTACATCCAGCAGGGTATTCTTAAGGCCAATCGAGTTGGCGTAATCGCTGACGATGGTGGTGGAAATGTATTCGCCGATGCTTACCACCTGATCGTAGATATAGTTGTAGTTGCGCGAGGTGTTTTCTTTTAAAAACTTGCGGGTAGCTTCAATCAGCAGTTTTACATCTTCCACGGCTTTATCCTTGCTGCCGTTGGTATACAGGTTATTGATAATAGCAACGTGCTTTTCGAATAGGGCATCCAGGGCCTGTTCCCAACCGGTATTTCCGGCGTAGTTCAGGTTAATGATGTTTTCCAGTTCGTTGGTGGTTTTGCCCATGGCGGATATAACCACTACCTTTTCGTTAAAGTTGTTTTCCTTTAAAATGGCTGCTACGTTGCGTACGGCATCGGCGTCCTTTACCGATGCACCTCCAAACTTGTAAACCTGCATGCTCATGCTGTAATCGTGTTTTTATATGGGTCTTGTGGGTAAATAATCAATGGTGTTGGGTATGCAGATAAGCAGCAATCTGGGATTGGTCCATCTTGCAGTTAATCCACTCGGGGTCAAATTCAACGCCTACGGTTTTATAAAATGCAATAGCGGGTTGGTTCCAGTCTAGAACCTGCCAGCGTATTTGGTTCACCTTATCGTGCTGGGCCTGTTTTAATACCTCGTTCAGCAGTTTACGGCCAATGCCAAACCTGCGATGGGTTTCGGTAACCACCAGGTCGTCCAGATACAGGATGCGTCCCTTCCAGGTGCTGTAGGCGGTGTAGTAGAGGGCTAGCCCGATAATCTCGTTGGTAGCGGCATCCTCGGCTACAAACACGTGGTAAATGCTGTGGGGGCCAAAGCCATCTTCCAACAGCATTTTTTCGGTGTTTACTACAGCTTCAGGCGCACGTTCAAACTCGGCTAATTCTTTAATCAGCCGGAAGATGCCCGGAACATCGTTTTGGTCGCCTTTACGGATAATGAAACTCATAGCTGGTTTTTAAGCGCGGCAAAGATAAAATTGTGAGAGAGATAGAGCAGGATTGAAGAAGGATTAGACCGATTAAATGAAGAAATGAAATGGAATGCTGACGAACACGGATGGTTATGATGATTTTTGATTTTGGGTTTTGGAATTCTGATTGACGAATGAAATGTCTTACCCTGGTTGTGCGTCCTCGCCAACCAGTGCGTTGGGACTCACCCCCGACCCCTCTCTGCTTTCGCAAAGAGGGGTGAAATACAGGCTGCGCATTGGCTGCGCTACCTACTAACTTCCAAAAGGAAGGACCGCTACGCCTGGGCTTTGCTTTTATTCTTTTCATGGTGGTTGTTGTTTGAATAGTAGTTATCATAATCACAAAGCGGAAGATGGCCGCGGGATGATAACTCTGTTTGATTTTTAATGGAATATCCCTCGCCATGACAATCTGTTTTATTGGCTGCGCGCGGCTGCGCTACCTACTAACTTCCTTTCCGAAGTTTCGGAAGGGAGGGCCGCTACGTTTGGGCTTTGCTTTTATTCCTTTCATGGTGGTTGTTGCTTGAATAGTAGTTGTCATAATCACAAAGGGGAAGTCCCGAGTAATCGGGAACTTCTGGACGATTTCTCTGATTGATTTTTAATGGAATATCCCTCGCCATGACAATCTGTTTTATTGGCCGTGTGCGGCTACGCTACCTACTTACTGCCTTTCCGAAGTTTCGGAAGGAATGACCGCAACCCAGGGCTGCGCTTCCCTCGGACTCCCTATCCGAAGTTTCTGAAGGGAGAGTCGCTTTACAGGTCTTTGCAACTGCTCTTTGCCGCCATAGGCTTGTTTTTTTGGTTTTGACTATTAAATGGGACGGAATTTTAACAGTTATGATAGGAAATGATAGGGTTTGATAGGGTTTTTGGGGACACCTGTCAAATCCTATCAGTAAGGGTAAGACAGGTTGAACTGAAGGAACTTTACACTCCTTTACAATGTTTTTGTAAAACACGTTCTTACACTTTTCGCTTTTTAGCACAGAGTACAGAAAACCGGGATCGGAGATCAGCGGGTTATCCACCCTGCTTGTGCATGCTTGTGCAGGTTTTTTGCTTGTGCACATATTAAATAAGTTTTGATGTAGTGTATTTTGTTGTTAAAACGACGCATAGAGGGCTGTTCATGTATTAAGGATTTTACCATTTGTGCAGATTTGTGCAGTTGATTTTGCAGTGCACAAATTGTAGAAAATTTAATGTGAGAGGTTTTGCCGGTTTTAGCCCTTAAACCGGTAACACACATGGCAGTGATCCGCGATGCGGTAGACGGCCCGGTAAGAGATGTTATGTTGAGCGTTTTTGACATTCTATATAGATGTGGCTATTGGGACTTCGGAAATTTGATGTAAAGGTAATAAGTAAAGAAACAAAATTAAAAAAAAGGTGTTAAAAATGTTTAGATTAAGGAATTGTTAGGATTGGCAGTTTGGTGGAATCGTGATAGGTTGCTTAGAACCGCTATGCAGGGCTACGCTACCCGCTCACCCCTTTCAAACGTTTCGAAAAGAGGCAGTAGATATGATAATTCGGGGAACTTCCCCCTTCGGAGTCTGAACTTTCCCTTAACTGGTTAGATAATTTTATTTGAATTAATACAAATACTATATTTATAGCACCTAAATATACCCAGCAATGGCAAAAATACCCACCAGAGGAGAGGAATTGCTTAATCAACTACCTGACCGGCCTAGTATTTTACGCAGCACCGTATTTCACGGCGCGATTCGAATAATTACAGCCTTGATTGGTTGGCCGCTTTTGTTTGCAGCAATAGGTTTGGCAGCAATTAGCATGAGCGAAGTATCTGTGCTGCAAAAAATTGATCCGGATTCAAATTTTACACCCGACCAGACTAAGTTGATTTTGCTAACCCAATTAGTTGTCGCGGCCCTTGGGTTTGTTTTATCGCTAGTTTTATTGTTTGTAACTCATTTAGCTCGCTCAATAGTAACCCGCAATAATTATATTATTGATTTGGAAGAGATAATTGAAAAGCAGGTAAAGTAGTCGAGCCTCAGTGTGGCGAACTGTCTTTAGATTACCATGCATAAGTTAAAAACAGCGCCGTAGGTGTGGCCTGTGGAGCTGGGTGGGCTGATTGTGTCAGTTTAGTCCTCAACTCCTGAGCCACCCCCTCCGAAAAAACAAGGCTATTCGAGATCCACGCCACCCACTAACTCCCCTTCCGAAGTTTCGGAAGGGAGAACCGCTATACAAGGCCACGCAGTTCTTGTTTTTTCTCGTCCCCCTGTCATGGAGACAGCTAAATGCAGCCCCAGCGGGGCGAACTATTTGTAGAAGATGATGGGTGTAAAATTACAGCGCTGTAGGTGCGGCCTGTGGAGTAGGGTTGGTAATGTCATAAATTTTATCGTATAACTCTTTGCCTGTTAGGAAAGTAGCCATAGCTGCAAGGATAATATACTCGCGAGAATTAACGAACGGTTGCAGATGTTAAAATGATAGGTAATCGGCCTGTATGCGCCTATACGGCCATATAATTCTTAAGCATAAAAAGCACAAGCGATACGCATGCGTTAGTGGGGAAACTGAAATGTTCGTAAGATTAAATTGCGTTTAGCGCATTATTTATTGGTTTGGGCATCGAGAATTCACGAGCGCCTTTCCATATGCGATATCCGTGTTTGGATTGCGACCTAAGCGCAATATCGACTCTTTCCAGTAATACAAATAATTGCAATTTTGGGGCTCGAACAATGTTGCATTTTGATAGTAATCAATTGCAACAAAATAATTGCCCTCTGCAAAATAGCAGTGACCTAAATAAAGATAAGGCAGAGCATACTTATACTTTTGATTTAACCATTGAAGTTTATCCGGTTTTTTACTTGCATAAGCAGCCTTATCAATGCAGTTAATTGAGGTTTCGAAGAAAGGAATGGCTTGTTCTATATCGTAAGTTTCATAATAGTATCTTCCCTTAAGGGCATGGGCATAAAAATCCCTAGCGTTTATCTTGAGAGACTTGTTTATTAATGGAAGAGATTCTTCGTTTCTGCCAATCTGCATTAATAAATCAGCCTTATAATCATATCCAATACTACTATAGGGGAATGTTGAAATCATTCGATCATAAACTGCTAATGCATCATAAGTTCTACCAGTTGCTAAGTAGCAGTTCGCAACATTTTCCATCGCATCAAAATCATATGGATTGTTCCCTAATACTCTATTGCTTAATGATGCGGCTTTATAGTTTTGGTTGCCATTTAGTAGCAACGAACTATAGCTTAATAAAACCTTGCGATTGTTAGGATCAAAAAGCAAAGCTAACCGAAAACAATAAGCAGCATCAACAGTGCTTCCCAGCGCGCTTTTACATGTGCCTAACAATCCTAATGCTTCTGCGTCAAAAGCATTTAATGTTAGCATATTATTGGCTATCTCTGCGGTTGCTTCATAATCTTGTTGCCACAACAAGTTAGAGCCCCATTGAAGATAAATATTACGTGAGTTTTTATTTAAATCCAACGCACGTTTAAAATTAGCGTTTGCCAATTCAAGATCTTGTGAGGCCGCATAACTTGCGGCTAAATTTAAACGCGCATACAAAAAATTGGAGTCAATGTTTAGTGCCAAAATAAATAAATGTTTGGCTGAATCGATATTCCCATTATTTAAAAGTTGTAGGCCATAGTAGTTGTATGCATATTTGTAATTATTAAACTCTCTTATCACCTGATAGGGCATTTTGATGCGGGGGTCTTTTATATTGCCGATTACCATACTTGTTGATATAAAGGGTTCATTTTGGTCAAAATCAAAATATTGCGTTCGGTCGAATAATGCTTGGGCTTTTGTATAGTTTCCTTGTAATGCTGATACAAATCCATAATTAAACCAACCCACCCCATTGGTACTGTCAATACTAAGTCCTTTTTCATAATATTTTATACTCTGAATGGTGTCCCCTGTTTCTATGCATGAATTTGCATAATCTAGCAAGAACGATGCGTTCTGAGGATTTAGCTCAATAGCTCTGGATAAATATTTTCGAGCGCTTATGAAATCCTTTAATTCACATAAATCGACCCCCATTTCATATTGTGCAAAGGCATTCAAGCTATCCATTTCGATAGCACTCTTTGCGAAATTTAAAGCCTGATCCATTTTATAGGCTCGTCTAAATGCCTGTGCTGACAGTACTAGCATGTCAGAGTTATACTTTGGAAATTTATTGGTCAGTTGAATACATTTATCATAATTTCTTGTCCGGTAATAAAAATATGCAGTGGTGATAGGACTTGTTTTTTCCATAATTGCGAGCGCAGCATCCCATAAGAGTAGGTTAACAGTTTTGACATCTGACAATCCTTCTTTGGGTTGTGTCAGCTTTATTACATCTTCACCTACGGACAGTGAAAGAGTGATTTGTTCGCGTTCATCTATGGCCGCCCCCGAAATTGTATTAATCTGTTTGTGGGTCCATCGCCTAAAGGAATTTACTATACTCTCCATAGAGCCATCAAGCGAAAGTCCCCCAACATTTATTTTGAATTGTTTTGAATCACCATTTTGATAATCGGGTTCTCTTGACTTTTCGTGCATCCCGAACGTTTTTATGGTATTTAAGTGGTCATTTAAAATTGCCGTTGCGATTTCATTAGTCATGCCATCATTTTTTAAGCTCTCAGGCAGATTGAGCTGATAGATGGTATAGCCATCATTACGATACTCTAAAACAAATATTACGATCAAAAAAACCAGTAATCCAAATGCAAAGGTTTTGGCTATGAACGATAAGAGGATTTCAAAAGATTGATTGTATTTTTTTATTGTGTTCTCAATGTGCTTGAGTTTACTAGTTTTTTTCAGAAGTCCCATATTAGCCATTTTATAACTATAAATACAATCATGGATCAGTTATATTGTTCTGCGCCACCTCATCAATCTCCTTCATTATTCTGCCGGTTTTTCTTAAGGCCAATTTATGAATTAATTTGCTAATGCATAATTTAAAAGGCAAGCAAATAAATATTAATGAGATGGAAAGGAGGGGGAGGTGGTGTAGTGGTTTGTGGTAGTGTGTAGACCACCCCGTCAAGAATAGGTTTCACGTATTCTTGTCACCCCTCCTGGTCCCGAAGTATCGGGAAGGAGGAGAATTTAAACAGCCGCCCCGCCTTGATGTTGGATTTTTGCGGTGGAGTTGTGGTTGGTTGTAGTGTGTCGACCACCCCGTCAATAATACGCTGCACGTATTATTGCCACCCCTCCTGATCCCTAAGTATCGGGAAGGAAGGGAATTTAAACAGCCCGCCTCGCCTTGACTTTGGACTTGTGTTCAACGCGGTGGTTGGTGGGACGCGCAACCACGCGAGGGCAGTTTGTCGGGAGTTGGGGCTAGGTTAACTGTGGCACCCGAGATGGTGTGCCCTAAACCCCGATATTTTTCACATTTTCGCGGCAGCATGAAGTTTAGAGCCGAAGACATTGCCCGGTTACGGGAAATAGTGGAAACACCTGCTAAAATGGTGATTGTAACCCATCGTAACCCCGATGGCGATGCCCTTGGCGCCAGCCTGGGCTGGAAGATGTTTCTGGAAAAGAAGGGGCATGATGTGGCGTTTATATCGCCCACCAGTTTTACCGATAACCTGCGCTGGCTACCCGGCACGCAGGATATTATGGTGTATGAGAATGAAATGGGCAAAAAGCTGTGTAATGCCCGTATAGCGGGGGCGCAATATATCTGGTGTCTGGACTTTAACGCGCTGAGCCGTTTGGAGGACCTGGGAACTGTGATATTGGAAAGCAGCGCTTTTAAGGCCATGGTGGACCACCACCAGCAGCCGGAAGACTTCGCTCAACTGATGTTCAGCGATACCACGTACTGTGCTACCGCCGAAATGATCTACGACCTGATTGCCGACTTAGGTGAAACAGATTTGATAGATGCCGCCATTGCCGAGAACCTGTATACAGGTTTGGCTACTGACAATGGCTTTTTTCAGTTCAACAATACCACACCCAATGCCCATATGGTGGCGGCGGCGTTGCTGGGCAAGGGCGCAAGGCCCGATTTTGTGAGCGAGAAGATCAATAACATCTTCCGCGAAACGCGTTTGCGCTTTTTTGGATACTGCCTGAACGAAAAGTTAAAACTTACCAAAAAGGGCAAAGTGGCATACATGATGCTCTCTCAGGCTGAAATCAAAAAATTTAATTTGCAGAGCGGTGACAGCGAAGGGTTGGTGAATTACCCCTTTAAGATTGAAGGAGTGGTAATGACGGCCTACTTTAGCGAGGAGGCGGATAAGGTAAAAGTATCGTTCCGCAGCAGGGGCGATGTGGATGTAAATGCCTTTGCCCGTGCTAATTTTGAGGGTGGTGGCCACCGCAACGCCAGCGGAGGTAAAAGCACCATAGGTTTGGCGCAAACCGAAAAGAAGTTTCTGGAAGCGCTGAACACTTTAAATTTGTAGAAGAAGATTTTAATATAGCTTTCCATTACTAAAACAAGACGAATGAATAACAAAGGAAAATCAGTATTGCTTACGCTTACGCTGTTTACCGGTTTGTTTACCAGTTGCAATGCCAACGGTAATAAAACCGAAACCCCGGCTACCCCGGCCGCAGAAGCCCCGGCCGCACCTGCTGCCGACCCCGGCGATGATGGCTGGAAAACCACTCCCGGCCTGTATGCCGAAATCGTGACCTCGAAAGGGACTATGGTTATAGCGCTGGAATACAAAAAAGTACCTGTAACGGTGGCTAACTTTGTAGGGCTGGCCGAAGGCAAAATCAAGAACAACGCTAAAGCGGAAGGTGTTCGCTTTTTTGATGGTTTAACGTTCCACCGTTGCATCCACAAGCCACAGCCGTTTATGATACAGGGCGGCGACCCGCAAGGCAATGGCATGGGCGGACCGGGTTATGCTTTCGGCGATGAGTTCGACTACTCGCTGAAGTTTGACAAGCCGGGTTTACTGGCAATGGCTAACTCTGGCCCTAATACCAACGGTTCGCAGTTTTTTATTACCGAAGGTATAACCAGCTGGTTGGATTATAAGCACACCATTTATGGCCGTGTAGTACAAGGCCTGCCAATTGTTAGCCAGATTGAAAACGGTGAAGTAATGAGCAAGGTGAACATCATTCGCGTAGGTAAGGATGCCGAAGCTTTTGATGCACTGGCAGTGTGGGCTAAAAAAGACGAGCTGCTGAAGGCCAAGAGCGTAGAGTTTAACAAGCAAAAATACGAGGCGCAAACCGCCCAGTATAAGGCTGCCGTACAGCAACTGGTGGATGCCAATAAAGGCTACCAGGCTGAATGGGACAAAAAAGTAAAAGCTAAATACCCTAAAGCCAAGAAAACCGCTACCGGTTTGTATTACATTACAGAACAGCAAGGTTCGGGCCCTAAAGCCGAGGCCTTTACCAATGTAAAAGTACATTACACCGGCACCTTGTGGGATGGTAAGAAGTTTGACAGCAGCTACGACCGCAACCAGCCGCTGCCTCTGCAGTTAGGTGTTGGTCAGGTTATACCGGGTTGGGACGAGGGTATTGCCCTGTTTAACCAGGGTGGTAAAGGTAAGTTGATCATACCTTTTTACTTAGCCTACGGCGACCGTGCTGTTGGTGCTGATATACCTGCCAAGAGCGACCTGATATTTGATGTAGAAGTGGTAGAGGTTAAGTAAGTATCCATCACACTTCTGTAATATTTTACAAAAGGCACCTTAAGGGGTGCCTTTTGTTTTACCGGGGCGATTATATTCGCGCCAAAAGTTTTGAGCTATGAAGAAAGTAGTGGGCATACTAGTGGTGGTTGCGGCTTTGGCCGGTTGTTATCCGCGTGCAGAATGGAACACCAATAAAATTGCCATGCTGGAGAAGAAGGTTTTTGAGGATGCCAAAAACAAGGTGATTGACAGCGCCGGGGTAATGAGCTTGCTGAATGCGTACGAAACCTATGCTGCCGAAAACCCTAAAACACCCAAAGCGGCCGAATACCTTTATAAAGCCGCTGACTTTTACCGTGCCTTAGGCAAGCCGCTGCGTGGTGTGGCATTGTATCAAAAGATATATGAGAACTTTCCGGAGAAACGTTCGACTGCCCTGTTTTTGCAAGGTTTTGTATTTGAAAACGAAGTGGGCAACCTGGACAATGCCCAGTTGAAGTATCACCAGTTTTTAAAGGAGTTCCCTAACGATCCGCTGGCGAATGATGTGCGTTTGAGTTTGCAGAACCTGGGCAAAACACCCGAGCAGTTAGTGCAGGAGTTTATAGCCAAACAAAAACTCGACTCACTGAACCAGGCCACACAGGCGCAGGTTAAATAGGTGCGTTACAAGCATTAAACAGCTTAACAGCTTCTACGGCAGGTTTTACATCGTGTACCCGCAGGATGTTTGCTCCATTCATAAGCGCCATGGTATTGGCTACGGTGGTGGCATTTAAGGCTTCATCGGCAGTGATACCCAGCAAGCGATACAGCATGCCCTTACGGCTGATACCCGCTAAGAGGGGCGTATTTAATTGCGTAAAGTAATTCAGGTTGTTTAGTAAGGCATAGTTGTGCTGCAGGGTTTTGCCAAAGCCAAAACCGGGGTCGATAATGATATCGTTGATACCGGTTTCCTTAAGCGTAGCGATGCGTTCACCTAAAAAGGCATACACTTCGGTTACTACATTATGGTAATGCGGATTTTGCTGCATGGTAGCAGGCATGCCCTGCATATGCATAATTATGATGGGCGCTTTGTGTTGTGCTACGGTAGCGGCCATATCGCTGTTATAGCGCCCTGCCGAAATATCGTTTATGAGGTGAGCCCCCTCGTGCAGGCAGGCATTGGCCACGGCACTGTGCAGGGTATCGATAGAAAGGATGGCTTGGGGAAATTGTTTTGCCAATGCTTTTACGACAGGAAGCACGCGTTCCTGTTCTTCTTGCGGGTCGATGATTTCAGCACCGGGGCGCGAACTCATGCCACCGATATCGAGGATGGCGGCGCCTTCATTAAGGTGCTTTTCGGCCTGGGCAAGGGCAGCATCCAAACCGTTTAGTTTACCGCCGTCGTAAAACGAATCGGGGGTAAGGTTCAGGATGCCCATAACCACAGGGGAGGAGAGGGAAAGTAATTGGCCGCGGCAGTTGATGGTCATGCTACTTGGTGTTATTTGCGTTGGATGTGGATACTTTAGGGGCATGTGTTGTTCTAAAGTATCTTAAACCGTTATCGAAATTATCATTCATTTCTATTTTTGAAACCAATGGAGAACAATACTTCGGCCCAGTTTGATGAGCAGATAAAGCGCTGTAGAGAGATATTTGAGAAGAAAACGCATGATTATGGCACTTCGTGGCGGGTATTGCGTCCGCAGTCGTTAACCGATCAGCTTTTTATTAAGGCGCAGCGCATCCAAACGCTGGAGGAGAAGGGAACCTCGAAAGTGGATGAGGGCGTGGAGAGCGAGTTTATAGGCTTAATTAATTACTCGATAATAGGCCTGAAACAGTAGCAATTAAAAGCTGATAAGCGGATGGAATTACCCGAAGAGGAAACCATGCACCTGTATGATAAAGAGGTGGCCCAGATAAAAAGCCTGATGATGGCCAAGAATCACGATTACGGCGAAGCCTGGCGCGATATGCGGGTAAGTTCCTTTACCGATTTGATATTGATGAAGCTGTTGCGTATTAAGCAGATTGAAGATAACAAGGGCAAAACCCTGATAAGCGAAGGCATAGATGCGGGGTATAGTGACATTGTGAACTACGCCATTTTTGCATTGATTAAATTGAACGAATAAACAAAGCTGCCACAGCACTTTGTTTACTAAACCATAAAACGCATGACGGTATATCACATTTTTACCATAGTGGGCATTGCAGCCCTTTTACTTACAGCACTGCGCTACTTTCTGGCAAGGCCAAACAACCTGCTGATCTGCTTTCTGCAGAATTTTGTGGGCTCGCTGTTTATCTTCTCGGGTTTTGTAAAGGCTGTTGACCCGCTGGGAACAGGCTACAAAATGCATGAGTATTTTGAGGCTTTTGCAGGCGAAGGTTTCCGTTCCTTTTGGGAGTATATTGCAGAGTTCTCGACCGGCATGGCTATTTTGATGATAGCGCTGGAATTGTTTATAGGGTTTGCTTTATTGATTGGCTGGAAGCCGCGCTTTACGGTTACCATTATCTGGTGGCTGACGCTGTTCTTTACTTTCCTTACCGGTTATACCTACCTATCCGGTTATGGTATTACTCATAAGTTAATATTGGCTTCGGCGCTGGTAATGGCAGCACTGGCATTGGTATCGGTGTTCCCCAAAGGGCGCAACCGCAGTGTAATGCTTGCAATTGCCGGGGTGCTGTTTTTTGCGGTGGCCGGTATAGCCATGTTTACCGATCAGTTTTTTACCAAGCCTTTTGCTGAAACCGGCATGAAGGTGACCGACTGCGGCTGCTTTGGCGACTTTATTAAACTGAAACCCTGGGAGACTTTTTACAAAGATGTTTTCCTGGATGTGCTGATCCTGTTCTTGGTGCTGGCCGTTGACCGTATCGACCGATTGTTTACCAATATTACCGAAACAAGTCTGATAGGCATTTCAGCTGTTGCATCCATGGCTTTCTGTTTATGGAACACCTATATGGACGAGCCGTTTATTGATTTCCGTCCGTATAAAGTGGGTAATGATATCTGCGATTTACGCAAGGAGAAGAAGCCGGCGGTGATACAAAAGACCTTTTACTACCGCAGCAATAAAACCGGACAGGTGAAGACGTTCAGTGAAGATGATGTAATGCACGGCAAGTGGGATTACGCTGAATATGACAGCCTGGTTGACCGTAAGGACGTAGTGCTGGATCCCGGTATTCCGGCGAAGATTACCAACCTGTTTGTGGAGGACGAGGAAGGTAATGACATGACGGATTCCTTGTTCTGCTACCCCGGTTACAGCCTGCTGGTAATATCGCCCAACCTGCACAAAACACATGAATCGGCTTTTAAGGAGTTGAATGCTATTGCTGCAGGCTGCGAGAAAGCAGGCATTAAGTTTAGCGCTGTGGTAGTGAATGATGGTCAGGTAGAGGAGTTTCGCCACCGCAATCAAACGGCTTACCCTTTCTTCCATAACGATGAAACAGCGCTTAAAACCATGGTACGCAGTAATCCCGGTTTACTGCTGTTGAAAAATGGTGTGGTAATAAATAAGTGGCATTACCGCCATTTGCCTACGTTTGAGACGCTTAACAGCGAGTATTTCAGCAAGAAATAAGAAAGGAGGCAAGTGGAGTTACTGAAGGTTATAGGCAAGCGTTTTGTAAACGGCATACTGGTGATGTTTGGCGTGGTGCTGATCGTGTTTTTGCTGTTCAATATTTTGCCGGTTAACAGCGCGCGGATGACCCTCGGTCAGCGTGCTGATATGGCCTCGGTAGCTGCTATTGAAAAGGAGTTCCGTTTGAACCTGCCTGCAGGGCAGCGTCTGTTGCTTTATCTGAATGACCTTTCGCCCATTTCGTTCCACAAACAGGAGAACCCCGATGCGCCATCCTATCTGAATGCCGATGAAGTGAAGTTTGCGAGTTTGTTTACCATTGGCAGCACCACTGTTGTAGCTAAATGGCCTTATCTGGGTAAGTCGTTCCAGTATCGTAAAAAGGTGAGTGATATACTGGGAGAGAAGATATTCCCGACTTTTTTGTTAGCCATTATAGCAATGGCGATTGCTTCGTTTCTGGGCATAGTGCTGGGGGTATTTGCGGCTATTAAACAGTATTCGGTTTGGGATAATGTGATATTGACCTTGTCGACCTTGGGTATATCGCAGCCTGCCTTTTTTGCAGGTATAATTCTGGCAATAGTGTTTGGTTTTTACCTGGGCGATTACACGCATTTGGGTGTGACCGGCTCGCTGATTGACCTGGACCCTTATACCGGCGAACCCATGATTATCTGGAAGAACCTGATACTACCTGTTGCGGCGCTTTCTGTACGCCCCATTGCCATCATTACCCAGCTAACCCGTGCCTCTATGCTGGATTCGTTGAGTCAGGATTATATACGCACAGCACGGGCCAAGGGCCTGGGCTATTATACCGTTATCTTTAAACATGCGTTACGCAATGCTATGAACCCGGTGGTTACTTCTATTTCGGGCTGGTTAGCAGCATTGCTCACAGGGGCTTTCTTTATTGAGAGTGTGTTCCACTACGATGGGCTGGGTTTAACTACTATATCCTCCATTCTTTCGTTCGACTTTCCGGTTGTAATGGGCAGCGTGTTGCTGGTAGCCCTGGTGTTTGTGGTTATGAACATGCTTACTGATATTCTATACTCGGTGCTCGATCCACGCGTTACAGTTAAGTAAGGGCTTTGGTTTAATCATTTTACTTTGCAGCAGATGTCTACCATTTTTCTTATAGGCTTTATGGGAGCGGGTAAAACTACCCTGGGTAAAAAGCTGGCGAACCGCCTGCAGTTACCTTATGTAGATCTGGATGCGCACCTCTGTGCCAAACTGAACATCCCTGATGTAAAATCGCTGGTTGAAGTGCAGGGGCTTGAATTTTTTCGCAAAGCGGAGAGCGCAACCCTGAAGGACCTGGAATTACCTGCCGGTGTAGTGAGCACCGGTGGCGGCACGCCTTGTTATTACGATAATATGGATTGGATGCTGGCGAACGGCAAAGTGGTGTATCTGCAACTGGATGAGAAAACGCTGTTCAACCGGTTGCGTCAAAGCGATTTAAGCACCCGCCCTCTTTTGAAGGACCTGGATGAGGAAGGGCTCCAAGCCTTTATCAGTGAAAAGTTAAATGAACGTATGCCCTTTTACAGCCGCGCACCTTTTGTGTACGATCCACTTCATCAAAACGTCGATGATTTGATGGCCTTACTGGCTGTCTAAGTTCTTATTTGAAAATCTTGAGCAAGCCGCTACAGAGAAAGGTATTGTCGTGGTCGACATCGTAAGCGCGCACCTTATACATACCGGGGTCGTAGAAGATCACATCCTGCCAGGCATAGGTCCAGCTTTTGTTAACGGGCTGTTTAATGTCCTTCAGGTAAATTTCGGTGCCATCGGGCTGAATGTTGTATAACTTGTAGACTACATTATTAGTATTCAAACTATCGGTAGCTACCAACAGGAAACTGATGGTGCCGCCCTGGTCGCTTACATTAAATTCTACATCATTGCTTTGGCAGTAGCCCCCTGCCTTAACCTCCACACAAAACTTGAGGCTTACCTGGCTTTTTGCGCAGGTGGCAATTGTTAAAAAGACAAGCAATAAAATGGCGCGCATAAGGACATTATAGCGCATTAAATATAACTTTTTGGTCATCATGCCTACAACTTTAGGTAAGTAAAAAAGTTTTGGGCAGTCGGATTAAAATGGCTAATGTTGCCAACTTGTTTATATAGCAGATAAGTATGGCAACAAAGAAGAAACCAGTAACAGCTAAGAAAACCAGCCTATTAACCGACGAGGACAGAAAGTTTTTCCAGGCTTATATAAATAATCCCTCACCTACCGGCTTTGAAGCTGAAGGCCAGAAACTTTGGTTAAACTACCTGAAGCCGGCTATTGATACCCATGAAGTAGACAACTACGGCACCGTTTACGGAGTTATTAATCCGGGTGCTAAATTTAAAGTGGTTATCGAAGCGCATGCCGATGAAATTTCGTGGTTTGTTTCTTATATCACCGAACAGGGTTTAATCTATGTAAAACGCAACGGCGGAAGCGATCATCAGATTGCCCCCAGCAAACGCGTTTGGATACATACCCGCAAAGGCGCTAAAATACCTGCTATCTTCGGTTGGCCTGCTATCCATACGCGTAAGGACGGCAAAGAACAAACTCCGCAGGTAACCAATATCTTCCTGGATTGTGGTGCTACCAGCAAAAAGGAAGTGGAAGCCATGGGTATTCATGTCGGTTGTGTAATTACCTACCAGGATGAATTTTTTGTGTTGAACGACCGTTACTTTGGTGGCCGTGCACTCGATAACCGAGTGGGCGGTTTTATGATTGCCAAGGTTGCCCGCCTGTTAAAGGACAACAAAAAGAAACTTCCTTTTGCCTTATACATTGTAAACAGCGTTCAGGAAGAAGTTGGCCTGCGTGGTGCTGAAATGGTAGCACATACCATCCACCCCGATTGCGCCATTGTTACGGACGTATGCCATGATACTACCACCCCTATGATTGATAAAACGGTAGAGGGTGATTATACAGCAGGTAAAGGACCGGTTTTAACCGTTGGTCCAGCCGTGCACAACAAACTACTTGATTTTGTAATTGGCGCTGCCGACAGCAAAAAAATACCTTACCAGATTGACGCTGCAAGCCGCAGCACCGGTACGGATACCGATGCCTTTGCATACAGCCGCGGCGGTGTGCCTTCGGTGCTTATTTCGCTGCCTTTACGTTACATGCACACCACGGTTGAAATGGTGGCTATTGACGACGTAGAGAACGTTATTAAGCTGATCTACGAATCGCTGGTTCGCTTAGATCCTAAGTTTAACTTCAAGTACCTGTAATACAGGGCCAGTCATAATTTAAAAGCGCGCTGTTTGTTACAGCGCGCTTTTTTTATTCATTCTACGTAAGGTTAATTAGCCTATACGGTTACAATTCAGGTAGCGGTGTGCCTTTTTGATAAAGGTGGAAATTGGTGCCGTAGGGGTCGGTGAACATGATACTATGCGGGCCATACACCTCGCGAATGGTGCAGCCTTCTTTCTCCAGGTGTGCACGCGCTTCCACCATGTCATCCACTTCGTATTCAAAGAATACAGCAAATGCACGGGTTGGGTCGTCGGCAATAAAGTAATTGGTGTCGCCCTTTTTAAAATGCGATTCGCGTTCGGTGTATTTAATCAGTTCCCAGCCTAATACATCGCGGTAAAAGCTGATGGCCTTTTCGTAGTCCTTAACATTAATGGCTATATGCTTGCTGGGTCTGAAGTCCATACGAGTGCTGTTATAACCTTAAAGGTAGTAATTTAAGAGGCCTGGCCTAACAAGCCGAATTCGCCCAGCACCTGGGTCACCCATTGCTGCACACGGCTGTCGGTTAGGTCGTCCTGGTTGTCTACATCCAGGGCAAGGCCTAAAAACATATCGCCACGCTGGGCCTTACTGTAATCGTGCTCGTAACCCGCAGTGGGCCATAAGCCGTAGAGTTTGCCGCCCTTGCTTTCTACCAGTTCGCCGAATACCTGTAAGGCATCTACAAAGTAATTGCTGTAGCCGTACTGATCGCCCAGGCCAAAGAAGGCCACCTTTTTGGGAGCAAAATCTATCTGCTGCATCTCAGGAATAAAGCTTTCCCAATCGCCCTGCAATTCGCCATCGTACCAGGTTGGCATGCCCAGTATCAGCAGGTCGTAGGCAGCCATGTCTTCCTTCTTCTTCTTGTAAATTTCCAGTAAGTCAACCGTACCTTCGCCGACCTTGCTGTCAACCAGCTCTTTTATCTTTTTCGCAATACGTTCTGTGTTTCCGGTGTCCGTTCCGTAAAACAATCCAATTTTCGCCATATCCTATTTTACCTTTTCAGTGGTCACTTTAATTTTCTTCTTGTGTTTGCCGGGTTTGTCAGTAGGGGCAGGAGTTCCTCCGTCTTCCGTGGCT
Organism: Chitinophagales bacterium; assembly: GCA_044225825.1. GTDB lineage: Bacteria > Bacteroidota > Bacteroidia > Chitinophagales > LD1 > Bog-950. The sequence continues at coordinate 55,065 of JBGAIB010000004.1, forward strand.
TTTGGTGCCAGCACTTCAAATTTGCCCGGGCTGGTAATTACCTGCAATGCCTTGGCGTATACATCATTTACCGTTGCATTTATTACACGGTAGAACATGCCTGTTTCAAACAAGTTGCGGCCAATGGTAGCTTTTAAGCGGGCTTTAATAAGGCGTTCCGATTTTGCAAAGTCGCGCTCAAAATTCAGTATGCTGTCGTTTTTAACTGCTCCGAAAAATTGCCAGAAAGTTTTGGGGTTCATGCCCTCTTTGATTTTAATAGCACTATCGCGTACGGCTGCATTAAAGTATTCGCCCAAGAGGTTTGTGTCGGCTTCAAACGAATTAAAGTAAGCATCGGCAGAAGGATACTGTGCATTCAGTTCCTTGCGGCGACGGTCTACGTATTCCAGGCAAAACTTATTCTCTACGCCACTGCGTATTAAAGCGCTCAATAAAGGCGAGTTCATACCCGTATCTACCTTTACAAAGTAGTCGGGCTTAACGCCACCACCACCGTAAACGTTGCGTCCGTTTTTGGTATGATACAGCAACGAATCGTTGAATTTAAAGGTGTCGGTGCCGAACAACTCACCGCTTTCCAGGCGTTCCTTGTAATCCTCGCGGTATTCCTTGTTGCCCTGTCCGTAAGGTTTTTGTATGCAGCGACCGCTTGGTGTATAGTAGTGCGCGGTGGTTAGTTTAAGTTGCGAACCATCCTGCAGGGTAAATGGTTTTTGAACCAAGCCCTTGCCGAAGGTACGGCGGCCTACCAACAAACCACGGTCGTTATCCTGTATACATCCCGAAAGGATCTCGGCAGCAGAGGCAGAACCTTCGTCAATCATTACCACCAGTTTGCCCTCCTTGTAAATACCACGGCCATCGCTGAAGTATGGCTGGTAAGGTGCATGCAGACCCTGTGTGTAAACTATCATTTCCTTTTCGCCTAAAAACTGGTTGCAGAGGTCCACGGCGGTATACAGGTAGCCACCCACATTGCCCTGCAAATCAAAGATCAGGTCCTTCATGCCTTGTTCGCGCAGCTTGTTTACAGCCGTATAAAACTCCTGCATGGTGGTAGCCGAAAAGCGTTCCAGGCGTATATAGCCTACACCCGGTGCAGCCATGTAATAGGCGGTTATACTGTAAATAGGAATTTTATCGCGGGTAATGTTAAAGCTCAGCAGCTCGCGTTCGCCACGGCGCATAACGCCCAAATGCACCTTGGTGCCTTTAGGGCCGCGCAGTTTTTTAATAACCCCTTCGTTTTCGATTTTAATGCCTGCAACGGTCGTATCGTTTACCTGAATGATTTTATCACCGGCCATTAGGCCCACCTTTTCCGACGGACCGCCCGGAATAACTTCCAACACAATAATGGTATCTCGTAATATCTGGAAGGTAATACCCACGCCTTCAAAGTTGCCTACCAGGCCTTCTTCGCTGCGCTTTACGTCCTTGGCAGGCACATAGCTGCTGTGCGGGTCAAGGTCTTCCAGGGCTTTGGCAATAGCGTCCTCTACAATCTTCTCTTCGTTTACGGTGTCGGTATAGTAATTACGCACCAGGCTCATTACTTCGGTAAACTTATCGGTAGGCTCGTATTTTTTCTTTTCCGTTCCGGGTTGGGCAAAGCCGGCAAAGCAGGCGGTGCTCAGCAACACGGTAATCAGGGCAATTCTTCTCATTAATCCTTACTTAGTTGAGGGACGAAAATAACAAAATAGGGCAGGGTAGAAGGAGCCTGTTAACGCATTGTAACAGTTAGAGGACCACAGGGCCATATAAGCGCCTGCTGTGCAGTACGGCTTTTCAGATGCTTTTGATACCTCCCTTTTTTGGGTTTTATTTGGCAAAATTTTGAAAGGGAAACGCCAATGGAATATAAATTCAACGAGATAGAGGAGAAATGGAAGAAAATTTGGGCTGAAAAGGGCATCTATAAAGTAACAGAGGATGCTTCAAAACCTAAATACTACGTGCTGGATATGTTTCCTTATCCCAGCGGTGCGGGTTTACACGTGGGGCATCCGCTGGGCTATGTAGCCAGCGATATTTATGCCCGTTATAAGCGCTTAAAGGGTTACAATGTGTTACACCCCATGGGTTACGATGCTTTTGGTTTGCCCGCTGAACAATACGCCATTGAAACCGGCACACACCCCGATGTAACCACCACTACAGCCATAAAGCGTTATCGCGAACAGTTGGATAAAATCGGATTCAGCTTCGATTGGAGCCGCCAGGTTAAAACCTGCGATCCTGCTTATTACAAGTGGACCCAGTGGATTTTTTTGAAACTGTATGGCAGTTGGTATAACCGCGAAAAGAACAAGGCAGAGAGTATCGATCATCTGGTGGCTTTGTTTGAAGCAAATGGTTGTTCGGGTAACCTGTTGCGCGAGGGGGTGGAAGCATTTACCGCTGCCGATTGGCAAGGATATAGCGAAAGCCGCAAGCAAAAGATATTGATGAATTACCGCCTGGCATTTTTATCATATGCCGAAGTGAACTGGTGCGAAGCATTAGGCACGGTGTTGGCCAACGATGAAGTAAAGGACGGCAAGAGCGAACGCGGCGGCCACCCGGTGGAACGCCGTAAGATGCGCCAGTGGTTTTTACGCATTACCGAATACAGCGACCGTTTGCTGGAAGGCCTGAACCATTTGGACTGGAGCGATGCCATGAAGGAAATGCAGCGCAACTGGATTGGACGCAGCGAAGGAGCCAGTGTGTTCTTTCAGTTGCAGAACGGTGGCGGCAGCCTTGAGGTATTTACCACCCGCCCCGATACCATTTTTGGAGCCACCTTTATGGTGATTGCGCCGGAACATGAACTGGTAGAAACGTTAACCACTGCTGAACAGAAGGCGGAAGTGGAGCAATACATTGCTTATGTAAAAAGCCGCACCGATGTAGAACGCCAACAGGAGAAACGTGTTACCGGCGCCTTTACCGGTGCGTATGCACTGAACCCGTTTAACGGGCAGCCTATACCTATCTGGATTGCAGAATACGTATTGGCCGGTTATGGAACAGGTGCTATTATGGCTGTACCTGCCGATGATGAGCGCGACCGTAAGTTTGCTGAGAAGTTTGGATTGCCGATAGTTGACATTATTGATAAGAGCATGTATCCCGGAGCTACCATTGAGGATAAGCAGGGAAAGATGATCAACAGCGAATTTTTGAATGGCCTGGAGGTAAAGGATGCCATACAGGCTGTATTGAATGAGATTGAAAAACGCGGCATAGGCAGCCGCAAGGTAAACTACAAGCAGCGCGATGCAGGTTACAGCCGGCAGCGTTACTGGGGCGAGCCATTCCCGATTAAATACAAGGTGCAGGGCGAGCCCGATTCGCATTTTGCGGGCGGGGAGGACGATGATATTCCTATGCCTTTAAGCGAGGATCAACTGCCGTTGGTGTTGCCGGAAGTAAGCTCCTTTAAGCCTACCGGCGACGGACAAAGCCCATTGGCCAATAATGCCGATTGGGTAAAGAACGGTTACGAAACCGATACCATGCCCGGCTATGCCGGCAGCAGTTGGTATTTCCTGCGCTATATGGATCCTGAGAATCCAACAGCTTTTGCCTCAAAGGAAAAGCTGGATTACTGGAAGAACGTTGACATCTACTTTGGTGGTGCGGAACATGCCGTAGGTCATTTGTTGTATAGCCGCATGTGGCACAAGTTCCTGTTTGATTTAGGTTATGTGCCAACCGATGAGCCATTCCAGAAAATGGTGAACCAAGGGATGATACAGGGTAGGAGTAGTTTTGCTTATTACTTAGATTGGAGTTTAAAAGGTGCTGTTTCAGATAGAGAGTCGAGTTGGCGCATTAAATTTGAAAAGCAAAACACTCAAGTTTTATTAGATAAAACTTATTACGATCGGTTTTCTGCCGGAGGGTTGAATCATTTAGATCTAAAGCGGTTGTTTGATAAGTATGCTCCGAGTTTGAGTACATTAATTGAACAAAATGATCTAAGCATTAATCCTGAATTTAGATTGTCGGCTCGTCATATCCCTATCAATTTTGTTAAGGACGAAGTATTAGATGTTGATAGTTATAGGCAAAGCAAAAACGGTGCGGAATCTGACTATGTTTTTATTCCATCTTCCAATTTTATCTGCGGCAATGAAGTCGAAAAAATGTCCAAGTCCAAATACAACGTGGTGAACCCCGACGATGTAATTGAGAAGAATGGTGCCGATTGCTTCCGTATGTTCGAAATGTTTTTGGGTCCTATTGAACAGAGCAAGCCATGGGACGATAAAGGCATTAGCGGTGTAAGCAACTTTTTGCGCAAGTTCTGGCGTTTGTTCTACGATGATAAAGGCAATTGGCGTGTAAAGGACGAAGCGCCCACCGATGCGGAGATGAAAGTGCTGCATAAGCATATCAAAAAGATTGCTGACGATATCGAACGTCTGAATTACAACACCTGTGTATCAGCGTTTATGATTACTACTAACGAACTGGGCACCCTGGCCTGCACCAAACGTGCGGTGCTGGAACCGTTGTTGATTACGCTGGCTCCTTTTGCGCCGTTTATTACCGAAGAATTATGGGAGAAGTTAGGTAATACCAACAGCATACATACAGCTACCTTCCCTGCTTTTGAAGAAAAATACCTGGTAGAAAGTGCACACGACTATGCCGTATCCATTAATGGTAAGGTGCGTGCGCAAATTGTATTACCGTTGGACATCACGCAGGAAGAGGCCTTGACCCAGGTGCTGTCGTTGGAAAACGTGCAGAAATGGACCAATGGCAATCCGCCTAAGAAATTCATCTTTGTAAAAGGCAAGATCATTAACCTGGTGGTTTAATGGTGTTGAATACACTAAACGGAACAATGCTTATGTATAAACGGCTATTCGTATTGTTCGCACTGCTTGTTAGCGGCTTTTTGGGAAAGACCCAACAAGCTCAGTTTCCTGCTCCCAAAGGCTGGATAAATGACTTTGACCATGTGTTTACGCAGGCCGATTCTATCAGTTTGGATAGTCTCGCCAAAGCCTGTATGCAAAGCATTAATACACTGGATACTTCCTTTGGTTTGCAAATTGCCGTGGTGAGTGTTACGGATAGCATGATGGGTGAGTTTGCTGATATGCTGCCGTATGCTACGGAGCTTTCCATCCATTGGGGTGTGGGTAAAAGGGGAAGCAACAATGGGTTGATGATTGCCTTTTGTACGCAACGGCGAAAATTGGCTATTGCCACCGGTACTAATTTGCAAAACCTGCTAACCGATAAGCAATGTCAAACCATATTGGATGGCATTCTATTTCCGACCTTTCGCAAACAGAACTATGTGATAGGTTTATCGCTTGCCTTGCGGGAGATTGAACATGAACTGCGCGAATTGCTGCGTACGGGAAAGAAGTAAAGCCAACTAACAATAAAAAAGGGAAGCCGAAATTCGACTTCCCTTTTGTTTTATGCGGCACACCCATTAGTTTTTGGGTTGCTCTTGCTGTTTAACCGGCATTGGTTTTTGCTCCGTAGTGCCGTCTTTTACTTTCATTGGTTCTGTAGTAAAGCGCTTGCCAATAAGCGATTTGCTTTCTGGTTGTCCGTAAGCAGCAGGCAACAGGTATTTGCCCTTTTGCCAATCGGCCTTGTTCTGCTCAGGCTGAACAGATTCAGGATGCATTTGCACATAGGCATCGTTGCGTTGTGCCGTTACCTGCCAGCTAACTTTTAGGCCCGGTGTGCCACCTGCAATACTAAAGCTGTTACCGCTTACTTCTTTGCTGATGTGCAACGAAGGAGCCGCACCACCAACCGGGGTAAGGATATAAGAGCAGTTGGTGTTGATAGCCTTGAAGTAAGAAGGTAAACTAACATCTGCCTGGCCGTTAGCATCCAGTATAACATTGCCACGATAAATGTTTAATACTTCAGGTGATTCAGCCGAATGGTGAACCAGGAATTTATTGGCCGGATCGAACGGGTGATCGATTTTAAAGTTCTTTAAACCTGCCACATCCAAATCGCCCAATGCGCCCAGGTTGGTAGCTGATATAACACCGTAACCGGTAGCACTCGCACTCTCACCCACTACGCCTTCGTAGGTGCTGCTGCCCCATACACCGGCGTTATCGTTCACGGTTCCGGTATTAGTGTTTAAACCGAATACGCCTACACCTGCATCGGTAGTGGTTTGACCTAACACACCATAAAAGCCCTGGCCAATTACGCCCGGAGCACGGTTGGTGGTGCTGCCGCTGGCTGCTGCATTGTTTAAACCAAAAATAGCGCCGGCGTTGTTTACGTTGTTTTCGCCCACAACACCCTGCACGCCTATACCATATACACCTTCGCCACCGCTGGTTCGCAGGTTACTGCCATACACCGCAGCTTGTGCCGTGCCTGTGCTGCCTACCTGGCCGGCTACACCCCAGGCAGCGCCTGTGGTATTACCGAATACGGCAGAAGTAAGGTTATTGGTGCTTACCGTAGTAGCCTGTATAGTAGAAAACGCCGAAGCAGCCGAACTGTTGCTGGCGCTGATTGCCACACCCGAGTTGGTATGTGCTACCGTTAAGCCAACGCTGGAGGCGATAGAAGCATTAATAGTTACGGCACCTGAAATGGCTGTAATGGTGCGGCCTGCACCTGCACCGCCAAAGTTGTAAGCATCATTCAGGGTACCGCCACCTGAGCCTGTGGCCCCGGTAGCGCCAGTTGCCCCTGTAGGGCCCGTTACGCCGGTACCGGTAGCACCTGTAATACCTTGCTGGCCGGTTGCGCCTGTGGCACCCGTAGCACCGGTAGTTCCGATGCCAGTAGCACCTGTTGGGCCGGTAGCACCTGTGCTGCCTGTGTTACCTGCAAGGCCGGTGGCACCTGTTGCCCCTGTTGGGCCGGTTACACCTACACCGGTAGCGCCTGTGGCGCCGGTTGCACCTTGCTGACCTGTTGCACCGGTAACGCCTGTAGCGCCAGTGGTTCCAATACCGGTTGCACCGGTTGGGCCGGTAATGCCCGCCTGTCCGGTTGCGCCTGTGGCACCAGGGTTACCCTGTTGTCCGGTTGCTCCTGTGGTTCCTGCCGGGCCTTGCTGGCCGGTAGCACCTGCCGGACCCTGAATACCTTGCGGGCCGGTAGGGCCGGTTGCACCGCCTCCGCTACCTGTTGGTCCGGTGGGGCCGGTAGGGCCTGTTACACCGGCACCTGTTGCGCCGGGAGCACCTGCTATACCCTGCGGGCCTGTGGCGCCCGGTGCACCTGCGGCACCTGTTGCCCCGGTAGGGCCGGCCGGGCCTTGCGGACCTGCGGCACTATTGCCGGCATATAAAGCATAAGGCACACTTAGCAGTTGCGAAGTGCCCATATCGGTAAAGTTGCTGCCACCGGCAGGGTCAATTTCAACCTGCAGGTATTTAGCACCGCCCCCCCAGTTAATTACGGAGAGGTTGCCGGTGGCACCTATAATCAGGTTTACTAAACCAAACTGGTTAGGTGTGGTTTGTTGGGTTTCGGTAAATACGGGCGTGCCGGTGGCCGTGCCATCGTGGATGGTAAAGCGAACGCTGACGGTGCCGCTGGTTACGGGCTGTCCGCCGCTGTTGCGCACCACAGCCTGGTAGTTTAGTTTCTGCGGTGCCTGGGCATTAAGGCCAAGCAGCAGCACTAGCAGGCTGGCAATTAATAGGGTCGTTTTTTTAATCATATCGGGGTTTTTAAATCAGTACTAAAAATAGAAAAGTATTAAAGGGGTGCAACTGACTGTCAGACTTTTAGCAACAACAGCCCCGTTAAATAATTTACCTGTTTTCATACTACCCAAACAAAACTATTTTCAGGTCGGCTTGTTAAGCTCACGCAACCCATTGCTATGAAGTATTTTGAAGATAAAACCAACCGGCTCTACATTATCATGAGCGCCTTTTTTATTGCCAATGCCATGGTGGCCGAGTTTATGGGCGTCAAGATATTTTCGGTAGATGAAACGCTGGGCCTGGCCAAGCCTGTATTCAAACTATTTGGACAGGACTTTACCGGGGTAGCCCAAACCTGCGGGGTGCTGCTTTGGCCGGTGGTGTTTGTTATGACAGATATTATTAATGAGTACTTTGGGGTGAAGGGCGTTCGCTTTATATCTTGGATAGCAGCTTTTATGATCGGCTACGCCTATCTGATGTTATACGGGGCCATGCAGACGGCTCCTGCTGATTGGTGGGTCAGTAGCTCGCAATACGGTAAGGAACTTGACTTCAATAAAGCTTACCTGGCCGTGTTCGGTCAGGGCACCAACATCATTATCGGCTCGCTGGTAGCCTTTTTGCTCGGTCAGTTTATTGATGTTTCGGTGTTTCACTGGGTTAAAAAGAAAACAGGGGAGAAGTTCATTTGGTTGCGCAGCACCGGCAGCACCCTGGTATCGCAACTGGTGGATAGCTTTGTGGTGCTTTTTGTGGCCTTCTACCTTTTAAAGCAGGGGCAGCCGGGGCAATGGACCCTACCTTTGGTATTGGCCGTAGGCGTTGTTAACTATCTTTATAAGTGCCTGGCCGCTTTATTGCTAACCCCGGTTATTTATTTGGTACACAAGGCAATAGACAGCTATTTAGGACCGGAAACAGCCGAACGCCTCAAGAAACAGGCACAGGGCGGGGAGGTAGTAATTAAATAGCATACTAAGACCGCTTGCCGGGGCGTTAACTCTATAACGCGCCTACTAAAACACCGCGTTTTTCCATCGCTACATAACTACGCTGGTTCTGCAAAGACTGCAACTTGTGCTAAATAAGTAACCATTTGAAACTATTTGGCGGCAGGTGTCGTAAATAAGGGTGTCGGTTACAATTGGAACCTGTAAGCGGCCATCGGACACGAGAGTTGAAGGACTTTAACGAACAAGCAAATTTTAGTTATGAAAGTCCTGATTTCTACATTCACCCTATTAGTGGCGTTTAGCGCCAGCCTGTTTGCTACGCAGGATAAAAAGCAGCTAAAAATCAGATTACAAGCACCCGCCGGAACGCTGGATGAGGTGACCGTATATTTCGACCAGGGGGTTAATACCACCTATAACTACCAGGAAGATGCCCAAAAGGTATTCAGCGGTGTGGCCGGTGTACCGGTTATTTACTCGCCCAGCAGCGATAATGTGCCTTTATCCATAAATGGCTTTACCGATTTAACCACTGCGTTAACGGTGCCATTGGTGTATGATGTAGATGTGGACGGCAGCTATACTTTCAGCGCTCCGCTGTTAAATAATTTCGACCCAAGTTCAATTGTTCGTATCGAAGACCGCCAGTTAGGTGTGGAACACGACCTGCGCGCAGGTAGCTTTACCGCGCAACTGCTGGCCAGCGATCCAGGCACCAACCGTTTCTTTATCCATGTTTCTTATCCAACTACTTTCAGTTCGGATAATGCAGGCTGTGCCAATAACGATGGTATTGTGCATGTGCAGTTAGATAATACAATAACCTGGAGCAGTGCTACTTTATACGATGCTTTTAATACCCAGATAGGCACCCAGAATAACGTAACCGGTGTAGTTGATTTCAACGGTTTATCGGAAGGTGATTACTACGTGGTATTAAGCTACAATGGTTACACCGTAACCAAGGACTTCCACATCTCGGGTAACTATGTGGTTGCTAATATCGGCGCCAGCAAATACATTGCTTATGTAGGCGAAGAAATCGACTTCCATGCTTTAACCACGCACTCTTCGGCCTATGCCTGGGATTTTGGTGACGGCACGCTGATTAACGGCATCGCTAACCCAACCCTCTCTTACTTTGAACCGGGAACCTACCAGGTGGAACTGGTAGCGAGTAATGGCCAGGGTTGTGCAGATAACGCCACCGTAACCGTAGTAATCAATAAGGCTTCCGGCATTGATGAGGAGCAGTTGAGCAATGTTTCGGTTACTGCCTATGCTAAACAGGTAACTGTAAAAGTAGGTGATGAACTTACCGGCACTACCAACATTACCATCTATAATTTGCTGGGCCAATCCGTTTACAACCAACCCATAAACGGCAGCATTACTACTGTAAACTTCGACGAACAACCGCAGGGCTACTACCTGGTATCGGTTAAGAATAATGATAAAGTTACTACCAAGAGAATCTTTATCGGACAATAAAAACATGATTCGTTAAATCAGGAAAGCTCCCTCAGGACGGGAGCTTTTCCTGTTTTAGGCAGGTGCTAATTCTCTTTTACTTTCAGCAGGGCGGTGCTTGCTTCTACAAACAGCTTTTCGGCTACAAACACTTCTTCAACTTCGCCATCGCTATGGGCTTCAATGGTGCTTTCCATTTTCATACTGTTCATTACAATCAAACCCTGACCGGCTTTCACCACATCGCCGGGCTTAACCAGTACTTTCACTATTTCGCCCGGCATAGGCGATACATAAGCACCCTTGGGCAGGCTGCTGCCGGGTTCCACAAAGCGGGGTACTACCTGCACTTTTACCGTGCCGGTGTTGGGATGCTGCACAAACAAATCGTTGCCCTTAGCGGCTATTGCAAACGTTAAGCGGTGGTTGCCAATAACAAAGGCAACACTATTGCTGGCAGTGCTTACCAGCTCCACAGCCGTTTTTTGCGCACCGTTGGCATCGGTAAAGTGTGCTGTTACTTCAAATTTATTGTTGCCCGTGTGGTGGTAATCCAGTTTAACTACCGCACCGGCAATTTCTACCTGAAATTGCTGTGGCTGGTAAAATATGTTCCTCCAACCGTTTAAGTTTCCGGCAAAAGGTTCGTTTTTGCGACGGTTGTTCCAGTTGTAAAGCATGGCGGCAACAGCCACTTCGGTAAGTGCAGTGCTACTCCATTCGTTCTTCCAGGCGCTGTATTCGCGCTCTATTAATTTGGTGTCAAAACTGCCATCCACGAAAGCAGGGTTATTCAGCAGCACCTTTAAAAAGTCCTTGTTAGAAGTTATGCCCAGTATAGCCATCTTATCCAGTGCCAGTTTCATGCGCTGGATGGCTTCGGTGCGGTTGGTGCCCTTGCTGATTACTTTAGCCAGCATGGAGTCGTAGTGCACATCTACAACCGATCCGGTTTTTACACCGCTATCATAGCGCATCCCTTCCAGGGCAGGTTCGGTCCAGAATAATAACTCGCCGGTAGCAGGAAAGAAGTTGTTCTCCGGATCTTCAGCACAAATACGACATTCGATGGAGTGGCCCTGTTGACGCAGGTTCTCTGCATTTACCTGTAGCGGCAAGCCACCGGCTACTTCAATCTGCAAACGCACCAAATCCAGCCCGGTGGTTTCTTCGGTAACCGGGTGTTCCACCTGCAAGCGCGTGTTTACCTCAAGGAAGTAGAAGTTGCCGTCCTTATCCAGTATAAATTCTACCGTTCCTGCGTTGGTATAGGCAATAGATTTTGCGGCGGCTACGGCTGCATCGCCCATCTGTTTCCGTAACTCATCGCTTAACGAAGGCGAAGGACTTTCTTCAATTACTTTTTGGTAGCGGCGTTGTAAGCTGCATTCGCGTTCAAACAAGTGAATGTAATTGCCATGCGTGTCGCCAAAAATCTGAAACTCGATGTGCTTGGCCGCATCAAAGTATTTTTCCATCAGCAACGTACCATCGCCAAAGCTTTTCTCCGCTTCGCGCTTAGCACCTTCAATGGCAGCTTCTAATTCCTGGGCCTGGCGTACAATGCGCATGCCTTTGCCGCCACCACCTGCCGACGCTTTTAAGAGCAACGGAAAACCAATGCGTGAGGCTTCGTTGGTTAAGGTGGCAACGGATTGGTCGGCGCCGTTATACCCCGGCACTACCGGCACACCCGCAGTTTTCATGCGTTCTTTGGCACCTATTTTTGACCCCATGGCAGTAATTGCTTCGGCACCGGGGCCAATAAATATCAATCCTTCCTCTTTACAGCGTTTCGAGAATGAAGCATTCTCGCTTAAAAAACCGTAACCGGGGTGTATAGCATTGGCACCTGTTTGTTTGGCAGCAGCTATAATTTTATCCTGCACCAGGTAGCTTTCGGCAGCCGTATTGCCACCAAGGGCAATGGCTTCATCGGCATAGCTTACAAATAGGGCATTTTTATCGGCATCGGAATATACGGCCACGGTGGCAATACCCATGGCACGTGCCGTACGCATTACACGCAGGGCAATTTCTCCACGGTTGGCTACCAGTATTTTGGTTATCATATTCTTTATCTTTTTGCCTTACGGCATTTTTCTAATAGGTGTGTTCTGTCTTTTGCTTACATGCGGAAAACGCCAAAACCTTCGGCGCCCTTTACTTCGCGGTTGTAGATGGCCTGCATACAAAGTTTCAGGTAGTTCCGCGTTTGGCGCGGATCAATTACGCCATCGTCCCATAACTGGCCGCTGGCATACCAGGCATTACTTTGCTTTTCGGCATCCTTTACCATAAACTGGGCCACTGCCTTACCTTGTTCTTCATCGTAGGGGATACCAGATTTTTCAGCCGCAGCACGGCCGATAATCTGCATTACGCCAGCTAATTGTTCGGGACCCATAACCGCAATTTTAGAGTGTGGGTAGGTGAACAGAAAACGGGGCTTGTAAGCACGGCCACACATGGCGTAGTTACCTGCACCATAGCTGGAGCCTGTAATAATGGTAATGGCAGGTACCTCGCTGTTGGATACAGCATTGATTAACTTCGCGCCGTTTTTAATAATGCCTTCCTCCTCGTATTTGCGCCCTACCATAAAGCCGGTAATATTCTGCAAAAACAACAGCGGCGTATTATTCTGATTGCAAAGCTGAATGAACTGGGCACCTTTGTTGGCAGCCTCGCTGAACAACACGCCGTTGTTGGCTATAATGCCTATGCGGTAACCATTGATGCGGGCATAACCAGTTATCAGCGTATTACCATACAGCGGTTTAAATTCGGAGAACTCCGAGCCATCCACAATGCGGGCAATCAACTCGCGCTGATCGAACGGTATGCGTACATCTGCCGATACAACGCCCAAAATAGTTTCAGGGTCGTAGATAGGTTCTTCTACTTCGGTAAAACAAGGTTTCTCGTCATCCTCACCTTCTTTCAAATTGCTCATTACTTCGCGCGCTAAACGGATGGCATCCATATCGTCTTCGGCCAGGTAGTCGGATACCCCCGAAACCACGCTGTGCATGCGGGCACCACCCAGCGATTCTTCATCGGTAACTTCGTTGGTAGCCATTTTTACCAATGGCGGCCCTGCCAGGAATACCTTGGCTTCATTCTTTACCATGATCACATAATCGCTCATGCCGGGTATATAAGCGCCACCAGCAGTACTGTTACCAAATACGATAGAGATAGTTGGCAAACCTGCTTTGGAGCGGCGGGTAATTTCGCGGAAGTTGGCGCCGCCGTAGTTAAATATCTTGGCCTGGTCGGGCAGGTTAGCGCCTGCCGATTCAACGAGGTTAATAACGGGTAAGCCGTTCTCCAGGGCTATTTCGCCAATGCGTAAACCTTTTTGCAGGGTGGCGTAATCAATAGCGCCACCTTTAATAGTGCCTACGTTGGAGTTGATCATCGCCATGCGGCCGCTTACAAATCCGATACCGCACACAATGGTGCCACCTGTGCCGAAGCCATCCATGCCCCAGCCGGCCAGTGCGCACAGTTCCATAAAAGGAGAGTCCTGGTCCAGCAGCATTTCAATACGTTCGCGGGCCAGCAGGCGGTTCGCCTTTTTTACACGTGCCAGGTATTTATCCTCGCCCTGGAACAATGCTTCTTTATACTTGCCGTCCAACTCAGCCAGCTTTTCGCGCATTTGCTCGTAATTGCGTTTATACGAGTCGGAGTTGGGGTTTGCCTTTGTTTTAAATACAGCCATATACCGTTTTAGCTTTAAGCGTTCAACGGGGTCAAATTAAACGTAAAATTCCAGAAGTATTCAAGCACTTCTTCTATCAAGTGCAAAGCATATTTAGAAAGCCTGCAACAACTGCATAAATTAAAAAGGCCCCCGCATAATGCGAAGGGCCTTGCCGTGGATTGGCTAGCATATCTTATTTGAACTCGGCAAAATCCGATACCGTAACCTGGTTGATGAAGTAGATCTTTTTGCCAGGCACCACGCTGGTGTTGGCTTCCCAGGTGTAAGGGGTAACCTGTATTAAACCGTATTGCGAAGCCTGCAGGCTCGAAAGCTCGCTGGCCGTAAAAGTGGCAGAGGTGGCATTGCCGCCCAGGCGTTTTTGCACAAAACCTGAACCCGATGCCAGGATGAACAGGATAGAATCGGCGTTTGATACGTTGTTGATGGTAAAGGTGTAACCGTTCGCCAGAGTAACTTCATCGGTATTGCTGGTAATGGTTGGCGACGAAGGGAAAGTATAGAAGCTATGCGTAAAGGCAGGGATCGTACCACCGCCGCTTACACTCCAATCGCTGCCCGAACCGAAGTCGATACCGGTGGCATTGCTTTGGCTTGGCTGGAACACATAAGAGTTGTTCGACTGCTTGGTTAAACCTTCGGTATTGCATGTAATGGTGCCTGCATCCTGGTAGGTGGTGCCGCCCGCAGTGGTTGAGAAGGCGGATACAGCTGTACCTATGGTGATTTGTTGCGGTCCGATAATAGGCACGTTTTGATAGGTGATGGTTTTAACACCGGCCATTAAACCCCAGGCATCGGAATAGGTGAATAACTGGGTAGGACTAACAGTAGCGGTTTGATTAGGGTTGGTAGAGTCTTTCTTGCAACTTGAAAGAAAGGAGGTAGAACATACAGCACAGGCAAAGGCCATAGCAAAATACTTTTTCATTGTTCGGGTTGGTTTGGTTAGCAATTATCTTTTAGTATTAATTTTTGTTTGCATGTTATTTGAAACCTGTGCACACCGCGCGTTGGCGCAGGCTGCAATTGCATGCAATGCTCCGAAAGGATGAACACGAAGGCAAATTTTCATAATCCCGAAAAAGCCAAATTCTTACTGTGGCGTTATAAGTGGCTGAAAAACAGGTAATTAATTTGCTTGTGGAAACTGGTAAACCACGCCTTAAAAATTAGCTTTGGGGTTCAAACTCAGCACATGACTGCCGGTAAATGGCTGCAAGCAATATTACTTTGGACGATTTACCTGCCGATTGTAGGCAGCACCTGGCTAACTGTGTGGCTGGACCGCAAGCTCCGTTTTAAACTTCCCTTTCCGCGCGATGTAGAGGAGTTGGCTAAATGGCAGAACTGGTGTATTGCTGAGTTGAAGGCAGGCGGCGCTATACCTGCGCAGGCTGTGGTAACCGGCTACCGGGTTACGCCTATGGATGCTAAACTTATCTTTCGCTCGGATGCCTGCATAGTGGATATAGATTATACCCTGGATACTACCATCCGGCACCTGCGCTGCTTTGCCAAGTTTGCGCCTACCATGGGTACCGTATGGAACAAAACGGGCTTCAACCTGCAATTAAACCATATTAAGGAGATAAACTTTAATAACCTGTTTGCTAAAGCCGATGCCGGTTTGCCTGCGCCACAGGTGTATGTAGCCAAAGTATCGGAGTTAACGGGGCATTTGTGTTTAATTACCGAATTCATGACCGGGTGTATCGAGCATAAGGATTCTATCTACAAAGATTTTACCGATGAACACCTGGAGCAGGCGGTAAACGGATTGGCCCAGTTGCATGCCCGCTATTGGTTGTGTACCGAGGAGCGCATGAAAAAAGTGCTGGCTATAGAGGATAGCACCGTATTGCTGTTTGAAACCATGATAGCCCGTAGCTGGACTGCGCAGGCGCAGTTGATTATGCGCAATAGCTGGAAGCACTGCAATGCGTTTCAAACGGTAGTGCATGGCGATGCCCGCATTGGCAATATGATGTTTGCCCGCGATAGTACCCATGGCCGTTTTGTGTTGTTCGACTGGCAGGCCGTGCGCAAAGGGGTAGCCGTATACGACCTGGCTTACTTCCTTATTTTAAGCCTTGCAGCGGAACACCGCTTACAAGTAGAAGCAGCCTGTTTGCAACAGTATTATAAGCGTCTTACAGCCCTTGGGGTTACCAATTACACTTATCAGCAGTTAACCGACGATTATAACCATGCCTCGCTTTGCGTGCTCACCCTGTTATCGTTACCGCTGTTAAGCGGCGAAGCCAGTGCAGAGGGCGAAGCGGCCGAGGTATTCAAATGGGGTATGGGCGTTTGGCGCGACCGCCTGAAAAGCAAATTTGAGGGTTTTGATTATGGCTGGGTGCAAAAGCATTATGGTTTAACTGAAGAGGAAGCGCGCCGTGCTACCGGCGAAATGGTGGATGTGATTACAAAAAGAATTGCCTAACCGGTATGACTTAAAGCAGTTAGGATTAACAAGCCAATTGCTTTTATTTGGCGTAAGAGAAAGCAAGTA
The DNA here is from genome assembly GCA_044225825.1 of Chitinophagales bacterium. Classification (GTDB taxonomy): domain Bacteria; phylum Bacteroidota; class Bacteroidia; order Chitinophagales; family LD1; genus Bog-950. The sequence goes on from JBGAIB010000004.1 coordinate 71,403, forward strand.
GTGTATGCACCAGATAGAAAACGAGTTTTTGCGCATTAAGGCCCGCGAATACGGTGCCGAGCTAACCAGCATATTTGATAAGAAGAGTAAAACTGAACGACTTTGGAATGCAGACCCTGCCTTTTGGGGCTGGCATGCACCGGTGCTGTTTCCGGTGGTGGGCCGTTGCTTGAACGACGAGATAACCGTGGACGGCAAAAAATACAGGATGGAGAAACACGGCTTTGCCCGTAAATCAACCTTCCGGTTGCTCGAACTGGGCGATAATAAAATGATCTTCTCCTTGCTTTATAACGATGCCACGTTAGATATCTACCCCTTCCGGTTTGAGTTCTTAATTGGCTACCGTTTAAAAGAAAATGTGCTGCATGTATCGTATGAGGTGGTAAATGAGGACGAAAAGACCATGTATTTCCAACTGGGTGGTCACCCGGCTTTTGCAGTACCCCCGGTAGGTTCGGGAGGGGAGCGCAACGGCGCTTACGAGGACTTTTACGTGCAGTTCGAGAAGCCCGAAACTAGTGCCAGACACTATATAAACGGCGACGGTTTTTTTGATGGCCGCAAAGAATCGTTGTTGCAAAACAGCGATAAAATTGCCCTGCGTAAAGACCTTTTTGATGCTGATGCCCTTATTTTAAAAGACCTTCAATCGCGCAAGGTAAGTTTAAAAAGCGATGTAAATCCACATTATCTATCACTTCAATTTACAGGCTTTAACTACCTGGGAATGTGGGCAAAAAGCGGTGCGCCTTATGTGTGTATAGAACCCTGGCTGGGTTGTGCCGATAGTCAAAACCTGGAAGTGGAGCTAAGCCGGAAGGAAGGGGTTGTTGCCCTACAGCCGGGTGGTGAGTTCCAAACAGGCTTTACCGTAGAAATAGCTTAAATAAGTTTTCGAATGGACGTTTGAATTTGTCGTTTTATTTTTAGTAACTTTGATGCCTGCAATTTCATGTAAGCTTATGCAATTCCAATTTCAAACCGAACAGGACGAAGACGTAGCGGTAGCAGAAGCGGTAGACCTCCAGAAAAAACTGGTAGTTCATAACGATGATGTAAATACCTTTGATTGGGTGATTGAAACCCTGATAGAGGTATGCAAACATACGATGGAGCAGGCCGAACAATGTGCCTACATCATCCACTACCGCGGCAAGTATGCCGTAAAAACCGGCGCCTTCCGCAAGCTTAAAACCATGAAGGACGCTATAACCGACCGGGGCATTAACTGCACCATTGAGTAAGCGCCTTTAAACCATCTGCCATGTCGCACCATTTTACCGAAGAGCATGACCTTTTTCGCCAGAGCGTGCGTGAGTTTGTGCAACGTGAGGTTATTCCCAACGTAAATCAATGGGAGGAACAGGAGATGTTACCCCGTGAGTTATTCCGCAAGATGGGTGATCTGGGTTTTTTGGGTATCAACTTTCCGGAAGCCTACGGAGGAACGGACAATGACTTTTGGTATACGGTTGCCTACCTGGAGGAACTGAGCAAAGCTGGCTTTGCAGGGCTGGGTGCTGCCGTTAGTGTGCACCAATACATGGCCACCAACCACATTTTACTGGCCGGCAGCGAATATCTGAAAGAGCGTTACATTAAGCCTTCCATCAAAGGCGAAATGGTGGGCAGTATTGCCATCAGCGAACCGGGTGCGGGCAGTGATGTAGCCAACCTAACTTGTACAGCACGCCGCGAAGGCGACTATTATATCATCAACGGCAGCAAAACGTTCATCACCAATGGTTACTATGGCAACTTTGTAACTGTAGCGTGTAAAACTGATGCCAGCGCGGGTTTGGCCGGTGTAAGCCTGATTGTAGTTGACCAGGGCTTACCGGGTTTTACAAAAACCAAGCTCAAAAAAATGGGCTGGAAAAGTTCCGATACCGCTGAGTTGTTCTTCGATAATGTAAAGGTACCGGTGGCTAACCTGGTGGGTGAGGAAGGGCAGGGCTTCTTCTATATCATGGAGAGTTTTCAACTGGAACGCCTGGTGGCCGCTATCATGGCCAGTGCCGGTATTCGCGAAAAGATAAACCACACCTTAAAGTATATGAAGGAGCGCAGCACCTTCGGTAAACCAATAGTAAAATACCAGGTGTTGCGGCATAAAATGGTGGACCTGTTAACCGAATCGGAAATTACCCAGCAGTTTGTTTACCACTGTTGCGACCTGTTTAGCCGTGGTATATTTGCAGTTAAGGAATGTTCGATGGCTAAAATGAAAGCTACTGAACTGGCCAAAACCGTAGCCGATGAGTGTTTGCAGATGTTTGGCGGTTATGGCTATATGAGTGAATACACCATTGAACGGGCTTACCGCGATGCCAGGGTTGGTACCATTGTAGGCGGAACCACCGAGATAATGAAAGAGATAATAGCTAAAATGGCTATTGACGGGGTAGTTTACGAAAGCGCCTACAAGGGCAAAAAAAGCGGAAAGCAAAGCCCTGCAGGCAAACCGGCATCGGCTTCCGAAACCGGAAAAAGGAATGATTTTAATTCACATACAAAACAAGAAGGAAAGATGGATCAAGTGCCACAAACAGCGAAAGAGATTATTTATTCATTGCCCCAGCGGTTGAAAACCGACAAGGTGGAGGATACCGCTTTGCACCGTTTTCATTTTGTGCTCGATGGCCCAACCGGCGGTAACTTTACCGTTACCCTAAGAGATAAAAGTGTAGTAGTACTGGATGGCCTGGTAGATGAACCTACCTGTGTAATTAAAGCCAAAGCCAGCGACTACGAGGATCTGGAACATGGCCGCGGTAACCCGCAAATGATGTTCATGATGGGTAAAATTAAGGTGAGCAACCTGGGTGAGGTAATGAAGTTTGTAACTTACTTTAACCGTATTAAATAGCGGTTAGCAATCAATTAGCAGCTACTTAAAGCCACCTATGGGTGGCTTTTGCTTTTGATGGAAATGACATGGCCCGGGGATAAGTTTGCACAAACTATACAACAATATAGGGCTAACAATAAACGATTAGCTGTTTCCATTTAGTTTTTCATATTTGGGCCATGGCGAGGCTTAGCGTAAACATTAATAAGGTGGCCCTTATGCGCAATGCGCGGGGTAGTAATGTGCCCGATGTGGTGCAGTTTGCATTGGATGCCGAACGGTACGGTGCACAAGGCATTACCGTGCATCCCCGGCCCGATGAGCGGCATATTCGTAAAAGCGATGTGTATGAACTCAGCAGCGTGGTAAGCACCGAATTTAATATAGAGGGTTATCCAACCCCCGATTTCCTCAAGATGGTGTTAGAGGTGCGGCCTCATCAATGCACCCTGGTGCCCGATGAACCGGGGCAGCTCACAAGCGACCACGGATGGGATACCCTGAAACACTTCGAATTTTTGACCGGTGTAATACAACAATTGAAGGAGAAGGATATCCGCGTGTCATTGTTTATCGACCCGGACTTTAATCGTATGGAAACTGCTAAAAAAGCCGGTGCGGACCGTATTGAATTTTATACCGGTCCCTATGCGCACGATTTTACACGCGATAAAGTAACAGCCATAGAGCCTTTCGTGCCTGCTGCAGCTTTCTGTCAGCAAATTGGCTTAGGTGTTAATGCCGGCCACGATCTTAATCTGGACAACCTCCGGTTTTTTAAGGAACATATACCGGGCCTGCTGGAAGTAAGCATTGGCCATGCACTTATCAAAGATTGCCTATATTACGGTTTAGAAAATACACTTCAGCTGTATTTACGCGAACTGGAATAGGCACTCATGCAGCAATTTAAAAAGCTCTTTTTCGCCTTTTGGGCCCTTTGGGGTTTTGCCTGGTTTATGCTGGTAGTTTTACTGGCCACCCCATTTTATGCCATAGCCTTATATCTGTTTGGCCGCAAAATGGCCAAGCCCTGTATTTGGATCAACGGGCACATTCTTTCCCCCATTATTTTAACCATGAGTTTGATAAGGGTAAAGGTGCACAACCGGGAACGGGTAGATAAAAACTGTACCTATGTGTTTGTAGCCAACCACGGTGCACAAATTGATATTCCCGCCGGTGCAATGGCGAATCCCATACCTGCCCGTTTTTTAGCCAAAGCCGAGATACAGAAGATACCCATGTTTGGTTACATGGTAAAAATGATAGGCATCTATGTAGACCGCCGCAGTAAAGAAAGCCGTGAGAAAGCCTACCGTTATATGATTGAAGCCCTGCACCACGGCGAAAGCATCTTCATCTATCCCGAAGGCACTCGTAACCGTACGGATGAGCCGCTAAAGGAGTTTAAGGATGGTGCTTTTAAGGTGGCGGTTTTGGCCCAGGTACCCATTATGGTACAAACGCTGGTAAATACCCGGCAGTTGAACGACCCGCGGCGTAGTCACCTGCAGCCCGGTACCGTGCATGTGTATTGGAGCGAACCCATTTCCACAACAGGATTAACAGAAGCGGATATACCTGCATTAAAAGAAAAGGTACGCAACGAAATGCTTCAGCATTTATCAACTAAGTAGCTTCCCACAGGGGCGTAGCTATGAGTAAATTGTTACTACCAGTTTTCTGCCGGAGGCCCTGTTTCTGAATTCGCACAGGTAGATCCCTTGCCAGGTACCCAGGTTTAATTGGCCGTTAGTAATAGGAATAGTAACTGAGCTGCCTACCATGGCAGCCTTAATGTGGGCAGGCATATCGTCCGGCCCTTCATCGTTATGGGTATAATAAGGGGCGTTTTCGGGCACCAGTTTATTAAAGGAGCTTTCGAAATCGGCCAGTACGCTGGGGTCGCAGTTTTCGTTAATGCTTAAACCGGCAGAGGTGTGCTTGATGAACAGGGTCAACAGCCCTGTTTGTGGCAGTACCGGCAGTTGTTGGAGCACGATTTCGGTAATCAGGTGAAAGCCCCGGCGATGAGGTGGTAAAGTAAATTCGCTTTGCTGAATCATGGCACTAAAATACCGGCTACTAGTTATAGAACGAAAAGATTAACACGAAGTATTCAAGGCGCAAAGGTTCTCTATGTTGCAAGGCTTTGAGCCCATCCTTAAAGTCCAACCGACAGTAATCGACCAGTGCTTTTACCCCTATTTTCTTCGCAGCTTAATGTGTATAAAACTGCGGTGTGCCGTTAGCACAGGCATTTCGGTCAAAATCTTACCTTCGCACGGTTTTTGAAGGGCATGGCCCCGGGCACAAACCAATAGATAATTATGAGCGATACTACCATTATATTCTCCATGTTGGGGTTAAGTAAAACCATACCCCCCAATAAGCAGATACTGAAGAACATTTACCTGAGCTTTTACTACGGGGCTAAAATCGGCATCATCGGTGCTAACGGTTCGGGTAAATCAACCCTGTTGCGCATTATTGCGGGTGTAGATGAAAACTACCAGGGTAAAATTGAGAAGAGCAAGGACTACACCGTGGGCCTGTTGGAACAGGAGCCTAAACTGGATGATACCAAAACGGTAATTGATATCGTACGCGAAGGCAAGAAAGAGATATTCGACCTGCTGGACGAGTTTAACCGTATCAGCGAAAAGTTCAGCGACCCAGACCTAGACCCGGACAAAATGGAAAAGCTGCTGGAACGCCAGGGTGTGTTGCAGGACCAGATTGATGCCGCCAATGCCTGGGAAATTGACCAGGTACTGAACCGTGCCATGGATGCATTACAGTGTCCTGAACCGGATGCCCCTATTAAGAACCTATCGGGTGGTGAGCGCCGCCGTGTAGCACTTTGTCGCTTGTTGTTGCAGGAACCCGATGTGTTGTTATTAGACGAACCTACCAACCACCTGGATGCTGAATCGGTATTGTGGTTGGAGCATCACCTGGCACAGTACAAAGGCACTGTTATATGTATCACGCACGACCGTTACTTTTTAGATAACGTAGCCGGCTGGATTCTGGAACTGGACCGTGGTGAAGGTATTCCATGGAAGGGCAACTATAGCAGTTGGCTGGAGCAAAAGCAGGTGCGCTTAGAGCAGGAGGAGAAAATTGAAAGCAAGCGCCAGAAAATGCTGCAGCACGAATTGGAGTGGGTGCGCATGGGTCAAAAAGCCCGTCAGGCTAAGAGCAAAGCGCGTATCCAGAACTATGAGAAGATGATGCAGGAGGAGGAGAAACAGAAAGAAGAAAAACTGGAGATCTATATACCACCGGGTCCGCGTTTAGGTTCTAAGGTTATTGAAGCCAAGAATGTATCGAAAGCCTTTGGCGACCGGGTGTTGTATGAGAACCTGAACTTCTCGCTGCCACAAGGTGGCATAGTTGGTATCATAGGCCCCAACGGTGCGGGTAAAACCACCCTGTTCCGTATGATAATGGGAGAGGAGCAACCCACCTCCGGCACCTTTGAAGTAGGCGAAACCGTTAAGATAAGCTACGTCGATCAGGCCCACTCCAATCTGGACCCCGAGAAAAACGTTTGGGATGTTATCAGTAATGGCGACGAGTGGATTGAACTCGGCAAGCTGAAGTTGAATTCGCGTGCCTATGTCTCGCGCTTTAACTTCAACGGCGCTGATCAGCAGAAGAAGCTGAAAGTACTTTCGGGTGGTGAACGTAACCGTTTACACCTGGCCTTAACCCTTCGCGCCGAAGCAAACGTATTATTGCTGGATGAACCTACCAACGATTTGGATGTAAACACCATCCGCGCATTGGAAGAAGCCCTCGATAATTTTGCAGGCTGTGCCGTGGTTATCTCGCACGATCGTTGGTTCCTTGACCGTATCTGTACACACATCCTTGCTTTTGAAGGCGAAGGTCAGGTATATTGGTTTGAAGGCAGTTTCAGCGATTACGAAGAGAATAAGAAACAGCGTTTGGGTATTACCGACGACCAACCACGCAAGTTCCGCTACAAAAAGCTGGTAGCCGGCTAATCTAAAAGCCCTTTAACCTCGATAAATAGAATACGAATTACGATCCCCGGCACTGCCCGGGGATTGTTGTTTACAAGCCCTGCTTGTATCGCAAAACCATACGCACGTAAAACCTTTTTTGTTTTCTGCCGTAATAGTAAGAGAGGCAGGGTCTATTCTGCCCATTACTTATTGCTAAAATTTAAATATGAAGAAAGCTTTTACGCCATGGCTTCTCCTTCTTGTTATTGTGCTGTCGGGCTCGTTCCGCACGCAGCGTCCGGAGGACGATAACGGTCATTACAAGAACAACGGTTACTTCTTCGCCATCCTTAACGGTAATATGTTCGAGATGCGCGATGATGATAAATACCGCGCCGAACTGATCAACAAAACCGGCTCGATGAAAGATGATAAGCTATCGCGGGTGGCTACCTCATTGATCTTTTATGGGAATGAGTTTAAAGATGATAACGGCAAGCTTTTTACTGAGAACGTTGAAATGGAATACACCTTTGACAACGGCGAACTGGGTGAGCCCAAAGACTTGAAAATTGAAGCACATTACGACAAGCAGGATTTTTACCACCTCCCAGAGGCTACGCGCTTTAAGGTTATTAAAGTGGAGTGGAGCGATGACCATACCAACTTTTTGCTAACGGCTGATTTCGATTGCAAAATGCGCCGCTGGGGGTTCCCGGCCGAAAGTCAGCCTGTTATTCGCATTAAAGGCCGCATGGTAAATATTAATGTTACCGTGCCAAGCTGGGTTAAAATCAAGGACCCTACACAGGTGGCAGGCCGCTAAACTTTTTTAATGTATTGGTGATAAGCCAGGCCGGCTATTTTACTTTGCATAAAACAACTTACAACCGGGAAAATGACCCGGTTTTTGTTTTGTATATCACCTGCCGCAAGTGCTTCCAATTCGTGTTTTAGGCCGTCGAATGTAGCCTTAGCCTTACGGCTGTTTGCCTTAACCAGCAACACATTAAAAAATCGCAGCACCACCTTTTCGAACCTGCTTTTTTGTTTGCTGCGGCTAACAAAGTATTCCATGTTTTTAATCAGGTTAGTTACCAGCAACTTGTTGCCAGATTCGTAATGCGCTATCATTTGCAAAATCAACACCGAACTTTGAGTATCGTAATGCACCTTCATACGGGGGGCATTCCGGTATACTTCTATCCAATCTATTGCCTTTGCATACTCCCCGTATTCCAGCAAACCACTGCTAAAGGCTACTATCAGCGAAAGGAAAATGTCCGGCCTTAACTTATCGCTGTACGCACGCAGTTTCTTTTCCGTATCCCCGAATAAATTATAGACGGCTTTGCGGTCACCCAGTCTATCGTAATTGGCCAGGGCAAACGGGGCATAATAGCAGAATTGCCAGACCTGGTCAACCTCGTTGCGCAATTGCAATTGGTGCAGTTCTTTCAAGCGCTTATCCAGTTCTTTCCAATGGCCGGTATAAAATGCGGCATGCAGAAATTGGTTATAAGCATTCAGCAATGATAGTGTTTCGTAGCGGGTAAAATACTCGAAGCCGGTGCAAATGTTAAGCAGCTTTTCTGCTTCGTTGTATGCTTCTGCACGCTCATCGGCATGTAAAAAATAATTTAACCGCACGCAGCATAGCAGGTGTTGTGCCCGTTTACTCCTTGGTTTAATCCGGTTATTTTTTTGAAATATCCGCTTGTTGGACCGCAATGCTTCGGCACTCCGCACATTCATCGAATCATTCATGATGCGGTTCTGCTCCTGCACGGCCATTTCCAGTGCAGATAGCTGTTGTTCTATTGCACTAAACGCATCAAACTCTTTCAGCAATTCAGTGGCAGATAACGAATCATCATCCGGTTTAATTTATAGAAGCAGGTTGCGCTGGATAGTATTTAATTGCAAGAGCGCGTCAAAGCGTTCTACACGCTCGGCAAATAGTTTAGCCCTGCCGGCTATTTTTTGCGCTTGGTGATACAAGCCCCGGTGAATGAGGATATCAATTTGACTGAAGTAGCTGCGCAGTATTACTTCCAGACTATGTTCGTCGTTGTAAGCAGTTAGGGCCTTCAGCAGGGCATTATACAAGTAGTTTTTAGCTACGGAGAATTGGTTCGTTTGCTTCTCTTTGCCTAAAGCTTTCTTTAACGCTGCTTCGTTGTAATCTGTTTGTTCTTCTATTAATTCGAACAACCGCAGCGTGTTGGTCTCGCTACTTTCATTTCTACCTGCATACTTTTTAAAGTAGCCTTTCTCGGCTGGCGAAAGCGATTGAACCAATTCGAACAGGGCATCCATCTCCGCAAGATAAAAAATGCCCAATGCCCGAAACCTAAGAACCTGATTTTTTTAGGTGGATTTCCTTTGACGTATTCCTGTGCTTTGCACAAACTATACGATATGAAAAGGATTTTATTTACAATAATGCTATTCGTTTGCGGATACCGGGCACAGGCGCAGGCTCCCCAGGCATTCAATTATCAGGCGCTTGCGCGCGATGCCTCGGGCACTACCCTGGTGGCAGGCACGCTGGTTGACATTCGCTTTACGCTGCATCATTTAACCGCAAGCGGCACGGTGGTTTATAAGGAGCAACACCTTTCAAAACCGGTCAATCAATTTGGTTTGTTTTCGGTAGCGGTGGGTACTGGCGATTCCACTATCGGGCCCGGTAACATAGCGAATGTAGATTGGAGTACGCCCAAGTTTTTGGAAGTAGAGTACAAGCTGCACAGTGCTTCGGTATACGATAACATGGGAACGACGCAGTTACTGAGTGTGCCTTATGCGCTTGTGTCGCAAACTGCCATTGAGAGCGAGCAGTGGAAATCATCGGGAAATGATATTTATAATGCGAATAGCGGAAGAGTAGGTATCGGAATTGCAAATCCTGTATCTACAAAAGTGATGATTAAGGATACTTTAATGACCTCCGCACTTATAGTTAATGATGAGATGACTACCTCGAGTGCTATAGGAAGTTTTTATGACGGTGTTACCATCAATGGACAGGTGAATACCCCTTTCCCATCCGATTTACCCTACATTGATTACTATGCTTTAAATGTGAGCAGTAATTGTCATGCCATGAAAATTAATTCCAGTTATGATGGCTTAACTGTGAACACTTTTAATGGCAGGGGCATCTACTCGGAAATTGCAGAAGGAGTTGCTGCGGAACTATATGCCGACCAGGGTTATGCTTTATTAGTACGGAAGGGCAATGTAGGTATCGGGAATTTAAATCCCACCACCAGCTTAAGTGTTTCAGGTGGGTATAATGACATGGAGATCGTTTGTCCTGCATCGGGTGGTTCGGGAGCAAATCCTACTTTGTATTTAAGGAACCTGGCCGGAGGAAACATTGCCGAATGCAGCATTACGCAGTATGGTGTATCCGCTACCGGAACAGGGTTTTCCCCATTGCCCTTAGCAGCAACCACAAAGTTTTTTAACCCTTCCGGATTTGAATTTGTAACCGATGCAGGCTTAGCATTTGCACCGCAAATTGGTGTAGGGGTAAATTTCATTTATAACCCTGCGCACGGGGTAGGTATTGGTATAAATTCCATGAATGCGGCAGAACGTTTGGAAGTAAACGGGGCTATTAAAATCGGCAATACCAGTTCCAGCAACCTGGGCACTATCCGTTATACCGGCACCGATTTCGAAGGTTTTGTAGGCGGCATCTGGAAATCAATGACAGGGCAGGGCGGGGGAGGAACCCAAACGCTTTCCCTGGCCGGGGCTAACTTGAGTATCAGTGGTGGTAACTCCGTTAACCTTTCCGCCCTGAATACCGATAATCAATTATTAACCCTTTCGCAAACAAACGGCAGGCTGGGCATCGTTAATGGTAATACCGTTCAGTTGCCATGGTCAATTGATAGCATTACCACTTCAGTGGTTTTATTGCCGGCTTATGAGGTAGGCATCGGAGTCATTGCAAATCCAACTCAAAAGCTGGAGATAAACGGGGCAATTAAAATCGGAACAACTGCGCTGCCTCAGGCGGGTGTCATACGCTATACAGGTACCGATTTTGAAGGATACGATAATGGTACCTGGAAATCATTTACAGCTACTTCCGGTTCTGTTAGTTTAACCGGCGATGTAACCGGCACTTCTGCTGCCACGGTAGTTGCTAAGTTGCAAGGTCGCACGGTTGCTGCTACAGCACCAACCAACGGACAGGTATTAGGCTGGAGTACGGCTAATAACCGTTGGGAGCCTACAACAGTAAGTGGTGGGGGCGGAGGAGGCACGTTAAATGATGCCTACAACTATGGTGGCTCAGGCGCTGGTAGAACGATCTATGCAATTAATGGTGCGGTTAAGGTAAGTGGCAATGATGGCTTTTTAGTGGACGGCAATTTTGGTTTAGGTACTATACCCGCCACGGGGGCAGGTACACGTATGATGTTCTTTCCTAAAAAGTCGGCGTTTGTAGCAGGCACCGTAGCAGGTAATGAATGGGATGAACAAAACCTGGGCAATTATGCCATTGCATTAGGTGAGGGGCCCACTGCCAGCGGACAATCTTCTATTGCCTTAGGTTCAGGTTCTGCCCTGGCGCAAGGCGCTGTTATTTTAGGCGTAAACAATATCTCCACAGGGGTAAATGCGGTATGTATAGGCACCAGTTGTTCTGCCAGTCAGGAAGGCGGCATTGTCATCGGTAATCTGGCTACTACTAACGCTATGAATGGAGTAGCCATAGGCCGCAACACAGCTGCTACTAATGAAGATGCCTTTAGTATTGGTATAACCAACAATGCTTCCGGATGGCGTTCTCTGGCTATGGGCAATGCAAGCGGTGCCTCCAATGATTATGCCATTGCCATCGGACATGCCAGCTCTGCTTCAGGTTATGATGCCCGTGCAATCGGTTATGCAGCGTATGCGTCGGGCGATTACTCTACAGCCCTGGGTTCAAACATTCATGCCTATTCGGCGTATGAAACCGTGCTTGGTCAATATAACACCGCTTATACACCCGCATCTACCACACAATGGAACGGCAGCGACCGTTTGTTTGTGCTGGGTAATGGGCAAAGTGCCGGTGGTTCCGATGCGTTAGTGGTACTCAAAAGCGGGTATATGGGCCTCGGCGTTTCGGTGCCAGCCTACCAATTACAACTAAGCGATAATTCCGCTGCAAAACCCGGCACCAATACCTGGACCGTAGCCAGCGATGCACGGCTGAAGAAGGATGTAACGCCATTTAAAGAAGGACTGAATACCCTGAAAAAAATTGAACCGGTTAAATTCCATTATAACGAGCAGAGCGGTTACGATACCAAACCGGAATATATCGGTGTGCTGGCACAGCAATTAAAGGAGGCTGCACCTTATATGGTTGGGGCATTTAAACACAACGGGCAGGATTATTTAAGCGTTGATAACGGTGCCATGACCTATGTGCTGATTAATGCCGCCAAGGAACAGCAACAACTGATCGAATCCTTACAAAACGAAAACCAGCTGATGAAAGCACAGTTGGAGGAGTTGCTGGTAAAGTTCAGAAACATGGAGCAGGGCCTTCACTAAAAATTTTGAAGTATAGTTTGTCGCCGCCGGTAGCAATTACCGGTGGCGATTTTCATTTTACCGCGTAGGCTGAGGGTTGAAAACTCCCCAACCGCATAAAGGGCAGGTTTAGCCTAAAAATCTATCTTAGCCCGTGAGATTTAACCATAAACAGGCTAATGGCAGACATTTTCAGGAAGAAAGACATCGGCAGGGTATTGAAGGATGCCGAGGAAGGTTTAGGCGATAGCGAAAAAACCGGCCTGCATAAAACCCTTGGCGTGCGCGACTTAACCGCATTTGGTATTGCGGCAGTAGTAGGCGCCGGTATTTTCTCCAGCATTGGTAAAGCCAGCTTCGATGGCGGACCGGGCATTATCCTGCTCTTTATTTTTGTTGCTATCGCCTGCGGCTTCTCGGCGTTTTGTTATGCCGAATTTGCTTCTTTGGTGCCTGTAAGCGGTAGCGCCTACACTTATTCGTACGTAGCGTTTGGCGAAATCATCGCCTGGATCATCGGTTGGGATCTTTTGATGGAATACGCTATCGGTAACATTGCTGTCGCCATTTCCTGGAGCGATTACTTTACCTCGATGATGGAGGGTTTTCATATCCATATCCCCGATTTTTTAACCATGGATTACTGGACAGCCCGCGATGGTTTTGCCGCAGTGGCTGAAAAACTGAATGCCGGTGCTGTGTTAGCTAAAATGGATGCGGCTGCACAAGCCCAATACCTGGCCTGGACGGGTGCTCCACAGTTATTCGGCTTACGCCTTATTTGCGACTTACCTGCCTTTTTTATCGTTGGCATTATCACGTATATCACTTACCGGGGTATTAAGGAGTCGAAGACTTCCGCCAACCTGATGGTAGCCTTAAAGCTGGGTGTTATCTTCCTGGTAATGGTGCTCGGTTCTTTTTACGTAAACCCGCATAACTGGAATCCGTTTTTACCCAATGGTATTGCCGGTGTTTTAAAAGGCACGGCAGCGGTATTCTTTGCCTACATAGGCTTTGATGCCATAAGCACCACAGCCGAAGAATGTAAGAACCCCCAACGCGATTTACCAAGGGGAATGATTTATGCCCTGATTATTTGCACCATCATTTATGTGCTAATAGCCCTGGTACTTACCGGTATGGTAAAATACGATTCCCTGAATGTGGGCGATCCTCTGGCCTACGTGTTTAAGCTGGTCAAACAGGATTGGATGGCGGGCATTGTAGCAGTAAGCGCTGTTATTGCAACCGCCAGTGTATTGCTGGTGTTTCAAGTGGGCCAACCGCGCATATGGATGAGCATGAGCCGCGATGGTCTCTTGCCTAAAGTTTTCTCGCGCATACACCCTACCTTTAAAACGCCATCGTTCAGTACCATTCTTACAGGGTTTGTTGTGGGTGTGCCGGCTTTGTTCCTGAACTTAACAACGGTAATTGACTTAACCTCGGTAGGAACGCTGTTTGCCTTTGTGCTGGTATGCGGTGGTGTATTGCGGCTTAGTTTATTCCCTAATCCGCCGCAGGGCAAGTTTAAAACTCCCTATTTTAATGGCAAATGGGTAATGCCCTTGTTGCTGATTGGCGGTCTGGCTCTCGCCTATAAATACAATCACGAAAACGTTAGCGACTTGCTGCACAACCGCACGATTGTTGCCGCCGATGCTTATCAGGATAAATTAACACCTGAAATGAGCGTCCGGATGGCCACCTGGCTGGCTGCCAATAAGGTTAACTACGAAACCAAGTACAATAGCACCATTGTTGATTTGAGCAGTATTTCGGAAGACGGTTATAAGAAACTGATGCGTGCTATGCAATTACCGGAACAGGAACTTTATGAGTATGGCTGGTCTTCCTTCCGCCATCATTTTATGATGTGGCTGTTTTTGCTGATTGCAGTACTGGTTACTATTGGAACGTTCTGGAAGAATTTATCATTGATCCCTGTGCTTGGGTTACTGAGTTGTATGTATTTATTATCGGAGTCGGGTGTTACTAACTGGGAGCGTTTCCTGGTATGGCTGATAATAGGCTTCGCTGTTTACTTTTTGTATGGGTACCGGAAAAGCAAATTGGCTGCGGCGGTATAAACAAAGGAATTTGATAACGAACTGTGTTGCAAGATGAGATGGATAGGAATCGTTTTTGTTTTGTTTTTTGTTGCCTCCGGCCTAAAGGCTCAAGATACGTTGGTTAGCACCTTACAGGTGGTACGTACCTGCCCGGCAGACCTGGATTCTATTAAAGTGGATTCCTTCTTCCGGGCTCGTAATATTGATCTTAGCATTACCGATAATCCGCAACTATACTACGAGGTTTACCGTTGGTACCGCACTTGCTACCGTTATGGCGGGCAATCCGATAAAGGCATCGATTGCAGCGGCTTTATTAATATGCTTTACGAAAAAATTTACCATAAAAAATTGCCCAGGGCCTCGTATGCCATGTATCCCATATGCCGCCCATTAGGGAAAAAGGAGGTGCCGGCAGAAGGCGACCTGGTTTTCTTTAAGATCCATAAAAAGCGTATTTCGCACGTAGGCATTTACCTGCAACACGGCAAATTTGCCCATGCAAGCAACGTAGTTGGCGTTACCATCAGCGATTTAAGCGAGGCCTACTACAAGAAATATTTTTACCGCGCCGGCCGGCCCGAATAATGCACGAATAGGAGTTTTATTAAGTTAAAATGCTTGATTTTTAAGCTACTGTCGTAATTTTGCTGCCCCGAAATGAACAAGAATACACTACTTCTGATAGCTGCAGTAATAATAGCTTCTGCAGCTGGTTACTTTGCCGGGCGGTATACAGCGCCTGCCGCAGTTGAAACTCCAGCTAACCCGGTTACGGCACAAACTTCTACTATGGGCGAAACGCGTGCCGGTGGCTATAAATTTATTAACCCCCTTTTGGAATGCGACAATTTCGACCCATCCGGATTAAACACCTGTTTGCAGATGGAAGGCGAAGTCAAAAACTTCATACAACAGGTTATAAATGATAAACGTGCAACGCATGTATCGGTATACTTCCGCGATTTGAATAACGGTCCCTGGATGGGAATAAATGAAAACGAAGATTACTCTCCGGCAAGTTTATTAAAGGTGCCCGTAATGATTGCTGTTTTAAAGAGGGCGGAAAGTTCCCCTGCTTTTTTGAAACAGCGCATACGTTATGTGCACCGTATGGAGAATAATGTTACGGCAAACTTCAACGATTCGCTGCAGATAAAATTGGGCAATAGTTATACGGTGGAAGATCTGCTAAACCGAATGATTGAATTCAGCGATAATGAGGCCAAGGAGTTATTGTTTGCTGAAGTGGGAGAATCGCAGTTTGTTAAGGTGCTGAATGATTTAGGTGTAAGCATCGACGGTGTAAAAGCAGGTGATGATTTCATGTCGGTTCGCACCTATAGTTCTTTTTTTCGCATCCTTTATAACGCTACATACTTAAGCAAGGAAATGTCCGAAAAAGCGCTTGGTATCTTAAGCAAAACCAACTTCGATATAGGTATTAAAGCAGGCCTTCCGGTTGGCACCATTCTATCGCATAAGTTTGGAGAACGCGCCATACAGGGTGGGGCTATGCGCCAGCTCCATGATTGCGGTATAGTTTATAAGGGGCACACCCCGTACCTGATTTGCATTATGACCCGCGGTAATGATTTTAATACTCAGGCTGAGGTAATTGCTGAAATCAGTAAGTTGGTATACCGCAACGTACAGCCCTAAGCTTACTCTTTCCTGATAACGAGCGTACCAGTTTCGCGCAGGTTACGTACTACCGCCATATAACTGGTATCAGCAACTGGGCAGGTGTAAACCACCCGGAAATCCTTATCGACGATTGTAACCGAATCTGTGTTAAAATTAACCCTGTAACCACCTGTCGAAGGTCTGGTTTTGGCCACGTTTCTATTATTATTCGCGGTTTTACTTTCCCCGCCCTGGCTTAAGGTTGCGTTTGGGTTTTGTGCTTCAGCCAGGGCATAACCTGCCAACAACAAACATGCTAACATAACATTCTTCATCTTTCTTGCTTTTGAGGTTATTCAAATATGGTTAACACAGCATGCGAAGCGTCAGAACTGGAACTTGCCTGGCAGCGCACCGTTGCTCCGCCCCATAACGAGGTCCGCCGCCATTGTATTTTAATGGTAGTAGAAACACCGGGTGTAACTGAAATTGGAAATCCGTTTATGGCAGCACTGCCGGCAGCGGTCATGTAATCACTGCCAAAATAATCTTCATCAAAATCCTGCGCAACGCTGGAAACACCACCTACTGATGTGCCATCTTTAAGGATGCGGAAGAATACTATACACTGGTCAAACGTGTTAATGTCGAAAGATGAGGAGAAGAAGGCTGTAACCGTGCTTTTGGTAGGTGTAAAGGTTAGTGTTACGCCGGCCATATCAGCAAAGGTTGCACTTGCGGTAGTTAGGTTTGCAGCTAGCTTAGCTGAGCGTATGGTGGTACCACTGCCTCCGCTGGCAGTTAATGTATATGGGCCACTGCCTGTTAAGGTTAAGCCGCTGCCAATAGTAATATCCTGAACGGCGGCCGACGAGCCTGTTGGGTTACCTAAAAGTGTAGTAGCTCCGGCATTCTGAATTTTGGCATACGTAACCTGCGAATTACCAAGGTCGGCTGTGGCTATCGTGCCATTCGAGATCATGGCAGAGGTTACTTTACTTGCGCCTATGGCAGTTACACCGCTACTGTTTATAGTTACATCGCCTGTTATCGGTGTCGAAACCCATTGCGAACCGTTTGCAATCAGCAAATTGCCGGAGGTGGCCGTTGTGCTGCCCAGGGTAGTGCCGTTAATTTTTGCAACGGTAGGGCCGGGATACGAGCCGCTTAAATCACCGCTGGCGGCACCACTTGGTGGTAAGCTGGATGGTATATCCGAAGTAAGAGCAATGGTGCCGGTATTATCCGGTAAGGTCCAGGTGCGGTCAGCAGTAGGATCAGCCGTTGTCAGCAACCCTTCATTAGTATTTGCAGTGGCACCTTCAAAAATTAAACCCGTGCTGGCAAATTGCGACTGCCCGCTCGTTAATGCCGGGTTACCCGCCAGTGTCGGCGAATAATCGAAGGCCATCGAAGCCGAAAATCCGTCACCCAGTGCATCGGCAGCTACACCACCTGTTAAGCCCGTTCCCGCAGTTACCGTAGCCGTTTGGTTACCTTGTACGGCTGTGCCTGCTGTAGCGCCATAGGTCACGCTCCATGTTTGTGCAGCACTGCCATTGTAAACACTGCCGGTTAAACCGGTGCCTGGGGTATGGTTAGCGTTGGTGGAGGTTAAGGTGGCCGGTGCCCAGGCGGTACCATTGTATTGTAACACCTGGTTAGTGGTTGGCGCGGTAGCGCTTATACCTATACCCTGCAGGCCATCTACCGTTGGGTTAGGATACGAGCCGTTTAAATCGCCGCCGGCAGTACCGGTTGGTGGAAATCCGCTTGGTGCGCCGGTGATATCAGAATAAGGTATACCGGTTTGCCCGCTTAGCAGGCCGGTATTATCAGTTTTAATATAACGGTTGCCGCTGCCACCCAGGTTATCTACGGTAACTGCGCCAAGGTAAAAACGCGAAGCCCCGGTTTCGGTAACCGAAAAAACGTTGGAGCCACCGCCATTTACAACAGCAAAGTCTTCGGTGCCGTTGTTGTTTACATCCAGCTTGGCTTTTATGCTTCCACGGCTGTTCAGGTTTAAAGCAACATCGGCGGTTTGGTTGCCGCTAATGTCGTTGCCTTTAACTATTACATCATCTTCAATCTGCAGGTTGCCGCCGTTTATAAGGCGCATTTCTTCTGTTCCTGCTGTTTTAAAAACAAGGTCCTGACCATCGGTGGTTCCTATGTAGTCATTGGCCGGGTTGGTGCCGGTATTGCCGCGGAGGCCCCAGGCTGTTTTAGGATAAAAGTTATTGAAGCCGGTTACAATCCACTTTTGGTCGGTGTTGTTATACAACAGGGTAACCGAGCTATTGGCTGCAACTGAAACCATATCCGCGCCATCCAGGGTTTTTATTTGGTTGGCACTGCTTGAACCTGCATTCAGATTGGCCACGGTTAAGGTTTGGCTCGTAGTATTGTATAAGGTTACAACACGTCCATTGGTTCCACCACTTAAGCCGGTAATGCTAAACGCAGCCGCGGGACCTGTAATCCGGTAAAAGCTGAACTTGCTGGTGGTTAGATCCACATTGTTATTAGCGCCTGAACTGAGGGTTAATGCTGCTCCTTCCCGTAGGGCAAGGTCGCCCGCTACATCCAGTTTGCTGTTAGGAGCGTTGTTCCCAATACCAACATTTTGCGAAAAGACGGTGCCTGTTATGCAGGCAACAACCGCCAAAACGTACATTTTCTTCATAGTATCCTTCTTTTTTAGCTGATTAGGTCGTAATTCCTTCAAATTATAAGCCATTGCAGCCTAAAACATCATTTAATCGCACTTGCCGCGCGAAAATAAAAATTCATATGATGTTTTGGTTGCTAATAAGATAAATTTGTGTATAATAAATTGTCCTAAATCTTATCTTTTAATCCAATTTTCTGGTCAATTAAGTCAATTGTCCATCGGTTTGTTAGCCTATAGACGTAATTGCTGTTTAAAAGTTGCTCTATAAAATCGATTACTAAGTTGAATTTGTGATAAACAAGCCAGATTCTATGGCGCAGTAGGGCAATAAAAAAAGGCGCCGAAGCGCCTTTTTACCGGTTTGATCCAGTTATTATTAGTTGGTTTTTACCTTGTTTTTTGCACCCAGATTAGGCAGTATGTAGCTTAACTGAACGGTGTAGTTACGTGGGGCTTCAAAGTAAGCCGGGCGTGGAGAGTATTCCCAGTTCAGCAGGTTTTTAACGATAAAGGCTACACGAACACCTGCGCGGAAGTTATAGGCCAGGTGCATGTTCCAAACAATATCGCCGCGGCCTTTGCCGATTTTAAGTGCTGATTTAGCCTGGCGCCATTGGTCGAGACCGGTAAAGGCCGGAGCACCGGATAAATTACCTAACAGCTTAAACAGCGGGCTGATAAAGGCGTAATCGATGTTTTCCATATAGCTGGCGTACTGCAGGTTGGTATTCCATTCCAAACCTTTGTAGGTTAAAGTCAGGTCAAATTTGAACGTATGACGGTTACGATACTTCAGAATGTTGGAAGAAGATGTAGAGGTCATGCCGTAAGTGATATCCTGCAGGGTCGAGTCAACG
Source organism: Chitinophagales bacterium (assembly GCA_044225825.1). Taxonomy (GTDB): domain Bacteria; phylum Bacteroidota; class Bacteroidia; order Chitinophagales; family LD1; genus Bog-950. The sequence continues at coordinate 91,022 of JBGAIB010000004.1, forward strand.
GCATTCATCTGGTTGTATGCCAGGGTAGCGTTGCCTTTGTTGTTCAGTTTAGCACCCTCGTAGTTGTAGAGGGAAAGGGTATCGTTCCAGTTTAAGGCACGCGGGTCGATAAAGGTGTAACCGGTAAGGAACTGAACAGTTACAGGACCAATCTGGCCTTGACCGCCTAAGGTTAACTCGGTTCCTAAGATGCGGGTTTTGCCTACGTTTTGTGAAGAGAAACCAAAACCGAAGTTTTTATTTAACTGGCTCCAATCGGCTTGCTTACCAAACTGACCGAAGGTGAACTCCATCATGTTGTCATACTGGTTCCAGAACATCGCCAGGTCAGCGTAGCCTAACCAGCTCTTACCCAGTTTAAATCCTTGTTTAACACCCACCTCTGCACTGTATCCTTTTTCCGGAGTCAGCAGCGGGTTCGAGGCAATTACCAATGGGCCTACAGCTGTGGTAATATAACGTTCGGCAATGGTTGGGTAACGGAAACCCTGGCCAAAGCTGGCGCGGATGTAAGTAGCTTCAGCAGCCTGGTAGTTAACACCAATGCGGAATAAAGGGTAAGGCAGCTCTTTCAGCGAGTTTTGTGTGCTTACTTTACGCTGATAATAGTTCCAGGAAGTATCGGTTCCGCTTACAGATCCGGCGGTGGAATCTTTTACATAGTGCATCATCTGGAAGTACTCCCAACGGGCACCAACCGATACGTTCAGTTTTTTAAAGAATTTAAAATCTGCTTGCGCATAAGCCGAGAAGTTATCACTCGAGTTTTTGCCGAATAAACTATTCGCTGCATTCTTTGGTGGGTTAACATCGTTAAAGGCGTTCACCAAACCACCAACTACGTTAAAGTCAAATTTCTTGAATTCGAATTTGCGCATGTACTGCAGTTCAACATAGTAGGTATTCGGAACCGAACCTTGACCTGTGTTATTGGTATTGGTGGCGTTAAAGAAACGTCCCAGGAATTTAAAGTGGTTATCGTGTTTATCGTAGTAATCAATAAAAGGGTCAACGGTAAAACGTTGCGTTTTGTATTGGGTAATCGTTCCGGGGTATGGTTTATAAGCAAACGAGTCGATGCCTTTCCAGAAGAAAAAGGTTTTACCCCAGCTATAGTAACCGCTTAAGTTAACACCAAAGTTAAGGCCTTCCACTTTGGGTACACGATAACGGTATTTTAACGACAAGCGGGCAGAATGGCTGTCGGCCGAATCAAGATAACTGTCCGATGCATCGTAAGCGCCGCCAACTACCAGATCGTGTTGACCGAATTTTTGACGCCATGCAAAGTTAACACCACCTGCCAGTGGGTTTTTATTGCCCCACCATTTCATGTTAGGTGTTCTGGTTGGGCCTTCCTGTAAGGAGGTATACACGGTTACTTTCGCATAAGGCTCTGCAGTTGGGTAAGCCGTGCGCACGTTCACGATACCGTTCAATGCACTTGAGCCATACAGGGCCGAAGCGGCACCTTTAATTACTTCTATCTGGTCAACGTTTTCCATGGGCACAATGCTCCATTTAGCATCTGCAGCATCCGCCGTTAATAACGGCAGGTCATCAATTAACACGGCTACACGCGAGCCGGCACCGTAACTCCAGCCGGCACCACCGCGTATATTCACCTGTCCGTCGGCAATGGTTACACTTGGTATGCGGTTCATGCCCTGGTCCAAACTGGTAATTGCCTGGCTGGTTAACGAACTGCCTTTTACAAGGTCCATTGAAACCGTTTGTTCGCCGATTGGCTTTTCGTAACGGGTTCCGGTAACCACTAATTCTTTGATCAATTCTGTTCTTTCGCGTAAGGTTACGTCCAGCGTTTTGGTATCACCTTCAGCCAGGGTCACTTTCTTTACTTCATCTTCTTTACCAATGGAGTGATAGGTAACCGAGTAAGTTCCCGGGGCCAGTTTCAGTTCGTATTTGCCATCAAAATCACCAAGGGCTGCATTACTTGAATCCACAAAAACGGTAGTAGGGAAAAGCGGCTCGCCTTTATCATCGGTAATAACACCTACTATTTTTGCGCTTTGAGAATAACCTGCCATGGTAAAGAGAGAGACCACAGCAGCGAGTACATGTTTTAACTTCATGGAACAGAGGGGTTTTTGAGTTGAACAAACCTAAACGAATTTTGCTATTCTCAAAAATCGCGGGGCCATTTATGACACGGAAATGATCCACAAAAAAAAGGCTTGCTCCGCTTAACAATTTCCTAAGAAACCGATTCGGGAGCAAGCCTTCTGTTATACTAAGATTATCAGTAGCTTATAGTTTTTCGATAACCACGGCACTGGCACCGCCGCCGCCATTACAAATGGCCGCGCAGCCATAACGTGCACCGTTATTTTTTAGTACCGATGTTAAGGTGCAAATGATACGGGCACCGCTGGCACCAACCGGGTGGCCCAATGCTACTGCACCGCCATATACATTCAAACGCTTGTGGTCAAGGTTCAACAGTTTCATATTAGCCATGGCCACGTTGCTGAACGCTTCGTTAATTTCAAAGTATTCAATCTGGCTTAATTCCAAACCGGCTTTTGCAACCGCTTTAGGTATGGCAATAGAAGGGGAGGTAGTAAAATCATCCGGTGCCTGCTCTGCATCACCATAACCAATGATTTTAGCGATTGGCTTCAGTCCCAGTTCTTTTACTTTCTCACCGCTCATTAACACAACAGCGGCAGCTCCGTCGTTTATTTTCGACGCATTCACCGCAGTAACTGTTCCGTCCTTACCAAAAGCAGGTTTTAATGAAGCAACTTTATCAGCACGCAGCTTCTTGTATTCTTCATCTTCTTTTACAAACACAGGATCTTTGCCCGGTAATTCTACATCAAACAACTCCTCGCTGAACGAGCCGTTCTTGTAAGCCTCAGCAGCGCGGCGATACGATTCAAGCGCGTAGGCATCCTGGTCTTCGCGGCTAAAGTTGAACTTGCGGGCACAACGGTCGCCGCTGTTACCCATCATTTCTTTGGTATAAGGGTCCTGTAAAGCATCGCGTACAATTGCATCCGCCATTTCGGCATTACCATAACGGTAACCATTGCGGCCCTGGGCAATCAAATAAGGGGCATTGGTCATGCTTTCCATGCCGCCGCAAACTACTACATGCTTATCGCCTAACAGTATGCTTTGTGCACCGTAGATAATTGCCTTCATACCACTGGCGCATACTTTGTTGATGGTGGTTACCGTAGCATTTACATGCACACCGGCAGCAATGGCCGCCTGGCGGGCAGGTGCCTGACCGGTGTTGGCCTGTATTACGTTACCCATTATTACTTCCTCTACATCATTACCGGTAATACCGGCACGCTCAATGGCCTTCTTGATGGTTTGTGCACCAAGTTGTACTGCATTTAAAGCGCTTAACGAACCGCTCATACTGCCTATTGGCGTACGGGCAATACTTACAATATATACCTCGCTCATTGTTTAGGGATTTTGTTTGATTTTTTAAAAGCGGCACAAATGTATAAAAGTTAAATGGACCATCGGTAGGTAAGCCGGCTTCCGTTAGGGATGTTTAACTGCCGGATTAGATCGGAAAGGATAACAATTCTACATAACCACACTTTCTGCAGCAGGTGCCGGAAAACCCTACCTTTGCCTTTTTATTCGATAACTAAAACCGCCGGTTTTGGCCGGTAGCTAATTATATTATGCGATTTATTGGTGTGCTCGATAAAATGCCAACCCTGTATATAAACCCGGTTAAATACTCGGTTAAATTGGGGAACGATGTGGCCGAACTGAACGACCTGATTGGCCAACACATAACCCTGCGTTTTACCCGTAATATTTACTGCACGGTTTGTGGCCGTAAAACCAGCAAGAGTTTCGGTGAGGGTATGTGCTATCCCTGCTTTGCCAATGCCCCCGATAACAGCGAGTGTATCATCCGCCCCGAGCTATGCGAAGCTCATTTGGGCAAAGGCCGCGACCCGGAATGGGAACACCGCAATCATCATCAACCGCACTATGTATATCTGGCATTAACCAACGCCGTAAAGGTGGGCGTTACCCGCGGCACGCAATTGCCAACCCGCTGGATAGACCAGGGTGCCCATAAAGGTATTGTGGTGGCCGAGACACCCTACCGCCAATTGGCGGGTTTTATAGAGGTGTTTTTGAAAGACCACTTCAGCGATAAAACCAATTGGCAGAAGATGCTGAAAAATGAATCGGGCGGCGAGTTCGATTTGGTGAAGGAAAAGGAGCGTACCATTGCATTGCTGCCTGAGCAGTTCAGGCGGTATGCTTACCCTGATAATGAGGTAGTGGAAATAGTATATCCCGTGCTGCAGTATCCTACAAAAGTTACCAGCCTGTCGTTTGATAAAACCGATCGTATCGAAGGTAAATTAGCCGGCATTCGGGGACAGTATTTTATATTCGAAGGAGGGCAGGTGCTCAACATCCGGAAACACAGCGGCTACGAGATTGAATTAATAGCATAGCATAAAAGCAAAAGGCCCGTTTACCGGGCCTTTTGCTTTATCGTCAACTGGTAATAAGATTATAACTTCAATCCGCCAAGCACTTTCGATAAAATGCTGCTTGCCTGGCCAAACGGATCTTTCCTGATTTTGGCTTCTTCCTGGCCTACCATATAAAACAATCCGCTGATGCCTTTGCGGGTTACATAGTCCGGAAGGTCGGTATTAACTTTGGCCACAAATGGAATCTGGTTATAGCGGCTCATAACATCATTCCAGTATTTGGTAGCAAGCGTTTTATCCAACGCTGCCTTTATGCTGGGTTTAAACGAACTCACTAACTGTTCTGTAGTGGTGCGCTCCAAAAATTTAGTAGCGGCATCAGGTTGCTGGTTGCTCACAATATTGATGGCGTCGGTAACTGTCATTTGCTTAATGGCGTTTAAAAAGATGGGGCCGGCCGACTTTGCAGCATCTTCTGCAGCGCGGTTAATTTTCAATTCCACTTCATCTACCATTTTACCCAAACCAATATTTCGGAGGGTTGTAGCTACGCGCTGCGCATCGCTCGGGAAAGGAATTTTAATAGCGGCATTTTTAAAGAAGCCATCCACCACCGATACTTTCGATACGCCGGTGGAAATACCTTTACTCAACATCTCTTTAATGGCTTGAACAGCTTCGCTTTCGGTAAACTTGCCAGTGCCTCCGGTTGTGGTAGTCGTAGTGGTCGTACTGCCCGAACCACTGCCATCGCCCATTTTGCCTTTGCCTCCGCTGCCGGTAGTGGTGGTGGTAGTGGTGCTGCCCGAGGTACCGGTACCACCTGTAGTTGTGGTGGTAGTAGTGGTGGTGGAGCCTGTGCCCATTTTACCTTTGCTGCCGGTACCGTTGCTATTTTGAGTAGTGGTTGTAGTTGTAGTAGAACCACCCGCTGTTTTTGTAGTGTTGCCCGTTTTAATAGTTGTGTTGTTGCTCTTTACAGGTGCAATAGGGCCGTTTATGCCGCCAATTTGCGCGGTGGCCAGTAATCCTGTAAAAAGTAAAGTGCCGGTTAAGGCGGTAATGCTCAGCTTCCGTTTCATATCCTTTTTGTTTTTAAATAAAATTCAACAACAATGCCAATTCTACAACAAAGATGTAAATTGGTAATATCTCCGACATAAAAAAGGTTCTGCAGTTACATCCGCAGAACCTTTTCCTGTCAATTTTAACATCTGTTATTGAACGCCCAGTGCCTTTAATGTTTCAGTGTTCAGGTTGCCAACTGGCAAACCTTTATCCTGCTGAAACTTAATAAGCGCATCTTTAGTTTTACCGCCCATTTGGTTGTCAATCGGACCCGGATCATAGCCTTCGCGCTTCAGCGCTTTTTGAATTTCACCTATTTTGTTGTCGGTAGCATTTTGTTCGCACAATACTTCTTTCCAGCCCTGGTAACCGCCTTTTTTAACCAGCACTTTTTTCATTTCAGTTTTATAGGTAGCAGGCACTTCAATTTTTCGCTCGCTGGCAGGTTCTACCATTTTTTTGCGGGGCACTACCTTAGTTACGGCAGGTATTTCCTTTTCGCTGGTTACTGCTGCAACCTTTTCTACTTTGCGGGATTCGGTTTTGTAAACGGCAGGCACTTCTTTCAGGCACCATACTTCACAATCTTTTGGATCCTGCGATAAACAGGTAACACTGGCTTTGCCTTTTACCCATTTCTGCGATGCCGGGGTAACCAAAACCTGTTCTGTAACTGTTTCGTACTGTGCAGGCGTGGTAATCACCTTTTTAGTGGCCGGTGTTACAATAATGGTATCGAAAACGGTTTCGTAGCGGGCGGGTATTTTTTCAATCTTAACGGTGGCAGGTTTATCAATTACCTGTTCTTCCTTAAACTCGTATTCATCCGGCACTACACAACGGGCATAACACTTACCTGCTTCGGCATTGGGCGGGCCATCAGCCGGACCATCGCCGGTGGCGGTATAGGTTGTGGTAACCGGGGTAGTAGTGGTCTTAATTTCATTTACCGGCTCAGGCTTGGTTACAACAGGCTCCGTTTTCTTCACCTCTTTTTTAGGTTCAACGGCCTTTTTCGGTTCTTCAGTAGCCGGCTTCTCGTTGCCTGAGGTGGATGGAACTTCCGAGCCTCCCTGCCAGATAACGGCATTGGGATTCTCTTCTTTGTATTTATTCAGATTCGGATTGCCGGTATTTATAAAGATCTGAGAATACGCAGATGAACATATAAACACAAGCAATACAAGGGGTAGAAATCTGCTTTTATTCATTCGGGGCGGTTTTATAGCTTTCAAAATTATAATTCGTAGCAAAAGAACAGCCAAAAGTTTCCACAACATTTACAAACACTCTATACTTGTGCTGTTTCAAATAATAAGCAGATGCAGAACGTGTTACACGTACAACAAACGATAGAACAGGCCTGGGAAGACCGGTCCAAATTAGCTGATCCATCCGTACAGGATACGATAAAAGGGGTGGTAGAGTTGCTCGATAAAGGCCAATTACGAGTAGCCGAACCCACCGAAAATGGCTGGAAAGTGAACGAATGGGTCAAAAAAGCCGTGATTTTGTATTTCCCTATCATGCCAATGGACACTTTTCATGCGGGTCCTCTGGAGTTTCATGATAAGATTCCGTTGAAGAAAAACTATAAAGAATTGGGCGTGCGCGTAGTGCCCCATGCAATAGCCCGGCACGGTAGTTATGTGGCCAAAGGAGTAATCCTGATGCCGGGATATGTGAATATCGGCGCATATGTGGATGAAGGCACCATGGTGGATACCTGGGCAACGGTAGGAAGTTGTGCACAAATAGGAAAACATGTTCATTTGAGCGGGGGCGTTGGAATTGGGGGTGTATTAGAGCCAGTGCAGGCAGCCCCGGTAATTATAGAAGACAATTGCTTCATAGGTTCGCGCTGCATAGTGGTAGAAGGCGTCCGCGTTGATAAGGAAGCCGTATTAGGTGCCAATGTGGTATTAACCATGAGTACCAAAATAATTGACGTAACCGGTCCCGAACCTGTAGAATACAAAGGTTATGTACCTGCACGCTCCGTAGTAATACCGGGTACCTACACTAAAAAATTCCCAGCCGGCGAATACCAGGTGCCTTGTGCGCTTATCATAGGCCAGCGTAAGGAGTCAACCGATAAAAAAACTTCCTTAAACGATGCGCTGCGCGATAACAACGTAGCAGTATAACCAGGGCCATGCGTATCCACGTATTACAACACGAACCTTTCGAAGGCCCCGGCCTTATTGAAGAATGGGCCGCAGAGCGGGGGTACGATTTGCAGGTTACTCATATGTATGCAAACGAGGCCCTTCCCCAAAAGGCCGAATTCGATTGGTTGGTAATTATGGGCGGCGGCATGAGCGTTAACGACGAAGCCATCCTGCCCTGGCTTGCCCCCGAAAAGCAGTTCATTCGCGATTGCATCAATCGTGGTAAAGTGGTGCTTGGTATTTGCCTGGGGGCACAACTAATTGCCTCAGCGCTTGGCGCACGCGTTTCCCGTAATCCCCAAAAGGAAATAGGCTGGTACGCGGTTGAGTTGGTAGAAGAAGGTCTTACACATCCGCTTTTCGATAGCAGTTGGAATGGCATTTTCTTTCACTGGCATGGCGAAACCTTCGAACTGCCTGCGGATGCCTTGCAACTGGCTTCCAGTAAGGCCTGTAACAACCAGGCCTTTTGCCTGAATAACCGGGTCTACGGTTTTCAATTTCACCCCGAAACCAATCAGCAAACCCTGCATCAGATGGTAACAGCCGGGGCCGATGAACTGGTTAAGCAACCGTATGTAATGACCGCCGAAGAAATTCTGGTCGCTGAACAACATCTGCAACGCACCCGTCCGGTGTTCCTGAAATGGCTCGATAAACTGGCCTCGGTAAACAGCTAGGCAAATGCATGGTTCCATTCCGGCAAATAAAAAAGGGCGCCAAAGCGCCCCTTTCAAAAGTTGTTTCTATAAGCCTAGCGCAATACTGATACACGCACGGTTTTAACCGCCTCGGCAGAATTAAAGCGCACATAGTAAATACCTGCAGCTACCTGCCCCATCGGTATAGCAACCTGGTTGCTGCCCTGGTGCAGGTCAGTGTTTATTTCACGGATCACTTCACCGTTTACATTAATCAGCGATAAAGTGGCATGCTTGTTTTCATTCAGGTCAATCTGAACATTCAGCACACCTGATTTTTCAACCGGGTTAGGGAACACTTTCATGCCCACCTTCAATTCCTGGTCAACACCGATAGAAGAGTAGATAAACGATTCTTCGGCGGTGCAGCCTTTACTGTCGGTTATGGTTACGCTATACGAGCCAAAGCCGATGTTGTTGTTGTAAGGGCCAATTTCGCCATTGCTCCAGCTATAGTTATAAGGTGGGGTTCCGCCATTGCCGGCAGCGCTTAAGTTATTACCTACGCGGGTAATACTGCCCGAAACCGGAACCGGATCGGTAATTACAATCTGACCGATACCTGCATTACCTGCAGCGTCGGTAACGGTATAGCTATACGTGCCCGAAGCAAGGTTCGCAACTGTGTTGCCTGTGCTGCCGTTGCTCCAGTTAACCGAGTAAGGACCGGTGCCATTGGAAGGCGATAAGGTTACAGAAGCATTGGTCTGTCCCTGGCAGGCAGGGCCGGCAACTGTTGCATTTGGTTTAATAACGCTGGTTTTAACGTAATTAAAACTGGTATAAGGCGAGCAGGTGTTACCATACGATATACCCTTTACTTTGTATTTGTAGCTCTTGCCCGGGTTAACGCCGGTAAGCACAAAGGTAGTATCGGTAATTACGGTATCGGCATATAACACGCTGCTGGTGCCGCTTTGCACGCGCAGCATATAGTATTTAGCCAATGGTATAGCATGCCAGGTAATGGTAAGTGTACTACCAATTAAGGTCGAATCGCCGTTAACCGGAGAAATAAAATGAGCCGTATCCAGTTGCGAGAGATCAGGTAGTGTTTGGTTCAACAGGTTCGGCCGGTCACTAACCAGTACGTTGTTCATCTCTGCTTCCTCCATAGGGCTAAAGCGGTTAACACAGTTGTCGCTGAAGTAGCTCATATAAAGCGTTTCATCAATTACAGTGCTGTATAAGTCGCCATGGGGGTCGGTTTGCGAACCGGTATAAGGACACGGAGTGCGCTGATCTAAAAAGTCAGCCGGGGTATCGCAAAAACCATCACCTGCTGTATTGCAGTTCGAACCGTCTACATATTCCACGCCGTTGCCTGAGTCAAAGGTGTGCAGCAAACCAAAGTAGTGGCCTACTTCGTGCGGCAGGGTAGTAGTGGCTGTGCCGATGCAATCGGTAGCGTTAATAAACACACCGCCGCCGTTAGGCGCGCTGTTAGGGAAGGTGGCAAAACCGCAAAGGCCCGGCAGATTGCCGTTCATATAGATGTTGCACACATTATCTACGTTATAATTCTGGAACGCCTGGTAACCCAAAAACTGGTTCTGGTAGTTCCACAGGGTGGTGTTTTTTACGGTATCAATACCTTTAATGTAAAAGCCGATGTTGAACTGGTTATACACTTCGTTCAACTCGCAATGCGATTCCAATATCTTACGCAGGCCTACACCACCTGAGCCATCATCCTTGGTAATAATGTGGTAAAATACACCCACCCACTGTATGCCGGTGCGCGAAGCGTTGAAAACGCTGTAGCTGCTGCGGTCGCGGGAGAAGTATTCCTGGCGATACGATTCGGGCAGCGTGGTGCCACACCAGGTATCAGACTGGGCAATAGATAATAAGGCGGTGAAAACAAAAAAAGCTGTCAAGGTCTTCTTCATACGTAATTTTATGGTTGGCGAAGATAAATAAAAGGATTCGCTAAGTCTATGCAAAACCGGCATCCGTTTGCCGTTTGTTAAGAAACAAGCATTCATATGTGCACAACGCTGCAAAGGCTTGTTCCTCAACAGTTCCGCAGCTCCATTTGTTCGCCTTATCCACACGACCTTTCGCGCTTTTAATCCGAAACCTTTAAACTCGCGGCGTGAAATACAATTTCATCACCATTGAAGGATGCATTGGGGCCGGTAAAACCACGCTCACCAAAAAGATTGCCGCCGATTACAGCGGTAAGCTGATACTGGAGCAGTTTGAGGAAAACCCCTTCCTGCCTAAGTTCTATGAGGACCCCGAGCGCCACGCCTTCCCGGTGGAATTGTATTTTATGGCGGAACGTTTCCAGCACCTGCGTAAACTGTTAAGCGAGGCCGACATCTTTACCAGTTTCACCGTGTCCGACTTTCTGTTCCAAAAGAGTTTGATTTTTGCCAACCAAAACCTTACCGACGACGAGGCCAAACTCTACCGCATGTTGTTCGATATCATCAACCCAACCCTGCCACGGCCCGATATCGTTTTATACCTCTATGCCCCGGTAGAAAAATTGCTGGCCAACATCAAAAAACGCGGCCGCGAATACGAGCAAAGCATCCCCGGCGATTATCTGGAGAAAATACAAAATGCCTATCTCGATTACTTTAAATTACAACAGCATTCCCGCATTGTGTTGCTGGATACTACCAATCTGAATTGGGTAGAAAATAAAGCCGATTACCAGCAGGTCATCGACATACTCAACCGCGACTTTGAACCCGGCCTGCACTACTTATAAAACCCGCGCAGTTTCATCGCCACATCCCACACCACCATACCGGCGCTAACCGCTATGTTCAACGAGTGCTTCATGCCAAACTGTGGTATCTCTACCACTATATCCGAAGCCGACACCACTTCCTGCGCAACCCCATCCACCTCATTGCCGAACACAATGGCATAACGGGCGTCCGGTGCGGGTTTAAAGTCGTTCAGCATCACCGCTCTTTCGGCCTGCTCTATCGAAACAATAGTATAGCCATCCTGCTTCAACTCCTCCACAGCCAGCAACGTGTTTTCGTAATGGGCCCAGGTAACGGTTTCGGTAGCACCCAGGGCCGTTTTATGTATATCGCGGTGGGGTGGCGTGCCTGTAATACCACACAGGTAAATGGCCTGTATCAAAAAGGCATCCGCCGTGCGGAACACCGAGCCTACGTTCAAATGACTGCGCACATTATCCAGCATCAACACCACGGGCATTTTCTCAGCGGCTTTAAATTCTTCCTCATTCAACCGGGGTAACTCTTCGTTTAACAACTTGCGCATAGGGCAAATAAAAGCAGAATCCCCTTTTAACCATCCACAATTGTGGAATTTGCCTCCGGCTTTTTTAGCTATTAAGTATATTTTTACGCCTTTGCGGCTAACCTGTTGGCACGCTTACACACACACAATGGCCATTCAACGCGATATGAATAAACCGGGCAGCGATTCCGAAACGCCGCTGATGAAGCAGTACAACACCTTTAAGGCGAAGTACCCTGATGCTATTCTGCTTTTCCGTGTAGGCGACTTCTACGAAACCTTTGGTGAAGATGCCAAACGTGCTTCGGCCGTGCTGGGCATAGTGCTTACCAAACGCAGCAACGGCAAAGCCAGCGAAATTGAACTGGCAGGCTTTCCGCACCACTCGTTGGATACCTACCTGCCTAAATTGGTGCGCGCCGGCCATCGCGTAGCCGTATGCGATCAGCTCGAAGACCCCAAAATGGCCAAGGGTATTGTTAAGCGCGGTGTTACCGAAATGGTAACACCCGGTGTAGCGCTGGGCGATAACATCCTTAACACCAAAAGCAACAACTTCCTGGCCTCCGTGTTTTTCGAGAAGGACCAATACGGCATTGCTTTTATCGACATCAGCACCGGCGAGTTTTTTATAGCTGAAGGCGGTGTTTCGTTTATCGATAAAATGCTACAGGCCTTTTCGCCTTCCGAGCTGGTGTATCCCAAATCAAAACAAAAGGAGTTTATCCAGTTGTTTGGCAGCAAGCACTATGCCTTTAAGCTGGACGACTGGGTTTACAGTTACGATAACGCCTACGAAATTTTGCTAAAGCTGTTCGATACCAAATCGCTGAAAGGCTTTGGGGTAGAAGAGGAGCGCCTGAGCGTTATTGCAGCCGGTGCGGCTATCCAGTATTTAAAGGATACGGAGCACCACAACCTGGCGCACATCACCAAACTAACCCGCCTGGCCGATGAACGGCAGGTGTGGCTCGATCGCTTTACTATCCGCAACCTCGAGCTCATTAACTCCCCGCATGTGGGTGGTAAATCGCTGCTGGATATACTGGACGAAACTACCTCGCCCATGGGCGCGCGTTTGCTGCGCCGCTGGATGGTAATGCCCCTGGTAGACATTCCCAAAATCAACGAGCGACTGGATGCCGTTAACTACTTTACCACGCATGCGGTAACCTGCGACGACCTCAAAAAATGGCTGCGGCAGGTGGGCGACCTGGAACGCCTCATCAGCAAGGTATCGTTAGAGAAGGCCAACCCGCGCGAAATGGTGCAGTTAAAACGGGCCCTTACTGCCATCGAACCTATTAAGCAAATTTTAGCTGCATCAGGCAACAGCACCTTAACCCGCAGTGCCGAGCAGTTAAACGCAGTACCCTTGCTGGCGGCTAAAATTGAGGCCGAAGTAAGTGAGGACGCCGGCGCAGTGATTGCCAAAGGCAACTTTATTAAGGATGGTGTGGATGCCGAACTGGATGAGCTGCGCCTGATTAAAAACTCCGGCAAGGAATACATTGCAGGTATTCAACAAAAGGAAATGCAGCGCACCGGTATTAATACCCTTAAAGTGGGCTTTAATAACGTATTCGGTTATTTTTTAGAGGTAACCAACTCGCATAAAAACAAGGTGCCAACCGAGTGGATCCGCAAACAAACCCTCACGAACGCTGAGCGCTACATTACCGAGGAACTGAAGGTGTATGAGCAGAAAGTATTGGGTGCCGAGGAGAAGATACAGGTTATTGAAGAACGCATCTTTGCCGAACTGCTGCGCTTTGCCAAGGATTACGTAGTTACTGTGCAGCAAAATGCCAATCTGCTGGCCAGGGTCGATTGCCTGCTCTCCATGGCCGAAGTGGCCGTGCGCAACAACTATGTGCGTCCCGAAATTAACGATAGCTATGCCATTGATATTAAACAGGGCCGCCATCCGGTTATTGAACAACAACTGGACGTAAGCGATAAATACATTGCCAACGATGTGCTGATTGATAGCGAAGGTCAGCAGATATTGGTTATCACAGGCCCCAACATGAGCGGTAAAAGTGCCCTGTTGCGCCAAACAGCGCTGATAGTGCTAATGGCGCAGGTAGGCAGTTTTGTGCCGGCCAATGTCGCAAAAATTGGGTTGGTCGATAAGGTATTTACCCGCGTAGGTGCCAGCGATAACCTTAGTGCCGGCGAATCAACCTTTATGGTGGAGATGAACGAAACGGCCAGCATTATGAACAACCTTTCGCCTCGCAGTTTGATATTGCTGGATGAAATTGGCCGCGGTACTTCTACCTACGATGGCATCTCCATTGCCTGGAGCCTGGCCGAATACCTGCACAACAACCCTAAAGCAAAACCACGCACGCTGTTTGCCACCCACTATCACGAGCTGAACGAACTGGCCGAGAAGTATCCCGGCATCCGCAACTTCCATGTGGCGGTAAAGGAAACGGGTCAGAAGGTCATCTTCCTGCGCAAGCTGGTAGAAGGCGGCACCGAGCACAGCTTTGGTATACACGTGGCCCGCATGGCCGGTATGCCCCGCGAAATCATCGACCGCGCCAACGAAATGCTGCACGAACTGGAAGCCCAGCGCCAGCAACACGGCGACCCCAAAGAAGCCGTTAAAAAGGTAGCCGCTCAAAACTTCCAGCTTAGCTTCTTTGATATGAGCGATCCCAAGCTCAAAAAACTAGCCGAAGAGATCGAACGGGTAGAAGTAAACGGCATGACCCCTGTAGAAGCCATCATGAAGCTGCACGAACTGAAGAAGATGCTCCAAGGGTAGAGGGCTAAACGTTTAAAGGGTTAAAGGGCTAAACGGTTAATGACCAGCCATTTTTTATTAACTATTTAGCTATTAACCACTTAGCCATACTATTCTTTAGTCCTGTACACGCTACCACCCCCTCAACTCCGTTTAAACGTTTAGTCCGTTTAGCCTATTCTGCGCATTACTGCCCCTTCGGTCTAAATTTTCTAAACTATTTGTTAATCAATGTCTTAGCTGCTTGTCACTGCTCCCCTCATCACCGTTTAAACATTTAACCGTTTAGCCATTTTCCCCTATCTTCGCCCCACAATCGGAGAGTATATGGCTAAGCATTTTGTAAGCAATAAGGACGAATCGGTGCGCATGTTCGATGCCGACTGGATGGACTTTTTCAGCCGCATCGATTTTAAGGTGCCTTTGTTCATCTATGTGCCCGTTATACTGGTGTTCCTGTATCGCTCGCTGTTTGTGCTGCCCATTAACCTGTTGTATGTGCTGCCCCTCATCGTGCTGGGCCTGGCAGTATGGACCTTTACCGAATACAACCTGCACCGCTTTGTGTTCCACTGGTGCCCGCCCGGCGAAATCGGCAAGCGCATCCACTTTATGTTTCACGGCGTACACCACGATTACCCCCGCGATAGCAAACGCCTGGTAATGGTGCCGGCTGTTAGTCTGCCTCTGGCTGTGTTATTCTACTTTACCTTTAGCCTTTTATTAGGCAAACTCTACGTAGAACCCTTCTTTGTAGGCTTTGTAATGGGCTATCTGTTTTACGATATGACGCACTATGCCCTGCACCACGCCAACTTTAAAAGCAAGTTCTGGCTGGAGCTAAAGCAACACCACATGATCCACCACTACAGCGACCCCGATAACGGCTTTGGCGTTAGCACCACCTTTTGGGACCATGTGTACCGCACCACCTTCAACCGCAAAAAAGAAGCCGTTAGCGTAGGCTCTTCCGTAGAACCGGTAGAAGCGGAGTAGTTCCTAGTTTGAAATTTCAAGTTTCAGATTAACAGCCGAATACAGAATTCATTGCCTCAGATAGCGCAAACCGGTATGTTCTGGTGAGCATTCCCGAATCCTCGTGACGAACCATGTACGGAGAGCGCTGATAAACCACGTTCTTTCGGGTCTTCCGAAGGGAGACCCGGAAGTTTAAATAGTGGCAAGTCTTCGGACTTGCTTTTTAGATAATCAGTCTCTAATGGTAGTTTTGTTAAAAAAAGGAATAAAATAAGAAACAAAACGTTTTATATTGTAACTTTGTATCTCATTGTTCCTTGACATGCCCGTGAAACACTAAATCCGGTTTTAGCCACCCATAGAGCCATGTTGTGCTTAGGGAGGCTTGGATAACCCCGTCCGGATAATAATTACGTTAGGCGAATGAACTTTCTCCCTTTGTCGGGCCTTTTGCGTTGTACAGGGGGACGAGAAAAAACAAGAGCGGATTGGACAGTGAATAGCCTTATTTTTTCGGAAGGAGTAGGCTTAGCCGAGCTTGGCTCAACTATCACCGCCATGCCCAATTCCTAACACTTTAAATTTTTTCCGATTTGTGCACTTCTAAATCAACTGCACAAATGTGCACAAATGGTGGAATCCGTTCTGCGGCAACCCAGCGTTTCTGGCTGATTTAACAGAAAAATCCATCTTATGGAATTTTATCTAATATGTGCACAAAGAAAAAAAGTGTAAAGGAGTGTAAATTTGTGATTCCCTTTTACCCACGCTGTCATTCTGAACGAAGCGATAGCGAAGTGAAGCTTGTCCGCCACTGGAGGGAATCCCCTGCTCACTTAGCGCGGATTAAGTAGTAGACAAAGAAGTGTAATGTCGGTTTCGATATAACCGAAAACTGTAAAGAAGTGTAAAGTTGGCCAGTATTAGTTGCTCTCTTCCTGGTTCCCTGGCTAACCTTTGTTGCTTTGTGACTTAGTGGCAAAAAATGTGTATTCCATTAAACTTTGCGCCTTAGTGTAAGGAAAGCTTGTATTGTAAAGTTACAGACCGCGCTCACTGCATTGTCTGATTTCTGATCTCTGTTTTCTGCTCTCTATTTCAAAAAAGTGTAAAGAAGTGTAAAGTTGTGATTCCCTTTTGCCCATGGTGTCATTCTGAACGAAGCGATAGCGAAGTGAAGAATCCCCTGCTCACCTGGCGCGGATAGAGTAGTAGATAAGAAACTGTAAAGGAGTGTAAAGCTACAGACCGCGCTCACTGCATTATCTGATTTCTGATCTCTGTTTTCTGAATTCTAATTTTAAACGTAAAAAGGCAAAAAAAATGCTCCGATAACTAAAAGCCATCGGAGCATCAATAGTAGCCGCCTATAAACATCAGCTTACATCATAAAGATCAGTGTTTATCAGTGTTCTATTAAACAACGTTCTTTCTCTTTAAGGTAATCTTAGCTATCAGCGCAAACAACACCGGCACCACAAAAATGGCCAGTGTAGTTGCTGCCAGCATACCCCCAAACACCGTCCACCCGATGGTTTTGCGGGCTTCGGCACCGGCACCGGTAGCAAAAGCCAATGGCAACACACCAAAGATGAAGGCCAGCGAGGTCATTACAATAGGGCGTAAGCGCAGGCTTACGGCTTCTAAGGTAGCCTGCACAATCTCCATCCCGCGGTCTACCCGTTCCTTGGCAAACTCCACGATAAGGATGGCGTTTTTAGCGGCCAGGCCTATCAGCGTTATCAAACCGATCTGGGCATATACGTTGTTATCCAGCTTTGGTAAAAAGGTAAGGGCCAATATAGAGCCAAAGGCACCGATAGGCACGGCAAACAATACCGAGAATGGCACAGCCCAGCTTTCATATAACGCTGCCAGGAACAGGAACACAAAGCCAACCGAAAGCAGGAAGATATAAAGCGAGGTGCTGCCTGCTTTTTCTTCCTCGGCGCTAAGGCCCGAGAACTCGTAACCATAACCGGCGGGCAGGGAAGTAGCGGCTACCTCTTTAAGGGCCTCAATAACCTGACCCGAGCTATAACCCGGTTTAGGTTCACCGTTAATTTCAACCGATGGAAAAATATTGTAATGCGAAATCAAGGCGGCCTGTTCGATGGTGCGCGAGGTGGTAATGGCACTTAAAGGCACCATGCCCCCGGTATTGTTGCGCACATAGTATTTCTCCAGCGCTGCCAAACTACCGCGGTAGGTAGAATCGGCCTGGGCCATTACACGGAAGTTACGTCCGTAAAGGTTAAAGTCGTTGATGTAGGTACTGCCCAGCATGGTGTTCATTACTCCATAAGCCTCGGCAATGTTTACGCCCATCTTCTTGGCCTTATCGCGGTCCAGGTCTATTTTATAACCGGGCGTGCGCACGTTAAAGAAGGTGTACGCCATGGCAATTTCGGGGCGCTTGCGCAACTCGGCCAAAAAGTTGTTGGTTACGCGTTCAAAGCCTTTCAGGTCGTCGGTGCTTTCGCGCTTCTGCAACTCGAAGGTAAAACCGCCGGTGCTGCCCAGGCCGCGGATAGCAGGAGGGATAATGGCCATGCCGTTTATCTCCTTAAACTGACCAAGCTTGGCCTGTATGTTGTTCTTAATAGCATAGAGATCCTCGTTGGCGCTCTTGCGTTCTTCCCACGGTTTCAGCAGCACGAAGATGGTGCCCACGTTGGATTTGGTAGAGAAGCTAACGGCATTTAACCCCGCTAATGCACCGGTGTTCTTAATGCCGGGCACGGTCATAATCTCTTTAATGATTTGCTTCATTACTTCGATGTTATGGACGGTAGAGGTAGCCTCGGGCAGTTCGTAGGTTACAAACATATAGCCCTGGTCTTCGGTAGGTATAAAGCCGGTAGGTTTTGCCTTGAACAAAAAGCCAAGGCCCACAAACAGGCACACCAGCATTACCAATACCAGCGGAGTGGCTTTTATCCATTTAGCAACGCCATTGGTATAGCCGCGTGTAACCTTCTCAAACCAGCGGTTAAACGCACCGAAGAAGCGGTCTAAGATGTTAGGCTTATCGTTGTTGTTACTCGGGCGCAATAGGGTGCTGCACAAAGCAGGTGCCAGCGAGAGGGCCACAAAGGCCGAGATGAGCACCGAAATGGCAATGGTAATAGCAAACTGCTGATACAGGCGGCCTACAATACCTGGTATAAAACCAACGGGTATAAACACGGCAGCCAATATCAGGGCAATGGCGATAACGGGGCCGGAGATCTCCTGCATAGCTTTGCGGGTGGCCTCCAGCGGACTCAGCTTCTCGTGGTCAATAAGGTGCTGCACGGCTTCTACCACCACAATGGCATCATCCACCACTATACCAATGGCCAGTATCATGCCAAACAGGGTAAGGGTGTTGATGGAGAAACCAAGCAGCGGGAAGAGGATAAAGGTGCCTATCAGCGAAACCGGAATAGCCAGCACGGGGATAAGTGTAGCGCGCCAGTTTTGCAGAAACAGGAACACCACGATAACCACCAGCAGCAGGGCTTCGATAAAGGTATGGGCCACTTCGTCGATAGAGGCGCTAACAACGGATACGGTTTCGTAAGGCACCAGGTAGTCCACATCTTTCGGGAAGGACTTCTTCATTTTGTCGATGGCCTGGTTAACGCCTTCGTAGGTTTCCAGCGCATTGGCGCCCGGCGATTGGAAGATGAGCATAAACGCAGCAGGCTTGCCGTTTACAAAAGCATTGTTGCTGTAGCTGAACTTACCCAGCTCCACACGTGCCACATCTTTTAAATATGTTACGGCACCGGTTTGCGGGTTACTGCGCACAATCACGTTCTCGAACTCCTCCTTTTTAGTTAGGCGGCTGTTGGTGAACACGCTGTATTCAAAGCCCTGGTTGCTGGGTTGTGGGGTGCTGCCGATTGCGCCTACAGCCACCTGCAGGTTTTGTTCTTGTAAGGCAGCAAGCACTTCGTTGCTGCTCATGCCCAGGGCGGCCAGCTTATCGGGGTTTAACCATACGCGCATGCTAAAGTCATCGGCCCGCGATACGATATCGCCCACGCCTTTAACACGTAGCAAGGCATCTTTTACATAGATGTTGGCGTAGTTGCCCAAAAAGTTGGCATCGTGCGTACCATTGGGCGAATACAGCGCAATAACCATCATAATGCTGGGGCTGCGCTTTTTCACGGTAAGGCCCAGGCGCTTAACGGCATCGGGCAGGGTGGGCTCGGCAACGCTAACGCGGTTCTGCACATCCAGCGCAGCAATGTCGATGTTGGTGCCTACGTCAAACGTTACGTTAATGGCACTGGCGCCATCGGCGGTACTGTTGCTGCTCATATACTGCATGCCGGGTGTACCGTTCACCTGCGTCTCAATAGCCGTGGTGGTGGTTTGCTCCACCGATTGTGCATCAGCCCCGGTAAACATACCGGTGATGGACACCTGAGGAGGCGTAATATCGGGGTATTGGGCTACGGGCAGGTTGAGCATACTGATGAACCCTACTGCCACTATAACGATGGAAATAACCATGGCCGTAATAGGCCGTTTTATAAATACTTCAGCGATCATGTTTTGCGATTTAGGGGTTGATTACTTTTTAGCCTGTTCAGCGCCGGTTTGCACGGTAGAGCCTTCGTGCAGTTTCTGCACACCTTCTACTGCAATAACTTCGCCGCCTTTAAGGCCATCGTTGATGATTACATCGTTACCGACATACGTGCCGGGAACAACCTTGTGTTGGGTTACCTTGTTGCCTTCAACCACATACACAAAGTAGTCGCCAAGTTGCTCGGTAAGCGCTTTGGTTGGTATAACAACTACCGGTGTGCTGTTGTCGTTGGCAACCTGCACCGTGCAGTTCATGCCGGCGCGCAAAACGTTCTCCTTGTTCGGGAATTCGAGGCGCACCTTTAAGGTACCGGTTTGCGGGTCCACAGCGCGGTCGAGAAAGTTGATCTTACCGAAAGCCGGGTAAACGTCCTTCTCGCCAAAGCGAATGCTGAAGGTAGAGTCGTTGGTTTTGGCTCCTTTTTTATCGAGCAGGCTAAAGCGGTAGATTTCCTTTTGGTCGATGGTAAAGTCAACGGCCATAGGGTCATCGGTAGATACAACGTTCAGCAGTGTTACACCGGCGGTTACAGCTGTGCCGGTTTTTACCTGCGAGATACCAATGGTACCATCGAAAGGAGCATAGATGGTAGTGTAGTTAACACCGGTTTGCAGGCTCTTAACGTTGGCTTTGGCAGCCGCCACCTGCTTTTGTGCAGCGGCAAGGGCAGCGTCAGCATAGTCAACTTGTTGTTTGGCTATAGCATCGTTCTTTTCCAGTTCGTGGTAACGGTCAGCATCTTTCTGTGCTTTCAGCAGGTTGGTTTCCTGCAGTTGCAGATTGGCCTGGGCCTGTTCGAAATTGGCCGTATAAAGCTGCGCATCGATGCTGTAAAGCTTTTGGCCTTTGCGCACGCGGTCGCCATCCTGAAAGTAGATACCGGTGATGTAGCCGCTTACCTGTGCCCGCAGTTCAACGCTATTGAGCGGCACCACGGTGCCGGGATAGTTGTTGGTATAACTGGCATTGGTTAAGGTTACCGTGGCTGTTGAAATACTCACTGGGCCTTCGTTCCAGCCGCCGGCTTGTTGGGCCTTGCTGCTGCAACTGGAAAACTGCATGATGACAAAGGCGAGGATCAGTATTACGATGAATGCTTCAATAAATTTTCGGAGTTGAATCGTCATATGGCTTCAGATTTTTTCGGGTTATTAGTAGTTGATTTGTCCAAGGGCTTTTTGCAGGTCAACCTTGCTTGCCAGCACCTGGAATAAGGCATTGTAATAATTGATTTGAGCGGTGCGCAGGTCTGTTTCGGCCACCAGCACTTCTAAGTAGGTTTTTACACCTGAGCGGTATTGCAGTTGAATAACTCGGTATACATCATCGGCTAATTGCAGGTTTTCCTTTTGGGCGTTATAACCTGCCATGTTGCTGTTGTAAGCGGCCAGTGCTGCGGCATACTCGGCGTTCATGTTGTTTTGCAGGTCGGTAATATCCCAGTCGGCTTTTTTAAGCTGCCACTGTGCCTGGCGGATACCCATCCAGCGTTTACCACCCACTACAATAGGGAAGGAGAGGGTAAGACCGGCGTAGGAGTTAGGGTAAGCCTTGCTGTAAAGCTCGCTGAAGTTGTTGTTGAGGTAATTGAGGTTGTAAGCTGCAAAGCCACCGATGGAAGGCAGGAAGGCATACTTGGAGTACTGCAGGCCTGCTACGTTTAATTTGCGCTCCGTTTGCAATTGCAAGTATTCAATGCGGTTGTTAAAGTCAGGCGAAGCAGGGCTGTTGAATTGAAGGTCCTTTTCAAGGGTGGTAGTATCGTAATCCAATACCAGTTCTGCTTTTGCCGGATAACCCATTAAGGTTTTCAGGTATTGCAGTTTGGCGTTTAGCGCTTCCTCGCTGCTCTTCTTTAATGCTACTGAATTGTTGAGCAGGATGGTAGCACGCTGGTAGTCGGTTTTATCAACTATACCGCTTTGGTATTGGTTGCGGGCATCTTTAACGCTGCGTTCGAGGCGCACAATGGTTTCGGCCGCTACTTTTATTTGCTGTTGGGTTAGCAACACATCGTAAAAAGCTTTGCTTACAGCTGCTACTACGTCAATTTTGTTGCCCGTTACCTGCTGGTTGGCCAGGTTGCGCACATCCTTAGCAGAAGCGGCGGCATATACCAGCGCGGGATTGAGTATGTTTTGCGTATAGGCAAACTGGTTAACGGAGGTATTCTCATTACCCAGCCGCACAATGTTGCCCTGAAACACGGTGGTTTGCAACTGGAAGTTGTGTTGCAGGTTGTAGTTGTAGCCAATTTGCGGATACCAATCGGCCAGACGGCTGTTTACCTGCGATTTGGTGATCTGCTCGTTGAGCTGTGCTTTTTGAATAACCGGCTGATGCTTGAGTGCATATTGTATGATGTTATCAAGCGAGCCGGATGTTAGGGCAGTATCGCTGGGCATCTGCGCTTCAAGCGAAAGCGGCAGCAGAGTAAACAGGAAAAGAATAACAGATAAAAAACGATTCATATTTTCGGATTTATTTCATCTTAGGATTGACCAATCAGTCATTTTTTTAAGGATAAATTTTTTTAACTAACGCCTTTCCAAAGCACCTGGAAAGCTTCGTTTTGCCACTTAACCAAGTCAGACTCGGGGGCATTTTCGGCAACATATAAGGCTGCTTGATGCACATAGCCCGATATAAGTGCGGTTGTTAGGTCGGTTGAACTACTCTGTAATTCTCCATCCTGTATGGCTTTGGTAATAACATCGTTTAAGCCGGTTGAACTCATCAGCGCCTTTTCGCGGGTTATTTTGGTAATAAGCGAGGAGGTATGATACTGGCCCATAAATTTTATCTTCTCGCGGTTACTTCGGTACCACTTAATTCTGCGTTCAAAAATGTGTTTGAGTCTGTGTTTAAAGGTTTGATGTTCCCATACACCCTCGGCAACAAAAGCTGCCAATTCCTCTTTCGATTCCAGGTAAAGGGCGTTCACCAAATCTTCTTTACTATTGAAATAACAGAACAGGGTACCGGTGCCCACATTCGCCGCCTGCGATATACTGGCGGTAGAGGTATCCTGGAAGCACTTTTCGCAAAACAACTTAAGGCTGGCCTCCATAATGGCCTTACGTTTGTCGCTTTGTTTTTCTGCTGTTTTCATTTTCTTGACTGACTAAACAGTCACAAAATTATGAACTGTTTTTGATTTTGCAAGGGGGAGAGTGAAATAATTTTATAAAAGGTTAAAGTTCAAGGTTTAAAATTCAGAATTGAAGAACTGCATACAATGCAAATTGCCTCGGTTCCGAGGTATAAGGAACCATAATTATAACATGGATATAGCTTGCTGGTTGAGAATGCGGAGCGAACTATTGTTGGTTAAACTTTCGGGAAACGCATCTTATAATCAACGCTTACAATGCCCTTAGTGATTTTTTCTAAACGGCTTTTTAGTAAGCTTTTCTTTAAAGGTTTCAGGTGATCGATGAACAGTTTTCCTTCAATATGATCGTATTCATGCTGGATAACGCGGGCGGTCATGCCATCAAAGGTCTTCTCGTGGGCTTTAAAGTCACGGTCCAGGTATTTGATCACGATCTTTTCTTCGCGGTATACATCTTCGCGGATACCGGGAATACTCAAGCAGCCTTCTTCAAAGGGCCATTCTTTACCCGACTCGTCCAGTATCTGTGCATTGATGAACACTTCACGGATGCCTTCACCGGGTTCATCATCATCATACATTTTATCACTATCCACTATGAATAAGCGGATGCTCTTGTTGATTTGCGGAGCGGCCAGACCCACGCCTTTCGCACGTTCCATAGTTTCGAACATATCGTCTATCAACTGCTGTAATCCGGGATAATCTTTGGTGATATCCACGGCACGTTTTCTCAAAATCGGGTCGCCATAGGCAACTATCGGTAATACCATAACAACAAGTAATTCAGGGCGCGAAGTTCCGTTTCCGGAGGCATAATTCCAAACAAAGGCAACTAAGCGCGTGATTTAATGGGTTTGGTCCCAGGATTTAATAAAATCTGTAACAGCATCGCGCACATTGTCCAGGCTTTTCGGCTCAATGTTTTCCACTATATCGTGACGAGTGTGATAAGTGAAATCATATTTTTTAGCACTGATGCCAACGATAGTCACCGAGGGCAAACCGGCCCGTGCAAATGAAACGGCATCGGTGCCTCCTATTGGTAAGGTTGCCATATTGCAAGGTAACTGGAGCTTATCAAAAGAAGCTTTTAGGCCATTAACCAATGCTGGTGTATGTTTGGTGCCGTTCATCAGTTCGCGATGCACAATGGCAACTTCATTTACCAGGCGCACACTATCAATGTTTACCAGGTAAGCGTTCTCTTTCTTTAGTTGTTCCTTTTTGCTTTGGGCGTAAGCACGGGAACCGCAAAGTCCTTTTTCTTCGCTGCCAAAGCTTACAAAGCGCACCCGTGTGTTCTTTAAAAAGGTGCGGCCTTTTTGGTTCGGGTCTTTTAGGTTTTGGAACACCGCGAATGAAATAGCAATACCCGAGAGGTTATCCTGCGCACCATCTACAGCATGTTCGGCATGCATGCTCCAGTATACTATTAAGATAGGGGATAAGAGTAGAAAACCAACCCAGATGTAGTTATGGAAGGTTTCAGGCGAAAGCACATGCCAGAGATAAAACAGTGGTTGTAATACCAGCAACACCCCGGCTACAATGGTAAGTTTTACTCCTAACTCGCCCAGTTTATACCACCAGGTATATTCGCGGGTGCTATCCATGTGGCCGGCTATAAGAATGGTAGATTTTACAGTGCCCTGCGGCTCCAGTGTGGCATCTACATTACTGCTTGTTTGTTTAGGACCGGGGAAGTTGGTAAGTATATCGCGGTAGCTCATTAAATCGAAGATGATGAAGAACGCATTGATTAGACCTAAAACCAAACCGAATATAGCCCCACCCGGTACCCAATAAAGCGCCATGGCAATCAAGTAAAAGGCCACGTAGTATTTCAGCTTGCCAAAGCGGGCATCCAGGTATTCATCGAATTCAATCAACTGCACATCATCGGTCAGTTCTTCGCACACCGATTTAATATAGCGCTGTGCTTTTAGTTCCGATTCGCTGCCCGCAGGGCGCGGACCAAAGCGGTTGATGATTTCAGTAATTAATTCGATCATGTTCATATGTAGCTACGTTTAGTTTCCTGCTATCTTTTGCTCAACCGTTTTTAGTACGGAAGCTTCTAATGCTACAGCCTTATCCAGCATTTGCTGCGCGTTAGCAAGCGTCTGTGTAACAAAGGCTTTATCATCGTAACCGGCGGCGTTGATCATTACATTCAGGTAAGCGCCATATACAGCCGCGCGGGCGCAAAGCGCACCCACACCTGCATCGCTAACCGAATTAGGATTTCCTGTTTCTGCCATGGCTTTGATGATGTCGAAAGATTGTAGTGATAAAGACATAACACGTAGCGGTACCTCAATGGCATACTTGGTAGCCTCCTGAATAGCTTGTTTACGGGCAGCCTTCTCGGTATCATTGCCTTTAGGCAAGCCAAAGGCGTCCATAATGCGGTTAAAGGCGCGGGTATCTTCATCTACCAGTTTCAGTAGTTGGTCTTTTATGGCTTGACCTTTCTCGGCCCAATCGCTGAACTCTTTCCAACGTTCGTCCCAGCCTTTTTTGTGGGAGCTAAGGTTTGCCACCATGGTTGCCAGAGAAACACCCAAAGCCCCTGCATAGGCAGAAATTGAACCACCACCGGGAGCGGGGGATTCGCTGGCGGTTTCATCAGCGAACTGCGTAAGGTTCATGTTCACCAGAGGGTTGGCGCTATCGTCCTGCAGCAAGTATTCGATGATCTTCTTTTTAGGGTCGAATTTGGTAAGGTCATCCAGCCCCATGCTCTTTACCGCGATCTTTATCAATTCGCTTTCGCTAACGCCGGTGCTTCGTTGTTGCTTCTCCAAAAAGTAACGTCCTGCATCCAGCATAGCTTTTAGCGGAATAAGACCTACCAATTCGCTGCCTGTAACACGCATGCCCCGGTTATAAGCGCTTTTTACACATTCATCAAAGGCAACATGTACGGGTGTTTCGTTGATGTTGGTAAGGTTCATACTTACCTGGGCTACGCCGTATTCTGGGATAAACCAGCCTATACCTTTTACAAATTTGCAGGTGCCAGGCTGCACTACTTCTTCGCCCTTATCGTTCTTTACTTTACGACCCTGCTCGCGCACATCAAAGGCTACTGAGTTAGCACGGCGGGTTGAAGTAGTATTGAGGTTTACATTGTAGGCAACTAAAAAGTCGCGGGCGCCGATGGCGATGTTACCGCTGAGCGGGTTAAACTCAGCAGGACCGAAGTCGGGTTGCCAATCGGCCAGCTTTATCTTTTGCGCAATGCCTTCGTATTCTCCGGCACGCACGCTGGCCAGGTTTTTACGATGCGGAGCAGAAGCGGCGTATTCATACAGGTAAACAGGGATCTTTAATTCTTTACCAACTCGTTCGCCCAGCTTTTTAGCGCAGCGGATGCAGTCCTGCATGGTGGCATTCGCTACGGGGATAAACGGACAAACATCGGTAGCGCCAAACCGTGGGTGGGCACCGCTGTGTTTGCGCATATCAATCAACTCGGCTGCTTTGGAAATAGCACGGTAAGCAGCTTCTACTACTTCGTCTTCATCACCTACAAAAGTTATCACAGTACGGTTGGTGCCTTTACCGGGGTCTACATCTAATAAACGAACGCCTTCTACGGTTTCGATAACGGCGGAAATTTGGTTAATAATGGCCATATCACGACCTTCACTAAAATTCGGAACGCACTCAATCAACTTCTTCATATCCTTGATTTTGATGGGCGAATATAGAAAGAGGAAATAACTCAAAGGATAAGCATACTTAATCTTACACAAAGGCTCAAAGGAAAAAAGATGGATAGAAGCCGATGCCTCGGTACTAAGCTTACAAGACCTTGGTTGAAAGTCGTAAAAATGCCTACTTATACTTATTTTCTTAGCGGCTTCGTGTGAATTTAAAGGTTTTGTGTGCACAGATTTAGCGCTTATCTTTGAAAGGATTATGCGTTTGTTGTTATTGCTGGGTTTCATGTGGTGTGTGGAATGGGTGAATGCCCAGGACAGGCTTACGGATATTGCCGGAGCGGAACGCAGAGGCGCAGAGGCTTTTTTTAAGGAGGAGCGTAGTGGTGCTGCCAACAACACGGATGTGGTTCAGGTTAGGCTGGAGGTGACTGTTGATCCTGCCATAAAGTATATTTCCGGTAAGGTTACCACGGGTTTTGTCGCTACTGAACAACTTGATTTTATTGAGTTTGATTTTACCGATACCCTTACGGTGGATAGCGTATATTATCATGGCCAACCGAAAGCCTTTTCGCATCTCAATAATGTAGTACATATCGATCTCCCATCACGGTCGGAGGGTGTATTAGATTCTATCAGCGTTTATTATAGCGGAGTACCTTCTCCGTCAGGTTTTGGCAGCATAATCTATGCACAACATGACAGTTTTCCCGTGGTGTGGACCTTGTCAGAACCTTATGGAGCTATGGATTGGTGGCCATGCAAGCAAACCTTAAAGGATAAGATCGATTCGCTGGATGTATTGGTAACCACGGTTGATACGCTGCAGGCTGCCAGTAATGGTTTGCTGGTAGATACAATAACCAGCGGCAACCTTAAAACCTTCCACTGGAAACACCGCTACCCTATAGCTACTTACCTGGTTTGTTTTGCAGTTACTAACTACAGCGTTTACTACGATTATGTGCCTTACGGCGGCGATACGCTAAAGGTTTGGAACTACGTATATCCGGAAAGTTTTGCTGAAGCACCTGCGCAAACTGCGTATATCGTGCCTATTATGCAGCTATACGATTCGCTGTTTGGCGTGTATCCGTTTAACCACGAAAAATACGGACATGCGCAATTTGGTTGGGGTGGTGGAATGGAGCATCAGACCATCACCTTTGTAACCGATTTTGGCTTTGAGTTGATTGCACATGAACTGGCGCACCACTGGTTTGGAGATAAGGTAACCTGCAGCAGTTGGGAAGAGATTTGGTTAAATGAGGGATTTGCCACCTACCTCAGTGGTTTGTGCTACGAGCATATTGCCCCGGAATGGTGGACAGCCTTTAAACAAACAAGAATTGAAGGAGCCTGTAACCAGCCTTCGGGCTCGGTGTGGTGCGATGATACAACCAGTGTAAGCCGCATTTTTGAACCGCATCTGTCCTACAGTAAAGGGGCTATCGTTTTACATCAACTCCGTTATCTGTTGGGGGATAATGCCTTTTTTGCCGGTTTAAGGACCTACCTGGATGATGCAGCGCATGCCTACAAGTTCGGAACTACCGAAAGCCTTAAAAATCATCTGGAGCAAGCTGGAAACCGCGATTTGGACGAGTATTTTAGTGACTATGTATTTGGGCGTGGTTTCCCATCCTATCAGGTAACATGGCAGCAGGATTTTGGTAATCAGGTTCAGGTAACGCTTGGGCAAACACAATCACATCCTTCGGTTTCGTTTTTCGAAATGCCTGTTCAGCTGCAGTTTATAGGGGCTGGGAAGGATACTATTATTACATTGAATGCAACTTCTGCCGGACAGGTATTTACATTTAAACTGCCCTTTGCAGTCGATTCAGTAATATTTGATCCCAACTACTGGATATTGTCATCCAACAATAGCATTACCAGAATACCCGCCTATAAGTTTAGCGGGCAGGTTTATCCCAACCCTGTTTCGCAGCAAATTCAGCTACGGGTTGAAACAGAAGAAAGCCGTACCATGGAGGTAAAAATATTTGATATGGCAGGTGCCTTGGTTTACAGCGGCTCCATTTTTGTGCATTCCGGCTCAGAAGTGGTTAAGCTGGATGCTCCCCTGTTACAGGCGGGCGTTTATCAGCTAAGTTTGACAGTGCCCGGGAAAACCATCAAGACCGGTTTTGTAAAGACCGCCAAATAGAAATTTACAGCATTTTAAGCCCTTATAACCAACGTGGCCCGTTGTTTGTAACGAGTTGCTACAACTTGTTTTTTATTGCACAAATTTACCCGCACAAAGCTGAGGATATGAATGAGAAACTGGAAGCCTTTAGGCGCATCCTGAAGATAATGGATGAACTGCGGGCACAATGCCCGTGGGACCGTAAGCAAACACTGGAATCCCTTCGTCCGCTTACCATTGAAGAAACCTACGAGTTGGGCGACGCCATACTAAAGGCAGACATGCCCGGCATAAAAGAAGAGTTGGGCGATTTGCTGTTGCACATTGTTTTCTACGCCAAAATTGGAGAGGAGAAGGGTGCTTTTGATATAGCGACGGTTATTAATGCACTTTGCGAAAAACTGATTGTCCGTCACCCGCACATTTACGGCGACGTAAAGGTGAATAACGAAGAAGATGTAAAGCAGAATTGGGAGCAGATAAAGTTGAAGGAAAGTGGGGGTAAAAAATCGGTGTTGGGTGGCGTGCCTACCTCGTTGCCGGCGCTTATTAAAGCTTACCGCATACAAGATAAGGCAGCCCAGGTAAAGTTTGAATGGGAGAATATAGCCGATGTTTGGAAAAAGGTGGAAGAAGAAACCGGTGAATTGCACGAAGCTATTGAAACCCAAAAGCAGGAAAAGATAGAAGAGGAGTTTGGTGATTTGTTGTTTGCGCTGGTTAACTACTCCCGGTTTTTAAAGGTGGACCCGGAGGCTGCGTTGGAGCGGACTAATCTGAAATTTATGCGGCGTTTTCAATTTATTGAACAGGAAGCTGCAAAACTGAATAAGAGCCTGAATGATATGACACTACAGGAAATGGATGCCATTTGGAACCAGGCCAAAGATCGGGGGATTTGAAAAAAATAGCGGTTACGATTATATTGGCAAAAAGCACTACGATTGAACATTCCTGACTCCATACGTAAATATGTGTTGCCCTTACTGCTGCTGGCTGCTGTGCTGGTTTCGGTATTGAAGCCTAACACCCGCGATTTACCTGCGGTAGCGTCGGATATGGAAACCCAACTCCAGGGTTTAGAGTCGCGGTTTAATCAGTTGGCAGCTATGCCGGGCTTGTTGCAGGCATTGGGGAAGGGAGATCTACAAAATGGCGCAGTGAGTAAAAAAGTGCCGGACAATCTCTACCTGTTTTTCTTCCGCAACGATTCGTTAATTAGCTGGACAAGTAATCAGGTAACCCCACCATCCGCTGCTACAACCTTTGAAGCAGGAAGTTCGTTGGTTAAACTAAAAAACGGCTGGTATTTATTGCTGATTCATTCAGCCGGTGATGGACAGCTTGTGGGTTTATCTCCGGTAAAATACGCCTACCCTTTTGAGAACAGATTTTTGCACAGCTTGTTTTATCCAGGTTATCAGGTACCTGATAATATTGAAGTTGCAGAACAAAAGTTACCCGGTTCGTTACCGGTACGCAACCTGAAAGGGGATGTGCTTTTTAGTCTGTATGTATCAGGACAAACCAAGGGTAGTACCACCAATATACTATTGTTGATTAGTCAATTGTTGTTGGTGTTATTGGGCTTGTATTACCTCCAGGTAGCAGCTAACAAACTACGTGGAAGGTATGGTTTTGGTTTGGGGGCAGGCTTTTTAATACTGGCAGTGGTAGCGCTTAGAGCGGTTAGTCTATGGTTTCACTTCCCTTCGGAGCTTACAGGACTTGCTCTGTTTGATCCCACCCTTTACGGATCATCTGCCGCTACACCCTCCTTAGGCGATTTGATTATTGATTGCTTATTACTTGGCTGGCTAACAGGTTACTTCATTGCTTATTTCCCCAAAGCTTCTGCACGCAAACTACCGTTGCCGGTAAACCTGTTGTTGATAGCACTACTATTCGCGCATACGGCATTAATAACCTGGATATTCAAGACGCTGGTTATTGACTCCCAAATATCATTCGAGATATACAATGTGCTGAGCCTTGGCTATTATAGCTTGCTTGGCTTTTTGTGTATCGCCATTTTGATTATTACCCATTTTGCATTGAGTTACCTGATAGTGCAGCATCTGTTGCGTCAGGGTATAGCACTTTATATTCTGGCTATCTCAGCAGGCTGTTATGCCCTCGTTTTTGCAGTAGCTGGTGTCGGCTCCGAGTTTTATGAAGCGGTAATTTTTTCTGCCGTTTGGATATTGCTGTTTTTGGTGCAACTGGTGGTGCTGTTGCGCAGCGGTCCAGACCTAAATCTTCGCAGCGTTATATTGTTTGTTGTATCCTATGGCATCTTTGCTACTTTTCTGATTGAAAATTTATATGAGCGTAAAGAGCGTAATGATCGCATCTACTTTGCAGGTAAACTTGTAAGTGAGCGTGATTACATGGCGGAATATTTTTTTAAGGATATAGCTGAGCGCATCTCATCAGATGTATTTATTAGAAACTTCTATGCCAACCCGCTGGTATCCACCCGCGACATCAGCAACCGCATTAATGCGTTGTATATGGGTGGGTATTTTAATAAGTATGACCTTAAACTGGATGCCTATGATGTGAATGGTAATTCTGTTCGTAATTACGATTCACTGAATCTGGCGGATGTTCGGACTAAGTTAGCAGAACAGGGGGTTAAAGGAAGTGACCTTGCCTACCTAACCGATACCACCCAGAACTATTCGTATTTGTCGTTGATCGAAATTAAAGGTGATAGCACGGCGGCTGGTTACCTGGCCGTTACACTTACACCTAAAGTGTATTACAGTCAAAATGTGTATCCCGAGTTGTTGGTAGGCAGTAATGTAAACCTCTTCAATAACACCTATAACTACAATTACGCCATTTACCAGAACAATAAGTTAACGGGGCAGTATGGCGATTTCCCTTATACCTATTACTGGAATAAGGACTATCAGGTGAAAGGTGAGGAGCCTGTGTTTATTGAGGAACCCGAATGGGAACATACCGTGCAGCAGTTTAAAAACGGGAAACGGATTATTGTTTCTATTGGTCGCGAGCCTTTATTTGAACCGGTAGCTACCTTTTCCTATCTGTTTACTTTCTTTTTTATTATAGCAGGCATTGTATTGCTGATCGTTCGACTCCAATGGGCCGATGAGAAGGAGTTGAGAGAAGGATTCAGCCTTTCGTTCCGCACCCGGATCAATTATTCGATGCTGGCGATGATTATAGTATCATTCGTAATAATTGGATTTATCACTATCAGCTTCTTTAGCCGTCAGTATGACAACTTTTATGGTGACCGCCTCTTCCGTAAAGAGAAAGCTATACATGCCAGTTTGGAGTATTTTATCCAACGCAATGCACTGGACGGCCAAAACCTGCGTACCCTGAGTAATGAATTGAATCTGGAACTGGCCAGGTTGGCGGAGATAAACACGGTCGACATCAACATTTTCGATAAAAATGGAGAGTTGTTGGTTTCCTCACAGCCAACAATCTACGAGAAAGGGTTAATCAGCAAGCGGATGAATCCGCAGGCGTACTTTTATCTGGAGAATACCCGAAGTGCCAGGGTAACAGAACAAGAGCATATAGGCGAATTAAAATATCTTGCAACATACTCGCCGGTGCTGGATAAAAAGGGAGAAGCCATCGCCTACATGGGTATACCCTACTTTGAACGAACCAAGGATATCAGTAATGAAGTGTCTACTTTCCTTGTAGCTTTAATGAACGTGTATGTGTTTTTATTGATAGTGGCTGCTATTCTGGCATATTTCGTTTCTACCTCGGTTACCCGCCCGCTTACCATTATTAGTGAGAAACTCCGTGTGCTAAACCTCAACCGGAAGAATGAACCTATAGAGTGGAACAGCAAAGACGAAATAGGTGTGTTGATTGGCGAGTATAACAAGATGATTACGGAACTGGAGCAAAGTGCCCAGAAATTGGCGAAGGGCGAAAGAGAGAGTGCCTGGCGCGAAATGGCCAAGCAAATTGCCCATGAGATAAAGAATCCGCTCACCCCGATGAAACTCAGCATTCAGTACTTGCAACGGGCAATTGATGAAGGGAATCCGAACATTGAACAATTAGCGAAAAAAGTGGCCCGTACACTTGAGGAGCAGATTGAGAACCTGTCCTCCATTGCCACAGCATTTAGCACCTTTGCTAAAATGCCAAAGCCCGAGAATGAGATCATTAACCTGAATGATTTGCTAAAGGGTATCGCCGATTTATTTAACCGCGAAGGCAATGCACAGGTTGATTTTGAATCAGGTGTAGATTCGCCGCTGGTTTTTGCTGATAAGAACCAATTGATAAGCGTATTTAATAACCTGGTGAAGAATGCCGTACAAAGCATTCCCGAAGAGCGCAATGGCTATGTGGATGTGAAAATTTCAGCAGAAGACGGTTGGGTATTGGTGGCTGTTAAGGATAACGGGCAGGGCATACCGAAAGAAAATTATAACAATGTGTTTGTTCCTAATTTTACCACTAAATCATCAGGCACAGGTTTGGGATTAGCCATCTGCAAGCAAATTATTGACGGCAGCGGCGGAACTATCTGGTTCGAATCAATAGAAGGAGAAGGGACGGTGTTTTATGTGCGCCTGAAGCAAATGAAGGAAATGGATTAGCATTTGCAGGCTTAAATTAAAGTAGATGATTTCGATTTTGGAGGAGATTAAGTTTGCGGAGACCGGTCTTTTGCCGGCTCTGGTAAGCGATTACCTGAAAGCTGAACCAGCGTTAAGTGCGTATTATAAGTATGCTCCGTCACTTGATGCATTTGCAGCAGTAATAGCTGACAAAAGCAAGGATAAAGTAGACAGGGAGTTATTGGTAGAGGTACTGCTGGAGCAATATAAAGCAATACCAACTACTGATAGGGTAATGGGCAACATAAAAGCGCTGGCAGATGTGGGAACTTTTACCATTGTCGCTGCTCACCAGCCTTGTTTGTTCTTAGGTCCGCTTTACAACATAATTAAGATTGCAGGCGCTATTAACCTTACCAGGCAACTTGCCGAAAAATATCCGGTCTATAGATTTGTTCCGGTGTTTTGGTTGGGTAGTGAAGATCATGATATTGAGGAACTTAATCATGTTACAATTGAAGGCAAGCAATACCAATGGCAAACAAAGGTCTCAGGTCCGGTGGGGCGCATAACAAGTAAAGTAACGGAAGAGTTGCTTCCGATGTTAAAGGAGCAATTTGGTGCGGACAACGAAGTGATTCGAATGTTGGAAAACGGGGTTGAAGCATATTCTACATTTGGACAGTTTACCCAATATTTAGCCAACGAACTTTTTAAAGAGCAAGGTCTGGTGGTGCTCGATCAGGACCATCCGCGTTTTAAACAGCGTTTTGCCCCGGTAATAAAGGATGAGGTAATTAACCAACGCGCAGCAAACTTGTTGAAAGAACATGTGGAATTGCTGGAAAGCCGCTACAAGGTACAAGCTAAGCCGCGAGATATTAATTTCTTCTACCTGGGGAATGGTTTCAGAGAAAGGATACTTGCAACAGACAACGGCTACAAAGTTAACAACCGCGATCTGCATTTTAGTGAGGCGCAATTGCTGACCAAGATCGACACACATCCTGAAAATTTTAGCCCAAATGTGATTTTGCGCCCCTTATATCAGGAAATGCTATTGCCAAACCTGGCTTTTGTAGGTGGGGCAGGAGAACTGAGCTACTGGTTGGAACTTAAACCGGTAATGGAATATTATAAGGTTAATTATCCTATGCTGGTGATGCGTAATTCTGCATTTATATTACCTGTCAACTTTCAAACCAAAATGCAAAAGGCCGGTGTTTGCATCAAGGATTTACTGGGAAATACAGAGCAGTTAATTGCCCAACGCGCTAAAGCCCAGGGTGGAGAAGATATATCCTTGCAGGCAGAGAAAGAGGCATTTAGTCGTTTATTCGAACAAGTGATTGGAAAGGCGGAAGCTGCCGATACTACGCTTAAGCAGAGCGCGGCTGGCGAAAAACAAAAAGCACTGAATGCATTGGAAACACTGGAAGCAAAAATGCTAAAGGCCGAAAAGCGAAAACTGGAGACTTTTACCAATCAGGTACAGTCCCTCAAGCAGGTAATGTTCCCTAATGGAAATTTGCAGGAACGGGTTGAAAGCTTTGTTTCCTTTTATGAGCCCGGCTTTATGAATATGCTTTGCGATACATTGAATCCACTTGATTTTAGCCTGAAAGTGTTTGTGCAAACCACCGCGCAATCCTGAGCGCAATCATTGATAGAACTCATTTACTTGCCAGCCAATAGTTTGTACCTTTGGTAGATGAAAATACTTTCGGCAGAACAGCTTCGTCAGTTAGACCGCTACACCATAGAGCATGAGCCCATTGCCCCAGCTGAGTTAATGGAACGCGCTGCTACCCGTATTTTTAACGAACTACAACAACTGTTGCACAAGGGCGATCAGATAGTAGTGTTTTGTGGTATGGGAAATAATGGTGGCGACGGATTGGCCATTGCCCGTATGTTGGTGGAGGCAGGTTATTACCACGTACAAACATTTGTAATTAGGCATGCCGCACAGTCCAATTCCGATTTTTTAATCAACGAACTGCGGTTAAAGCATATATCGGGCCTGCACTATATTGATACCGAAAATCAAATACCCAAACTGAGTCCTGCCACGCATATTATTGATGCACTTTTTGGAACAGGTTTAAGCAGGCCGGTTAGCGGCATTGCAGCATCAGTAATTGATGCTATGAACAGTGCTGGTGGAAAAATCTATTCAGTTGATGTGCCCTCAGGGCTGTATTGCGATGAATTGAATGGCGAGGAGGATACAATTGTTGAGGCTAGCCAAACATTTACTTTTCATACACCTAAGTTAAGTTTTCTTCTGCCTGCCAACGAAGCTTATGTGGGCGATTTTAAGGTATTGGATATTGGTTTGCATCAGCAGTTCGCTGAACAACTTTTCTCGCATTATCATTTTACCGGTTATACAGAGGTTAGACCTTTGCTAAAACACCGGCGAAGATTTTCGCATAAAGGCACCTACGGACATGCCTTGCTGGCAACCGGCGGCTTTGGAAAAACGGGTGCCGCCGTGCTGGCAGTAAAAGCAGCGTTAAGGGGTGGAGCCGGACTGGTTAGTGCCTTGTTGCCTGCATCAGGTTACGAGATTATGCAAACTGTGAATGCAGAAGCTATGGTGTTGAATCCTGCCTATATCAGCGCGGCTGGATTCCATCTATTAAATACTGAATACCTCAGCGAATCGGTAATGCAATTACTCAGCACGTTTGATGCTGTAGGAGTTGGTCCGGGTATTGGTAAAGAACCGGCAACTGCTGCCTTTTTACGAAAGTTGCTTGAAGGTTATGGTAAACCCATGGTGTTGGATGCGGATGCCCTGAATATTCTTGCCGCAAATAAGGAGTGGATGACTCTTGTTCCGGCAGGCTCAATACTTACACCACATCCGGGGGAGTTCAGGCGTTTGGCAGGAGACTGGCAGAACGATATTGAAAAGCTGAAACTACAGGTTGAATTTGCTAAAACGCATGAAGTTGTTGTTGTGCTGAAAGGTGCATTTACCTCCATTGCTAACCCCAATGGCTCAGTTTACTTTAACGGCACGGGCAATCCCGGAATGGCGAAAGGCGGAAGTGGTGATGTGCTTACAGGGTTACTTACGTCCTTACTGGCGCAAGGTTATGATACTACAACAACGGCCATAATAGGCGTTTACCTGCATGGCCTGGCTGGCGATTATGCCCGCGATACAGTTGGCGATAATGGTATGAATGCCTCTGATATTATCCGTTTTATACCCAGAGCATTTTTGCGCTTGCAGGAATAGATTAGCGGCTGACCAAAGGTTGTAACAAGCTCCATATGAGCGGGTAACAGCCTTCGCGATAAGTGGGTAAATCGCGTTTGCTAACCCATTTTACTTCATCAATGTCTTCTTCGGTTTGCGGTGTAAGTTTATACTGCCCGGGGTGAGCCTTCATGTAAAACCAATCCGTCTGCTTAATGATATCGCGTCCTTTCAACTTGTAAGCATGATAGGTTGAAAGTGGAGCTGGGTTAGTTTCCGCAATGGTAACGCCCGTTTCTTCGGTTACTTCGCGCACAGCACCTTCCAGCATCGATTCGCGTAATTCAATTTTGCCTTTGGGCAGATCCCAATGGCCACGCCGGAAAATGAGCAGCAGTTCATCCTTTTCATTACTAACAATACCTCCACCTGCCATTATTATTTCAACACTCTCTAATAGTTTACCAAGGGTGGCGGAAGGGTTTTCAGTAAGTACCAGGATGTTAATATCTGTTATGCCGTCGTATAATACAGCAGGGTGGCGGAGAAAATTTTCGGTATCCACAGGGTGCTGAAACACCTTGGCGAAATTTTTGTTGATTTGCTCCCGGTCGCTGCTTATCAGCACATATGAATTGTTATAGTAAACTTTATAATCTCTTATTTCAGCCATGATATACAATAATGTAATTGCGCGAGAAGTTGCGGAATATTTGTTAGAAATTAAAGCAGTAGTGCTTAATGCGGCTGACCCGTTTACCTGGGCCAGCGGTTTAAAAAGTCCGATCTACTGCGACAACCGTAAAACGCTTTCCTACCCTAAAGTACGCAATTATATTAAAACCTCTTTTGCGGATATCATCGCGGAAGAATTTGAGGATTGTGATGTGCTGGCAGGTGTAGCTACGGCAGGTATACCGCATGGTGCTTTGGTCGCCGATGTTCTGAACAAGCCGTTTATATATGTGCGCGATAAAGCAAAGG
Source organism: Chitinophagales bacterium (assembly GCA_044225825.1). GTDB lineage: Bacteria > Bacteroidota > Bacteroidia > Chitinophagales > LD1 > Bog-950. Next base: position 128,684 of record JBGAIB010000004.1, read on the forward strand.
CTCATGGTCTGGAGAATCAGATTGAAGGCAAACTGGAAAAGGGTCAAAAAGTTGTAGTCATTGAGGATCTTATCTCTACGGGTGGCAGTTCGTTAAAAGCCGTTGAGGCAATCCGTGCTGCGGGGGGAGAAGTAATGGGGCTGGGTGCCATTTTTACCTATGGGTTTGCTAAAGCGGAAGAAGCTTTTGATAAAGCCAATTGTAAATACTTTACCCTGTCGGATTATGCTACGTTGTTGGAAGTGGCCACCAAACTGGATTATGTGAAGCCGGAACAAAAAGATACTCTGCTGAAATGGTATCAGGCACCCGAAAGCTGGGTGGCTAAGGTTTAGTAGAAGGACCAAATAACTGCTCTACTGCCTTCACGCGGAAATCAAAAATCGCTTCTACTTTTTTCTTCACCAGTAATGCATGTACCAGATTGCCTATTGGACCAAGAGGCAATTTGTAGTGAACGATGTCGGTCATTTCTACGCCGCCTTCTATTGCTTTAAATTTATGGGTATGATGCCATAAGGCATACGGACCAAAGCGCTGTTCGTCAACAAAGTATTCCTGTTCCTTAACGTGTGTAATCTCAGTCATCCAAAACATTGGTATGCCCGCAATGGGACTAACCTTATAGGTTATTATCTGCCCCGCATACATGGTGTCGCTGCCGCTATCGTTTAGCACACGAAAGTTCATAGATACAGGAGTGATTTTTTGGAGATTACCGGGATGCGAAAAAAACTCCCATGCTTGTGACAAAGAAACCGGTATATGCTGAACCCTGGTTATACAATAGCTACTCATGCAGTTAAAACAGCTGTTTGGTTTTTTTGTTTAAAGGTAAAGAAATAAAAAGCCGCCCAATTAGGGCGGCTTGCACTATAGCCATCGTTCGCATTGCACTGGTAAAATTGCTTTAACAGCACATTAATTAACCGTTGGCAAAATAACAGCCGGCCACCGAATAACCTTATGGAGGCGGTTAAATTATAGTTAGAAATCGGTTTGCTGATATTAGATTAGCGTATAGACCGCAGTGAGCACTAGCGCCGAGATTATGCTGATCAGAATGATTTGCCAGGCTAATGCACGATCCTTTTTCAAATGGTCTGCATTACGTGTAACGTGAATATTACCTGGTTTTTCGAAGTTGAAGAGCCCTTTCAGTCCAAAGGCTACACAAAACCGGCGATAGGTTTGCTGTGCGCAAAGTATAAAGGTTGCCAGTGGTAAAAACAATACCGCTTTTAATGCAGGCGAAAAATGCAGCAACTGACCGGTTACCATAAAAATTATACTGAAGGCCAGGCTTGCTATCATTATCCTTTTTCGGCGTTGCACTTCTTCTTTACCAATGTTACAGGTGCCGGGTATATAAGTTGTTTCTTCAATCATGTGTCAGGTTGCTTAAAATAAATATGGCTGAAACAATTAAACGGTCTAATTGTTCCAGCCATAGGCCTCACAACTTCATTACTCCTTGATAAAACGGGTATTAAAGCTGCCTTTGCCGGTTGTAAAATTTAAAAGGTAAATACCTGAAGTAATACCGGTGAGCGATAGTTGTTGTTTGTGTTTACCAGCTGCTTGATTTTCGCCATCCGTTTCAGTTACTACACGGCCGGTTATATCCAGCACAGTAAGTTTAATCTGCGTATCACTGTTCAGTTCATATACTACGGTTAATACATCATTGGCCGGGTTCGGCATTACACCAAAGTGCACTAATTGTGGCAGTTCATTTATGGCCGTGCAGAAAGGCACTGTTACATAGCCGGAAGCTGCCGAACAACCGTTGGCATCGGTAACCAGTACGCGGTAGTAACCACCGTTGGTAACACAATTTGCAGTAAAGGTATCGGTGTTAGTAGGGTAGTTAAAGTGCAATTGGTTGGTGGTGTCGTTAGCAACTGCCTGTTGCCAGATGTAGCCCGTCAGCCCTGCCGGCGTAGCCTGTAAAAGATAATCGGAGCCTCCGCCAACCTGGGTGCTGGTTACTGAAGGTACTGGTAAGCTGTTAACTACAATTGTTTGCGAAGAAGCCCCTGAACAATTGTTGGCATCCGTTACTGTAACTGCGTAGGTATTGGTGCTACCTGGTGTTACAGAGATGGAAGCGCCGGTAGCCCCGGTACTCCACGTAAAGCTGCTGCCTCCGGTTGCATAAAGATCTACATTAGTGCCTGCGCAAATAATGTTGGACGGTTCTGAAGAAAGTATGGTAACCGATGGAGAAGGATTAATACCAACAGCCGCACTTGCTGACGCTGAACAGCCATTGCCGTCAGTTACTGTAACGGTATAGTTCGTTAAGTTGGTAGGAATAACTGTTCTAATAGCTTGGGTGCTGGCATCGTCCCATACATAGCTTGTTCCACCAGCTGCTGTTAGGGTTGCGCTGCTGCCGCTGCAAACATTCGAAGTTGCAGGAGTAACAGTGGCTATTGGCAGAGGATTAACCGTTACAGTAACCGGTGAAGTGGTATATCCACTACATCCGTTCTGGGTTACGGTAATCGAATAGTTGCCTGCTGCAGTGGCTACAATCGATGCCGATACAGCGCCTGTGTTCCAACTGTAAGTATCGTAGGTAGCATCGGCGCTTAACGGAATACTTTGACCCGCACAAATGGTCTGTGCACCTGCCGGTGTTATTGCAGGTTGCGGACGGCTATTAAATAGCACCGAAGCAGAAGCCGTGCCTGAACAGGCATTGGCATCGGTTACTGTTACCGTATAGCTGCCGGTATTCAATACAAAAATTTGAGGGGAGGAGGAGCCATTGCTCCAGCTATATTGCTGATGGCTGTTACCTGCATCCAGTAAAATTGAATCACCGGAACAGGCTTGGGCACCGGATGGATTAATGGTCGCATTAACCGGGAAGACACCTACGTTAACGGTAGCGGCAGCGGTAGCAGCGCAACCTCCCTGTGTAACGGTAACTGTGTAGCTGCCCGTAGAGTCTGCTGCAATCAGGTGGGTAGTTGAACCTGTACTCCATAAATAAGTAGCATAGCCCGTTCCTGCATCTAATACGCTTACACCACCGGCGCAAATGTTTAAAGAAGGCGAAGCAGCTATACTAACACTCACTGTGCTTGGTATAACTGTTACGGTAATATCATTACTTACGGCGGTGCAGCCATTTAAGCTGATGCTGCTGTTATAAGTGCCGGAGGAAGTAACCGTAATGTTATCGGTAGTTCCGCCATTGCTCCAGAGGTAGGTGGCACCTGCCGGTGTTGCATTTAACGTAACGCTTCCACCACTGCAGAAAGTAGTTGGTCCGTTTGCACTGATAGTTGCTACCAGATTAGTGACCGTTACAGTAGTTGCGGCACTGGCACTGCAGTTGTTACCATCCGTTACGGTTACCGAGTAATTGGTATCGGAAACCGGGCTTACGGTTAGCGTGGTAGCGGTGCTGTTATCGCTCCATAAGTAGCTGCCGTTGCCTGATGCTGTTAGGGTGGTGCTTTGTCCGCTACATACAGAAGGTTGCTGTGGCGAAATGGCTGCGGTTGGTAATTGATTTACAGTTAAAGTTGCTCCTGCAGAGGCAGTGCATTGGTTGGCATCGGTAACAGTTAACGTGTAGGCTATTGAGGTGTTAGCCGTGCCGTTAATTTGTGCTGTGTTTGCACCATCACTCCAGCTATAACTCGTTCCGCCTGTAGCTGTAAAGCTGAAAGGTTCATTACGGCAAACAGTTAGGGTGGATGGTGCAATTGTTGCTGTCGGCAAAGTATTAACCGCTACAGTAGTTGTGGCTGAAGCGGTACATTGGTTGGCATCGGTAACAGTTACAGAGTAAGTGGAGTTGCCGGAAGGCGCTACAACAAGTGTTGCTGTGGTGCTATTATCGCTCCACAAATAGTTGTTACCACCCGATGCAGTAAGCGTAGTTGATGCACCTGCACAAATAGTACTTGAAGCAGGACTTATAGCTGCAGTTGGCAGTGGATTTATTGTAACCTGCACGCTGCTGCTACCGGTGCAAAAATCCTTAGTTACCGTTAAGCTATAAGTTGCGGTTTGGGAGGGTTGAATGGTTTGGGTAGCAGCGCCTGTGCTCCAATTGTAATCATCATAGCCATTGCCGCCATCAAGTGTTACCGAAGTTCCGGCACATACACTAACTGGGCCGGCAGGTGTAATGCTAACAGCAACTGGGAAGTTGCCAACGGCTACCTGGGCCGACGCTGTGCCGCTGCAAGTGCCTGAGGTTACTGTTACTGTGTAGGTGCCTGCAGAAGCAGTACTAATGGTTTGTGAGTTAGCAGAAGTGCTCCATGTATAGGTGTCATAACCTGCACCTGCATCCAACAAAGCGCTTCCACCGGGGCATATATTCAGCGAAGGAGTTGCGCTTAATACCGGACTCAGGTTGTTTGCAGTTTCGGTAACAACCACGGTATTTGAAATACCAGTACAGCCATTTTGGGTAACGGTACAAGTAAAATTGCCTGAACTGCTAGCGGTAATAGTTTGTGTGGTTGCACCATTGCTCCAGTTATAGCTGTCGAAACCCGCACCTGCATCAAGTGTAACGCTTCCTCCTGCACAAAAGGTGGTAGGTCCATTGGCGGTAATCGTAGCATTTACGGTAATAACACTAATGGTGGTAGTTGCAGTGGCACTGCAGTTGGTAGCATTGCTTACGGTAACACTATAGGTACTGGTACCAGCCGGACTAACCGTTAGCGCGGCATTTGTGCTGGCATCGCTCCATACATAGGCGGTTCCTCCGCTGGCTGTAAGCGTGCTGCTGTTACCATTACAGATAGTATCGGCGGTTGTATTAATAGAAGCAACCGGGTTATTATTAACCGTAACACTGCCGATTGCGCTGGCGGTACAGTTATTAATATTGGTAACCGTTACAGTATAAGTTGTTGTAGCGGTTGGCGTAACGTTAATGGTAGGGTTAATGGAACCGGTGCTCCATGCATAACTGGTACCACCACCGGCAGTTAAGGTAGTTGTATTGCCATTACAAATGGCTTGTGTAGATGGACTAACGGAAGCTGCTGGAAGAGCATTAACGTTTACCTGAGCGGTGGCTGACGCCGAACAGTTATTGGCGTCGGTTGCAGTTACGCTATACGTGCTTTGTTGCGTGGGGTTAACTACCAGCGTACTAGAGGTGGAGTTATCACTCCAAACATACGATAGTCCCCCGCTGCCGGCTAAAGTAGCAGAAGAACCTTCGCATATAGTTGTGGTTGCAGGGGAAATACCTGCAAGCGGTAAGGGATTAACCGTAACCGTGCGTGAAACAGAAACTGAACAGTTGTTGTTATCTGTTACAGTTACGCTGTAGGTAGAGGTATTGGCCGGTGAAACGGTTAATGCCGCGTTGGTTGAGTTGTCGTTCCATATATAAGAACTTCCGCCTGATGCAGTTAATGTAGCACTGCCACCTGCGCAAATTGCTGCATTCGCCGGAGCAATACCGGCATTAGGGGCCGGATTTACGGTTACCACCGAAGATGCCGTAGAAGTGCAACTATTGGCATCAGTAACAGTAACTGAATACGTCGTGGTGTTCGCCGGAGTTACAGCAATGGCCTGGGTGGCAGCTCCGTTGCTCCATGCATAGCTGCTGCCTGCAGTGGCATTTAACGTAGTGGAAACACCGGCGCAAACTGTTGCACTGGCCGGGCTGATGCTGGCTGTAACAGGGGTGTTAACATTTACAATGCGCGCCGCAGTTGCCGAGCAGGTATTAGCATCCGTAACTGTTACCGTATAGGTTGTTGTGCTTACCGGTGATACGGTAATGGCTGCAGAAGTAGCACTGGTATTCCAGGTATAGTTTGTTCCTCCACCGGCTGTTAGGGTTGCACTGTTACCACTGCAGATGGTTACCGATGCCGGCGAGATAGTTGCCGTCGGCAGTGAGTTAACAGTTACCTGACGTGAAACGGATGCGGTGCAGCTATTGGCATCGCTAACGGTAACAGTGTAGGTTGTAGTAGATGAAGGAGACACTGTTATGGCCGCAGTAGTTGCCGTAGTATTCCAGGTATAGCCGGTACCGCCGCTGGCTGTAAGCGTGGCACTGCCGCCGGTACAAATGGCTGCGGTGGCAGGTAGGATACTGGCCGTGGGTGGTGTGTTTACCGTAACTTGGCGACTGGCTGTGGCAGTGCAGGTATTGGCTCCGGTAACCGTTACAGTATAGGTAGTAGTGGTAACCGGGTTAACGGTTATTGCTGCGGTAGTAGCGGCAGTGTTCCAAACATATGATGTTCCGCCTGAAGCAGTCAATGTTGCTGATGTGCCGCTGCAAATTGTTGCGGTGGCAGGAGATATACTTGCGGTTGGGGCGGGATTAATGGTTATTGTTTTGCTGGCTGTAACCGAAGTGCAGGCGGCGTAAGCTGTAACTGTATAGGTACCTGCAGCAGTTACGTTAATGGAAGAGGTGATTGCACCGGTAGACCATTTGTAGGCATAGTAATTGGCGGCATTTATAGAAAGCGTAGCATTGCCTCCGCTACAAAATGCTGATGGACCGGTAATGGTTGCCGCCGCAATACTGCCGCCCGTAGTTGCGGTGCGTCCGGCTGATAAGGTATCTACCGGAGCACAATTGCCTGATAGATCCGCTACGCGAACGTAATAGCGCAACCCAAGCGCTTCAGCATCCTGGTTGCCTACGGTAAAAGGGAAAATGCCTATCTGCACATTGGCTGATACAATAACATGTAATTTGTATTGGCCGGGAGCATCGTACGTGGTACCGGTTACCCGTATACAACCGGTAGCATTCCCGTTAATCTGGTTGGTGGAACTACCACTGCGCCAGCAAAGGCCGCAAGGGAGGTTCGACACAGTATCAATCCGTACCCAATTCAAATTGTAAGTGCTGGTGCCCTGTGTTACAGTAGAAGGTGTATGGAACTGCACAATTTGGTCGTAAGCCGAACCAATAACAGCGCAGGGCAAACTATCCGAAGGTGGAAAAAAGCCAACGGTTGTAATACTGCTGTTAGCGGTGCACACGGTGGAGCCTGAGGCACCGGCACAATGTTGCGCGTATAGCACGTGGGTAAATAAGGTAAAGGCGCACAGCAATACTGTGGCAGGGTAAAGTTTTAATTTCATAGTGCAGTTGTTAGTGCAGGGTTGCTCAAGCGAAGATATAACGCCAAACAGGAAGTTTTACGCTGCTTAAGGTGTTAGAATCAGAGAGCTAAATCAGCTTTATAAGAATGACAATGTGCTGAATAAAAAACGCCCGCATAGGCGGGCGTTTTTGGGAGGTCGGAAGCGGATTCGAACCGCTGTACGAGCTTTTGCAGAGCTCTGCCTAGCCACTCGGCCATCCGACCCTGCTTTAAAAGCGGGAGGCAAATATATTCAAAGTCACAAAATCAACAACATCAAAACACTAAAAGGCCTAAACTATCCTTCTAATTCTACAAAAACACGTTCTACATTGCCTTTTAGAGGAGGATTATGTTTACTAACTCTCACTTTTAGCGATAGCAAACCCGGATGCGCTTCACGAATACGGTCTAAAATACGCTTGCAAACATGCTCAATCAGTTTGGCGTGTATTTCCATTTCTTGACGTGTTAGGCGATAAACCTCTTCGTAGTCAATGGTTTTATTTAACTGATCGGTTAATGCTGCTTCCGTAAGGTTGGTTTGCATATAAATATCCACGCTGTATTTGCCACCCAACACCTGTTCTTCTTTATAGTAGCCGTGGTGCGCATAAAACTGCATACCTTCCACTGCAATCAATCCCATGTGATATAAATTAGACTACAAGAATAATGCTTTTGACAGTTAAGAAAACCCAAAATAAGGCATCTGACCCGTGTAGCATTCAAGATACCCCAATTCTATTATTTTCGCCCCCGCAACAATAACTGATATTATGCGGAGCGATTTATACCAGGGTCACGATTATTATCAAATTGATGACCTCTTAACTACCGAGCACAAACTGATTCGCGAATCGGTAAGAAACTATGTAAAACAAAAACTTAGCCCTATTGTAGAAGACTGCGCACAGCGTGCTGAGTTCCCTAAACATATTGTAAAAGAACTGGGCGAAATAGGCGCTTTCGGTCCAAGTATACCTGCCGAATACGGTGGGGGAGGTCTGGACGAAATTGCATACGGTATTATTATGCAGGAATTGGAGCGCTGCGATTCGGGCATTCGTTCCACTGCTTCCGTGCAGGGTTCACTGGTTATGTATCCTATCTACAAATACGGTAACGAGGAACAGCGCAAAAAATACCTTCCTAAACTCGCAAAAGGCGAACTGTTTGGCTGCTTCGGCTTAACCGAACCCAACCATGGTTCAAATCCTGCAGGTATGGAAACCCGTTTTGAAGATAAAGGCGACCACTACTTGTTGAATGGTGCCAAGATGTGGATTAGCAATAGTCCGCTGGCAGATATTGCAGTAGTGTGGGCCAAAAACGAAGAAGGCAAAATACGCGGATTGATTGTTGAACGCGGTATGGAAGGTTTCAGCACCCCAACCACGCATAATAAATGGAGTTTACGTGTATCCATTACGGGCGAACTGGTGTTTAATAACGTAAAAGTGCCAAAGGAAAACCTGCTCCCAAATGTAGAAGGTATTAAAGGGCCATTAGGTTGCTTATCAACCGCCCGTTATGGCATCGCCTGGGGAGCTATTGGTGCCGCGCTTGATTGTTACGATACCGCGTTGCGTTATTCTAAAGAGCGCATACAGTTTGGCAAGCCAATCGGTCAGTTTCAGTTACAGCAAAAGAAGCTGGCTGAAATGATCACCGAAATAACCAAAGCGCAATTACTGGTTTGGCGTTTAGGTGTGCTCAAGAACGAAGGGAAGGCTACCCCTGCCCAGATTTCGATGGCTAAGCGCAACAGTTGCGAGATTGCCTTGGATGTGGCCCGTAATGCCCGGCAAATGCTGGGTGGAATGGGTATAACCGGCGAATACCCGATTATGCGTCACCTGATGAACCTGGAGACTGTGGTAACTTACGAGGGAACCCATGATATCCACCTTCTAATTACGGGTATGGATGTAACAGGTTTAAACGCTTTTAGCTAAACTACCTCTGATTTATTGGTTGATTTCCAGGCCTTTTGATGGATCAAACGGGCTTGGTACCGCGTATTGTGGGCAGCCATGGATAGTTGTTCACAACTGAGGCACACTGCTGCCATTTTTTTGCGTTAATTTTAAAGGAAGACTTAAAAAATGTGGAAAAGTGGCGTGAAACTGTTTGTGGAACGGTGAGAAAATTATAACCCGAAAAAACTAAGAAATGACTGTGCGATAGTGAATTTTTGTCCCCCCGCAAAATTGAGCAAAAGCAAAACCAGAGAGGTAATATAGTATGGCAGAACCGGTGGATTTGATACGTAAATCGTTGATTAAGAAGAGTAATCCGGAAGTAAATGCGCTGGACTACGGCAAACTTCCTCCCCAGGCTAAAGACCTGGAGGAAGCCGTTTTGGGCGCTGTTATGATTGAGGCGAATGCCATTAACGATGTCATGGACATTTTAAAGGATGAAGCTTTTTACGTAGATGCTCACCAGCGTATATGGAAAGCTATTCGCTTTTTGTTTCAAAACCAGGCACCGGTTGATTTGCTTACCGTTACCGAACAGTTAAAAAAGAACGGTGATCTGGAAGCTGCCGGTGGAGCTTTTTATGTGGCGCAGCTAACCAACAAAGTTGGTTCCGCAGCGAACGTGGAGTTTCATGCAAGGATATTAGCTGAGAAGTATATTCAGCGTCAGCTTATCTCTTCATCAACCGAAATAATAAAGGATGCTTACGAAGACTCAACCGATGTGTTTGAGTTGTTGGACAAGGCAGAGAAGAATCTGTTCACCATTGCAGAGAGTAACCTGAAACGTGCTTCTTCTGATATCGGGTCGTTGATTCTTAATGAGATTAAGGAACTGGATACCCGGATGAACAACAGCGAGGACCATCTGAATGGCGTTCCTTCAGGGTTTATTGATTTGGACCGTGCTACCGGCGGTTGGCAAAAGAGTGATCTCATCATCGTGGCCGCCCGTCCTGCTATGGGTAAAACCTCATTTACGCTGGCATTGGCGCGTAATGCTGCTGTTGACCATAACCGTCCTGTAGCGTTCTTTTCGTTAGAAATGTCGGCTGCCCAGTTGGCGCAGCGTCTGATTTCGATGGAAACCCACATTGCGGCAGATAAAATCAGAAGGGGTAGTCTGGAGAATTACGAATACGAAATTTTGACCAGTAAGGTCGATGGCCTGAAGAACAGCAAAATCTTTATTGACGATACACCTGCTATTAACGTTTTCGAATTGCGAAGCAAGTGCCGACGTTTAAAGCAGCAGCACGATATATCGATGGTAATTATTGACTACCTGCAGCTGATGAGCGGCAGTGTAGATAATAAAGGCGGCAACCGTGAACAGGAGATTTCGCAGATATCGCGTGCATTGAAAGGATTGGCCAAGGAATTGGAAATTCCCGTTATTGCGCTGTCACAGTTGTCGCGTGCCGTGGAAACACGCGGTGGCGATAAGAAGCCTATACTTTCCGACTTACGTGAATCTGGCGCTATCGAGCAGGACGCGGATATCGTAATTTTCCTTTACCGGGGCGAATACTACGGTATAGAAACCGACGTAGATGGTATGACCACTAAGGACATTGCCGAGATAATCATAGCCAAACACCGTAACGGTCCGGTTAAAACCGTACGCACCCGCTTTATTAACCGTTATGCCAAGTTCGAGAACCTGGATGAGATCGGTGCTTCTGATTCTTATACCGAAATTCAGCAGAGCCGGGATGTGAAAACCGTAAAACGTTCCTCGCGTATGAACGATGAAGAAGGTGGCGACAACCAGGGCTTTGAAAGAAAGCATAAACAGGATGACTTTAATCCGGACGAAGAAGCACCATTCTAAAAACCTATAATTGCCAGTTAATTGGTTCTTTTCCCTGCTGTTTTAATAGTTCGTTGGTTTTTGAAAAGTGCTTACACCCAAAGAACATCGTAGCGGAAAAAGGAGAGGGGTGCGCCGATTTTAAAACAAAGTGCCTCGAGGTATCAATCAATGCAGCCTTGTCCTGTGCAAATCTGCCCCACAGCAAAAACACCACCCCCTGCTTTTTATCAGATATGGTTTTAATTACGGCATCGGTAAAGGTGTGCCAACCTGCCTGCACATGCGAGTTAGGTTCGCTTTCATTTACCGTTAGCGAGGCGTTTAATAGAAGCACTCCCTGTTTCGCCCAACTTTCCAGGTTGCCATGCGATGGTGGTTCTATACCCAGGTCCGATTTAATCTCCTTAAAAATATTTACAAGCGATGGCGGCGGCTTAACTCCCTGTGGCACTGAAAAACACAAACCATGCGCCTGCCCGGGTCCATGGTAAGGGTCTTGCCCCAGAATAACCACTTTTACCTTATCGAAAGGCGTAAGGTTAAAAGCATTGAAAATCAAGGAGCCAGGAGGATATACTTTTTTTCCATTCAATTTTTGCTGTTGAATAAAACCTTTTATCTGGCTGAAATAGGGCTGTGCAAATTCATGCGCCAGGGCCTCTTTCCAGGATTCCTCGATTTGTACATTTGTTGGATTTTCGCTCATAACTTCGGTAAACGTGCGGCAAGATAGAAAAGTCGTATCCTCTGCTAAAGGCCATATACAAACTGTGTTAACATTAACGAATATCTAATGGATAGTATGGCGGCAGTACTTAAATTTGTTGTATGCACCTGTTATTAATAGAAGACGAGCGTAAAACGGCCAGTGCCATTCAAAAGGGACTGGAAGAGGAAGGTTATGAAGTGGATGTGGCGTATGATGGCGAAGAAGGCCTTCGTTTGTTGGACCGCAGCCATTATAACCTGGTAATTTCCGATATCATAATGCCGAAAGTAAACGGTCTGGAACTCTGCAAACGGGTAGCTGAAACACAGGCCAACCTACCGGTGTTGTTGCTTACTGCGCTAAGTTCGAAGGATGATCTGGTAGATGGCTTTGCAGCAGGAGCCTACGATTATCTTACCAAACCTTTTGATTTCAGGGAATTACTCGCACGCATCAAAGTATTAACCCGCAAAGGCGCAGCTGGGCAACCCGAGGTTACGGTTTTAACCTATGCCGATGTAGAAATGCATTTAAAGGATAAGCGCGTTACAAGAGCCGGTAAAACAATTCAACTAACAGCTAAAGAATTTAACCTGTTAGAATACTTTATGCGCAGGCCCGAAACAGTAATAGCTCGGGCCGAGCTGGCACGTGATATCTGGAATGTGGACTTTAACACCTGGACTAATATTGTGGAAGTTTATATTAACTACCTGCGTAACAAGATGGATAAGCCCTTTGACTCGCGCCTGATACACAACGTGCATGGCATGGGCTATATTTTCAGGAAGGCAGAGGCATGAAAATAAGAACGCGGCTAACCATTTACTTTACAGTGCTGGTAACAGCCCTCATTATAACCATATCGGTAGTTGTTTACTCTGCTCTCCGAAGCTATACCGAAGACCGCTTTTATACCCGCCTGTATGATAAGGCCGTTACCAAGGCCGGCATGTTTTACAATATCGAAGACCTGGATTCAGCACTGCTGAAAACGATAGACCGTACCCGAAACGATATTATGGTGGCCGAAAACATTACTATTTACGGCGCTGATGGAAAACCGGAATACGCAAGTAACGATAATGTCCGTGTTCCGGTTTCTTCAGGTTTGCTTGACCGCATAAGGCGCGAAAAGCAACTTCGGTTTCAACAGGACAGCTTTCGCGTTACGGCCATTTATTACCAGGGCGGAGTACACAATGCGGTGGTTGTGGCTGCTGCTATTGATAAGTATGGAGAGATAATGTTGGAGAATGTAGGCAGAATTTTATGGCTCACATTTATTGGAAGCATGCTGGTAACGGCCTTGATGGGGTGGCTTTTTGTAGGGCATACCCTGCAGCCTATTAGTACGATTGTTGAACGCGTGCGCGAAATATCTCCACTTAAAAAGTCGGAACGCTTACCGGCGCTTACTGAAAATGATGAAATCGCTGCATTGGTAAATACATTTAACGATTTGTTTGATAACCTGGAGGAGGCGTTTAAAGCCGAAAAGAGCTTTGTAGCCAACGTATCGCACGAGCTAAACAATCCTTTAACCAAATTAAAATCGCAGATTGATGTGGCACTTTTTCAGAATCGGGAGAATGAGTTTTACCGCGAAACGCTGAAATCTGTACAGGAAGACCTGGTAGAATTAAGCGCCTTAATTCGTGATCTGTTGGAATTTTCCAGGATATCCAACTACCAGTTGATCATAGATAAATCGGTAAGGTTAGATGAGGTGCTTTTTGATGCCCGCTCAGCTATACTCGAAACATTTCCGAATTACAAGGTAAGCTTCGATTTTTTGAATCCGCCGGAAGACGAAAGCCGCTTGATTATTAATGGCAATAGACAATTACTTGTTACGGCTTTCAAAAACATTATCGAAAATGCCTGCAAGTATTCCGGTGATGGAGTTGCGCAGGTTACCTTACTAAACGAAAAAGGAAAATTGTTGATCAGAGTTATGGATAAAGGTCCGGGTATTGCCGAAGAAGATATGCCGCATGTTTTTGAACTTTTTTACCGGGCCGCTTCACCCGAATCGGTAAAGGGTTTTGGCATCGGATTAGCGCTTGCGAACCGGATTTTAGCAGCTCATGGCGTTGATCTTCAGGTAGAATCCCAAAAAGGACAAGGCACCTGCTTTAGTGCAGGCTTTGTTATTCAACAATAAAGCCACCCGAAGGTGGCTTACGCTGTGATCCCGAAGGGATTCGAACCCCTGACCCACAGCTTAGAAGGCTGTTGCTCTATCCAACTGAGCTACGGGACCAATTTTGCGCCGCAAAAATAAGATTTTACCTGGCATTTTGAAGCAGCGGCCTGTAAAGGGTGTTTGGTTTAGCATACGGTTAACGCCGCCGTTTTAAACAATTGATGTTATTTTTCCGTTATAAAGGTATCATCTTACTAACTTCGTGAAATGGAACGCGAGATTTTGTCGATTAAGCGCAAGGCGTTGCGCATAAACCTGGATGAAAGCATTTATGGAACTTTTGCAGAAATTGGAGCAGGCCAGGAAGTAGTACGCAACTTTTTTCAGGTAGGCGGTGCCTCGGGTACGGTAGCCAAAGCTATGAGCGCCTATGATATGACCTTTTCGGATGCCATCTATGGCAGCTCGGGTGCAGGCCGTTATGTAAGCGAAGAGCGTTTGCATAAAATGCTGGACCACGAATACGATTTGCTGGTGCAGCGGTTAACCGACGAGAAATACAGCAAGAAGCGCTTCTTCGTCTTCTCCAATACTTGTACTACTCTCAATTACTTTAAGAATAATGACCCTAACGGTTGGATGGGTGTGCGCTTTCAGCTCACACCCGACGCCGAACCGAATGAGGTAATAATACACGTGCGTTTAAAGGGGGCCGACTCGCTCTATCAGCAACGCACGATTGGTGGCATTGGAACCAACCTGCTGTTCGCCTGCTACTGGTATCACGACCAGATGGATGATTTTATTGAATCGCTGTTGGACAACCTGAGCACCGACCAGGCCGAGATTGATATGATACGGGTTAAAGGACCCGACTTTAAGAATGTAGATAACCGCTTGCTAGCCCTCAAATTGGTACGCAAAAAGTTTACCGACGGTACCATCTTCGGACCTAATAAGGAAGTTTACCAGCCTAAGGATATCCTGTATAAGAAAGATATTCTATGCCTCCGTGGCCGGTTCCGCCCGGTAACACGTGTAAACGAGGATATGATGAAGTGTGGGCTGGAGTTTTTTAAAACCCAGGTTAAGCAGCCGGATAACATAGTCGTGCTATCTGAAATTACCCTCAATAACCTGGCAGCAGACGGTGATTTTGACAATAAGGACTTTTTAGACCGGGCCGATATTTTGTGCAGTTTAGGCCATACAGTAATGGTAAGTAATTGTCATAAGCACGATGTGTTGATTAACTACCTGGACCATTGCAAACCTAAAAGCATTGGCATTATCCTGGGCGTATTGAATATCGTGGAGTTGTTTAATGAGCGATACTACAAGAATGCCCCCGGCGAATTGCTGCATTACTTTGGCGAGATATTTATGCGCCATACCAAAATGTACGTGTATCCGTATCAACCCGAAAAAGGCAAGCCGGTTATTACTACCGCAAATTTAAAAGTGGCCGACGGATTAAAGCACTTGTTTGAACACCTGAAGATGAATGGCTTTTTAATTGACTTACAGGGGTACGACGAAAGCGTGCTGCAGATATTCTCTACACGGGTAATACAAATGATTAAGAACGGCGAACCCGGTTGGGAAGAAATGGTGCCCGATACAGTTGCCGACACCGTGAAGGACAATTGCCTTTTCGATTACCCCTGCGAGGTGCCAAGTTTAAAATGAGCGCCGAAAAACTCAGAATAGATAAATATCTCTGGGCTATACGGGTATTTAAAACCCGTAGCCAGGCACAGGCTGCCATTGAGGCCGGTAAAGTTAAATACAATGGTGATGCGGTGAAGGCCAGCAAACTGGTGGGTATAGGCGAACAATACCGCATTAAAACTCCTGCACGCGATTGGATTATCGAAGTAACTGGTTTACTGCACAACCGGGTGCAGTTTACCGAAGCCATTAATTACTATGTTGACTTAACACCTAAAGACGACGAAGCCGCTAAGGTGCATAAGGTGGTGTTTGTTGAAAATACCGGTAAGCGCCAGAGTAAGCAGGGCCGCCCAACCAAACGCAACCGGCGGCAAATGGGAGATATGCTTGATCTCTAAATATTAATACCGCCCGAAACCTCAATGCGCTGTCCGTTAATCCAGCGTGCGGCATCGCTGCAAAGAAAAGCCACCACTCCTCCAATGTCGTCCGAAACACCCACCCTTCCCAAAGGAGAAAGGCTGCTTAACATAGCTTTCACCTGAGGGTTACTTCGTATAAGTGCATTATTGAAGTCGGTTTCGATAGGGCCGGGTGCCACCGTATTAGCCGTAATTTTTCGGGTTCCTAATTCCTTGGCAAGGTAACGGGTGTAAGTTTCCAGCGCACTTTTAAAGCCGGCATATACCGAGTAGCCATGAGCGCAAAACCGTGTAGTGCCGGAGGATATATTGATAATGCTGCCACCATCATTCAGTATGGGCAAACACTTTTGGGTAAGGAAATAAGGGCCTTTGTAATTGATATTCAAAATACGGTCAAAGTCTGCTTCTGTAACCTGGGGTATTGTAAGCGTTGCCCCTATACCCCCGTTGTTTATCAGGTTATCGAATCGCTCCGCCGACCAGTTGGCCGATAACTGCGTCTTTAGCTGTTCTACAAACATGTCAAGGCCTGAAATATCTCCCAGGTCTAATTGAAGTGCCGTCGCCTTACGGCCAAGCTGCTTCAGTTGATCTACTACCTGTCCGGCCTCCTCCTTGCGGGTGTTATAGGTTAGTACTATGTCTATCCCCTGATGAGCTAGCGCCAGTGCCATATCCTTACCTAAATTGCGGCTTCCGCCGGTTACAAGAGCTATTTTGGGTTTATTCATATTGTTGTTTGTACTGCAAAAATGCATTTCTGCTGCTAACAGCGGCAAGTAAGTTAGTAAACCGTTTAGCCTATGGCTCAAGTCATATAAAGGTGCATGTTCCCCGTATTTTTATATTTGCCGCGCAAAAATTGAGTGTATGAGTTTACAATGTGGTATAGTTGGGTTGCCGAACGTGGGCAAATCCACCCTTTTTAACGCCCTTTCTTCGGCTAAAGCCCAGGCGGCAAACTTTCCTTTCTGTACTATCGATCCCAACATTGGTATTGTAACCGTACCCGATGCGCGCCTTAAAAAGCTGGCCAGCATGGTAAATCCACAGCGTGTTGTGCCTACTTCTATCGAGTTTGTAGATATCGCCGGTTTGGTGAAAGGAGCAAGCAAAGGCGAAGGTTTAGGTAACCAGTTTTTAGGCAATATACGTGCAGTGGATGCTATCATTCACGTCGTACGTTGTTTCGAAAACGAAAATATTATCCACGTGGATGGTTCAGTTAACCCCGTGCCCGATAAGGAGATTATTGACACCGAACTGCAGTTAAAAGATCTGGAAAGCGTTGATAAGAAGATCGATAAGCTGAAGAAGATGTCGAAAACAGGCGATAAGGAAACCCTGCGTGGCATTGATGTATTAGACGTTTATAAAAAGCATTTGGAAAGCGGTCAAAGTGCACGTACTGCTCCGGTTGCTGACGAGGACAAGCGCTTTATTGAAGATATACAGCTTTTAACCGCTAAACCGGTTATCTACTGCTGCAATGTGGAAGAAGCAAGCGTAGTAACAGGCAACAAGTATGTAGAGGAGGTGCGCAAAGCCGTAGCCCAGGAAAATGCCGAGGTGGTAATCATTAGTGCAGCCATCGAAGCTGATATTGCTGTAATGGAAACCGAAGAAGAGCGCGAAATGTTTCTACAGGAATTGGGCTTAAAAGAATCAGGCTTAAACCGTTTAATACAGGCCGCATACCACTTGCTGCATTTACAAACTTATTTCACCGTAGGCGTTAAGGAAGTTCGCGCCTGGACCATTCACAAAGGCGATAAAGCCCCGCAGGCTGCCGGTGTAATCCACAGCGATTTTGAACGCGGTTTTATACGTGCCGAGGTAATGGCTTATAACGATTTCGTTCATTACGGAAGTGAAGCTGCCTGCCGCGCTGCCGGTAAATTACGTTCCGAAGGCAAGGAATACCTGGTGCATGATGGCGACATTATGAACTTCCTGTTTAACGTATAAGTAAATTACATATATCTACAGCCCGTTAAAAGGGCAATAAATGTTCAAAAGTTAGCAGGCTTGGGTTAGGGCTAAGGTGCGTGTATAGTTATATTCACCTAACAACTAAAACTCAGCTCAATGAAAAAAATCTACCTGCTGCCCCTGCTGGTGGCTTTGCTTTTCTCTGCATCTTCTCTTCGTGCCCAATATTGCGGCGGTTCGGGTTCTTCGGTTTGCACGCCGGGCGGGCCTTATCCCTTGCTTGGTTTCTATCCCTCTTACGATAGTATTCCTTGCGCCGTAATCGGTCAGGCGTACGATCAAAAGATTGATATGCAAATTCCGGCTACCGTTCCGTACAATGGTACCACGGCCAATATCACCTCCATAAAAATCGACAGCATTAATAATTTGCCTTGCGGTTTGTGCTGGCGCACCAATAGCGCTACCAATACATTTGCCGGTAATAGCACCGGTTGCGTTCGGGTTAGTGGTACCACCTTCGATGGCATCGGGCAATACAACCTGCGTATACGCATAACTGTAAGTGCCACGGTGTTTGGTTTCCCGGCTACTATTACCAACCAGGATGCCTCGCAGTTTGGTGTCAAATTTTACCTGCGTGTGCAGGCTCCGGCCGGTGCATGTGCTGCGGTAGATACCAACTCCGCCGGTCGCAATGCAGCTACACCGGGCAGTATCAGTACACCAACGGTTAGTGGTAATTTAAACTTTTGCAATGGCAGCAGTACAACGCTTGATGCCGGTCCAGGTTATGATACCTACATATGGAGCACCGGTGCACTAACACAATCTATCAATGTTACAACCGCCGGTACGTATACGGTTAGTGTGTATGGTAATTGCGCTTCGGCAACTGCTTCGCAAACGGTAACTTCTACGGTTGCTGATGCAAGCATAACAGCAAGCGGACCGCTTACATTTTGTTCGGGTGGCAGTGTAACGCTTGCCTCAGGCTCGGGTAATTCAGCCTATAGCTGGAACACCGGTGCTGCTACACAAGCTATCACGGTTTCAGCTTCGGGAACCTATAGCGTTACCGTAACCAACGGCGCCTGTACTGCAACCGATAGCAAGGTGGTGAATGTTACCAGCAATAACCTTAACCCGGTAATTTCTCCACCTGCTGCCAATATTTGCGCAGGTGGCTCGGTATCCCTGGATGCGGGTAACGGCTATGATACATATAACTGGAGTAACAGCACCACCACCCAAAGCACCAGCGTAAATAGCGGCAATACATATACGGTAACGGTAACGCAGGGTACCTGTACGGGCACGGCTTCTGCTGTGGTTACTCTGGGTAATTTCCCTGTTGCAGTTGCTATTTCGCCTGCAGGCCCGGTTAATGCATGTGCCGGAGATCAGGTGAGTTTGGATGCCGGACCCGGTTATGATGCCTATAACTGGAGCGGCGGCGGGGGTACGCAAACTGTTACCGTTACAACCAGTGGTAATTATATCGTTACGGTTGTAGACAATGGTTGTATTGGCAAGGACACTGTAGTAATAAATATCAATCCGCTTCCCGACCCAGTCATAACTCCATCCAGTATTTCCATATGCGACGGACAAACCACTACCCTTGATGCTGGTGCAGGTTATAACAGTTATGTGTGGTCTAATAATTCAACAACCCAATCTATTGTAGTGTCCAATGCCGGCAATTACGATGTAACTGTTACGCAGAATGGATGCACGGGTTCCACGCAGCAAAGCGCAGTGGTAACGGTAACATCGGTTCCCGATGCAACAATTACGGTTGGTGCTAATAATGTATTACATGTAGCCGGCGGTGCGGATAACTACGTTTGGTTGCATAACCAATCACCAATTGCCAACGAAACGGATTCGAGTTACACGGTGCCTGCCGGAATGGTTGGTTTGTATACGGTAATTGCATCTAATGGCAACTGTGCCGATACCGGGTCTGTTACAATTTCTTCCATCGGCGAAATTTCATCGTTTGCCGGGTTTAATTTGTTGCCTAATCCGGCAACCGATAATGTGTTGATTAGTTTCAATGCGTTAGCTGCAGCTTTTATGCAGATGCAGCTATTGGATATAAATGGCCAGGTAGTTAAAGAGGTTGCTTCGGGATGGCAGGCAATAGGTAAACATGAATTTAACATCAATCTTACTGATTTAGCCAGTGGCATGTATATCTTGACATTGAAATCAGAAAATGGTACATTTAACACAAGATTTATCAAGCAATAGTTCTGTTGGAACCGGGATTATTCTTGAGAGCGGAAACTTAGGTTTCCGCTTTTTTTTTGTGATTTTAACAGCTGACCACTAAAATTTACACCCGGTGCAAACAAGGGGTAGAAAATATATGGGCTTATCAATTCGTTCACTTAATTTAGATGCCGGTTTCAGAGGGATGAAACCAAACTAAACTTTAATCAGTATCAAGGTAGTAGAGGCAGAAAATTACCTTGGTATATAAACCCTTAATTAGCCCATGAGAAAAAAACTCATTCGCTTAGTGTCGGTTTTTGCTCTGGCCATAACAAGCTGGATACCGTCTTCGGCAAATTTTTATTTTAAGGATTCTACCTCTTGCGATATAGACCCCGTAATTGTGCAGTTAGACAGCATGAGCTATTCGCTGTTTACCCGCGATAAGTTTTTTGCCAGCGGCGATGAATTGCTCGCAAGCATTAACATGCCTACGGAGTTGATTCCAAAGTTTACCGAAGCCGAAATTAAGGAGAAAATGAGCCTTATACCCAGCGAGGTTCCAATGACTTACAATTCTTACGTAAAGCAGTTTATCGACATGTTCGCTTATAAGAAGCGTGGTTTAATGACCCGTTGCCTGGCGAACTCGCAAATTTACTTTCCCATATTCGAGGAGATCCTGGACCGCAAGGGTATTCCGTTAGAGTTCAAATACCTGCCGGTTGTAGAGTCTGCCTTTAACCCGGTTGCCGTATCGCATTGTGGTGCAACAGGCTTGTGGCAGTTAATGTATGGAACCGGCAGCATGTTGGGTTTAAATATTAACACCTTCATTGATGAACGTCGCGATCCGATTAAATCAACCGAAGCAGCAGCCGATTACCTGAAGAAGATGTACGACATGTATGGCGATTGGAACCTGGTGCTGGCAGCTTACAACTCCGGACCCGGTAATGTGAACAAAGCAATTGCCCGTGCCGGAGGTACTAAAAACTTTTGGGCTATAATGAATTACCTGCCTGCCGAAACACGCAGTTATGTGCCTTGCTACCTCGCCGCTGTGTATGTAATGGAATATGCCAGGGATTTTAAGCTGATGAGCGCTGAGCCTAAACGCGAACTGTATGCGGTAGATACCGTGTATATTACGAACAAGGTTAGCTTAAAACATATTTCAAATGTGCTGGGAATAGGGGAGGACGAACTGCAATTTCTGAACCCTTCTATCAAAAAGGGAATCATCCCGTATACCGCCAACGGTTTTGCAATGAATTTGCCCGTTAGCTATTTTGCATTGTTCGAGGCTAAGAAAGAGGATATCATGAACGATACCTCCCTGGTGGTTCAGAACACTGAAACCATTATCGCTTCGGCTCCTAAGGTGGTGTATCACAAGGTGCTTAAAAACCAAACGTTAAATGCTATTGCCGGTAAATATGGCGTTACGGCTTCTTCCATCAAAAAGTGGAATAAGTTGAAGAACTCGTATGTATATCCCGGTCAGAAACTGAAGATCTACACCACCACAGCAGTTACCAGCACTACAACGGCGAAATACGATCAGGTGTTTTCAACCAATAAGGTAATTGATAACTCCAAGGCTCAAAACACCGATTCGGTTGCTAAAACTACCTCTGCTGCACAGGTACAAGTAGCCTCGTCTGCTACGTCTAAAACCGATAGTTTAAAGACCGTGGCCGGTAATTTTGGCGATAAATTAAATGCCCAGTGTAACTGCATCTACCACGTGGTGCAGCCCGGCGATACCCTGTGGAACCTAACTCAGCGTTACCAGGGCTTAACCATCGATAAACTGAAGGCAGATAATAAAGAGCTGCAGAGCCGTCCCATTAAAGTAGGCGACATCATTAAGATATTCCTGTAATAGCAGAAAAGCGTAAAACGAAGAGCGGTGCAGGTAGTTCCTGCACCGCTCTTTTTATTTCGCATCCACCCATCAGCCAAGAAATAAAAAAGCCCTGTTCTTAGCAGGGCTTATCTATTTTTAGTTGTATCAATTAGCGATGTTTAATAGTTAGGTTGGCCGATGTA
Organism: Chitinophagales bacterium; assembly: GCA_044225825.1. Taxonomy (GTDB): domain Bacteria; phylum Bacteroidota; class Bacteroidia; order Chitinophagales; family LD1; genus Bog-950. The sequence continues at coordinate 150,764 of JBGAIB010000004.1, forward strand.
AGGTAAGTTCCTTTGGTAGTATATACCTTAATTTTGTAGCTGCCCGGGTCAAAGAATACCACTTCCTTCCAGGCAAAGTTCCAGGTATTATCAACCTTTTGTGGCATGCGGGTTATCTCTTCTTCCTTGCCGGCGTCGTTGAGTAAAAACACGCGGAATTCCATGCCTTCGGTATTAAAGCGGTCGTCGGCCTTCAGTAAAAACTTCAACACACCACCATCCTGGTCAACCATAAAGGAATTGGACGCCATCTGTGCCCTGCCTTCACTGTTTACATCCTCGCAAAAGGTAAGCGAATACTGGGCTTGGGCAAAATAACTACCGGCCAGTAACAATGCCGAAACAAAGACCTTTTTCATGCTTTTTGTATTTATCGGTTCCAAAAATACAGGATCGCCTTGCAGCTAAAACCTGCTTGTTTAAGCCTATCCATGTAGATAAGCTTACCCGTTTCCATTTTATGCTACAAGTTGCAGCTTGTATCAGGTACGTTTATACGCAAGTGTTCCCAAAAGGTTATATCTCCCTTTTCCAGAACCCACAAAAAAAGCCGGAACGCTGCTGCTTCCGGCTTGTAGTCAATAGGTTATGTGCGAATTAAGGTTTCTTTTCTTCGGCCTTTTTAAAATCCAGCGAAACAGAGTTAACGCAGTAACGCATGCCGGTATTGGTCGGCCCATCATCAAACAGGTGCCCCAGGTGGCCGCCACATTTACCGCACATAATTTCCGTGCGTATCATGCCAAAACTGGTATCCACCTTGGTGGTTATTTTGCCCCCTGCAATTTCCCGGTCAAAGCTTGGCCAGCCGCAATGCGAGTCAAATTTCATATCTGAGGTAAAAAGCTCGTTACCGCACGCGGCACATACATAAACTCCCTTTTCCTTGTTCAGATAATATTTACCTGTAAACGGACGCTCAGTCCCCTTTTCGCGTAATATATAATACTGATCTTCCGATAGAAGCTTCTTCCACTCTTCTTCGGTTTTTACCACTTTAGTGCTATCAGTTCCGGTGCTATCGTTGTTCATAACCATCTGTTTTTGTTGTGTTGAATCGGCAGTTACAGGTTTTTGACCGCAGGCGGTTAGTGCTGTGCATACTGCCATAATAAGAAGCAATTTAATTTTCATGTTCTTGGGCTTTGTTCTATGGTTGGTCGTATAGGTCGTTCTAACCTTACAAACCATCCATTCTAATAACAGTGCCTAACCCGAAATGTTTGATGCCTTGCACGGCAGTTAACGCTAATTAATGACCTCCTTTGCGGGCCAGTAGTTCTTTTTCGTAAAGGGCGCAATCGGCATTGCCGGGGTCTGCTAACTTATAGATGGCAATTATCTTTTCGGCTCCCGGCAGGTCGTTACTGCTCAGATAGTTCTTACCTAGCGAATAGCAGGCAAGCGATATAAACCCCAGGGCCCGGTCACTTACGGCATCCGTAGCCGACTTACGTCTCAATTCATCCGTTTTTAACTTCCACCAGTCAAGGTTCTCCACCTGCATGCTCTTCAACAGATATTGTTTCATGTTGTTCTCAGCAGTAATCGCAGCAAGTTTCGCCTGATCTACCACCACCAGTTTGCTTTTAGCAATCGTTGAAAAGGGAACAAAAGCATTTTCAAAAACGCCCGGTTCAGGCCATTCGTGTTTCCCTTTCCATTCCAGTAAATAATGTGGGTTCGAAGAGCCGAGCGAGTAATGAAACTGCAGCAAATCACTATAGTTCATGTCGTGGGTGCCTGCAATTCCTAAAAACGAAATGGGCCTGCTGAAGTTCTGCATCGGCACAATTGCTCCGCAATACACAACATCAGTTACAGTAGGTATGGTATTGGCTGCCATCATAGCAACCTTTGCGCCTCCGCTAAATCCGCAAAAAGTAATACGTCTGCCATCCAGTTTGTAACGGTGGCTTAAATCGGCTATTAACCGACCGGCAATGCTTATACCGGTTTCCAGCGAAGCGCCATTGCGCGATGTGTTGGAGCCTGCCAAAATGGTATTGTATTTATCTGCCAGTTGATGATACTTCTCCAGCGGTATGCGGCCATCGCCATGAGGGTCAAAAAACACAATAATCGCATGTGGTTGGGTGGTATCGAACCCTTTAGGTAAGTATAAAGCAAAACTATCGGCAGGGGCATTTTGTACGGCCAGTGAAGGAACCACCATCGCGGGCGACACCTGCACCATCGGCGCATTCGCATCTACTTCCGGTGTAGTAGCCTTCACGCTGTCTGTAGCGGCTGCGGTTGTAGTATTATTACCTGTGCCTGGTTGTTGCGAACAGGCCATCAGGCACAGCAATAAAAGAAACAGAAAATTGGATTTGATGGCTGCCATAAGGTTAGGTAAGGTAGGCTGCTCCATTACCTTTTTCATCAAACTCTACCAATATATGCTCCTGTAGGGTAGTGCTCAGCGATAAGCCCACAAAATCGGGAGTAACAGGAAAAAGTTTGTGTTGACGGTCAACCAGCACCGCAGCCTGCACCTTTCGGGGCGAAAACTCCATAATAGGTTTTAATGCGTAATACATAGTTTTACCGGTATTGGCTACATCGTCAACCAACAGAACGGTTTTATTATCCAGGCTCAATTTGCCCAGCTCAAGTTCAATTTCCTTTTCCAAAGGCTGGTGCTTGTTTAATTGCAGCGCAACCAACTTAACCTGCATCCCATCAATCTGTTCAATCTCCTTTTTAAGCTGCGCTGCATAGCGGTAGCCATTGGGTTTAATCCCTATCACTATCAGTTCCTTTTCATCGTAATTATCTTCTACAATCTGGTAAGCAATGCGTCTGGTTTTTTGTTTTATTTCCTCAGCATTCAGTATCTGCGTCTTTTTCATTCCTGCTAACTTTACTGTATTACTAATTTGCCTGTTTTCATTTTGCGGCCATCCAGTTCAAGTGAATACTGATATACACCCGCCGGTAAAACGGTGTTTTTATATAAGTAAACATAGATGTCGCGGCGTATTTGTATAACATCCATCAATGCGCCGGCCATGTTGTATATCTTTATCTCACCGCTATTAAAATCCACACCATTATTCGTTAACTGAAAAGTGGTCTGCTCTTTAAACGGATTCGGCACCGCCTTTAACGCTAGTCTGTCATCCGTTAGTTGTTTAATTCCGGTAAAGGTGCAACTGCCGTCATTTACGTTTGCATCGGCATTGTAATTGTCCGCTGCAGTATCGGTGCATCCATACACTTTTGCAATGCAGGTTCCCGAGTCAACATTGGCTGCCGGGTTATAGTTGATACAGGCTGTGTCCGTAGCGCCAAACGTAATGCAGTTTAATCCTACTGTCAGCGCCTTAAAGGCATTTACCTTTCCATTGCCGTATTCGGGATTTGGCGTTGTGCCTGTAAACGAATCGCTTACTGCGGTGCAGATAAGGGCTGTTTTAACTTCTTCATACGTAGCTGTTGGGCGTTTTTGCAGATAAAGCGCAGCAATGCCTGCCACTATCGGCGAAGCCATACTGGTGCCGCCGTTTCGGATATGTTTCTTCGTTACATACACTTTCGATTTATTACCACTTACTGCAATAAATGCAGGTTCGCCTACTGTAATAATGGTGCTTCCTGTTGCCATTACATCGGGCTTCAGTCTGCCATCGCGTGTAGGGCCAAAGCTGCTGGTCGAAAAGCGTTTGCCTACAATTTCGTTATAAGGTGGAGCAGTAAGGTTCACATACACCGAATCGCGGTCCGGATAGCCTGCGCGGTTACTGTAGTTGCCTACGGTGATAACCTTATCGCTGCACTGCCAGCTCGAAACCAGTGTCTTTAAATAGTCTGAATGGCGGTAATTGGGATCGCTGATGAATACATGTTGGTTGGAAGGCCCCCCGGTTGAAATGGAGTCAACAAAATCTGCTGAACCAATCAACGAACTGCTGCTCCATAAATCCAGTTTGCCGCTGCCGCTGGTTTGCAAGCGCCACAGCAATGCTTTGTTATTGGTGTTTATTAATACTTCAATATGATAGCGGTCTTCATCCAGTTCGCCGTGGATAGTTATCTGTCCCAGCAGGTTGGCGCCGTTGTAAAGCACTCGGTTAATAATAGTATCCGTAATTTGCCCAAGCTTAAAATTAGCAGGTACACTCATGTAAGCAGTACGGCCCAAATCAACACCAAGTGTATCGTTGCATCCTATAGCAAAACGGGCATTATTAAAGTTGGCCGAATCAGCCCAAAAATCGAAATACACCTCGTTATAGGTAGTGTTGTACTTAAACAGGGTAAAAGCTGAATCAGTGGGTATGTCGTAACCCAGGTGATGTGGTATAGCGCCACCATTACCGAGGGCTGCGACCAACACACGGCCGTTTGTTTCATCCAGCAAATGTTCAAGCGCGTAAGTCGTTAAATCGCGTCCATCATGCGAACCATAATACGTACCGATGGATGTATTAATAACACAGGGCTTACCTAATGCCGAAGCCTTTTTGTAAATGTAAGTAGCTGCATCCACTACGTGATCCAGGAACGCCGCATCGTTTTCGTCTACACGTACCGCTATTATCTCCGCTTCAGGAGCAACGCCGGTCAATTCGTTCTCATGCACCGTGCCGCGTGTGCTTAGGCTATTACCTGCCGCTATACCTGCCACACAGGTACCATGCCCGAAATCACTTAACGGAACGCTGTGGGTACACGTGCCGTTGTTTATATCCAACCAACTCCATTGACTGCCATAATTGTATGGGGCAGGAGGTAAGGCAGTTGAAACCGTTTGGTCCCATATATACCTTATACGTGTAGTAGTGCTATCCAGCGCATTGCGAAAATCGCCATGCTGCCAGTAAATACCGCCGTCAATAACGCCTACCACTACACCGGTTCCCTTATAGGCTTGTGGCAGTGGTCCAAAGCCGGCATGTACGCTGTCGATATTGTTTTTAATGCGGGCTGTATCCATTAAAAAGGTGCCCTTTGCATTGGCCTGTATCTTCAACACAGCCGGTTCATCACTAAACTTAAGTAGTTGCGCTTCCGGTATTTCAACGGAAGAGATGGAATTAAAACCGTACTTATAAATGCCTCCATACTGCTCGGTAAGCGCCTTAATTTGCATTGGCTCGCCTTGTACCAGTAAACCCATCTTTACAGCACGAATTTCACCGCGCTGCAAGCGGTTCCATAAACGCAAATCAAGTTTATTACCCGATTGAGCAAATGCCAGCAGGCCATACACCGTAAGCAGCAGCAGTAAACTGAGTTTTCGCATAGTCGTCTTTAACTTCTACAAGTTTACGGTTTTTTTAGGCAATGCAATTTTAGTAGTCCACATGGGGCAGCACCGGCTTATGCACTTTTGGACACTCCCTTTGCCCACAAAAAAAGCGCGGCTTTTCAGGGCCGCGCTTTCGTTTTAAGGGTCGGTTATCTTAGTGTAGTATCTGTAACTTATGCGTAACCATACTGCCTTCCGTGTCAATAAACCGGCACAGGTATAAGCCATTGGCCAAATTATCAATACTTAGTTGTTCTTCAGCTTTGCGCAACGTAGTTTGTGCAACTGTTTTACCATCCAGGGTAAGAACTATCAATTGTAAATCATGTTCGGTGGTTTTATGGACGGTAAGTGTATTGTTCGCCGGGTTAGGATAAAACTGCAATCGGCTCCATGCCAGATCCGCTATACCGGTTCCGGCATCCACTGTATCGCATAAGGTAACAGTGCATAAGGCCGCATCGCTTACCGTTAAGCAATAGCTGCCGCCACCAAGGCTTGGCAGGGTAGCAGTAGTAGCGCCGGTATTCCATAAATAGGTATAGGGGCTGGTGCCACCGCTAACGCTGGAAGCTATGCTGCCGTCATTGGAAGAGGCGGAACTGGCATTTGTAACGGTTAGCGTAACCTGCAGTCCGGTGCAGGTAGGGTTATTTACAGTATCGCAACCTGTTAAAATACAGCCTACAGCATCAGTAGCTGTTACACAGTAAATACCTGCCGGTTCGTTCAACAAACCCTGCGAAGTAGAAAGGTTGTTCCAGAAATAGGTATAAGGCGATGTGCCCCCGGCAGGCGAAGCAATAACTGAACCATCAGAACCACCAACGGTAGTAGCGTTGCTTGCCGCCAGGCTCAGTGTAAATGAACTGCAATCCGGTTGGTTAACAGTTCCACAGGCGCTTGCTATACAACCAGCGTTGTCGCTAACGGTTACGCAATAAGTACCTGCCTGCAGGCCGCTGATAGAACTGGACGAAGCCGTAGTGTTCCAAACGTAAGAATAAGGGCTGGTGCCATTGGCTGGGGTAGCTGTTGCACTGCCGTTGCTGCCACCTACCATAGTAACGTTACTGGTAGCAACACTAACAGCAAAGTTGGTACAACTTGGGCTGCTTACAATGCCGCAGGCAGTAGCGGTGCAGCCTGCATTATCGGTAACTGTAACGCAGTAATTGCCGCTGGCTAACGAAGTAAGGCTAACACTGGTGCCACCGGTAGTCCAGGCATAGGTATATGCAGGATGACCGCCCGTAGCTGTTACCTGGGCAGAACCATCACTGGTGCCCGAACCGGAGGTATTCTGCGTAGTAACAGAAGCTGAAAACCCGGTACAAGTAGGGTCGTTAACCTGTGCACAGGCAGTAGCAGTGCAACCGTTGTTATCGGTAGCGGTAACGCAATAATTGCCCTGAGTTAAGTTGATAATGGTAGCACTGGTAGCAGCAGTACTCCAAAGATATGTGTAAGGCGAGGCACCACCGGAAACTGTAGCCACTGCACTGCCATCGGTTCCACTTAAATGAGTGGTAGCCGTACCAGCTGCCGATACGCTGAAACCTGCACAATCAATAAACGCAAGATCATCCACGTAGAGCACGCTGTTCTGCACCGGGTTGTTAGGAGCGCTGCTCCATAATACAATACGTGCCGTATCAGGTATGTCGCTGGTATAGTAATTAATGGTGGCCTCAAACTGCGTGTAGGTGGTAACGTTGGCCGTGTTAATGAAGGTCGCATCACCTACGGTAATTTGATTAGCACCCTGGCGCTTAAAAAGGTACACCTCCACACGGTTCGTATCGCTGGCGGCGGGGGTACCCTTAAACCAGCCTCTTATTTTTATTGGGCGGCCTGTATAAGGGAATCCACCTTCCAATTCCTGTGTGTTGGTGTTGATGGTACCTGTTACGGCAGCACCCGGCGCAGTAGCATTCGCAAACGAAATATACTTTGTGGTTAATTTAATGGCTGCAGTGCCGCTGTGGACATCAGCCCCGGCGGTTGCCTTTTCAACCGTGTAAACCGAAATTAGATTGGTAGCACCGTTCAATGTGCCCCAGCTATCAGGCTCAGTATAGGCAGGAAATCCCTGGCTATGCCAGTTCTCAAACCCGGGGTTTGGTATCTGTGCAAGGGCCATTATACAACTGGCCGGAAGCAATACAAGGGTTAAAAAAAATAACTTGTAATTTTTGGTCATAAGGGTTTAATTTGGTGGTGGAAGTTAAAACAAAAACCAACTGCATGAAAAAAATTTACTTAATGGTATTGCTTAGTTTAGGGATGCGTGCTTTTGCACAAAGTACCTACGACCGGGTATACACCATTCTGCAAGCCAATTGTACCGGCAACTGCCACAACAGTGCCAGTCACTTAGGTAATCTCGACCTAAGCGGTAACCACCAGGGAGTATATAATGCGCTGGTAGAAGTAACACCAACCAATGCGGCGGCGGCCACTGCAGGTAATTTCCGTATCGATCCCGGCGACCCGCGCAATAGCTTCCTTTTTAAAAAAGTACATCGCGGTCTCGATGCTAATCTTAGCTTAACTGCTGCCGAAAATCCTTCCACCCACGATACGCTTACTGCACTTACACAAGTGGAGCGCGAAATGATCCGTCAGTGGATTTTGTTTGGTGCGAAGGATACCGGTACCTGGGTTAGCGAGGCTACTATTACTGGCTTTTATGTGGGCCAGGGCGGCCAGCCACGCGTGCAGCCTTTAGCGCCGCCTGCTCCGGGCCAGGGTGTGCAGTTACACTGGGGCCCCGTATTTATGCAACCGGGCGCAGAGTGGGAATACAACAACAAACACTACGTACGGAATACCGGTCAGATAGATGTTACGCACATGAACACCGTAATGAACGACGAATCGCACCATTATGCCTTATTTAAATACTGGCCGGGGCACGATACGCTGCCCATGTTCAGCAAGGGTATGCATAAGGTAAATAACATTGGTGACGAGGCTATTTTGTTTTACAATACCGATGTAGTAGCCCAGTGGCCTAATGGTATTGATATCCAGTTTCCGCAAGGCACCGCTTTAGTTTGGGGCGATAAAACGGTTATGAGCATCAGCTATCACCTGATCAACTATAACGACTCCATCATTGCAGCCGAAACTTACACCAACCTGTTTTACGAACCGCATAATGCCGCTGTAAACCCTATACTAACTGCACCCATCCGTTATGGTGGTAACGATGTAGGCTCCCTGGTAGTTTTCGGTAACGATCAGGATACCACTTTTGTAATTGATCAGCATGACCCTGATTCTGCCTTCCTATGGAACATCATCAGCATGCAGGCCCATACGCATAAACTGGGTACCGACTATAATGTGTGGACCCGCAAACTCAACGGCCAAAAGGATAGCCTGGTTTACGATGGCAGCTACGATGCTACGTATACCTACGATCAGGGCATTTATATCTGGAACGATCCTCCCTACCGTCGCTTCGATCCGCCCATGCCGGTGGATATGACCCGTGGTTTTATTCACGAGGCTACCTTCCATAATCCCGGCCCCGATACCGTGGGCTTTGGTTTAACTGCTGACGATGAAATGTATGTAACCTTTATTGTGTATTATAAAACCGATTATACCACGGCACAAAACATTTTTGCCGACGATAATCTCAAGTGTTTCCCGAACCCCTCTGCCGGATGGTGCTCCATTGAGTTAAAGGAAAACATGGTGCCGGGTACGATGCAGTTTAAACTCTACGACCTCCTCGGTAACGAAGTGGCCGGCATGGATAACATAACCGAACGAAGGTTCGGGGTAGATGTAAGTGCACTCAGCAGCGGCTACTATATCTACCGTCTTTACAACAATGGTCAACCGGCCGCTTCCGGTAAAATAGCTGTTGAACGATAATAATAAATCATAATTGGTATGGATGGCCCTGTAAGGCCATCCATTTTATTTAAATAATAAGCATGCGCAGGTTTCGTCAATTTGTATTTATGGCTTCGGCTGTAACGGTGGTTTTGTTTGCCAGTTTACAAACGGGTCAATCCAAAAAAGCACAGCCACCTGCCGCTAACGATGGCGACCCTACCACCATACCGGCAGGGCAAAGCTGTATCCAGTGCCATTCAGGCATAATTGGCAATGCAAACGATAGTGTGCTGATCACCTTTTCCGATGGTCAAAATACCTACGATATCAATAGCTTTACCTATGTGCCGGGCACCAGCTATACGGTAACCTTTCATCCGCTGGTTAGCGCAGCGCGTTATGGTTTCCAGTTGTCGGCGCTGCTGGCCACAAACAATACAAACGCAGGTACACTGGCGTCTACTTCGCCAAAAACATCTTTAGCAACCGGCGTGCAAACCAAATACATTGGCCACAAAAATGCCGATACTACCAATACCTGGAGTTTCCCCTGGACAGCCCCTGCCACAAACCAGGGCAATGTGGTATTCTACTTCGCTTTTGTAGCGGCTAATGCCAGCGATACCGAGTTTGGCGATCAGGTTTTTAAAGGCAGTAAAACCATTGGCGCCGATACGACCAGCAGTGGCATATTTAACCAAACATGGATGTTAGATGTAAACGCTACTCCTAATCCTGCTTCCGACAAACTGATTATTAGCTACGAATCAAAGTCGGAGGCTGCCGAGTTCTCGGTATACAGTTTAAGTGGTGCTTTGTTAGTGCAGCAAAACTATTTGAACAACGCCGCAGGTATCATTCAACGCACTATTGACCTCAGCAGTTTATCAGCAGGCATCTACCTGCTGCAGGTTAAACAAGGTAACTACAGGGGTGTAAAAAAGGTAATAGTGCAATAGCTATATTCTGAACACTTCAAAGTTGTCAAGTACTTCCAGTTCAGCGCGTATATGATTATCCTCTGTATCGGTTATAAACACCTGTCCGAAATCCTGCGTGGATATCAGTTGCATTAGTTGCCTGCTGCGGTCAGGGTCCAATTTGTCAAATATGTCATCAATCAGTAAAAAGGGGTTAAGCCCCGTAGCGTTCTTTATAAACTGATGTTCAGCAAGTTTTAACGATAGTATAAAACTCTTCTGCTGCCCTTGCGAACCAAACTTTTTAATACGCGCACTTTCCGTTTTTCGCGGACTTATATAAAATTCCAGATCGTCTTTGTGAATCCCCCATTCGGTGCGCTGCAGGGCCAGGTCCTTTTGTAAACCGCTTTCAAGTAATTGCTCCAGGGGCTTTTGGTGCAGTTGCGACTCATAACTAAAACTTACTATATCACGCTCCAGGCTTAGCTGCTGGTAAAACTGCCTGAACAATGGTTGCAGCTTGGCAATAGCGGTTTGGCGTGTATCATATATCCGCGTGCCCAGTTCAGCCAGGCGCAGGTTATAGCTCTCCAATAAGGTTTTATCTACCTGCCCACGTTCGGCAAACTCCTTTAAAGCACTATTACGCTGTGCCAGGTATTTATTATACTGCATCAGCCACTCCAGGTAACTGTGGTTCACCTGCGATATGGTGCTGTCCAGAAACCGCCTGCGCTCTTCGCTGCCGCCCAGTATCAATTGGTTATCATCAGGGGCAATCATTACGGCGGGCAATTGGCCTATATGGGCGCTCAAACGCGGCACCGGGGCATCATTTACCAGCAGCTCTTTTTTACGCGGGGCCTGCACCTTAAATACTACTTGCATAGGCCGCTCATTTACCTGTACAGTCCCATCCAGCCTGAAAAACTCTTGACCGAAGAGCATATTCTGTGCATCGGAGTTGTTAAAATAGCTTTTGGTCAGGCACAGATAGTAAATAGAGTCCAGCAAATTGGTTTTGCCAACCCCGTTATTGCCAATAAAACAATTAATCTTCTTGCTGAAATTCAGCCTTTTAGAAGCATGATTTTTAAAATTAAGCAGGCTAAGGTTTTGTAGAAACACTATTTTTGACAGCTTTGTAAACGATGGCGGTAAAAGTAAATAAAGACACCTATTTGTACTGGTACGAGTTAATGCTGCGTTTGCGTCGCTTCGAGGAGCGCGCCGGCATGCTATACGGCCAGCAGAAGATTCGCGGATTTTGTCACCTGTATATCGGCCAGGAAGCCGTAGCAGGCGGTATCATGAGTGCCCTGCGCGCCGATGACCGGGTTATTACGGCCTACCGCGACCACGGCCTGGCAATTGCCAAAGGTATTAGCTGCAACGAGGCTATGGCCGAATTGTATGGCAAGGCAACGGGTTGCACCAAGGGCAAAGGCGGTTCCATGCACTTCTTTTCTAAAGAGCACAACTTCTTTGGCGGTCACGGTATTGTAGGCGCGCAAATTGGCCTGGGTGCCGGTATTGCCTTTGCCGATAAATACCTGGATAAGGACAATGTAACCATCTGCTTGTTTGGCGATGGTGCTGCCCGCCAGGGTATATTGCACGAAACCTTTAACATGGCTATGACCTGGAAACTGCCCGTAATTTTTGCGGTGGAGAATAACGGTTATGCCATGGGTACTTCCGTAGGTCGTAGCAGCAACGTAACCCAAATTGCTACCCTGGGCGAAGCTTATGATATGCCTTCCCTTTCAGTAGATGCCATGGCTTGCGAAAGTGTGCACGAGGCAGTTGCTGAAGCGGCTGAACGTGCCCGCACCGGCGGTGGACCTACTTTCCTGGAGCTGCGCACCTACCGCTACAAAGGACACAGCATGAGCGATCCGCAAAAATACCGCACCAAGGAAGAGGTAGAGGACTACAAAAAGCTGGATCCTATCGAAACTACCTTGGCTACCATTCTTAAAAAGAAATACGCCACTCAAAAGGATATCGACGAGATAATAGCACGCATCGAAAAGGAGATTGACGACTGCGTTACCTTCGCCGAGAATTCGCCTTTCCCGGATGATTCGGAGCTGTTTAAGGACATTTATGCCGAGGCTGACTATCCGTTCATGACCGAATAATCAACATTTCGACGAATAAAACACGTTTAAAATCAGCATTTTACCGAAATAATGCTTGATTTGCGGTAGGCCCGATAAGCCCAATTTCGACCGCGATTTTGGGATAGGCTTTAAAAGATTAAATTCGCGGCTCCAAAAACCGAAAACTTTAAAACAGGTATGGCAGAAGAATTAGAAACAACCGAAGGCCTTCAGGACAAGCTGAGTAACATCGAGACCTTTGTAGAAGAAAAGAAGAAGCCTTTGATGATTGGTGGCGGTGTAGTATTAGTACTGGTACTGGCCGTTATTTACGTATTTGCCAAATGGTTACCCGATCGCGAACTGAAAGCCCAGAACGATATTATGATGGCGCAGTTTGCTTTCGAAAAGGACAGCTTTAACCTGGCCTTAAACGGTCGCCCTGCAGGCACCGGCAAAGCGTACAAAGGCTTTGCACAAATCGCCAAGGATTACAGCTTTACCAAAACCGCTAAACTGGCTAACCTGTATGCCGGCGAATGTTGCCTGAACCTCAAGAAATATCAGGACGCAATTAACTACCTCGAAAAAGGCAATGTTAGCGACCCTATTTTAGGTGCAGTGCGTTTAAACGCCATCGGCGATGCTTACTCGGAGCTGGGTAAAATGGATGAAGCCATTAATTACTACGAGAAAGCAGCCGACTTTTCCGATAACGATAAATACACACCGTTCTACCTGTTTAAAGCAGGTTTGGCTAACGAAAAGCTGAAGAAGAACAGTGAAGCAAAAGCGCTTTACGAAAAGATCCGCGATAACTATCCTAACAGCGATGAAGGGATGCAAATCGAAAAATACATCATCCGCGTAAGCGGTTCATAATACGGAAAGGAGGGAAGTTAAATTCCCTCTTTTTATTTAACCCAGTTCCAACGTAAATAAATCGTTATGGCCTCAGCAGCACAAAGTCTATCAGCCGCCGAAAATACCCGTGTAAAGCTTACCAAGCGCCACCGGGTAGGTATAGTAGTATCCTCGTACTATAACGAGATTACTTATAAACTGCGCGATGCGGCCATTGAAACCCTAAAGCAAAGCGGCATACGAGAAAAGGACTTGTTTGTGGTAGAAGCGCCCGGCACCTTCGAATTACCACTTGCAGCACAAATGCTCTACAAAAGCAAACGCCTCAGCGCCGTAATCTGCCTGGGCTGTGTTATCAAAGGCGAAACCGACCACGATAAATACATTAACCACGCCGTAGCCGACGAACTGATGCGTTTAGGCACGGCTAATAATGCGCCTTTTGTATTTGGCGTATTAACCCCCAACAACCGCCAACAAGCCGAAGACCGCGCCGGTGGCAAACACGGCAACAAAGGCGTTGAATGTGCCAATGCAGCCCTGCAAATGCTGGCACTGAAAGAGAAGCTGGCAAAGAAGTAATACGCGTTTGTGGTTTGGCGTTCGTTGTTTGTTGTTTACGCCCCACTTTTATCACTATCCATTCCAATTTCCTCATCTGTCATATTGAGCCATTCCGCTAAATAAACAGCAGCGAAATATCTCCTGCTGATCAAGCGCAAACAACCGCTAAGTCGACATTAAATTAAACAGCTTGTTGTGGCGACCCATTTGAGGTGCTAATGTCTAAGCGGATATATTGCCCCAATAAATATAATCAGGCCGATAATAAAATAAAGTGGCATGCTGGTCATAAAATTATTTGGATCAATTTATGTTTACTCTTTAACTCATTTATTTCAACTAAGAATAAATTTGCTGGTATAATATGCTCCTCTAGAAATGCATTGTTTCGCATTAATTCATTAACTATGATTGATAAAAATACCGGTCCTACCACTTTCTCTCGATCGTAATTAAGGTTCAATATATTTTGAAAAAATGGATATGATCTTATATACGAATCCTTGGATGGATTCCGATTTAAATAAAAATCTATTACGGAAATCATTTGATTTGGGTAGCTTTTCTTTACCTTTCTTCCCTTTATTGTGGTATAGGTCATTCGAGGGATGTAATCTAGATTGTTAAAATTATATTCATCCATAAATCTATTAATAGCTGAACAATTGTGGTTATTTAAAAAGCTTTGTAGTAGCCTAAACGATCCCTTTTCTTCTTTGCTTAAAAGGATGCAACACTTAAAAATATCTAATGTAAAAGAATATTTGTTTTTAGAAATGTTTATTGTTTTGATTGAAGGCAAATGGTTCATGCAAAATGTTATTTCTGTTGCCTTAGGGCTATTCATTGTGAGAGCTGTTATGTAATCAAGATTGTCCAAGGTTAAATCCTTCAGTGTTATACTGGTGTCGTTAATTGTTGCCTTGCCATCTATGTTTGATATATAATACAGTAACTGTTCATTATAAAATCTTTTAGCCATATCTAAACCGGTGAAATCAAATGTTCTTGCAAAGTGGATATCCTCTAAAAGATTAATGGATAGAAAAAATTCTAGTATTGATTTATGTGAAAACTTATAATAGCCGTCTGCAGTACGATTTAAAAGTGACTTACTTCTCTTGTCTGGGCTACTTAATTCTGTTTCTCTGTTAAACTGTTGTAAGGAAAGTCCATTTGAAGAAATAAAATCTTCTAAATAATGAATTTTAAATTCTTTCCGTTCTTTATGTTTTTCATACAAATTTCTAGCTATAGCTTTGGAAAAATTGAATAATAAAGATTTAAAATTGTCTAATGTATAGTATCTCTCTAAAATACCCGGCTTTATAGCTTCCCGATCAATCCATTTATCGATCAAGACTTGATAAAGCTGAAAAGTGTATACGTATACTTTTTCTTTTTCTATTAAATCATCAATATGGCTTAGTAGCATTGGGCGAACCATTAAGTTAGGGCATCTTGCAATAATTGCTTCAGCTTTTTGCCTTTTTTTAAATTGCCAGAATCTGTATTTTTTTGATAAATATTTATTTATGTCATCTTGATCGAACACAGATAAATATATTTTTTGTAATTTGTATCCGCCAGCCCCACCAAAAGTCATGTAATTTGCCTCAGTAGGGATTTCGTCGTCTGTTGGGAAAAATTGCGTTCTACAAGTTATTACAACTAGCTTAAAACCTTTAACCATTTTTAATATATGAAACATTCTTGTTGCGTGATCTGTTAATGCAAGATCATCCTCATCGAATGCATCAAGTAAGAGAATGGTTTTTTTTCTTTCCTCATCGGTGATCTTTTCTACCGATTTCATGCAGTCGCGATCTCCTAAAGGGAAAAGCTTTATTTGGTCTTTGGGGTTTAATGAAAGGTTAATTCTATTTCGGTAAGTGATTAGCAAATTAATTAGAAACGTGGATTTGCCCATTCCTGCATCTGCCAGTATTACATAGTATTTGTTTTCTTTTCCGCTTTTTTTAAATATTTTATCAATAAACAGTGGGATTCCATCATTTTTTGGAATAGCAAGGAACCCAGAGCCTAGTTCGTCATCAATACTTGGTGCTATATTCTGAATTTTATGTGGTATATAGAATTTTGTATGTCTTTCTATTTCGCCTTCATTGAAATAGGGTAACATGTTTTTGTTTTCCTGCTGTATTAAATACTCATTACGGCACCAAAAAAAAACTGTCCAGATTAGTTTTATGAAGGCAATTAATATTGTAATGGATACTATCAATAACAATATTAAGTTGGCATATATATTGTTTATTAAACCAAGATTTGAAAGGGTTTCTATTAAATCTTTAAACATAGGACTTTTTAATTTAAACGTATTCAATCCATTTAACGATGAAAGTAAGAAATGCACCAATATAATAATATTAGAAAGCTCTCACTCGTGCTCGTCTCAAACTAAGCCTTCAACCTGGCCAACGAGGCTGCAACCGGTTTTGCATCGTGTTGCCATTCAATTATAGCTCAATTTACATGAAGCTAATCCTGCTCCCTCGGCAGGCGTCATTCTGGCGCAGGCCAGAATCTGTCTGTTCCTATGTATGCCTATGCATTTCCACTTTGTATTCATCCTACAATCTAGTTCTTCCAGGTCTTCCGAAGGGGAGACCTGGAAGTTCAGATAGCAACAAGTCTTCAGACTTGTTTGGTAAGGGTTAAGCCGCCTTTAACCGGCAGCAAGCCTTCAGACTTGGAACCATATTCTGAAGCAGTCTAACCCCTTTTTTGTTAAATAAGAAATAAAATAAGAAACATAATGTCTTTTATCGTATCTTTACACTAACTAACGTTCCTTGACATACCCGTGAAACACTAAACCCGGTATCGACTGTCTCTTAGAGTAGCAGGCCAAGCTCTGATGGCCGGGGAGCAATCCTTTTCGGCCTGTCTAGCTCTATGGGCATAAGAGCAGTTCCCTTTCGGCAGGCTTTTTGCATTACACAAGGAGACAGGCGGAGGCTACTCTGACAAAAAAAGCCGGGTTATTAGGCCTTCACAAACACACTTTAAATTTTTTCCAATTTGTGCACTTCAAAATCAAGTGCACAAATGTGCACAAATGGTAAAAGGGCTAGGTTTGAAAAAGGGCGTTTTAGGCCTGTTTAACACAAAAAACACGCACATAAATTTTTCTCCAATTTGTGCACCTTAAAATCAACTGCACAAATCTGCACAAATGCCGGAAGCCGATCAGTTGCAACCTTGTGATTTCGGCTGATTTAACAGAAAAATTCATCTTATGGATTTTCATCTAATATGTGCACAAGGAAAAAAGTGTAAAGGAGTGTAAAGCTGCAGATCGCGCTCGTCGCCTTGTCTGATATCTGATCTCCGTTTTCTGCTCTCTAATTTCAAAAAAGTGTAAAGGAGTGTAAAGTTCGGTAAGTAAGAATTACCATTTTTCGGGAACCTCGCGCTCGTTTATTCAATTTATCTTGGCTCAAAATTAAACGGCATGCGTACACTTATAATTTGTTTGCTTCTGGTCCTGACCGGCATATTAGGTACATCATTTAAAGGTGGTAACACCGGTGGTATTACTATTTCAGTTAAACCGGGAGAGTTTAAAATCAATAATGTAAAGGTGAACGCCGCGTGGTCCTTACAGGACGTTAAGGCCACCCTCGGTGAACCCGACCGTGTTCGGGTAGGATACAATAAAACCCATACCTACGACCGCTATGGCATCGTTTTGTTCGAACGGGTGAATAACAACGTGCCTACCGGTGTAATTGCCGAAGTGCAGGTGTTTCTTGCCCCGCCGGTTGATAAAAACGAGGTGGTGCCAACCGGTATCTTTACCGGCGTTTGTAAGTTCAATGGTAAAGTATATGGCAGCAACGATGTAAACAAAGGCATGCTAAGTAAGATATTTAAGAAGTGGACCAGCACCGATAGTTATATAGAGCACAGCTTTAGATATGCAGCCGGAGGTCTTTATGCCTATAGCCAGTTGGACGCAACCGAAAGTCAATTGATAAAGTTTAGTGTTGGCCCCGATAAGAAATAACCCGGCAGCAGGTTACTGCACACCGGTAAATGCTAACTTTATACTCTATGGCTCAGCAACCTAATGCAGAAAATCCCTGGAAATGGGGCACTTTTTATTACGACCCCGCCGATAAGCGCTTATGGGTTCCCAAGCGTATCCCCCTTATGGGCTGGACGATAAACTTTGCGCACCGTTATGCCTGGCTAGTCGTGTTGTTGCTTACAGCCTTAATTGCTGCGGCTATCGTTAAGGCAGTTAGCGTTTCCGGCAAATAAGTGCAGCTTAGGGCAATAAAAAAGGCCTCTTGCGGAGGCCTTTTTGAATAGTTGTAGTAGATGATTATTGTTTGGCAAAGGTACGGGTGGAGGTACCAAAGCTCGGGTTGTCAACGATGTAAGAGAACGAGGTATCGCCGGGTTGTGCAGTTAAGGTTTCATCCACACAATCCAATACAGTACCATCATCAATATACTGGGCAGGAACTTCGATGGTTGCATCATCTAATTGTGCCATATACACCTGGAAGATAAACTGTGGTGAGCTGGCAACTACACCGCCCACGTTATCAATGGTGTATACACCGCGGCCTATTTTTGTGACATGCACTTCAACACCGTTCGAGGTACGTGCATAGGTGCCGGTAAGGTCCCACGAGTCATCGATATCGGTAACCACTACAGGGCGCTGTTTAACGGTTTCAAAGCCGTTAGCGTTTTTTGCAGTAAAGGTTACCATATACACACCGGGTGTAGAAGGGTCAACAGGATTGTCAACGGCCTCAATGTCCGACGATGCCCCTGTGATGTCATCTACCAGGGTAGCGCCAGCATCGGTATACGTATCGCCCGTGTGAAGGATCACTACCGCATCACCTTTCAGGTTGATAGCCGGGTAGGTAACCGTAACTGTTTTAGAAGGATACTGGTCCTCTTTCTTGCAACCTGCAACCAGCAGTATCAGTACTACTGTAGCTGCCATTGTTGCTCTGATTATATTGTTTTTCATGTTGTTTTCTTTAAAGTGAAACCATTAGTTAGCATCCCACCAAACTTTAACGGTAACCGTTTTAATACCGGGGAAATTGGTATTGCTGGTTACTTCGTCGCTTGGGTAAACAATACGGCCGGGGAATGCACCACCGCCTAGCACTGAGGTTACCGATGGCTGCAGGAACGAAGGATAACCTGTTCTGCGGAATTCGGTCCAGGCCTCAAAGTTTTGGTTGCCGGTCATAGCTACCCATTTTTGGGTAAGTATGGCTTTTAACTTGTCAGCTGTGCTGCCACTGGTAGGGTAAGCAATCGAATCGCTCGCAAGGAAGGTAGCAAGGTCGGTAGCTACCAGTTCCGATGAACCGGCCCAGGTGCTCCAGCTTGCTTCAATACCTGCTTCGTAAGTAGCTTGCTCATCGCCGGTTCCCCAACCGCGCACAATGGCTTCGGCTTGCAGGAACTTGCTTTCCGCATCACTAATTAAAGTGGTAGAGGCGGTAGGTCCCAGAATTTGCTCGTTAGGCTTGCTCCAGGTGCCATCGCTTTGGTTGCCGCCTAACAGTTTGCCTTCGCCCTGTTGCAGACCAACGTAGTTGCCTGATCCGTTACCATCGAAGAAGTCAGCAACGCGCGGATCGTTGGTATTGTTCAGGTAATCGATAACTGAAGCACTGCCAAAGATGTTAGAAGAAGTACCTAAAGCATATCCGGTAGTGTATAGCGGGCTTTGCTGGAACTTCTGATCGGCGTAGTACAACTTAGCGCTTTCGCCCATGTCGATAAACGGTTCGCCATCTGCAAACATCTGACTGATTTTAGACTGTGCAAGTGATGGACGGATCTCGCTTTGGCGCAGTAGTATTTTCAGTTTCAGCGTGTTGGCAAATTCGTACCATAAGAACAAGTCGCCATTGTAGATCAGGTCATCGGAGCCGGGGCTGTCGAAGTTCGGATCTAATAAGGCTATACCTTCGTCGGCCATATCCAGTATACCATCATAAATGGCCTCCTGGCTATCGAACGTAGGTGCCACATTACCGGCATCACCTTTCAGGGCTTCGCTGAAGGGTGCATCACCCCAAGCATCAGTTATTACCTGATAGGTATAAGCCTGTAGAATACGCGCAATTGCGGCGTAGTTCTTTTTGGTAGTGTCGGTGCTTGTGCCTGTTTCATAGATAAACTGCAGGTCCTTTAATGTGCCTGCATATAAAGCAGCCCAGGGGCGGTCAGCATCGGCCGAGTTATAAATGTATTGGTCTAACGCTGCGTATTGGTTAGCGTTAGGGCCCTGGGTCCAGAACTGGCCCCAGAAACCACCTACCAATGCCAACTGGTTACCCATGGTATAACCCAGGTAACTTTCGGCGGAAGGAAGGGCAAATTTTACGTCTACTTTTTCAGGAGAGTTGGTGTTGTTGTTAACGTCCAGGAACTCCTTCTTGCACGACGCAACTGATAGCAACCCCACGATCATCGTAAGGAATATTGCTGATTTATAGTTTATGCGTATCATACTTTTTCGTTTAAGGTTAAAACATTAGAAATCTACTTTCACACCAAAGCCGGCAGTGCGCAGCGATGGCAGGTTGTAGAATTCAAAGCCCTGGGCGTTTCCTGCGCCATAAGCGTTAACTTCAGGATCGGCGTAGGTATTTTCTTTTGGTACCCACATCCATAAGTTGTTACCGAATACATTGATCTCGATGTTGCTGATGTATTTGGTTTTGCTCATCCACTTTTTAGGGAACTGGTAGCTTAATGAAATCTCGCGCAGTTTCACGTAAGTGGCAGAAACCAGATTGTTGGCGTAGTCTTCACGGATGAAGTTGGTCCAGTAATCCTGATAGTGCACCGGTGTATTGTTGGTATGGTACTGTCCATCGCTGCCTTTGTAAACGCTGTTAGGAACTACAAAGTCCTGACGGTCGTTGTATAAAGTAAGCGGATCGGTACCCAGGAACTGTTGCAGATCGCGTGTGGCACTGTAGAACTTGCCACCCACACGGGTATCGAACAGGATGCTGAAACGCAGCCCTTTGTAAGAAAGGCTTGTTCCGATACTGCCTAACCAATTTGGAGCAAAGCTACCTACAATCTGTGGTGTTGGAGTCATTAGTGGTTTGCCGGTTGCGCTATCCACAATCGGGTTGCCGTTTTCATCGCGTTGTGATGTGATAGAGTAGAAGGTGCCATAAGGCTGACCTTTCTGGATAACAATGGCCATTGAAGACAGCCCACCGATAACTAACTGTTCGGCGTTGTCAGCTACTTTAATAACGTTGCTCCAGTTTTTGGTAAAGGTTCCGAACACTTCCCATTTAAAGCCGTTTTGCAGACTTACAGGGGTTACTTTAACCGATAACTCTACACCTTTGTTGCTGAGGATACCTGCATTGATAATGCGCTCGGTAAAGCCACTGCTTGGCGCAGCAGGCACTGCCATAATTTCATCGCGGGTGCGTTTCATATACCAGGTAAAGTCCACATTCAAGCGGTCCTTCAGGAACGATAATTCAGTTCCCACTTCCCAGGTAGTAGAAATTTCAGGTTTAATATTCGCATTACGTAAGCGATTGCTTACGGTGTAACCTAATACGGAAGAACCATCGGCTGAGTAAAAAGGCGAGTGAATTTCAGATTGGTCGTAACCATCGCCTACGCTGCCTGATACAAATACATTGCGCAGGGAATAAGGCTCAGCATCTTTACCAACCACCGCGAAGCTGCCACGGATTTTACCGTACGACAATATCATCGGGTTCAGGTTCTTGATCAGTTCGGTAAACACGAATGATGAGCTTACACCAGGATAGAAGTACGAACGGTTATTGCTAGGCAGTGTGCTGCTCCAGTCGTTACGTCCGGTGAAGTCAAAGAAGAACATGTTTTTGTAGGCAAAGTTTACATCGAAGTAAACACCTGCAATACGCTTGCGCACCAGGCTGTTGGTTAGGGTAGGGCGGCTAAGCGAGTTATCGAAACTGTATTGATCTTCGATGGCTAAACCTGCCGTTTCGCCATACGTATTTTTAACACGGCGGCTATAGATGTTTGTTCCGATAAAACCTCCGATCGTATAAGCATCTTTAAAGGTTTTTTCGGCACGCACCAATACGTCGGCATTAAATTCGCTAACCACATAAATGTCCTCGCTGTATCGACCAGGATAATTCTTTTCAAAGTCCTGGTTAACGAAGGAGTATTTGCGCCACTTCTGGAAGCGCGAATCGGTGTAGATATCCGTACCTAAACGGCCGGTAAAGGTTAACCAATCAACAGGCTTATAATCCAACGAAATGTTAGAATTAAAGCGGTCAACCAGGTTAGTGTTCTTCTGGTTTTCAATTAACCAGTAAGGGTTTTGGTAATAAGCACCAAAGTAATGCTCCGGTGTATTGAACTTGTTGGTCAGGTCCTTTTGTTCCAACACCGAAATATCACGTGGGATGTTCAGTAACTGGAAGTAAGGAGAGAAATCGCTTTGGCCTTGTACAATCAGGTCACCCTCTGTGCGGTTGTAATTCATCGTAACGGTAGTCTTTAACTTGCTGTTAAAGTCGTGACTGATGTTGGCCCGGATAGAGTTTTTCATGTAACCCGTGTTAGGGAAAATACCATCGTATTTAAAGTTGTTGTACGACAGGTAGTAAGTAGTTCCCTTAAGAGCACCTGAAATGGCTATGTTATTGTTTAATGATTTACCTACGTTAAAGAACGATTTGATGTTATTAGGAAGAGCGGAGTAGGCTTTTACCCGCTGTTCGCCATCCACTTCCTGACCCCAGGGGCGGATGCTGCCATCGAATTTAGGACCCCAGCTAAAGTTCTCGCGGCTATCCGGAGCACCTTCACCCCCCTGACCATAATCGTTTTGCATGGTAGGCAGTTTTAAAGGAGTGCTAAAAGATGTTTGAGAGCTAACTGAAACCATAAACTTACGGCCTGAACCACCGCTTGCCAAACCACCCTTTTTGGTAGTAATGAGGATAGCGCCGTTAGCACCACGTTGTCCGTAAAGGGCAACAGCAGCTGCACCCTTTAGCACGGTAATGCTCTCGATATCCTGCGGGTTAACGTCGTTACCGCGGTTACCGGCATCGTACTGGTTGTTCAATACGTCGTCAAAACCGAAGTTGGAGTTATCAATAGGCACACCATCCACCACTATCAGGGCGTTGTTATCGCCCGTAAAGGACGAACCACCGCGCAGCGTGATTTTAGTAGAACCGCCCGGAGCACCTGTAGAGTTGGTGATTTGAGCACCTGCTACTTTACCTTGCAGGGCTGTAAGGGGCGATGCCTGGCTTACCCGGTTAATTTCATCGGTTTTAACGGTTGTAGTTCCGTAGCCTAATGAACGCTTTTCGCGCGTAATGGCTATGGCCGTAACAACCACATCGTCGAACGTAGTATTGTCGGGGTCGAGTACTACATTTAATTGAGCCGACTCGCCAATAGGCAAAGTCTTTTTCTTCATGCCGATATAGCTAAAAACCAGGTTTTTAGCTGAATCGCCTACATTAATAGTGTAATTGCCATCTACGTCGGTAGAGGCACCCACCGTTGTTCCTTCCACCACCACGTTGGCGCCAATCAAAGGCTGGCCATCCGCGCTGGAGGTCACTTTTCCGGTAATTGTTCTTTGCGCAAAAGCCATGTTACACGCAAATACAAATACCACCACTAGGGCTTTGTACAATCGTTTCATAGAACGGAGTTTGGTTAAGAAATAGGTTATCGCGTCATAAATTTAACTCGAATTAATAGTAGTGTTGCAAAATATTAACACAAATATTATGCACATATCATTATACCCCTTCTTATTACAAAACCATGACGCATAACTTTCTATGTAGGTACTTGTATCTATTTTTATTAAGGTATCTCTAATTTTTTTAGGTTTGAGCTATACTTTTAAAACTATGGATGGAATGAACGAAAACCTTCGAATAAGGATGGAAGACATGTTTTTGGATGCCGACCGCCTTATTAGCGAACAAAAAATAGGGGAAGCCTTTACAAAATTGACTTCGATAGTACAGGAGATGCCCACCTTTGGCAAAGCGTATAACCATATTGGCTGGATTTACGAAACCAAATACAAGGATTATCCCAATGCCGAGAAGAATTACAAACTGGCAATAGAATATGCACCTGATTATCATGCCGGCTATTATAATTATGCCATTGTGCTTTCAACACTGCAGAAGTGGGATGAACTACACGCGTTGCTGGATCGAGCATTAAAGGTTCCGGGTATTAACAAGGGTACCATTTATAACGAAGGCGCAATTATGCTGGAAGCCCAGGGCAAATACAAAGAAGCCATTGAGGCCTACAAGAACTACATTACTAACACGTTTGATAATAAGCAACTTGACACTGCTAAGGATTCCATTGAACGTTGTAAGAAAAAGATAGAAATACTGTCGCTTTAAACAGTAGCGGTATGGAATAAAAAAGGGGCAACTTTTGGTGCCCCTTTTTTATTGATGTTACTTCTTTAAACCGCTTTGTGCCCATTTAAGGTTATTGCGGGCTTGCTGGTAGTTAGGGTCTAACTCGATAGATTTAGTGCAGGCCATTTCGGCACTATCGAATTTTTGTAGCATGCAATACGCCGAGCAGATGTTGTTATAGGCGGTTGCACTGTTAGGCTGGATAGCTATAACCTGGCGGCATACGGCAATACATTCATTGTATTTGCCGGCATTGTAATAAGCCAGCGACTGATTGATAAGGCCTGATACCGTTTGTGCCTGTAACTGCGCCTGGTTGCTTCCGGGATTTTGGGCCAATTTCAGATAAGCCTGCATGGTAGCATCGCCGGGATACATGCTTAAGCCTTTTTGTGACAGCGCCAATAACTCCGGCCATTTCGCACGAAGCTTATAAACATCCATCATTAAATACAGCGAATACAGGTGGCCCGGGAAGATTTCCAGCGCCTTACCACAGTAAATTTCGGCTTCCTCCAGCCTGAATTGGCTCTCCAGGAAACGGGCATAGTAATAATAAGGTTCAACATAGTTTACACCAAAGGCCAGTGCATTTTTGAAATACACTTCGGCCTGGTCGGGTTTGCCCAAACGCTGTTGCAAGATGGCGTAGTTAACGTGCAGTATGTAGTAACGTGGTGTTTTGGTAAGGGCCTGATCGTAGGCATATTGGGCAGCCGCGAGGCTGTCTTTGGCCATCAGTGTTAATCCGTAGTTCATCCAGCCACGGCCGTTATTAGGGCTTTTTTGTGTTACGTCCTCCCACAGGGTTTCGTCCTTATGCCAAACAATATTGCGCTGATGGGTACCATATGCATAACCTGCAAATGCCAGAAACAGGATGACAAATACACTGTTCTTGAGTAGAGGCTGTTGTTTCCATTTTACTTCGCCCAGGTTCATGAGCAAATTAACCATGGCAATGATTAAGCCTATATAAGGTAAGAAGATGCGGTGGTCGTTTGTTACCTCAGCCAGGGCAATGAACGAAGAGGTAGGGAGAAGCATTAAGAGAAACCAGGCCAGGCCAAAGGCAGCCGGACGCCATTCTTTCTTTTCGGAGGCACGGAAAATGAGGACTACCAAAAATACCAGGAAGGCAAGACCGAAGTAAAGGCGGTCGTCGCTGAGGCTTGTTACCATAGGTATATCGGTATCTGCACTCAGGCCCATAGGCACAAAAAACTGGGTTATGTAATGTATAATAATGTAAGGCTGCGAAGCTGCATACCACCACATGCTGGTACCTCCAGGTTCGTGGTGTTTGGTCATTTTGATAGTAAAGAGGGCCAGTGCTATACATATTACCAGGGCCACTAAACCGCTGCCGATGCTTTTGAAAAATTCACCAACCCCCTTTGAAGTAAACAGATCGCCCAGCGGGCGTTGTTTGGTAACCAGGTAGTCGTAGGCAATAAGTGCCGGGGCAAACATAATAGTGGTTTCCTTGGCAAACATGCCCAGTATTACAGGTAACAGATACAGGTAATATTTGCGCAGTTTCTCGAATTGCAGGTAGATAGCAAAAGAAGCTACGATAGCAAGAGTAGATAATATATCGGAGCGGGAGATGATGTAGTTAACTGTTTCGGCATTAGCAGTGTGTAATCCATACCAGGCACAACCGATAAGTGCATAATAAGGCGTATGGCTGTTACCGGGGAAAGCTGTGGCGTATATCTTTTGCTGAATGAAAAACAGCAGCAGAACAATTAGTAAGAACCAGCTGAAGTTGGAAACATGAAACCAAAACGGATCTAATGGGGCACGTTTGTTAGCGGCTGTTAGAGCATAATCGATTGCCAGTGTAGTAGTTACCAAAGGACGGTAACCCTGGTGAGAGGGCATGCTGCTACTGGTAGTGCAGTCCTCAAAAAACAAGGGTATATTTTTGATGTCGCGTATGAAGCCGTTGTCGGTTACGGTATGGGAATCATCAAAGTGAAAATCGTTATGGAAATGGTTGCTGTAAACTGCGGTAATTAATACCAATATCAATACTAAAAAACCATAGATAGTAGCGTTCTGCTTCATTTGTCTCCTTTTTCTGCCCTGTTAATAGCAATTTTACGCACCAGTTCGGTGTGTTCTGCTTCTAAATTCCTGATTTTCGAATATAGGATAATGCCTGCCACAAAGAAAAATATGATAAACAGATAAACAAGTAAATCGAACCCGCGGGCTACGCCTACAAAGTTTGCAATGCGGTCGGTTAAGCCCGGAAACACTACAAAGACACCTCCCAGGGCAGTCATACCCAGGATCAACAAGCGGTAGAAAGTGCGGTTCTTTAAACGGGGGATGGCTATTATAAATAATATAGCTACAGGTATAAGCAGCAGCAGTTTATAATTCATGGCTATAGTATTTTTTTAAGGATGAGGTCAATTAAGATGTTAATTGAATTCATAGAACTCTGGCCTTTCATTTTGCTGTAATCGGTATAAATAATGCGCACGGGCACTTCCTCGTAACGCAGTCCGGCCCGTTTAATCAGGGTGAGTATCTCGCTTGCATGGCTCATGCGGTTTTCACGCATCTTAATTTTGCCTATGGCGGCAGCGTTCATGGCCCTGAAACCATTATGTGCATCAGTTAGCCACATGCCTGTAAAGATTCCGTTTACCAGTATAGCTCCTTTGAGAATAATGCGACGGCTTGGGGGCACTTGGGCTACGTCTTCTTTACGCAGAAAACGGGTTCCCATAGTTACATCGGCGCGTCCTACCAAAATGGGTTCCAGCAAGGCCGGTATCTCCATGTAATTATGTTGTCCATCCGCATCAAATGTAATCAGGTACTCGGCCTTCATAACACGGGCATATTCAATACCTGTTTGCAGGGCAGCACCCTGCCCCAGGTTCACTTCGTGCTTCAGGTAGTGGATAGGTAAACCGGCCAGGGCTTCGCGGGTGGCATCTTTGCTGCAATCATCTATAACCACCACGTTATAGCCGGTTTCAATAAGCGGCATAACAGTTGTGCGTATAACCTGTCCCTCGTTATAAGAGGGTACAATTACGAAAACCTTTTTCGGATCGAAATTCATGGATGCTTACAAATATGTCAATTTACCTGAAAAATACTATTTCTACGGTCAATATTTGCCGGTAAACTATAATTTCGAACTGCCTGATACCCATTTTAATCAGGTAGTTTAAATGGGGCATTCGTTTAAATTAGCCCCGCTGTAAAATTAGCTGGCATGCACGGTTCCTATATTCTGACTATCGACCTCGGCACTTCGGGTCCCAAGGTGGCTTTATTTGACCATACCTGTAAATGCATCGGGCACGCTTTTGAAGAAGTGCCGTTATTGCTATACGAAGGAGGAGGAGCAGAACAACGACCATCCGACTGGTTAAGCGCTATTCGCAATGCATATAAGCAACTGATTGCCTCCACTAAAGTTGATCCTAAGTCTATTGTGGCCATTAACTGCACTGCGCAGTGGAGCGGAACGGTGGCTGTAGGGGCAGATGGAAAGGAGTTGATGAATTCGGTGATATGGATGGATACCCGCGGAGCAGAATATGTAAAACAATTAACGCATGGCCCCATACGCGTAGAAGGTTACGGAGTGGGCAAAATATTGAAATGGATACGCTTAACCGGTGGCGGACCTACAAAAAGCGGCAAGGACTCCATTGCGCATATTCTGTATATACGGGAACGTTTGCCCGAGATATATAAGAAAACGCATAAGTTTTTGGAGCCAAAGGACTATCTGAATCTATGGCTAACCGGCTGCATGGCCTCTTCATATGATGCTATAACCTTATACTGGATAACAGATAACCGTGATATAAATAACATTACCTACCATGATGGGCTGCTGGCCTTAACCGGCATTGAAAAAGCCAAATTGCCGGAACTTGTAAAGACCAATAGTGTACTTGGAACGGTTACAAAGGAGATTGCGGCAGAGTTTGGATTAAATCCGGATGTGAAGGTGATATCAGGAACTCCCGATGTGCATAGTGCTGCAGTTGGGTCAGGTGCACTACGCGATTATGAAGGCCATATGTATATTGGCACCTCCTCATGGTTGGTATGCCATGTGCCACATAAAAAAACGGATGTATTCCATAATATGGGCACCATTCCTTCGGCCATACCGGGCCGGTATTTAATTGCAAATGAGCAGGAGAGTGCAGGAGCCTGTTTGAATTTTATAAAGAACAACTTGCTGTATTACAACGATGAATTAAATACAGGTGCTGCTCCTAAGGATTTTTACAAAACCGTTGACAGGATTGTAGACAAGGTGCCTGCAGGTAGTGATGGTCTGTATTTTCTGCCCTGGCTTTATGGGGAACGCTCACCTATTGATGATCACAGTGTGCGTGGCGGGTTTTACAACATGTCGTTAAACCATAACCGTACGCATATGTTACGCTCGGTATTAGAAGGTGTGAGCCTGAACGCAAGGTGGTTGTTGATGTATGTAGAGAAAATGAATGCCAAACCTTTTGAGAGTATCAACTTTATAGGAGGTGGCGCAAACTCGGCCGTTTGGAGCCAGATAACGGCAGATATTTTTAATCGGCCTATTAAGCAGGTAAAAGAACCTTTGATGGCCAATAGCAGGGGAGCGGCTATGCTTGCCTGGATGGCGCTTGGGCATTTTGATATTGATGCTGCTGCCCGGGCTGTAGAGATTAACAGGGTGTTTGAGCCAAACAAAGCTAACCGTAACCTGTACGACGAAATGTTCGGCCGGTTTGTGGATGTTTATACACGCAATAAGCCGGTGTATCTGAAAATGAATCCGTAGGGTATGGCTGAAAATCCTTTTCGCGACACCCCTTTGCAACTTTTACACCATCCGCTATTTACGGAGAAGAAGGTAGAAGTATGGGTGAAGCGGGATGACCTGAACCATCCGCACATACAGGGAAATAAATGGCGCAAGCTGAAATACAACTTGTATGAAGCCCGCCTGAATAATTATAAAACACTACTGACTTTTGGTGGTGCGTGGTCTAACCATATTTATAGCACTGCAGCAGCAGGCCGGCTGTTTCATTTTAAAACGATTGGCATTATACGGGGCGAAGAGCCTGAGGTAAAGAGTGCCACCTTGCAGTTTGCCGAAAGTTGCGGCATGGAATTGTATTACATGGACCGGGCCATGTATCGCGAAAAGGATAAGCCCGAGAGCATCGAAAGCCTGCGCGTGCAAATTGGCGATTTTTACCATGTACCGGAAGGCGGCACTAATAGGTTGGCGCTGGAAGGAGTTGCCGAGATTATTGACGAACTGAATATAGACTTCGATTACCTGTGCACAGCATGCGGAACCGGTGGAACACTGGCCGGCCTTGTAAGCGGACTGCAGGGACAAAAGCAGCTGATAGGTTTTAGCTCATTAAAAGGAGCGGACCAACTTACCCCACGTGTTCATGAACTGGTTGGAGAATTCACCGGTAAAACGTTTTCAAACTTCCGGGTGAATTTCGACTATCACTTTGGCGGTTATGCAAAAGTGACTAACGACTTGATTGATTTTATTAAGGAGTTTAAAGCCCGGCACGATATACAATTAGATCCGGTGTATACCGGTAAAATGTTTTATGGTTTGCTGGATATGATAAGCAAGGATTATTTTAAGCCCGGCTCAAGGATTATTGCGCTGCATACCGGCGGTTTACAAGGGCTAAAGGGCTATGCGGAGTATTTTGATGCATCTTCCTCACCGGCTTGATCCTCCGGTTTAAGAGCGCAACTGTTTTTGAACGGACAATGCCTGCAGCCGCTGTTGCAGCAAAAGCCGCGTTCCAGGTGGTATTGCTCGGTAAATACCACAAACCCGTTTGCTTTATCGCGGTAGTAATGCACACCTTCCTGTAGGTTAGAATGCATCGAAACGTACCCCCGTGTAATTTTGAGGAGTGATTTTCCGTAATTCTTCCTTTATAGCTTCGCTAACATCTAGCGTTTCGATGAACTCGCTAATGCTTTGGCGGTTGATATGAGCTTGGCCGCGCGTTAACTCTTTTAATTTCTCGTAGGGTTGCGGGTAAGCTTCGCGGCGCAATATCGTTTGTATCGCCTCTGCTACCACCGCCCAGTTAGCCTCCAGGTCGTTGTTCAGAGCATCGGCATTCAGCAATAATTTCGATAAACCTTTTTCTATTGAACTAAGACTGATCATGGTATGCGCTACCGGCACACCAATGTTGCGCAGCACGGTGCTGTCCGTTAGGTCGCGCTGCAGGCGCGAGATAGGCAACTTAGCGGCTAAATGTTCGAACAAAGCGTTTGCAATGCCCAGGTTGCCCTCGGCATTTTCAAAATCAATGGGGTTAACTTTATGCGGCATAGCACTGGAGCCAACCTCGCCCTTTACTACGCGTTGCTTAAAGTATTCCATCGAAACATAAGTCCAGATATCACGACAAAGGTCAATTAATATGGTGTTGATGCGCTTGAAAGCATCAAAGTGCGCTGCCAGATTATCGTAATGCTCTATTTGTGTGGTAAATTTGCTGCGACGCAAGTGCAGCTTTCTGGCTACAAAATCGTTACCAAAATCAACCCAGTTAATTTTAGGGTAAGCTACATGGTGAGCATTAAAATTACCAGTAGCACCACCAAATTTGGCATTGTAAGCTATTTGTTCAAACTGCTGCAGTTGGGTTTTTAAGCGTTCTACAAATACCATCATTTCCTTTCCAAGCAATGTTGGTGAAGCCGGTTGGCCATGGGTATGTGCCAGCATGGGCACTTCTTTCCATTCTACGGCTAAACCTTCCAACGTTGCAATCAGGCGTTTTACAGCAGGGAGATATACTTTTTCGTTAGCATCCTTTAAACTCAGGGGTACCGAGGTATTGTTGATGTCCTGCGAAGTAAGTCCAAAGTGGATGAACTCCTTCCATTTCTCAAGGCTTAGTTTGTCGAACAATTCCTTTAAGAAATACTCCACGGCCTTTACATCGTGGTTGGTTATTTTTTCGGTGTCCTTAATTTTCTGCGCATCTGCTTCCGTAAAATTGACCACTGCACCGCGCAGGTTGGCAAAATGTTTTACCGGAAAATCGGCGAGTTGCGGCAAGGGAATTTCACACAGGGCAATAAAATATTCCACCTCTACATGCACGCGATATTTAATTAAAGCGTATTCCGAAAAGTAGTCGGCCAGTTCGGCTGTTTTGCTGCGGTAGCGCCCGTCAACAGGCGAAATGGCAGTAAGTGCGGTTAGGTTTTTTGTCATTTGCGGCGCAAAGATAAAAAATACGCGGGTGCCATTTAAATGTGATAATATTCCGGAAAAAGACCTTCTTCGCAGCGTTTCTCAGTGGTTAGGGGCTGTTTGGGATGGTATTTGCTACGTAACAGTGCGGCGCAGTTTTGCAGGGCACATGCAACGTTTTTAGCCAATTGTTCGTTATAGCACCATACAGCCCGATTTTTTTTTTACACAGTAAGAATTTTATTTGCGCTTCAATTCCGGGATAAAACATGTCGAAAAACCTCATTATTGTCGAGTCGCCTGCAAAGGCAAAAACCATTAACAAGTTTCTGGGAAAGGACTATGTGGTCACTTCCTGTTACGGGCATATCCGCGATTTGCCCGATAGCGGTTTGGCTATCGACGTAAAAAATAATTACGAGCCCGACTACGTGGTGAACGACGAGAAAAAAGAGGTAATTAAAGAACTTAAGAAACTTGCCAAAAGCGCGCAGGAGATCTTCCTGGCAACGGATGAAGACCGCGAAGGTGAAGCCATTTCGTGGCACCTTTGCGATGTATTAGGTCTGGATCCTAAAAACGCGAAACGTATAACTTATACCGAGGTAACTGAGAAAGCAATTAAAGAAGCAGTAAGCCATCCACGCACTATTAATATGGACCTGGTGAATGCGCAGCAGGCCCGTCGCGTGCTGGATCGCCTGGTGGGATATGAAATTTCCCCTGTATTATGGCGTAAGGTAAAACCCTCTTTAAGTGCAGGCCGTGTGCAAAGTGTTGCCGTTCGCCTGATCGTTGAACGCGAGCGCGAAATCCGCGGATTTAAGGCAGTAGCATCTTATAAAATTATTGCCTTCTTTTTGGTTACAGATGCCAACGGTAAAAAGGTGGCCTTTAAAGCTGAAAAGCCGGAGAACTTCAAAACGGAAAGCGAAGCAGCCGACTTCTTAAATCAGGTGGCTGATGCGGAGTTTAAAGTAAAGAGCATTGAAAAGAAGCCGGGTAAGCGTACACCTGCTGCTCCATTTACCACCAGTACGCTGCAGCAGGAAGCTTCGCGTAAACTGGGATTCTCAGTAAGCAAAACCATGCTGATAGCACAAAAGCTCTACGAAGCGGGTCATATTACCTATATGCGTACCGATTCAACCAGCCTGAGCGATTTAGCGCTGGAAGCATTGCAAACAGAAATCACTTCGCGCTATGGTAAAAACTACCACAAAAAGCGCCAATACAATACCAAGAACGAAAGTGCCCAGGAAGCGCACGAAGCTATCCGCCCCAGCTACATGAATAACGCAACGGTGGAAGCAGAGAGCGATGAAATGCGTTTGTATGAGCTGATCTGGAAACGCACCATGGCCAGCCAGATGGCAGATGCAGAAATTGAGAAAACAGTAATTGACATTATTAATGACAAGAACAACGGATCGCTGCGTGCTACAGCCGAGGTTATCTTGTTTGAAGGTTTTTTGAAGGTTTACAATGAAGGGGTTGATGAAGATGCCGAAGGTGACGAAGAAGCAGAAGCCCTGATACCGCCGGTAAAAGAAGGCCAGATACTAGGCCTGCGTGAAATGACCGCTACAGAGCGTTTTACCAAACCTAGTCCCCGTTATACGGAAGCAAGCCTGGTTAAGAAATTGGAAGAACTTGGCATTGGCCGTCCTTCTACGTATGCGCCTACTATCAGCACCATTCAAAAGCGTAATTACGTTGTAAAAGAAACCCGCGAAGGTGTTGAACGCAAATACAAACAATACACACTTAAGGGGGGTGTTGTGGAGATGGCGGAAAAGACGGAGATAGTTGGCGCTGAAAAGGCCAAACTCTTCCCTACCGATATCGGTGCGTTGGTTACTGACTTTTTGCTGGAGAACTTTAAGGATATCATGGACTTTAACTTTACCGCCGATATCGAAGGACAGTTCGACCGTATTGCGGATGGTAAAATTGAATGGCACCAGATGATAGATAAGTTTTACAAGCCATTCCACGAAACGGTAGAAACAACCACCAAGGAAAGCAAACGTGCCAGCGGAGAACGCTACCTTGGTGAAGAGCCGGGCACCGGCGAACCGGTAATAGCCCGGATGGGACGCTTTGGACCGATGGTGCAAATTGGCAAAACCGAAGAAGTTGAAGAGCCCCAGCCAAAAGGCAAAAAGAAAGGAAAGGCCAGCGAGGACCCTAATAAGAAAAAACCACGCTATGCAAAATTGCGCCCGCAGCAGAGTATAGAAACCATTACCCTGGATGAAGCCATGGAACTGTTTAAGCTGCCCCGCACCCTTGGCGAACTGGATGCCAAGGTGGTGAAGGCCAGCATTGGCCGATTTGGTCCTTATATTCAGTTCGATAAGATATTTGTATCTATCCCCAAAGATAAAGATCCTTATACGATTACTTTTGAGGACGCTGTAACGCTGATACGTGAGAAAGAGATAGCAAATGCCAATAAGCTCATTCATAACTTCGAACAGGAAGGTATCCAGGTTCTAAACGGCAGGTATGGTCCTTATATCAAAAAGGGTAAAGACAATTACAAGATCCCTAAAGATAAAAGTGCTGAACACCTCACCATTGAAGAAGTAATGATGATCATCGGTGAAGCAGGCCCCACCAAAAAGACCAGGAACTTCCGTAAGAAGAAGTAACATGGCCAATGAAACCGAGATCCAGGCGTTAATTCAACTGTTGGATGATGATGACAGTGAAGTTTTCCGCCACGTGCACGACAAACTAATTAGCCTGGGAACCGAGGTAATACCGCGGTTAGAGGAAGCCTGGAGCAGTGAATTGAACCCCGCCACACACGAAAGGCTGGAGGAGATCATTCATGAAATTCAGTTCTATTCGCTTGAAAAGGATTGGACCGAGTGGGTGGAAACTGAAGCAGCCGACCTGCTTACAGGAGCCTGGCTGGTAGCCCGTTATTATTACCCCGAGTTAAAATTGGATGACCTTCAAAAGAAGATCCAAAAGTTGCGCCAAACCATTTGGCTGGAACTGAATTATAACCAAACCCCGCTGGAGCAGATCCAGATTTTCAACCAGGTTTTTTACAATTACCACAACTTCCAGGGGCTTCAAAATTCAGATGACTACCAGGATTATTGCATAAACAATGCACTTGATTCAAGGAAGGGTAATGCGATTTCAGTAGGGATAATTTACCAGGTGATTGCCAACGATTTAAACCTGCCGGTTTACGGTGTTAATTTAATGCGTCATTACATCCTGAGCTTCTGTAAAAAAACATTGTTTGAATTTGAAGGCGATAACCGGGAGAAGGATGTAATGTTTTATATCAACCCGGTAAACAAGGGGTCTATCTTTTCGCGCAACGAGATAAAAGATTACCTGGATAAATTAAAAGCTGAACATCAGGCATCGAACTTTGTTCCGGCCTCGCCTAAAGAGATTATCCGTGCCTTATTGGTTTACCTGCTGGAAACCGCCAATCACAAAAACATAGCACAGCAGAGTACCGACCTGAATAAGATGCTGCGCATGCTTGACTAATATTTACAGACCAAGCAAGAAGGCCATCGTATCTACGCCATCCGCATAATCGCTTAAGGCGGGGTGTTGCGATTGGCCGAAACTAACGGAGCTTGCAACTTCCCATTTTGCCGGTTCACCCGAAACAATACATTGTATTTTATCCTGTTGTTGCCGAAGCTTGCTCTGCAGCACCTGCTCATCGTGCCAGTATTCAATATTCAAAGTGCCGATAGGAGAGGCGATACCCTCGTTTTCAACTATCATGATAAACTCGTTGGCCAGGTGGGGGGTATTATTGAGCAACAGAATGGTGCGATTGTAATCGTAATTGTTCATGTATTTAGTATGGTTATGCAGCCAGGCATAGGCGCTAAAACGGGGGAACAATAACTTTAAATCGTAGCCGGCAGGCACAAACAGCTTACTTACATTCCTGCAGCCGAAACCGAAATACATAAAAATGTCATTGGCAAGCTGTTCTAATTGGGTGTCCGACTCCTGCCCATTTAGGACCGCAACCGAGTTACGGTTTTTGCGCAATATTTTAGGGTAATCCTTAAAGTAGTATTCAAAATAACGATGGGTGTTATCGCTGCCTGTTGCAATTACAGCATCAAAATTGCTCAGGCGGTCCACCACCTGTATCCTTGCTTTGCCCGGTGGATCAATTTCGCCCAGCAATTCCAAAAGACGCGGAAAGAGCAAATCATCTTTTGACGACAATTTGATTTTGATGTTGACGCCGGCAATGTAGCAGCAAAGGAAATCGTGGAAACCAACTAAGGGTATGTTGCCGGCCATAATTAGGCCTACAGTTTTGTCAACCTGTTTTAATGGATAACCCTGCAGCCAGGCATTTAGCAAGGGAGCAGTTAGCATTTCGCCGGTAATAGCATCCACAGCAGCCTGCACAAAACCCGGTGTAAACCAGGCATTGTATTGCTCGGCGCGCTGCATTTTTTCGTTAAAAACCGGATCGGTTTGCAGTTGTTTACCTAACGCCTCCAGTATTCTGATTGCCTCCATTGTCCTAAAAATTGAAGCGCAAAGGTAAAATTGTTGCACTTGTTGAAAATAAGCAGGTTTGCGCATACTGAATCTCGTTTCCTTAGCGTTAGCTACCAGTGTGTAAAACGTATTGAGGCAAACACATTGGCCCAAAGGAAGTAGCAGCAAATTGAACAGGCTTATGAAAAAGAATATAGCTGTAATTACTGGCGGCGAAGCCAGCGAAGTAGGTATATCACTAAAAAGTGCAGGCGTAGTTTGCAAGCACCTCAACAAGGATAAATACAATGTATTTAAAGTAGTGATTGAGGCCAATGAGTGGTTTGTAGAACGTGATAACCCCGTAAAGCTGAAGGTAGATAAGAACGATTTTAGTTTTACTGTTGAAGGGCACAAAATAAAGTTTGATGCCGTGTTTGTGGCTATACATGGTACGCCTGCTGAGGATGGAAAACTGCAGGGGTACTTTGATATGTTGAAGATACCTTACAACTGTTGCGGAGTATTGCAGGCGGCACTAACTTTCGATAAACTGCGTTGCAAGGAATACCTGGCAGCTTTTGGCGTTAAAACGGCAAAAGCGGTACTTCTTAAGCGCACGCATTGGCTTAATTCTGGTAAAACACTGAGCGCTGATTTGCCCCTGCCTGTTTTTGTTAAGCCAAATAAAAACGGCTCCAGCTATGGCGCTGCTAAAGTAAATTTGCCTGAAGAACTGGCTCCTGCCATTGCAAACGCGTTTAACTTTGACGATGAAATATTGGTGGAAGAATACCTGAAAGGTACCGAAGTAACCTGCGGTGTAATTAAAGTAAACGGACAAATTACTGCTTTGCCCATTACTGAAATACGAAGCAAGAGCGATTTTTTTGACTATAAAGCCAAATACGAAGGCGCATCGCAGGAAGTTACCCCTGCAGAAATAGACACCGAACTGGCACACAAAATCCAGGATACATCCGTTGCTATCTACGATAAGCTTGATTTTAAAGGTATGTGCCGTATTGATTATATCATACGCGGCAATGAGTATTTTATGCTGGAGGTAAATTCCATACCGGGCCTTAGCGAAGAAAGCATTGTGCCGCAACAGGCAAGGGCTTTTGGATTAAGCCTGGAAGCCTTGTTTGGGAACTCCATTGAAGAATGCCTGGCAGCCAATGAATCGGCTGCCACAGCTTAGTGCCATTATATTCTTAAAACCCTGCTATTTTAGCCCCCGGTAAATGAAGAAGTTTTTCACCAAAGCCCTGCTCTACAACCTGCTTATTGCAGTTGGTATTATTGTAATGCTGCTGATGATTGTGCAGTGGAGTTTAAAGTCATATACCCGCCATGGGGAGGGCATACCGGTGCCCGATTTAAAGGGAAAAACGTTTGAAGAAGCACAGAAGATTTTAAGTGACCAAGACCTCGAATGGCAGATAATGGATTCGGTGTTTGATGACAGCAAGCCACCTTTATCGGTGGTGGAACAGAACCCTAAGGCGGGTTCAAAGGTTAAAACCGATCGTAAAATATACCTGGTTATCAATGCTACCTCCGCGCCAACGGTAGAAGTGCCTGATCTGGCGGGCCGCAGTTCGTTGAAGTATGCCAAAATGCAGTTGGAGAGTTATGGTTTCCGTGTTGGAGACCCTATCTATAAGCCCGACCCCCATTTGAATGCTGTAATTGGCATGTTGGTAAATGGCCGGCCTGTTACCCATAAAATGCGTGCCCCCAAGGGAGCCATGATAACCCTGATTGTTGGTGATGGCCTGGGCATGGGTGGCGGTAAAATACAGATACCATACCTGGTAGGCCTGCCGTTTGAAGAGGCGGAGTTTAAGTTAAAGGGACTGGGACTGAATGTTGGATCTTCCTTATTTGATGCCGGGGTGATTGATTCCTCCAGCGCTGTTGTTTACAAGCAAACGCCGGGTTTTGAAGTAGGGCGCACCATACAGTTAGGCGAAACGATAGACCTGTTCAGTGCCAAAGAGTTACCCGAGGGCATAGAAGTGCATCCGGAGTATTACAGTATTGGCGATTCGTTAACCACGCCCGGTACCGACCCCGAACCGTAAGCGGTAAAGCTAGCCCGGCTGCCAATAAATTTACTTTCTTTACGTTGCACTTGCAGTATGATACAAATGAAGCATTTAGCCCTGTTTTTACTACTTATTGCCGGCCTTGGTGCAGTTGCCCAACAGCAGGAGTTTTTAGGGCCTTTGGGGGTAAACCCTGCCTTGCAAGCCCAAAGGCAGGCAGGCCATCAGCATAAATACCTTGTCGACAAGAGTAACACGGTGGTTCAAACTGCTACACTTAACCTCCCATTTGTGGACGACTTTTCGCGTAACCGCGCCCGTAGTTACAAATGGGTGGAGAACCACATTACTGCAACCTATTACAATGTGTTCGGAACCTGTTTAAGCAACGAGGGAATTGCTACTCAGCTGCAGATGGCTGTGGCAAACCAACGCGCTTATACCTATAGTTACGATACTACTGCACATGCAGTTGATTCTGTGGCTATTGATTCAGTTCAATTCACGTTTTTCGGCCCCGCTACAACGGGCTGTTTCGATCAGGCCCCTACTACCTTAACCTATTGGCCGGCCTACTATTCTTATACCTACGATAATGATGGGAAACGAATCGATTCGGTTTACCATTTCTTTCAAACCATCGATTATGCATCAGTAGTGTATATAGCCCAGGGCGAGCCAGGTACATTATGGTTCGATAACTATGCGTTTATAAACAACACCTACCCGGTTAACCCGCCAACCATTGGCGTGGCTACACTGGATGGTTTAAACGATTACGGCCTGCCTTACAACAATACTACCAGCACTACCTATGGCGATGCCGATTACCTTACCTCGTTGCCTATTAACCTGCAAGGCAAGGTAGAGAGCGATTCGATTTACCTGAGTTTCTTTTACGAGCCCAAAGGATTAGGGGACTACCCGAACCTGGTTGATTCATTGCTGGTTGAATTTAAAGACAACAGCGGTATCTGGCGCGAAGTTTGGGCTATACCCGGTGATACTTCCTCCACCAGCGTTAGCAATGAATTTAAACAGGTGTTGGTATTGGTGCCCGCCTTACCTTTGCCTTACGATTATTATCATAACACGTTTCAATTCCGCTTTCGTAACAAGGCCTCCTTATATGGAAATCTCGACCATTGGCACATCGATTACGTGCAGCTAAACAGTGGCAGAAACGCACAGGATACGGTTATTAATGATGTAGCCGTTGTGTATGACTTTCCGACTATACTTAAAGATTACACCTTGCTGCCTGCCGACCAGTTCCAGGATGATGTAGATATGGTGGATACCATACACGTGCTGGTGCATAACCTGGATCCTAATGCCGTAAGTAACCCACCTGCTACAAACTTTGTAGTTGGCGCATCTGAGCTATATCCACAACAAGCTATCGTGGCTACGGATGTAATTCAAACCTTTAATGCCGGCCCCGAGCATTACATTGACGTGTTTCCCGCAAACGATTATCAGATTTCGCACAGCCCTAACTGGCCGGTAGATAGTCTGGTGATTGCTTCCAGGATAATACTGGACCCTAACGACGCGCTGCCGCAGAACGATACCCTTATCCGCGCACAGGATTTCAGCACGGTAATGGCCTATGACGACGGCTCGGCCGAAGCCGCTTATGGCGTTGCCGGTTTAGGTACCAAAAAATTCGCTTATGAGTTTAATGTCCGCCAGCCCGATACCCTTGTTGGTTTTCAGGTGATGTTCTCGCAGGTGGAAGGCTCTTCCTCCAGTGTAGTGTTCCAATACTACCTGTGGGACTCGCTTGCTTTGGGCACCTATGTAAACAATGAATTTCCTTTATGGCAAGGGGAGAATGCCAAGCCTTATTACATTGATTCGGTAAACGGCTTTGCCACCTTTGTGCTCGATACCCCGATTATACTGAGCGGAAATGTGTTCCTTGGTTGGACGCAAAGCGATAATCCGAGTATACAAATTGGTTATGACCTGAATAGTACCCTGGGTCATGATCACATGTATGTGTATTTGAACGGGCTTTGGCAGAAATCCAGCATCTCTACCGCAGGCTCGCCGATGATGCGCTTGTTATTTGATACCGAGTATTGGGGCCACACTACCAGCGCCATTCGCGACCTGAGTAATAATGAAGTGCCCTTGCATGTTTATCCTAATCCTACTTCGGGTAATTTGAACATCCGTTCCGAAGAGCAGGGAGAATTTGACTATGTAATAACCGGCACCATGGGGCAGCAGTTACGCGCCGGACGTATGAATGGGCACCAACTTAACATAAGCGAATTACCTGCCGGTATGTATGTAGTGTCGTTCAAGAATGTGGTTAGCAGTAGTTTACATCACATCAAAATCCTTAAAACTACGAACTAATGTACGTGGTGCTGTTTGATGGAGTTTGCAATTTGTGCAATAGCTCGGTTAATTGGATAATTGACCACGATAAGCGTGATCAGTTCAAATTCGCTTCGTTGCAGTCGGAATACGGGCAGCAGGTTGTTAAACATTATAACCTGAGTGGCGATTATCTGAATACGGTAATATTGGTGGCTGAGAGTAAACTCTACACCCGTTCAGCGGCGGTGCTACGCATCCTGGGTTATATTGGAGGAATCTATTCGCTGGCAGGAATAGCCTGGATAGTACCGGCCTTTTTACGCGATACAGTTTACAACTGGGTGGCGCGTAACCGTTATAAATGGTTTGGCAAAAAGGAAAGTTGCCGTATACCTACACCCGATTTAAAGGCTAAATTTTTAGGTTAATGAAGAAATGGGTTGCCCTGTTTTTGGTGATAATAATGGGCATTGCCGGTTTAGCCGGTTATGTAATTTTCATAGCGCCCAATGTAAATACGACTCAAAATATAGCTGTCAAAATACCCACCGGTTCCACTTACAACGACGTATTGCGGCTATTGCGCGAAAACAAAGTGTTGAAAAATGAAGCTGCCTTTGACCTGGTATGCCGCTTGAAAAAATATCCCGCTTCGGTTAAGCCCGGCAACTATCTTTTTACAAAGGGCATGAATAACCGGCAAATTGTAAATATGCTGCGCGCCGGGTTGCAAACTCCTGTCAAACTGGTGATCTATAATATCCGGACAAAGGAGAACTTTGCATCGCTGGTGGGCCGTACCCTGGAATTGGATTCCGGTGAAGTGTTGGCCACTTTAAACGATAAGGATTTCTGCAAAGGCTATAACCTGGATAC
The DNA here is from genome assembly GCA_044225825.1 of Chitinophagales bacterium. GTDB lineage: Bacteria > Bacteroidota > Bacteroidia > Chitinophagales > LD1 > Bog-950. Next base: position 191,796 of record JBGAIB010000004.1, read on the forward strand.
CAATACCATTATGACACGGATTGTAATGGATAACTATGAGATGTATTGGACTACCAGCACCAAAAAGCTATTTGAAAAACTGGAAGAGGCCTATAAGAAGTTCTGGAACAACGAACGGACCCGGCAAGCCGCTGACCTGGGCTTGACCATTGCGCAGGTTACCACACTTGCCTCTATCGTTGAAAAGGAAGTGATCTTTGATAAGGAAATGACCACAGTGGCAGGGGTGTATCTGAACCGTTTAAAAATTGGAATGCCTTTACAGGCCGACCCAACGCTGGTTTTTGCCCTGCGCGATTTTGCAGCCCGTCGTGTTACGGCTTATCATAAGGAGTACGATTCGCCCTACAATACCTATATGTATGCAGGATTGCCCCCCGGCCCTATTTGTGTACCACAGAAGAAGGCTATTGATGCGGTACTAAATGCCGAGAAGCATAACTATTTGTATTTCTGTGCTAATCCCGATATGAGCGGTTATTCTATTTTTTCGGCCACCTATGAAGAGCAACAAAAGGTAGCGGCCCAATACCGCAAAAAGCTGGATAAAATGAATATCCATTAGGGGAAAAACTGCTGAAAATTTATTTTACTAAGTTGCAGCCCAATAACAACACGTGTTTACCTACGAACATCAATTGCGGGTGCGCTATGGCGATACGGACCAAATGGGGTATGTATATTATGGCAATTATGCCTATTACTACGAACAGGCCCGTGCGGAAGCCATACGGTCCCTGGGTATAACTTACAAGGAATTAGAGGATAGTGGTGTAATGATGCCTATAACCCGCATGAATATCAAGTATGTTCAGCCTGCGCGTTACGATGAACTAATTACTGTTAAAACCATCGTGCCTGTGCTACCGGGGCGTATAATTACGTTTACCTATGAAGTTAGCAATGAGGCCGGCACATTGCTAAACGAAGCCGAGACGCAGTTGATTTTTGTAGATGCTGTAAGCCGCAAAATGTGTGCAGCGCCCGAACTATTACTAAGTAAGTTTCGGCCGTTTTTTGAAACGGCATAATCTATGGATACAAACGAGTATAAGAATAGCCTGATAAAACGATTTCCGGCCCTGGAAAGGCTGGGAGAGAAGCTCCGTGTATTAACGCTGCCGGGGTTTGATGGTATTGCCGTTTACGAGGTGTATCAGTTCTTTGTAGCCGAAATCCGCGCTAACTCCCTGGGCATTCGCAGCAGGGCTATCGCATTCAGTTTCTTTCTGGCATTGTTTCCGGCTCTAACTTTTGTATTTTCGTTAATACCCTATATACCCTATTTCAACCACCTGGATGAGATAGTAATGAATAACCTGCAGCAGGTATTGCCCAATAAGGAGACCTATGCATTTATTAAATCGTTTACCGAACCATTACTGCGCGATCTCGCCAAGCATAAGCGTGGTGGGCTGTTAACGGGTTCAGTATTCATGGTTATCTTTTTAACCTCCAACGGGGTAATGGCCATGCTTAGCTCTTTCGACAAATCCTACGACCATTACAAGAAGCGCAACGCCCTGCAAAGCCGTTACATAGCGTTAAAGATTACGGCGCTGCTGTTTATCTTATTTATCTTCTCTACGGTACTGATTTTCCTTGGGCAAACGCTACTTGACCTGGCCAGCACAAAACTGCATTTAAAAGGCAGCTTTGTTATTACGGCTGTAGGGCTGCTGCGCTATGTCATCATTATCCTGATGCTCTTCTTTGGCATTTCGTTGATCTATTACTATGGGCCGGCAGTAAAAAAGAAGTATAAGTTTATCAGCACCGGTGCTACCGTAGCTACCATTCTATCTATACTGATATCTATGGGATTCTCCTACTGGGTTAGCAATTTTAACCGCCTAAACGTAATCTTCGGTTCCATTGGTACCATTATGTTGTTAATGATATGGCTCAACATTAACTCCTTTGTATTGCTGATTGGCTATGAAATAAATGCCAGTATACACTACAACAGCAACAAGCGCCAAAAAGAATTGGAGATGCCTGAGGAAGAGAGCAATTAAAATTAAGCAATAAAAAAGCCCGGCAAGCAGCCGGGCTTTTTGTATCTAATGTTTCAATTTAATTATTGCACGTCGGTGGTATCGCGGATCATTAACTGAGGTCCGTTATAGTCGGACAATACACCTGTTACGCTTACCGTGCCTGTAGGGAAACTGGCGGCTGAAAAGGTAGCCTGGCTACGAGTATACAGAGTCATGTTATTGGTAATATCGGTTAAGGTCTTACTTCCGCTGTAAGTGGTACCGCTACCGGTTATGGTAGCATTGGTTATAGTCAGCAGCGTAGACTCCCAGGCAGTTGCATTATCCAACACTTCCTGAACGGTAGCAACTCGTGGTGTTACTGTTCCAGTTCCGATTTTGTTGGCAGATCCGTTTGGTACATTCAATACTTCTATCAATCCGTTATACGAAGTTAAGGTTAATCCGCTGATATCAACAGTAATTTTATCACCCAATGCAAAGGTGTTATTAGAAGTAAAACGCAATACTATACCACCGGTTGAGTCTTGCATTGTTAGGTTTTTAGGGTCTATATTAACGTGGTCCTTATCGCTGGTAACAATACCGGTAATAGTCTTGCCGGAAGGGATAACCACATCGCTTCCGCCCCAACCGGAAGTAATACCATGTATGCCGTTACCAAAGGTTGCATTACCGCCGCAACGGGTGGTATCCATGGTAAGGTCGCTTGGGTCGCGGATGATCAACTGTCCGGTAGTGTTATAAACGCTGTAAATAGCTATCATACGTCCGTTGCCGGTTGGTGTTGGTTGATTGGCGAACACCGCGTATCCGCTGGTATAAGCTTCTACCTGGCCACCGCTACAGTTTTTAACCGTGCGTGATACAGATTGTAAGTTAAAGATGTCTGCATAAGGTTTTCCCGCATCTGCCTGGTCAAATTCTACGCCATCCAGCTGAATGAGTGTATTAATATCTGATACCCCCAACTGATTGATGTTTTTTACCTTCGGAGTTACGCTTAGTCCCCAACGGCCCTTCAGTATGTACTGGTCAACCAGGCTGGAAGGGATACCGCCGGTGCTGCCATCGGTTGCTACATAACCAAACAATTGTGGCACGCCTTTGTATTTGGTCAGGTATAAGCCCTTCAGCTTAATAAATACATGACGACCAATCGGCAGGCTTGTATACAGGCTGCTGCCATCAATCAAAATCGCAATACCACCGGTGCTGTCCTGAATGATAATTTGCTTATACAGGTTACCGCTTTTATCGTCACCGATTACGATACCTGAAATAACCAGGTCCTGTGTAAACTGGTAGTTGGTGCCGTTGTAACGGGCAATTACCGAATCAATCGTGAAGTTTACGGTAATGTTGGGATCTTCACCCTGTGCAGGAGGAGCATCATATTTGTCCTTCACGCAAGAGGAAACACTTAACAGCAACAGCAGAGCAACAATACCTGTGAGATGCTTTTTCATTTGACTTGTTTTTATTTTATAACGCGTATTCAGCTTATTAATTAATAATTGGTTGTTATTGCATGCGGAAGGCCAGGCTTACAAAATAACTGGTGCCGTAGGCATAGAATAATTTAGGAGGAAACTTGTTTACATTGTTCTGGAAGAAATCGAAACGCATTTGTTCGAAACCACCTGTTACAAACTTTTGATTATTGGTTACATTGTTGATGCCTACGTTAAATACAAGGTAGTAACGCTTCTTCAGGCTCTTAAACTGGTTGTTCAGTAACCAGGAGTAACCTCCGAAAATATCCATCATAAACTGGCCTTTCAAACGCGTTTGGTTTACCACGTTGTTCCATTCAGTTGAACCTTCTTCTAAAGGTGCAACACCTTCAATGGTACGGCGGGCAGGGTTAAAGTTTAACCACATCCAGTCGTAGTAATTAAAGTTAACGGAAATGAACCAGAATTTAGGATCGCGGTACGAGATGCCAAAGGAAGTGGCCAATTGGGGTACACCGCCTACATTAAAGTTCTTTTGATATACCGTTTCGGTTTGCTTAAGGGTGGCGCTGTTATCTTCAGTTATATAGGCAGTAGGACGCGAGGTATAGGTATAACGTCCAAAGCTACCAACTGCCGTAGCACTAAAGCCTTTCCAGATTTTAAATTCCGATCCAACTTCCAATCCCCAGTGGCGGCTGTTCATACCTGTCAGGGTATAGTTTACAAACGTGCGCAGATCATCGTGGTAGAAGGTGATGGTTTTAGTTTGGTTGTTGAACTGCGTGAAGAATAAGTCAGCTTTCAGTTTCACATTAGGCGTACGTAATTGGTATCCCAGTTCCCCGCCAAAAATATTTTCACTCTTCAGGTTGTTCGCTACATCGTTACGGGTACGGGGCGAAACAAAGGCATCTTCAAAATAAGGCGCACGGCTTTGTGCAGTTCCGTTCAGGTATAGGTAATTGCGGCCGTCAATTTTATAGGTAACGCCTGCTTTAAATGCATAGTTAAAGAAGGTTTGCGCAACCGATTTGCCCTGGCTGGTTAAAGGGAATAAACCGTTTTTAACCAGGCCTTCGCGCCAGAAGCTGGTGAGCGATAGTTCTGTTCCAACAAAGAAATCGACCTTATTATAACGGAAAACAGGTGTAGCCCATACCGAAGCGCGGTGAATATTGGCCATGTAATCGTAACCGAACTTATCGCCTTCATATAAAATGCGGTTTGGACGATTTACATCATTTTGAGCAGCCGAAAAACTATCCGGGAATTGACGTTCCGCAAACTGGTTAACATCCACATAAAAATCAGCGCCTAACAGGTCAACTACCTTTTTGTAATTCTCTTTTAACTGCATTTGGTAGGTAATACCTGCTGAAATGGAGATATGGTCGGTAATGTTGTTGTTATAGGTGCTTGCAAAGTCAAACTTCTTAATGTTCTGAATGCGGTTTTCTACAATGTAGCGGGCGCGTTTGCCGGTAACCGAATTTGTAGGATCTCCATTAACACTGTCAATGGTTTCCCAGCTCATGGCATTGGCCTGATAGAGGTTATCCCAGTTAATCTGGCGCATATCTTCGTTATGCGTCATTGCATCGCGCACCAATGCTTTTTGCGTAGAATCTTCCTGGTAGCTTGGCAGGTAACGGTAGTAATCCGGGGCAGGGTTAGCCGCGTTATTCCAATCAATTGCGGTAACTGAACTTACACCAAACGAAAAACCTGCAGCGGTCATCAGGCTGCTGCGGTTATCAATTTTAAACTCGTGGGTTAGTATAAACATGGGCAGGTGGTTATAGCCTACCTTGGCATTGCGCTTAACACCATTCTGCCAGCCCCAGTTAGGGTTGTAATAGTTGGAGCCGGCCAGGTCGTACATTTCCTGGGTAGCAGCGCTTTGACGGCCGTTTTTAGTTGGCGCTCCAAAGGCGGTAAGGCTTAGGGAGTGTTTGCTGCCAAAGTATTTGTCTACCGATAGAAAGTAGGAGTAGCCATCGTAAAAGGTACCCGGCACATAGCCTTCGTAGGCCCAGCGGCGGCTAAAGCTGGCAGAAACCGCCCAACCATGCTTTAACATGCCGGTGCTGTAAGTTGCCATTAAACGGTGACGGTAGTTGCGGTTAGTAACCGCATACGAAAGTTGTAACTGCTTACGTTGTTTAGAAGCGCGCGAATCGAGCGCATAACTTGCACCGATACCACCATAAGTGAAAGTGGCTGGTTGAAGGCCTACTACGTTTTCGCGGTTCATCATTACGTTATTCAATCCACCCCATTGCGAGTAGGTGGCACCGCCATCATCCAGGTCGTTTACAGGAATGCCGTTCATGTAGGTCACAAAGTTCTCTTGTTCGTAACCGCGAATGCGAAAACGCGCCTCGCTGAAAATAAAGGAAGCGGTGCTCACAAAAGGGTCGCGGGAAGCGTTCAGTGCACTTGAAACGGCTGAAGAGCTGCCTTCTTTATTTTCTGATTCAGAAAGCGAGATAGTAGGGATGTTCTCCTGGTTTTGGCGGGCGTCTTCACTGTCATCGGCTTTATAAGATATGTAGCCTACGTTAACCAAACGGCTATCTACTTTATAAGAACCCAGTTGATACACTTTATCGCCGATCTTTACTTCCAGCTTATATTCGCCGGTCTCCACATCCGCCACAAACTTGCCATCTTCGTTGGTGGTTACGGTGTAGGTATTTTTGTCGGAGGTTATGGTAACCGTGGCCTTATTAGCGGGCTCGGTGGTGGCATCTTCCTGAATGGTGCCGGTAATAACATTCAATTGCGCAAAGGCAAAGAACGGCACCAGGAAGCCGAGGAGTAAAAGAGCTTTTTTCATGAAATAGATGTTAGCTGCCCGTTTTTGCGGGGGCGCAAACTTAAACAAATTTGGCTCGTTGGATTTGGGCCATTGTTAATAACAGGATAAGATTATGTTACACACTTGCTAACTGTTGATTTACAAGGTTCTATAAGAGGTTAATACAGGCAAACGTGGTGGTTCAGCAGGCTTTTATGTATATTTGAAACAGCCGAACCATGTGAAACGGAAAGCTAATAATGAGGCGTATGCTGCAGGCAGTAAAACAATTTTTGAACATCTTTAAGCAACAACAACAACAAAGCTTGCCCGAAACTTTTGAAGGCAAGGTGCAGGCTTATAATCAAACGAGGAAGAAAGAGTTGCGCAAAAGTTTCTGTTTTGCGCCTTCAGTTAATATGTTGTTCTCCCAGGACGGCGAAGTTCATGCCTGTTGTCATAACCTGGATTATTCATTGGGGCGTTACCCTGAACTGAGCATAAGTGAAATTTGGCAAAGCGCACAAGCCCACGAATTGCGCAGGCAGATGGCGAACTTCGATCTTTCGAAAGGCTGCAGTATCTGCCGGGCCGATTTGGAAACAGGAAACTTTCAGGAAATAAGAGCAGGGCATTTCGACAGGGTTCCGCAACATGCGCAATACCCAACCATGATGGAGTTTTTGCTCACTAATACCTGTAACCTGGAATGTGTGATGTGTAAAGGCGAGTATTCTTCGCTTATTCGTCAAAACCGCGAAAAACTGCCGCCTATTGCGAGTCCTTACGATGAGCGGTTTTTAGACCAGCTTAAAGAGTTTATACCCCACTTGCATGAAACGCGTTTTAGTGGTTCAGGGGAAGCCTTTGCAATAGATATGAATTATCGCATTTGGGATATGCTTTTGGAAGCAAACCCTAACTGCATCATCATGGTACAAACCAATGGCACTTTCCTCAATGCCCGGATAAAAGACTATCTGGAACGAGGCAACTTTCAAATCGGGGTTTCGCTTGACTCGCTTAAAAAGGACGTATACGAAAGCATCCGGGTGCATGCCAAGTTTGAAAAGGTATTGCAGAACATTGAATACTTCAGTGAGTATTGTCGTCAACGCAACCAGAAGTTTGTGCTGGCCATGTGTGTAATGCGCGAGAACTGGAGCGAGCTACCCGATTTTGTAAACTTTGCTAACCGTATGGATGCGGTAGTTAATTTCCATAAGGTGTGGTTCCCCGTTGAAAATGCTTTGCATAACCTGAGCAGCGAAAAGCTACAGGAGATTTATGATTACCTAAGCAGCAGGGATGTAAACGAAGAAGGTTTGCATGGCAAATGGAATCGCCGGCATTTTAAGTATATGGTATCGGTCATAAAACAATGGTTGGACCAGTCCCTGGAACTTGGAGCGGAGGGAAGGTTAATAGATACGCTTCATGAAAGTGAGTTGCTCCCTTATTTCGAAAAGAAATTGCGGCAGCAATTGGGTTACGAAGATCTGACCGAAGAGCGAAGGAAAGAGATGCAGGTTTATATGGCCAAAGTGAAAGCCGTAGTGGATTACCCTGGTTTGCCCGCCGACCGTCTAACTATTCTTAAGACCATTTGCCTGGTTCCGCCGGCTGAGCTGGAACAGCCTTTAAAAGGGAAGACCGTAGAGGAATTAATTGCCGATTTAAGCATGTTTGTAAATCAAAACGCGGCGGCGCAGGCGTAGCATATGCAATTAAACTTCAAAAGTTTCGGCGAGGGTTTTCCGCTGATTATTCTTCATGGCTTAATGGGCTCCCTGGATAACTGGCAAGCCATCGCAAAAAAAATGGCAGAACACTTCAAGGTGTATATTGTTGATCAGCGGAACCATGGGCGTTCGCCGCATAGTGCCGAAATCAGCTACCCCCTTTTAGCCAATGATCTGCTGGAGTTTATGAATGAACAGGGTTTAGAGAAAGCACACTTGTTAGGCCACTCGATGGGTGGCAAAACGGTGATGCAGTTTACCCTGCTTCACCCGGAGCGGGTAGCAAAATTGGTGGTGGTAGACATTACGCCCGCTGAAATTGAAGATAAGCACAGTCCGGTATTTGAAGCACTTTACAAGATTGATCTGAATACACTTACCGATCGACGTCAGGCAGAACAGGTATTGCGGCAGCAGCTGAATGGAGATGAAACCACCGTACAGTTCCTGATGAAAAGCTTAACCCGAACGGAGGACGGGGCACATTTCACCTGGCGGTTTAATTTGGATGCACTAAAAAGCCACTATCCCGAAATCAGTGCGGCCATATCCGCTTCTACGCCTTTTAGTGGTAAAGCGTTGTTTGTTAAGGGTGGTCATTCAGGATATATTACCGCAGCCACCTATGAAAAAGTATTGGACTTGTTCCCCGACAACGAGTTGCTGGAGATTGAAGGTGCCGGACATTGGGTACATGCCGAGAAACCCGCAGAATTCACAGAAGGGGTGTTGAAGTTTTTACGCGCTGTTTAACTCAAATTTTTAGTTTTGCGCGCACTAAAATCGAGTTATGAAACGCGACGCTATCGCAAAACTACTGGGCGAAGAGAAAGCCAACTATCTGCTGAACCACCAATCGAAAACAATTTCGAAAGAACAGTTGCACCTGCCGGCTCCTGATTTTATTGATAATATCTGGAAAGATTCAAACCGTAATATCCAAACGCTGCGCAACCTGCAGTGGATTGCCGGTAATGGCCGTTTGGCAAACACAGGTTACGTTTCTATTCTACCGGTCGACCAGGGTATAGAACATAGCGCCGGTGCTTCCTTTGCGCCAAACGTACCCATGTTCGATGCCGAAAACATCGTTAAACTGGCAATCGAAGGTGGTTGCAATGCCGTTGCATCAACCTACGGCGTTTTGGGTATTGTTGCCCGTAAATACGCGCATAAAATACCTTTCATCGTTAAAATTAACCACAACGAATTTATAAGCTACCCGAATTCTTACGATCAGATCATGTTTGGCAAGGTTAAGGATGCCTGGAACATGGGTGCAGCAGCAGTTGGTGCTACCATTTACTTCGGTAGCGAAGAAAGCAAGCGTCAGATTGTACAGGTAGCCGAAGCCTTTGAATACGCCCACGAACTCGGGATGGCTACGGTTTTATGGTGTTACCTGCGTAATTCTTCCTTTAAAAAGGATGGCGTGGATTACCACGTTTCAGCTGACTTAACAGGCCAGGCTAACCACTTGGGTGTAACCATTCAGGCCGATATTATTAAGCAAAAACTGCCTGAAAACAACGGCGGTTACAATGCCCTTAATTTCGGTAAAACCCACAAAAAAGTATACTCCGATTTAACTACCGATCACCCTATCGATCTTTGCCGTTACCAGGTAGCTAATTGTTACATGGGTCGTGTAGGTTTGATTAACTCAGGTGGTGCCAGCAGCGGCGAAACTGATTTAGCCGAAGCAGTAGCCACAGCCATCATTAACAAACGTGCAGGCGGTATGGGCTTAATTTCTGGCCGTAAAGCCTTCCAGCGTCCGTTAAAGGATGGTGTAGCGTTGTTAAATGCTATTCAGGATATCTACCTGAGTAACGAAGTTACAATTGCCTAGTTTTTACATCTCTGGCAAACCGGTATACTGCCGTTTCAGTTTTTGGCTTATAAGAACTAACATTGTGCTATGACCGATGAGAAAGTGCCATGGTGGAAGCGGTTTCGGAAAGGTGTTCAAACCTCTACGGAAGAAAAGAAAGAAACCCCTGAGGGTATCTGGCATAAATGTCCCGGCTGTAAGGCTACTGTATTAGCCGATAAACTGCACGAGAACCTCAACGTTTGTCCAGAATGCGGTTATCACGAAAAAATTGATGCCGAAGGTTATTTTCAGATCATCTATAACTCTGACAATTACCGGGTTATGTTCGACAACCTGGTTCCTGTTGATTTGTTGCATTTCACCGATTCGAAACCTTATGCCAAGCGGATTAAGGATGCCGAGGCAACTACAGGCTTAAAAGAAGCCATGAAGGTGGCTACCGGCGAAGTAGGTGGCTACCCATTAGTTATAGCTGCTATGGATTTTAGCTACATAGGCGGTTCCATGGGTTCGGTTATGGGCGAAAAAATAGCACGGGCTATTGACTACTGCATGGCAAATAATACGCCCTTGCTGATCATTTCTAAATCAGGTGGCGCACGTATGCAGGAAAGCGCCTTCTCGCTCATGCAGATGGCTAAAACCTCTGCTAAGTTAAATCAACTGCGCGAGGCTAAGATTCCTTATATCAGTCTATTAACGAACCCTACCACCGGCGGTGTTACAGCATCCTTTGCCATGTTAGGCGATTTCAATATTGCAGAGCCGGGCGCCTTGATAGGTTTTGCAGGCCCTCGGGTAATTGAAGAAACCATTAAAAAGAAGCTACCGGAAAACTTCCAGACTTCTGAGTTTCAATTGGAGAACGGCTTTTTGGACTTCATTGTTAGCCGAAAGGAACTCCGGGAGAAACTTACTGTTTTGCTTGATCTCTTGAGTAAATAAAAAAAGGCGGTTTTAAACCGCTTTTTTGTTGAGTTATAGCTTGTTGTATTATTCGGTTACAATGAATTTGCGGGTGTAAATAGAGCCGTCAATAACCAGGCGGGCAAAGTAAATACCGGTAGATAACTGTTCGTTGCTGCCGATAGTGATTTCGTGCATGCCTTCATCCTGTTTTTCGCTGCTCATTGTAGCTACTGTTTTACCTGTAATATCTACAACAGATGCTTCTACAGTTGCGCCCTTCTCTAGGGTGTAAACTATTTTGCCGTTGCCGTTCATAGGGTTAGGTACAACCGACATAAATATTTTAGCGCTGTTCTGGTCGTTGATGGCATTTAAGCCGTCAGGCAGTTGGCTGGTGTAGTAGTAGTAGAATAACTGCATTTCGTCGTTGGTAGTAAAACCAAAGGTGATAAGCGGTTGTTGAACATCCCAGGTTGAACGGGCAACCAGTCCGGCTTTTTTACCGGCATGCTTACCGAATTTTACCGGTAAGAAGTTGTTGAAGTACTCGGTTGAAGGATGTTCCCAGTCATAATAACCACGGTCGTAGTTGTTAGTGTAATCGTAGAAGCCTTCGTAGATTTTATCAGCTATGGTGCCGGTTGTATCGCGCACATATAAGTCAAAATCAGTACCGTATTTGTGAGCGTGCGAAGTTAAAGCCCAGATATAACGCCATTCCTTGGTAGAGGAGTTGTTGGCCGGATCATCATAGTCGCGGGTTTGAACACCTTGTGGTAACACCAGGGTTGCATTATTTACCAGGTTCGCCTTCATTTCGATAGTAGAAGCGCTACGCTGCTTGTAGTAGATATTGAAATAAAAATCGCAAGGTAACACAGCGGAGGCATTGTAGTTTTTTACGTGGTAGTTCATATCCAGGAAGGTTTTCTGATCCCAGAAAAGAGCCGTACCTGTAGGTAAGTGAAACTCTGCATCATCCTGCCAGGCACTGGTCAGGTTCTTGTTGCCATCAAAGGAAGTTGCTCCACCAATTAACTGCACGCGCTCCATACCCGATTGACGGTAAGCAGCTGATACCGAATCATAGAATTGGAACAACAAAAAGTGGTGCGATTGCTGGTTCATAAAACCGTCTATACGGTCAACTTCCGGTAATACAGGGAAGTTAACTTCCTGTTGCAGCAACCATTCCTGTTCAGTTTCACCGGTAGTAGGTAAAAACACAGGGCCCATGCGGAACTGCAGACCTGTTCCGGCAGCAGGTTTAGCCGGTTTAGGTAAAAAAGGCATGGTAGGGTTATCGTAATAGTCGCTTACAAGTTGCCAATCCGGAGTGCGATCGCCACTGCCATAAGTTTTTTGGGCAGAGAACATTATCCACTGGCGGAAGAATTCAATCTCCTTATTGCTGAGTTGATTTCCGGCAGTATCTTTCATCAGCGCGCCTTCACTGGCATCCAGGGCTAAATCGGTATCAAAACCTGAACCGGCAATTTTGCGTAGCAAAAAACTCATGTAAGGATGACCCGGTTTTACTAACTTTTCGAACTTGCCTACCGACGATGTGTTGCCGGGCGTAACGTTGTAAATAGCGTTGTAAACGTCGGTTTGAGTGCCTGTAAATAACAGGGCCTCGGAACCATCGGTAGCAGTGGAACTGTGACAGTTGGTGTTTTGACACTTGCCGTTCAATACGGTGTAAATCCGTTCAAATGGCGTTTGTGCGTAGTTGTTCTTGGTAAGTAAAAAAGAAAATAAAAGCCCCAGGTAAATTTTTTTCATTTTGCGTTGGTGATTTAAGCTTCCGAAGATAGTGATTAGGATTTCATGTGCAAGGGGGAAAGGCGGTTTTTTGCAGTAATCCCCAACTATTTTTCAGAAGTTTATGCACATCTGTTTCAGAGGAGCTTAGGGTCTTTCAATCCCTAATCATTCCTTAACCTTTTTGTAAGCCCTTAGCAACAAACAAATTGACAATATTTATGTTTCAAAATAGCCTTTGGGCATGTTGAAGTTGCTATTTTTGCGCCCCTAAAAATGCGCCCGGACTCTGATGATTAAAAACTACCTAAGCTTACTGTTATTGTTGCTGGCTTTTACGGCCATTGGGCAGGCACCTACCCGGTTTACCATCAGCGGCTATGTAAAGGATGGCACAAACGGCGAAAGCCTTTTAGCCGCATCAGTTTATGTGGTTGAATTAGGTAAAGGCACCAATACCAATGAGTATGGTTTCTACTCTATGTCCTTGCCTGCTGATACTTATACCATCCGCATCTCCTATGTAGGGTTTGGCCTGAAGGAGCAGAAAGTGATACTGGATAAGGATGTTAAGTTAAATGTGGAAATGGGCACCAGCTCCATAGAAACCCAGGAAGTGGTGATAACAGGCGAGCGCAAAGGCGAGAATGTGGAGAGCACGGACATGGGTAAGCAGGAGGTAAAAATTGAACAGGCAAAAGCCTTGCCTGCTCTGTTGGGCGAAGTCGATATCCTGAAAACCCTACAGCTGCTACCGGGTATTCAGTCGGCGGGCGAAGGTAACTCTGGTTTTTATGTGAGGGGAGGAGGACCCGACCAAAACCTTGTATTATTGGATGATGCCGTAGTATATAACACCGGTCACCTCTTTGGCTTCTTTTCGGTGTTTAACTCGGATGCAATTAAGAACACTACCGTGGTTAAAGGCGGGATGCCGGCTAACTATGGCGGCAGGATATCCTCCGTTGTAGACGTGCAGATGAAAGAAGGCAATATGAAACGCTGGAATGTAGAAGGCGGCATAGGTCTTATTTCATCGCGCCTTACTGTTCAGGGGCCCATCAAAAAAGATAAATGTTCGTTTATTGTAAGTGCGCGCAGAACCTATATTGACCTGCTACTGAAACCCATTCTCCCCAAAATAGGAGATGGTTCCTTCGCAGGCAACGAATATTACTTCTACGATATTAATGCCAAGATCAACTACCGCATCAGCGATAAAGACCGCCTTTACCTCAGCGGTTACTTTGGTCGTGATGTTTTCAACTTTCAGGATCCCGGTGGTAACTTCAAGTTAAACTTCCCCTGGGGTAATACAACTGCTACGCTGCGCCACAACCACGTATTTAACGACAGGTTGTTCCTTAACACCATGTTTATTTACAACGATTTTGGTTTTACAGCTAAAACCGGTTACCAGAACGTGTCTTTTAGCCTGAATTCTTCAGTACGGGAGTTTACAGCTAAAATGGATTTTGACTATTCGCCCAAACTGGGCCATATGATGCAGTTTGGCTGGCAATACAACTTCCACATTTTTACCCCTTATCAGGCCAGTGGCCGCTCCGATACCACCGAGTTTAAAACCACCAACCAGGCTAAAAAGTACGCGCACGAGACAAGTGTTTACTTCCTGGACGATTTTGACGCTACCGACTGGTTAAAGATCAATATTGGCTTGCGCGCTTCGTTGTTTAACTTTATGGGGCCTTTCAGCAAAATAGCCTTTGCAAACGGCCAGGCAACCGATACCCTTAATTACAAACCGGGCGAAAACATTGCTACCTATTGGGGTATTGAACCACGGCTGGCCATGCGCTTTAAGGTGGATAGCAAATCATCCATCAAAGCAGGTATAACCTATAATAAGCAATACGTGCACCTTGTTTCAAGTTCAACAACCACCTTGCCAATCGATTTGTGGGTCCCTAGTACTGCTGCCGTTAAACCTCAGATTGGATTGCAGGCTTCAGTCGGTTATTTCCGCAACTTTAAGGATGATATGATTGAAACCTCTGTTGAGGTTTATTACAAGCATCTCTGGAATCAGATTGAGTATGGAGAAAGCGCAGTGGGCAATATTACGGTGGATGTTGAAGACTTGTTCACCTATGGTAAGGGCTGGAGTTACGGGGCGGAGTTCTTCGTAAAAAAGGCCAAGGGTAAATGGACAGGATGGATCGGCTATACACTTGCCTGGACCTGGAGGCAGTTTCCTGACATCAATGATGGCAAAACCTTTTTGGCCAAATACGATCGCCGCCACGATCTGAGCATCGTAAACATGTATGAGATTAATAAACACTGGAAGATATCGGCAACATTCGTGTTCTCTTCCGGTCAGCGCACGACCTTGCCCCAGTCGTTTTTCCTCAACGAAGGTCAACCGCATTTTGTGTATGGTCCGCGTAACTGGTATCAATTGCCTGCCTATCACCGCTTAGACCTTGGCTTTACCTATACCATCATACCTAAAAAGAAACGCAAACTTGATTTCTATAGCGATATCACCGTTTCCATTTACAATGCTTATAACCGCATGAATCCTTACTTCGTTTATATTGATGCGAAAGGCGATCCAGGTGAGAAAACCGGTAACAGCGGTTTTCAATTCCGGGCCAAACAAGCTTCGTTGTTTCCCATTCTTCCATCAGCCACCTGGAACTTTAAATTTTAAGCATGAAGAACACAGTTAACTATATAAAAGTAGTAGCAGCCGCGCTGGCCTTGTTTAGCATAATAAGTGTTACTTCTTGTTCGCGAGTTATTGATATTGACATACCCGAAAGTGCTACCCAGTTAGTAGTGGAAGGTTCTATTGATATCAATACACCACCGGTAGTATTGCTCACTAAAAACAGCAAGTTTTTCGATAATGTAAATATTAATGACCTGGGCAGCTACTTTGTGCATGGTGCAGTAGTTAAAGTTACCGCCAGCGATGGCACGCAAACCGAGTTGACTGAACTTTGCCTGCAAAACCTGAACTTACCGGAAGATCAACAGGAAGTTATACTCAATGCCTTTGGTTTTACCAAAGTAGATTCTGCACAAATACCGGGTATATGCGTTTATACAGTGCCTGATATTGCCACCTACTTTCTTTCAGGCACCTGCAGCTTTATGGGTAAGGAAAACACCCGGTATGATCTGGACATTCAGGCACCCGGGTTTACCTCAACTACCGATAGCGTGCATGTTACTTCTACTACCACTATACCTACTGCGATTGGGCTTGATTCATTAGGCATTCGTGAACACAGCAACCCGGCTTACCGCGATAGTATGGCGGCCGTTTACGCCTACTTTACTGTGCCCGACACCTTTGGAAACTTTGTGCGTTACTGGACCAAACGTAACGAGGAGCCGTTTTACAAACCAATGAGTGGTTCCGTGTATGACGACAAACTGTTTATTGGCCTTAGTGTGGGGCTGCCGTTGGAACGTGGACAGCCGGATGGTGCCGATTTTGACGTTAATACCGATAGCTACTTTTGGCGGGGAGATACCGTTACCGTAAAGTGGAGCAATATCGATAGCAAAACATACGATTTCTTCTTTACGCTGGAAAATGATGGGGGCGACAGTCCTTTCTCTTCTCCGGTAAAAATCAAGTCTAACATCAGCAATGGCCTGGGTATCTGGGCTGGTTATGCTACCAAGTACTACTCCATTGTAGTGCCCCCACAATAGCCTGATGTTCAGTGCCTTTAAAAGCACATATATGTTGATTATTATCATGGGCCTTAATCGGCTCCGTTTATATTTTCGCCAGCTAAATATTGAATGATTATGAGTTCTACTGTGGAAAGAGTGCCTTTATTGATTATCGGTTCGGGACCTGCGGGTTATACCGCGGCCATTTATGCAGCCCGCGCCAATCTAAAACCTGTTATGATTACCGGTTTGCTGCAAGGCGGCCAGTTGATGAATACTACGGATGTAGAGAATTTTCCGGGTTACCCGTCTGGTATCCTGGGCCCGGAGATGATGGAAGATTTTAAGAAACAAGCAGAACGTTTTGGAACGGATATCCGCTTTGGGTATGTAACCAAAGTTGACTTTTCAACTTCACCGAAAAAAGTTTGGGTAGATGACGATAAGATGCTGGAAGCGGATGCTATCATCCTTTCTACCGGTGCTGAAGCTAAATGGCTGGGCATTCCCGGAGAAGACCGACTGAAAAGCGGTGGTGTAAGTGCATGTGCCGTATGCGATGGCTTCTTTTACCGTAACCGCGAAGTGGCTATTGTCGGTGCAGGTGATACAGCCTGTGAAGAAGCAATCTACCTTTCCAAGATATGCTCAAATGTGCATATGCTTATTCGAAAGGATCATATGCGTGCATCTAAAATTATGCAGGAGCGCGTATTGGCAACCCCTAACATTAAGGTGTATTGGAACACCCAACCTGTAGAAGTTATAGGGGAAAATACCGTGGAAAGCGTAAAGGTGTTAAACACCCAAACCAACCAGGAAACGATCATACCTATCTACGGTTTCTTTGTAGCCATTGGCCACGAACCAAACTCAAAAGTATTTAAGGACTACATTAAGACCGATGAACAGGGCTATGTATTAACTATACCTGGTACGCCTAAAACCAATGTGGAAGGTGTATTTGCCAGCGGCGATCTGCAGGACAAAGTATACCGCCAGGCGGTAACTGCTGCCGGCACCGGCTGTATGGCAGCTCTTGAAGCGGAACGTTGGTTAAGCGAGAAAGGCCTTGGGCATTAGACTCTTTAAACCTTACCGGACACGTTACAGACAGTTTTAACTACGGTTGTGCGAAATTTTTGCTGTTTGTAGCACAACATTCTTTCGATTTCGCGGTTATTCCAGTAAATTCGCACCATGACTCGCGGTTCTAAGCTCATTTTGTTACTTCTTTCGGTTTTAATGCTGGGTTCCTGGAAACAGCAGGTGAACGAATGGGTATATGAGCGCGAGAAGAAAGGGATCAAGATCTTTACCAAGAAAAGCAAATGGGGCAAACTGCGCGATAGCCGTGCGGTTATGATGGTTTCCTCTACTCCCGAAGAAATGCTGCGTCTCCTGTCTGACTTTAACAGTTACCCAACCTGGGTATCACGCTGTAAAAGCGCTCGTGTAGTTGCCCGTCTGAATGATAACGAGTTTATAGCGCACCTTGTTTTCGATGCCCCATGGCCTGTTGCCGACCGCGATTGCGTACTTCGAATCCGGGTGGATAAAAACCCTACTACCGGCGTAATTGTGATCACTGAAACCAGTGAGCCTAAATATATTAAGGAAGAAGAAGGCGTTGTCCGAATTCAGCAAATGGTCTCGACCTGGAAACTGGTTCCCAAAACAGGAGGTACCGAAGTTACGAATGAATATTCCTCTAACCCGGGTGGTAATATCCCCGATTGGATGACTAATTCTCAGAGTGTAGAAACGCCAATGTCTACCTTCGAAAACCTGCAGGAAAAAGCAACCTCGCACCGTTAGGCGATCCTGTTATTTATCAGTTTTTCTCCCGTTTTTTCTTTCTTACTTTGCAGTGTCAACCACATTGGTTGAGGTAACTAAATACCCTAATCATGAGAAAGCAACTGCTTTTAACCGCTTGTGTAAGCTTGTTAACCTATGCCACTGTTTGGGCACAGGGCTTTTATATGGAAATGAAGATGAGCACTACCAAACAAGGCGATATAGCCACCATGAAGGTCTACTCACAGGATGGTAATACCCGTAGCGAAATGAAATTCGCTAAAGCCGAAATGCAGGCCATGGCATCTATGTCAACGCTTACGCTTAAGGATAACCCCAAGGTTATTTACATGCTAAACGAAAAGGATAAGACCTACACCGAAATGGATGTAAGTAAGAACGAAGATTACAAGGATGCCGATCAGGCCGAATACGAAGTTACGCTGATAGGAACCGAGCAGGTAAATGGTTATAGCTGTAAGCACATTAAAATTAAGAAGAAAGGCGGCAAGGATTTAATGGAGTGGTGGACTACTACCGATATTAACGGCTATGCCGACTTTGCCAAAATTAAAACCAAATACACCGCCAAAGGCAACCTCATGAAAGCTATTGAAGCTGCAGGTGCTTTAGGTGCGCCTGTGCGCATCAAAACAACCGAAGGTGGCGAATCGATGCAGATTGATTTGGTGAAGGCCGAAAAGCGCAATAATCCCGCAACCCTATTTTCGCTGAGCGGTTACACCAAAGGAGCAAGCTATACAGTGCCTACTATGGACCCTTCTAAAATGAAGGATATGACGCCTGAAGAAAGGCAAAAGATGATCGAAGAAATGATGAAGCAATACGGACAGCAACCGCATTAATCGCTGCTTTGTTTAATTTTCTGAAAAACGATCAGGTAAGTAGCGCAGCTTTCGGTAGCCGCTTACCTTTACAACAGTAAAAGTTGCAGTTTGATAAGCAGGTTCAGTAAAGTTTTAGTGCTATTGTTGTTTGGCTTCTTTGGCCAAAAGCTAAGTGCACAATGCATGGCGCCGTTTCAGGACATCAATAACTACGTCTACGTCTTCGATGCAGGCCAGTCTAATTTTATCGAAAGTTTACCCCTGCGTTCCTTTCTGGTTGGCCGCAATAATATTCTAGCCTATATAGCTGCTAACAGTCGCTTGAAGGTTTATTACAAAGGCAAAACCTATACGGTAAACGATAACTCGCCCAACTATTACATGACTGATAACTGGTTCTTGTATCAGAACTTTAACCAGATTAAAGTGCTCTATGGTAATGAGTTTAAGCAGTTGGAAGCGTTCTTCCGGCCCGGTGAGGATTCGCTCTACTATAGCGATAGTTTGATTGTTTGGTCTAATACGCTGGGGGAACTGAATGCCTTTTATGGCGGCCAAACCCAATTGATAGAGCGAACGGACATTACGCGGGCCAAAATCGGCGATAATATATTTGCCTACATCGACCGTAATGGAACCTTTAAAGTGTATTACCACGGTCAGTTACAAACCCTGGAGACTTTTGAACCGGTTAATTTTTTGGTGGACCGCGACATTATTGTTTACAGCGACTATGCAGGCAATTTCAAATACTTTGAAGCGGGAGATGTGCATGAAACAAGTACACAGGTTGTAAATGAGTACTGGACAGGTCAGGGTTTTGTAGCCTATATCTCCATGCTAAAGCAATTAGTCGTTCATTATCAGGGCGAAGAAACCGTGCTGATGGAAGACCGGCCTGTTAAACTTACTGTTAAGGAAAATCTGATTGCTTATACTGACCGGGGCAATAACTTTTGGTGTTGGTATAACGGCAAAAAATATTGGCTGGAACGGTATATCCCTTTAAGCTATGTAGTAGATAACGATATAATCGTTTATCAGGACCTCGATGGCCGCCTGAAGGCATTTTACTACGGCGAGCAGGTGCAGGTAAGCGACCAAATTGTAAAGAAATACAACCTCTATAACGAAGCTGTTACCTACAGCATACAACCATACGAAACCAAGGTATGGTGCAATAAAAAGACATACACATTTAATTAGGTTGCATTGATTTATTTGCATATGCATAAGGCTGTATATGCCATTATTCGCATTTGTTAGCCACTGGGGCTTTTTTTAGTTTGGCCGCTTAGAAATGCTTTTTTAATAAGATGGCTACCCTACGTGGTCTTGAAACGATGAAAGGGAATGGATGTTTGTAATGCTCCTGATTGCAAAGGCTGTAACTTCAGGTCTAAATCAGTTTTTAGTGATGTATCCACTTCCGACCTGGATTTCATGAATGCATCCAAACACATGCTCAGGTTTAAAAACGGAGAAGTTATTTTTAAGCAGGGCAACTCTCCGGATGGTATTTATTGCATTTACAAGGGTAAGGTTAGGGTTTGCAGGGAGTGTTCCTCTGGCGACCCCCAGGTGCTGCGCTTTGCAGGTCCCGGTGATATTATAGGTTACCGGGCTGTGCTGGGAAACGATACCTTTTCTTGCAGTGCAGTAGCCACTACGGATACACACGTTTGTTTTTTGCCTACTAAAACATTCATAAGCCTGCTGCAAGGCGACCCTAAATTCAGTTTCCAGGTACTAAAATTACTGAGTGGAGAACTGAAGAAGATCGAAGTGAAATTTACCGATACCAGTAAACGGACAGTAAAGGAAAAACTAGCCCAAAGCTTGCTATTGCTGATCGAAAATTATGGCTACGAAAAGGATGGACGCACGCTGAATATGAAGTTGAAGCGCAGCGATATCGCCAGTGTAGTGGGTACTACCCGCGAAACTGTAACCCGCATGTTATACGCCTTGCGCGATGAGAAAGCAATTGACATGGTAGGGAAAAAAATAAGAATTCTGAATTTTGAGGCACTGCAGGAACAGGCAGGCCGTACCGCCGGTGCCTAGCCGGTTATACTTCAAGCGCACGAGGCATTAATCCCGCTTCATTTCAAATTTGTGATACATCTCACGTTTTTGGTTGAATTGGTCAAGAATATTCTCTTGGCCGAAAATTAGAACAACGCGTTCTGTTTTAGAATAGTTAACCAATAGGAAAATGATGGTGAGATTATTACAAATTACTGTTTCGGTTTTCATGTTACTGCTGGTTTCGGCACAAACTGTATTTGCCGGCCAGGGCGAAACCATGTTTAAATCATCCTGTTCAGCCTGCCACTCTGTGGGCAAGGGAAGGTTAGTAGGACCTGACCTGAAGGATGTAGACAAGCGCCATTCCGAAGAATGGTTGCATGCCTGGATTAAATCATCGCAAACCGTTGTGAAGTCCGGAGATACCTCGGCCGTACGTTTGTTTGCCGAATACAACAACATGATAATGCCTGACCAAAACCTCAGCGATGCTGATATTAAAGAGGTGTTGGCCTATATCAAAGAAACAGGCGACAAGCCAGTGGTTGCCGAGGTAAAATATGAACCAAGCGACCACGAAATAACCAATCCTTCCACACATGCTGCAGTACAGGCTAAGGAGTCCTCCATGATCCAATCCTTGGGTTTTGGCACTTACCTGGGACTATACCTCGGCATTTTAGCGGTAATCATTATCGGTGTCTATATGCTCTGGGTTATTACAAAGGCCGAAATGCAATTGCCTGCCGATTCTGGTAATGGCCATTCTCCTAAACATTAGTAAAATAAAGTTCATTCATTAATCTAAGTTGCAATGAAATTGTTTCCTGAAAATGTAAGTACGTATGGTGGAGAGATAGATCATCTGTTCTACCTCATTTTGGTATTCGTAGCCATCGCATTCTTTATCAGCCTTTTTGTGCTGCTGTATCCTTTAATCCGATACAGAAGCAGTAACAATAAAAAGGCTTCTTACATCACCGGCGAAAGCAGCAAACATTTTCGCTGGATTACCTATGCGCTGGTAGCGTTGGCCATGAGCGACTTTATCATTCTGTTTGCCGAACACCATACCTGGGAAACAATCGAGAACGTTCCCGATAAGGTAGATGTAATGAATGTGGTTACAGGCCGCCAATGGAACTGGATTTTTACCTACCCCGGCCCCGATGGTAAACTGTATACGGCCGATGATGTTACCGTAGATGAGATTAACAGTGAGTTACACGTTCCTGTAAACAAAAACATCGTATTCGACCTTCGATCTAAGGATGTGCTGCACAGCTTTTATGTAGTAAACTCCCGCCTCAAGCAGGACGTAATTCCCGGTCGCACCAACACCCGTTGGATAAACTTTACCAAAGAAGGCAAATACGATATCTCCTGCGCCGAGATCTGCGGCAGCATGCATAGCAAGATGCGCAATTTCATTGTAGTGGAATCGCAGGAGAAATACGAACAATTCCTGCAGGATCTTTATTCTAAAAACGCTCAATAATATAAAACGGAAATACGAAGATGGAACACGGTACACATAGTTTAAGTTTCTGGAGGAAGTATATATTTTCTCTGGACCATAAAACGATAGGCACCCAGTATACTTTAACTGGTTTATTGATGGCGGCCATAGGCGGTTTCCTGGCCTATGTATTCCGATACAACCTGGCATTCCCCGGTCAAAATATCCCACTGTTCGGGCATCTCAGTTCCGATCAGTATAACACCTTCGTAACCTGTCATGGTATGATCATGGTGTTCTGGGTAGCGATGCCCATTCTGGTAGCCGGCTTCGGTAACTTCCTTATACCCTTAATGATAGGAACTGATGATATGGCTTTCCCCACACTCAATATGATGTCCTTCTGGATCTTCTTTTTAAGTGCTGTGGTTTTAGTTGCATCCTTCTTTGTTCCGGGCGGTGCATTTGGTGGTGGCTGGACTATGTATCCTCCGCTCTCTGCCAATGGTTATGCAACAACCTCCCCCGATTTTTTGCGGGCATTAATCGGTGGTAACAGCTTAATGATTCTGGCGGTAGCGCTTGAGTTTGTATCAATCCTTATGGGTGGTATCAACTTCGTGGTAACCACTATTAATAAGCGCACCAAAGGTATGACCGCATGGCGTATTCCTTTAGTGGTGTGGTTTATCAACATTGCTACGGTAATCTTTATGTTTTCAGTAGGACCACTAGTAGCAGGTGCCTTTATGCTGTTGTTTGATATCATTTTAGGCACAGGTTTTTACGACCCTGCACGTGGCGGCGATCCTATTTTGTTCCAGCACCTTTTCTGGTTCTTTGGTCACCCCGAAGTATATGTGCTCCTATTGCCATCCTTAGGTGTGTTAGGCGAAATCATCCCTGTATTCGCGCGTAAACCTTTGTTCTCTTATAAGCGTATCGTAATGCTAGCACTTGCTTCTGCCGTTTTATCGGTAGTAGTATGGGCGCATCACCAGTTTATTGCCGGTATCGACCCTCGCATGGCTACCTTCTTCAGTATCGGCACCATCATCATCTCCATTCCGTTTGCCGGTATTTTCCTGTCCTTTATGGCTACCTTATGGGGTGGCTCCATTAAACTGGAGTTACCAATGTTGTGGGCGCTGGGTTTCATTGCCCTGTTCCTTATCGGTGGTTTAACAGGTTTATTCCTCGGCTCTAACGCTTTTGATATTTATGCGCACGATACCTATTTCGTAGTAGCACACTTCCACTACACCTTATTCCCCGATATCTTCTTCGGCTTCTTTGCCGCCTTCTATTTCTGGTTCCCTAAGTTTACCGGTAAGCACCTGAATGCTACCATCGGTAAGTTACATTTTGCCTTAACTTTCATCTTCTTCAACTGCACTTTCTTCCTGCTGTTCTTTAACGGTTTAGGTGGCCAGCACCGTCGTATCAACGACTATGAGTTGTTCAGCAACATTATGCGCGAACCTTTTATCACTTACGAAAAGATCGCAACAATCAGCGCCATCTGCCTTATCAGCACCCAATTGCTGTTCATCCTTAATCTCATCATCAGCCTACGCGCAGGTAAAAAAGCAACCGACAATCCATGGAACTCAAATACCCTGGAATGGGCAGCTGCCTCGCCACCACCACACGGCAACTTCGAAACCCATCCCGAAGTATTCCGTGGCGCTTACGAATACAGCGTACCCGATCACGATTCTGATTTCTATCCTCAAAACGTAAAATAATAATATAAGAACATGAGTAGCCAAGCAACATTATCTACACCGGTCGGCAAGGTGCCCCAAGGCCGGCTTGCCATGTGGACCCTGATAGCAGGTGAATTGATGATTTTCGGTGGTCTGATTTGCTGTTACCTGCTTTATCGCATTCGCTATCCCGAGTGGAGTATTCAGGCGGAACACACCTCTACATTGATTGGTGCCATAAACACTGTTGTTCTGCTGATAAGTAGCTTTACCGTGGTGAAAGCCCATGAAGCTGCTAACAAAAAGGACCTGCAAAAGATCACTATGTGGTTGTCTATTTCAATTGCCGGTGGCTTCATCTTCCTTTTCGATAAAGGCATTGAATATTACCACGAGATAACACACGGCTTAACTTTTACCAGCCCGCATCTGCTGAAAGAAAATGATACCATCGGTTCGCTGTTTTGGTCGTTCTATTACCTGATGACAGGCTTGCACGGCTTACACGTAATTGCGGGTATGGTTATCATGTTTGTTATTATGCTGCAGGCACGCAAGGGTAAAAACCTTCACCAGGTTGAACTTGCCGGTATGTACTGGCACATGGTTGACCTTATCTGGATATTCCTGTTCCCATTGTTATACATCGCAAAATAAAAAGCTTCTTATGGTAAATAGTAACAACACCGAACACGTAGAGATACCTACACCCGAAACCGACTATCACGGGCATCCGCATTATTTCAGGATATTGATCTACCTGCTCTCGCTGATGGCGTTTAGCTTACTGATTGGAGAATTTGTTTCACCGATATTGGCTGTAGTTCTAATCTTTGTTGCAGCAGCAATAAAGGCTTCGCTGGTGGTTAAAAACTTCATGCACCTCGATTTTGAACCAATCCTGTTATGGATTGCTGTTGCTGCCGTGTTGTTTTGTCTGGCCGCGTTCTTCTTTAGCATCTATCCCGATATCACCGCAGCTCATTTAGATGTAACCCCACGCTAAACTTTGTATTATGCAATTGGCAATAGATAATAACAGCGAAGAACCACAGGGAATATCGAATGGTATTCTCGGCATGCTATTTTTACTGGCAACCGAGTTCATGTTCTTTGCCGGCCTCATAAGTGCCTTTGTGGTTAACACCGCTAAGGAACCGGTTTGGCCACCCTTAGGTCAGCCAAGGTTGCCTATAGAGGTTACTGCAATAAATACCATTGTATTGCTGTTTAGTGGTATTACTTTCTTTAGTTTCTACAAGCAATTTGAAGCTGCGGGAGGGTTCAAAAAGTCACGGGCCTTGTTACTGGTTTCAATTGCTGCGGGTGCTATCTTTTTAATTGTGCAGGGCTCCGAGTGGATTAAACTGCTCCAGTTCGGCCTTACAGCGCATTCAGGCATCTACGGAGGTTTCTTCTACCTGATAATTGGCGCACATGCCGTACACGTAGTTGCGGGTTTGTGTATCCTGTTCTACCTGTTGTTTTCATTAAAGGATAATACCAGTTTTGAATCTGTGAACAAGGTGAAAATATGCGGTATGTACTGGTATTTTGTAGTAGGTATTTGGCCGGTATTGTATTATCTGGTTTATTTAAGCTAATCCTATGAAAAAGCTGTTCCTTACTACCGGTTTGTTGCTTTTTTTCATCGCAGGTGTAGTGGCTTGTCCGCTTTGCCAGGGTGGTCAGGGTGTTCAAAAGAAGACCATTGCCGCCTACAAAAAGGTAACGCTGTTTTTAGCACTAAGCCCAATGGTAGTTGGTACGGGCATTTACTTCCTGGTTAAAAAGCAAGGGAAGAAGAAAGCCGCTGAATAGTGAATTTTCAATGTTTAATAAATAAATAGGTTTATGAAAAGTTTAAAAGTATTAGCCGGCGCCGCTTTATTACTGGCAGCTATGGCTTCGTGCAACAACAATGAAAAACCGGCCACAACCGAAACTCCAACACCCGAGCCGGCTCCCAAAACAGAAACGGCTGTGTTAACCAAGGACCAGAAAATGGAGAAAGGTAAAGAAGTGTTCACGCGCATTTGCCAGGCTTGTCATCAGGCGGATGGCAAAGGTGTAGAGGGTGCTTTTCCTCCATTGGCAAATTCCGATTACCTGGCGGCCGATTTAAAGCGCGCCATGCACGGTGCAGCTAATGGACTTAGCGGCGAGATTACCGTAAACGGCAAAAAGTTTAACAGCGCTATGCCTCGTCCAAATCCTGATTTAACCGACGAAGAGCTGGCTTCTGTATTTACTTACGTATTAAACAGCTTTGGCAATGCCGGCGGCGAGGTAAGCGTAGAAGAGGCACATGCTGCACGTCAATAACCTTATAGCATAAAGCGTTTCCCCGGGTTATTAAATTGACCTAAAAAGCAGCACCTGTTGGTGCTGCTTTTATTTTGTAGATGTTACTAAGGGAACTTAGGATACTTGCTCCAATCGGGCTTGCGCTTTTCAATAAAGGCATTCTTGCCTTCTTTGGCTTCTTCACTCAGGTAGTATAAAAGGGTAGCATTGCCGGCCAGTTCCTGTATACCTGCCTGTCCGTCCAGTTCAGCATTAAACGAAGACTTCAACATGCGGATGGATAGCGGCGACTTCTCTTGTATTTTCTTGCACCATTCTACGGTTACATCTTCCAATACTTCTAAAGGCACCACCTTGTTCACCAGGCCCATATCCAAAGCGTCCTGCGCATTATACTGATCGCACAGATACCAAATTTCACGGGCTTTCTTTTGACCTACACAACGGGCCAGGTAGCTGGCGCCAAAGCCCCCGTCAAAACTGCCAACCTTAGGCCCGGTTTGCCCGAAAATGGCGTTCTCACTGGCAATGGAGAGGTCGCATACTACATGCAATACGTGTCCGCCGCCAATGGCAAAACCATTTACCATGGCAATAACAGCCTTTGGTATGCTGCGGATCTGCTTTTGCAGGTCCAGCACATTCAGGCGCGGTACCGTATCCTTACCTACATAACCACCATGACCACGCACATTTTGGTCGCCGCCGCTGCAGAAAGCTTTATCGCCTTCGCCGGTTAAAATAATCACCTGTATATCCAGGTTATCGCGGCAGATGTTCATGGCATCTATCATCTCCTTTACCGTTAACGGCGTAAAGGCATTGCGGTAGCGCGGGCGGTTAATGGTTATCTTGGCTATGCCTTCAAAGAATTCAAACTTTATCTCTTCGTATTCTTTAATGGTGTTCCATTTTCTTTTGCTCATATCGGCACGTATTTTAAGATGGTTTATTAGCTCGTAAAAACTCGAAATATTGTTTGTAGACCTTCGCGCTTAGCTCACCGTCGGTTTTAATTTCCAACAGTGCGGGCTTGCCCTTCCGGCCTTTATAGAACGCTTTCAGTGTTTTATCCAAATCGCTGAACCGGCCGCAAAAGTAATAAGGGATGCCATACATGGAAGCCAGGTGTTTAACGCTTAGCTGATGGCGCGTTTCAAAAAACTTCCCGAAGTCCTTCACCCGGTTGGGCCCTTCAATCAGGCGAAAGATATTGCCCCCTGAGTTGTTGATCACCACCATTCTTAGCCGGTCCGATAGATGGTTATTCCATAGGGCATTGCTGTCGTATAAAAAGCTTACGTCGCCGGTAAGGCTAATGGTAAGCGCTTTATGCGTAAGGGCGGCCCCCGCGGCGGTGCTCACACAACCATCAATGCCACTGGTGCCGCGGTTGCTGTTAATACGGCAACCCGGTGTAATGCCAAACAACTGTGCATACCGGATAGGGGTGGAGTTCCCTAATTGCAGATTACTTTGCCGGGGTAGAGTGCCAAACAGGCGATGCAATACCTTAAAATCGCAATAAGGAGCTTTTTCAGCAAATGCAGCCGTAGGCTTGTAAAACGCGTGTAGGCCTTGCTGCCACAAAAGCGCAAAATCCTTTTTGCTATTTACTTCAGGCAAAGCACGCAGAAAGGTTTCCGTGTCTATGGCAAACGTTTTACTTAGCCTGCCGAACATATCCCAGCGGTTCCCTGCTTCCGATACATGCCAGTGTTCCCTGGGCGGGTGCTTCCGGAAAAACTGCTTCAGCCGTTTGCTGATAATCTGGTTGCCAAAGGTTATAAGCAGATCGGGCACATAAGCGGCTGCCTCTTCATCGCTTAAAGTGCTTAACAGAGCGTCACCGTTGCATACACCCAGTTTGCTCGCCAGGTTTGTGTTTTCATACACCAGGGCGGGGTTGCCCATCTTTGCCGCGTTTGCTTTTATATAAGCGGGCAGGTCCGTTGGTTTGGCATGCATACCCAATATAAACAACCGCTTGCTATAACCTTTATAAGCGCCCGCGCTCGCTTTATCTAATCTGAACGCCTTCGGTTCTTTAGCCTCGGGCAAACGAATTTCAGGCAAGTTGGCTGCCGTTAAATCGTAAAGCGGTTCCCTGGCTGGTATGTTTATATGCACGGGGCCATAGCCCTTGCTAATGGTTTGGTCAATGGCCTTTGCAAGGGTGGTGGCTATGGCCTGCAGTTCCTTTTTGCCTGCTGCATCGGCGCTCATAGTATACGAGGCCCTAACGTAATTCTGATAAATACGGGTTTGGTTGATAGCCTGGTTTTCGCCAATGCCTATTAACTCAGCCGGACGGTCGGCCGTAAGCAGCAGCAGAGGCACTTCCTGGTAATACGCTTCGCAAACAGCCGGTGCCAGGTTCAGTAAGGCGGTGCCCGAGGTGCAAACCACCGCTACGGGTGTAAGGGTCTGTTGCGCCAGGCCCAATGCAAAGTAACCGGCCACCCGCTCGTCGGGTAGCACATACGTATTTATACCGGGTAGTTCGCTAAAGGCAATTACAAGTGGTGCCGAACGGCTGCCGGGCGAGAATACAACATCACGGATTCCCTTGCGTTTGCAAATCTCCGCTATCAGTTGAACGCCCCGCTTCGCTGTTTTCATCAGGGGGCAAAGATGAAACGATTTTAGAAACCTTCAACTTCTGTTTGGGGCTTTGCAGCATTCCTAACAGCGTCTGGGTTTTCATTTTCGATTCCTTCCATTCACGCGCCGGGCTGCTATCTGCTGTTATGCCACAACCAACAAAAACAGCCAGTTTATTCTTTAGCACCTTCATGCAGCGCAGGTTCACAAACAGGTTGGTCTGTTCATCCAAATTCACAGGGCCCAGGTAACCGCTGTAAAATGCACGGGGCGATTTCTCCTTTTTAAGGATATAAGCTATAGCCTCCTGCTTCGGCAAGCCGGCCACGGCCGGTGTGGGGTGTAGGTTTTCTACAATTTTTTGCCAGTTAAAGTAAGGTATGCCATCGTAAACAAAGGTGGTGCGCAGATGCTGTAAATTGCCTGCCTGCACGGTTTCGGGTCCCGTAATACGGGCCTCCCCTTTCGCTACCGATTCAAAGGCATGGCGTATGTATTCCGTAACTATCTGCTGTTCCTGCTGTTCCTTTTTGCCCCATTCGGTTTGGCTGTTCCAGTTGGTATTGGCACGGGTGCCCGCCAGCGAATACGTGGTAAAGCCCTCGGCATTGGCCTGCAGTAAAATTTCAGGCGATGCACCTATCCATAAACCATAGGTTTGGGTATATACCAGCGATACAAAAGCACTTGGGTAAGCCTCGCACAAATGGGTATAAAATTCCACCGCATTAAAGTCTGCAGGTTTTTGAGCCTTGGCTACCCTGGCAGCTACTACCTTGCTGAAACTGCCATTTTGGATGGCCGACCGGATCTTCTTTACGTATTGCTTATAGCCTTTACGGCTCAGTGGCTTAAATTTTGGTTGGGGCCGTTTAAACAAGGTTACACTGGCCTGTTCAGGGGCAAAATTCAAGGCCGGTAACTTATCTGCAGTGGTAAATACATCCGGTTGTATAAGGCATTTGCGGTAAACTTCGTTTTCCACAAAAGGGGCGAATAAAAATCCCTGGGCGTAAATATGTTCTGCGCCGGTTTCCAGCGTTTTAAGTACAGGCAGCTTTTGCGCTACTACCTTTATCTTTTCACCACCCGGCAGGCGATAAAAAGCAAAAGGAAGGTTACGCACCTTGCAGTAGTCAAAAAATGCCGCTAAACCTGTTGGCGCTGTTGTTTGCTCCATATTGTTTGGCACGAAATTATATTTTTACCCGCAACCATTGGCTAATGATTGTAAAGGAATTATACGTAATAAGGCACGGACAAACCGAGCATAACGCAAAAGGGATTATACAGGGCAGGGGTGTTAACCTTTCGCTAAACGAAACAGGCCGCAAACAGGCCAATGCTTTTTTTGAGGCCTATAAGCATGTGCCGTTCGATAAATTGTATTCCTCCTCACTTATCAGGGCTAAAGAAACCATTGATAGTTTTATTGAACTCGGTATTCCCTACCAAAGCTTCCCTGAGTTGGACGAAATAAGCTGGGGCAACCTGGAAGGCTCCGTCAGCACCCTCGAAAGCGATGCTACATTCCAGAACCTGGTTAAGCGCTGGCGCGAAGGCGATGTGCATGCCAAAACTTCTCCTTCGGGCGAAAGTCCGCACGATTTGCAACAGCGCCAAAAACGGTTTATCGATTACCTGTTACAAACCCCCGATAAAAGAGTTTTAATTGCCACACACGGCCGGTTTATAAGGGCCTTTATGTGCACCCTTACCGGACTGCCCTTAAGCGAAATGGAGAACTTTACCCATGTAAACCTCTGTCTTTACAAAGTAAACCTGCATGATAACGGCCGGTTTGAGATTGAGCTTAATTGTGACAAAACTCATTTAAGCAGTTTAGCATAATTGTGTTTACTTAGGCAGGTGAAACAGTTGCTATTTCTTCTTGTTTTAAGTACCTCTATACTGCAGGGGCAAAGCGTTTGGACCATCTACAACACCTCCAATTCCACCTTGCCCGATAACTCTGTTTATTGCCTGGCTAAGGATACTGCCGGCCGGCTATGGGTAGGCACCGATAACGGACTGGCCCGTTTCAACGGCAGCAGTTTTACGGTTATGGATAGCAGTAATTCAGGGTTGCCCGTTAGCCAGATACGCAGCATTGCCTTCGATAAACAGGGGCGCTTATGGGTAGGCACCTTACAAGCAGGTGTGGCTGTTTACGACGGTTTAAACTGGACTTATTACACCACACAAAACAGCCAGTTGCCCGATAATCAGGTGCGCAGCATTGCTTTTGATACCAGCGGATATGCCTGGCTTGGCACCGGTGGGGGAGTAGCCAACATAAACGACGAGGGTTGGGCCATTTACAACATGGGCAACTCGCCCCTGATGGCCAACAACATTAATGCGGTGTATGTGGACCGCAACGACATTAAATGGGCTGGAACCGTGAACGGTGGCATCAGCATTAAGGAAGGTAGCGGATGGACCACCTACACCCACATGAACAGTGGCCTGTTGGATAATACGGTATTTGATATTACCGAAGATAGCTACGGCAATGCCTGGTTTGCTACCCCTGCCCAGGGGCTGGGCCGCTTTAATAATGGTACCTGGTTTTACCGCACCGATTATAATTCGGCTATGCCCACCAACAGCCTCACCTGTGTGCGCATAGCCCCGGCAACCGATATTAAATACATCGGCACTATTGATAAGGGATTGGTGCGCTGGGATAACGGTCTCCGGTTCGATTCATTTACGGTGAACAACTCGCCCATGCCCGATAACCATGTTAGGGATGTGCTGATTGCTGACGATAGCACACGTTTTATTGCTACCTCCACCGGTGGCCTCGTACGATTTATCGATACCACTTATTTTGCTTCGGTGGATGTTAGCGAATTACCAGTTTACAATACTATCCGCCTGTATCCGAATCCTGCTTCCAACTTTGTTCAGATAGAAATACCGGTGGAGCACATGCAAGTACAGCTACTGGATGTAACCGGCAGGCTGTGGATGCAAACTAACTATTCCCGTGGCGAAGCCTTATCACTTGCCGGTTTGCCGGCAGGGTACTATGTGGCAGTTGGCACAAGTTCCGGGGCTGCTTATAGGGCGGGGTTTGTGAAGGAATAGTGTCGAATTGCATTGCATCCCTTGCTTTACTGCCCTTGTTCTTTCGGGTCTTCCGAAGGGAGACCCGGAAGTTTAAATAGTGGCAAGTCTTCGGACTTGCCTTTTAGATAATCAGCCTTTAATAGTAATTTTGTTAAAAAAGGGAATAAAATAAGAATCAAAATGTTTTATATTGTAACTTTGTATCTCATTGTTCCTTGATATGCCCGTGAAACACTAAATCCGGTATAAATGAATCTTGATTGACCAAAACCGGCTAATAGAGGCCGGGAGAAACCTCGTCCAGACAATAATCCCGTTAGGCGAATTGGCTATCCCCTTTGCCGGGCCTTTTGCGTTGTACAGGGGGACGAGAAAAAACAAGAGCGGATTGGACAGTGTATAGCCTTGTTTTTTCGGAGGGGGTAGGCTAACTGGGCTTGGCTCAATTACCAGCGCTATGCCCTGTTCCTAACACTTTAAATTTTTTCCGATTTGTGCACTTCAAAATCAACTGCACAAATGTGCACAAATGGCGGAAGCCGAACAGTGGCAAACCGGGGATTTCGGCTGATTTAACAGAAAAATTCATCCTATGGATTTTTATCTAATATGTGCACAAGAAAAAAAGTGTAAAGAAGTGTAAAGTTGGAATCATCGCCGGTGAGGAAAAGTGTAAAGGAGTGTAAATCTACAGGCCGTGCTCACAGCATTGTCTGAATTCTGATCTCTGTTTTCTGCTCTCTAATTTCAAAAAGTGTAAAGAAGTGTAAAGTTGGCCTGTATTAGTTGCTATCTTCCTGGTTCCCTGGCTAACCTTTGTTGCTTTGTGCCTTAGTGGCAAAAAATGTGTATTCCATTGAACTTTGCGCACCTTAGTTTCTTCGCGCCTTAGTGTAAGCAAAGCTTGTAGTGTAAAGGAGTGTAAAGCAACAGACCGCGCTCACTACATTGTCTGATTTCTGATCTCTGTTTTCTGCTTTCTATTTCAAAAAAGTGTAAAGAAGTGTAAAGTTGGCCAGTATTAGTTGCTATCTTCCTGGTTCCCTGGCTAACCTTTGTTGCTTTGTGACTTAATGGCAAAAAATGTGTATTCCATTGAACTTTGCGCACCTTAGTTACTTCGCGCCTTAGTGTAAGGAAAGCTTGTAGTGTAAAGCTACAGCTGCATTGTCTGATTTCTGTTCTCTGCTTTCAAAAAGTGTAAGGTTAGTAATGGTTTTATCCTTATAATCCACTTAGCAGCTAAGTGTCTTTGTAGCATTAACTAAATAAAAAAGCCCCGCCGAAGCAGGGCTCTTAAAACTAAACCAACGTTCTTTATTTCTCGGTTACGGTAATAACTCCGGCACCGTTGTAACTGTGGTATTCGCCGTTATACATGGCATCGGCCATTACAGGTCCCATAATGTAGTTGCCCGGTGATACCGCCCGTACCGCATAGTAATAGGTTTGAGTGCTGCTGTAAGCATCTACAAACAGGTTGATACGGTCGTCGCGCACATCCAGGTAGGTAGGCTGGTTATCGTTTTTAATCCAGTCCATACCCGGTATTTCTTTCGTGCGTGGGTTTTCGATCTCAAAACCTGCCGGAAGCATATCGGTAATTACGATGTTCTCTATCGGTTCGTTGTAGGCTTTTTCCAGGGTTAACTGCACAATCACCAAATCGTTTTGCTGGAAGGTATTGCCCGAAAGCACATGGCCGTACCGGTCGTAGAAACGTTTGCGCACTTTGATGTAGCTGTCTACTTCCTTCACGCTGCCATCTTTGCTGATGCCTTCCGCTTGCCAGAAGTAGTACATTTTACCGGTGCCTGTTGCTGCTAACTGCACATTGCTGCCACCCAGTTGCTTCGAGGTAAGCTTCAGCGTGCTGCCATCACAGGTGGCTACCTGCTTGCCGTTTACCTTAACGGTGCAGCTGATGTTGCTGTTGTTGGCCTGGCGGGCAATTTTGCCCAGCGCAAGGAAACTAAAGGCGCGTTCCTGTGTACTCAAATAGGTGCGGCTCTTTAACTCCTGCGCTATGTGACGGGCCATGGTGCCTATCTGCGGATTTTGAGGATCTACCTCCAGGATGGCATTCAGTGCAATGGCTTCGTCGCGCACATCGCTGGCAAAGCTGCCGCCTGTTTCCTTTTTGGCGAACTCACTAAAGCTGGTTGGCAGCATTTCTTTGAATTTGCCTTTATCGCCGGCTATGGCAAAGGCAGCAGCCAGCAGATAACGGCTATCCAGGGAAAGTTGTTCCGTATGCTGTTTATAGTAGTTCATGGTGCTAACCTGTGGCTTACCGGCCAGGGCTAAAACATACAGCGAGTAG
Source organism: Chitinophagales bacterium (assembly GCA_044225825.1). Classification (GTDB taxonomy): domain Bacteria; phylum Bacteroidota; class Bacteroidia; order Chitinophagales; family LD1; genus Bog-950. The sequence goes on from JBGAIB010000004.1 coordinate 226,124, forward strand.
GCCACTTCTTTAGGGGCTATTTTACGGTGTTGCAGGGTGCCACCCACGATGTTCTCGTAGTAGTAATACTCGATAGTTTCGCGGTTCTTCATTTTGGCAATCAGGTATTCGTAAATGTTAGGCAACAGGCTTTTCTCCACGTCAAAGCCTGCCTTTTTAGCTTCCTGCAAGAAGTGCGCCGCATAAACGGTAGCCCACCAGTTTTCGCTGCCCTCGTGGTCCCATAAGGTAATGGCACCATTATATAATTGGCGCATCTGTATTTTGCGGATAGCTTCCTGAACATTGTAGTTGGCATTAGCTTTTACGTCCTTGCTCATGTTCATCAACTCGCTTAAGTCGCCGAAATACAATTGCGGGAAGGCCTTACTAACCGTTTGTTCCGTACAACCGTATGGATAGCCTACCAGGTGATAGATCTGGTCGGCTATTTGCACGGCCGGGTTTTTGCTGAGTACTAACTGGTAACCTGCACTGGATGGAATAAAGTAGTCCATGTCAAAGCCTATATTCTGCGTGCCACCAGCCAGTATCTGACCTGCATCGGTACGTTTTTGCAGGCTTGCCGGCGGGCGTACGGTTATGTCCGTTTCATCGAGGAACTTCTCGTTCAGGGCACTTACTTCTACCGATACCTTACCGGCATCGATGCGTGGTTCGGCTACCACTTTAAACTTCAGGCGTGCTTCGCTATTCGGTTTAATGGAAATGGTTTGTGTAGCATTGCCTACTACTTTCAGCGGACCGCTAACCTTTACGGTAGCCGTTGCACTGGCGTTGTTTTTGGTGGTATTGGTAACGGTTACCGGCATCAGCACCGTATCCTTGGGAGACAGGAAGCGTGGCAGGGCGGTACTCAACACAATAGGATCCGCTACGGTCATGTTCAGCTCGGTGCTGCCAAAGGCGTTGTCCTTATAGGCAACGGCCATCAGCCGTAGTTGACCGCTGTATTGTGGTATGTCAAATTCAAAGTTGGCCTCACCACTGCCGTTGGTAGCGGTAATACCGCTCCAGTACGATACCAGCTTCACCCGTTTGTTTTGCAAGGGGTTGGTACGTTTGCTCATATCAAAGCCATCACCACCCGTACTACTGATCATACCTTTAATTTCGGGGAACAGGAGCGGATAGAGGTCGTAAGAGATTACATCCAGTGCACGCTGGGCATAGAAGTAATGATAAGGGTCGGGCGTTTTGTAACCGTTGATTTGCAGAATACCCTCATCCACCGCAGCAAGTGTTACCATGCTGTTAGGCTGGGCCTTCACCTTTATCTTCTGGTGGGTGCGGCTGCGTACACTCTTATCGGCGGTAATCTGTACGGTCATATTCCGCGACTTTTCCTCCACGCTGATGGCCTGGTAGCCGTGGGCAACCGTAAGTGGTATGTCGCTTTCTTCGTGCGGTTTAATCAGTGTAGCGGTTACATATACGTTGGGGAGATGCGTGCTATTGAGGCCGAGGTCCAGATTGGCTACACGCTTCTCTACATTCAGGTAGCGGTATTCCAGCACCTTGTCGCTTTCGATAGTAACAAGCAGTTTGCCGTTGAAAGGTGTTTTGAAAAGCACCTTGGCCGTTTCGCCGGTGTTGTAACTTTTCTTATCCAGTTCAATATCGATGTTGCCCTCGTTGTTTACTTCGAAGTTGCTGCCGCTGTAACCGCCATAGTAGCCGTAACTATAGAAGTAATTACGCACATACGCATCCACGCCCGGTGCGCTCAGGCGTATTTCGTACTCGCCCGGTGTGCGCGGTATGTAGTTAAACACGGTGCTCTCACCGCTGACGTTCATGTTCTGATCAATCAGAATTTTGTCCTCGCGCTGGCTTACATAGCGGTAGTAATCGTATCCTTTGCTTAACACGGTTTTGTATTCGTGTTTAATAACCTGGATGTGGGCGGCAGTGGTTACAGGGTGCTCGTCCTTATCAACGGCTATAACCGGGAACTGAATACTTTGGTTAAGCGGATGGTAGTAATAGCCATCGTCGCCTAAGCCGTAAAAGGTTTTTTGGGTGTAGATGTCGAGGTCCGACTTGCGGTTTACCGGACGGCCGGTTTCGTCAAACACGGTGGTAAAGAAGCTTGCCTGCAGTATACCCCGGTTGCGGTATTCGTCAGGTACGGTATAGCTTTCGGTGGCATTCCCATTTTCGTCGGTAACACCTTGCCGCTCGATACTTTCATAGTAGGTGTTTCTATCGGCCAGCGAGAAGTCGTATTTGCTGTATTTAGCAGGCGAAAAGTACTTTTCCTTCAACTGTATCTCAAGCTCGTAATTGCGGTTAGCAGCAGGAGGCCCGAAGAAGTTAACGGCATTGATTTGAAGGGTGGCGGTTTCGTTCGGTGCCAGCCATTTTTTATCGAGGGTATTGGTCACCTTAATACGGTCGGGCATAAACTCTTCAACCTGTATGTTTTTAGTGCCCAATAGAATGTCGTTAGAGGTTAATACCTGGAAGGTATAACTGCCGGTGATAGCAGAAGGCGAGAGGTCTACCTGCATTTCCACCCCTCCCTGTTCGTTCACCACCTTCATCATGCTCTTAAGTTCTTTACCATTCGGCATCAGCACCTTCATCTTCAACGGCACATCGCCGGGTATGCCCCAGTTCCAGTTACGCAGTATAACGCTAAGGTTCATTTTTTCACCGGGTCGATACATATCGCGTTCAGCATACAGGAAGGCATCGAGGTTAGTGCTGTTCTTACGTTTGCCACCTACTTCAAAACGGCTGGTTTCAACACGGGTAGTGTTAAAGGGCAGGTAGTTGAAATCGTTCCCCAGCTTGGCGGTAATCATAACCGGTTTAAAGCCGCTGTAGTCCTTCTGTTTAAGGGTTACCTCGGCCACACCATCGCCATTGGTGGAGCCATTGCCGATAATTTGGTTGTTAGCGCCATAGGCAGTAACGTTTACACCGCTAAGACCTTCCGCCGATTTAAGCGAATTGGCAAACACCAGCAGCTTATCGCCGCTTTGCTTGGCAATTAATCCCATGTCGGAAAGGGTAATAAACTTGTTGTCGTTTAACCAGTAATCTTCAGTAGAACGGATTTTAACGTGGTAAATGCCTTTGTATTCCGGCAGCTTATCTTCAAAGTCGAACTTAAACAGGCGACTGTTTCCGTAACGGGGCAGGTTTTTGGTTTCTATCTCCTTTTCATAGATCACATCACCTACTACACTTTCGCTATAGCCGTAGTCTTCATAATAATAATCCTCCTCGTAATAGCCTTCATCTTCCGAGTAGGACCGGCTATCATCGGGGTAATAACCATTGCGCTGTGCCGATAAGAGGTTGTTCTCGTATATTTTGCTGATGATGACTTTAACCTTAGGCACCGAGGTAATACGGATCTCTACATTGCGGTTGCCTTTGCTGCTGAGATAGGTGCCTTTTTCATTCACAAAATGAATGGAAGGTTCCAGTTTGCCGAAGCCTATTGAGCTGGTATAATCGGATTTCAGGGTCCCTCCCAGTTTACCGTGCAAGCCCTCTTTTAACATCAGCGTATACTCCTCCGATACATTGAACTGTTCGGAGCTGATAACTAATCCATCGGTGGTAGCAACCGCCTTAAAGTCTACTGAAGGAGAGATAGTGATGAAGTCCTCCAGGCCGGTGCCGCGCAATGCCTGGCTGGTAAATACTTTAACCGTACCCTGGGTGCCGTCGTGGTCAGCTTCCAGGTTTAATACCTGTATGTTAAAAGGTGAGGTAATAGTAAAGGTAGTTTCGATGTTTTGCTCAAGCGGACTGTTACCGCGTTCGGCCACCAGGCCTTTAGCGATTTTAACTACTGCGGTAAGGTCCTTATCCTCGGAAGGTACATCGGTTAATGCGAGTGACACTTTGGCATTGGCTTCGCTGGTTACCAGGTTAAAGTTTTTGGCTACGCCATTGATGGTGATGCTTACAAGACTACGGAGTTTATCGGGAGCCACTTTATAGTTAAAATACAGATCAACCTGCGGGAATGCGTTGTTGCTGTTGTCCTCCGCTACGTTCCACATACCCAGGGCGTTTTCCAGCTTTAGTTGGGGCGTATGGAAGGGCTGCACCTCTACCTTGCCCAGTGACCATTCCTTGTGGTAGCGCACTAGGTTTTGCGTAATGGTAGCCTTATAGGTAGTTGCCGGCAATAGCTCCACAGCAGGGGAGAAGACCAGTTCATTGGGGTTCTCCCAGCGGAAGCGGCCTTTGATGGGCGGATCGAAGTGGATGTATTCCACGGAATCCCATCGGCTAAGCAGGGAATCGGCTACAAGGTTTTTGCTAAAGGTAAAGCGCAGGTTACCGAGCACGGGCACTTCGTCCTTAGCATTTGTGTCAAGCAGGTTTACTTTGTTCTTGTTGTTACAGGCTGCGAGAAAAAGGATTAAAAGCGCAGGCAGGATACGGAAGATGGTACGCATGGGAGGGTGAGGAATTGAATGACTAATCTACGTTACACATGGTAACAATATTGCGTGTGTGGATAACTAAATTAAGCAGGTGGATTAGTGCCTTGGCCGGCAAGTAAGTGTAAAAAAATAAATAGCCTGAAAGATATGCGGGCTTCGCATTTCATCGTTCTATATTGCATTTGTTATGAAGCAGAAGGTGCTACGGTTTTTAAAGTGGAGCGGCATTGGTTTGGTGCTGCTGTTTCTGCTTTTTGTGGTGCTTAATTTTCTGTTTCCACTGCCCCCACCGGTCGAGTATTCCACGATTGTTTTGGATAGTAAAGGAGAGGTTATACATGCCTTTTTAACCCGCGACCAGAAGTGGCGCATGAAAACCGAGTTGAACGAGATGTCACCGACTTTGCGCAATACGCTGATTTATAAGGAGGACAAGTATTTCTACTACCATTTTGGTATAAACCCATTGGCTATGCTGCGGGCCGCATTTATGAATGTGCTGCATATGAAACGCACATCAGGCGCCAGTACCATAACCATGCAGGTGGCCAGGATGCTGGAACCCAAGGAGCGCACCTATTTCAATAAGCTTACGGAAGTTTTCAGAGCTTTTCAGCTGGAGTGGAAATACAGCAAGGAAGAGATACTGCAGTTGTATTTTAATATGGTGCCCTATGGGGGTAATATTGAGGGAGTTAAGAGCGCTTCCATCCTGTTTTTTAGGAAGAATCCAGACCACCTTTCATTGGCGGAAATTACAGCCCTAAGCATAGTGCCCAACAGGCCGTCATCGCTACGATTGGGTAGGCATAACGAACTGCTGGTACAGGAACGTAATAAATGGCTGCGCCGCTTTAGAGAAGATGGATTGTTTAGTGCGAAGGAAGTGAACGATGCCTTGAGTGAACCCTTGGAGGCTACGCGGCAGGAGGCCCCTAAACTTGCACCGCATTTAAGCATTAAGCTGCGCAACGAAACGCATGCCCCGATTATCCGCACTAACCTGCAAATGCAAAGTCAACTTAAGCTAGAGAAGCTGGTGCGCGATTATGTGCAGGGTTTGTTTACCTACAGCATCCGCAATGCGGCCGTGGTTGTAATTGATAACCGTACCCACCGCGTGGTTAGCTACATTGGCTCTGCCGATTTTTACGATAATGCCGACGGCGGGCAGGTAAACGGTGCTGCAGCTATACGGCAGCCGGGTAGTGCCTTAAAGCCCCTGGTTTATGGCCTGTGCTTCGACAAAGGTTTGCTGACACCAAAAACGGTAATGACGGATGTAGAGACCAATATCAATGGCTACCAACCTGAGAACTTTGATGAGAAGTTTCATGGCTATGTAAATGTTGAATTTGCGCTTGAAAACTCGCTGAATATACCGGCCGTGAAAGCCTTGGATGCCTTAGGCACTAACAAGATGTTGGAAAAGTTGATTGCCTGCAATTTTAAACAGATCCGAAAAGATGAGCGCAAACTCGGCTTATCGCTGATATTGGGTGGTTGCGGGGTTACTCTAGAGGAAATGACGGGCTTGTATTCGGCGTTTGCCAATAATGGCTTGTATGTAAAGCCTTCTTATACCCGGAATACAGATACTGCAAGTTTGTGGGTGTTTAAGGATACGGTGCGTGTGCTGACGCCTTCGGCAAATTTTATGATTACGGAAATACTTTCGCGTTTAGCACGCCCCGACTTACCAATGAACTGGGAACAGAGTGCACATACGCCGCGTGTGGCCTGGAAAACAGGCACCAGCTACGGCCGGCGCGATGCCTGGAGCATTGGCTACAATATGAATTATACGATCGGTGTTTGGGTAGGAAACTTTTCGGCTGTTGGAGTGCAGGAATTGAACGGTGCCAACATTGCTACGCCGTTGTTGTTCAAGATATTTAATACCATCGATTATAATTCACCAAATGAATGGTATAGCATGCCAAAGGAATGCGGTATACGTTTGGTGTGCTCGGAAACCGGCAAGCTGCCCAGCGATTTTTGTGAGAACACAGTAATGGATTACTTTATTCCTCTTATATCGCCTTCGCAGTATTGTGATAACCGTAAGCAGATAGCTGTTAGTACCGATGAGAAGATTTCGTATTGCAGGAATTGTATGCCCGAGAACGGCTACAAATTGAAGTGGTATACTATTGTGCCGCCCGAAATGCAGGCTTATTACCAGGCCAACCGTATTGCTTATCCCTTGCTGCCGCCACATAATCCCAACTGCGAACGCATTTTCAGCGATGGAGGCCCTTCGATAATTGCCCCTGTTAACGGCACGGAGTATCTGATTAATAAAAAAGAGCCGGAGCCGTTACAATTAAGCTGCCATGTTAGCGGTGAGGTGAAAACCGTGTATTGGTATATTAACAATGTGTTTTACAAAAAGAGTGATGCACACGAACGCTTGTTCTTTAAACCGGAGGAAGGAAAGGTAAAGATATCGTGCACTGATGATAAGGGCAGAAATTCGGATGTATGGGTTACTGTTAAGTATGTAAGCCTATAGCAAAATAAAAAGAGCGCCTTGTTAAACAGGTCGCTCTTTAATTTTTTAAACGTTACACAATCACTTTTTAGCAAATGTGCGCAGGTCACTCATTATTTGGTTAGCGATATTATCGGCAGTGGTTTCGGAATTGCTTTCCGCGTAGATACGAATGATTGGTTCGGTATTGCTGCGACGCAGATGTACCCAATCTTTATCAAACTCAATCTTAACACCGTCAATTGTATTCACCGGATATTTGCGGTATTTCTTCTCTACCTCTTCAAACAACTGATCAATGTTTACTGACAGATCAAGATCAATTTTCTTTTTAGAGATGTGGTAGTTAGGGTAAGTTGCGCGCAGTATAGAGGTGTTTTTGCCGCTCTTGGCCAGATGTGTTAAAAATAACGCAATACCCACTAGTGCATCACGGCCGTAGTGTAACTCAGGGTAAATAATACCTCCGTTGCCCTCGCCACCGATTACCGCTTTAACTTCCTTCATTTTCTCTACCACGTTTACTTCACCAACAGCAGATGCAAAATATTCCTGTCCCCGCTTTTCCGTTACATCGCGCAGGGCGCGTGTGCTGGAAAGGTTAGAAACGGTGTTGCCCTTCTTTTTGCTGAGTACATAGTCGGCTACGGCAACCAGGGTATATTCTTCGCCGAACATGCTGCCGTCTTCGCAAACCAAGGCCAGGCGGTCCACATCCGGGTCAACTGCAATACCGAGGTCGGCATTGTATTTTTTTACTGTAATAGAGAGTTCACCAAGGTTCTCAGGTAATGGTTCGGGATTGTGTGGAAACATACCTGTTGGTTCGGTATACAGTTCCATTACATTCTCCACGCCTAAAGCTTTTAAAAGCTTAGGAAGTACCAATCCGCCGGTAGAGTTAACGCAGTCGATTACCACTTTCAGGTTTCTGGCCTTAATGGCTTCCACGTCTACCAGTTTCAGCTTTAATATTTTTTCGATGTGGCGATCGATATAGGTATCGTCCTTGCTATAGCTGCCCAGGGAGTTTACATCTTCAAACTCAATGGTGCGGTCTTCCGCAATTTTTAAAACTTCTTCGCCCGCCTTTCCGCTGATAAATTCGCCATGGCTGTTGAGCAGTTTAAGCGCATTCCACTGTTTAGGATTGTGCGAAGCGGTGATGATGATACCACCGCCGGCTTTTTCTTCGTGCACGGCAATCTCAACAGTTGGGGTAGTAGAAAGACCAAGGTCCACTACATCGATACCAATTGAAAGCAACGAGCCAATTACAATGTTGTTTACCATTTCGCCGCTTACACGCGCATCGCGGCCTATTACTATTTTACGGTTTCCTTCCTGCTCCTTTACCCAGGTGCCAAAGGCAAGGGTAAACTTCATAATATCCGCAGGTGTAAGGTTAGCTCCGGGAAAGCCACCAATAGTTCCACGAATACCCGATATTGATTTAATAAGTGACAAGTGCTGAAAATTTTGGGACGACAAAACTAAAATTTTCACTCTTTTGCTGAAAGGTATTTCCTGAAACTTACCCACAAAAGATGGCTAAAAAAAAATGGTACGAAGAATGGTTTGACTCGCCTTACTACCATTTGCTGTATGCCAACCGCAGCGAAGACGAAGCTTGCAAATTTGTAACACTGCTTGCGGAAAGGCTTGATTTACAACCTAAAATTAAGGTGCTAGATGTGGCATGCGGCAAAGGAAGGCACTCTAAAAATCTGGCTGCACTGGGGTTTGATGTTACCGGTATTGATCTATCGGTTAACAGCATTGCTGAAGCAAAGAAATATGGGAATGAGAATCTACACTTTGATGTGTGGGATATGCGCAAGCCATATAAGCCCGGTTATTTCGACGTTGTTTTTAACATATTCAGCAGTTTTGGATATTTTGAAGATGATGCGGATGACCAGGAGGTAGTGCATGCTTTTGCCGCCAACTTAAAGCCCGGCGGACTATTAATTTTTGATTACCTGCATGGAGAGTGGGCCGTGAAAAAGTTAAGAGCGCGTGAGATTATTGACAGAGGGGAAGTGCAGTTTCATATCCAAAAACGGTTAGAGAATGGCTTTATCAAAAAGAAGATTGAGTTTTTGGCAAAAGGAGAAGATCACCGTTACGAGGAACAGTTGAAATTGATAACCCGCAGCCGTTTGCAGGAGATGTTTGCCGAAGCAGGCTTTGCTATTCTGCATACATATGGAGATTATGAATTACATGATTTTGTGCCCGGTGTATCGCCGCGATTAATTTTGGTAGCAAAGAAACAGGTATGAGTTTTGATTTTTTGTGGAACGACCAACAGGCGTTTACTTACATAAATCAAACTATCGCCAACCCGGTGTTGGACTTTGTATGTCCGCTTTTGCGTAATAAATTTACCTGGCTGCCGCTTTATGTAGTACTGGCCCGATATTTCTACCAGCGTTACGGTATTAAAAACCTGTTGTTACTGGCGGCCGGTGTAACGCTTACGGTGCTGATTACCGATCAGCTTGCAAGCGGTATTATCAAACCTTATTTTCAACGGTTACGGCCCTGCAATGATGCAGCTATGCATGCACGCCTGTTACTGGATGCCTGCGGCAGCGGGTATAGCTTTGTGAGTAGCCATGCTGCCAACCATTTTGGAATGGCGCTGTTTTTCTCTTTCTTTTTTGAACGCAAATGGCTTGCCTTGCCTTTGTTATTACTGTGGGCTTTGGCAGTATCGTTTTCGCAAGTTTATGTGGGGGTGCATTATCCGCTGGATGTAACAGCAGGTGGATTGTTAGGTATTACAACCGGGGCCATTACGGGCGGTCTGTTTTATGCACTGCTGGTTAAACGGACTTCACTTTAGTGCATAAAAAACCCACACAGAATCTGACGTTAAGTTGCTACTTAAGTCAGGATTTGGGCTTAGCCACATCGCTGTAATCCGCGGTTAACCTGTTTTGTGGACGAGGACCGGTTGCCCGGTTGCGGCCCGCCATCGACGTAACAATTTTAAGCCCGGTTCTATATTAATATCCAACTAACGCATCTGTCTGTGTGGGCGTATTTTAACGGGTGCTGCAATAGTATTACCACTTGCTAATACCCGATTGTATCAAAGAACTAAACCGAAGATAAGTGTTGCTTTCGAATTAACGAAGTGAAAATGGTCATAGCCGGGTTAAATTATTTTTATTAACACCTGCTGCGCATTTCGATAGTATAACGAACAAAGCCCCGGAGGTTTTGTTCGGATTAAGGAACCCAATCGGCAATAAAAATGTTGGTATCGCGGGTGCCTCCGTTGTTGCGGTTGCTGCACCATGCAATCTTTTTGCCGTCAGGCGTAAACATCGGGAAGGAGTCGAATACTTTGTCGTACGTAATTTGCTCCAGGTTTTTACCATTTGTATCTATCATATACAAATTGAATGGTATGGATTTAGTTGCGTGGTTGCTGCTGAATATCACTTTTTGTCCATCGATCGAAAAGAAAGGAGCCCAGTTAGCGCCGCCCAGGTCCGTTAGCTTGCGACGGTTGCTGCCATCGGCATTTGCTATATACAACTCCATTTTGTTGGGCGAAACGAGGTGTTTCTTCAATAAGTCTTTGTAATCTGCTTTCTCTTGTTCGCTATCAAATTTGGTAGAGCGCCAAACAATTTGTTTGCCATCCGGCGAAAAGCAGGCCCCACCATCGTAACCCAGTTCACTGGTAATTTGTTTCAACCCGCTACCATCAATATTCATGGTGTATAATTCTACATCTCCGCTACGGTCGCTTGTAAATACAATTTTATCGCCTTTGGGAGATACCGTAGCCTCGGCATCGTAGAAGCTGTTATCCGTAAGTTGTTTTACGATGTTACCCTTAAGGTCTGAAACATAAATTTCGTATTCAGGATAAAGCGGCCAAAGGTATTTGCCTTTGATATGTGGTGGCTCCTGCGGGCAGGTATCAATTTTGGCTAGAGTGCTGGCGTAGAGGATTAAACTATCGCCCGGCAAAAAATACGAGCAGGTAGTGCGGCCCTTGCCGCTGCTAACAGGTATCGGCATCAGAATGGTATCCTGTGTGCCGTAAAAACGGCTTAGAGGATAGTAGTAAATGCGATCGCAGTAGATATCATCTTTACGGTTCGTATATTGATAGGTTAATGCCGTCCCGCTAAAGTTCCAGTAGGCTTCGGCATTATCGCCACCAAAAGTAAGCTGGTGCACATTTTTCAGGTGCCTTTCCTGCGGATATTGTATCGCGGAAGAATCCTGAGCGTAGCTGCTAAGGCAAACGATTAAAAGGATGAGTAGGAGGAAACTGTATTTCATAACGGGCACGAAATAAAGCAACAAGGGGCAGTAATTGTCACCATAGTGCAATATTTATTACCGCGTAAGCCCTATGCCAGCCTTGAATTTAGCGCAAGGCTGTTTCTATATCGGCTAAAATATCGGCCACATCTTCTAACCCTACCGACATGCGGATTAAGCCATCTGTAATGCCATATGCTTCGCGCTGCGGTTTGGGCACAAAACTATGGCTCATGGAGGCCGGATGTTGCACTAGTGTATCAATGGTACCCAGGGAGGCTGTTAGTTTACAGAAGTTGATGCGTTTCATGAATTTTTCACCTGCTTTATAGCCTCCCTTTAATTCAAATGACAGCACCCCGCCGTAATTCCGCATTTGCTTTTTGGCCAACTTGTGATCGGGATGTTCTTTTAAGGAAAGGTAATTGACCTTTGCAACCGCCGGATGTTTTACCAGGTAGTTAGCAATGGCTGCAGCATTCCTGCAGTGCTGTTCCATACGCAGCGCCAGGGTTTTCATGCCTGTATTCAGCAACCACGAATCAAATGCACTGCAAATAGTGCCGTTGATTTTGCGCACCTTCCACACTTCCTTATCCATAAACTTAACCTGGGTGCTTACCAGAAATCCGCTAAGGCCTGTACCATGGCCATTCAGGTATTTGGTACCTGAATGCACTATAAAATCAACTCCGAACTTAAAAGGCTGTTGCAGGTAGGGCGATGCAAATGTGTTATCAACGGCCATCAACGCTTTGTACTTGTGCGCCAAAGCGGAAAGGGCCTTTAAATCGTAACATGATAGGGTAGGATTGCTGGGGGTTTCGGCATACAGCAGCTTTACCTTTTTATCGGCTTTTATTAGGGTCTCTACAGCCGGCAGGTCCTGTAGGTCGGCATATATCACTTTAATACCGTACGTGGCCCCATAATGGTTGAAATAATCCACCGATGTGCCATAGATGTTACCTTGTGCAATCAGGGTGTCTCCGGGCTTTAAAACGCTTTGGAACAAGGCTGAGATAGCACCCATACCCGATGAAAACACCAGAGCCCGCGCTTTAACATTTAATTCAAATGTTTCCAGGGCTTCCAGTTTACGTTCCACCATCTCGGCATTGGGGTGGCTCCAGCGGCTATAGATATAGGCCTGTTCCTCGCCATTGAATACCTTTTGGGCCTTTTCCGCCGACTCGTAAATATAGGTGGACGTAGTGTAGATAGGGGTGGAGTGAGGTAAAATATTGATGGATTTATCTGCTATATCCTCTGCCGTTATGGAGGCAAATCCTTTATTGCGTGTTACTTTTTTCATAAATCGATTGGAGATCTGAAAATAAATTGAAAATTCGCAGTCGCAAAAATGAAATACAAAAAGAAGTATGAGTTATTCAATTAAACGTCATTTACGGTACAACCACTGGGCCAATACCCGCTTAGCAGAGTTTATAAAGCAACTTACCGATGAGCAACTGGATCAGGAGTTGGTAAGCAGTTTCCCTACGGTGCGTAAAACCCTTTATCATTTGTGGGATGCGGAACTAATCTGGCTAAAGCGTATACAGGGTGAACCGCTCAACACCTGGCCAAGCTCAGAATTTAACGGCACTACACAGGATATGCTAGCCCTGTTCGTGGCTAACTCGAAGGAACTGGCCGATTTTATTGAAACCAAGGATGAGTCCTTTTTAGCACAGGACCTGTCATACAAAAACATGAAAGGTGACCTGTTTACCAACAAGATTGAGGATATGCTTTTTCATGTGGTAAATCATGGCAGTTTCCACCGCGGTCAACTCATAACCATGCTCCGCCAATTGGGATTAACCAAGTTCCAGAGTATGGATCTAATAACTTTTATGCGCCAGTAAATGGAAATGGCTGAGGCAGTATTATGCTTCAGCCTTTTTTTCTTCTGCGTAGGCAGCGGTGGTCAGCTCCTGCGAAATAGCAGAACGTTCGATACGGATCTTAACGTTGTTATCAATTTCCAGCAGTACCGAAGTTCCTTCATCGGCCTTTACAATACGGCCGTGAATACCCCCGGTAGTTACCACACGGGCGCCTTTTTCGATGTTCTTCTGAAATTCGGCAGCTAGTTTTGCAGCCTTCGCTTGTGGACGGATAAAGAACAGCCACATAACCAGCAGCATGCCGCCAAAAAATAGTAAACCAATTGAATCCATATCAGTTGTTTATTAAAATCATTTATCTGTTTGTACAAAACCTTTCAGGTAAAGGTGTTCGTGATGCAGCGGGGTGTTGCAGGTCATAGTAACCGTTTTAGTTACATCATCGTGCTTTCCGGCTGAATTAAAGGTTACTTTAATTTCGGCCACATCGCCCGGCTTAACCGGTTCCTTAGGATACTCAGGCACTGTGCAGCCACAATCGCCGTGTGCTTCGCCGATCAGCAGGTTTTTATCGCCAACATTCTTAACATGGAAGATATGCTCCACTTTGTCGCCTTGCTTGATGGTGTCGAAATAGAAGGTAGTGCTGTCCACAAATTCTATCAGGGTTGTATCCTTCAATAGGGCAGCATCAAGGGCTGCCTCTTTAGGAGTTACCCCCTGCTTTTCGCAACTATATAAAATGGCACCTGCAAACAGGGCAATGACGATAATTAGTTTTCCTTTCATAACGATGTCAAAAATAATTTTTTGGATTACGTTATCCGTTATTCCAGATCCTTACCGTGACAGTTTTTGAATTTTTTACCACTACCACAAGGGCAAGGGTCATTACGCCCCACTTTCGGACCTACGCGAATAGGCTCTGTTTTCTTCTCCACCTGTTGTTCCGGCATTTGCTCAGATCCGCTTTGACCTTGTGAGGCGGGATCTACCATTTCACCCCGACCTTCCTGAATTTTCTTGGCATACGCCTTTTCGGTTTGCTGTTCCGCCGTGCGTACCTGTTGTGGTTCAACCTGCGGTAGCTGTCCTTTAAACAGGAATGAAGCAATCTCCTTATTTACGGAGCTAACCATGGCACTAAACAGGTTAAAGGCTTCTTTCTTATATATTACCAGCGGGTCCTTTTGTTCAAAGGTGGCTAATTGAACTTCCGTTTTCAAATCGTCCATTGCACGCAAGTGGTGTTTCCAGGCTTCGTCGATTAACGATAAGGTGATCGATTTTTCAAACTGAGACGGAATATCCTTACCGCCTGTGGCGAGTACATGGTCCAGGTCTACTGCTATGTTCATACCCTTTTTACCGTCGCTGAAAGGTATAACTACCACTTTGATATGTTCGCCGCGGGTGCTGGGGATGTTTTGTAACACCGGCATTACCGTGCTTACTATATTCTCGGTTTTGCGCTTGTAAGTATTCAATACTTCGGCAAACAACTGCTCGGTTAAGTCATCGGCCTTACCGGCTAACAGTTGATTGGAAGTAATTTCGGTGTCCATTGAGAAGTATCGGATCACTTCCAGTTTAAAACCATCTATATCGCGGCTTTCGATACCGGCGGCTACCAGCTCGGCACATAAATCGTAAAATCCGTTGGTAATATCCACCTGTAAGCGTTCGCCAAACAGCGCATGGCGACGACGACCATAAATTACTTCGCGCTGGCGGTTCATTACATCATCGTATTCCAGCAAGCGTTTACGGATGCCGAAGTTGTTTTCTTCTACTTTCTTCTGGGCACGTTCAATGCTCTTGGTCATCATGCTGTGCTGAATAACCTCGCCTTCTTCGTAGCCCATTTTATCCATTACCTTTACTATCCGGTCTGAACCAAACAAGCGCATCAGGTCATCTTCCAGCGATACGAAGAATTGTGACGTACCCGGATCGCCCTGGCGGCCAGCACGACCGCGTAACTGACGATCCACACGACGCGAATCGTGCCTTTCGGAACCGATAATAGCCAAACCGCCTGCAGCCTTAACAGCAGCGTTAATTTTGATATCCGTACCACGACCGGCCATGTTGGTTGCGATAGTGACCGTGCCGGGGTTACCAGCTTCTGCAACAATCTCCGCTTCGCGTTGGTGCTGCTTTGCGTTCAGTACGTTGTGTTTAATTTTGCGGATGTTGAGCATACGCGAAAGCAATTCCGATACTTCTACTGAAGTCGTACCTACCAGTACCGGACGTCCGGCTTCCTGCAGTTTTACTATTTCTTCAATAATGGCATTGAATTTCTCGCGCTTGGTTTTGTAGATAAGGTCCTCCTTATCATCGCGTGTAATAGGTTTGTTAGTTGGTATGGACGATACTTCCAGTTTGTAGATGTCCCACAATTCCTGTGCTTCGGTTTCAGCTGTACCGGTCATACCACAAAGCTTGTGGAACATGCGGAAGTAGTTCTGCAAAGTAACGGTAGCCAGCGTTTGCGATGCGGCCTCCACCTTTACATTTTCCTTCGATTCAATCGCCTGGTGCAAGCCATCGCTGTAACGACGACCTTCCAGAATACGACCTGTGTTTTCATCCACAATCTTCACCTTGCCATCCATTACCACATAGTCTACGTCTTTTTCAAAAAGCGCATAGGCTTTCAGCAATTGGTTAACGGAGTGTATGCGCTCGCTCTTCTCGTTAAAATCGCGCATCAGTTTATCCTTCTGGGCCAGTTTGTCTTCAGGTGTTGCAGCAGTTTTTTCAATTTCTGCAATCATTGATCCCACATCAGGTATGATAAAAAAGTGAGGGTCTTCACCCGCACCGGTTATCAGTTCAATACCTTTATCGGTCAGTTCAACGCTGTTGTTCTTTTCATCAATGGTAAAATACAGATTCTTATCTACCTCAGGCATTTGCTTTTGTTGCTCAGCCAGGTAGTTGTTTTCTGCATTTTGCATCAACTGGCGCATACCCTGTTCGCTCAGGAATTTGATAAGCGCACTGTTTTTAGGCAAACCACGGAAAGCTGCATAAAGCGCATAACCGCCTTCGCCTTCTTTTACGCCGGTTTTACCATCTTTAATTAAGCGTTTGGCATCGGTTAAAAACTGGTTGCACACTTTGCGTTGTGCTTCCACCAAACGTGTAATACGTGGCTTTAATTCGGCGAACTGTTGTTCATCACCACTATCCACCTGGCCGGAAATGATCAGCGGTGTACGGGCATCGTCAATCAAAACGCTATCCACCTCATCCACCATGGCGTAGTGGTGTTTGCGCTGCACCATCTCGTTCGGGTTACCCACCATGTTATCGCGCAGGTAATCGAAACCAAATTCGTTGTTGGTGCCATAGGTAATATCAGCCAGGTAGGCATTGCGGCGCTCTGCACTATGCGGCTGGTATTTATCAATACAATCCACACGCAGCCCCAGGAACTGGAACAACGGACCGTTCCACTCGCTGTCGCGTCGTGCCAGGTAATCGTTAACGGTTACAATGTGGACCCCTTCGCCGGCCAGGGCGTTCAAATAGGCCGGGAGCGTTGCTACCAGGGTTTTACCTTCACCGGTTGCCATCTCCGCAATTTTACCCTGGTGCAATACAATACCACCAATCAACTGCACATCATAATGTACCATCTCCCACTTAACAGGTACACCAGCAGCCAGCCAGTTATTAGCATACAGGGCTTTATCGCCGCTGATCTGCACGTTTGGATATTTAACTGCTAAATTTCGGTCTAAGTCGGTTGCAGTAACCTCCATGGTAGGGTTATTGGTAAAGCGGTAAGCAGCTTCTTTTACCACTGCAAAAGCTTCAGGCAACAGATCCTTTAATACTTCTTCCAGCTTTTTATCACGTTCCTTGCGAAGCTCATCAATTTGCTTGTAGTGCTGGTCTTTCTGGTTTACATCTTCCTCAGCTTCGGCCTGTTCGCGCAACGAAACCATCTCCTTATCGATATCGGCAACGTATTCGGCAATACGGTTTTTAAACTCCTGTGTTTTACCGCGTAACTCATCGTTACTTAAACCTTTCAGTTTTTCGTATTCCTCATTGATGGCGGCCACTAGTGGCTGCATCTCCTTTACTTCGCGGTCGTTCTTGCTTCCAAAAATGGAGGTAACCAGTTTATCAAAAAATCCCATGGAAAGTTGGTGTTGTCAGTTTATAGTGAATCGAATAGCTTGTCTAAAAATTTTAAGGCGGCTAAAATAGCCTTTTTGGTGTTTTAGCCATCTCAATTATCGGGCAATTTACCACCAACAGGAATTATTGGCTGATTCTGTGGTCGCAGGCTTATATGCTGACGTTTTCAAACCTTGTTTATCGGACAAAGTTGCCGAAAAAATGTTAAGCGGAGGAAATTCCAACGATGTGGAGAAACCAGAGGGGCATAGAACAGGGCAGTTTCTAATTTCGCGCGCAAAGCTCTTTTGATGAACATATTATTGTTAGGATCCGGGGGAAGGGAACATGCTTTTGCCTGGAAATTGACTCAAAGTCCCTTATGCACTAAATTATATACGGCACCGGGTAATGCGGGAACTGCAGCCTTTGGCGAAAATGTTGCCATAGGTATGAACGATTTCGCCGCGATCGAAAAGCTGGTGCATGAAAAGCAGATCGATATGGTGGTGGCAGGTTCAGAAGAGCCACTGGTGAACGGCATTTACGATTACTTTAAGAACAACACTGCCCTGCAGGGTATTCCTGTGATTGGACCTTCGAAAACAGGCGCCCAACTGGAAGGCAGTAAAGCTTTTTCGAAAGCGTTTATGTTACGCCATAACGTTCCCACGGCAGCGTATAAGGAGTTCACAGCCGACAATCTGCCCGAAGGTGCTGCATATATTGATGCGCAAACCCCGCCTATTGTATTAAAAGCCGATGGCCTGGCCGCCGGTAAAGGCGTGTTGATTTGCGAAACAAAGGAGGAAGCGAAGGCTGCTTTGCATGATATGATCTCTAATGCACGCTTTGGAACGGCCAGTGCGAAAGTGGTTATTGAGCAATTTTTAAAAGGTATCGAGTTTTCGGTATTTGTGTTAACCGATGGTGAAAGCTATAAATTGTTGCCACATGCCAAGGATTACAAGCGTATTGGCGAAGGCGATACCGGATTGAACACCGGCGGAATGGGCTGTGTTTCGCCCTTGCCTTTTGTTACACCAGAGCTGATGCAAAAGGTGGAAGAACGCGTGATTAAACCAACCGTTAATGGTTTAGCCAAAGAAGGTATCGTTTATAAAGGGTTTATCTATTTCGGTTTGATGAATGTAAACGGAGAGCCTTATGTTATTGAGTATAACTGCCGCATGGGCGATCCTGAAACGGAGATCGTTTTCCCCCGAATCAAAACGGATTTACTACAACACTTTGTAGCGCTTGCCAAGGGTGCCCTGGCTGATGAAAGCATTGAAATTGATCCGCGCGCTACGGCAACAGTTATTGTTGCCTCGGGCGGTTACCCGGAAGATTATGAGAAAGGCAAGGAAATAAGTGGGTTAGAAACAGTTACAGACTCCCTGGTGTTTCATGCAGGTACCAAGGCACACGATGGTAAACTGTTTACCAATGGTGGCCGTGTGCTGGCAGTAACTTCTTATGGCGAAACGATTCAAAAAGCAGTGGCCACATCCTTACAGAGCATTTCTAAAATTAAATTTGATGGCATGTATTACCGGAAAGATATTGGCTACGAATTCAACTAAACATTACTGTTAACTATAAAATAAAAACGCCCCCGAAACCGGAGGCGTTTTTTAGTATGCGCAGTGCGTAAATTATTGCACTGATATGTTACGTGTTGCAAAGCCATTAGCTGTGCGCACCTGCAGGGTATAAATACCGCGTGGCATAGTGGCCAGATTAATGGTAGTGTTGTATAACCCCAGTACGTCGATACGCTGGTTGTAAACTTCGCGGCCGGTAATGTCGCGGATGATTACAGCACCATCAACGCGGGTACCGCTGTTCAGGATGAATTCGAATACACCGTTGTTCGGGTTAGGGCGAACGGTAATAGCCGAATTCAGGTCGCTGTTAAAGTCGTTGATTGCGGTAGTGTGGCATGGGTCGCCTGCTTGTGCAATCACATCCAGGTAATAGCCGCCAAATGGAGAGAACTGGTTCAGGTTGCCATTGTACACATAATGTGTATCAATTGGCGAAGTAACATGGAACCATACAGTACCCCGGGCAGTTAAGTTGTAACGGCCAACTGCATCGGTAGTGGTGCCAAAGAAACGCACACAACCGTTACCGCCACCTGGTAATACATCCGGATTTTTGCTCCAGCTAATACCAATAGGCAGACCTGTAATGGAGTCCATACGAACTGAATCAACCGTAACCAATACGCTGAAACCGGCAATGGTAACAGTGCCATCTGTTTGCACTTTACCTTGTACAGTTTGGTCGTAAGCTACGTTTTGAATTAAACAAGGAAGTTGATCGGCACTTGGGCTTGCACCCGGAGTGGTTTGCGCCTGTGGGTCGATGGTGCACTGGGCAGATGCAAAACCTGCCGAGGCCAAAAGAGCCAAAAGTGAAAAGTAGAACTTTTTCATTTTGATTGATATTGGGTTTTGTTAAGAATTAATTTAATGTAATTAGTTTACTGAAATGGTTTTTGAAGCCATGCCTTTTTCAGTTTTAAACTGCACGGTGTAAATGCCGGGGGCATGTTTGCCTAAATCCACGGTTGTCTGATACTGGCCCTGTGCCATTACATCCTGACGGTAAACTACCTGGCCTAATGCATCAATTACCAGCAATTCGCCATCGGTGCGGCTGCCGGTGTTGAGGTTAAACTGAAATACACCATTGGTAGGGTTAGGATAAACACGGATCGCTGCATTTAACTCAGCATTAATAATGCCTGATGGGGCAGCCGGACGGCACTGGTCGCCGGGGTTGATAACATCCAATGAAGCACTGAATGGATTTTGCGGAGCACTTTGGATTGTGGCAAAATCAACCGTGGTATCACCGTCAAAATACGGCGGGAAAGCCATACCGTGTAATGTCATGGTGCCGTGGAAAGTGATGGGGTAGTTGCCAACCGGATCGTTGGTAGTTCCTGAAATTTCGGCACAGCCGTTATCGCCACCATATAAAACGCCGTTATACGGACGAATCATATAGTATAAACCTTGAGGAAAACCTGTAACTGAATCAATAACTACCGAGTCAATATTCAAAACAAAAGGGAAGGGCAGCGATGGAACCAAGGTTTGCAGATCGATGCTGGTAGGCACTTTAATCTGTATTACCTGGTCGTAAGCATTACCTCTTTCCACGCATGGCAGTGTGTCAGGACGTGGATTGAAAAAATCGGTATTCGATGAATCGATAGTGCAGGCTACACCGTTATTTCCGGCAAAAGCCACTGCAATACCTAATAAGGCAGTAACAGTGAGGAGGAATTTTTTCATTGTTTAATTTTAGTCGCGGTGAATATAAGTAATGGATAACCAAATAAAAAGAATATGACAGGATTTGCCTATTCCTTTTAGGCCGGTAATCCATTACAGGTTTTAGTCCAGTTTACCAACCATAGTTTTAGGGTCTACCCACTCATCGAACTGTTCGGAGGTTAAATAACCCAGATCCAGTGCTGTTTGCTTCAGGGTTTTTCCTTGTTTATGAGCGGTTTGGGCAATTTCTGCTGCCTTGTAATAGCCTATTTTAGTATTAAGCGCTGTAACAAGCATCAGGCTGTTGTCCAGGTTCGTCTTTATATTGTCTTCCAGCGGACGGATACCAATTGCACATTTATCGTTAAACGATTGACAAACATCACCAATCAATCGCGCCGAATGCAGGAAGTTATAGATCATCACAGGCTTAAATACGTTCAGTTCGAAATGGCCGGTAGCGCCACCAATGTTAATGGCCACATCATTACCCAGCACCTGGGCAGCTACCATGGTCATAGCTTCGCATTGGGTAGGGTTAACTTTACCGGGCATAATACTGCTACCAGGTTCGTTATCGGGGATGTAGATTTCGCCAATACCACAACGCGGGCCGGAGGCCAATAAGCGGATATCGTTTGCAATTTTCATCAGCGAGCAGGCAACTGTTTTAAGTGCTCCGTGAGCTTCCACGATAGCATCGTGGGCGGCAAGGGCTTCAAACTTATTTTCTGCGGTAACAAATGGAAGACCTGTTAGGGCAGCAATGTGTTTGGCCACGTTTACATCGTAGTTGGGTGGGGTGTTAATGCCTGTGCCTACGGCTGTGCCGCCAAGGGCCAGCTCGCTTAAGTGCGACAAGGTGTTTTCGATGGCCTTAATGCCGTGGTTTAATTGCGAAACATAACCTGAAAGTTCCTGTCCCAATGTTAGCGGTGTTGCATCCATCAAGTGCGTTCGGCCTATCTTTACAATGTGCATGTATTCCTTGCTTTTAGCAGCCAGGGTATCGCGCAACACTTTAATACCGGGTATGGTCTTCTCAACTAATATTTTGTAAGCGGCAATGTGCATGGCTGTCGGGAAGGTGTCGTTTGAACTTTGCGACTTGTTTACATCGTCGTTCGGGTGCACCAGTTTCTTCTCATCCAGCAGGTTGCCCCCCAGCAATACATGTGCACGGTATGCCACCACTTCGTTTACGTTCATATTGCTTTGGGTACCTGAACCGGTCTGCCAAACCACCAATGGAAACTGATCGTCCAGTTTACCTTCCAGAATTTCGTCGCACACCTTGCCAATTATTTCACACTTATCGGCGGGCAGTACCCCTGCTTCGAGGTTGGTAATAGCAGCTGCTTTTTTCAGATAAGCAAATGCACGGATAATCTCCTTCGGCATCTTGTTGATGTCCTGCGCTATTTTAAAGTTTTCGATAGAGCGTTGTGTTTGTGCCCCCCAATAAACATTTGCCGGCACTTCAACGATACCCATGGTATCCTTTTCTTTTCTGAATTCCATTTCTGCTGCTTTAAGAGTTAAAAATCGGCGCGAAGTTAGTGCTGGGTGTGGGCTTTACAAGAGATGGTATTTTTTTTATTAAAAAGCTTATTTAGAATGAGTCTAAATAATACATTTGCCTGAAATTAAACAGGATATATGACCCGGAAGAATTTTGTTGCCATAAATTACATTACCGGTTCGCCCGAGTACTGCGAACGTTTCGAATACTTATTCGGCAGCCGAGCAAAAGCCATAGATGCAATGCCCGGATTTGTAGATATGATGGTGTTAAAGCCTATAAAGGACGGCGATACTTACCTGATAGTTAGCCACTGGGAAAGCGAAGAAGTATTTAAACAGTGGACGCAATCACCAGCTTTTATTGAAGGCCACAAACGAGGGTTTGAGGATGTAAAAAAAGCTAAGGAGGAAGGAAAACCTGCGCCTATGAGCAGCGATTTTAAAACCTATAGTATTATTGCATCGTGATTACCAACAATTCTCAAAACGAGCAGGCAAACCCTGAAACTAAAAATCGGGGAATGATGAACTGGATAAAGAAAGGCGGGATAGTGTTATTCCTCTTCTTTTTGCTGAAAGGAATTGGTTGGCTGATACTACTTGGCCTGCTGCTGTTTGGCATATTAGATGAATCCACGATAGACCGTATTAAACAGGCTGTGCCCTTGTTTTAGAAGGGTTGCGAACGCATTCTTGCACAAATTGCTCAACTACATCCCTTTTTGTTTTTCTTTGTGGTAAATCGCCGGTATGAAAAAACTTGAACTGCGTTTTGCCCTTGAAACTTATACAAGTAAAAAGGAGTTACCAGCGGATGAGGCCGCTTTACTGGATACGGCCAAAGCTGCGTTAAAAAAAGCCTATGCGCCTTACTCGGGCTTTAAGGTTGGCGCTGCTGTTCTACTTGAAAATGGTGAAATACTAACAGGTACGAACCAAGAGAATGCCTCCTTTCCTGCGGGTATTTGTGCAGAGGGAACAGTATTCAGTGCTGCGGCGTCCCTGTTCCCGGATGTGCCCGTACGCAAACTTGCCATTACCGTTAAAAGCCATACACATGTAGTAGATCACCCTGTGGCGCCATGCGGAATTTGCCGGCAACGGATACTGGAACATGAAAACCGTTATAAGAAGCCCGTGCGAATTATAATAATGGGAGAGAAGGGCAGCATATTTGCTATGGACTCAATTAAAGTATTGCTGCCGCTCTATTTTTCGAAAACTGATTTATAGATGTACCTATGGAAGCTGAGGAACACAAGAAGTTTCACGATTTTATTGCGCGCAACGAGCAGGATTTTGAACGTATCAGCGAGTTTTTTTCCGAAAACATTGATGATGATGAACTGCTGACTCAGATACTAAAGGAGGGAGAAACTTCAAGCATCACTGTTGGCCAGAAAGTGGCTGATAAGGTGGCACGGTTTGGCGGTAGCTGGACCTTCATAATATCTTTTGGGACCATATTGATAACCTGGATCATAATCAATACGCTGGTGCTCATCAGCCATCCTTTTGATCCTTATCCTTTCATTTTGCTAAACCTAGTGTTAAGCTGTATTGCCGCATTACAGGCGCCGGTTATTATGATGAGTCAAAACCGGCAAGAAGAGAAAGATCGTTTACGCGCCCAGCACGACTACCTTATAAATCTGAAAGCTGAATTGGAGATTCGCAATCTGCAAACCAACATGCGTAATCTGTTTGATGTGCAGAAAAAGCAAATGGAACTGATGAACGATATTCGCAATCAAATACAGAAAAAATAAATATGTGGACGTTTGCGGCGTCCAAAAGGTTGCCTTCGGATTTTATGAAAAGCCGATATAATTATTATTCATTCCTCTTTGTTATTGGAGTTGCGCATTGTATTTTTAGCGCATCAAACTATTACTCACGCTAAACAAAGGATTTCAGAATGAAAAAACTTCAACTCCTAGCAGTTGTGCTGTTAACGGTGCTTTTTGCCACCGCGCAGTCCCCCCAACTGATGAATTACCAGGGTGTTGCCCGCAATAATGCCGGTAACCCAATTACCAACGCAACTATTTCCTTACGCTTCAGCATCCTGAATGGCTCGCCAACAGGCACTGCGGAGTATATCGAAACACAAACTACTTCTACCAACCAGTTTGGTTTATTCTCGGTGCAGGTTGGTGGCGGCACTGCTGTACAGGGCACCTTATCAGGTGTTAACTGGGGCAGTGGCTCTAAATTTATGAAGGTTGAAGCCGACTTTGCAGGCGGTAGCAACTATACTACCATGGGTAACTCGCAACTGGTGAGTGTGCCTTACGCTTTGTTTGCTGCTAACGGTGGCGGCGGTGGTGGTGTAACCGGCCCTACTGGTCCTCAAGGCCCTGCCGGACAAGTTGGTGCTACCGGTCCACAAGGGCCACAAGGTACCCAGGGTAATGCCGGGGTTACCGGCCCTACTGGCCCCACCGGTCCTCAAGGAAGTGGCGGTGGGGCTACCGGTGCTACAGGCCCTACAGGTCCAACCGGACCTCAAGGTAGCGGTGGTGGTGCTACAGGTGCAACCGGTGCAACTGGTTTACAAGGTACTCCGGGTGTAACTGGCCCAACAGGTGCTACAGGTTTACAAGGTAATGCAGGTGCTCCGGGTGCAACCGGCGCTACAGGCTTAAACGGTTCTACCGGTGCAACCGGTGTTACCGGCCCAACAGGTGCTACTGGTGCAACTGGCTTACAAGGCAGTACTGGTGCTACCGGCGCAACAGGAGCTACAGGCCTTAACGGCTCTACTGGTGCAACCGGTGCCACAGGCGCTACTGGTGCAACCGGCGTTGGTGTTACAGGTCCTACGGGTCCTTCAGGTTCAGCAACGCTTAGCGGTGGTACTACTAACTACGTTACCAAATGGACCAGTGCTACCACAGTTGGCGTATCACAAATTTTTGATGCCGGTGCTAATATTGGTGTGGGAACAGCTGCCCCAACCGACTTCCTGCATTTACATAAAAACTCAGCTGCTTATGTGGGAATTAACATGACCAATACTACCACCGGCAGCACAGGCGCCGATGGTTGGTACATTGGTATGAACTCAGCCAGCGGCGATGGTTTAATTTATGGCGCCGAGAATCAACCGTTCTACATCTACACCAACGCTCTGGAACGTTTGCGTATTGCAGCTACCGGTGAAGTTGGTATAGGCACCGCTACACCTTCAACTGCCTTGCACGTAGTAGGCCGCGGTTTCTTTGTTGATGGTAATTCAGGTTCTGATAGCACAGCCTCTGCAATTCGCGTACAAAGCACTGCTACTGCACCAAGCTATGTTTCGGTTTCATTTGATAACGATTTAGGTTTTGCAGCAGGCAAACTTTTCTACATCGGTGGTACTAACCCAGGCAGTTTCTTGTTTTCGGATGGTAGCGGTATAAATAACGTAAACTGTACTGCATTAGCATTTAATGCTACCAGCGATATCACCAAAAAGCGCGACATTACACACTTAACAAATACTGATTTTGCTGCTTACATGGAGCAAATCCGTAAGGTGGAATCTATCACCTACCGTTATAAGGCTGGTGATGATGGTAAACTGCACTTAGGCTTCAGCGCTCAATCGCTGCCAGCCGAAGTTCGTACTACTATTCCTTCAGTAAACCGCGGATCAAACGAACCTGCAGGTGTTGCTGTTAACCTGAACGATATGACCGGTTTATTATTAACCGGCGTAAAAGCCCTGGATAACAACCAACAACAACTGCTGGAAACCATCAGCAAACTGCAACAGAAAATTGAGCAGTTAGAACAAAAAGTAAACGAGTTACAAAACCGTTAAACGGTTCGCACTAACAAAGGACAGCCGCCCCTAAAAAGGCGGCTTTTTTTATGTACTGATTTATTCGCTGATCATCATGCCAAAAGCAAACAGCAGCGAGAAGATAAAAGTGCTGATAGCCAGTTGCTTTAAAAAGGGATCGAACTCAGCAGGGTTTTGAATGCGGCGAACGCTTACCAAATGCTTGCGGAATAAAGGCAGGGTTAGTATAAACGAAAACTGCATGGTGCTTTTAAACCGAAGTATTACAAATACAATAGCAGCAATAAATGCCAATACTATTAAGGCAGTGTGATATTGTTTGGCGCGTTCGGCCCCCAGTTTAACCACCAGGGTGTTTTTACCGGCTTTGGCATCGCTTAGGCGGTCGCGCATATTGTTTAAGTTAAGAACACCGGATGCAAAAGCGCCAATAGTGAAGCCGGGTAACAGTACGGCCCAGTCCACTGTTTTAGCCAGCAGGTAATAACTACCGCCAACTCCAACAAACCCAAAAAATAATAACACAAATACATCGCCTAGCCCCATGTAACCATATGCACCTGCCCCAACCGTATACTTAATGGCGGCAGCTATGGCGGCTAGGCCCATGATAAAGAACCCGATATTGTAGGGATTAAGCGCACTGCCCAGGGCCAGCTTAATAAGGAAAGTGCCGCTTATGAGGGAGGCAATTATGGCAACTATAATGCCTGTCTTAATTTCGGCAAAGCTTAGCATACCCGCCTGTACGGCTCGTTTAGGACCAATGCGGTCCTCATTGTCTGTACCTTTCTCGCTATCTCCATAATCGTTTGCCAGATTCGAGAGTATTTGCAGCAGCAATGTGGTGAGCAGGCAGAGGGCAAATACAAGCCAGTTGAAACCACTTTTATTTTGCAAAAAAGCCACCGAACTACCGGTGATGATTGACGAGAAGGCTAAAGGGAGTGTGCGTAGGCGGAACGCGTAAAGCCAGGCCTTAAGTTTATTTTTGTCCATCTGTTTCCTGGTGGTAAAAATGCCCAGTCTCGTACAGATAACCAAGTATTAAATCAACAACCCGTTTTATTTTGGGTTTTGGCAGCAGCACTTCAAAGTTGTCTTTCAGTCGGTCTACCACATGCGCTACCAATTCTTCCTCGCGAATCAGCTGCCCGGCCGAGCTATCCCACTTTTCAATAAAGGCATTCAAAATGGTATAGGCTTCATCCTCCGAAATGTGGAACTCAATATACTTATACACATACTTTACCGTATGAAAGTAGTCGGGGCGGTCAAGCACCGGAGGTGTCCAATTGTCAAGGGCCTTGCTCATGCCGTTATAAAGTTAGTGCACGTGTGTTATTTAGGCAAGTGTGCTGCGTATTGCTGCACAGTTTGGGCATATCTGCCTATGTTAATGCCCGAGGGCGAATAAACGGTATAGGTGTTTATTTTCCGCTTATCGAGTACAAACTCACCAACAAGCACCGGTTTATTGCCTGAAATAGTGTACGGTATGCCATTTTCAGTCAAATGCTCAAAAAACAGGTGGTGTGCACTCACCGGTCCTGAACGGCCGCCAAGCAACACGGTGGTTAGCTTTTTGTGACTGCGCAATATGCCCAGCATATCCATCTTCTCCAGTACTTCCAGGTCGGTATCCTTACTACTGGTGGCTACTTTGCGCCTAACCTTATATATCGTGTCAGAAAGGGCAATACCCTTGCTGGCCAGCAAGGCTAACCGTTCTGCAGCAGCTTCATCGCCTTTGCGATGTTGGAAAGGATGGTGATAAATTTCGCTCATCATCCGCCAGAAAAAATTGCTTCGCCCGGGATAATAGCCGTTAAACAGCCAGTTGCGCCCATGCGTAGGGAAGGTGCCCAAAATTAAATGCGTGGCATTGGGCGGAACAAAGTTTTCAAAGGGGTGAATTTCAATCACGGGGTATAATTACAAAGTTTGTGTTTAACGGAAGGCTGCAAAAGGTATTCCACTATGGGATAAAAAAAGTGGCTGCCAAAAGGCAGCCACTCATTAAAAAAGGCACATAGAAAACTTTATTAGCGCGCAATCAGCAGGCGTTTGATGCCGGTTTGGTTGCCGCTTTTTACTTTAACCAGGTAAACACCGGCAGGCAATTCAGCCACCGAAATACCGGTTGTAGAACTTTGCAGGCTTCCGGTTAGAATTACCTGACCAAGCTGATTATTGATTTCATAAACCGATCCTTTGTCGAAATCACCTTTGACAAATACCTCGGTTTTGGCAGGGTTCGGTAACATGGCAAACTCCAGACCTGTTAACTGCTGAATACCGGTTCCGTCGTTCTTAAGCGTGGTAACTACGGTGTTGGTGATTACAGGTGCATTAAAGTCGAAATAGATAGAGGCGGTATTGAATATCTGCGTACCAGGTGTAAGGCCTGCTTTTAATTTGGCATGTACCAGTATTGCACCCTGACTTGCAGCATAGTTAGCGCCGCTATCCGGCAGATTAATATTGGCAAAAGTAACCTGCAATTCATTGCCAACAATTTCGGCAGTATACTCATGCGTGGCATTTACCACTTTCACGGTAGTTAAGTCGATGTTGTTGCTGATTTCATCGGTAATTCGAACGGTTTGAGCAGGTGCCGAACCGGTATTCTGGAAGCGGATACGATAGCTAACATCAGTAGTGTTGGCTGGTACCTCTCCGTTTTCGCCCATACCCTTAGGTGAAACTGCTTTATCGTTCGGATCCCATGAACCAACTACAGAGTCGTTCACAACCGACAGATTGTCGGCAGGGTTAACATCACCGGCAAGCGGAGCTACCCAAAGTGTATCTTCAGCAATGCTGCCCAATGGCAAGCTGTTATCAGCCAGTAACTCCACATAAATATAATCGGCGCTGTAAGGCATCAGATTGCTGAAGTTAAACGTCAATAAACGGTTAGCCACATCGTGCGAAGCAGGCGTTATGCTGGTAGCCGTTAAGGTAGTTCCTGCAGGGTAGCGGTAAGTAACGGTGCCGTTCATCAGGATGGTACCGTTGTTATAGTAATCTAAATAAACCCATACCGGAAAACCAGGGGTTACAGTAGTTTGGTGGAACAGATAAGCGCTCAGATCCTGCACAGGAATATTGCTTACCTGCTGGCAGGTGCTGCTGCTGCAGCCGTTAGCATCTGTTGTGCTTAAACAAACATTCCAGCTACCCTGACTGTTGTAAGCGTGAGAAGGATTTTGAAGGGTGGAAGTAGTGCCATCGCCAAAATCCCAATACCAACTTACCGGGTTGTAGGATGAATAATCTACAAACTGAAAGCCATTGCTATTGCTATCGATATAGGCATAGAAAGCAGCCTGACAGGCAGGGATATTGTTTAGTGAATCGCAGGCATATACGTAATCGCTATACGAGCAGCTGTCGCCATTGGTATAAAAGATATTCATGGTAACGAGGTAAAAACCACAGGTAGGGTAAACGTGTGTAAGAGTATTACTATTACCGGTGGAGCCGTCACCAAAATCCCAGTTTACTGAAAGTGGTGTAAAGGAAGAATCGTAATTAGCAACAAAGGTGTAGCTCTGTCCGCCAGTTGGTTGATTAGCCCAGGCATAAAAAGAACAATTGCCCGCGCCCTGAATGGTATAGCATTGGTAGCCGCTGCAACCATTGGCATCCACTACACTCAAGCAATAAGTGCCTCCTGTTAAATTACAGTTCACATCACCGGCAATACCGTTACTCCAGTAATAGGTGTAAGGGGGTGTGCCACCGGTTACAGTGCCAATCAGCCCCGGAAGCGGTCCGGCACATGGCGAATTAGGGGAGATGTTTACGTTCAGTTGGCAGCCTCCGCCATTATTACATGTGCTGCCAATACAACCGGTTGCATCGGTTACTGTTACGCACAAACTTTGGCCGGGTGCAAATTCACATGCGCCGCTCTGCGTACTGCCGTCGTTCCATACATAAGTAAATGGGCCAACGCCATTGTTGGT
Source organism: Chitinophagales bacterium (assembly GCA_044225825.1). GTDB lineage: Bacteria > Bacteroidota > Bacteroidia > Chitinophagales > LD1 > Bog-950. The sequence goes on from JBGAIB010000004.1 coordinate 255,903, forward strand.
AACCACCTCGTAATGGCGATTACCGCCGATGCATATGCCGCTATCCTGCAATAATGCTACACTCAGTGTGCAAGTTGGGTTACTGGTAAACAGCACCAATACGGTATCGCAGCTCAAAAAGCCATTGGCTGCCAGACACACATAAGCGGTCATCTGATCGGTTCCGCTGAAGCTTGAATCGGCACAAAAAACAAAGCCGCCCGGCACACCCGAAGGGATGCCCTGCTGTGGTGGGGTGATGATAGAAAATGTATCGAGCGTACTTCCATTGGCAGCGAACAATGTGGTATCGCACTGCCCGGGGGTAACCGAAACGGTATAGGTAATGGGCTGACTAAAGCCTGCTAACGCTATACAGGTGGCTATGGCTACCAGTAAGGTTTTAATCGGTTTCATGTTTTTAATTTATGGGATTTACAAATGGTTCTTTAAATTCGATTTCGCAATTTTAACTGCCGGTGCTGCTCCTTGAGCTTGTGCCGGCTCTTTTTTTTATTGACTTTCCTGGGCTTATTGGATTTAGGGTTGAAGAATTAATTTGTGAATTTCCTTAGTGTCTGCTCCGGCCAGATACAACAAGTAAGTGCCTGCCGGCAAACCGGCATTAGCCAGCGACAGATGGTAACTATTTACCGGTCCGGTTTCAAAATGCAATAAGGAACGGCCGGTAAGATCAGTAATAACTATTTCGCGTAAGCCATCTCCTGTTATAGTAAGTTGATCGGTAGCGGGGTTAGGGTAAACCTGCATGTGCTTCAAAGGCGTTTCGGTAATGCCGGTTGCATTTTTGTATACGGCCAATTGAGGCTGCTCAATGCATACGTTTCTCACCACTCCATATTCATTCACTACCTTAACACCGGTAATAGAAACTGCCAGGTTATGCCAGCCCGGTGCATGAATAATTCCATCAATATTGTCATCAATAGGTAAACGGGCCCGCAAAGCAGGACCGCCACCTTCGGTATGGCTATGGTCGTTTCTGGATAAAGCAATTTCAACCAGGCCGCTGTTTTGCTTTTTTGTGTGCAAGCGCAAGCCGGCTGTATTTTGCAATATCCAGGAATTATCCATTAAGATGTCGGCACCATCTGTATTAAAAAAACCATTATCCAATTGTAGGGTCAATGCCAAACCATAGGCGTCGCTTAAAGCCCCCGTATTGCCCAGATACAAGTCCATTACCAGTGTATCTCCATCCTGCACCGAATCGCCGTTCAACGATACCAGATATACCGGAACGGCATAAGCCGAGCAAGTGCTGGTATCTACCGCCTTAACCGGAAACAGACCAACGCTATCGTCGTAATGGGCAGCTACAACGCCCAAATCCTGGTCATCTACAATGCCATCCCCGTTGCAATCAGCAGCACCGGGATCGCTATTCAGATAAGCGGAGGGTTGCCAGGCCAAGGCGGTCATAGCAGAAGAGTCGAGCCGGGCAGGGCCGGTTAAACCGGCCGCCAGGCCAATGTTTAGTAAGTCGTAGTGTTGTACTACGCCGTTTTGGTCGGCATCGCCGGGATAGATGAAACTGTTGGAAGGTAAAATGTTGACAAAAACCGAGGCTGTATCTGTTTCTCCTCCCGCTGTTATTGCATAGCGGAAATTATCGGTGCCGGTAAATACCGGGTTGGGACAGTAGGAAATGTATCGTCCGTTAATAGTAACCTGTCCGTTAACGGGTTGCGTAACAATTTGCAAAACCGGTGCGCCCAGGCTATCTATGCCATCATTGGCAGCAACATCCAGGTAATTTAAGCAGGCTCCTGTTAATACACCATATAAATCGTTCTGAGCCGTGAACGAGGCTGCTTTTGTGCCTACCGCACAAAGCAAGAACGCCATACTTAAGGCTGCTCCTAATATGCTTTTCCTGTTCCACTCCATACCTACTCTTTTTATCACGATACAAATATGTAACACCTTTGTGTTAGAAATTAATACATTTTTTGCTATCTTTCGGATAATTTTAAAATTAATATGAGTGTTCTCCACGATATAAGTCCGCGCCTGGCGGAAATTTACCTGGTGCTCTCCGAAACGGAAAAGCGCCATTTGCTGCGGTATTTGCAATCGTCCTATTTTACCGGTAATAAAGCATTATCCGCCTTGCACGCGCAGTTGACACAAGTTAACCAGGATGAAGCAATCGATAAACAAAAATTATGGAAGGCAATTTTCGGAAAGCAGAGCTATGATGAGAAAAAGTTCAGGTATCTGGTGTCGGACCTGCTTGACAGCATTAGTCAATTTCTTTACCTGGAACACATACAACAGCAAAAACCCGGTTATGTCAGAATTATAAGCGAAGCCCTTAATGGTAGGAATGCTGTGCTTAACCATGCCGCTATAGCTAACAAATTGCAAAAACCAACCAGGGAGGCAATGCTTAACCGTAGCCCTCAATGGTATCTCGAGAAACACTTCGAAGCCCAATTGGTGGAAGAGTCGCATACCGGCAGTTTAAAGGAGTACCGCAAATACCTGAGTGAACACCGAACAGAGGAACCCTCGGGCCTTGATATCTATTACATTATTGAAAAATTGCGCGACCTGTGCACCATTGCCAACGATAACAATGTGCTGGGGCTGGAACATTCGGCCTATAATGCTGAAGCCATATTGAGTTTGGCTGCCGAAAATTGCTTTGCCGAAAATGCTTTTGTGCAGGCCTATCTGTTCGTTTACCGGCTGTTAACTACCCGCCATCCCAAGGCTTATACACAACTTAAAAAAGTAATTGCCGAACAAGGTTACGATATGGATTTGAATACCCTGGCAGAGCTGTTTACCTATGCCCGTAACTTTTGTATTGCAAGGGTTAATGCCGGTGAAGAAAGCTTTTTTGATGAGTTGTTTGAGTTATACGAACAAGGCCTTGAGAAACAAATTTTGCTGGTAAACGGCGAGTTAAACGAAAGGAACTTTAAGAACATTGTTACCACTGCCCTGCGAACCGGCCGGTACGAATGGACGCTGGATTTTATTAACGACTACCGGTACAAGTTAAACAAGCGGGTTCGGGAGAATGCTTATAACTATAATCTGGCTAACTATTACTTTCATAAACGCCAGTATAACCTGGTGTTGCGCAACTTGCAGAAGGTGCAATTAAGTGATCTTTTTTATGGTTTGGATGCCCGCAGCATGATGTTGAAATGCTATTACGAAACCGACGAAAAAGAAGCATTTATGAATGCCTATCAAAGCTTTCGGATGTTTGTGCAACGTCGGAAGAATGTAAGCGAACAACACCGCCGCAATTACCTGAACTTTTTACGCCTTGCTAAAAAGCTGATGAACCTGCGGCCACGCAGCAGCGATGCCGCAAAAATTGTTGCAGAAATTGAAGCCAGCAAGGCTATTGCGGATAAAAACTGGTTGCTGGAAAAGGCAAGGGTGTTTTTACCGGTATGATAGTTAATGGGCTATAATCAAGCGTTTAACTGCACTTTGATTCCCGCTTCTGACCTTTACCAGATAAACACCTGACGGCAACCCTGCTACCGAAAGGCTGGCTGCGTTACCATATAGATTACCGGAGCGAACCAACTGTCCTAAACGATTGAATAGATCATAGGTTGCTCCTCTGTCAAATTCCCCGGTTAAATAAACAACCTCATTCACCGGGTTGGGTTGTAGGCTGAAAGCGAAAGTCTCCCCTGACTGTAATCCCGTCAACTCATTTTTGAGCGTGGTAATTACCGTATTGGTAATTACAGGCGCATTGAAGTCAAAGTAAATAGCTGCCGTATTGAAAAGCTGTGTTCCGGGTAGTAAACCGGGCTTTAACCTGGTCTGCACTAAAATTGCACCCTGGCTGGCCGAATAATCTGCACCGCTATCCGGAAGGTTAATATTGGCGAACCACACCTTTAACGTATCACCCGTAAGTTGCCAGGTATGGTCATGTGTAGCATTTACCACCCTTACGGAGCTTAATTCAATATTCGGGCTAATTTTATCTGCAACAAGTACATTGTGTGCAGGTGCCGAGCCGGTATTCTGAAATCGGATCCGGTAGCTCACTTCTGTAGTATTTGCGGGAACTTCCCCGGTTTGGCCAATACCTTTAGGTGCTACGGCTTTATCATTAGGATCCCAGGAACCTACTACTGAATCGTTGATAAACGATATGTTATCGGAAGGATTTATATCCCCTGCCAGTGGCGCAACCCATAAAGTATCCTCTGCAATACTGCCCAAAGGAAGGCCGTTAGCGGCAAGTAGCTCCACGTAAATATAATTAGAGCTTAATGGCAATAGGTTGTTGAACGTAAAGGTTAATAAACGGTTAGTTACATCATGCAGAACCGGTGCCTGACTGGTAGCGGTTACGGTAGTTCCCACAGGATAACGGTAAGTAACTGTACCATTCATTAAAGTGGTTCCTGCATTGTAGTAATCCAGGTAAGTCCATACAGGAAAACCGGGTGTAACTGTACTTTGATGAAACAAATAAGCGCTTAGATCCTGCGAGCTGATGTTACTTACCGTATTACAACTGGTGCTGCTGCAACCATTGGCATCGGTGGTGGTTAAGCATACCTGCCAACTTCCCTGTGTATCGTAAGTATGTAATGGGTTTTGAATAGTTGAACTATCGCCATCACCAAAATCCCATATCCAGCTAACGGGATTGTATACTGAGTAGTCGACGAACTGCAGGCTGTTACCCGTTGTTATGTACGAGGCGAAAGATGATTGACAGGAAGGAATGTTACCCGCAGAATCGCAGGCATATACATAATCGCTGAAAGTGCAGGTATCGCCTGTGGTGTAAACTATCTGCACAGTTGCCCGATAAAGGCCACAAGCCGCATACAAATGGGTAACCTGGCTTCCGCTGGCAACTGAACTGTCTCCAAAATCCCAATTGATAGAGGCCGCCGTGTAAATACTATTGTCGTATTCTGCGTTAAAATAGGTGGGCTGTCCGGTTAATGCCGGTTGGCCCAGCGAATAGAATACACAATTACCGATCCCCGGTATGCTATAGCATTGTGTTGCAACGCAGTTATCGGCATCAGTCACAGTTACGCAATACGAGCCGCTGCTCATATTACAAACCGTTTGAGTATACGCTCCGAAACTCCAGCTATAATTATAAGGAGGTGTGCCCCCGGAAACATCGGCAGTTATGCCCGGGAGCGGACCGGTACAGGTGGTGTTCTGCGAAACAAGCACCTGCAAATGGCAATTACCGGAGTTGGAACAGGCAACACCCACGCAACCAAGGTTATCAGTTACGGTTACACACAGATTTTGCCCGGGCGCACTCAAACAGGCGTTATTGGCTGTTTCGCCATTGTTCCACAGATAACTAATCATGCTACCGCTGCTATTGTTAACGATTGCCGAGTAGCTGCTATACCCACCGATACAGATACCGCTATCCTCCAGTAAAAACACTTGTAGCGAGCAAGAATTTTGTGGGAACAGATAAATCAGGAATGTATCGCACACCACTATACTGCTATCACCATAGCAGCCGTACACCAGCATTTGATCGCTGCTGTTAAAAGCAGAATCGGCACAATAAACACCGGTACTGCCCGCAGGGATAACCGCACCGGTTTGCGGAGGATTTATTACAAAGAAACTATCTACCCCGGGACCGTCCGGAGGTGCCGGCCATATTGTATCGCATTGTCCGGGTACAACATACATGTTATAACTGGCATACTGGCCAAACACGGCATTGCTGACAAAGCAGCCTGCTACAAGCAGAAAGAAGTAGATGTTTTTCATAGGTTTTATGGATGGTTTCGAAAATTAACCTGGGGTTCAGGCAAGTTAAGCTTAAAAATAAGGACCTATTCCCGTTCCTGCAAACATTTTTAATGCACAGAAAATCAGCAGAATGGCAGGGTTAAAATACCGGTTTCAGCATTATTGTTATTTTCATGAGAAATAAATCATACGCTATGAATATTCCTGCCGGTGAACAGGCTGTCATGCCTTATTTACTTCTAGAAGGCGCTGAAAAGTTTATTGCATTTGTGGTTGCTGTTTTTAATGCCGAAGTACAAAACCGTATACATACCCCTGAAGGCAATATAAGGCATGCGCATGTTACCATCAATGGCTGTTCGATCATGCTGGCCGATGCCACCAAAGATTTTCCGGCATGCACCACAGGTTTGTTTCTGTATGTTGAAGATGCAAAAGCTGCCTTGGAAAAGGCCCTTCAATTAGGCGGTTTAAGCATTATGGAACCCGTGCCTACTCCATATGCAAGTATCGCAGCCGGTTTTAAAGACCCATTCGGCAACACCTGGTGGCCGGCAACCCCTTTAGCGTAATTACCGCTAACCTGCATGGTCCATTTTAACCGGCGGTTAAACTTTCTTATCCATATTTGCCTATGGTACTTTTACAGTGCGTAATAAGTACTATTTTTGAGCACAGCAATATATTCCGATGAAGAAATTACTCCTCTTACCATTTTTTGCTTTAGCCGTGTTATTCAGCGATGCGCAGGTAGGTATTAATATACTTATCCCCGATAGCAGCGCCGTGTTACAACTGGAAAGTAATAACCGCGGTTTAGGTCTTTCGCGCTTAACCACACAACAGCGTGATGCCATTAACAACCCGCTGAAAGGTCTTACCATCTTTAATACTACCGATAGCCTGATAGAATACTGGAACGGTGAGTGTTGGCTAAAAACCTACGAGAAGAATTGCTACGAGTGCGAATTTAACTTAAGCATAAACGACCCTACCGATACACTGGACCGCATTCTGTCCGACTCGGTAAGTTCCATTATTACCGTAGCGCATACACACGGTAACCAACCTATTTCAGTTATCTTTTTAACCAGCTTGCCACAAGGGGTAACTGCATATTTTAACGGCAACCCAACTATCGATACCGCTGGTAGTGTTGAACTTGTGGTAAAAGCCGATTGGTGTGCTCCGGTAGGTGGCAATTACCCGGTAGTAATTCAGGCTCTTTGCGGCGATAAGATTCACTTTATTACTTACAACATTTACATCCGTCCTCCACAAGTTATTACGATCCCTACCGATCAGATGGATTATAATCTGCAGGCTATAAACAACCTGCCAACAGGTACACCTCAGTTTATCGTCCTTAACATCAATAATGCGGTAGAGGTGCGTGCTACTACAACGGCAGGTCCGGCCTTTACAACCGGTAATCTGGATGCTAACTCCCTGCTTTGTATTAACAACTATGGCGACGTATTAGGCCGTGGTGGTGATGGCGGCTCCTTTACCTTTAACGGCAACCTGTTGGTAGCCGGTGGCGAACAGGGTAAAGCCGGTGGCAATGCCATGGACTTAACCTGCAAAACCATTTTAAACAATAGTGGCGCGGTATATGGCGGTGGTAGTGGCGGCGGTTCCGTTGGTTTCGGTATCGGTACGCCCAGCATTCCTATTATAGGCCAAATCGTAATCGGCTTTGGTATGTGTGGCGGTGGTGGTTCCGAATCAGGTCAGGGCGGTGTAACCAACAGCGGTGGTATAACGCTGGGCGTCTTCCAGAGCGGTGGCAATGCTACCTGCTGCGTGTCTTCCGTTCCGGGTTTAGGTCCTGTTGCTAATTACCCTATTACCATTCCTATCAGCGTGGCTAGCATTAATATTACTCCTTCGGCTTATGGTGGTAACGGTGGCGCTTTCGGTCAACAAGGCACACCGGGTTATATTGATGTAGATATTGAGGTTTGTGTGCAAATTCCGATCATTGGTCAGGTTTGTATTCCTATTCCAATACCGGGTGGTTTCCTGCCATTCTATGGTCCAACCAGCCAGTATCCGGGTAAAGCTATAAAGCGCAACAACCATCCGCTTACAGGTATTAACGACGGTACCTATAACTCAGCCCAAATTAAAGGTATTGTAGGACCTTAATTGATTACAGCCATTTACAAAATACAGAACATTATAAAAGCGATATGAAAAAAGGATTAACCATATTTTCGACCCTGTTATTGCTGGCGCAGTTTGCATTTGCCGGTAAGGGGTTAATTGTTGAACAAAAGTACACCACCTCGGTAGGTACCAGCGCTTCCATTACAATAACCTGGTATGTTACCGATAACGCGGTAAAAATGAAGATGGTTTTCAGCGATGGCACCGTTAACACGGTTTCCAGCTTTATACCCGATAAAAAATCGGCCAGCATGCTATCGTATAACGAAGCTGCAGGTGCCGATGGCAAGAAAACCTACTTCACGGTTCCGGTATCAAAAATTCATACACCTGCGGGTATGGATGCCACTAACGTAAAAGTTACACGCACCGGCGAAACTCAAAACCTGGGCGGCTTTAACTGCGAGAAGGTGATTGTAACTACCAGTAATACAGTTACGGAAATGTGGGTTACCAAAGATTTTAAAGCCAGCTACTTTCAATTTGCACCTTACTTCCGCAGCAGCTACGAAATGCTGGGTCTTAGCCAGGAGCAGTTAAAAGGCTTTCCTTTAAAATCTGAAACCAAAGATTTGAGCGGTAAAGTGCTAAGTGCATACGATTTGCTTTCGGCCAAACAAACCGAGATAAGCGACACTGAATTTGAAGTACCTGCCGGTTACGAAAAAGCGAAGTAAGCATCCTGATAGTTACAGATATACAATTGGGCAGAATGTTATTCTGCCCGATTTTTTTTTTGACTGGTTAGTTAGATGGAAGCAAGAACCTGCAAGGTATAAGCCTGCATCTCGTCGGTAATATCTAGATGGGTAACCATGCGTACCAGGGTGGGGGAGAAGGGTGAAGTTTTTATGCCTTTAGCTGCAAGTTTAGCTGCGGTAGCTGCTGAGTCTTCTACTTCAAAAATTACAATATTGGTATCGGCAGGCAACACCTTTTTAACCCAATTGCAATTGGTTAAAGCGGTGGCCAATTGCTGGGCTTTGGCATGGTCTTGCTGCAGTCTTGCAACGTTATTATCAAGCGCATAAATGCAGGCCGCGGCCAAAATGCCGCTCTGGCGCATACCACCGCCCATTACTTTCCGGATCTTGCGGCTCTTTTTAATAAACGCCTTGCTGCCCAGTAATACACTACCCGCAGGTGCGCCCAGGCCTTTACTGATACATACCGATATGCTATCGAACAAGCCATGTAAATCAGCAGGTGTTTTACCCAGATGGGCAAGTGCATTATAGATACGTGCGCCATCGAGGTGAATGATCAGGTTTTTGCTTCGGCAAAAATCGCTGATGGCCTTCATCTCCTCGATTGTATAAACGCTACCCCCGCCTTTGTTTACGGTGTTTTCTATAGCTACCATCCGGGTATTCGGATACCAGTCAAAATCAGGCAATATAAGTTCTTCAATCTGAGGCACAGTCATCCGGCCTCGATCTCCATCCGTTAGCCGCACGGAAACTCCTGAATGGAAGGCCCACCCACCGGTTTCGTAATTATAGATATGGCAAATGCGGTCGCAGATTACCTCGTCTAAAGGTTGTGTATGTGCTTTAACGGCAATTTGGTTGGTCATGGTACCCGAAGGACAAAACAGTCCTGCTTCAAAGCCAAACAAGGCCGCTGCTTTTTCTTCCAGCTTTTTTACCGTGGGATCTTCGCCAAATACATCATCGCCCAATTCAGCCGTCAGCATTGCCTCCAGCATGGCTTTCGATGGTTTGGTAAGTGTATCGCTGCGTAGATCTACAATCATGGTAATATGCTTTTTACAAAGTGTTCAACAATATAAGCGTGCCCTATCATAGGAAACACAAAGCCGAAAATAGCTCCCATAAAGTGGGCCATATGATCAATACGCGAGCCGCCCCGGTTGGCAAATACGGTAGAGAGTACCAGGTATAGGGCACCTAAAATCCAGGCCGGCAGCGGCACCGGTATAAAGTATATCTGAATATCGCGGCTGTTGGGATAAAACAATACATAGGCAAACAAGATGGCACTAACTGCTCCCGATGCACCAACGCTGCTGTAAAACGAGTCATCACGATGTTTAAACAGGTTATAGGAATTAGCAAACGCGGCAGCCATAAAATAAAACAATATATATACGGTGCTGCCCCAACGCCCATAGGTTATGGCAAACTGGTGTTCGATAATAGTGCCGAACGAATACAGCGCAATCATATTAAACAACAGGTGCGGAATATCGCCATGCAGAAATACGTTGGAGATCATCCGGTGGTATTCCTTCCCATGCCAGATGTCGACAGCATTAAATTTCAACTGCTCAAAAACTTTCCGGTCCGAAAAGGCGTAAAGCGACATGCCAACAGTAATAATCACTAATAACAGGGTAATACTCATATATCAACTATGGTGGTAAGGTTCGTTGTTTAAGATGGTAAAGGCACGATATAACTGTTCGGCAAATATGGTGCGTATTATCTGGTGCGAGAAGGTCATTTTTGATAAGCTGACCTTTGCATTAGCCCTTTCATACACTGCCTCCGAAAATCCATAAGCCCCGCCGATAACAAAGCAGATATGCTTGTGCGATTGGTTAAACCATTCGTTCAGGCGGTTGGCAAACTGTACGCTGGAAAACTCCTTGCCGTTTTCATCCAGCAATACCAGGAAATCCGTGGGGGTGATCTTCTTCAGTAATAACTGCCCTTCCAGTAACTTAACCTTCTCGCGGTCAGTAATGCGGATACTGTTGTTATCCAGCAATACCTCTTCAAAACGCGCATAACGGTTAATACGTTTAGCATAATCATCGAAAATAGACCGGATTTCCGGACTGGTGGTTTTGCCTGTTACCAGCAAGGTAATTTTCATGCGGGTTTGTAATTGATGGGGGCGAATATATTTTAGCGGCCAAATAAACAGACCATGAAAATGAAATCGGCGGTTAAAATACTGTGTTTTCTGTTGGTAACAGCCTCAGTAGGCCTGCAAAGCTGCAAAAGCAAATCTAACCTGCTGGTAGGTACCTGGCGTATCGAAAGCCTGAAATACGAAGAAGAATTACCCGCCGAAATGCAAACGGCAGTAAATAGCTGGGTAAAGTCCATGGAAGAGAGTTACAGTATCACCTACCGTGCCGATGGTACTTTTACAGCCACCTCAGCCGGACAAAGCACCGAAGGTAAATGGAATCTTAACTGGAATAACACGCAGATAAGCAATACAGGCCCCGATGGTAAAGAGCGTAATTTTGAGATCGTCGAGTTAAATCCTGGTAAATTCATTTTTAAAGTAAGTGAAGAAACCCAGGGTACCGATGGCAAGAAAAGCCAGGTTGTAATTTTTGCAATGGTTCCTAAAAAGTAAGTATGAGAGTAAAATACCTGATACCAGCCGTAATAGCCCTTTTGCTATTGGCTCAATGTAAGAATGAAACTGCCGAAAAGCTGAACGGAATCTGGCAGGTGGATAAGGCGGAAGTTAACGGTACTACTATTGACGGAAGCACTGTTGGAGCCTGGCTGTGGGAATTCAACGACGAAGGCGGTTACCTGATCATTGCCGCCGGCGCTAAGGACAAAGGCACCTTTAAGCTTTCAGGCAAGAACCTTACCCTAAAGTCGCAAACCTTTAAAGAGCGTGCTGAAACGGTTTACCAGATACAAGCTATTGATTCGGTAAACCTTGTGCTGTACTCCGAGAGTAATAACAACAAATCTACCTTCCGCTTCATCCGCAAGGGTGAAGGTGAAATAGGAGAGGACGATTAATATCTTTTCGCGCCTTCTCTCATTAACTTATCTATATTAGCCCTATGACCCTTGGATTTATTATTGCCATTTTGCTGGTAGGGTTCCTGCTTATTTTTCTGGAGATATTCTTCATCCCCGGCACTACCCTGTTTGGCATTGCAGGCGGTGTAGCTGTGTTTATCGGTGTGCTGATGATGTATGCCTATTATGGCACCACAGTTGGACATATTACCCTGGTTACCTGCCTGGTGGCCATCGGCATTTCCATAGGCCTGGGCTTTAAGGTCATTCAGTCCAATAAGCTTGCCATGAAAGGTGAGATTAGCGGTAAGGTAAATGACGAAGATGTTTCGTTTGTTAACCCCGGCGATACCGGTACAACACTCACCGAACTACGCCCGAATGGTAAAGCGAACATTGCGGGCAAAAAAGTAGAGGTATATTCTACCGGTGATTATATTGCACGTAATTCGCCCGTTGAAGTAAGTAAAGTAACCGGCAATAAAATTTTTGTTCAACCCCTTAAATCCTGACGTATGGATACACCGCTACCCATTTTTGTTTTGGCGGGCATTATTGTTTTTGTCCTCCTCATTTTGTTTTGGCTGCTGCCCATTCCATTGTGGCTGTCGGCAAAGTTTGCTAACGTAGATATCAGCCTGGTACAGTTGCTCTTTATGCGCTTCCGCCGGGTGCCGCCTACCACTATTGTAAATGCCATGGTAATGGGTCGTAAGGCTGGCTTACCGGTTGAACGCGATATGCTGGAAGCCCACTTTTTGGCAGGGGGTAATGTAGACCGTGTTGTTCGTGCTCTTATCAGTGCTGACAAAGCCAATATTGAACTTGATTTCCGTGCTGCCACTGCAATCGACCTTGCTGGCCGTAACGTATTTGAGGCGGTGCAAATGAGTGTACAGCCGCGCGTAATAGAAAGTCCGCCGGTTACAGCCGTTGCCAAGGATGGTATTCAGCTTATCACCAAAGCCCGTGTAACGGTGCGTGCTAACATTAAGCAGTTGGTAGGTGGTGCCGGCGAAGAAACCGTGCTGGCTCGTGTCGGCGAAGGTATTGTTACCTGTATTGGTAGCAGTGAGAGCCACAAGCATGTAATGGAAAACCCCGATTCTATTTCCAAGGTAGTATTAGCGAAAGGTCTGGATGCCGGAACTGCCTTCGAAATTCTTTCCATTGATATCGCCGATATCGATATCGGTAAAAACATTGGCGCAGCCTTGCAAATGGACCAGGCCAATGCAGATAAAAACATTGCGCAGGCAAAAGCCGAAGAACGCCGTGCCATGGCGATAGCCCTGGAACAGGAAATGAAGGCAAAGGCACAGGAGGCCCGTGCCCGCGTAATTGAAGCCGAAGCGCAAATTCCTATTGCTATGGCCGATGCATTTAAGAGTGGCCACTTAGGTGTAATGGACTACTACAAAATGCAAAATATACAAGCCGATACTTCGATGCGCGAGAATATCGCGAAGAACCCCGGCGATAAAAAATAATGCCCGCCAACCTACTGCAAAGCCGCAAGCTATACTTGCGGCTTTTTTATTTTATAAAGGTTACAATATTCATGTCCGGTGCTCGTCTGTTTTAATAACTCAGCCGTTACCATGCAAAAAACAAAACTTCGATTTTTAGGGGATACTATGGGCCTTGCACCTTTCCCGGTGCGTTTTAAGGAAGCCTTAACAGCCGTTTTAGGCGAAGAAGATATACCCCGTTCACATTTTGGCTTAAGCAGCTTGGCGCAGTTATACCCGCGCGTGGGCCCCAAACTTTGGCGTGGTAAGCCATTTCTTAAAAACAAGGTGCTTATCTCTAACCTGTTTAACCACACCCAAACCCCGATAGAATTAGGATGGAGTGTGAAGAAAACACAGGCGCTCGATTTCCGGGGTAAGAATCTGACGTATGATAGCCATAACGGCACTGACTTTGCCATACCGGTAGGCAGCACCGTTTGCACTTCGGCACCGGGTCAGGTGGTAGCAGTCGTATCGCAGTTTAATCGCGGCGGGTTAAAGGTGTTCATCGAACACGGAAAAGGTTTAATAACCAGCTATGGCCATTTGGCGCACAGTTTTGTAAAGGAAGGCGACCTGGTTAACCGAGCTCAACCCATAGCAATCTCCGGATATAGCGGTATTGATGCTGCAGTAACTTTCCCATTTGGTGTACCGCATGTACACCTGAACGTATGGTTGAACGGCGAAGCCGTAGATCCTTTTCCTTATGGCAATAATGCTTCTATGTGGCGTAACGGAGCTATGCCGGCACCACCGGTAGACAACGTTAGCGATTATGAGCCTTCGCAGTATTTACACGATAGGGTGGAAGAAGCGATTAACTGTTGTAAAACTACAGCAGTACGGGAGCGATTAAAGTCCATAGCTGACCCGCAGAAAAAAGCGGCTCATACCATTATTGAAATGAATTACTTCCCTACGCGTTTTACCCAACGGTTGAATGTGTATGCAGCCACGCATCAACGTTTACCAGTACTCGATTTACCGTTTTTGAAAACTGAATTTAACGAGGTGGTTTTTCTGGATGAAGTATTGCCAAAGGCCGCCCGCAAATATTAGATTTGGGGGCTCGCTAATGAGCGCGTGAAAACCATGGGAAAACAACCATTCCAATTACCACAACTGCCTGCACCGGCTGCTGAACTGTTAGAATCCATCCGGCAAAAAAGGGAAAAAGACATCGAATGGCGGCGCGGTCGTGCCTTTTGCCTCATCTATCACCCCGGCGAAGAGCGCGAGAAAACCATCAAGGCTATTTACGATCAGTATTATGCCGATAGTGCTTTGAACCCTACAGCAACACCCAGTCTTGTAGAAATTGAGAATGAAATTGTAAGTATGAGTGCCGGGCTTTTGAACGGCGATGAACAGGTTTGTGGCAACGTAACCACCGGTGGTACCGAAAGCATTCTTCTTGCCGTTAAAACAGCGCGCGATTGGGCACGCAAAAACAAACCGCATATTACACGTGCACATGTGGTGTTACCTGAATCGGCGCACCCTGCTTTTGTAAAGGCATTCCATTTTCTGGATGTGGATTATACCATGGTAAAAACCGGGGCTGATTACCGCGCTGATATGGCTGCCGTGGGAAACGCTATTGCCTCTAATACCATTATGCTGGTTGGCTCCGCACCTTCTTATCCCTATGGAGTAATGGATCCTATCGAAGCCATTGCAGCCCTTGCCCAACGTAAAAATCTGCTTTGCCATGTAGATGCCTGCGTGGGAGGATTCTTCCTGCCTTTTATCAAGGAACTAGGTTATCCGATTCCTCCTTTTGATTTTTCAGTACCTGGTGTAACTTCTATGTCGGCCGATTTACATAAATATGGCTATGCCCCAAAAGGTGCATCAGTGGTGCTCTATCGCAATCATGCACTGCGCCGTTTTCAATTTTCATTATATACCAAATGGAATGGAGGGGTTTATGGCTCGCCTACCATTACCGGTACCCGTTCAGGAGGCAGTATTGCCGGTGCCTGGGCCGCCCTTCGTGGTATTGGCTGCAGTGGTTATCTCGAAATGGCCAAAGCTACTATGGAAACAACCGGAAAAATCAAACAGGCCATACTTGCTATCGGCGAATTGGAACTGATGGGGCAGCCGGATATGTGCATCCTTGCTTTTAAATCGGCTAAACTGGATGTGTTTATGCTGGCAGATGAGTTGAATAAAAAAGGCTGGCATTTCGAACGGCAACAACTGCCAGCCAGTTTGCATTTTACCGTCAACTACATTCATCGTACGGTAGTGGATGAATTTATAGCCGATCTGCAACAGGCGGTAAATACAGTTCGCGATAAGCGGCTGGCACATATTGGCAACAAGTTGCAAACCTCACTGGTAAAAGGCCTCAGCAGTATCTTGCCCGAAGGCACCATTTCTAAGTTACAGAAAAGTGATTCAGCCGGCCTGGAAAACGAAAATAAAGCGGCCATGTACGGAATGATGGGAGCGCTGAGCGGCACCGCAGACCTTGAAAATATGGTGCTCGATTTTTTGGATGACATCTATACGCCTAAAGTATAAGCCATCATGTTAGAAGCAGTATGGCAGGGTCTGCTTACAGGCCTGGTGTTGGCTACCTTTATCGGACCCATTTTTTTTGCGGTGGTGGACCTTGGTTTAAAAGGACACACCAAAGGTGCTGCGTATATTGCTTTCGGCACCTTTATTAGCGACATTTTATGGGTATTACTTATTTATAGTTTGTCTCGGTTTATCGATAAGGATTCCACGCTGCTTAAAGCCATGTATATCGGTGGCGGACTGGTGCTTGTTTTCCTGGGCTTGCAAAACTTGCTGAAAACAAAAGCCACAGAAGTGCATCAACAATTAAATCAGAAAGACCTGTGGGGATTGTGGCTAAAAGGTTTTCTCATTAATTCAACCAACCCCAACGTGGGCTTCTTTTGGTTTGGCGCAGTTATGGTAGCTGTAAACAAATACCAGCAGAAAAGCAGCCTCGTATTGGTGCATTTTTTTTCTGCACTTGTCGTAGTGTTTAGCACCGACTTCCTGAAGGGCTATGCCGCCTCGTTATTACGACCATATATCAAAGGTAATGTATTGCTTTATTTGGGTCGCTTGTCGGGTTTAATTCTTATCTATTTCGGCGCTAAGCTCATCTTCTTCCACTAATCCATTTTGATACCGGCAAGGCCGTAAAATAAAAGCGCCCGCCCAAAGGGCAGGCGCTTAAAAATCTTCAGCCTGTTATTAAAAGGTAACCTGTGCGCGTGCAAAAAACTGCGTGCCCATTACAGGTGTTCCCGGGAAACTCCTCCAGTGGTAATTGGTTACGTTGTTCACGTTTATAGATAACAATAGGTTTTTGTAGAACGTAGGTGCCCAGCTAACACGGGCATCGAGCAAATAACCGGGTTTTACATCGCCCGCATAAATGCTGGAATTGGCATAGTAACCCATCTGGTAACGGAAGGTTAAACCGTAGCTAAAGCCGATTTTTTTGAGGGTATGATCAAAGGTGGCTGATGCCTTTAGCTTAGGTGCATTCAGCGAAATCTTTTCGCCGGTGGTAAGCTTCAGCTGATCCTTGTTTACCCACGATAATCCACCGCCCGCAGATATGCTGTGGCTAGGGTCGTCGTAGATGTTATACTGGAAACCCAGGTCCAAACCAAACACATCTAAACGGCCTACGTTTTTGTAAGTCAACAAAAAGTCGCTTCCTACTAACGAGCTATCGTCAGGGGTAATCGTTCCTATCGGTAATTGGTTCATTAATACCACTAATTCATCCCACACCGTAGTGCTGTCCGGTGCAACAATCGAAGGGTTGGTTAATCCGGGGTTATTGTTCAGCGAAGGCTTCAGGAAGTTATCCAGCAGCCCGCCGTTAGCTTTCAGGTTGTCGTATAATTTTCCGCCAACTGCTTTGTCCCCCAGGTAACTCTGCCAGTCAAACATAACCGCACCCGATGCAGGGCTTAATGCGCTTACATAGTTGGTTACACGGGTCCAGTAACCATCTACCTGCACCGACAGTTTGTTAAAGAATAAACCTTTGTAACCCAGTTCCAGCGTTTGGGTAAACGAGTTGTTGATTTTAGCCAGGTTCTTAAAGTTTGCTACGTTCTGCAGACTGGAAGGCAAATCCTTGGTGGTAGCGTAGTTCGCAAAATCGATCGAAATCATCTTAGCGCTGTCGATTGTACCACCGGGGGTATTAATACCGTTAAAGGCCGCGTTAAACACGCTCTCAATCTGGTTAGGATCTACACCTGGTTGCTTCTTCAAGCCTGTCTTAATAAACTCGAACATATCGTTAAACAGGGCCAGGTTATTCGCAGCACCCGCATTGTTATAGCTATACCAGGTGCCTTGTGGTTGGTCGTAAGGGGCCGATTTAAACTGGATGTTGCCATTTTCGGCATAGCTGTAATTCCAGCCGTAAGGGTTGCCTATACCGCGCACGTTAATACCGTTAGGTATGTACCCGTTCGAAAGATCGAGGAACTGGTTCAGGGTATTTGGTGAATCGAATGCGCGGTTGTAGGTGATTCGTATGTTGTGGCCAACTGCCGGTTTAAACACCACTGCGGCACGCGGACTTAAAGCCACATTCTGGATAATACTGTTGTAATCAACCCGGAAGGCGGCTACCAGTTTCAACCACTTCAAAGGCTCGTAATCAGCCTGCAGGTATCCACCGGCCTGGTTTACATTATCGCGGTTTTCAAAACGGCCGTTGATAGTGCCACGGGTATCCGGGCGCGTCATCAGCAGGTCAACACCATAAATAAAGCCCAGCTTCTCAATCGGGTTCCACGAATGCTGTATTTGCACCACGTGTAATTTCGATTTATCAATCAGCTTCTGCACGTTGTAGGCAGTAGGAGGAGAGGTAGATGCATAATCGTTACGCGCCGAAGCACTTAACTGAGGAATCAGATAAGTATTACCCGCATCGCTGCTATTGATAAAGTACTGCACAAACAGGTTTTTCCAGCGGAAACGGGCTTGTAAATACCAATAGATCCACGAGCCTTTATCGCCACCCGCCTGTGCAGCACCTAAACCGGTTAGCTCTACGTTGCGGGCAGCCGCTAAACCTCCGTTGATGGTAATGGTAATGTCATCTATTGGTTTAATATCAATACGACCATCGGCGGTGTACTTGCGGATAAAGAAGTCCTTTTTAAAACGTTTAATGTCCAGGTTAACAAGCGTATCGGTTATGTTACCATTGTTATCGCGCACATAGGTATAGCCCAGTGTGTCCGGGCGGAATATCTGGCCGTTCAGCACGCTGCCAAAAACAAGGCTGTCGCCGTTGTAAGGTTCACGCGGGTCAATGTTCGGAAAATCCTTGCCCTGCATGTACGAGCCTGATATTTTATAACCAAACTTGCCGTTGAATAATTTACCGGAATGGCGAAACTCAGGATTAATTAAATCGCCCGATAAACGTTTGCCTCCATTAAAGGCTTTCTGATCATTATCCAGCACCGTAAAACCGCTGGTCATAGCCACGGTAGTTACAAATTTTTTATCCTGGTCCAGCGGGTTCTTGGTGATCATATGAATTACACCGCTGCTGGCATTGGGTCCGTATAAGGCCGAGGCAGGTCCACGCACTACTTCAATACGTTCTAAGTCAAGATTGCTGGTTGGTGTAAGCTGGTAAGCATTTACACGCAACGATGGAACCGAACCGATACGGTTATCGATAACGTTTAATACCGAGCCCGAAAAGATGTTATTGAAGCCACGTACCACAACGTTGCTCGAAACCAAACCGGTGCGCATAATATCTACACCCGGTGTGGTCTTTAATTGTTCCACTGGTGTGGTAACAATATTGCGTTGTATTTTATCGGAACCCAGCACCGAAATAGAGGCTGGCGCATCCAGTATTTTTTCATTCTTTTTACTGGCCGAAATAACCACCTGGTTCAAACCAATCCCGGCTACTTCCATATCCACGTTAATCACCTGGTTGCCCTGGCTTCCATCGATGGCTATTTCTTTGTTATCGTAGCCAACGAAACTTATCACCAGCGTCTTCGATTCGCGGGGCACCTCCAGCGTGTAATTACCTACGTCATCGGTAGTGGTACCGGTGTTGGTACCTTTTACCATTACGGTTGCTCCTGGCAGTCCTTGTTTTTTTTCATCCTGCACATTGCCGCTAAGGCGAATTAAATCCTGCGCAAAAAGCGCCACACTGAAAAACAAAAAGAAAGAACTTAGTAAAAGTTTTTGCTTCATAGCAAGGGGTTTAGGTGAACGGTTTTTAGGTAAGGGGGGTAAACCTTACAGGAACCAAAATATAAGAATTTTACGGTGCCCGAAAATATTCTCCCGCTGTTTATCAACAGTCATTCATTCGCCCTTAAGCTATGGGGATGTTTACTCAATACATTGAACCTCAGCTAACAGGCGCCTAAGCGGTGTGCATTAAATTTTCGTTACCATTTTTAAACACCCTCAACATCCCTTTATAAAGTGATTTTAAGACCTACCAGACATAGCTTGTAGTTGACAAGTTGCACCAATGTATGTATATTGCTTTGCAGGCTTTTGTAACGCGTAGGTTAGATGTTGTAACGCTTTTTTGATTCATCTAAAATCTTTTTTTTAGTAACCGAAAATATCGGGCTCGCCTACGTTACCCCCCTTAACGCATACGTGCTTAGATATAAAAGGACTTCACAGCAAAATCCCTTTTTATCGAACCCAAAATCTACCCAATTTTATGCGTCAGCTCAAGATCTCGAAAAGCATCACGAACCGTGAGAGCGCTTCGCTTGAAAAGTATTTACAGGAAATCGGAAAAGTTGACTTAATCACAGCGGAAGAGGAAGTTTTCCTTGCCCGTAAAATTAAGCAGGGCTGCACCCACAGCCTCGAAAAACTTACCAAGGCAAATCTTCGTTTTGTGGTATCCGTTGCCAAGCAATACCAAAACCAGGGCCTTACCTTACCCGATTTAATTAACGAAGGAAACCTGGGGCTCATTAAAGCAGCAGAGCGCTTTGACGAAACACGTGGCTTTAAATTTATTTCGTATGCCGTGTGGTGGATCCGTCAATCCATTTTGCAGGCACTGGCCGAACAAAGCCGCATAGTGCGCCTGCCCTTAAACAAGGTAGGGTCGCTTAATAAAATCAATCGGGCATTTGCGCAACTGGAACAGGAATATGAACGCGAACCTTCCCCGGAGGAATTATCGAATATCCTGAACATTGAGTTGGATGAAGTTAAAACCACCATAGGTGTGGCTGGCCGGCACATTAGCATGGATGCGCCATTCGTAAGTGGCGAAGAAAATTCATTACTGGATGTGCTGGTAAATCCCGATGCTGAAATGGCCGATAAAAACGTCAGCTATTCGCAATCGCTGCATACCGAAATCGAACGTTCCCTGGCCACCCTTACCGACCGTCAGGCCGAGGTCGTACGGATGTATTTTGGTATCGGCTTAGAAAGCCCTTACAGTTTGGAAGATATAGGCAACAAATTCGACCTTACGCGCGAACGTGTTCGGCAGATAAAAGATAAAGCGTTGCTGCGATTGAAAACTACTTCACGATGCCGCATGTTACGCGAGTATCTCGGATAAAATACAACCAATTACCCTCTGAGCCGGACAAACCAAATTGTCCGGCTTTTTATTTGCTGGTACGCATACAAGCTGCACGCACAATTATTGTAAACTACGGGTAATTAAACCCTCCATTAAAGCCGGCAAATCGCGGGGTTTGAATTTGCGCCAAAGCAGATCTTCAAAATTTGGCCCCATATGCATGTAATAGTGCAGGCGCACGCTTTGCATTTCCTTCAGTACGTGTTCGCGAAAGTTTAAAGCAATAATCCAACCACCATCATCTTTTATATCGTCATACCATTCCTCATAATACAGTTCATCGGAGGCATGAAAATTTAATACATTTTCCCCTATCAGCACAAACCGGCGAATGCCTTCGGCAATAAGCGGGTCAACTACGCTGCGCTTTAATTCCATTACATCGTTATGCACCGCATCGTTCCATTCGCCAATAAATTCAAGCACTGCAAATTCCTGCTCATAATCGGCATACAACAGTTTGGCATACAAGGTGCTGGAGCCTATATCATCCCATTGCGGGTGGATGTAGTAATTGTAGATTTTATGGATAAAATGCAGTTCGCTGTATTGCCGTCCGTAAAACGGCGAGTGCTTGTCGCTGCTGGCAATATAGTAATCGCGCCAACCGTAATATGGTTCTATTTCGTGCATACAAGCGGCAATGCTACAGGCATTTTTTAAAACACAGGGTAAATTAATTCTTTTATTTTGGCACTGTATGAAAAACGTCCTGGTTGCTCTTTTTGTTGTAAGCTTTGCCCTTCTTTTTTCGGGCTGCGAGAAATGCTATACCTGCCACAATTATTGTAAGGTTTGCCGCGAAACACACACCGACACCACCTTAACCATTATTGTGCAGAGCGACGTATTCACCGAACAGTATTTTACTGAATATCTCGATTCATTAAATTCCCTGGGATGGACCTGCGGCGATACCACCAGCACCAAACAACAGGAGTTTTGCGGTACTAAATCGCAGAACGATCAGAAGCTGATAACCCGTAAAGACGCCGGCTGGATTTGTGCTCCGGAATAGGCAAAAAAAACCGGTTAACAAAGCTTGTCTTCATTAACCGGGCAGATAGTTGTTGTTCAGTTTTATCTTAAGAGGGTAACAGTTCCTTTTAACTTACGGTTGCTAAAGTCGTTAAATACTATATCCAGCACATAGGTGTATACGCCGGCATCGGCATCCTTACCTTTGTATTTACCGTCCCAGCCTATTACATCGCTGGTGCTTTCAAAAACAAGTTCGCCCCAGCGGTTAAAAATCTTCCAGTCAAACACCTGGCTTCCGTTATTACAAATAGCATACAATACATCGTTCTGTCCGTTTCCGTCCGGTGTAAAGGCATTTGGTATAAAGATGATAGGCAGCTCGTAAATCGTTATATACTCAGTACGCGTCAGCGAGTCGCTGCATCCATACTGGTTACTGGCCACCAGCGTAATCGTATAACGGCCCGCATCAGTATATACGTGCAATGGATTTTGTAAGGCCGAGGTGGTTCCATCCCCTAAAGTCCAATCCCAGGTATCCGCATTTACGGATTGATCGTGAAACTGAATAGGTGATTTGTCATCGTTATAACCCACTGTTGGTGTTGCACTGAAACCAGCTGTTACACCCGGTTGTATGGTAGTACTGTCAGTAAAGTTAGCCGTGCAGTTGCCAAGCGTGGCGGTAAGCGTAATTGTATAAGTTCCTTGCGCGCCGTACGTGTGGCTAGGGCTGCTAAGGGTGGACGTAAATCCATCGCCAAAAGTCCACAAATAGGTAACACCACTCGAAGGGGTGGAGTTATTGATAAATTCGCTCGGCAGACCCTGGCAAACATCCTGCACCGTAAAATCTGCAACCGGATTAGGATTGGCATTAACCGTTGTGCTGGCAGTATTGCTGCAATTGTTGTTATCGGTAACGGTAACTGAATAAATGGTAGTTGCTGCGGGGCTGGCAACCGGGTTAGATACCGAAGTACTGCTTAAATCAGTTCCGGGGCTCCAGGCATACGTGGTTCCGCCGGTAGCGGAAAGGGTAACGCTTTGGCCAATGCACAAATCATAACTGGCCGGCAATGTTATCACCGGTAAAGCATAAACGGTATAAACAATGCTATCTCTGCCGGCACATCCGGTATTGATATCAGTATAGCTGTAAACCAATGAAAAATTGCCTGCACCTGCAGTGGCCGGGGCAAAGTCGCCGTTAGGGTTGGTAATGCCGGTACCTGTCCATACACCGCCGGCAGGGGAGAAGCCGCTTAAAGTTTGCACGCCGGCATCAGTACAGCTGCTGGTATTATTGCCTGCATCCACAACCGGGGCTGGTTGTACAGCAGTTTGAATAGGCGTAGTTGCAGGACTGCTGCAACCGTTATTAACTGCTACCACCGTAATACTATTGCCGTTTACCAGCAAATTAGTAGTGTAGGTATTGGAAGAAGTGTTCTGAACGATGGCCGCCCCATCGTAAAAGGTGTAGGTGTTGTAACCTGCAGGAGTAGCCGTAAAGGTTACCGCATCGCCCTGGCAAATGGAATTATCCGCATCGCTGCTGCTTAAGGTTACGGATGGTATAGGAGTAACGGTAAAGGTAATGGTGCTGCTTTGCTGGCTTATACAACCTAACAGATTGCCGCTAACCGATATTACATCCCCATTGTTGATGGCCGATGAAGTATAGGTATTTGAAGCAGAGTTCTGAATACTGCTTCCGTTCAGGTTAAAATCATAAAAATCAATGCTTGCTGGTATCGAAGTGGCCGTTACTACCACATTATCTCCCTGGCATATCGAACTATCATTGGCCGCAATGGTAATAAGCGGAGTGAGCTTAATATACGTTTGTATGGCATTGCTTTGCGCACTGGTGCAACCGTTATCGGTAACCACCACATATACATTGTTGTTTTGTCCAAGGTTGGTGGTATTCCACGAATTCTGCGGACCAAAACTTATCAGCGAGTTACCATTGTAGAAATTATAATTATCATAACCTGCAGGTGTTGCGGTAAAGGTAATGGGGTCGCCGGCGCAAATGGTATCATCCAGATCCGAGCTGCTGATTGTTACAGTTGGAATAGGCAATACGATCGGGTGCTCAGTAACACTTGGATTGCTGAAACAAACGCCATCAAAACCTAATACAGTTATGCTGTCGCCTGCTTGTATGTTAGTAGCCACAAAGGTTGGCGAAGGAGAACTTTGGGCCTGGTTGTTATTTACCAAAAAGGTATATGCCTGATAGCCATTTGGGTGGTTAGCATCCGGTATTGCGGTATAGGTTAAACTACCTCCCTGGCATACAGAGTCATTAGAAGCTGTCATGCTGATGCCCAGCGTATTGGGTCCAACGTTTAAAGTCATAGAATCCTTAACGCGTCCGCAGCAAGGCAGCGTAACCCAAACTTTTACGGTATAGGTGCCTGGCAATCCAAACACTACGGGTGCATTTTGGTAAGCTCCAGAAAGTGTGGATGGAATAGCGCCCGCACCAAAGTCCCAATCAAAATAAGTACCGGCCATGGTGGTAAACACGGTATCAGGGCAACCTACGATAGGAGGATGTTTCGCATTGTCCAAGCTATCGGTGTTTTGCTGATAAAAGATGTCTACAAAATCGGTAAATGAGGTACCACCAACGCTTACAGTCTTGCGCCCAAGGCTGGTATAAATTACTGAAATAGGACCGGTGCCTGTGGCCGTTGCAGGATTAGCACCTGCTCCGAAGTTCCAGTTACCACCGGTAGTTGAAGTGTAAATAACCTCTGCATTTGTGCAGCCATGATAATCTGCTGTTATTACAGGTGGGTTACCCGGCACAGCAGTTATATTGTTTTGGGTAACCGGCGTTCCACCGTTTTCCGATAAGGCCTGGCTTGGTCCGTTGGCACCATTACCGCCAATCCCACCGGCTCCCCCGGCTCCGCCTGCACCGCCAACTCCACCTGTGCCATTACCACAAACACCTGCGGCACCGCCTGCTCCTCCGTTACCACCCAGGCCACCTGCACCACCCGCACCTCCAATGCCGCCGGGTCCGCCGGGTCCTGCTGTTAAGTTGCAATCAACAATGTTGCCACCTGCACCATTGTTCACTAAAAAAACGGCAAATGAACCCGAACCACCGGTTCCACCTTGTCCTCCCTGTCCGCCGTAGCCGCCGCCACCGCCACCGCCGCCGCTACCGCCCCAGTCATCAGTTCCGTTTTCCTGGCGTCCACCACCGCCACCGCCACCACCGCCACCACAACCGGGTGTGCCGGCTGTTCCGGCTGTGCCTGCAGCACCCGGTACAAAATAACCGGGGAACGTTACAGTTCCTGCAGGGCCTGCAGCACCCGCTGAACCTACAGCGCCATTACCTCCGGCAGTACCAGCCTGCCCGGGCGTTACACTACCACAACTCGGTGGTCCAAAGAAACATCCTGCACTGCAATCGGGTCCCGAACCACCTGGGCCACCTGCACCGCCGCAAGCTCCGCCTCCTGTTGCTCCGCCGTTAACATTCTTATAACTAGTAACTGTTGCACCTGCTCCGCCGGTATTACCGCCGGCGCCGCCCGCCCCCCCGGTAATCGTACTGCCTTCGGGTGCGCCTGCCATACCTGGCGAACCTGCTGAGCCTGCAGCTCCGGCTGCACCCGGTGCTCCGGCAATACCTGGGGCTCCTGCGCCGGTTGTAACATTACAGCGAACGATGTTATAATTACTGCAACCGTTCAGGTAGATGCCGTAAAGCGAAATGCCCGCACTTGGTGCGTCGTCAACTATTATCGTTAAATCCTGCAACCGTATGCCCGTTGCATTCAATGCCCCAAACAAGCCAAGTGCATTGGCAGGAGAGGGTAATGGGTTCAAAGCATCGCGGTGTAAGATGGTTGGCGTGTTATTGCTTTTAACCCAGGTAACGGGGTCAAAGCCCCCATCTATTATTGTATTGCTTGATAGCTGAAGTGTATTGCTGATAGTATAGGTCCCCGCTGCTAGCCATATTCTGCCACCGCCTGCAGCAGTAGCCGTGCTGATGGCCAAGGGCAGGGTAGTAGGATTGGTTCGGGTACCCGCATTGGTAGCCGAACCTGACGGACTGGCATAAATAACGTTATTGCATTGCTGGGCCTGCAGAGCGCTTATACCACTTAAAACAAATAGAAGCAGAAGAACAATTCGGTTGAGCTGTTTCATGGATAGGGATTACTTAAATGTGTCTGGTTTCGAAGGTAAGAAATTAGCCGTTTAATTTTATATAGATCAACTATCCGCGATATGGACAGTTATTGCCTTGTGGATAAAGCTGCATCAATCTTTAAGGAAGGAAATATTCCGCTGCAATCCTTTAAACTTTGTGCGCTTAACGGCCGAATCCTTGAATAGTCTGCGGAAGGCTTCCTCGTTCAGGTTTTCCCAATCCGCCCTGGTCAAGTCCAGCAGCCCGGGCGCAGGCATAAAGGCCGGTTCCCTATGCATTTCAGCCTGCGAATTTATAGGGCATACCTGCTGACAGATATCGCAGCCAAACATCCAGTTTTCAAATTTTCCTTTATAATCAGCCGGTAACACTTCGTCTTTCAACTCAATGGTAAAATACGAAATACACTTACTGGCATCTACTTTATACGGTTCATAAATAGCCTGGGTAGGGCAGGAGTCTATACAACGTGTGCAACTGCCACAATAATCTTTCACCGCGCTATCGGGTTCCAGTTCCAGATCAATTATCAGTTCGGCTAAAAAGAAGTAAGAGCCCCTGCGCTTGGTAAGCAGATTGGTGTTTTTACCCATCCATCCCAAACCGCTTTTGCGTGCCCAGGCTTTTTCCATTACCGGTGCGCTGTCAACAAAACAGCGCCCATGTAATTCACCCACCTGTTCCTTAATAAAATCAAAGAGCAATTCCAGTTTCTCTTTTACCACCAAATGGTAATCCTTGCCATAGGCATACATCGCAAGTTTGGGTGCAGTTGGGTCGGCTTGCTTTTGGGGATTATAGTAGTTGTAGCTAAGCGAAATGATTGTTTTCGCTCCCTCCACAAGTAAGCGAGGATCCACACGTTTTTCAAAGTGGTTGGCCAGGTAAGCCATCTTGCCATGTTTATCCTGGTTCAACCAGGCTTCCAGGTAGCGTGCTTCGGCATCTAAAGGTTCCGCTTTCGAAACCCCGACACCATCAAAGCCAAGCTCCTTTGCGCGGCGTATAATTCGCTGTTTTAGGTCCCCTTTATTCACACCTGAAAGTTAGTACGAAGCAACAAAAAATATTTAGTAGCGTTTTGATAATAACACAGCAAACTTTGCATTATCTTTGATAGAGAACATTGCAGCTAAATGAAATTACCTCAACATACATGATTACACCTCACCGTTTAGCCGCATTTTTTGCACTGTTCATCTTACTTCAACAAACGGTTTCAGCCCATAGCGAAGGCGATCAGGTTCCTGTGCCAACCACAGCTGCTACCGATACCAACCTCCGCATTTTAAGTTGGAACATTTACATGCTACCACCCATCGTAGCACGCAAAGGCAAACGGGAACGTGCCCGGGCCATTGTACAGGAACTTCGCAAAGATAGTTTTGATGTGATCGTATTCCAGGAAGCTTTTTTAAAAGCGGCTCGCAAAATTATCGGCACCGGTTTACAGGATAAATTCCCTTACCAATACGGTCCAGCTAATCTCGAAGCTAAACCTCATACCGTAACCAATAGTGGCGTTTGGGTTCTCAGCAAAATACCGATGACCCAACTCAACACCATCCGCTTTAAGGACTGCGCCACCTGGGATTGCTACTCCCGCAAAGGTGCCATGTTATTGGAAGGCGAGTGGAATGGCAAGAAATTCCAGTTACTGGGCACCCACTTGCAGGCCGATGGATACGATGCCATCCGCCAGCGCCAGATGGATCAGATTTATCAGGAATTATTGACTACTCATAAAAAGGACAGCGTTCCTCAAATCATTTGCGGCGATATGAACACCGAGAACGAGATGAAGGAATACTATTGCAGCATGCTGGAATGTTTGGACGCCGAAGATGGCTCAACCGATGGCCTTCAGAAATACAGTTACGATGGACAGGAAAATGACATCGCCTTATCACAAGGTGGCAAAGGCCGCACCACCCTCGATTATATCCTGTTACGCAATAACGGTGTAAAGATCCGCTCTGTTAAACGCATGATTAACGTGTTGAAGAAAGGTAAGAAACACCTTTCGGACCACTATGGTATTGTCTGCGAGGTCAAGTTCTAAGCTCCCTACAGTTGCTTATTACCATTTTGCCTTATTGCTGCCCTTAGTGTAGTAATGCGTACTAATTTTGGCCGCGTTATCCCCAACTTTTCAAAAATCTTGTTGTAATGTGGAAAATTTCCACTCCAACCCCTTTGTCCGGGGGGTGGCGAGAGTGTATATTCGTGCGCTTATTTTTGAGCTAATGCAGTATTTTGAAAATTCAGGTAAAATATGAGTGACGAAAACAAACCCGCTGAGACCAACGAAAATCCGCGGATCATCCCTATTAATATAGAAGAGGAAATGAAGACGGCCTACATCGATTACTCGATGTCGGTTATCGTTTCCCGTGCTATTCCCGATGTACGCGACGGCCTTAAACCTGTTCACCGCCGTATCCTTTATGGTATGAACGAACTGGGCCTTTCACCCGGTAAACCCTATAAGAAAAGCGCCCGTATTGTCGGTGAAGTGCTCGGTAAATACCATCCGCATGGCGACGGATCGGTTTATGATGCCATGGTGCGTATGGCCCAGGACTGGAGCTTACGTTACCCTTTGGTAGATGGCCAGGGTAACTTCGGAAGTATCGATAATGACCCGCCTGCGGCAATGCGTTATACCGAAGCCCGGATGCGCAAAATCACCGAAGAGTTCCTGAACGATATAGATAAGGAAACGGTGGACATGAAGCTGAACTTCGACGATAGCCTCGAAGAACCGACAGTATTACCTTCCAAAATCCCGAACCTGCTGGTAAATGGCGCTTCGGGTATTGCAGTTGGTATGGCCACCAACATGTTGCCCCACAATTTAAGTGAATGTTTAGATGCCGTAGTTAAATACATTGATAATAAGGAAGTTACCATCGAAGAGCTGATGACCATCGTAAAAGCTCCTGACTTCCCTACTGGCGGCACTATCTATGGTTACGACGGCGTTCGTCAGGCCCTGTTAACCGGCCGCGGTCGCGTTGTTTTACGCGGTAAAGCCGAGATTGAAACCCTTGAAAATGGACGTGAACAAATCATCATATCCGAAATTCCTTATCAGGTTGTTAAAAGCGACCTGATTAAGAAGATTGCAGAACTGGCCGAGGAAAAGAAACTGGAAGGCCTGAGCGATGTGCGCGATGAGAGCGACCGTGACGGTATTCGTGTGGTAATTGAACTGAAGCGCGATGCCATCAGCAACGTGGTGTTAAACCAGTTGTTTGCCTTAACACCGCTGCAAACCAGTTTTGGTGTAAACAACGTGGCCCTGGTTGGCGGCCGCCCGATGATTCTCAATCTGAAGGATTTAATCAAATATTTTGTCGAATTCCGCCACGAAGTTATCGTTCGCCGTACCAGGTACGAGCTTCGCAAGGCCGAAGAGCGTGCACATATCCTGGAAGGCTTACTGATTGCCCTCGACCATTTGGACGAAGTAATCAAGTTGATCCGCGAAAGCCGCGACCCGGATGTAGCCAAAGAAGGGCTGATGGCCAATTTCGGTTTATCTGAAATTCAGTCGAAGGCCATTTTGGAAATGCGCTTACAACGCTTAACCGGTCTGGAACGCGATAAAATCCGCGACGAATACAACGAATTGATGAAAACCATCGAATGGTTGCGTAGGGTACTTGCTGAAGAACCCCTCCGGATGCAGATTATCCGCGATGAAACGCTGGAAATGAAGGAGAAATACGGCGATGTGCGCAAAACCAACATCGAATACGCTGCCGGCGATTTTAACATGGAAGACCTGATTGCCGATGATGAGGTGATCGTAACCATATCGCACCTGGGATACATTAAGCGCACAGCATCAAGCGAATACAAGGCCCAAAACAGGGGAGGACGCGGTAGCAAAGGAAGCGCCGCACGTGATGAGGACTTTATGGAGCACATCTTTGTGGCTACTAACCATAACTACATCCTCTTCTTTACCGAACTGGGCCGCTGCTACTGGTTGAAGGTGTATGAGATTCCGGAAGGTGAAAAGACCGGTAAAGGCCGCGCTATCCAAAATCTTATCAGCATACCTAAGGAAGATAAGATTATGGCGTTTATCCCGGTTAAGAGCCTGGATGATGAAGAATATTTAGATCATAACTACGTGATTTTCTGCACAAAAAAAGGCACTATTAAGAAAACTACTTTAAGGGCTTACAGCAACGTTCGCGCTGGTGGTGTAAACGCCATCGAGATCCGCGAAGGCGATGAACTGGTGCAGGTATGCTTAACTAACGGCAAAGGCGAAATCATTATCGCTACCGACGCAGGTAAGGCTATCCGGTTCCCGGATGAGAGCGTTCGCCCGGTAGGCCGCGTGGCTGCAGGTGTCCGTGGTGTTTCGCTGGAAAGCGAAGAAGATCAGGTAATTGGTATGATTACCGTAAACCCTGAAAATAAGGACGAAACCATCCTGGTATTGTCGGAAAAGGGGTATGGTAAGCGCAGTTACTTTAACGATCCCGAAACAGGAGAACCGGAATACCGCATCACAAACCGCGGCGGTAAAGGTGTTAAAACCATCAACATTACCGATAAAACCGGTAAGTTAATTAGTATACTAAATGTAACTGATAATGACCACATTATGATTATAAATAAATCTGGTGTGGCGATTCGTATGGCTGTTGAGCAGTTGCGTGTAATGGGCAGAGCCACACAAGGTGTGCGGGTTATTAAGCTGGATGAAAAAGACGCTATTGCGGCCATTGCCAAAATTGTGAACGGTAAGTTGAACTTTACTCAGGAGGAGGATGGAACGCTTGAAACAGGTGAAACCACTGATTCCCCCGAACCACCGGTAGCTGACTAAAAGCAGCTTGTTTTTGGCACGGATTTTAGACTTTTGTAAGATATAACGTAAAACCTAAACTAAAATGAAAAAGATAACCCTGACACTGGCCGCCCTTGGTATGCTGGTTTTTGGCAAGGCCCAGGATGGAAATAACAACTGTGTTTACAGTGCATTAAGCATTTATAATGAGGGTGGTGGACCTAAGGACTTAGAGGATGCCATTAAGTGCTCCGACGAGGCTAGTGCCAACGACGTAACGGCGGTAAAGGGAAAAACCTGGGTATACCGCGGCGAGTTATATACATTGATCTACCGCAACGAAACCCTGAAAGGTAAATACCCGAACGCTGGCCTGGAAGCTGTTAAAGCTTTCAAAAAGGCCTACGATTTGAACGATCCTAAATTTAAGGATTGGCAGGATACCTATACCTATTTGTCGCTGCTAAGTACCGATATGTATAACGGCGGGGTTGAAATGTATAATGCCAAGAACTACGCCATGGCGTATCAGTTTTTCTATAGTATTAAGGATTTGAACGCAGTTATTGCCGGAAAAGGCATGAAAACCATCGTAAACCTAAACCAGGCCCTTAAAAATGCCGCCAGCATGGCCGAAGCTTCCAACAATAACGAAGCGGTGGTAAATGTTTACAAAGATCTGATTGCCACATCGCCGGATGCTGACGCTTACCGCGGATTAGGAATTGCCTTAAAGAACCAGGGTAAAAAGGAAGAAGCCCAAAAGGCTATCGAAGAAGGTATGGCTAAATTCCCGAAAGATGCCAACCTGGTAATCGAACGCCTGAATTTCTTCCTGGATGAGCAAAACTACGTAGACGCCTTAACTTACCTGAACAACCTGTTAAGCATGGACCCGAATAACGGCCAGGCTTTGTTTATTAAAGGTTTAGCTTACGAAAACGAGAAAATACGTAACGAGGATAGCTGCCTGTATTACTACAATAAATCTATTGAAGCCAATGCAGGTAAAAAGCCGGATCCTGAATTTGCCAAGCCATATAACAACATTGGAGCCTTATATGTAAAGCGCGCAAACGACCTGAACGCAGAAATGGATAAATTAGGCAATTCATCAGCCGACCAAAAAAAATACAACGAACTTAAGCAGAAGCAGAAGGATTTATTCCTGCAAGCTAAACCGTTCTTTGTAAAGGCAAATGAATTAAATCCCGGCGATCCATTAATTCAGCGTAACCTGAAGACCATAGAGCTAAAAACAGCCGAATAACGAATTAGTAAAAGCAGGGCAGTATCCCTGCTTTTCTTGCTCTCCTTTACTTTACATAATATAAATTATAGGTTATAATGGGTTATTAGGATTGCCTATTGTTGACCCAGTAAAGGCGTGATTTTTAAGCATATACATGGCGGGATTCTATGGCTGTATAAATCTGCAACCATCAATTACAATTAAATCCATCATCCGCTCAAGTTCTTTAAATTTGCCGTCCATGAGCATTATCCTGGCACCCTCCGTATTAAGCGCTGATTTCGCCAACCTGCAGCGCGACGTAGAAATGTTAAACCGTTCCGAAGCCCAGTGGATCCATATAGATGTGATGGACGGCGTGTTTGTCCCGAACATTTCGTTTGGCTTTCCGGTGCTCCAGGCCATTCGTAAACACACTACCAAATTCTGCGACGTGCATTTAATGATCGTTCAGCCCGAACGTTATTTCCAACAGTTCCGAGATGCCGGCGCAGATATGATCACCATCCATTACGAAGCCGTAACGCATTTGGACTCGGCTATCCACCAAATCAAAAAAACTGGTGCCAAGGCCGGCGTTTCTCTTAACCCTGGCACACCGGTCTCTGTATTAAAGGAAGTCATCCATCTATTGGACCTTGTATTAATTATGAGCGTTAACCCCGGTTTTGGCGGTCAGAAGTTTATTCCAAATGCCTTGCGCAAGGTGCAGGAATGCCGTGAACTTATTAACGCAAGCGGCTCACAGGCCCAAATTGAAGTAGACGGCGGCGTAGGCCCCGGTAACATTGCCGACCTGGCCAAAGCCGGTGCCGATGTGCTGGTTGCCGGTAATGCCGTATTTGCCACACCAAACCCCGAAGCCACCATTGCTGAATTAATTGCCCTGGCCGGTAGATAACATCTGCGCCTGCCATTTAGTATTTCTGTTTATCCTTGGTATACTTGCAGGCAGCTAATAATAAATGTAAATCCCTGCCGTTTAGCCATCTGATGTTTGTAAAACGCCTTCTCTCCTTCCTGTTGCTCCTCCCCTCGCTGGCAGCCTTTTCTCAGGACTTTGCTACCGTTAAAGGTTCGGTAAAGGATAGTAGCGGAACTGCCTTCGATTATGTGAGCGTGGTGGTAAAGGAAGATCAGAAATACAGCACCCAAAGTGATGAGAAAGGACAATTCAACTTAAAAGTGCCAGCTGGTAAAAAGATCACTATCGTCTTTTCGTCCTTAAATATATACACCATAAA
Organism: Chitinophagales bacterium; assembly: GCA_044225825.1. Lineage (GTDB taxonomy): Bacteria > Bacteroidota > Bacteroidia > Chitinophagales > LD1 > Bog-950. The sequence continues at coordinate 289,171 of JBGAIB010000004.1, forward strand.
GCAGGAGCTTACTCCAAAGGCCGGTGATATACTAACGCTTAAAGTAACCGCCACAGCCAAAATAAACGCCAAGGATACCGTACTGATTACCGCCGAACGCGACCGCACAGCCGGCGTGGTGGAGGTAACTTCCGTAGGCACTTTAACCGCCGGAGGGCCGAACGAGGACATTTCAGCCGCCCTGCGTTTTTTGGGCGCTCAAAGCAATAACGAGTTAAGCACCGCCTATTCCGTACGGGGTGGTAATTTCGACGAAAACCTGGTTTACGTAAACGACTTTGAAGTTTACCGCCCGTTTCTAATCCGTAGCGGTCAGCAGGAAGGCCTCAGTTTTGCCAACCCCAGCATGGTCAGCAACCTTAAATTCAGCACCGGGGGGTTCCAGGCCCGTTATGGCGATAAAATGAGTTCGGTGCTCGATGTCTCTTATAAAAAGCCAAAATTCGAACCGAACGAAAACCCCATTCACGGTTCTTTCTATGCCAGTTTATTGGGTGTAGGTGGACACCTGGAAGGTGCTTTTAAAGGCAAACACGGTCGGCAGTTTACGTTTATTGTAGGTGTACGTCAGCGCTTAAGTCAGTATGTATTAAAGTCGCTGGAAGAAAAAGGCCAGTATAGCCCTAACTTTTTGGATGTGCAGGCTTTCCTTACCTGGCAGCTCGATTCGGTAGGTAAATGGAGCATGGAATTGCTTTCCAACTACAGCCGTAACCAATATGTATTTAAGCCGGTTAGCCGCGAAACCAGTTTTGGCTTGCTCACCGATGTAAAAAAACTCACGGTGTATTTCGACGGACAGGAAGCTGATAAATACAAAACCCTGATGAACGGCTTATCGCTCATCTACCGTCCCAACAATAACCTGCAGCTAAAGTGGCTGGGCTCCTTCTACTTTAACCGCGAGAAAGAGGCTTACGATATATTGGGCGAATACTACCTCAGCCAGGTTGAAAGTGACCTGGGTAAGGATAATTTTGGCGAGGTGCTTTACAGTTTAGGTGTCGGCGGTTTACATAACTGGGCCCGCAATACGCTCAACAGCGATGTGTACTATGCAGGCCACCGGGGCACCTGGTATAAAAAGGGCCACAGCCTGCAGTGGGGGGCTGATTACAAACGCGAAGTTATTGAGGACAAAATCAGCGAATGGAATCGCCTTGATTCTGCCGGATTTTCACTGCCTTATAACTTTACCCAAGGCAGCTACGATACCATTTACCAACTTTATCCAACTATCAAAAACAGCGTAGATGTTTCGCCGGAACGCCTGCGCACCTCGCTGGGTCTTAAATCAAACCGCTATACCGCCTTTATTCAGGATACCTGGAAGTTCGGCGATTCCTCCCGTTTTGTTTTCAACTATGGTGTGCGTTTTCAGTATTGGGATGTAAACAAAGAAGTGGTAGTTACCCCGCGCGCGCAGTTTAGCTATAAACCAAAGGGCAAAGCCGATGTGGTTATAACGGCTGCGGTAGGCACCTACTATCAGCCACCCTTCTACCGCGAAATGCGCGACCTGGATGGCAAACTCAATACCTCACTCAAATCGCAAAAATCGCTGCATGCTGTATTGGGTGTTAACTATGCCTTTAAAGCCTGGAAACGCAAATTCAGCTTTGTTACCGAAGCCTACTACAAACATATGTGGGACCTCGTGCCATACGAATTTGATAACGTATTGATCCGGTACTTCGGCACTAATTCGGCAAAAGGTTATGCCGCAGGGGTCGATCTGCGCTTAAACGGCGAACTGGTGGAAGGCGAAGAAAGCTGGGTTAGCCTGGGCATTATGAGTACGCAGGAAGATATCATAGGCGATAAATACACCGCTTATTACGATAGCAATGGAACTGAATTAGCTTACAACACCCGCAATGCTCCTAAAATCGTTGACTCGGCTACCATTTATCCCGGTTACATTCCACGTCCAACTGATCAACGGGTAAACTTCTCGCTGTTCTTCCAGGACCACATCCCTAAGTTTAAGTTTATCAAAATATCGGTTGCCCTGGTTTTTGCAACCGGCCTTCCGTTTGGTCCGCCCGATCATAACCGGTATAAGGATAACCTGCGCATTCCGCCTTACCGTCGTGTGGATGTTGGTTTTAGCGGTCAGCTTTGGGATCCTAAATGGGAAAAGAAAAAGACCCGCTTTGGCCAGGGACTGCGCAACATCTGGTTATCGCTCGATGTATGGAACATTTTCGGTATCACCAATACTGTTTCGTATCTCTGGGTAAACGATGTGTTTAACAACAGATATGCGGTGCCTAACTATCTTACCAGCCGCCGGGTTAATGCCAAGCTTACTGTTAACTTCTGATCCATCCGTCTCACTAAACAATGCTTAATATTGCGCCGTGAAAAAGTTGCGCATAGTGTTTATGGGTACGCCCGAATTTGCCGTACCCATGCTGGAAATTCTGTTGCATTCGCAGCATCAGGTGGTAGGCGTTGTAACTGCTCCTGATAAACCCGCAGGTCGTGGAATGCAGTTAAGCGAGAGCGAGGTAAAGGTCTTTGCCAAACAACATCAGCTACAGCTTCTGCAACCTGAAAAATTAAAGAACGAACAGTTTCTGGAAGAACTACGTGCCTTGCAGGCCGATTTGTTTGTAGTGGTAGCCTTCCGTATGTTACCCGAAGTAGTCTGGAACATGCCCCCGCTCGGCACCATCAACCTGCATGCCTCGCTTTTGCCAAATTACCGGGGGGCCGCGCCTATTAACCGTGCCATCATGAACGGTGAAACCGAAACAGGGGTTACTACCTTTTTGCTACAGCATGAGATTGATACCGGTAAAATCATCTTCCAGGAAAAAATAGCCATCCGTGCAGATGAAACTGCCGGCGAATTGTATCAGGAGCTAATGGCCCTTGGTGCAGGTGTGTTGCTTAAAACGGTAAACGCCATCGGCGAAGGGCAATATCCACAGGTACCGCAGGATCATATTACCGATGTAAAACACGCACCTAAAATATTTAAGGATGACTGCCGCATTGTTTGGAACCATACGGCTCAACAGGTATATAACCAAATCCGTGGTTTGAGTCCTTATCCTGCTGCCTTTACCACGCTGGATGGCAAACTGTTTAAGATTTACAAAGCCAATATCGGTCCGGGCCTTTCGCAATTGCAACCGGGGCAACACAGCACCGATGGCAAAACCTATGTACGTTTTGCCTGTGCCGAAGGCAGTATAGATGTGGTGGAATGCCAGATTGAAGGCAAAAAGAAAATGAAGGTGGATGAATTCCTCCGTGGCAACCCATTTAAGCAAGCTTAAAACAAGCTCCTATACACAAAGCCATATAAGGATAAAAGAGGAATATTATTGAACAAGGTCTAGACGCCTTTGCAAAAATAACCTTTCCCAAACCCGGCTTTGCGGAACTTTATGCCTTCGAGCCTTAGTGTTAGGTATTTCCAAAAATCTTCTTTGCGAACTTAGATTCTTCGTGCCTTTGTGTTAGGCTTTTCTTTGTGTTAAATATTTCCAACCCCTTCCTTGTGAAACTTTGCGCCTTCGTGCCTCTGTGTTAGTCTTAATTTAGACTTATAGAAGGTATCAGCACCATAGCCGATTCGTGCAGCATCAGTTCGTGCAACTTGTAAGTAATATAATCGAAGATTGGAAACTTACGCACTACGTTATCGGCTTCCCATTCTGTTTCAGCAGAAATGGTTACCCATAGCTTACTACGGTCATTCGTGAGGGAATAACCGGTAATTACACCCTTGTCAAACATCTTATTTACAAAATCACGTTGCTGGGGTATCAGCTCCATAAACTCGCGCCCCAGGTACGCGGGCAGCGAAATCTCCACCATAAAATTACTCATACGCAAATAATACTTACTTACCGAAGATAGGCAGAAAAAGCCGTAATTAAAACCACTTTTTCTTTACAAAATACATCGTAAATGCTACTGAAAGCAGGATGGAAACCGAAAACACGAAAACAAAACTGTAGGGATGGTGTTCGTAAGGTAGGTCCACGTTCATGCCATAAAAACTGGCTATCAATGTGGGAATCATCAATACGATGGTAACCGAAGTAAGGCGTTTCATTACCCCGTTCAGGTTATTCGAAATAATACTGGCAAACGTATCCATAGTACCATTCAGGATGTTGGAATACATTTCACTGGTTTCGAGTGCCTGTCCATTATCAACAATAATATCACGCAGGTAATCTATCCGTTCTTCATCCTGTATTTTCAAAAAATTGCTGCGCTGTATTTTCATCATCAGCAAATCGTTGGTGCGCAGGTTCGACACAAAATAGATCAAGCTCTTCTGAATATTCAACAGGTTCTTCAGGTCCTCGTTTCGACTACTGTTATACAACTCCTTCTCAAACGAATAACGCTTGTTATTTATCAATCGTAGAAATTCCGAAAACACATTCACGTTACGCTCTAATAGGGTCAGAATGAACATCTCCTGGTCTTCGGGATTGAAGTTTTTGGGCGAGTTTTGAATAAGGCCTTCAATAACTTTATTCAGATGTGCACTAACCGTTACCATATAATCAGGGGTACGGATAATACCGATAGGAATTGTAATATAAAGCGCTTCTGAATCCGAAATGCCGTCATTTTCTACGGGTGTACGCAATACAATCAAGTCCTTACCTTCGTCGCTCTCGTATCGCGAACGTTCATCGATATCGAGCGAGTCGGTGATAAAGTCAATGTCAATTGCAAGCTGTTCGGAGAGGCGTTGTGTTTCTTCAGTACCGAAGGGACCGTACACATGTATCCAACAGCCCTTTTCCGGGGCACTGATTTTCTTCAGACCTCCATTTTCTCTTTTCAGGTAAACTACCATCGTCCATCGTTAATTGGGGTGTTGGTTAAAGCGCTGCAAAATTAACCTTATTATACAAAAGCAAAAGGCCTGCCTTTTATTTTTACGGATAAGGCTGTTAAAGTTTTCCTGGTAAATTACAAAGGACCGTTTGTTGATCAGAGGCTTAACATGGGCGTAAGCATAAATACATAATCATGGCGGGTGTATTTCTGTCCCTCGCGTTCAAAATTTACCTGGCTGGCAATGTTATGCAGCCGTGCGGCGCCGGTTGCATATCGGCATCCTCCATCTTTCATAGCCTTTTGTAAATAGCGGGCCACATCGGTAAACAGGTTCTTTTTACGATACTGAGGCAGTAAACCTATATAGGGCGTGTAGGAATGTTCCCCTTTAAATTCGGTAGCACAGCAGCCTATGTATTCCTCATTTAATTTTATCAGCCAACCCTGCTTTCCGGGGTTTCCTTTTTCAATATAATTAGCAGCTAAATGTCCGGCAAAATTTTCTACCTGAAGGTCCGCAGGAAAATACGTATCCAGCACCGAATGCTTAAAGAAACCCATCGGTAATTCGGTATAGGTATCGCGCACCAATTGTGCGTATTGCTGCTGTTGACTGCCATCACAAGGTTCAAAAGTTACCTCCGGATGTTGTTGTGCGGGCACTTCATAAGTGGTTAAATCCAAATCATACAAGCGGTGTATATCCAGTAACAAATACGGGAACCCTACCTGTTCTAACTGAACGAACAACTCACCGTTTGGGTCAATTAATTTCAGGCGCACAAAATCATAACATCCATCCAGTATTTCATTGCGCATAACGTGCGCATCATACATGGGTCCTTCATACCGCCCAAAACGCAGCTTAAACAATTTCGATTCACGCTCCGAGTAGGTTATCATCTCACAAGGTTATCGTTCCTTCAAATACTTTTTCAGCCGGGCCGGTTAAATACACATTTTTAAAGGTATCGCCTGTGTGTTCAAATGCAACTTCAAGGTCACCTCCCAATGCTTTTACCTTTATGCGGCTACCTGCCCCTGCGGTGGTGCTGGCATAAACCAGCGCCGAAGCAACTACACCGGTTCCGCACGATAAGGTTTCATCTTCTACACCCCGTTCGTACGTGCGCACAAATATTTCATCCGGCCCTATAGGTTCCATAAAATTCACGTTAATGCCTTCCGCCGCAAATCGCTCGTTGTAACGTATTTTTTGGGCCTCTTCCACTACCTGTAAACTGGCTACCATTTCGGCTTTATGCACGTAATGTGGTGAGCCCGTATTCAAAACATAGGCAGTGCCGGTAATTTCTACTGCCTCCACATCTTTCATTTTTAAAACTACGCGTCCATCTTTAAGCACCTCGCCTTCATGCGCCCCATCTATGGCTAAAAAGCTGCAGTTGTTTTTTATTAGGCCAAGGTCGTGTGCAAACCTGATTAAACAGCGCCCTCCATTCCCGCACATGGTACTCTCGTTACCATCGCTGTTAAAGTAAACCATCTCAAAATCATAGCCTTTGCGCTCCTGTAGGTAGATCAAGCCGTCAGCGCCAATACCAAAATGCCGGTGGCACAATTTTTCAATTAATGCCCGTTCTTGTTTTAAACCATAACCACGGTTATCTATCAAAACAAAATCGTTGCCTGCGCCCTGGTATTTGTAGAATTTAACGGTCATTTAAGGTTGCTGTTAAAACAGGTTAAGCAAATAATGGCGAACTTGTAAATTAGGGTGCAAAGAAAATAACTTTGAAGAGTGAATCGTTTTTACGAAAACAAAATTTTAAGTGTATGAATCTCCGTAAAACTGCTTTAACTGCATTTACAGCATTTATCAGCGCCTTTGCAGCTGTGGGCGTATTTAACTACATGGGCTGGAACAAGCAGGAAGTATCTTTTGTGGACCGTGATGCTCCTGCGGCACATTTTACAGCCTATTCAGCCTCGCAATCGCAGGCCATGCCTATCGACTTCCGGTATGCCGCTGCAGCCTCCACACCGGCTGTGGTGCATATAAAATCAACCTTTAAACCCGAAAAGACCTCTTATCGTGGCCGCAGTAACGATCCCTTCCAGGATCTGTTTGGCGACGATTTTTACAACTATTTCCATGGTGGTAATCCGTACCAAAATCAAGCGCAGGTTGCCACCGGTTCAGGAGTTATCGTAAGCCCCGATGGATATATTGTTACCAACAACCACGTGGTTGAAAATGCCAGCGAAATTGAGGTGGTAATGAATAACCAGAAAACTTATAAGGCCACCGTTACAGGGCGCGACCCGGATGTTGACCTGGCCTTGTTGAAAGTGGAAGCCACTGACCTGCCGGCTATCAACTTTGCGAATTCCGATTCGGCATTAATTGGTGAATGGGTATTGGCGGTAGGTAACCCTTTTAACCTGGAGTCAACCGTAACTGCGGGCATTATCTCCGCTAAAGGCCGTAACATTAATCTGTTAGGCGAAAATTACGGAACAAAAGCGCCGAGCACCTCCATCGAATCATTTATACAAACCGACGCTGCCGTTAACCCCGGCAACAGCGGTGGTGCCCTGGTAAATGTAAATGGAGAATTGATTGGTATTAACACAGCCATCGCCTCGCCTACCGGTTCATATGCCGGTTATTCCTTTGCTGTGCCAAGCAACATCGTTAAAAAGGTCATCATCGATCTGAAGCAATACGGCGTTACACAACGTGGTTTCCTGGGTGTAAGCATTCGTACCATGGATGACAAAACTGCGCAGGACTTAGGTTTTGATAAACCGCACGGTGTTTATCTTGATAACGTAAATAAAGGCTCTGCTGCCGAAGAAGCCGGCCTGAAAAATAAAGACGTTATCACCGCTATAAATGGTTTCCCGGTTAACACCTCACCTGAATTACAGGAGCAGGTTGCAAAATACAGCCCCGGCGATAAAATTAATGTGGAATACATCCGTGGCGGCAACAAAGGCACCGCTACAGTAATACTCAAAAACAAGTATAACACTACTGCCAGTGTCGACAACAACACGAATGTGCTGGATGCACTGGGGGTAGAGGTAGAAAACATTTCTTCCTCTGATTTACGCGCCCTGGGCCTGGCCGGCGGCGTACGGGTTACCGACCTTAAAAACGGCAAACTGACTGAGTTTACTGACATCAAAAAAGGCTTTGTAATTACCCAAATCGACGACCAGCCGGTAAACAATGTAAACGACTTTCTGAATCTTCTCAAGGACAAATCAGGCAAGGTACTGATAGAGGGTATCTACCCTAACAAACCTATGAGCTACCTGTATGCCTTCCGCATGTAATCAACCGATACCGATTATTGAATGCCGCCACCGCAAGGGGCGGCTTTTTTATTGACCCTCCTTTTCTACCTTAGCCCCATGGGTAAAAAAGGGAAGGGTTTTATTGGAAGCATCGCAAAGCGCTTTTTATATCCGCAACATTTATGGCAGGTTATAAAACTGCAGCGCAACCGTAAAAAGGTAGTGCGCACTTTTGATGATGCCCAGTTGAAGCTCTATCATCAATTATTACCCGGCGATTTCCTGCATTATGGTTATTTCGACGACCCGCATACCCAGCCCGGAGATGTTAGCCTCAACATGATTTACAAAGCACAGGAACGCTATGCGGAGAAATTGCTGGAACTGGTCAGCGACACCCAATCGCCGATATTGGATATAGGTTGCGGTATGGGCGGCATGCTGGGTATGATGAACAAACGCGGCTGGAATGCCACCGGCTTAACGCCGGATAAAAACCAATGCCACTACATACGCAATACCTATCCCAATACCCTTATAGAGGCCAAATTTGAGGATATTAATGCTTCGGAATACCAGGGCCATTTCGGTACGCTGATAACTTCTGAATCGCTCCAATACCTCAATCTCGAGGTTTCTCTACCCTTGATTGATAAATTGCTAAAACCGGGCGGCCGTTGGGTAGCCTGCGATTACTTCCGCATTGGTGAGGCCGAAGAAAAGAGCGGACACCGTTGGGAACCCTTCCTCGCCTTGTTGGATAAGCATGGCCTTAAACTGGTATCGCATACCGATATTACCCCTAACGTATTGCCTACCATAGCTTATGTATATCACCTGGCTACGCAGGTTGGTATGCCTCTAAAGGAATTTGGACTAGGAAAACTACAGGTTAAAGCACCCGGCATTTATTACGCCGTTAAAGAAGCACTGCCTGTTATAGAGGAAAAGATCGAAAAGAACATACGCACCGTTAACCCCGAACTCTTTGCTAAAAATAAACGATACGTATTAATGCAAATAGAGCGGAAGTAACTCCCGCTCTATTCAATTTATTGCAATCTTATTTCTGTTGTTTTAGCGCATCAGCGTAACGCTGCCCTTGTAAAGCTTAGGCACGTAGTTATCTACAAACACCAGTTCTATCAGGTATACAAACACAGCCGGGTTCATCACCTTGCCTTTATACATGCCGTCCCACTTAAAGTTCATGTCGTTGCTTTCAAACACCTTCTCTCCTATCCGGTCAAACACTTTCACTTCAAATTGTTTCCAGCTTGCTTTATTGCCAAAAACTTCAAAGAAATCGTTATTGCCATCGCCGTTAGGGGTAAATACGTTAGGTATAAAGATCTCGTAACGCGGTATTACAATAATGTGTGCGGTATCAAACGCTACACAACCTGAGTCGCTGGTTACAGTAACACCGTAGGTAATGGTCTTAATCGGCGTAGCAATGGTCGAAGCGCAATCCGAACAATCCAATCCAACTGCAGGCTGCCATACTACCTCACCAATATTGCCACCTGTAGGCAACACCAGCAACGGAGCCGATTCACCCAAATCAATCGTGGTTTCATGTGGGGTAACTTCAATGCTAAATGCCGAATCATTCAATACGGTAAAGCTGGTATCCACCACGCAGTTGTTCTGGTCGGTAATGGTAACCGAGTAATTACCTGCAGCCAGCGAGTAAATATCTTCGCTGGTAGCTCCATTGCTCCACAGGAAACTGGCTGGAGGATTTACCGTATTAACCGAGATATTGATAAAGCCATTCTGCAACGGATAACACAATACATTATAAGGTGTACCGCTGATAGCAATACCCGGTAACTGGTTAACCACGGCGCTGCCTGTTGCCGTACAATTGCGGCTGTCAGTAGCAGTTACATTATAAGTGCCGGGACCCAGGTTGGTAATCAATTGGGTGGTTTGTACGGTGTTGCTCCAAACATAACCAATACTTGGTGTACCACCGGTTGGGTTGGCATCTACCGTTCCGTCCGTAAAGCCCGGACACGATACATCAGTAGCCTGAGGATTCAGTGTCAGAGGTCCTGGTTCAATCACAGGTATGCCGCTTACTGTTTTGGTGCAATTGTGCGAGTCGCTTACAGTTACACTATAAGTACCTGCGCTTAAACTACAGATCTGATTAGTTGTAGCGCCGGTATTCCAACTTACGTTATAGGCAGGCGTACCGCCACTAACAGTAACCGATATACAACCATCCGCAGCGCCAAAGCAACTGATGTCGGTTACATTGGTATCCACCACTAAATCAGGAGGCTGGTTCACCAATATCGAATCACCGCCTGCAGCAGCGCAGTTATTCGTATCGCGCACACTTACGCTATAATAGCCATAAGCCAATCCGGTAACATCTTCCGTTACATCGTTGTTAGGTGTATTCCACTGTATGGAATATGGCCCCGCATTACCTACAATGGTCAAATCAATAGCGCCATCGCTGCCGCCATAGCAATTAACATTAGTAACCACGTTGGTAAGGTTCGTGGTAGCCGGTGGCGAGGTAATCACAGCCGTAGCCGAAACCGTGCAACCGCCCTGGTCCATCACTAATACCGTATACGTACCCGGCAACAGATTTACCGCATGGGCACTATCCTGTTGCGCTGGGTCATTCCACAAATACTGGTAAGGGCCGTTACCACCCGCCGCATCCGATTTTGCATCCCCATCAGCAATGGTTACACAGGTTGCAGGCGTAGTGGAGAGTATGGTTACCGTTAATACCGGTGGTTCGTAAATAGTGGCACTGGCTGTTGCTGTGCACGTTGTAGTGGCATCAGTGATAGTAATAGTGTAAACACCAGCACACAAGCCTGTATTAGTGCGTGTAGTGGTTCCGTTGCTCCAGGCATAAGTATAGTTGCCGCTTCCGCCAATGGCTGTTACACGGGTAACACCATCGCAAAAGCCGTTACAGCTAACATTGGCTATACTATCAATATACGCAAGTAAGCCACCGCCTGCGCCTAACGCTGCGCCATCGGTGGCGCTACAGGTAGAACTTAAATCAACTACCGAAACCGAATACGCCCCTGCCGAAAGGTTAGTGGCTGTTTGCGTAGTTTGCCCAAGCGGGTCGCTCCAGGTATAACCATAGTTACCTGCCGGACTCGGATTAACCGTTATGGAACCGTTATTGCCACAACTGGCCGGTGTTATTGTAAAGGTAAGCGTTGGCGGATTGGTAACTGCCACCGTTATAATCGAATCAACCTGACAGTAATAGTGCAAGCTGTAACCTTTCACCAAATACGAAGTGGTAGTAGGTGGACTGGCTATTACCGTAGGTCCGGTTGTAACATTCAATCCGGTGGCCGGTGTCCATTGGTAGAACGAAGCCCCCGAAGCCGTAATGGTTACCGAATCGCCGGGGCAGAAATTAAATACCCCGCTGAATGATAAGGTTGGATTTGGTTCCACCAATACATAAATCGAGTCATAAGGCGAGTAACCGCAGCAAGCGGTGCTGATGCGCACCTTAACTTTAAACACGCCTGCCGTATTAAAGGTAAGGCCGTTTACCGATTGGTATTGCGCACCATGATACGTGTTAGGTACAACTGCACCTCCAAAGTCCCAGTCAAAGGTATCGGCTGCCGGTATCACAGCAGTAAAGTTGGCCGACGAGCCAAGACACAGGAAGAACGTATCACCATTCAAATGCTGGGCTGTTGTGGATATATCGGGTATATAGCTGTTGGCATCAATAGGCACCAAAAAGAAGCCTTGATACACATTGCCGCTATAAGTAATGTCTTTTCTGCCGTACGTAGTGTATTGCGTATTAACGCTGGCCCCTGTAGGTGTTTGCGGAGTGCTGGCCGTTCCCAAATCCCAACTGCCCGAAGCAGCGCTGGTAAAGTTTACGTTACGATAGGTGCAACTTACATCGGCTACGTTAATGGTAGGCTGTGCTGCCAGGTTAAAGGTAACATCGGTAATAGGGCTTACGCCTCCATCCACATATACCAAACCTGCCGAACCAGCCGCACCATCTCCACCCGGTCCACCACTGCCACCGGCGCCGCCGTTGGCACCATTACCGCCACGGCCAATTTCTCCGGTTCCAACACTAGCTCCCGTACCGCCTGCTCCACCGGCTCCACCAGTGCCGCCGGCAGCGCCTAAACCACCTATTCCCGCTGTACCTGCAAAGGCATAACAGTTGCTGAAGTTACCGCCCGCACCGCCATTCAACACATATACGGCAATAGATGCACCGCCACCGGTACCTCCGCTGCCACCTGTGCCGCCCTGGCCACCGCCACCGCCACCGCCACCGGCATTACCGGTTCCGTCAATACAGAAAAAGCACGATTGCCCGCCGCCGCCGCCGCCGCCCGAACCGCCTGAACCACCGGTTCCGTCAGTTCCGCTGCCGCCCTGGCCACCGGGAACAAAAAATCCTCCAACAATTAAGCCCGGCGAACCTGCTGCACCTGCTGTGCCGTTGGCTCCGGCTATTGCGCTTCCGTTGCCGCCTGCCGATCCTGGGTCTCCATAACCTCCTCCTGCACCACCGCTGGTAGTTGAGCCACCCAGGGCTGCTCCACCTCCGCCGCCATCAGCACCATCGTTCGAGCCTTTACCGCCCGAACCACCGCCACCACCACCGCCGCCATCGCGGGCATTGCCGCTGTTGCTGCCGGCTGTACCGGTTCCGCCATTGCTGCCACCGCCGCCACCGGCACCGCCTGTTGGGCCGGCACCCTGGCCGCCATTACCGCCAATGGTATTTACGTTGTCATTATCTACATCGCCGCCGGTACCGTTTGTTCCGGGCGATCCGCTTAAACCGTTTACACCTACTACAGTTCCTGCAAGACCATTACCTGCATTACCCGGTAAAATCTGGCAACGCACAAAGTCGTAATTGCTGCAATTGGTCATGTGGAACACATAATTGCTCATGGCTACATTGCCTGCTGTGGTAGCAGGGCAGTTAGCCGTTTGAAAGGTTATATCCTGGAAACGGAAATACGCCTGCGAGTTCATGTAGATAGCCACCAGGCGCGGTGCCGTAGGTCCGCCTTCGGGGTTATTGGCATCACGGTAAATAGTGGTTGCTCCCGGTGTGCTGGTTTTAACCCAGGTAACAGGGTCATAACCGCCTTCAATAGTGGTATAACTGGTTATGTTGTTTATTGGGTTACTGATGGTATAAGTGCCCCTTCCTAACTTGATAATCGAGTTATTGCACTGTGCCAGGTTAATAGCGCCTTGTAAACTGGCCGGGTTAGCCTTGGTTCCGTTACCGGTGCCCGTAGTGGTAGCATACAACACGGCGCAGCTTTGCGGCGGTGGTGGTGCTGCCAGGTTAATCTGACTGCACAGCGTATCGCTGGGGCAACCATTGGCATCGGTAACATATACGCAATACGTAGTGCTGCCCGAAGGCGTAGCAGTAGGATTGGCGCAGTTGCTGCAACTTAACCCTGCTGTTGGGTTCCAATGGTAGGTTGGGCTGGCAGCCGTGGTGCCCGCCAATAAGCTCACCGCTCCACCCGAACACAACGTAATATTGGTTGGATATAAACTGATGGTTGGCTTTGGTATACGCGTTACCAGCACATTATCTGTTTTCTGGCAGCCGCTGGCATAATAAGCCGTAACCGTATACATGGTTGTAGTGGTAGGACTTACCGTTATGTTCTGCGTGTTCCAGTTGTTGGTGCCATCGCTCCAGGCATAACCTGTAACACTGCCACCTGTTACCTGCGCGTGCAGGGTAGTATTCTGGCCCGGGCATAAGGTAACATCCGGTCCGGCGCTAACCGGCGGATCGCTGCTGGGCACCACGTTAATGTTATACGAATAGGTGTTGTTACCCGTAATAGGGCAATGGTCATCTTTTACGGTAACCGTAAAGCTGTGCAAGCCCACATCTGCGGCTGTGGTAGTCCAGCAAAACTGACCGGTTGGATGCTGGGCAGCATTGGTAGTAAAAATACCACCGGCAATACCGCTGTTCCAACTCATGGTCACGTTATCCCCGGCATCAGGGTCGTTCGATAAAATATTAAAACAGGTATCCGAACAGGCCGGTATCGTTAAGTTATAGCTATTACCGCCATTTACGCCTGTGGCTGTAGGCAACTGGTTGGTGCAGTTAATAATGGTAAACTGCATATCGCGCACTACGCAACCTATGTGCACGCCATTACGGTATTCATCAACCCGTATAGCTGCTACGGCAACCTGCAGGGTGTTAGGGGTATAGGTAATATCACCATTCACCGAGTTTACAACATAAGGGTTACCGCCGGATGTATTGAAAGGCGTACTACCGCTATGGCCCGATGAATAGCCTACTACCGCTCCACCATTGCTTAGCGAGTTTACCGGGCTAAACACCAGCGAGTCGCCGTCAAGGTCAATTACCCCGTGGTTATAGTTCACCGGCTGGTTAACACAGTAAAACGGAATGGGGTTGTTAAGGAATACCGGCGAGTTGTTACAGGGACTAAGGGTATTATCCAAACATATAGCAATATAAACGGTTTCGTTGCCGGGCGCGCTAAGGTTGGTAATAGCGTTGTTACGGCAGCAGTAATCCCAGCTAAGGGTCCAGTCGTTACCGCAGCCGGGGGGCAGGTTAAGTATACCGGTGTAGGTGTATTTCTCTACCCCGTAAGCACCGGTACCACCACAGGCGGTATTAGGTTGTTGCGGACAAACAGGTGTAATATCCTCAGGCGGGCCTACCTGTGTAACAGTTATAGAACTGTTTACACCGCATTGCGCCGATGAATACGAAATGGTGTGCGAGGCATCCATGCTTACGCCGTTGCAATCGCGATACACCTGTAAAGTTAACCGGTATTGGCCGGGGGCCAGGCACTCATAGGTTAAGTCAACACCCATGGTATGCGTGGCAAGCAGAGGTGTTACGGTGCAAAGCAAAAAGCCAATAAACAGAACAACAGGAAGTAGAATTCTTCTCATGTCTTTGGAGTCAGGGGGTTAGTGTTTAGGAACAAGCTTATTCCTACGGGGTTTAAATTTATTTTTTTTAACTGAATAATGATAGTTAGAAAACAGCATGTTAACCTTTAAATCTGATTACACATCTAAAATGACTAGCTACCGTTCCCTATTGTTGATGAGGCGAATATGACAAAGGTTGCAGGCAGCTTGCAGATGTTCCTACATTCATTTTCGGTCTTTCTTAGCAGGCTGTTTTAATGCCCTGCCTTTTTACTCTGTAAGCGCCCATTTGGCGGAGGGTTAGAGCACCTGATCCTGCAAGCCTCAACAGTAGGATTGATAAAAAAGGCGCTCCCTGTTAAGGAGCGCCTTTGCTTTAGAATGTAGGAGTTGCCTATCTTATTTAGAAGTGCTGATAAACAACTTGCGGGCAACTACCTCGCCGTTGTTCTTCACACTCAGCAGCACATAACCGGCATCCAGGTTTGTGAACGCATGGCTGTAAATGCTGCTCTTGCCAAACTTCTCGCTGCTCAGTTTCTGGCCTAAAATGTTGTAGATGTCAATCGTAGCTTCTACCTGTTTCAGGCTGCTGAAATCAACGTAAACGCGGTCGCCGTTGCTCCACATATGCAGGCCGTTGTTTTCAACGGTTTCGATACCGGTAGTGGTTTTAGCAGTTACGGTTACGCTTTGCAGTACGGTCGATGAACAACCATCGGTATTGGTAGCCGTTAAGCTAACGGTGTAAACACCTTCGGTAGCATACTGGTGAGTGCTGATCGTAGCGGTCTGTTCGGCACTGCCGTCACCAAAGTTCCAGGTAGTGCTGGCCGCATTGGCAGTAGTGCTGGTAAAGGTTATGTCCTCGCCTGCTTCGGCTACTGTGCTGCTGGCCTGCATAGCGGCAGTAATTGGTGTAGCACCGTTCACTTGTATGTTTTTAACCACGGTATAGCCGTTGTTATCTACTAAGGTAATGGTATAAACACCTGCTGCCACGCTGCTGATTACCGGCTGGTTGTTGTTTAACACGCCGCTGGCAATAGTTACGTTAGCGCTGTTGGTAATGGTATAGTTCCAGTTAGCACTGCCCGGCTGGGTAATGTTCAGCTGGCCCTGTGCCTGGCAGGTAGCATTGCTGCTGCTGAATTTAGCCGCAGGTGTAAAGTGCAATACAAAACGGTTCCAGTTATCGTTGGCGTTAGCGGTAAAGCTGTAAGCACCGCTGCGCACATCATGGAACACATTCAACTGCTTATCTTCTAAAGTAATGTAGCTGGTAGGGTCAAAGCTGCTTACGCCGTTAAAGCTTAAGCTATAAGTGCCGTTTACACCCGGCTCCATATTCAATGGTATGCTGTTGGTGGTTTCAATATCCTTCACCACGTTCAGGCATAACCAGCTTGGGCTGCCGTTCATGGTAGTATAAAGCGTATGGCGTGTTAAGGAACCTGCGCTCTTCACCGCATCATAGCCTGCGTCAAATGCGGCGCTGGCGTCGGCGTTAAAGGCTACGGTGGTAACATCCATCAGGTTAGTACCGGTGTTGGTGGCAGTAATCGTTAACTCGTGGTCGTTGGCCTGTTTTTGGAATACAGGGCTACCGCTGCGGGTGCGCTGACTTGCGTTAATTGTATAAGCAGCGCTGCCCGGTACACTTTTACGCACCATAAACGCCTGGAACGGACCAACCACAGTTGCCGGTTGGTAACTGCCTGCAAAAGCACCGGTAGTGTTCCATACCATCTTTAAAGGGTCAAAACCGCTTGGCGTGCTGCTGATGTCCAGATCGCTCAGATAAGGGTTAGCCACAATGTGCCAGCCTGCATCAACCGAACGGCCCTGTTGGGTAAAGTTCTGCCAGCCGCCGGTATTGGTTAATGAGGTTGCCTGGTAACTGCCTGCTAAGTTAGGTGCACCGTTAACTGTTATAACACCTGCGCCGGTTTTGTAAATGCTAAAACCTTTGGTAGCTGTAGCGGTTCCGCCGGTTTCAACTTTCCAG
Organism: Chitinophagales bacterium; assembly: GCA_044225825.1. GTDB lineage: Bacteria > Bacteroidota > Bacteroidia > Chitinophagales > LD1 > Bog-950. The sequence continues at coordinate 306,230 of JBGAIB010000004.1, forward strand.
CCGGCCTGGGCGCAGGTTGCTCCATGCGATTCGTCGTAACTAAACACCGTGCCCCATGGCGAGTTGCTGGCGCTGTTAATCTCATCGCAGGTACCGGTAGGTATTATATAACCCGGTGTACCGCTGGCGCCAAAAGCGCTTAGTGGTGTAGCTGCAATAGGGCTGCCCATCAGGTGCTGATTTTTAGCACCCGAACCAGCTGCGTCGTAATAACGTTCGGCAGTAACGTTGCCGTTAATGGTACCGGTAAAGCCGGCGCTAAAGTTATCTAACACGGCATAGTCGGTGCTGCTGGTGCTGCGGAAACGCAGGGTGCCTGCAATGGTATTCAGCGTGCCGCTTTGTAATTCAACGGCAGTAAACACATCAAACTGTGCACCGCTTTGCAATACGGCACCGGTGCTGTTGTTTAAACGCAGGGTATTAAACAGTGTTTTACCACTTAAAGCCTGGCTGCCGCTGCCGCTTAAGGTAAAGGTGCCGCTGCCCAGTACTTTGCTAACGTTGCCGCTGCCGCCTACATAGTCACCGCAAACGCTAACACCGGCATTAAGGGTTAAAAGAGCATTGCTTTGTAACTCAATATTACCCACGCTAACCGGGCTGCTTATTACAGGCGAATTCGCCACGCTTGGTATCAGTACATCGTGGGCACAACTGTTAGGCACATAACCATTGCTCCAGTTGGTAGCAGTATGCCAGTCGGTAGTATTACCTAACCAGGTATTGGTGCCACAGGCATTAACGGTAACACCTACCGAAGCGCTTGCTGTACAGGTATTGCTGTTAGTTACCGTAACGGTATACGTAGTGTTGCCGCTTGGGCTAACAGTGCCGCTGGCATTGTTGCCTGCAATACCGGCGCTCCAGGCGTAGGTAGTAATCGTACCGCTGCCTGCTGTGGCATTGGCATTAAGGGTGGTGCTTGCACCATTGCAGATAGTAGCAGGACTGGCCGATGGGCTAACTACCGGAACTGCGTTTATGGATACTACCTGCGAGGCTTTCGATGAACAGGTGCCGTCGGAAACCGATACAGTATACGTATTTGCTGTGTTAACAGTAGTTGATATTGAACTACCGCCGTTGCTCCAGCTATAACCGCTCATGCCGCTTGGCGCAGCAGTTAAAGTAACACTGCCACCGGGGCAAATTGCTGTTGGACCACCTGCCGAAATCGTTGCGTTTACAGGGTTGTATTTAATTAGGGTAACATCATCTAAGCGATATACTACGGTAGTAGGTGTTGTATTACGGAAACGTAAGCGAACATTTGTACCATAAGGCAGGGCATTGTCAAATGTCACTTGGTGCCAGAAAGATCCGGCTGTTCCGGCTCCTGTTGGCACAGTTATTAATCCTAAGTTAAAATAGCTTACACCATCAAGGCTATACTCAACTACAAGGTCGTTACCATTGTCGGCGTTAGTATTTTTATTGAAAGCAAAGAAAAGTTTATTCGGATAAGCGTTAGTGGTATTGATGTTAGAAATCAATACGTATTTTTCACCACTTGGCGAAGCACTTGCTTGCGCCATGTACATATTGCCGCCGCCGCTGGCTCCGGTATAGCCTGTAGAAGCAGTGGTTGTTTTGATATCGCCAAGACCTGAAAAAGCAAGTGATGCATTGGTGCCGGAGGTATAATTATTAATATCACTAACGGTTGCAGCGCCAAAACCTTCTGTCCAAACCTGGGTGGTTCCGTTTACCGCACCGCGAGCCACAAAGGCATTACTGCTTACAGTAGCATTGGTTACACAGCTTAGGCTGGTGGTCATTTCGCAGGTAACAACATCGTTTGCATTTAATGAGTTTGTTGAATACGTTGTTGTTCCTGTACCAACGTTCGAACCGTTTAATTTCCATTGGTAAGTTGGAGTTCCTCCGTTAGTAGTTGACCCAACAGTAAAGGTCTGGGTTGTACCGGCACATACCGGATTATTGGCTGATGTAATTATTATAGAAGGTGTTACAGGTGTATTAATTGTAACACTTACAGGTCCTCTGGAAGCAGTACAGCCAAGACCATCAGTAATATTAACTGTATAGCTGCCTGTAGCTCCAATAGATGCTACTTGCGTATTTGCACTATTGCTCCAAGCATACGTGCTGTTAGCAGGGGTTGCGGTTAAACTAACTGTTCCGCCGCACTGAGTTATTGGGCCTGTCGGCGAAATTGCTGGAGAAGTAGCAACACCGTAGGATAGAGTTACATCATCCAAACGATAAACCACCGAAGCTCCTATGTTTTTAAAGCGTAGGGCAAATGTGGTAGATTGAGGAATGCTACCAACCATTTTAACCAGGTAGTAGTTGGTAGCAGTACCAGTACCAGTAGGCAATGCACCAAACTGTGTTATCCATGGTAGGTTTGTCCAGTTGGCGCCACCATCGGTACTAATATCCACAAGAAAATTTGAGCCATTATCGCTTGTTGATGTTTTAAACAAGCCAAACGACAACATCATAGGTGATAAACCGCTCGTGTTAATGCCTGTAATAATGAATGTAGTTCCCGAGGATCCGAAATACATGTTAGCCCCACCCGAAGCTCCTGCATAAGAGCCGGACGAACTTACTGTATTTCTTAATTCTGCAGTACCCGACATGGTAAAAGCAGTATTATCAAAACCATTCCCCGATTCCTGGGTCGCAATAGCAGTAGGATTAGTAGAAACGGCACCCATACTTTCAGTGAACAACACATTTACTGTGCTGTATTGTATAGTAATATTTAAACCGTTGTCAGTTCCGTTAAATGGTGGATTGCTGCCCACAACTCGGATGCGATAGCCGCTTCCGTTCGCCGTGCTCGTAGGGATGGTGGCACTGATAGTGCCGCTGGCTGTAGCTGTTACAGTGCCTATGCTGGTAGGGCTGCTGAAACTGCCACTGGCATCGGATAATTGTGCTGTAAACACGTTACCACTGTTAAAGTTATTAGCAGTATAAGGCACGCTTACGGTAGAACCGGGGCATAAGAAGTTGCTGATGGCTATGCTGGTGGCCAGGGTAGGTACCGGCACATTAATGGTTAAAGTGCCGCTGGTGGCATTCGTCGTTCCGGCATTGGCATCATCTACGGTTACTGTGGTAGTGCTGCCGCCGGTGGCAAACTGAAAGTTAGCCGGGAAGGTTAAAACACCGGCCACAAAGGCACCGGGCACGTTACCCATAGTATAACCTGCGCTGTTGCTTACACTAACTGAGTTAGTGTAATTTAAATCAAGGTTGCCGTTGGCATCCTGTGCTTTTACCACACCGGGGGTGGCAAAGTTGGCAAATACGTTAATGGTAGTTGGCGCAAAGGCAGTAGTAAAGTTCAGGGCGGTTGCAGTTACATCCACCGCATTGTTGGTAGCGCCTGATTCAACGGCTGTACCTGCACCCGGTGCAAACGGCGTACCGCTAACACTGGCAGTAAAGCTGCTGCGGTCCACCTTAAAGGCCAGGTTCATACCATCAACCGTATTGGCTAAACCACCGCCTATTACTACGTTAATCCATAAGTTTAATGTGTAGGTTTTGCTGCTGCCGTCGGCTACATAACCAAGCTGACCGGCACCATTTGGTATCGATGCAAAGGTGATGTTCGTTCCGTTCACCGTTCCTGCAAGGGTATTGGTGCCATCGCTTAAAGTGGCACCAGCTATTACGTTAGTCCAGGTGGCTACGTCATTACCTGTTCCCTGGCTGATAACCAGGTTGCTGATTAAAGTAGCCAGTGCATCGTTACCGCTTACATCATCGGTTACGGTAAAGTTAAATACCGAAATGGCTGCGCCCGAGGTATTGGCAATGGATGAAACAGAAAGAGCCTCGCCGCCTGCTGCAGAGGTAACATCGCTAACCGGCGGGTTGTTTACTATAATATTACCGCTAGTAGCATTGGTGGTGCCGGCATTGCCGTCATCTACCGTTACTGTTACAGTAGCGCCGCCGTTGGTAAACTGAAAGTTGGAAGGAAAAGTAAATACACCGGCAGCAAATGAGCCGTTGGCATTTGCCATACCTAAGCTGCCGGAGTTAGTGATAGTAACCGTGCTGGTTACATCCTTATCGGTATTGCCGTTGGCATCCTGTGCACGCACCACACCAGCCGTTGTAAAATTGGTATTAGGATCTATAGTGGTGGGTGAAAACGCAGTTGTATAGTTTAAAGCAGTAGCTACTACTACTATAGCGTTATTCGAACTGCCAGATTCTACCGCAGTGCCCGCACCGCTCGCAAAGGCAGTTGTTGTTCCTGTCGTTATGAAATTACTTCTGTCAACCTTAAAAGCAAGATTAAGTCCATCAACGGTAGTAGGTAAGGTACCACCTATGGATGTTTTTAACCATACCTTTAGAGTATAGGTTTTGCTGGTGCCGTCCAGAACTTCTCCTAATTGGCCTGAGCCGGAAGGAATAATTCCAAAGGATAATGTAGTACTACCTACGGCTGCAGTTATGCTATTCGTTCCATCAGTAAGTTCCGCACCTGCTATTGCCTGTGTCCAGTCCGCTATATCATTACCTGTGCCTTGTGCCACGGTAATTTGTCGAATCAAGGTTGGGTTTGGATCGTCGCCTTGAGCGTCATCGTTAACTGTAAAATCGAAATTTAATGACGAAGCTGCTTGCGTGTTAATTAAAGATGATAACGTGGCGGGCTCCGTTCCTGCTCCGACTGTAACATCTGAAGCTGGAGTTGTAGTAGCAAAGGTCGCATTTACATAAATATCATCTAAGCCGATCTCATCTCGACTGCCGCTTCCGGATACATCAGCACTACTCCATCGGATATAATAAACTGCTGAAGGGGCAATGTTCAAGCCTGTTATCGTTGTGGATTTGGTTCCTACCAATGCGTAGGTAGGAGATGCATCTGCAGCAGCCGTTGTTGTATAGTCCAATGCAGCTACCGCAGTGTAGCTGCTATTATCCGAAGAATGGGAAAAGTTAAACGAACTGCCTCTCCCCTGATCGTTTCTTACGTATATCTTGTAAGAAACATCCAGTGAGGTGATATTGCTTGTCCCGTTATTCTTAATTTTTAAGGTTAGTGTTCCTGGAGCAAAATCCGAACCACCTGGCTGAATTAATAGAGCTGGGTTAGAAGCGGAATGCGGGGACATAGTTCCAGCATAAAATCCACCAGTAGTCACAGCAGCTGAGGTAGCACCACGGGTGTAATCAGTGGTTGCAGTTGTCTGCGTTCCACCAAATGCCAAGGAGCCATCACTCCAGCCGGTTGCTGCCCACGCATTGGAATTTAATTGACCAGTTGTTGGTGTCGATTGAAATCCGGCTCCAGTATATGCACCGTTATTTACCCCGCTAATAGTTGAGCTAAAGTCAATGGTACTAGAGGGAGAACCGTTGGTTAAAGATAATTGAGCCTGCGTGTAATGAATTAACAGCATCGAACAAGCTGTTAAAAGTGTCAGGGAGAGTTTATTCATATGTCAGAGTTAGTGTGTGTCAGAAAAACGTCGGCAAAACTAAGTGAAACCACCTAAAAAAGGCGATTCGCTTATTAACTAATTTTTAATTTGTTCTTAAATATGTTAATAACCTGCTCTACTACTGTAAATCAAGTTAGTAGCCCGCTAACCGGGGCTTAGGTGAGTACGTTAAAACAACGCATTGCTGCGTCAGGGGTAGCACAAAAATAAGATTAATGCTATGGCTTGTCAATAGGCTAAGGCACTATTCATCATTTCTTAATATGCACATCCTATCCCCATTCACCCGTCACCCATCCGGTTTTTAATTCCTGCCCCATTTTTGTGCTCCTGGTTTCAGAGCCCGGCAGCCGGTTTTGCCTGCTATTTTTATATTTGAAAAAATTCCTTTCATGAAAACACTGCGATTCGCACTTTTCCCCCTTCTGTTGACCTTATTTATGGTAACGCCTGCGCTGGCCGAAACAAAGGCAGCCGAAGCAGATGCCACCGACACGGTAGAAGAAGTGAGCTTTGCCTTTAAAAGACTACTCTTCAACAACGCCGGCGAAACCGTAACTATTGGCAGTAACCTGGCTACCTTTGTAGTGCCCGAGGGGTTTAAGTACCTGGATGGCCGTCAGGCAGAATATGTAATGCACGACTTGTTCAACAACCCGCCCGATCCGAACAACCTGGGCATGATTGTACCTGCCGCTTGTAACGATACCATCCCCGATACCTGGGTAATTACCATCAACTACACCAACGAAGGTCATGTTAAAGATGATGATGCCAAGGACATTAACTATGATGATCTACTAAAGGACATGCAGAAGTCGGTAGAGGAAAGTAAAGAAGAACGCCGCAAACAAGGATACGCGGTTATGACCCTCCTGGGTTGGGCCTCGCCGCCATACTACGATGAAAAGGAAAAGAAACTGCACTGGGCCAAACGCTTTAGTGTAGAGGGTAACGAAGAAGAAACCCTTAACTACAACATCCGGGTATTAGGCCGCGAAGGTGTACTTGAACTGAATGCTATTGGTGCCACTACCGACCTGGACGATATAAAATCGCATTTAAATCCTGTATTGGCGGCAGTTAACTTTACCGACGGCAACCGCTACGCCGATTTTAAAGAAGGCACCGATAAAACTGCCGCTTATGGTATAGCGGGTTTAATAACCGGTGGTGTGCTGCTTAAAACCGGACTGCTGGCTAAAATCGGCCTCATCTTCCTTAAGTTCGCCAAACTGATATTTGTAGGTGCTGCTGCGCTGATTGGTGGCATTGTAAAGTTCTTTAAAGGCAAATCGGGTAACGATACCGATACCCCTGCCTCGTAACGCTTAACCGTTCACCCCACTCAGGCGCGGCTAACACCGCGCCTTTTTTATGGTATAAGCACAAACTTCCGGCTGTTCAAGTTCCCCTCCTCCCGATACTTCGGGATTCAGGAGGGGTGTCAGTACTACATGGAGCGTATTCATAGCTTGTCCTGAGCGCAGCTGAAGGAGGGTGGTCGGCACCCTTGCATAACTCACCACCCCAACCCCAAAATCCGGCTGTTCAAGTTCCCCTCCTGATTCAGGAGGGGTGTCAGGAATACGGGAAGCGTATTCATAGCTTGTCCTGAGCGAAGCCGAAGGAGGGTGGTCGGCACGCTTGCCTAACTCACCACCCCAACCCCAAAATCCAGCTGTTCAAGTTCCCCTCCTCCCGATACTTCGGGATTCAGGAGGTGTGTTAGGAATACGGGAAGTGTATACTTAGCTTGTCCTGAGCGAAGCCGAAGGAGGGTGGTCGGCACCCTTGCCTAATCCACTACCCTACCCCAAAAATCCGGCTGTTCAAGTTCCCCTCCTGATTCAGGAGGGGTGTCAGGAATACGGGAAGCGTATTCATGACGGGTGGTCGGCACACTTGCCTAACTCACCACCTTACCCCAAAAATCCTGGCTGTTCAAATTCCCCTCCTGATTCAGGAGGGGTGGCAGGAATACGGGAAGCGTATTCCTGACGGGGTGGTCGGCACACCCGCCTAACTCACCACCCCAACCCCAAAATCCGGCTGTTCAAATTCCCCTCCTGATTCAGGAGGGGTGGCAGGAATACGGGAAGCGTATTCATGACGGGGTGGTCGGCACACTTGCCTAACTCACCACCTTACCCCAAAAATCCCGATTGTTTTAGTAAGAGCTAGTTTAACAAATAATATAAGAACATTTATTTGAAACAATAAATCTTTATTATTACCTTTACTGCCCGAGCTCTTTGACCACCCGGCAAACACTAAGCCCATACCCCGGACTAAAAACCAAGGTCCGTGGGGCCGTAGCAGGAATATGCCCCATTCACAATCACATTAAATTTTCTCCGATTTGTGCACTTCAAAATCAACTGCACAAATGTGCACAAATGGCGAAACCGGTCGGTGGCAAACCCTGAAATTCAGCCTCATTTAACAGAAAAAACCCTCATATAAAATTTTCCCTAACTTGTGCACAAGCAAAAAACCTGCACAAGCATGCACAAGCAGTGTTGATAACCTTCCGGTCTCCAAACCTCAGCCCAACCGCCTATATTTATCCATCGATATGAAAAAGCTACTCCCCTTTCTATTTGTCATGTTGCTCGCACAACTGCTTTTCAGCCAGTGTGCTATTGATAGTTCTATCCAGGCACCGGGTTTCCATCCCGATACCGGTTCTTTTCTAAAACCTGCCTGCACCGGTTCGCAATACGAGGATGTGATACAGATTTACGTGCCCACTACGGTTACTATTGCTATTGGCACATATCCGGTGGAGTATGTGCAACTCGATTCGGTACCCGATTTCCCTGCGACCCTGCATTATGCTACCAACCCGGCCTCTGGCAAACTCAATGGTGGCGAACGGGGCTGTATCAATGTGTTCGGACAGGTAAATGTACCGCCCGGCGATTATAAGTTCACCATCCACTATACGGCTGTTTTCACCTTTAATGGTGGCTCCATTCCGTTAAACCTGCTGGCCCCTTATAAATTGCATGTAGATACCGGCACCCGTACCTATTATACCTATGCCGATACGGCCTGCTCCAACCGCGGCTACTACTTTAACGGCCAATGGCAAAACCTTACGGGTACCTATAACGATACCATCAGCAACAGTGCCGGCTGCGATTCGGTAATTACCTTAAACCTGTTTATACAAAACTTTGACACGACCCTTACTATTAGCAACGATACCTTGATAGCACCAACCGGTTATAGCAACTATACCTTTTATAGTTGCGGCGCTCAAACCGTATTACAAAGCGGCAGCAATAACCGCTTTGTTTGCTCCCCCGGCGATGCCTATCGGGTGAGCATGAGCAGCGGGCAATGCAGCGATACTACTACCTGCTTTGCTTTTTCCGGCTTCTCCAATCTAAATACCGAAACCATTTACACTTGGCCTAATCCTGTAAGCAGCAATCTTAATCTGCGCTTTACCGATAACGCGCCCCGCGAACTAAGCTTGTATGACATTAACGGACGGCTTTGCTTACAAACGCAGGCACAATCGGCCACAGCAATAATGGATGTGCAACAGCTAAGCACCGGCTGTTATCTGCTGTTGGTTAAATCAGCATCGGGCAACAGCCGTATAAGAGTAGATAAGCAGTAATTACTGCAGCATATTTTTATTACTATAATGGATGTTTGGCGTAGCTGAAACATCCATGCACGAATTATTTTTCCGAAAACATTTGGAGATTTAAAGCGATGCAACTTTATTTGCAGCACAAATGAAATCGAACACACACATAATCTCTCAAGCCCACGCCATGTGGTGTATGTGTATGTGCTGTTGTATGTGCTAATAGCAACAGATCCTATTCGTTAGTATTTCCTGTTTGTTTTATTCCCTGGTCTCTTTTAAGTCCTTAAAAAGTGAAAGTTCGTATACACATATATCTGTTCCCCAACAGTAACCGCCGATGTAAAGGTGTGCTGCCTGCACCACCCATGCCCCGCCGGGGGCCGGGTACCTTTGTTTCCCTCTTTAGCGGAAACCTGAAACTGTTTGGATTAAAGATATTTCTCAATTAATACGATAAACAATAAAACAATGAGCAACTATAAATTTGAAACACTGCAACTGCATGCCGGCCAGGTAGCCGATCCCGTAACCAAATCGCGCGCTGTGCCTATTTATCAAACCTCCTCCTACGTATTCGATAATGCCGACCACGCTGCCAACCTGTTTGGCTTAAAGGAATTTGGTAATATCTATACCCGCATCGGTAACCCAACTACCGATGTGTTCGAAAAACGTATAGCCGCACTCGAAGGCGGTGTAGCAGCCCTTGCCACAGCCAGCGGGCAAGCGGCCCAGTTTATTGCCCTTACCAATCTGTTAGAAGCCGGCGATAACTTTGTAAGTACTTCCTATCTGTATGGCGGCACTTATAACCAATTCAAGGTGTCCTTCAAAAAGCTGGGGATAGAAGCCCGCTTTGCCGAAGGCGATAAACCGGAGAGTTTTGAGAAGTTGATTGATGGCAAAACCAAGGCCATTTACCTCGAAACCATCGGCAACCCGCAACTCAACATCCCCGACTTTGAAGCGATAGCCGCCCTGGCTAAAAAACACGATATACCATTGGTGGTAGACAACACCTTTGGTGCAGCTGGTTACTTGTTTCGCCCCTTGGAACATGGGGCTAACATAGTAGTGCAGTCAGCCACAAAATGGATTGGTGGCCACGGCACCAGTATTGGTGGCGTTATTGTGGATGGGGGCAATTACAATTGGGGCAATGGTAAATTCCCTCAGTTTACCGAACCGAGTGAAGGTTACCATGGCCTGCGCTTCTGGGAAGTGTTCGGCACCGATGGACCTTTCGGCAACATCGCCTTTATCATCCGCGCCCGTGTAGAAGGGCTGCGCGATCATGGTCCGGCTTTAAGTCCTTTCAATGCATTCTTGCTTTTACAGGGTTTAGAAACCTTATCGCTACGCGTGCAACGTACTACCGATAATGCTTTGGCATTGGCAAAGTGGCTGGAAAAAAGCGAGTTTGTAGACAAGGTTATCTATCCCGGACTGGAGAGCAACCCGTATTACAAACAGGCTAAAAAATACCTGCGTAACGGTTTCGGTGGCGTGCTCAACTTCGAAGTTAAAGGTGGCAAGGAAGCTGCAAAAGCTTTTATCAACAACCTCAAACTCATCAGCCATCTGGCCAATGTAGGCGATGCAAAAAGCCTGGCCATTCACCCGGCCAGTACTACGCACGAGCAATTAAGCGAAGCGGAACAATTGGCTGCCGGCGTAACACCGGGCCTTATCCGCATCAGCGTAGGCATCGAGCATGTCGAAGACATCCTGGGCGATATCCGTCAATCGTTTGATGCAATTAAAGCAAGCACAGGCACACTGGCTGGCGATACAACGCCGCCGGTTGCCCGCTAAGATATTTTTTTGGTAGGTCCTCCGCAGGCGGCGGAAAGCCAAACGTGTTTACTGCAACAGAACTTAGCCTATAGGGGATTGTTTTGGTAACATAATAAGGACAGGGGTAGCTGTAAACACAGGCACTCCAATGCCGCGGGGACCTTTTTTAAAACAGAGCATGCATACAGAAGTATATAAACACAACGGTGTTTTAGTGCTGGAGAACGGTGAAATACTGGAGCAGCCCGAAATTGCTTATTGTGCCTGGGGCACACTAAACAACGACGCATCCAATGTTATTTATATCTGCCACGCACTAACAGCTAATGCCGATGTGGCCGACTGGTGGCCGGGAACAACGGGCAGCGGTCTGCTGTTTGATACCGACAAGTATTATGTGATTTGTGCCAATATACTTGGCAGTTGCTATGGCACTACCGGCCCCGGCAGCAATAATCCTGATACCAAACAACCCTATGGCCGCAACTTTCCATTTCTTTCCATCCGCGACCTTGTAAAAGGCCATCAACTGCTGGCCAAACACTTAAACATACGCAGCATCCACCTGTTATGCGGTGGCTCCTTAGGCGGGCAACAGGCTATGGAATGGGCCATTACTGAACCTGATTTCATCAAACAGCTTTTTGTAATAGCCACTAATGCCCGCCACTCGGCCTGGGGCATTGCCTTCAACGAAGCACAACGCATGGCACTTGAACTGGGCGAAAATGGCCTGGAAGCAGCACGGGCTATAGCCATGCTTAGCTATCGCAATTACCATATGTTCGAGAAAACACAAACCGATCCCGAACACAAAACTGATGGCTTTCTTGCCTCCGGCTATCAGCGCTACCAGGGTCAAAAGCTCAAAAAGCGCTTTAATGCCGATAGCTATTATACGCTCAGCAAAGCCATGGATTCGCACAATGTTGGCCGCGGTAGGGGTACGGTAGAACACGCCCTGCGAACCATAAAAGCTAAAACGCTTGTTGTAGGCATAAGTTCCGACATCCTGTTCCCCGTAAACGAACAGCAGCTTTTAGCGGAATACATACCGGGTGCGAAACTCAAGGTAATAGGCTCGCAATACGGGCACGATGGCTTTTTGATAGAAACACCTACCATAACCCAGTTGCTGAAAGAAACACTTGATATCTGATTAACCTGATTATTAAAAGGGCTTTAGCCCGGAACAAAGATTATGAGCAGAAAACTTAGAATAGGATTGTTTGGCTATGGCGTTGTAGGCCATGGATTGTATGATGTATTACATAAAACCAAAGGCATCAATGCCGAGGTGGTGCGCATATGCGTGAAGCACCGCGATAAAAAACGCGACTTGCCGGCTGAATTCTTCACCTTCAACAAGGAGGATATTTTAAACGACGATAGCCTGGACATTGTGGTGGAGTTAATAGACAATGCCGAAGAGGCATTTGAAATAGTCTCCACGGCACTTAAAAAAGGTAAGGCTGTAGTATCGGCTAATAAGAAGATGATTGCAGAGCACCTGCAGGAACTGTATGAATTGCAGCAACAGCATAATGCCCCCTTCTTATACGAAGCTTCTGTTTGCGGTAGTATACCTATCATCCGCAACCTTGAGGAATACTACGATAATGATCTATTGGATAGTGTGGAAGGCATTTGCAACGGAACTACCAATTATATCCTTACTAAAACATCGGAAGAAGGCCTATCTTATGATGCAGCGTTAAAGCAAGCGCAGGAACTGGGCTTTGCCGAAAGTAACCCCACGCTTGATGTAAAGGCTTTTGATCCTAAGTTTAAGCTTACCATCCTTACCACACACACCTTCGGTTTGTTTGTAAAGCCCGAAAACGTCTTCAATTTCGGCATTCAGAACCTGTCGGTGGCCGACTCTACCTATGCCCGCGAGAAGGGTTATAAGATCAAGTTGATAGCGCATACCTACCGGCCAAACAACAAAGTAGTAGCCTATGTTATCCCAAAATTTATCAAGCCACACGATCTGTTTTACGATGTCCGGAACGAGTTTAATGCGGTGCAATTAGGTGCCGCCTTCTCCGATAAGCAGTTCTTTTTAGGCAAAGGAGCAGGCAGCCATCCAACCGGTTCAGCCGTACTTTCGGATATTGCCGCACTTAGTTACAACTATCGGTACGAGTATAAAAAGGTGCAGCAAAATGGCGATGTACCCTTCAGTAACGACCACGATATTAACCTGTATATCCGCTACAGCGATGATAACTTGCTGGAGGAGTTGCAGGTGCATGATATAAGCCAGCGTTACTGGAGCCCCGAAATCAAATATGTAATTGGTAAGGTGAACCTGCAAAAACTGATAGATGCCAGGTTGAACGACCGCATAGACGTGTTTATTGCCAAGGTAGACTAGGTTGGCGAATAGTTACGGAGTTCTATTTTAGCAACAGAATTTTACGCTATGCAACCATTCGATCAACTTTGGGATTACAGTAAGCCCGGCGAAACAGAAGCCAGATTCAGAAGCTTGTTATCGGAATACCCCGAAAGCAAAGACAAATCGGCTTACCTGCAACTGCTTACACAATTGGCGCGCACCTATAGCCTGCGTCGTATGTTTACCGAAGCACACGACCTGCTGAATGAAGTGAAGGAGAAACTGGGCTTGAATAGTGGCGTGGAGCATGTCCGTTACCATTTGGAAAGAGGCCGCACCTTTAATTCCTCCGGCAAAAAGGACGAGGCAAAAGTTGAGTTTGAACAGGCTCTGAAACTGGCTAAAGAACTGAATGAAGACTTCTACGCTATTGATGCCCTGCATATGCTGGCAATAGTAGCTCCGCCGGTTGAATCGATAGAGTTGAACAAAGAAGGAGTGCTGATGGCCGAAATCTCCACACAGGACAGAGCGAAAGGATGGCTGGGTTCATTGTATAACAACCTGGGCTGGGGCTACTTCGATTTAGGTCAATTCGAACTTGCTTTAAGCATCTTCCTGCGTGCTTTAAAATGGCGGCAGGATATGGCTGCCAAACTTGGAAAGGAAACCACTCCGGAGGTATTCATTGCTAAGTGGACCGTAGCACGAACACTGCGAGCGCTTAACCGTATTGATCAGGCCATAACCATCCAGGTTGGTTTGATGGAGGAGATGGTAAACGGCGAAGCACCGGATGGCTATGTTTACGAAGAGTTGGGAGAGCTTTACCTGGCAAAAGGGGAAGAACTACACAAGATGTATTTTCAGTTTGCCTATAACGAACTAAGCAAGGATAGCTGGATGGCAGCCAATGAAACGGCCCGCCTCAACAGGATGAAAGAATTGGCCGGTTAGCCTTACTTGTATCGGGGATGAAACTGCATAATAGTGGACCGCAGGTAATCCCGGTCAAGGTGTGTGTATATCTCGGTAGTGGTTATCGAGGCATGGCCAAGCATCTCTTGTACAGCGCGTAAATCGGCACCACCTTCAATTAAATGCGTGGCAAAGGAATGGCGAAAGGTATGTGGAGAGATAGTCTTTTTTAAGCCTATAGCCGCCGCACATTCTTTAATCACGAGGAACACATACATACGGGTAAGTCGTTTACCACGGCGGTTCAAAAAGAGCATATCCTCCTCTCCTTTCTTGATGTCAAGGTGGTTGCGCACATGGTCCTTATATTGCTTTATATACTTTATAGCCTGCGAACCAATGGGCACTAAGCGTTCTTTGTCACCCTTACCAAGCACTTTTATAAACTCTACATCCGCGTATATGTTGGAGATCTTCAGGTTTACCAGTTCGCTAACCCGCAAACCGCAGCCATACAACACCTCCAGCATAGCACGGTTACGTGTGCCTTCAGGTGTGCTTAGGTCAATAGAATCCAGCAGGGCATTGATCTCTTCAACTGAAAGTGTATCGGGTAACTTGCGGGCAAGTTTAGGTGAAGATAGCAGTTCGGTAGGGTTTACCTGCACTACATCTTCTACCATCAGGTACTTGTAAAAGGCCCTTAGTCCGGATATGATCCTTGCCTGACTGTGGGCATCAAACCCCAACTCATGAATAGCTTTTACAAAGCCTTCCAGGTGATTGAGCTTAATATCCTCCACACCAAGGTGTAGTTTTTCGCTTTCCAGGTAGCTTGCAAACTTGCCTACATCGCGCAGGTAAGCCTCCACCGAATTAGCTGAAAGGGACTTCTCCAGTTGTAAATAGCTCTTAAAGCCTTTTATGTAGCCTTGCCAGCTCATACCACAAGTTTACTACACACGCCCGGTATAAAAGCAACCTTACCGATGTAAGTATTCCACCAGGACATAAGAGTGACGCTTTTAGTTTGCGCTTTAACCGTAAAAACTGAACTTTGAGACTTATATATGAGCAAGAAGAAGATCATCATTATCAACGGTCCAAACCTTAATCTGTTGGGCAAGCGCGAGCCCGATATCTACGGCAACATAAGCTTTAAGGAGTTCTTCGACGACATCAAAGAAGTATACGACGACGAGGTACAGCTCACCACTTTTCAATCTAACATTGAAGGCGAACTAATAGATAAAATACAGGAAGTAGGCTTTACCTTCGATGGCATTATACTCAACGCCGGCGGTTATACCCATACCAGCGTAGCGCTACGCGATGCTGTGGCCGCCGTTAAAACACCTGTAATCGAGGTGCATATAAGCAATCCGTATTCGCGCGAAGAGTTCAGGCATACCAGCTTACTAAGTGGTGTATGCAAAGGCATAATTGCCGGCTTTGGTTTGGAGAGTTACGTACTGGCGCTGGATAGCTTCTTATAGGCTATTTGATAAGCCCGTTCAGCCGGGCATATTTGTTATACATACCTACAACAGCCTTGGTCAACTCATAATCTGTGGCGGTTTTAATAAAGTCCAGCGTAAGTCCGCAGAATCGGTCAAAGTCATCAAAGTTCTCTTCAGGTAAGTCAATCAGGGCATTCTCATTGTAATAGCGTAATAGCTCTTTAAAGATCTTTTGGCGCTCATCCTCGCGTATCTGCTTCTTCAGGGTCTCACGTTCGCGGGCCCGGTTGCTGAGCAACTCGTAAAGCGCACTGATAGGGCTGGTAAAACTTAGTTCCGGGCGCTCTAATTCACGAGGAGTAATGCCCAGCTTTTTACGCTCCTCTTCTATTTCTTCAAGGGTTTTGGCCGCCTTAATAATAACCGGCTGGCTCAAACCGGTCGATAGCCTTTCCATGGTAAGGTTCAATTGGTATTCCCCCTTCTTAACGGAGTCGGCTACGGAAAACTTGCAGGTTTGGTATCCCGGATAAAAAAGAAAAAGGGTATCCGAACGAAAGGTGGTAATTGTAAATTGACCGTTGCCGTCTGTGCTATAGGTAGCGCTTACTTTAGAGTCGATAACGTTTACATAACTGAGGCGTCTTTGGGTATAGGCATCACTTACCGTGCCTTTAATTTGCACCGTATCTTGCGCATAACCTTGTATACTTATAACCATCAACAAGCCCAGGCTTGCCAGCAATTGCCTCATAAAACGAATATAGAGAAGATTAAAACGATGAAACCTTTTTTACAGTATTTAGCAATACAGCCTTTTTACACAGCGGTGAAACTGACTTAATCCGGGGTGGATTTCGACATTATGAGCGCAAAGCCTTCTATAACACGGTATACGCTTTCCAGGTCCGCCTCGCTAATACAATAAGGGGGCAACACATATACCGTATTACCAAGGGGGCGAAGAATAACCTTGTGTTCCAAAAAGTACGCATAGGCTCTATCACGTATCCTGCTTAAATAACCAGCGCTACTGCTCCTATATTCTAATGCCAGGATAGTGCCGCAAACGCGCACGTTTTCAATACCATTAACCCCTCTTAAGCGTTGCACCACTTTATGATGCAGGGCCTCTATCCGTGCTACCATTTCCATGGTCTTTTCCTGCTCAAACAATTCCAGACTTGCAATGGAAGCAGCACACCCCAGCGGGTTACCGGTGTAGCTATGCCCATGAAATAGCATTTTAGCCCTGTCATCTGATAGAAAAGCATTGAATATAGCATCCGTGCAGGTAGTTGCCGCAAATGGCAAAAAGCCCCCCGTTATCCCTTTGGAAAGGCAGATAATATCCGGTTTATAGCTGCAGTAATCCGTGGCCAAAAATTTGCCGGTCCTGCCAAAGCCGGTCATAACTTCATCAGCAATAATCAGCACACCCTGCTGCCGGCATAGTGCAATTAAGTCATCCAATACCTCCGGCGGATACATCAACATGCCTGCAGAACCTAATACAAGCGGTTCAAAAATAAAAGCTGCAATAGTGTTTGACTTGTCGGTTAGAAGTTGGCTCAACTGGTTTCGTACAACTTCTTTATTGTTTTCGGTCGGTGTATCAATAAAATCCACCTCAAACAACAGCGACTGGAATGGCTCGGTAAACACCCCTCTCGCACTAACACTCATAGAGCCAAACGTATCGCCATGGTAAGCATCACGAAAGGCAATAATGCGGTTCCTGCGTTCTCCTTTGTTTGCCCAATATTGCAAGGCCATTTTAAGGCCGGCCTCTACTGCGGTAGACCCATTATCGGAGTAGAATACCTTTTGATGAAAAGGTATCCGCTGCAGCAGCATTTCCGCCAATCTTTCAGCGGCAGGATGGGTAAAGCCCGCAAAAATTACCTGCTCCAGTTCTCTTGCCTGTTGGGCTATGCTTTCGGCAATATATGGGTGGCTATGCCCGTGAATATTCGTCCACCAACTCGAAACCGCATCAATATATCGTTCGCCGCTTTCACTAAAAAGATAGGCCCCTTCTCCCCGAACCATCTTTACAGGTTCGCCGGCAGTGTGCATTTGTGTATAGGGATGCCAAACGCGATTACTCATAAGGTGTAATGTGTTTCTAAACTTTGCCGCAGACGTGAAGCCTGCTCGCTTATAAACGCCGGGGTCAACGCCACAGCCTCTTCAATATGTCCCAACACCCTCACTGCACCAAACTGTGCTATTACGGCTTCATTATCCAGGTAAGGGGTGCCATTAAAAAGGAGTCCCGCAACAGGTATTTCTCTATGTTTCAGACACTCTAACGTTAGCAGGGTATGATTAATAGCTCCCAGGTAATTACGCACCACTACTACAACCGGAACAGCCAATGCAGCAACATAATCAACAATTAAATGCTTGCTATTCAGCGGAACCAGTAACCCTCCCGCGCCTTCAATTACCAGCCTGTTAGAAGTTACAGGCACTCCCATTTTTTGTAGATCAATCACCACACCTGCTTCTGCTGCAGCATAATGCGGAGATGCAGGAATGCGGAGAGCATAAGCTTCCGGATGAATCTTCGTACCCCCGTTGCTCAGCAAACTTTTTATCGTTCTGCTATCGCTGTCATCCGGTGCCCCAGTTTGCACGGGCTTCCAGTAATCAGCACGTAAGGCTTCTGTTAACACAGCTGCAGCAACAGTTTTACCTACATTGGTGCCAATGCCGGTTACAAAGATGGTGGAAGGAAATTGTGGCTTCAAGCGGTTATGATTGCTTGAGCAAGTTTAACCACTTCTTCCCTGGTATTAAAACTGTGGAGACAAACCCTTATCCGCTCTTTGCCTTTGGGCACGGTAGGATAAAGGATAGGCCGCACATCGAAACCTTGTTTTTGCAGCTTAGCCGCTAATGTCTTTACCGCTGCATTACCGGGATAAACGACCGATTGAACGGGTCCTTCTCCCGGTAAAACGTATCCTGTTGTTAGAGAGGTCAATTCCCTCTTAAAGGTTAGAGCTAATTCCGATAGGTAGTCCCTGCGCTCCTGCAGCCGGGGTAAATAATCGTAAACACCTTTCAAAACGGCCAACGAATGGAATGGCGCAGCAGTTGAGAAAATAAAAGGTCTGCAGTAATTGATCAGGAACTCGATAAGCGACTTTTTACCTACGATAGCCGCACCATGCGCACCCATTGCTTTGCCGTACGTATAAATACGGGCTAGGCATTCCGTTTCAATACCCTCGCGGTTAGCACAACCCGAACCATGTTCACCGAATAAGCCGGTAGCATGTGCTTCATCAATTAGCAGGCCGGCATCGTAGTTGCGGCAAAGGGCAGCAATTTGTTTTAACGGCGCAAAATCGCCATCCATACTGTAATAGCTTTCAATCACCACGTATTTTAAACCCGTCGCCTTTTGTAATACCTTCTCCAGATCTTCCATGTTATTGTGCGCAAACGACTTGGCGCTTGCCTTACTGCCCCGTATACCATCGTGGATGGAGGCATGTACCGCTTCATCGTAAACAATGGTATCTCCACGGTAAGGCAAACAGCTAAGCAACCCGTAATTGGCATCAAATCCACTGTTAAAAAGTAAGGAGCTCTCGGCATGGTGAAAGTGCGCCACCTGCTTTTCAAGTTCCATAGCGTAAGCAGTATTGCCCGTTAACAAACGCGAACCGGTGCTTCCTGCCAACGCTCCCTGATAACCATTTATTGCTGCTTTTATTTGAGCCGCTAATACTTCATCATGTGCTAAACCTAAATAATCATTCGAGGTAAAATCCATACCCGAAGGCAAATTCCCCAATACACGATAGTTATTAGCCTCGTGCCGTTCTTTTAAACGTTGTTGAATGTATTGGTAGATAGAAGTGCTCATGGTAGAAGCAGGCCTTGCTTATTGCTGCACTACAGCCGCTTTTTCCTGTTTAAACGATTCGCGGGGTTTTAAACCCAGCAGTTCAAACATCTCCTTATCCGCGTCAAAGTCAGGATTTGGTGTGGTCAGCAACTTCTCCCCTGTAAATATAGAATTTGCCCCGGCCAGAAAACACAAGGCCTGTTGCTCATAACTCATTTCGTTACGGCCGGCACTTAAACGCACCATGGCTTTAGGCATTAAAATACGGGCAGTAGCAATCATGCGCACCATTTCCCAGGTTTTAACCCGTTGTTGACCCTCTAGTGGAGTTCCTTTTACAGCAACCAAAGCATTTACAGGAACACTTTCCGGATGTTGTTCGCGTGTAGCGAGGGTGTATAGCAGTTTTATGCGGTCCTCATCCGATTCACCCATGCCAATAATACCACCGCAGCATACGCTTATGCCGGCTTTTTCAATATTATCCAGTGTCTGTAAACGATCGTTATAGGTGCGGGTGGTAATTATATCACCATAATATTCTTCACCGGTATCCAGGTTATGGTTATAGGCATAAAGCCCTGCTTCTTTTAAGCGAACGGCTTGCTCTTCTGTAAGCATACCTAGTGTGCAGCAAACTTCTAAACCTAAAGCATTCACACCTTTTACCATATCTATAACCCGGTCAAAATCGGAGTTATCACGAACGCTGCGCCAGGCTGCCCCCATACAAAAACGGGTTGAACCCCCATTTTTAGCATCCAGCGCTTTTCCAATAACTTCCTCATAGTTCATTAGCTTATGCGCTTCTATGCCGGTACTGTAGCGCGACGCTTGCGGACAATAAGAACAATCTTCGGAACAACCGCCTGTTTTTACCGATAACAAGGTACAAACTTGTACCTCACCGGTAGCCTGATACTGTTTATGAATGGTAGCGGCTTTATAAATCAAATCTAAAACCGGCTGATTATAGATATCACGGATCTCTTCCAGTGTCCAGTTATTTCTGATAGTTGGAGTCATGTAGCTTGCACTTTCCGGCAAATATAGGCCCGCCGGGGTAACTGCCAACAGGAACTTTTACTTAATGGCTTAGAAATTCCAACATCCGCTGATGCCCCTTGGCCGAAAGGTGAATTTCATCGGCAAACAGGTAGAGTGCAGCAGGCTCCTCACACTTCCTAAAATAGCCCGTGGCATCGCTAACAGCAATGTCTTTAGCCGCACAAAAAGCTATTATTTGCTCCTGCGGGGTCATACTATCCTTACCTGTTACCTGGCTACGATAGGGTATAATAACCACATTCATAAAAACCTGGTGGGCCTTGCAGAGCGAATCACACTGCCTTAAATACTCCATCGATTGGTTAAAATGCGGGTTGTCGGCCCTATAGAACGAAGCATCATACTGATAATACCTGTTACTATTGTTGAATACCAACAGTTTCAGCAACCGGTAAGTGCCATAGTTTTCCTGCAGCCAGCTGCTCATCCTAACTATCAGGTTTTGCTTAGCCATAACTGGCAGTTCGCCGGCAGGTGTAGCCCCATAAACATCATTTAAACAATAACAAACGGTAACCAACTGCACACTGGTATCCTGCCTGGCAAAAAAGTCTGCCAACACCTGTTTGTAATCCCGGGTGGAATAACCAATCAGGGAGCAGTTCAGTACATCGTAATCACGTAACTCCTCCGAAAAACGGCTTACAAACGTGCTGCTATCCTCCACGCCTACGCCTTCTGTTACGCTATCCCCAATAAACAACCATTTCTTCTTTTTGCCGCTGGTTACCACTTTGTTTTTACGCCAGCCATAGTTGTCTGTATGTAATAAAGAGCCCCAAACCTTTCCGGTAGCATTCGGCCGCATTCCCATGGTTGGCCCGTATTTATTATCTACCAGCAAGGTGCTGTCAAACGCGCGATTATAAACTTTATGCAAAACAAACCGGCAGCCCATTTCAATAATCACCAGCAAAAGCGCCAGCACCAGCAGGTTTACTAAAACCAAACGACGGGTAATTTTTAAGGCCATAAATGGTATGCAGCTAAAACTAATAGAAATTGGGTAAACATCATGCCATCCAACACCAGGTAATACCAGTTGTCACCAGTCTCTTCGTTTACTTGTATTATACCGATTAGCGACAAGGCGATCGACACATTTATCGCTATCATATTTGCAACGGAAGAACCGGACAACAGAAAATATTGTGAGGTATTTATAACAACTAAAAGCGCAAGAAATAAACCTGCCAACAGTTTGGTTCCACTAATACCAATAGCCATTGGTAGCGTGTATAATTTTGCTTCTCTGTCAGCGGGTATATCCTTTATATCAAACACCATGGTTAAGGCAGCCACAAATAAAAAACGTCGGATAAGCAAAAACACCAATAGTCCGGCATGTGATGCTGTAAAAATACCGCTTACCGCAGCTAACGGTATTAACACAGTAGTAACCGACCAAACAAACGCAACAAAAAAAGTTTTGGCCAGGCCAAATTCCCGGAGGGTGCGCCTACCTGCCGGTAAAGGCAATTCAACAAAGCCGTAAAACAGCGTAAATAAGCCTAAACCTATAGTGATCAGTTGAGCGCTGCGCTCCATAAAAAAGAAAAGCCCCCCGGCACTTAAGGCACCCAGCCACATCACAAACCTTGACAATGCTTTATTTTGATTAGCCCAGTGGTGATGGGCGGTTAACTGCTCGCTGCTTTCCGCCCCACGAAATTTTAAAGCCGAGTAGGTGAACACTGTTGCCGCAAACACAAAGGCGCAAGTAGCATTGAAAGTAACCGGCAAACCTGCTGTTAGTTGATTGGTAAAAATAAGTGCCACTGCACAAGCGCCTATAAACAAATTGCTGTACAGTAAAAACCTAATCGCTGAAGTCAGGGCTTTCACTCCTGCAAGTTTACCTAACAAATTCCTTTCTTAGCGCTATAAAATGGCTTATGTTTAAAAACATTCGCGAATACGAGAATATGCACATTGCACTATGGCTGTTAAAAGACAGTTGTTGGGTAATGAATTTTAAGGTGGCAGGTATGATAATGATAGTCCCTACCATCTTTGTAGCCATTTACATAACCTGGATCTCCCGTAAAGATGTGGCCGACCTTTTTCACAACATTGCCGTTTGTTTATGGATTTGTGCGAATGCTACCTGGATGACGGGCGAGTTTTTTTACGAAGATGGTTTCAGACCCTATGCCACCGTATTTTTTGTTTTAGGATTATTGGTGGTCGGGGTTTATTATTTTATACATCTTCCCCGTAAAAGGAAACTGTAGGCTGATCGGCAGGCACAGCTTTAATACGTTTTTATTTTAGAAGCAGAAATACCAAAACCCAAAGTATAACTACAATAGGGCCAGTAACCACCGGCACCCTGTTTAAAACATCGTTTTTGCTACAGATAACCACTCGCATGTCCTGCAGGGTACGAATAAAGAAGCCTAACCCAAACAGCAGAAGACTGATAAGCACCGCCGAAAAATGCAACACCCCAAAGTTATTGGCTAAGGTTGCATACAGAGGAAATACCATAAAAATAGGCCAAACAAATACTTGCAGAAACATATAGTTTTTGCCGGAGCGATGGTGTATCAACTTGCTGGAATGCGAATACTCCAGAAACCGGTAGGTTAAAAAATAACCCATAAATATGTTAAATAATATACCGAAAACCATCACCACAAATAAAGGGCCGCTGCCTAAAAACATCCAGGCACCCATAATGGCAAAACTCCGGTAAAATGGTTGTGTAAAGGTTCCCACACCAATTGGTGCTTCTATCATGTTAACGCTTACAATATTTATAGCACAAACCAGTAACCACATCACCAATAGCTTAGGTTGCTCTACTGTTTTCTGAAACCAGTGGTAAATACTGTTCATAATAACAGCGAAAATCAAACAGGCCACAGGTCCCGCCAGGTAAACAAAAAACACACGTAACCGGCTCCAGTCATGATAATCCGTTGGGGTTTTTACCTCAGAGAAGAAAAAACGGATTTTATATTTAAACACCAGGCAGGCAATAGCCTCAGCACCCTCATAAATAAGGGTGGTAATTACCAGCGCAATAAATAGCATCAAAGCAGAGTTACTGCTGCGTTTAAGCACATTTATCCAGGGCTCATCTATCTCGGGTTTCGAGTAGTAATAACCATAATCATCGGTTTTCTTAGTTGCCATGGATTTATTTGCGGATAGATGTTCGGTAATAGAAATACAACGTAAGCGCTACGATGGGTATCATAAAGAGGTAATCGTGACTCAGTATTAATAACGACGGTTTGTATACACTAATTAACAGCAGGCCGGTAATCCGTAACATGTTCAAAAACTGAATCAACAAAACGCCTGCAACCGCATACAAAATTTTTCTGGAGACGCTTATAGGGCTTATAGCCATTAATGCTACATGATAGAACATCAATTGCATACCAAGACAATAATTTCCTATCGAAATACCGGGGTAACCGGTGATCCACAAGGAGTTTCCTTTCTTGTAAGTTGCATAGCCTAACAATTGCACGAACCATTCGGTGGAATTGATCAACACCATACGAAGCTGGTCGTTTAAATTTTCCCACAGTATACTTAAACCGGGGAAATGCCTGGTTTCTATTGGGTCGTGTTCAACCCCTACAAGCCATATCCAGCACTTCCAGGTAAGCCATATAACTAAAAACCACAGCATGGGTAAATATCTGCTGTGGTTTTTAGAAGTTGTTATGTCAACCGGGTTCACGCGTTTTCGCTTTGCCCCGAAAATAAATGCTTGTATTTAAAAGCAGCTGCTCCAATAAGCAACGAAACCGCTGCTGGGTCAACAGGCACCGAAGTCGTGCTGCCAGGACCACCTGGAGGAGGAGGCTGTGCTCCCGCTAAAGTAACCGCACCTACTACAAAAAATGTCGTCAAAAAAATTCTAAATACTTTGTTCACTCTGGTAGATTTATGGAACCAAATTATACAATGGGTTTCTCGATTCGCGTTGCAATATAACCTTTTAGAGGTTAAGCGCAAATTGCGTTATTGTTGTGTTGCTAAGAACTTTTCCACTGTTTGCCATAGTTTTCTGGACAGCATGGCTATCCGAAAGTCTTTAAACTCACCAGTGCATTAACAGTCAAATGGTTACGCACCTCCCTTTTGCAAACCCGAAGAATCATCAACCCAAATGCATATAATAATCAGCTCATCGTTAAAACTTGTGCATCTTATTCATTCTTCGTTTTTCAGGAAAACGGACCAGCTTTTTTGAACACTTATCCCAATAAAATGGAAACTGGATATATTCGTGAAGTTTCCAAAAGCTAGGACTGGTAAGCGTTTCGCGGAAACTTCGCTCAAAAATTTGTTGATTCTTTGCTTGTAGGTAGTTAAGGAAATAATATCTTCGTTATGTTATTACCCCTATTTTGACCCCTATGAGTGAAAATTATTCACGTAGTGCTATACAGCGAAAGCAAATGCACTACTCGCCCAACCTGCTAAGCACTATTAACAACGGAATTGATAATTGTAAAACAGCCGTAATCGAATACGACTCTCGCGAAAAAGGTGTTTCCATTCGCGAGATAGAACCTATGGCTATTGTCTATAAAGACCGTAAACGCCATTTGGTTGCCTGGTGCAGATTAAGAAACGATTACCGTTCATTTAGATTAGATCGATTAAACTGCATTAAATTAAAACAGGAAGCCTTTGCCCGTCGCCAGGATTTCCGTATCGATGACTTCCAGGACGATTCCGGCACCTATGCCGAGGACTACGACGAAGAAGACTAGTAACCGAACAAGTTTACCGGTTACCTGAATTCCTATCATAACCCTTTCGTTTATATAGGGAAAACTAGCCCCTAAATGTGCAATTCTTAAGGAATTGGCAATGCTCCCTTTTTTATCTTTGCCCGCATGACGGAGAAGATTCTGATTATTGATTTTGGTTCGCAGTACACCCAATTGATTGCCCGCCGCGTAAGGGAAAGCGAAGTGTATTGCGAAATAGTGCCTTATAACCACATTCCCGAACTTACAGCCGACATCAGAGGCATTATCCTTTCAGGCTCACCGGCTTCTGTTCGCGATAAAGACTCGCCGAGAGTAGACATTGATAAACTGGTAGCATTTCGGCCGGTTTTAGGCGTTTGCTACGGGGCGCAATTAATGGCGCAAACCTATGGCGGTTCCGTTGAAAAAAGTAACGTGCGGGAATATGGCCGTGCCCACCTTCAGATAAAAGATACGGCAGATGCACTGTTTAAGAATGTAGCAGATAACTGCCAGGTATGGATGAGTCATGCTGATACGATTAAAGAGATTGGCAACGAGTTTGAATTAATTGCTTCCAGCGATTCGATTCCCGTTGCGGCCTTCCGCTCCAAAAACGGAAACTTCCCTAATAAAGTCTATGCTTTACAGTTTCACCCCGAAGTTTACCACAGCACTGAAGGTCATAAAATACTTAACAACTTCCTGTTCGATATCTGCGGTTGCACCCATGCATGGACAGCCGGTTCGTTTGTGGAAGAGACTATCAAGAAACTACGCAGCCAAATAGGAAACGAAAAGGTGATTCTTGCCTTAAGTGGCGGGGTGGATTCATCCGTTGCTGCTTTACTATTGGAAGAAGCAATAGGCGACAACCTGCTTTGTGTTTTTGTAGATAACGGCCTTTTACGGAAGGATGAATACGAAAACGTAATGAAGAAATACGAAGAAATGGGCTTGCATGTAATTGGTATTCGGGCCGGCAACCGTTTCTTAAGCGAATTAAAAGGGGTTACGGATCCTGAACAAAAACGGAAAATTATAGGCCGGGTGTTTATCGAAGTGTTTGAACACGAAGCCAAGAATCATCCTGAAGTGAAATGGCTGGCACAGGGCACCATTTATCCGGATGTGATTGAATCCGTATCGGTCAAAGGTCCATCTGCAACTATCAAATCGCACCATAATGTAGGTGGACTGCCTGACCGCTTAAAACTAAAGATTGTTGAGCCATTACGCAGCCTGTTTAAGGACGAGGTGCGCCGTGCAGGCAAGGAGTTGGGCTTGGTGCCGGAAATTCTTTACCGCCATCCATTCCCGGGTCCGGGGTTAGCTGTTCGTATTCTCGGCGAAATAACACCCGAAAAAGTTAGAACACTGCAGGACGCAGACCACATTTACATAGAGAACTTGAAAAAGTTTGGTTTGTATAACCAGGTTTGGCAGGCGGGGGCCATTTTAACGCCCATACAAACGGTGGGTGTAATGGGCGACGAGCGCACCTACGAAAGCGTGGTTGCATTACGCGCCGTTAATAGTACCGATGGCATGACAGCAGATTGGAGTCATTTGCCTTATGACTTTTTAGCTAAAACCTCGAACGAGATTATAAATAATGTGAAAGGGGTGAACCGCGTAGTATATGACATAAGCAGCAAACCACCTGCTACCATAGAATGGGAATAGAATTTGCTTTGTTGACGCTATACGTTTATTAATGAGAAAGAAATCATCCCGGTTTATTAGCTACCCTTACTTCCTGTCCATACTAGCCAGCCTGCTTTCATTAACAGTTCAGGCACAAAGCACAGGTAACGATTCGGCTGTTTACAAGGTAGCCTTGATTTTACCTTTTGAAACGGCATCCACGCAAAACCGGTTAGAGGAGTTTTTAAACGCGCACGACCTCTATACCGCTAACCGCATCCATCTGAGCGAGGAAGCCCAGGCATCGCTTGATTTTTATGAAGGACTGCTGACTGCTCTTGATCAACACACCGGCGAGCCAACGATTGAATTGCACGTTTATGACTGCTGGAGCAGCGATTCAGTAACAAAGGTCATTCTTACAAAGCCGGAGTTGAAAAAGATGGATATTATCATAGGTGCTATGTCTACGGCCAACAGTAAGCTGGTAGCCGAATTCTGCAAAACCAACCGCATCATAAACATACAGCCCTTCTCTCCTTCCAAAAGTTTAACAACTGATAATCCTTATCACATTAAGCTGGCTCCCACCATCGATACGCATATCGACAATATGTTTTTAAGCATTGTTGATTCTTTCCCGGGTGCCAACGTTATTATTTATACGCCTAACATTGATAAGGATGTAAGTGCAGCGCAACGATTTGATTCTCTGTTCCGGGTTTATAATCAAACAGCTGAAAAGAAATTCACCTGGGTTTTATTGAACACCAGGGATATGAAAGTGAACGGCGTAAAAACGACAGCTTCCGAACAATTAAAGCCCGGTGTGAAGAATGTTTGGATCATCACCTCCTTCGAAGAAAGCTTTGTTAACGGCAATATGCGTATACTTTTTAACGACCGCAATAAATACAACATAGTTGCCTATGGCATGCCTACCTGGTTAAATGGCGATGTTCTGCGACTGGATTATGTGAACGACTTTCAAACGCGGCTTACCGATCCATTTTATGTGGACTCATTTAAAGCGAGTACCCGCACCTTTATGGATTTGTATAACACCAACTATAGTCACCTTCCCGAAAAGAATGCCTATATGGGTTACGATGTTACCGGCTTTCTACTGGAAGCATTACAGGAAAATGGACGCAACTTCCTATCAGGCATTGCTACTACGCGCTACAGAGGAGCAGCCTATGTGTTTGACATTGCCAAAAGCTACAATCGCCAAAGCCTTACCAGCGAACCGGTGATAAACTATTTCGAAAACCGGTATGTAAACGTCTTTAGGGTAAGCGACTACCAGTTGCGTCGGGTATTTTAATGTTTATTGCAGCAGTTGTTAAAGACAGTTCCACACTTTCAATAATGGCCATAAAGCCTATTTTCATCTTTCCAAATCATTAATATGAAGAAACATTTACTTATTGTATGTTGTCTGGTTATGGTCTGTTTCGCCCATGCACAAAGCAACATTCAAATGCTTGGGCACCTGCCTTACGCCAACGGTGTTGAATGCAGTAACCTGACAGGCTATGCTGATAGCAGTGGTAATGAATATGCCTTAGTTGGTACTACACAGGGCTTGTCAATAGTTGATATTACCGACCCCGCCAATCCTGTTCAGGTGTTTCTGGTACCTGGTGCAACAGGTCCACAGGGTTTATGGCGCGAGGTACGCGAATACAAAGGCTATGCCTATGTAACAACTGAACAGCCCAGCGGCTTAGTAGTGGCCAATCTGCATTACCTGCCCGATAGTGTGCCTTACCATACCATTAACCCTGGCAGCATGGCAACATCACATACCATCTTTATCGATGAAAATGGTATTGCCTATGTAAACGGCACCGACAAAGGCCAATTATTTCTTGACTTAAATGCTAATCCCTGGAACCCAACTCTGCTGGGTTCATTCGATAACAATTATGTACACGATTGTTATGTGCATAACGATACCCTCTGGGCTGCCTGCATTAACGATGGCTTCGTGAAGGTAATTGACGTAAGTGATAAAACTGATGCTAATAATCCCGCTAAAGTGCTTGCCCAATGGAATACACCACTTAACTTTTCGCACAACTGCTGGCTGAGCGACGACCGCCGTTATCTGTTTACAACCGATGAGAAAGCAAATTCCTATTTAGCCTGTTACGATGTAAGCGACTTAAATAACGTTACGGAAACAAACCGCACGCAGGTTGACCCGGGCAGCAATACCATTATACACAATACTTATTTCCTGAATAATTACTGTATCACTTCTTACTATACCTATGGCATTTCGATACACGATGTAACCCGTAAGAACAACCTGATTGAGGTGGGCAACTTCGACTCCTCTCCTAACTTTTCGGGTGAAGGTTTTGATGGCGCTTGGGGTGTATGGCCTTACCTGCCTTCCGGCAATATTATCATCAGCGACATAGAAACAGGTTTATGGATTGTGAAGCCAACCTACAAGCGAGCTTGCTACCTCGAAGGATTAATAAAAGACTCTGTTTGTAATACCGTATTGAATGGTGTTAAAGTGGAAATTATTGAAGATACCGTGCAGGACTACAGCAACTACCTGGGGCAGTATACGTTTGGTACAGTAGATAGCGGCACCTATACCGTTCGATTCAGCAAACCCGGATATCAAACAAAAGACAGCAGTGGCGTACATTTACAAAACGGTATGCTTACTACTATAAATGTGGAATTGGTACCTGTTTCCACTGCTAATCTGGTGGTAAAAGCAATTGACGCCACCAGCGGTAACGATCTCCCTTTTGTGCGGGTCTTAATTTTGGATTCTGCCGGCAATAAGTTTCAGGAATTCGCTACTAACAATAATGCGCAATATACATTCTGCGATTTTGTACAAGGCACCTACGATTTTTATGCAGGCCGTTGGGGCCGCAAAACAGCGCATGTGGCAGCAACTGTAAATGTATCGCCTGATACCGTTATAATACCGATTGAAACCGGTTACTACGATGATTTTATAATGGATTACGGCTGGACAGTTACCTCCACGGCCACCAAAGGTGGCTGGACGCGTGGTGAACCTGTTGGAACTGATTTTCAGGGATCAGAAAGTAACCCTGATAATGATGTTACCGGCGATTGGGGCAGTGATTGCTATATAACCGGGAATGGCGGTGGCCAGGCTGGTGACGATGATGTAGATAACGGTTATACCATTTTACGCTCGCCTTTATTTAATCTCGCACAATATCACGACCCTTATATTTATTTCTCTCGTTGGTTTTTTAATGACGGAGGCTCAGGCAATCCTAACGACTCGTTGATTGTTACCTTAAGCAATGGCTTTGATACTATGGCCGTTTATACGGTAGATGCATCCGATGCCTCACAAAGCCAATGGAAGGCAGCTAAAATTCGTGTGCGCGACTTTATGTTCCCGGCAATAAAT
This sequence comes from Chitinophagales bacterium, assembly GCA_044225825.1. Taxonomy (GTDB): domain Bacteria; phylum Bacteroidota; class Bacteroidia; order Chitinophagales; family LD1; genus Bog-950. The sequence continues at coordinate 336,537 of JBGAIB010000004.1, forward strand.
ATGCGCATAGAATTCAAAGCTATGGACCAGGCTCCCGGCCATTTAGTAGAAGCAGGAATCGACAAGTTTTGGGTAGAAGATTCTGCTTCGGTAGATACCGTTGGTATTGAAAATATCGCCGCAGTTAATCCGGTTTTAAAAGCATATCCAAACCCTTTTGGCAACCAGCTATTAATCAAGGTAGAAAATCTCCCTGCTAATGGAGCAACCGTGGATATATTAAATGCTATAGGTCAAAAAGTTTATAGCGCAAAAATCAATCAATCTGCCGCTGTATTAAAAGTGGAAGAAAACTTTGCAGCTGGTCTATACATTATTCAGCTAAGGGATAACGGACAACTCCGGCAATCGCTTAAGGTAACTAAATACTAAGCGCTACAGGCCCGCCCATACCGGCGGGCTTTTTTATTTTTACTTTATGAAAGTAACCGAAAGCAAATCGCATTACCACCATCTCGAAAAAATGAGCACGCTCGAACTGCTCACTAATATAAATACGGAAGATGCAAAAGTGCCTCTTGCAGTGGCAGCCTGCATTCCGCAAATTGAAAAGCTGGTGGATATTATTGCAGATAAGATGTTAAGCGGTGGAAGGCTCTTTTATATGGGCGCAGGCACCAGTGGCCGTTTAGGTATTGTTGACGCTAGCGAATGTCCGCCAACCTATGGCGTTCCTCAAGGGCTCGTAATTGGCTTGATTGCCGGTGGCGATAGCGCCATTCGCAAGGCAGTAGAATTTGCTGAAGATGATCTGGAACAGGGATGGAAAGATCTGCAGCAACACAACATACATTTTAATGATGTGGTTATTGGCATAGCGGCCTCCGGGCGCACACCTTATGTTATTGGAGCATTAAAGAAATGCCGCGAGGCGGGTATAACAACCGGATGCATTACCTGCAACCCAGGGTCGGAAGTGGCACAGCAGGCTGATTATCCCATTGAGGTAATTGTAGGTCCTGAATTTGTAACGGGAAGTACGCGTATGAAAAGCGGCACGGCGCAAAAGTTGATCTTAAACATGATAAGCACCAGCGTAATGATTAAAATTGGCCGCGTTGAAGATAACCGCATGGTGCATATGCAACTCTCTAACGAAAAACTAATAGACCGGGGAACCAGGATGATTGTGGAATCCACCAACATACCATACGATGAAGCTAAAGCCTTGTTAATCAGTGCCGGAAGTGTTAAAAGAGCGCTGGAAAAGTGGAAGCTCGGGCAGCCTTAGATATCCACAGTGTTCTCGTCCACTAAGGTTTTCGAAAAACATTTTACTTACCTTTAGCCTCCATTCGAAAACCAAAACTAACAACATGAAGAGGATTGTACTTTGTTTAATGGCGCTGACGATGTTAGGAGTCGTTCAATTAAATGCGCAGACATATTTTTCCGACAACTTTTCGAACCAGGCCCTTCCTAACTGGACCATAACAAATCTTGCAGGCAGTAACGTTAACTGGGCATGGGATGCTGACGGTCAGTCAGGCGGCCAGGCTGCAGGTACGTTTAATGCTCCCGGAGCAGCTACCGGCTGTATAGTATTGGATAGCGACGGCGGTGGTGCAACAGGCACTCCGGAATACAGCATCATTACTTCCAAAGCGATTGATTGCAGCGCTGCTTCCGTTGTTTACCTGAGCTTCCTTGAATATTTTGGAAAATACCAGAGCGATACTCCTCGTGTTTACATCAGTAACGACTCTATTAACTGGACATTAATCCATACTGCTTCAACAGGTTTGGCTACCAATCAAACAACAGCTAACCCTAAACTGGTGGAAGCAAATGTCTCTTCGGTAGCTGCAAACGATACATTATATATCCGTTTTAGCTGGAAAGGTGAATTTGACTACTGGTGGTTTGTTGACGACGTGCGCGTTTATACGCCCGATCAAAACAATGCACAGGCAGATGCAGTAAACGCAATCTTCAGCAACGGCTGTAATCTTTCAAACGCCGAAGACGTTTCTATCGTTATCCGCAATAAAGGTTTAGCACCGCTATCTACACTTTCTGCTTCTTACAAAGTTGATAATGGCACTACAGTAACTGAAACAGTTACCTTACCCGCTGCCATAGGTTACGACACTACCTACGAATACACCTTTACCGCTAAGGCCGATTTAAGCGCAGTAGGTATTCACCAAATTTTAGGCTGGGTTGACTTAGTCAATGATTCGGTTCATGTTAATGATACTGCTTCTACAGTATCCATTTCATCAAACCCAATTGACATAACCAACCCTTATACCACCAGCTTTGAAGTGCCTAATATCGGTAGCGATCTTACTGGCTTTAGCTGGACTTCATTAGACGCCAACAATGATGGCTTTACCTGGAATTTATCTACCGCATCTGCTGCCACAGGCCAGGTTCATTTCCGCTATTCATGGAATGAGGATGGAAATACAGCTGCCGATGATTGGTTGTTCAGCCCTTGTTTACAACTCGACGCTTCTAAAGCCTATAAAGTTGATTTCTGGGATGAAGTAGGCGAAGACAACAACGGTTTATATCCTGAAAAAATCGAAGTAAAAGCTGGCACATCACGCACAGTTGGAGGTATGACCCAGGCTATCGTTGATTATGGTGAGCAACAAAACACTGCTTATGAAGAGCGCGTTTCGGCCTTTAAACCTGCTACCACCGGTATTTACTATGTAGGCTTCCACTGCTATAGCGATGCTAACCAGTGGTTCCTGGATGTGGATGACGTAACCATCAGCGAACTGGCTGGTCCTACTGCCGACTTTACTACCGCAGCTAATGGAACTGCCGTTTCTGTAACCGACAACTCATCAGAACTGATCACCGATTGGCAGTGGAGCTGGGGCGATGGTAACGTATCAACCGGCCAAACACCGGGTGCACACGTATATACGCAAGCTGGCAGCTATACCGTTTGCCTGACAGTGACCAACCTTGCCGGTACTGACTCAGTTTGCAAAACTGTAGTTATTTCAGGTATCAACGAACTGGATGCCTCTGCCGAAATTTCAATTTATCCTAACCCTACCAACAACGTTATCAATGTAATGCTGAACGATGCATTAAAAGGCAATGCACAACTGGAAATACTGAACCCAATCGGCGAAGTAGTGATCAGCCGCAAAGCTACCGGTAACAACGTTGAGAAATTCAACATGGACAAACTGCCTCAGGGCGTTTACTTCGTGCGCATCTCCGGCGAAGGTGTAAAAGCCATCAAGAAGTTTGTTTACGCTAAGTAATTAGCCAACCAACTGCAAAAAAATACCCCGGCTCAAACCGGGGTATTTTTTTTATCCTAAAACGTAATGGTTTTTAAATCCACTAAACTTCGCAGTTTCCAATCGGCAATGGCCAGCCTGTTATCATCGTAATGAGCCGGATCGGGAACCGCCAGGCATTTCATACGCGCCGATTTAGCAGCCAGTATGCCATTAAACGAATCTTCAATAACCAAACAGCGTTCGTGCCGGGCATTCAGTGTATCAGCCGTACGTATAAATACGCCAGGGTGAGGTTTGCCATAAGTTTCGTGTTCTGCACTCACCAGCAATTCAAAATACGATTCAATATTTAGTTTGTTAACGGTGGCTTTTATTAACCGCATAGCCGAACTGGAAGCCAGCGCCAGTCGCATTCCTGCATTTTTAAAATATTCCAGCGAGTCTAGTACACCCGGCATCGCCAGTGCCTGATGTGTAATAGCACTTTCCATTTCATCCAGCACCTCGTCATGCACCTGCGCCTTTGTTTTACCTATCCAGGGCTTGCGGTAATACCAATAGTCCACCACTTCATCAAACCTGAAGCCGGTGGTGACCTTGCAATCATCATCGGTTAATTGCAGCCCTACGGTGCTAAACACCTTAATTTCGCTCTGCCTCCAAAAAGGCTCACTGTCAATTATAAGGCCGTCCATATCATAAATAACAAGGTCGAAGTTCTTTTGCATAACTAAGCAGGTGCCATTGTCGGCACCACAATAATGCAGATTTGACCTGAGATTGTTATTACTGCAGCAAGGTTAGATTACCCGCTTGCGAACGCTTTATACCATCGTAAAAGGTAAACTCGCTGTAATACACGTAAACACTTAATGGCTGTTTTACGCCCTTGTAAAATCCGTTCCAGCCTTCGTTTACATCCTCCGATTCATACACCAATTCTCCCCAGCGGTTATAAATGCGTACGTGGTATTGTTTAAGGTCCTGTGAATATTTAGGGCGGAAAGTCTCATTGGCACCATCACCATTCGGAGTAAACGCCGTAGGAAAATAGATATACGAAGGGCAATAATCCTTGGCTATAACGGCTGTGTCAGTTTCATTACAGCCATTCACATCGGCCACAGTAACCACATAAACGCCCGAGTCCAAATGACTAAGTGAAGGGCCGCTTTGTGCATTCAGCCAGGTATAGGTATAAGGTGATGTTCCTCCCTGCACGCTAACTGCCAAGCGTCCATCCCTGATTCCATAACAACTCACATTTTCCAATTCGCTGAAAGCAATACTGATACCGCTAACCTCAGGCAAAAACACACTGCTACCTGCTGAACAGGTATTGGCGTCGGTAATAGTTACATTATAGCTGCCTGCCAACACATGCTGTATAGCACTGCTTCCTGCTCCATTCGACCAAACGTATGTGTAAGGTAAACTACCGCCTACCGCAGAAACCTGTATGCTGCCGGTGCCTCCTGTTGAACAGGTATCAGGTATAACATTAAAGGAGGTGGTAACACCTGCCGGCTCGTTAACCGTTACAGTAGCCGTAGCAGCACAACCGCTGGACGACGATACGGTAACGGTATAATCCCCGGCTACCAGGCCGGTAGCCGTATCGGTGTATTGTGTAGGGTTGGTGCTCCAGGTAAAGCCTAATGGGTTTACCGAAGAAAGGCCTGTCACATACGCATAGCCGTCGGCATAACCTTTACAGGTAGCATCACTGGCCGCAGCATTAATGGCAATTACTTCTATGTTTTTGGTAACCGTAGTCGCCGGGTTACAGGGCCCTGCTGCCGTAAAGGTAACCGCGTAAATACCACTGGTATTAAAAGTGTGCGACGCAGTTAAACCGCTGGCGGTATTTGAAGCGCTGCCGGCATCACCAAAATTCCAGTTTAGTTGATCAGGGCATAGATCGGTATTGGCGGTAAAATTCACCGTGTTATTACCGGCACAAGAAAAACTATAATCAGCAGTAATGGCAGGTGCTTCCTCTATGCTAATCGCATCAATAGCCAGGCCATCATAACTGTTACAGGTGGTTCCTGCACCAAACGTAAAACGTAACAACACATTCGATTGGCCGGCTAAGTTATCCAGGCAATGTCCCGCTGTTTGCCAGCCGTTGCTGCCGCCACCACCCTGGCAACTCCCCTGCGTGCTTTGCACGTTGCCGCTCCAACCTTCGCTTACCGCTGCAAGCCCTGCCAGATTATTGATATTGGCAGTATTGTACCAGTTCATGGTCATGCAGTTAGCAGGCTCATTTTTCGAACCTACGTTTTGCCAGGTGTTCCCCCCATCAATCGAAGACTGTAGATTGGCTCCGTCATAGGTATGTTCCGTTTCCCACCAAATTTTGAAGGTGATATACGGATGCTGAACACTGCTGAAATCGAAACAGGGGCTTTGCAGCCACGAGCGTTCGCCCAGGTTATAGAAAGCCGAAGAAACCCCGCCTATCATCCAGCACTTCGAGCCGCTGGCGGCCTGCGATATCAATGGTTTGGAGGGCATAGCCCAGTTCCAGTCACTGCTGGTGCCACCACTTACCCAATTGCCATTAGTGGTTTCAAAATCCTCGAAATACGGATACGCATTAACACATTGTGCCTGGCTGTTAACGGTAAATACAAATTGCAGGGCAAGCGCCCAAAATAAAAACCTCATAAAACTGGTGCAAAGAAAAGGATTGGTAGCTAACCTTAGAGCTGATTTTAGTTAAGTAGCCTTTATTGCTAATCGCCGTCGAACATGGTTTCCTCCATCCGTTCGTATTCTTCATCAATCTGCAGATTTCGGCCATCTGCGGCAGTTGTAGCTAAAACATCGCAACGTTCATTAAAAGGGTGATCGTTATGCCCGCGTATCCAGTAAAAACGCACATTATGTTTACGGTAAAGCGGCAAAAATCGCTTCCAAAGGTCGGCGTTTTTCTTCTTTTTAAAAGCAATGCGCTCCCATCCGAACACCCAGCGCTTCTCCACACTCTCCACCACATACTTCGAATCGGAGAACACATTTACATCCAACCCATCGCGGGTTAAAGCCTCCAGACCCTTAATAACAGCCAGCAACTCCATCCGGTTGTTAGTGGTTTTGCGGAAACCACCCGAAAGTTCTTTCTCGTGCGGACCAAATTTTAAGATGGTGCCATAACCGCCGGGGCCGGGATTTCCCCGTGCCGCACCATCGGTATAAATTTCAACTACTGCCATTAGCGATTGTTGCGCTAAAATAGTTTTTTCGCCCTCAATACAACGGCAGTGCTTAAAACCTATCACGCGCAAAGCGATCTTACCAAAGCCCATATACAAATGCATCTCTCCATTTTGTTATGGGGGCTTACGGCCGTATTGGGCAAAGCCATTCAACTGGATGGCATTTTACTGGTATGGTGGCGTATGATGATCGTTAGCGCTTCGCTGTTTATTTATATCAAATACACCGGCACTTCCTTAAGCGTATCAAAACAAAACCTCAAGCAGCTGTTTATAGTAGGCCCGCTGCTGATGGTGCACTGGTTATTTTTCTACGGTGCGGTTAAAAACAGTAACGTAAGTGTTACGCTCAGCCTCTTCTCCTCCACTACCCTGTTTACCGCCTTGCTGGAACCACTCATCACCCGTAAGCGCTTCAATAAAATCGAACTGGTTTACAGTTTACTGGCAATGGCTGGTATTGCCATAATTTTCTACAGCGATAAAAACTCATACACCAGGGGAATCTTCTTTGCCTTAATGGCGGCCTTCGTAGGTGCATTTTTTAATATCCTCAATAAAGGTGTGGTACAACAGGTATCCAGCAGTGTGGTTTCATTCTATGAAATCTTCGCGGGGTTTGTGCTGCTAACGCTGTTTGTGCCCTTACATATACAACTGCAGGCCCCCGGTAAAATTCTACCCTCAACACAGGATTGGGTATTACTGGTCATACTGGCCATAGTTTGCACCCATGTTACACTAATTCTTTCGCTCAATGCACTTCGGCACTTGTCGGCCTTTACGCTAAATCTTGCTATCAACCTCGAGCCTGTTTATGGCATCGCCCTGGCATTTCTACTGTTTCACGAAAACGAAAACTTAAATACTGGTTTCTTTATCGGCACTGCCATTATCATGTTCAGCGTGGTGCTTCATTCCTGGATGGAAGGCCGCAAACCGGCTTAATCATACAGCTTATCTTTCTCCCGGGTATCCGGGGTTTCCTCATCCGATTTTTTACGCTTCCCTTTTTTAGGATGGAAGAACTTTTTCCAGTTCACCTTTTTGGGCAGATCAAAATCATATACCAGGCCAACCACATGCTGATATTCCGGGCGTTTACCGGTAAACTCAGGTTGAAAGAAATAAAACAAGCCAATGGTATTGTATTTATACACCTGCCAGTCCACTCCTACCAGGTTACGTATTTTATCTACCCAGATTCCTCTGCTGTTGTATTTAGGATCAAAGAACAGGTAGGGTTCACAATAGGCATATACGGTCCAGTTGCTTGCCACCGCATATTTTAAAAACAAACGGTTCCGAAGCTCGTGCACAGGCTCGTGGCCGGGGTCGTAGCGGCGGCTAAAGTATTCTGTTACATATTGATAAGCCGTACGCACACCAACCGTAAAGTCTCTATAGCGGTATTTACCGGTAAGGCTAAAAAAGAAGGTATGGTTATTAACCTTATTGGAAGTAAAAAACTGGTAGGTGAAACTGGTCGATACATACTTGTTGATCTTGTATCCCAGGTTGGCATAAAAATTCTCACCTGTAAACTTAGTCATGTTGTTCCCCAGCCGTAGCTGATACTGAAAACCTATACTAAACTTCTTGGGCAGTTGCTTGGTAAACTGCAACCAAAACCAAAGCTGACGGTTTTGCGAAGGTGTTCGATCCTGTGCATATAACTGCGTGGCTGTAAAAAACAACCCACCAAACAATAGTATGCGCAATAATTTCAGCACTTAGTAGGCTACAATTTTGGCTATACCTACCTGAAGGCCGTTAGCATTCAACAAGCGCAGGAAGTAAACGCCGGCAGCAAGATTTGTGGTACTGATGGCAACGTTCTGCTCGCCATTAACCGGGTAACTACCAATCAATCTGCCTTCCGCGTTCAGCAATTGCAGGTTAGCATCAAACAAGGTATGCTCTAACCTGATATTCAGATGGTCTTTAAACGGATTAGGGTAAACAGTAAAGGTTTCTGTGTTTGCTTCCACCACACCCGACAGAATATCGTAGCGCACTACAGCTGCATCGTAAAAGCTGTTGGAACCTGTGCTGGCACCCGCTACAAATACACCTGTGCCTTGTGCCACAATACCACGTCCTTTACTATCGCCTGCAGCGGTACCGTAAGTAGCGTAACTTGTTTGTACATGTTGATTGCTGTAAGCAACCGTAGCAAAGCGGTAAAGCGTTCCACTGCCTGTATTGCTTTCGCCCGTTACAAATATAGCACCGCTATCGCTAAGCGCTATAGCATTGGCAACGTCATCCGAAGCCGAAGTTGCGCTCCAGGTTGTATACCATTGAAAGCCTCCATTGGCACCATAAGCCACCAACAGGTAATCGTTATTCAGGGTTGTGGTATCGTTATCCGGATCTGTTTTACCTGCCACTAACACATTGCCGGCAGCATCAAATGCTAGCGCATTAAATCGATCCTCTCCCCCATTTCCTAAATCATAAAAACGGGTCCATAAAGTATCACCGTTGCTGTTATACTTTACCAGCATACCATCAAAAACTCCGTTGGCGTCTTCGCTGCGGCCGCATATATATATGTTTTCCGAAGCATCCATCAACATGGCTTCGCTGCGGTCATCTTTGGTGCGGCCAAATGTCTTTTGCCAGATCAAATTTCCGGCAGTATTAAACTTGGCAGTATAAACATCATCGTTGGTGCCCACGGTCGAGCGTCCTGTCACATAAACATTTCCGGCACTGCTTACAGCTATAGCCACTGGTTCTTCGGCATTGCCTGCAGTACCTTGTAATTTGGCCCATTGCTCGGCACCCGAACTATTGTATTTAACCACACCAAAATCATAATCGGTAACTGCATCCGACGAATCCGCATCGCAACGGCCGGCCACATAAATGTTACCATTGCCGTCTACGCCCAAAGCCACTGCCTTATCCGATCCGTTCCCGTAGTTGAATTTTGTAAGCCATTGCAGCAAACCTATATTATTGAATTTAGCGGTGCAGAAATTATAGCTCTCGGCACTGTCCTTCACAAATCCGGTTGCAATTACATTCGAGCTGCCGTCCACATACAAGGCAGTTGCCTCATCCGGACTAACACCACTGGTGCCTGTTACCTGGGCCGACCAGGTATTAACACCCGCTCCGCTAACAGTAGCTACATAAAAATTATGATCCTCTCCGTTTTTAACTGTATATCCGGCAACATAGCTAGTACCGCTTGCATCAAGCGTTAATTTATTGGCTACATCATTATTATCGCCTTTACCATCAAAGCTCTTTACCCAAACCGAGTCGGCCGATGCATTGTATTTCAGACTTACCACATTCATGTTCACACCGGTAACATACGCTCCGCCCGAAATAACAGGAAAATCTGCGCTCAGGGCCATGCAGGCACCATCATCATTACCTGCTGCGCCGCCATCAATGGCTTTCGCATATTGCAGTGTACCTGCGCTGTTATATTTCAGCAACAGGTAATCATCGCCCTTGCCGGTGCTGGCGGTGGTGCCGTTTACAAACACATCCCCTATACTATTTACAGCAATGCCATCGCTGTAGTCGCTGCCGTTTGCCGAACCATTAAAGGTCTTGAGCCACAACTGTGTGCCTGCCGCATTGTATTTAAGGGTTATAACATTATAGTCTTCAATCAACGGATTGGCATCAATATCTGTAAGCCCTGTAACATACACATAGCCACTGTCATCTACAGCAACAGCTGTAGCACGGTCATCATCTGTTCCTTGAAAAAACTTAGTCCATACCGTTGCACCGCTACCGTCTATCTTGCGTACCGCTATATCATAATTGCTGGCCTTGGTTCTGCCGGCTACATAAAAATAGCCATTGGCATCGCGCACCATGTCACTGGGGCGGTCGTGGTTTGTATATTCGGCATAGTTTGTCCCAACCGGAGCGCCGTTTGCAGCATTCATTTTACGTGTAATCCAGTCATCATCACTGCCATTATCCGATTGACCGGTTATCACCGGGTTACCGGTAGCATCCAGTACTACCCGTTTTGCTTCATCATTGCCATTGCCTGCTCCATCAAAACGTATGGCCCAGCTTTGCTGACCGTTTGCATCATATTTTACCGTTGCAAAATCATATAACAAACCGCTGGCATCCTGTGCGCTTGCACCGGTTACATACACATTGCCGCTGTTATCTACGGCAATATCGTTAGCAACATCATCCTGGTTTAAGCCCCCATCGTAAAAGGCAACCCACTGCTGCACACCTGCCGCATTGTATTTAATGGTGGTGTAATCATCTCCGCTGCTGCTACTCTTGCTATAGCCGGTTACATACACGTTACCCGTTCCATCCACGGCCAGGGCCTTAACTTCATCCTCCGAATTATCAGACCCATTAAAGGTGCGTGCCCACACCGTATCACCGGAAACATTCAGTTTTAGTACCAAAAAATCATGATTGTCCGTAGTAGTGGTATAGCCGCCCAGGTAAATCGTACCGCTGGCATCGATGTACATCGCTTTTGCCTTATCGCTAAAATCGCCGGTGCCATTCATACGCGCCTCCCAAACCTGGTTAAGTTGTTGGGCGGTAGCATTTATACAAAAAGCAAACAGCGCAAGTGTTATTATTCTTCTCATAAATCGGGTAAAGTTCTTTAATTATTAATCGTCATCATCCACACCCATGGTGGTGCTTTCGTTTTCGTTTGATAGATAGAATGCATTAATGCGGGCCACATCACGCAGGAAATCGATTTTTACAATTTCCACTTTATGAATCGGCAAACCCGTGCGGTTGCGCAGGTCCTCAATCATCTGCGGGCGCAGATCCGGTTTTATCAAATCAATCCGTTCGTAGTTGATGGTTTTGTAGTTCTCATGCTGCAAGCCCGTATTGCGGTCAAGCAATAACACTAAGCCCACTATAACCGCATTGGCAACAAGCAGAATGCTTAAAGCCACATTATTATCCAGTACTGCCAACGCATTAATTAAACCAATGGTTACACTAATAAAAAAGTAACCCATCTCGCGTATAGGTACGGTAACGGTGCGGTAACGTAAAATCGAGAAGATGGCAAAAAGGCCAAAGGCAAAGCCCATTTTTAACTTGGCCGAGCTCAGTAGTAAACAGATGAGAAAGTTTACGGTGTTGAACAGGAAGAACGTAAAAAGGAACTCCCGGTTTTTGTGCCGCGGGTAGTAAATCATGCGCACTATAATTACTATCACCAGCAGGTTAAGTCCGTAACGCATAAAAAACTCCAGATACGCTGCTGCATCAGCTCCTAATCCCATGGCTGCTGCCATAGACGAAAAAATGTCCTTCGAGGCCTTCCCTAAATCAAGTACTTCCGTTTCCATGCTTTATTATCCTGTTTATCCGTATAAAGTTTGGCTTAAAGTTGTTGTTCTTAATATCCTCCAGCATAGCCACCGCCGTCGAATACTTACTGAATCCTATCTCTTCAAAATGTCGTTTCTTAAAGGAGTTTACAATCGGACTGCCAATCGCCGTTTTGTCTGTCTTTATCTCAGCAATCACCAGTTCAGGAAACACCTTCTTATCCTTAAAGTTATCGAACAGGATATTGATGTCCAGCGTAAGCCGCTCCTTAAAGTTCTTGTTAGCAAGGGTAATGCGGGTAAAACATATTACCATCTTCTCCTTCAGGTTTGGTATATCCAGGTAATCGTGTTGGATGATAGCAAACTCTTCGTCCGTTAACTCGTGCTTATAGTCTTCCTGCTTCAGGCGCTTTTTATCGGTGCGGTTACCCTTTACTTTATACTTCACTTCAAAATAACATAACCCGCTATCCAGATATTTGCGGTAGCGCACCTTTAAACGGTTAAGCTTACCGTTGTGGTGAAATTTATAGAGGTCGTAATTATCGGTATCAAAATAGATGCTCTCATAATCAAACATCCGCTTGCCATCAATTTCCAGCACCAGGTAATGCTCTTTTATCTCTTCCAGTATTTCCGCAAACTGATTGATGTGGAACACATACTTGGTATCCACACGGTTAAGCATATGCACCTTGTCCAGTTCCTTCAACCCCAGCGATTGAAAGGACTCCAGCGTTTCCTGAACCTTATTTTTATAGTGCTGAAAATGCAATTCCATTCATTACTTGTTTATCACAAAATCGGGCAGGGTTACTACCTGTTTCCGTGAATCGATGGTCACTTTTTGGGCTATATGGGTGGTGCCCAGCGGGCAGGTATCACATTTCGATAATACAAATACCGTGTAATCCCCTTTCTGCAGCCATTCAAACATATAGGCTCCGTTATAGCTGGTATTTAAATCGTTATCAACTGTGGTATGGTCGCCATAACTGATGTATACTTTTTCATCGGCTATATAACCGCTGTCTACCAGCTCGCCATACGTATTGTAATCGTAGGCATATACCTTGCCTTGTATAGTGGCTAAACCACCCGTACCGGGATCTTTTTTGCACGCGGCAAATCCGGTTAATAAGGCAATAAGCGCAAAAGCAGCTGCTGTATTTTTCAATTTGTGCATAGTGGCAATAGCCTTAACAATTAGTTAAGACAAATGTAAAGATGAAGAATTATAAGTTATTAAATACAGTCCTTTTATACCTCAGAATAAGAGCTATTTGCCTAAATAGCGAGTAGTCTGCAGTACTTACAGGTTTGTAGCAAACAAAAGCTCCAGGTTACTGTATTTCATGTCGAACATGCCTGCCAGGTTTTCATTGGTCAGGTTACCCTTATACATGTAAATGCCATTCCGTATACCGGCATCTTCATAAAGCAATCCCTTAATGCCTGCCAGCTCGCCGCAACGCAGCAAAATAGGTGTAAGGATATTTGAAAATGCATAACTGGCTGTGCGCGATACCCGCGAAGGAATATTAGGCACACAGTAATGGATCACGTCGTATTTCTTAAAAGTGGGTTCGGCATGCGAAGTAATCTCCGATGTTTCAAAACAACCACCCTGATCCACGCTTACATCAATAACCACACTACCGGGTTTCATATGGCTAACCATTTCCTCGGTAACAATTACCGGTGTGCGCCCTTTTTTGGAATGGATGGCCCCTATCGCCACATCCGCAGTCTGTAATTCCTGCTCCAGTATACCGGGGCTTATCGTGCTGGTAAATATGCGGGCTGCTATCTTTTCCTGCAGGCGTTGCAGTTTAAACACGTTATTATCAAAAACCGATACCAGTGCGCCAAGGCCCATCGCTGCCCGCGTGGCAAAAGTGCCAACCACACCGGCACCTAAAATTACCACCTTGGCAGGCGGCACGCCCGATATGCCGCCCAGCAATATCCCCTTGCCTTCGTTGGCATTGCTCAAATACTCGGCAGCTAAAAGTATTACGCTGTTACCTGCTATTTCGCTCATGGCACGTACAAACGGAAAACGCCCTGCATCATCGTTTATATACTCAAAGGCCAGGGCCGTTACTTTCTTCTTTACCAGCATCTCAATATACTCGCGGCGCAGGGTGGGCAAATGCATGGGCGAAATCAGGGTTTGATTCACCTGCATCATTTCAATCTCATTCAATTGCGGAGGCGCAATTTTTACAATCATATCGGCCTTAAAAACCTCCTCCTTATTGCTGGTAATTTCAGCACCCGCTTCCGAAAAGTCATTGTCCGAAAAGTGCGAATCGCTGCCTGCCCCGCGTTCAATAATAATGCGGTGGCCGTTGGCTACCAGGGTACTTACGCTCTCGGGGGTTAAACCTATGCGGTGTTCCTGGAAACTGCGTTCCTTAGGTATGCCAATAAATAATTTAGCTTTCTTGTGCGCAACCATGGTAGGGTTTTCCATGGGTTGAAGGCCCAGTTTTGTTACAATACCTTCAAAATCCTTCTTCTTTTCTGTCATTTCGTGCCGAAAGAATTATCCCATAAAGATAGACACATTCCGGATATTATCCTCGGTTTTAATGCACACCCGTACTATTTCTGCCGGTAGTAGCTCTTCTATCAGTTCCGGCCATTCAATAAAGCAGTAATGCTCGCCGGTGAGGTATTCCTGAACACCTATATCAAGCGCTTCCTGCAGCTTGTTCAGGCGGTATAAATCCATATGGTAAACCGGTTCGCCGGTGGCCTCTACGCGGTATTCGTTTACTACGCTGTAAGTAGGGCTGCTAAAGCTATCCTGCGACCCCAGTTTACGGCACAACTCCTTAATAAGTGTTGTTTTACCCGAGCCCATCTCTCCCTCAAAGGCAAACACCCTGCGCCCCTCCGCAAACTTCAGGATGCTTGCGGCCACGGCCGGTAATTCATTGACACTTACAATCGATACTTCGAGCTGTTTCACGCCTCAAAAATAACAAACTGCCCAAGCACCGCTACAAAACCCAAAACCGGTAACTCGCCTTATCTCTTTAAACAACTACTAACACTAACACCAAGCAACAAAGAAGCAAAGACTTATTAAGGGTAATTCCTCACTTCTCTTATTTTCTTTGCGCCTTTGTGTAAACCTCTTTTCTCTTTCTTATTGTTAGTGCCGAAAAATTTCAGATTTTCGCCCGCGAATTAAACAGACAAACAACATGGCTAACACCCCAATACGCGACTTTATAACCCACCATTACCGCCACTTTAATGCGGCTGCATTAGTAGATGCTGCCAAAGGCTACGAAACACACCTGGCCGAAGGCGGTAAAATGATGATAACCCTGGCCGGCGCTATGAGTACTGCCGAACTGGGCATCTCGCTGGCTGAAATGATCCGTCAGGATAAGGTGGCCATCATCAGCTGCACCGGTGCCAACCTGGAAGAAGACCTGATGAACCTGGTAGCCCATACCCACTATAAGCGTGTGCCTAACTACCGCGACCTTTCTCCGCAAGAGGAATGGGACCTGCTGGAAAACGGCTTTAACCGTGTTACCGATACCTGCATACCCGAAGAAGAGGCCTTCCGCCGTTTACAGAAACACATCTACAAACTGTGGAAAGAAGCCAACGACAAAGGCGAGCGCTATTTCCCGCACGAGTTTATGTATAAGATGCTGAAGAGCGGTGTGCTGGAGCAATACTACGAGATTGACCCTAAGCATAGCTGGATGCTGGCTGCTGCCGAAAAGAACCTGCCCATTATCGTTCCGGGCTGGGAAGACAGCACCATGGGTAACATTTTTGCCAGCTACTGCATTAAGGGCGAAATTAACCCTACCACCATGCGCAGCGGTATCGAATACATGGTATGGCTCAGCGACTGGTATCGCAAAAACAGCGGCGGCAAAGGCGTTGGCTTTTTCCAGATCGGCGGCGGCATTGCCGGCGATTTCCCTATCTGCGTAGTGCCTATGATGTATCAGGATCTGGAATGGCATGATGTTCCTTTCTGGAGCTACTTCTGCCAGATCAGCGATTCTACCACCTCGTATGGTTCTTACTCAGGCGCTGTGCCGAATGAGAAAATTACCTGGGGTAAACTGGACATCAACACCCCTAAGTTTATTGTAGAAAGTGATGCTACCATCGTGGCTCCGCTTATTTTTGCCTACCTGTTAGGTTGGTAATGCTACGCACCTGCACCATACTACTCACCTTTCTTTTGCTATCGGCTTGTAACCGTTCCGCACAAGAGCAATCTATAACAAGCTCGCCCACCACCACTACCGGGGGCGAGTTTGCTTTTTTGCTGAACTACGATGGCAAGCTACCTGCCGATGTTGGCTTTTTAACCAACCATGTGGTAGAGCGCCGCCTGGCTAATCTGCTAAAGGATCACTTCCAGCACCTGGCCGAATTTACCGCCTGTGCAAAACCCATTAAAGTCAACAAGCAACTGATAATTGCCCGTTTTGTTTCTTGTACTGATACGAATATCGTTATTACCTCTATTGCTATGGATGTAAGCCACGATGCCCTTTGGGTGCAAATACCGGAGGCCGATTCTATGCGCACCTTTACTGATAACAGCGAACTGCCGGTGCCGTTTTAAAAGAACAACTTCCGCTTTGCTTTTCGCGGTAATCTCAGTCAAAAAACATCCTCTATCAATAGCGGTTCGCTGCACACATTCATAACCGGGACAGAACAGTTGAATGGCAGCAGTTAAACTCCCCCCTCCCGAGACTTGGGGAATAAAGAGGGGTGGCAAGAATACGTGAGGCATTTTCTTAACTTGTCCTGAGCGCAGCCGAACGAGGGTGGTCGACACCTTTGCCTAACCCACTACCCCAACCAAAAAAATCCGGCTGTTCAAGTTGCCCTCCTGATTCAGGAGGGGTGTCAGGAATACGGGAAGCGTATTCATGACGGGGTGGTCGGCACCCCCTGCCCTACCCACTACCCTACCCCAAAAATCCCGATTGTATTAGTAAGGGATGGTTTAACAAATAATTTAAGAACCTTTATTTGAAACTTTAAATCTTTATTGCTACCTTTACTGTCCGAGTTCTTTGACCACCGGCAAACACTAAATCCCTGCCCCAGACTAAAAAACAAAGTCCAGGGGACCAAAGCAGGAGTATGCCCCATTCCCAATCACATTAAATTTTCTCCGATTTGTGCACTTCAAAATCAACTGCACAAATGTGCACAAATGGAAAAAGGGTTCATCTATCAAACACGGCTTTCTTGCCTGTTTAACAGCAAAAAACCTCATATGAAGGTTTCTCTAACTTGTGCACAAGCAAGAAACCTGCACAAGCATACACAAGCAGTGTTGATAACCGGCTTCGCCTGCTCCGGTTTACAAAAACAATGTAAAGGAGTGTAAAGTTAGGCCACCCCCGAATGGTGCCATTAACAATCAATTACTTAGAACATCTCACCCTGAAACAGCATAACGGCGGGATAAAAAAGCACCTACAAATTGCAGGCTCAAACAAAACTAATTATTTTAGCAAAACTAATATACTTAGCATGTGGGCAAATGGAAATAATACGCGGAGCATCGTACATCTGGACCTGGATACCTTTTTTGTATCTGTAGAACGACTGCTGGATAGCAACTTAAACAATAGACCTGTACTGGTAGGCGGCGTATCCGACCGCGGGGTGGTAGCCTCCTGCAGTTACGAAGCGCGCAAGTTTGGTATCTACTCGGGCATGTCCATGAAGATAGCACGGCGTCTTTGCCCTGCGGCTGCCGTGGTAAAAGGCGATTCAAGCAAATACAGTAAGTATTCGCACCTTATTACCGATATCATCCGCTCGCACGTACCGCTGGTTGAAAAGGCTTCGGTAGACGAGTTTTACCTCGATATGACAGGTATGGATAAAGTGTTCGGCATACAGAAATACTCCGAAGAGTTGCGGGCTACTATCATCCGCGAATCGGGCCTGCCGGTATCTATGGGCATGTCGCAAAACAAAACGGTATCCAAGGTAGCAACCGGCGAATCGAAACCCAATGGGCAACTGTGTATTGAATACGGTACCGAAAAAACCTTTCTGGCACCCTTGCCGGTGCGCAAGCTGCCTTCCGTAGGAAAGGAAACCTGCGAAGTGCTGAGCGAGTTGGGCATTAAAACCATCTTCACCCTGCAGCAAATGTCAGGCACAGCCCTCGAAAAGATATTCGGTAAAAACGGTCAAACCATGTGGCAGCGTGCACAGGGCATCGATAATACCCCGGTAAAGCCCTACTACGAACGCGAATCGCTTTCCAGCGAGCGCACTTTTGACCGCGATACCATTGATGTGCTAAAACTACAGAACATGCTGCGGGTAATGGCCGAAGGCCTCGCCTTTCAACTGCGGATGGGTAACAAACTTACAGCTTGTATAACAGTAAAACTGCGTTACTCCGATATGCAAACCTACACCCGCCAGGCCCGCATACCCTACACCAGTTGCGACCACCTGATAGTAGCCAAAACGCTGGAAATTTTCGACCAGTTGTTTACCCGCCGTCAGTTGGTACGCACCATCGGTATGAAATGCAGCCACCTGGTAAACGGGGGCCACCAGATAAACTTGCTGGAAGACTCGGTAGAGTTGATACAGCTATATCAGCAAATGGATTACCTGCGCAAAAAATATAAGGATAGCCGTAAAGTAACCCGGGCCTCTATTATGGACCAGCACAACATGGGCGTATGGGATCCCTGGACGGGGGAACCTCCTACCCCACCCGCGCACCGCCATGCCTGATTACCGCTCTATCACCAAAAAGTTGCTGCTTTTAATACCGTGGTATTGCAGCGTGTAAAAGTAGGTGCCGCTGGTAAGCGGGTGGCCGGTATCGGAAAGGGTGCCGTTCCAGTTGTTCTGGTAGTCGCTATCCTGGTAAACCAGGCTGCCGTAGCGGTTATAAACGCGCAACACCACGGGGCTGAAATTACCAAGGCCTTCAAACACCAGCAGGTCGTTAATGCCGTCGCCATTGGGCGAAAAGCCCTCGATGGCAGGCAAACCGGCAGGGCAGGCAATGTTTACCACAATAGTGGCGGTATCACAAACCTGCACAGGGTTGCAGATCACATAATAAAACGAATCAACCCCGCAGGCATAATCAAACGCCAGGCTTAAACGAACCTGCTGCGATATCGAATCAAAATTCAATGCAATATGATTAGCAGTGGTATCTGCATCAAACACATAAACGATACTAATGGTGCTGCCGGTAGTATCGTAATCGTTGGCCAATACATCCAGTAACCCGCCATTGGCGGTATCGCTGTAGGGGAACTGGTAGCTGTCGTCAACCGCAATAGGTGGTATATAATTGCCGGTAACAACTACGGTAACCCAGGCAGTATCGCAAAGGCCTGCTGTATCGCATACCTGGTAGCTAAAGCTGTCGGTGCCTAAAAAGCCGGCAGCGGGCAGGTAATCAACCTGGTTGCTGCCTGTAATAGTGGCGGTGCCATGCTGCGGTGCGTTTAAAACGCTCACTGATAGCGGATCGCCCTCTGCATCCACGTCATTGCTTAACACCGGCAATAACGAAGCGTGGCCGGCTTCAATGCTAAAGCTATCGTTAGCAGCAACCGGTGCAGTATTAGCGGGTAGTATAATAATAACCACCCGTGCCGTATCGCACAAAGGCGTTGGGTCGCAAACGATGTAGTCAAACACATCGGTGCCAACGTAGTTAAGCGCGGGTGCATAACTAAACACCGTGCCGTTAACAGTGGCGGTGCCATGTAGCGGCAATGTAAACAGGGTAAGGCTTAGCGGGTCGCCATCCAGGTCGTAATCGTTGGAAAGAACCGGCAGTGTTACCGCCTGGTTTTTGCTGATGATAAAGGTATCGTTGTTTGCCACCGGTGCATACGCAACGGGGATGGTAATAAACACGCTGGCTGTATCACATAAACCACCGCCATCGCAAATGCGGTAGGCTATACTGTCGTTACCTGTGTAGTTTAATGCCGGTTGATATTGAATGTTGCCGGTTTGCACGGTGGCAATACCATGTAGAGGTGTTCCGGGTAACACCGTAATGGTTAAGGCATCGCCATCCAGGTCGTAATCATTAGCCAATACAGGCAGGGTTACTGTTTGGTTAATGTTGAGGGAAAAGGTATCGTTAGCAGCCACAGGCGCGTGTTGTGCAAACAACGTACACGCCCATGCGGTAAAAAAGGTAAAAAGAAAGAGCTGCTTCATTTATGCAGGTTTAGCCTTGCACAAAACCACCGGCTTTTTCAACCAGGTTCGTTGACCCTATAAATATAGCAGTACGTTCGTGAACTTCCGTGGGTTGAAGCTCTAAAATACGTTGATGACCATCGGTAGCTTTACCACCGGCCTGTTCGGTTATAAAACTCATAGGTATGCACTCGTAAAGTAAGCGCAGTTTGCCCTTTGTTTCACCTTTGTTGGCAGGATACATGAAGATACCTCCCTTTAACAGGTTGCGGTGCAAATCGCCTACCATCGAGCCAATATAGCGCAACGAATAAGGACGTGAGGTCTCTTTATCGCTTTCGGTACACCAACCGATAAAGTTCTTTACACCGTCTGTAAACTTGCTGAAGTTACCCTGGTTAATAGAGTATATTTTGCCGCTCGCCGGCATTTTCATATCCGGATGCGAGAGGTAAAATTCCTGGTCTTCGGTAGATAGGGTAAAGCCGTTCACCCCATTACCGGTTGAGAGCACCAGCACAGTGGAACTGCCATACACCACATAACCTGCTGCTTTGGTGTGTATGCCTTTTTGTAAAAAGTCAGCATCGCTCACATCGCCAGTGGGGTGTATTCGTTCATTGATAGAGAAGATGGTGCCTATAGGCGCAACCACATCAATATTGCTGGAACCATCCAACGGATCAACAGCTATCGTGTATTTGCCCAGCGGGTTAAGGGTCATTACCTTTTCGTTCTCCTCGCTTAAATACCCGGCACAGCTTTCGCTTACACGCAGGTAGTCCATTAGTATTTTGTTAGAGAGGTCGTCAAGCTTTTGCACCGTTTCGCCTTGCACATTGGTAGTGCCGGTGCTGCCCGTAATACCGCTTAAACCGGCATTGTTTACCAGACGGCCTATTACTTTGCAGCCTTCCGCCAGCGACACTAGCAGTTTAACCAATTCAATATCCGTGGTAGCCGTTAGAAATTCCTGCAGTTTGGTTCCTTTTTTCATATGCACGTTGCAATTTAAACGCGGGCAAATATAGAGGGATTGTGAAAACCAGTAAAAAGCAAAGAACAAGCTTATTCACAAAACAAAAGCGGCCTGCCTAAAAGCAAGCCGCCTGTATGGTTAACAGTAAAGGTTAGCGTATTAAGGTAAGCGAACCTTTGTACTTGTTATCGCTGTGGTTGTTTATCCAAACTATGGCAGCAACATAGGTATAAACACCTGCAGGTGCCGGGGCACCTTTATAAGTGCCGTCCCAGCCAAAGTTAATGTCGTTGCTTTCAAATACCTTTTCACCGATGCGGTTAAATACCATTACCTGCATTTGCTTAATACCGCTCATTTTGCCATAGGGCTGCCACAGATCGTTGGTTCCGTCGCCGTTTGGTGTAAATGCATTCGGTATAAACAGGTCGTAGTTCGGCACTATAGTTACGGATGCCTGTGCTGTGCCAGTACAACCTGCACCATTGGTAACCGTTAAGGTGTATACGGTATTGTTTACGCCTTCAAAAACAGGGGCGGCACAATCGGAACACGAAAGCCCGCTGGCCGGGGCCCAATTATAGGTAATAACACCGCTTTGGTTGGTGGTAGCAGTAAGTGTAAGCACATCACCCATATCTACCTCTGCAGGGTCGGGGCTAATACTTACGGTAACAGCAGGCGGTTCATTCACTTCGCCCGAACCGGTTATAGAACAGCCATTAGCATCGGTGATCGTAACATCATACGAGCCGGTAGGTAAACCGTTAAAAGTGCCGCTGGTGTTCTGTGCGCCGTTCGAGAAGTTATAAGTAAAGCCTCCTACACCGCCTGCAGCGCTTACCATTACTTGACCATCAGTATAGCCAAAGCAGGTAACATCTGTAGGTGTAACGGTTCCTGTAATCTGGTTTGGTTCGCTAATGGTAGCGCTGGCCGTATCAGTGCAGGCATTACCATCGGCCACAACTATAATGTAAGTCCCTGGGCCCATAGCGCTAAACAGCCCGTTAGCTGAACTCTGGAAGTTAACCCCATCGGGTGTAGCGATATAGTTAAATGGACTGGTACCACCTGTGTTGGTGGCGGTAACGGTGCCATCATTCAAACCAAAACAGGTAATGTTAGTAGCGGTAACCGTAAGCACCAAAGGAGCAGGCTCCGTAATAGAGACCGATTGCGTAACTGAACAGTTGTTGGTATCGGTAACAACATACGTGTAATTACCCGAAGCCAAACCAGAAGCAGTATTAGTAGTGCTTACATTGGGAGTCCAGCTATACGTGTAACCCGGTGTGCCACCGTTAACCGTTAATGTGATAGTGCCATTGGCATTGCCTGCACAGGCATTATTGGTGTGTACTTCAGTAACCTGCAATTGCGATGGTTGGGTTATTACAAAGGCGGCTGTTATAGTGCACAGATTAGCATCGGTGGTGGTAACGGTATAATTACCTGCCGCTATGTTAGCAGCGCTATTGGAGGTGCTAACGTTCGGGCTCCATGCATAGGTATAGGCGCCTGTTCCTCCGGTTACACTCACAGAAGCTGCGCCGGTATTATCCTGATAGCAGCTTAAGTTAGTTTGGGTCTGGGTTAATGCCAGGGCCGTAGGCTCGCTGATGCCGGTAGTTTGTGTAACGGTGCATCCCTTCGCATCAGTAACAGTAACATCGTAAGTGCCGGGCACCAGATTTATTGCTGAGTCCACTGAACTTACATTTGGATTCCAGGTAAAGCCGTAGGCAGGTGTGCCACCCGTTACGGTTAAGTTAATCTTGCCATTGCCTGCACCAAAACAGGTTACATCTTTAGGTGTTACTGCTGCCGCTAAAGCAGCTGCAGGTTGCGAAATTGTAATCGTGCTGTCTACCGAACAGTTAATTTGATCGGTTACCGTTATTATGTAATTGCCTGCCGTTAAAGCCGTAGCCGTGTTGCTGGCGGATATGTTAGGTGACCACGCATAGGTATAGTTAGGCCCTGTGCCGCCGCTGGCGGTTACTGTAATACTACCTGTGGCATCGCCAAAGCAGTTTACATCAGTTTGCTGTATCTGTAAAACAACAGCAGGAGGTTCGGTTAGGGTAAAGGTGGCTGTAATAGTGCAAAGATTAGCATCGCCTACCGTTACATTGTATGTGCCTGCTGCCAACGAGGAAGCTGCTGATGTGCTGCTAACATTCGGATTCCATGTATAAGTATAGCTACCTGTACCACCTGCCGGTGTTACAGATGCTGTGCCGCTGTTATCGTGATAGCAGGCCAGGTTCGTCTGCGCCTGTGTGAGCGATAATGCCACCGGTTCAGTAACTGTGGCTGTTTGCGTAAGCGTACAGTTGTTGGCATCGGTAATGGTTACGTTATAGGTATTGGCGCTCAGGTTTATTGCCGAATCTAGCGTACTTACATTAGGGCTCCAGGTAAAGGCATATGGCACCGTGCCACCAGCAGTATTTAAAACCACCTTACCGTTGTTAGCACCGTTACAGGTAATATTGGTAGTTACAGGTGTAGCGTTTAAAGCAGCAGCTGGTTGCGTTACAGTTGCTGTGGCAGTGATACTGCAGCTGTTTTGATCGGTTACAGTTACGTTATAGGTGCCGGCCGCAACATTGGTTGCCGTATTGCTTGATGATGCATTTGGCGACCAGGTGTAGGTATAATTGGGTCCGGTACCACCTGCAGGCGTAACGGTTACTGTGCCTGTGCTGGCTCCAAAACATGCTACATCCGTATGCTGTATTTGTACAGTTAACTGGGTAGGCTGATTAATGGTAAACGAGCCGGTTTGAATACAATTGCCGGCATCGGTAGCGGTAATGGTATACGAACCCGCCGGTGGCATAATGGTTTGCTGATTAGGGGCACTGTTACTCCATGTATAGTTATAAGGTGCTGTGCCACCATTATAGTTGGCTGTAGCGCTTCCGTTAGCTCCAAAGCAAGGGGCATCAACCGCAGTAACCGGTATGTTTAACGGACCGGGTTCGGTTATGGCCACACTGCCTGAAACCGTACAGGTATTAGCATCGGTGGCTGTTATCGAGTAGGTTGCCGGTGCCAGGTTCGTGCGCGTTGCAGGAAGAACACCGCCAGGATTCCAATTATAGGAAACAGCGCCAGTAGCATTTACAAAGCTGGCTGTTATACTTCCGTTGTTACCTCCGGCACAACTGGAGTTGGTAGGGGTAATGGATAAGCTCTGAGGACCCGGTTCAGTAATAGTTTCACTAAGGTTAACGGTGCAACCATTGGCATCGGTAACCGTGCCATTATAGGTATTAGCAGCCAAGCCGGTTTGGGTGTAGGTGCCCGCCGGTACCGTAAGGCTTTGATAGGTATAAGGCGCTGTACCGCCCCCGATAGTTACCGTTATACTGCCGTTGTTAGCCCCATTACACGTTACATTAGTATGCGAGGAATAAGCATATAGAGCTGAATCGGGCTGCGTGAGGGTATCACCGCCAATGGTAGTACAACCATAGGTATCGGTAATAGTAAACTCATAAATGCCCGGCGCTAAACCTGTAGGATTATTGCCGGAAACACCTGCCTGATTCCAGGTATAGCTATAACCCGGTACACCACCGGTTGCGGTAATATTTATACTACCGTTATTGGCACCATAACAATTAATATCCTGCGATGGATGGGTATAGGTAAAGGGTGGTGATCCTGTAATAGTAGCTGAGGCGGTAATGGAGCAGGCATTGTTATCGGTAATAGTTACCGTGTAGGTACCCGCTATAAGGTTGGTAGTGGTTGAATCTGTTACAAAGTTACTCCACGAAAAACTGTAAGGTGGCACACCACCTGTTACATGTGCGGTGGCCTTGCCTTTACCACTGTGGTAACAGCTATCTATAACAGTAGTAATGTTGGCCGCCAGCGAAGGAACACCACTGACTGTACCGGTAGCTGTGGCCGTACATCCTTTGTTGTCTGTTACTGTTACTGTGATGTTACCCGGCGATAAGTTAGCGGCTACCGGGTTATTGGCTTGCCCGCCACTCCAGGTATATGTATATGGTGAATTGCCACCTGAATTGACCGAAGCCACAGCCTGACCGCTATTGTTGCCTGAGCAGGCTACACCTACTGTTGCAAGCGAAATTGCCATAGGTGCTCCGGGTTGCGTAATGGTAACCGTACCGGTAAAGTTATGCGATGCGCCTGCGCCATCACTGTAGCTATACGTGTAGGTGCCTGCTGCCAGGTTGTTAGCTGTAAAACCTGTGGCCCCACTACTCCAGCTAACGTTTTGCGGAGGCGTACCTCCTGTTACGGTTAAGGTAGCGCTACCCGTGCTTGCGCCATAGCAGTTTACCGGTGTTATAGCTACGCTACTGGTCATACCACAGGGCAGTGAACTTATGGTTTCGGTATACTGCAAAAGCGAGGAACAGCCATTGGCATCATGGAAGTCGGCAATGTAAGTTCCGGGACCTAAACCTGTAACCGTATAACCGGGTATGCCTATCCAGTTTACCCCTGCATAGGGGGGGGTACCGCCAGATATGGCAATGGTAGCACTACCGTTGTTAAGACCACAACTTGCATCGGTATGGCTGGTGGTTGCTGTTAAGGCCGTTGGCTGGTTAATAGTGTATTGAGCAGTTGAGTTACAGATGTTATCGGTCACCGTAACCGTGTAGGTACCTGCAGCTAAACCAACGACATTAGGCCCTAACTGTCCGTTGCTCCAATTGTAGAAAAATGGACCAAAGCCACCGGAAGGCACTACCGAAATACTGCCATTAGTGCCTCCGTTACAAGGGGGCTGGTTAAGCGTAGGTGCCAGGGTTATCTGGTTAGCTACCTGTACCTGGTGGGTAGCAGTTGCCGTGCAGTTATTATTGTCGAGCACAGTAAGGGTAACGGTATAGTTACCGGGGGCGCTATAAATATGGGTGCCGTTGGCATTAGCCGAAGTAGGATTGTTTATTACTACCGGCGGAGTGCCATCACCATAATCCCAGGTTATAGATTGGTATTGGGTAAGTGGCCCCTGCACACAGGAAGGGTTGATAAAATTGAAATTAGCCGTGCCGTTTTTACATACTTTTTGTGGATACATAAAATCCACGTAGAGGGAATAGGAAAACCCCGAGTAATAACAGTCCTGTTGTGATAGATTATAAAAACCGAACCGTCCAGGCAGGTAACAATCGGAGCGGGAAAACACGAGATTTCCGTCTACAAAAATCTGTGCGGAGGAATAGGTCAGTAACAAATCGAACTGGTGATCATAGTTAGTGGTCCATCCGTTGCCGCCAAAGTTGTTCCAAAGCACGGTAAACTCAGGCGAGTTGGTGTGGTTCCAAAACTGGGCCTGGTAGTTAGCTGCAGGAATTACCCCAAGCACGCGGTTAACCGACATACCGCTTGGTGCTGCTCCCTGTTGGGCCTGTTTCCAGTCAAACAAATAACAATCGAAAGTATCGGTGGCCCCCATAGGGTTAAAAAAGCTCCATACAAACCCCATGTAATCATCATCGTTATCGGTAGTTTTAAACAGACCTGTTAAATGCACATTCATCAGGTCGTAGGGCGTTAAAAAGAAGGAAGGGTTGCCATTTACAGTTTGATGCACCTGTGAGCCGCCACCCTGCACTACCCAGTTACCATTGCCGGGTTGCCCTCCCGGGGTCCAGGTATTAAAATCAACATTAGTGGCACATTGGGGGTACAATGAGGCACAATAAAATACAGTAAGTAAAACGACAAGTAAAGTTTTCTTCATACGCTGGGTCCGTGGGGTCTATTGTCCGTTCCTCTAATTTATCACAAATCAGAGAATTACAAAGATAAGAGGCGAATAATACGCTAAAAGGTTGCGTAAAGGAACCTTTAAATTTACTGCATCATAAAAGCCGGCGACCTACTATTCAGACAATTCAACGGCCTTAAAGCAGATTTACCGGAAAGCCACGCAGGCTTTTTTACTTTTGCAGGCTTAAAATGAATCACAAAGCCGGTTATATAAACATTGTGGGCTTACCAAACGTTGGTAAATCCACCCTTTTGAACGCCATTACAGGTGAGCGGCTTTCGGCTGTTACACCCAAGGCCCAAACAACCCGGCACCGTATTCTGGGCATTGTTAATGCTCCCGATTATCAACTCATTTTCAGCGATACCCCAGGTTTTATCAACCAGCCTGCCTACGAGTTGCAGAAACGCATGAACGAGGCCGTTGAGGAAGCCCTGGAAGACGCCGATGTGCTTTTGCTGGTTACCGACAAGTTCCAGCAGAAAGAGGAACAACAGCACCTCATTGACTTTGTGCAGCAAACCAAACTGCCTGTTTTGGTGCTGGTTAATAAAGCCGACCTGTGCACTCCCGATGAAATAATGGGGCATGTGCGCAAGTGGCAGGAACTATTACCTAACGCCGAAGTGGTGGCCATATCGGCGCTGGGCGGGGTTAACCGCGATAGCCTGCTGAGCAAAATTGCCGCCCTTATGCCCGATTCGCCGCCTTATTTTGATAAGGACCAGGTAACTGACCGGCAGGTGCGCTTTTTTGTAACCGAAATTGTGCGGGAGAAGATCTTCCTGAACTATGACAAGGAAGTACCTTACAGCACCCAGGTAGAAGTAACCAGCTATAAAGAGGCGGAGAACATTGACCGTATTAAATGCGAAATATATGTAGAGCGCGAGTCGCAAAAAGCCATCATTATAGGTAAAAACGGCGAAGCGCTTAAAAAAGTAGGTATCGAAGCCCGCAAAGCCATTGAAGAACTGGTGGGTAAACAAGTGCATCTGGAGCTTTTTGTGAAGGTAAAAGACAAGTGGCGCAATAACGATACAGCACTTAAGAACTTCGGTTACCGGAGTTAATTTAATAGAACGAATATGGGATTTACTGTAGCTATAGTTGGGAGACCCAACGTGGGGAAATCGACCCTCTTTAACCGCCTGATAGGCGAAAAGAAAAGCATAACGCATGATATGAGTGGTGTTACACGCGACCGTATTTACGGGGAATGCGAATGGGGCACCAAGAAGTTTAACGTAATTGATACCGGGGGATTTGTATCGAACAGCAGCGATATATTTGAAAAGAACATACGCGAACAGGTGATGGTGGCCATTGAGGAAGCCAGCCTGTTGTTGTTTGTGGTAGATGCCACCACCGGTATTACCGACCACGATGATGAGTTTGCGAATCTGTTGAGGAAGCATTCCAAGAATGTGTTTTTAGTGGTTAACAAAGTTGATAATACCGACCGCCTGCACGAAGGCGCCGAGTTTTACAGCCTGGGCCTGGAGAATATCTTCTTTATTGCCAGTATGACCGGCTCGGGAACGGGCGACCTGCTGGATGCCGTGATCGAGCGCATACCTGATACACCTGAGGAGGAAGAAACCGCGCACGTTCCCAAGGTTTGTATTATTGGCCAACCCAACGTTGGTAAATCATCGCTGGTGAATGCCCTGTTAGGCGAAGACCGCAACATTGTAACCGATATTGCCGGTACCACCCGCGATAGCACCCATTCCAACTATACCAAGTTTGGTAAGAACCTGGTTTTGATAGATACCGCCGGCATACGCCGGAAGAGCAAGGTGCACGAGAACCTTGAATTCTTCTCGGTTATCAGAGCGGTTAAGGCGCTGGACGAGTCGGATGTGGCGGTTATTGTGTTAGACGCCAGCAAGGGTATCACCCACCAGGACCTTACCATTTACAAGATGGCTATCCGCAAACACCGGGGCATAGTAGTGGCCGTAAACAAGTGGGACTTAATAGAGAAAAGCACCAATACCGCCCGTGATTATGAGGCTGAACTGCGTGCTAAACTGGCCCCCTTTAACGATGTGCCGGTTATCTTCATTTCTGCCCTCGAAAAGCAACGTATCTTCCGGATAGTAGAGACCATTGAAATGGTATATACCAATATGAACCGTAAGATAACCACCAGCGAACTGAATGAGGTAATGCTGAAGTTTATTGAGCAATACCCGCCACCGGCCACCGATGGCAAACTGATTAAGATAAAGTATGTAACCCAGTTACCTACCCGTACCCCTAGTTTTGCCTTCTTTACCAACCACCCCAAGTATGTGCGCGAGGCTTATCGCAACTACCTGGAAAACAAGCTGCGCGAGACCTTTGATTTTACCGGCGTACCGGTAAATATCTTCTTCCGCGAGAAATAAATGCTACACTTTGAGGATAATCTGTTGATAACCAAGTGGAAAAAATTTAACCAAAATTTGGAAAAGCGGACACTCTCCAACTATATTTGCGCGTCAATTTAATTAACCAAAAACTAAAATCAAGACAATGAAAAAGGTATTTTTCGCTTTCGTTGCTGCTTCAGTAATGGTTCTTGCTTCTTGCAATAACAAACCAGCTGAAGGTGGTGATGCTACTCCTGCCGATTCTACTGCAACTACAACTGCTGCTGAAAACGTGAGCACTACTGCTCCTGATACTTCTGCTGCTGCTGTTGCTGCTACCGGCGAAACTGCTGCCAGCGGTTCTACCGGCACTACCGGCACTAAGTAATTAGTACTAGTACACAACATAAAAAAGCCCCGCTTCATAAGCCGGGGCTTTTTTATTTGTAGCCGGGGCTGTTCTCCCAATTGAAGTGGTAAAGTGTGTTGGCCCCTGGTAACTTTACACTCCTTTACACCTTTTTTGACTATTACCTTATACGTCCTTGTGTGCCGGGGATTCTTCACTACGCTATCGCTTCGTTCAGAATGACAGCATACAATTATTATCAGTCAATAACGACTTTACACTTCTTTACACTTTTCTCGCATTGCCGGTATCAACTTTGCACTACAAGCTTTCCTTACACTAAGGCGCGAAGTAACGAAGGGCGCAAAGTTTAATTGAATACAGATTTTTGCCACTAAGTCACAAAGCAACAAAGGTTCAAGGAGCCTGGAGGCGGCAAACCAGCCCCCCCCCCCCCTTAACTTTACACTTCTTTACATTGTTTTTGTAAACCGGGAGCCGAAGAAGCCGGTTATCAACACTGCTTGTGCATGCTTGTGCACGTTTATTGTCTGTGCACAAGTTAGAGAAAATTTCATATGAGGTTTTTTGTTGTTAAAACCACTGTAAATTGGTGGTTGATGGATTAACCCTTTTTTGATTTGTGCACATTTGTGCACTTGATTTTGCAGTGCACAAATCGGAAAAAATTTAAAGTGTTAGGAATTGGGCATGGCGGTGATAGTTGAGCCAAGCCCAGTAAGCCTACCCCCTCCGAAAAAACAAGGCTAAACACGGTTCTAACCTGTTCTTGTTTTTTCTCGTCCCCTGTACAACGCAAAAAAGCCTGGCAAAGGGGGACAGCCAATTCGCCTAACGTGATTATTGTACGAACAGGATTGCTCCCGGCCTACTTTAGCACGATATGGCTCACCATGCGGCGGCTTCACCGGAGCTAGTGTTTCACAAGCATGTCAAGGAACTTTGGGCAAAGACAAAGATACAATAAAAGATGCTTTGTTTCTTATTTAATTGCTTTTTTAACAAAACTACCATTAAAGGCGGATTACCTAAAAGGCAAGTCCGAAGACTTGCCGCTATTTAAACTTCCGGGTCTCCCTTCGGAAGACCAGGAAGAACGAGTAATGCCCTGTCAGCTAATTTTTGACCCAACATATTTAATTAGTCCTCTATCGATTTAGTGCCCAAGATAGCGCATCTTCAGGCTGCCTTTACAACCTAAAGTAATCGAATACAAAGTGACCATTTTCGCCATCTTTTACAAAGGTTACGAAGTGTAGCTTATAAAAACGGTCTTCATCGGCTTTAATAAAAAAGCTCCAGTCCTTTAGCACCGCATAACCGGTGCCGCCAATGGTAAAGCGTTTCCATTTATAACCTATGGCATCGCGTTTAAACGATAAGCGCCCTGGTTGGAAATCGGAGATATTAAAACTATCAAAGCTAACGGTAGAGTCCATGTAGGCTCCTACCCTGTCGGGATTACTCAATATACCGGTTACTTCGTAAGGCAGGTAATAAGGTTCGTAGAACACCTCGGTATAACGGGTAAAGCAAAGGTCCCACTGACTTTTATCGGGCTCAATATCCACCACCGCGCCGTTGTTGGTAAAGGTAAAGTAGCGATAATTGCGTGTAGCATCCTTACCAATCTGATAGGAAGTGCCCACGGGGTCGTTTATAGCTGCGTACGAAATAGAATAGGTATCAGAACTAAAGCCATTAAACTTCAGCTTCATACAACCCAGGGAATTGCCCTGTGCATCTAAACCAAGAAAAATAAGATAAACGTGGTTGTTGGATACCGGTAAGGGGGAAAGTGAATCCCACCACTGGCCAATGGCACTTGAATCATCTTCAAATGCACCGAGTTCGTATCTCCAGCTAAGGTTCGAGGTATCGGCCGAAGTAACCTGTGCAAAATCGGTTTTATCGGTTTTATACACGCTCATAAACTTGGCCGTGTTTAACCATACATAATAACGGCCCTGCTTACATTCAAACATAAGGTCGTACGCCATGCGCGAGTTGCTGCTTATTACACTGTTAGTGGCCAGACTGAAAAAAAACTGGTCGGCATAGGCCGGGCCCATATCAACAATACCTGTTTGGGCAGCACCATGATCGCCCGGAGGAGCAATGGCCTTCTCTTTAAAGCAACCGGTAAGACTTATAGCCAATAGCAGCAAACAGGCTGCCAGCCATGGCTTTAATAAAAATGATATGTTCAACTCCCGGTTCTTCATTCCGCTTACTTCGAAAAATGTAATGTTAATGCAGCAAAGAAGGTGCGGCCCCAGCCGATAGTTACTTCGTTACTGTTAATGCTGTGCCCTATGGCGCTGGCATTGGTGGTAGCTACATTTTTAACGCCTGCAAGGTTCTTCCCTCCTATGGTTAACTGTATGCGGTCCTTCCAAAAATTGCGCGACAGCGACACATCCAGCATATGGTAGGCATCGCGGGTGCCTGCCTGTATGCTGCTGTTAACGCTAAACAAAGGTTTTTTGCCATTGTATTTATACGAGATATTAACGCCGATAAGCGCTTTGGGTATAAAATAGGTGCCCCCAACCGTTACGTCGGTGCTAACCGTTTGCACCCGGTCGGTTTTAGATTTGGAATTGCTGAGATCGTACCCGGTAACCATACCGGAAGCGAACAGGCTGAGCTTATCCCATTTATAGGTAAGGGAAACTTGCCCGCCATAGGTAACATAGTTCTTTAAATTAAAGTATTGAAACCGTGGCGGAGGCAGCGGAGAAGTTAAACTCAGCCAGTCGATTTTGTTTTGAATGTTATTGTAAAACCCGCTGATGGCGGTAGTGATACTGTGCACGGTTTTGATCTTCTGCGTATAATCGAGCGATACGTTTACACAATGGCTTAGTTCCGGTTTCAGATCGCTGTTACCCATCAAGGCATGGTTACTGTCGAAGAAATTGAGATAGAGTTCCTTCAGCGATGGCGCACGGAAGCCACGGCTATACGAAGCACGTGCTACCACCACATCCTTGTGGTTGTATTTCAGATTGATACTTGGAATAAGGGGTGCCTGAAAACGGGTATTATAGATAATGCGCACAGCAGGCTGAATATCGAAACCGGTAAGCGGGGTTACCTTTACGCTGCCAAAGGCTGCATAATCGCCCATTTGCTGCTTGCCTTTTTCGATACGGCGCTGGCTGGCATATTCCTGACTAACCTCGCCGCCAAACTGAAACTGGAGTTTGTTTTTCCATACCGGGAAGGTGTAGGTAGGGCGAAACAGGATTTGATGATAGCGCGCGGTATCACGCTCTTCGGCAGTTGGCACTTCCTTTTCGGTAAGGCTTACAAGGTCCTTTACATACTTATTGGTAAAACGGATAAAGCCACTGTAAGCCAGCAGCACATCCAACTGGTTATTATCGGCAAAGCGATACATAAACGAAGCGGAAGCACGGGGACGATAGGTAAGGTAATGCAGATCTTCGCCTACGTAGGTCCAGGAGGTATCGGTAGCACCGTATAAGAGCGCCTCGTGCGGAGCACCGCGGTCCAGCATCTTTTCGCGGAAGAAAGAGCCCAGTAAACTCAGGCGAAAACGGTTACCATTATAGATATACTTGGCATCGGCAAAGTACTGCTCCTTGGCCTTCCATTCCTGGTAACGCGGCAGGCTATCCAGCGATGAAAAGCCATTAAAGAAGTTGCGGCCAGCACTCAGGTAAATCTGGTTCTTTTTAAAAGCAAAGCCCCCGTTTAACTCTACGTTGTACTGACCTACTGTTTCGTAGTAGGTTTTTAGGTTCAGGTTTACTTTCTCCTTCTGAAAGGTTTTGGTAATGATATTGATGACACCGCCCATGGCATCGGTACCGTAAATGACCGACAGGGGGCCTTCTACAATTTCAATCCGCTCGATGTTGTTTACGTTTACCTGGCTCAGATCCAGTTTGCCATCTAAACGGCCTACAATAGGCACGCCATCCACCATAATCTTGACCCCCTCGCCCGAAATACCGTTAATGCCAAGGCTGCTGCCAAACACGGCATCCTGGCCCAGGTCGATGTTCAGTTCGTTCTGCAATGCCTCGCGCAGGTTGTTTGCGCCTTTTGCCTTAATAACATCCCCCGAAATGATCTTTACGTTATAAACCGATTTCTTAACGCTGTTTACGCCGTATTGCCCGGTAACCACGATATCGTTCATGTTTTGTGCAACAGGACTGATAAAGTAGGTTTTGCTATCAGGGGCTTTTAGGGTATCGCGTAAACCGGTAAAACCCAGATAGGAAATAATAACTACCGAAGGTTCGGTAAAGTTGTAGAAGAAGTAACCGCCTGCGTCGGTCAGTCCGGCTGTGATTTTAGCTTTTTGCTTATCGGAGCTTAAGGGCAGCACCTGCACGATTACATCCTGCATGGGCTGGTTGTTATCCTGTCGAACCACCTTTACGGAAGCATTATTGGGATCTATTTCGGCTGCCCCGGCAGAAAGGACAGACAACAGCAGGAGTGCCGGGAGCCAAAAACGCGTAAAGCAGGTATACGAAAATGCAATCATGAAATCTGCCACAAATTTACGTCTTATGCAGCAGGCGGTTATGCGGCAACTGTCATAGAAATGTCATAATAGACCTTTACGGCACTGATAATTATCAGGCCGACATATGACGAAAGTAGCAAGCCTTATTTGGCGACAATAAATTTGCTAATGGCTGGTGTTGTTCCGCTTTGTTTTACGGCAAGCAAATAAACACCTGCAGGCATATCAGCAACCGGTATTTGTGTGCTTAATTGTGTGCTATTATTTTGGTAAACCACACGGCCGCTCAGGTCCAGCACTTCCATCTGACGAAATGCGGCATCGCTAAAGTTTACCTGCAGTAAATCGCTAACCGGGTTGGGGTAAACAGACGACAGGCCGGCAGCAGGTAATTCGTTGATGGCCGTAGCATTCAGCGACTCCTTGTAGAAGCTGATAACGCCGGTGGAACTGCCTCCGTAGGCAGTAAATACCAGTTTAAACTGCTCGCCGCTGAGGGTTTGAATAAAGTAAGCCAGTGAATCTTCAACCTGGTAGGCATTATTCTGAAAATCGTAGTATTTCCAGTTCCAGCCAATAGTGTTCAGGTTGTGGCTGTAGGTTACGCTGCTTGCATCGTTGCTGATTTCGGGCACGCCGGCACGGCGGGCTACATTAGCACTTTTATTGCTCCAAACGCCAACAACAGGATAAGCAGAATCGGGCAGCACATCCATGGCGGCATACTTCAGGAACTGGAGGTCCCAGGTGTTGTTAGCAGGTTCTTTATCCATTACCTGGTTGCTGATCATATTGAGGTAAACAAAGTTTTTACCCGGGTAATCGGCCTTGCGGATATGCAGGGTTTGCGGGTTGGAGTTATCAATGTTAGTATAGGTGATAATGAAAGCCGTATCGTATACCAGCGATTCAACCAATAATTTCTTAACACCACCACCGGGCAGGCTTATCAGATAAACCGAATCGCCAACAACATTGTGCGAGGATTGGGAATATACCCCCCAGCCAAAATCGAAGAAGTTTGCGTGGTTACGGTTGCTGTTTAAAGCGCCTTCGTCCATTGCAGTATCCGAATCATGCAGTTTGCTCCAGCCTGCGTAGCCGGTGGTATCCACCGCATTAAAAGTAGCAGCACTGGCATTGGGAACATAATATACATTTACACCGTTAGCTTCGTTAATGCGCATGGTAGTGCCTCCCAGCGGTGAAGCCGGAAATTGGGTTGCACGCACGGTGATAGCAAGGTGCCAGTCGGTATTACTGGTAGATGTTTTTTGGCCGGTAGAGAGGTTGTAATAAACCATCTCGGTAGTACCGGGGTTAAGAGAAACTGAGTCGTTAGCAGTTATTTGAGCATAGGAATTTGCAAAAAAACATACAATTAACAGCACAAGTAGAGTCCTAATCATTATTCCTTTAATTTTGCGGCAAAGGGAGTCAACGAAGACCGATATTGCAAGTGATATTTGTCATTTTACTGTCATTTTACCTTAAACGCCAATAGTATGATTAACAATAATTTAAACATGGGAAGCCGTGTATGGGTATACCAGAGCAACAGAGCCCTTACACCGGCCGAAGCACCCGCTATTACAGGCCGCATCCGCGAATTTGTAAACCAGTGGACCTCGCATAAAGTTGGGGTGGAGGGCGATGGCGGCTTGCTTTATAACCGCTTTATAGTGCTAATGGCCGATGACCAGGCGGTAAGCGTTGGGGGCTGCTCCATAGATTCGTCGGTGCGGTTTATCAAGAGCCTTGAAAAGGAGTTTAATGCCAACTTTTTCGACCGCTGGAACATTGCTTTTAAGCGCGAGAATGTAGTACATAGCTGCCATCGCAATGAGTTTGAGCAGCTGGTTAGCAAGGGCGAGGTGCACGACGAAACGATTGTGTTTAACAATCTCATCACCACCAAAAAGCAATTGCTTAACGAATGGGAAATACCCTATAAAAACAGTTGGCTGAAGAACCTGCCAGCCGCGCATACCTCGTTTAATTCCATTTTATAAAACAAACGAAAGCGCTTTACTGTTAATTGATTTTACAGCATTTTCGCTTAAACAAGTACGTTAATTACATGAAATCCCTCCTCCGCTATTTACTGGTGCTGAGTTTACCGGCACTGCTTATTATGTATAGCTTAAGTTGCAACAGTCCACAGAGCAGCGTGGTTGCGTTGGATGTAGCAGCCAACCCCTATGAAAAGCTATCGCAATACAACTTTTTTAGCGGTAAGTTAAAAGACCTGAAACCCAACCCGCGGGTATTGCCTTACGACCTTATTACGCCACTGTTTACCGATTACGCCCATAAGGCGCGGTTTATCTATATGCCGGAAGGCAAAAGCGCCGAATACGACACTACCCAGGCGCTGCAATTGCCGGTAGGCTCGTGCCTGATTAAAAACTTCTATTACCCCGAAGATTTTCGCAAACCGGAAGGAGAAAGAAGAATTATTGAAACCCGTTTGCTGATTCGCCGCGAAGGAGGCTGGGATAACCTGGATTACCAGTGGAATGAAGACCAGAGCGATGCCCTTTTGGATAACACCGGCGGCATTAAACACGTTAGCTGGACCCATTTTGACGGCAGCCATAAGGAGATTGACTATGTAATACCGAATAAGAACCAGTGCAAAAGCTGCCACTGGCGGAATGATAAGTCCTTCTCCCCTATTGGGCCTAAGGTGCGCAACCTGAACCGCGATTATGCTTATGCTGATGGCACCGAAAACCAACTGGTGCGCTGGAGTAAAATGGGCTTTCTGAAAAATGCCCCTTCGCCGGAACAGGCGCCCCGTTTGGTTGACTGGACCGATTCCCTGCATCACACGGTAGAGGAACGTTCGCGCGCTTACCTGGAGATGAACTGCGGCCATTGCCACAATCCTAACGGACCGGCTTACACTTCTGGTTTGTATCTCAACATCCTGAACCAAAACCCCGAGAACCTGGGTGTTTGCAAGGTTCCGGTTGCTGCCGGTAAGGCTACCGGCAACAATATCTACGATATTGTGCCCGGCCATCCTGAACAATCGATTATGCCTTATCGCATGGCCAGTACCGATCCGGCCATTAAAATGCCTGAGCTTGGCCGTGTAATGGTGCACGAAGAAGCGGTGGCCTTAATTACCCAATGGATTACGGAGATGAAGGGGGAATGTGCGAAGAGGGAGGAATAGAGCGTCGTTTGTGGTTTGACGTTCGTTGTTTGTCGTTAAATACATGGCCTTTACCAGTGTATATTTCCTTTGATTGAGATACCTGCCTGGGGTGTTTTAATGGAACGCTCCCTTCGACAGGCTCAGGGTGACAACATGCTGATGGTTATGATTTGAAACGTTTGGTGTTTGGTGTTAGTTGTTTGTCGTTAAATACATGGCCTTTACCAGTGAATATTTCCGATGCGATTCCGGCCTGCGCCGGAATGACTTTTAGAGTAGATATATTAAAAGAGCCATTCTGGTTGGAATGGCTCTTTTGCTTTTTGTTTTTCAGGTGTATAGTTTGTTTATCTGCTGATGGTAAAGCGACCGAGGGTTCGTAGAGCGCCTTTGTTATCGGCAATGGTGGCTATATACATGCCTTGCGGTAAGTCGCCTACGGGCAGGGTAATTACCTTACCGGTGTTGCTTACCTGCTTAACACGTTGGCCTAAGGCGTTTTGTATGTAAACCGCGCTGTAGTTTTGGGTAATGGCTTCGGTGTTGTTATGCATATCAATGGTTACATAATTAACCGATGGGTTAGGGTAGATTTGAACGCCTGCGAGAGGGAGTTCGTTGATGCCTTCCCAATACACGTTACATATCGTGTCGCATTTAGAAGATTGGCCGAACTCATTTGTTGCAACCAGACAAACTTCAATACTCATTTGAAAACCCACACATAGGTTTAGCCCGGCTTTGAATGAAATTGTATCTCCCGAAAACAGAAATGTAGTATCTGCGCAAGGCAGCGTACTATCCGTTGGGCTAACGGACCAACTAAAACTTGTACCATTTAGGGATGTGCTCCATAAGGTAAAATTCGAGGCATAGTGGTACCAGTTGGAACAATTAAATATATTACCACCATCGTCATTCGTTCCATCAAAATCTGCCACGGGCAGTAAAGCCGCATTAGGCGTTACCGTACCCACCACCATAGCCGTATCGCAAAGGCTTGGGGTGCCGTTATCGCAGATAACATACCAGGCGGTGTCGTTGCCGGTAAAGGTGCTATCGGGCGTAAAAGCCAGTGTGGTGCAGTTACCGGTTGCGGCAATGGTAAAGTAAGATGATCCGTAAACCGATGTTACACAGAAGTTATTGCTTTCCGGGTCGCTATCGTTGGTGCCTACGTTTACATAGCCCGGTGAAGGTTGCAGCGTAGCTATCGTATCATTATTAGCAATTGGCGCATGGTTTAATTGCTGCACGGTGAACACAACCATACCTGTATCGCATAACACCGGCGAGCCGTTATCGCAAACACGGTAATAAGCTGTATCACTGCCGAAGAAGGTAGAGTCTGGTGCATACCAGATCATGTCGCAACTGCCGCCAATGTATTCAGTAGCATAAGGCGAGCCCCAAACGGTATCCATGCACAGGTTGTCGCCATCAGGGTCCAGGTCGTTACCGGCCACATGCAGTATCTGGCTTTGTCCGGCAACTATGCTAAGTGTATCGTCGTACGCTACGGGGGCATGATTACCGGCCACTAGTCCACTGATAGTAACTGTTTTGCAGATGCTGTCTACACCACCTGCATTGGTTACCCGCAAACAAACAGAATAAGTGCCATTTGCCGTATAGGTATGGTTAGGGTTTTGTGAGGTAGAAGTACCGCCGTCGCCGAAAGTCCAGTTCCATGTGTCGGGATAGTTATCGCTTAAATCGGTAAACACCACCAGACCACCGCTTGGGTTGTTGTAACTAAAGTCGGCTACCGGTTTGTTAGGCGGAATCATGCTCCAGGTAACGCCCTTCACGTTATCGAGCGAATCGTAATCAAAGGTCAATAAAGCGCCCTTCGATTCTTTAGCCAGGTAGTTATAACGAATGGTAGTATCGCGGCTATCATCATACAAGGTGTATCCGCCAAAGGGCAAAAGGCGGTATTCAATCACTGTATGGGAGTATTCCTTCCGCTTTTGGCGTAAACCTTTGTAAGAGCCTACCGGCGTTTTAACCCGTCCGTAGCCATCAATAGTATCGGTAAAGGTGGCGGTAAAGGTTACTTTAATATCGTTTACCGGTAAACCTAATGCCGAACCAGGTAAGGTAGATACAAAGCCCCATGAACCGCTGAATTTGCCATTATATTGGGTAGGGAAGTGATAGATATCTTCCACCGGTGAGAATACCGCACTGGATTGTGTAGCGCCGATGTAGCCATCCAAACCACGGAAATCGTACACGGAGGCTGCATTTTTTGCCAGCAGAAAATTCAATCCATCGTTAGTAATTGCTAGCGTGCTGCCGGGGTAATTGGTAGTTTGCGTGCTTGTTGGTGTGCGATACTCGGTAGTATCGTAAAACAATACCTGCAGGTTGCTGAAATC
This sequence comes from Chitinophagales bacterium, assembly GCA_044225825.1. Classification (GTDB taxonomy): domain Bacteria; phylum Bacteroidota; class Bacteroidia; order Chitinophagales; family LD1; genus Bog-950. Next base: position 376,062 of record JBGAIB010000004.1, read on the forward strand.
GTACACCTGGTTAGCTCCGGGGTTACCGAAATTAATGGATGGCAAAGGCAGCGTATCCTTAGCAAAACGCATACTCCAGCCGGCCGTAGGCATATCGCTGGTAGTAAGAGTTATCTGGGCATGCAGGGTGCCTGTTGCCAATAGGGCAAGCACCAACAAGGTGTAAACTTTTTTCATTGGGGGATAGCAGGTTTTAGTTCCCGCTAATATACGTTGTAAAGCGGTTGTGGCAAACGCTTATTTGCGGCAACCATAAAATTTGGTAGGTTTGGCGCAATCACCCTGTGGTAGTTATGCATAGAATCGTATCCCTGTTTATAGCTGTATTGGTTTGTTTAGTGGCGAAATCGCAGGGCACGTATATTCCGCTTGGTTCCGATGCCTATTACCAGGTAGAAAGGCTGGATATCAAATACTCGCGTATTTTGCCGGGTTTAAGAACGTCCGATAAAGGATATCACCGGGGCGATGTAGCCAAATATGCTGAAACTCTTCAATTAAGTAACCTGCGCTTCAGCAAGGTGCAGCAATACAACCTGACCTGGCTGGAAGATGAAAATGCTGAATGGCTGGATAGCCTGAGCAGCGTCACGCGTCGTCCGCTTTTTAAAGTGTTTTACCGCGAGCCTGCCAGTTTTCTGCATTACAGTTCAAAGAAGAAAGGCTTGTTTGATATACGCTTGAACCCGATTTTTGATGTGCGTGTGGGTGTTGAATCGTTCGACAAGCGGTTTGTTTTTTCCAGCGCAAGGGGCGTGGAGATACGCGGTAATATCAAAAAAGTATTCAGTTTCTATTTTAACGTATTCGGTAATGCGGCTCGTCCGCTGGGTTATGTATCCAACAAGGTGCACGACCCCTACTATGCTTATGTGCCGGGCCAGGCTTATTGGAAGGATTATGAATCGAAACTGTTTAAGTTTAAGGATGGCATAGACTACTTTGATGCCCGTGGATATGTGAATGTGAACGTGCTGAAGTATCTGAACATATCGTTTGGCCGCGACAAATTTTTTATTGGCGATGGGCAGCGTTCACTGTTCCTGTCGGATTTTTCTGCGCCTTATCTGTTCCTGAAGTTTGACCTGCAATTTTGGCGCATCCGTTACCAGAGTATACTGGCAGAGATACACGGACAGTATAAGCGTGGTGGCGACCAGCTGCTGAGCCGCAAGTATATGGCCATGCACCACCTTACCTGCCAGCCCTGGCATGGCTTTACCTTTGGCTTTTTTGAAGGCGTAGTGCTTAAACGCAGCAACCATTTCGAGTTGCAGTATCTGAACCCTATTATCTTCTACCGCTCGGTGGAACATGCCATTGGCAGCCCTGATAACGTTTTGCTGGGTGCTGATTTTAAACTGAATCTTATCAACCACCTTTCCATCTACGGCCAGGTGTTGCTGGACGAGTTCAACTTTAAGTATTTCTTTAAAGGCAATGGCTGGTGGGCTAACAAATGGGGCATACAAGCCGGTGTTAAATACATTGATATAGCGCCTAACCTAGATGCCCAGGTGGAGTTTAACTACGTGCGGCCGTTTACCTATACCCACGAGAGCGACATCAACTATACTAATTATAACCAACCGCTGGCACACCCGCTTGGCGCAAACTTCTACGAGATAATCATGCAGATGCATTATCAGCCTATACCCCAGTTGGCGCTTAATGCTAAGTTCTCTGTGGCCCGTGTAGGTGATGACACGCTGGATATTGACGGTGTTATGACCAACCTGGGCGGTAATATTTTAATGAGCAGCGGCGGGGGTACAGACGTTACCCAACAGTTTGGCAATAAAGTGGGACAGGGCGCAAAAGGCACTATCACCTATTTTCAGCTTACCGCCAGTTACCAGCCATGGCATAACATTTATGTGGATGGCGAGTTGCTTTACCGTGCTAAATCGAGCGTTAAAACGGCTAACAATACTTCTAACAAACTGCTCTACAACAACTCCACGTTTGCCATCATGCTGGGGCTACGGATGAACATCGGCATGAAACGGAACGAGTTTTAGTTGCCTTTAAATCCAACCTGCGGAAAGTGCTTAAACCGGTCCTTCGCTGAACGGAATTCGGTCTGACTGTCGTTCATTTTACTTGAAGAGTTCAACACCGTTTTTGGTTGAGCGCAGGCATAAAAAAAGCGGCCCGAAGGGCCGCTCTCTGTTTCTGTTGCAAACCAGTTTTAACGCAGCAATGCAAAGCTGCCTTTGAAAGTATGTTTTTCATCGTTTAGCAAAGTAACCTCGCCCACATACAAGTATGTGCCACTTGGTTGCGCCTGTCCTTTAAAGGTGCCATCCCAGGGCAGGTTGGTTCCGTTGTTTTCGAAAACCACTGCTCCCCACCTGTCAATAATCTTAAGGCTGATAGTTTTAATGCTGCTGCCAACCGGTCCAAACACATCGTTGCGTCCATCGCCATTTGGCGTAAAAGCATTCGGCCAAACAATCTGGGTAACCGGCAACACATAAATCACGATCGAATCAGATGCCGGACAACCGTGTGCATCCACATAAAAAACGATGTATTGAATGGTGTCGCGGGCCTGAGCAACAGGATTAGGGCAGTTATTGCAGCTCAGCAGCGTATCAGGTTGCCAGTTGTAGGTGCCACCGGTATTGCCGGTTACGGCTACACTCAGGTTTACCTCGGTGCCTTCGTAGGCGGTTACATCAGCGCCTAAACTTACACCCGGGTTAGGGTAGATAGTTACCTGCACGGTATCGTAAGCTGTGCAACCGGCTGCATTATGAACGATAATAGAAAACTGCCCGCCAACCTGGGTTGAAATGCCCTGGCTGGTAGATCCGTTGCTCCACAGGTAATCGGTATAGCCCGCAGGTGCCGTAATGGATACCAGGGTGCCTTCGCATCCTTCGAGGTCCACCCCTAAATCAACCGTAAGTGGATTGGCTTCTGAAACAGTGCCGGTGGCTGTGCCGCTGCATTGGTTAGCATCGGTTACCGTTACTGTTACAGGGCCGGCAGGCAGGTTTGTAACTGTTGCCGTGCTGCCTCCAGTGCTCCAGGCATAGTTATAAGGCGCTGTGCCGTTGTTTGGCACTGCGGTGGCCTGTCCGTCAGCTATACCATTACAACTAGCAGCTACGGTGTTTACAGTAGCACTTAGGCCTGCGTTGCCATTTTGTATGGTAAAGGTTACCGTATCGCGGCAACCTCCTGCATCTTGTGCTATAACGGTATGGCTGCCAGGGTTAAGTGAGGCAAATGAACTGCCGGAACCAAAATTGCCACCATCCAGCGAGTAACTGTAAGGGGCTGTGCCTGCCGAAGTAACGTTAATAGCAGCGCTACCGGTAGTTTGACCGCAACCCGGCTGGGTTAAAGTAGCAGCAATAGCCAGATTGCAGCAGTTGCCACCACCGGTTAAGGTAATCTGCAGCGTTGCCTGACAACCGGCATTATCGGTAACTACAAAACTATAGGTTTCGGCAGGCAGGTTAGGCAGAGTAGCCGTAGTGCCGGTTACAGGCACATTTACTGTACCGGAGCCTGTATCAACCGATAAGGTATAAGGTGCCGTGCCACCGCTTAAGGTTAAACTTATGGCTCCGTTGTTTAAACCGCAGGTAGGGTTAACCACATTGCTGCTATCCAGTGCAAGGGTGCTGTTGGAGTTCAGGGTTATTACCGTATCGTTCGAGCAATTGTTGGTTACATCGTGAACGGTAACGTGGTAAACACCAGCCGCCAGATTGTTGCGGGTGGCATTGGTATTGCCGTCGTTCCAGGTATAGGTATAGTTACCTGCCGGTGATACCGTTAAGCTGATGCTACCATTGTTTTGCGCGCAGGCCGGTTGGGTTACAGCAGCACTAATACCAAACTGACAACAGCTGTGGGTAGTTACGTTCACTACATCGCTTTGGCTCACACAGCCTGCCGTATCACTTACGGTTAAGGTAAAGGCCGTTGGCGGCGGACATACAGTTGGAGTAAGCGTGTTGCTACCCGTCATATTGGTAGTTGGGCTCCAGCTAAAGTTGCCCTGGTAGCTGATTTCAGGATCATCGAAGGTAATGCTCCAACCGCTAAAGGTGCCGCTTCCGAAACCAAAGGTGGAATTCATTTGCACGTTAAAGGTCCAAACCCCATTACCTGTACAGCCGGCCAGGTTATTGAACGGCTGGTTAGGCGCAAAACTTCCGGAGTACGGAGCTGTTCCAGATGCGATATTGGTTCCACCTACCGGAACAAAACAGGTATTGCTGTAACCACCTGTAAGCGGGTTGCTGCCGCCGGTAGTTACATTGGCAGGTACCAGGGTTATGGTTTGTCCGCTTGGGCAGGTAACCGATAGTATCAAATCCCCGATATCTACCTGTGCCGGAGGAAAGCCGCCAAAACCGAAGAAGAAGATATTGTTGACACAGATTTGCGTAATGCTGTTTGGTAATACGTTGGTCATGTTTAAGCCGGTAACATTAATACCAATGTTACTTACCTGACCAAAACCGGTAGCAATCTGGGTTAACTCGTTATTGCTGTAGGTAATAACCTTTGCGGGGCTCACCAATACTTTGGCAGTAGCGTTCAACTGCGCACAGGTACCGCTGCAAACGCTGGTATCGGCACCCGCATTTACGATAATAGTAGGATTACGAACTACAATGGTAACCTGGTCAGTACAGGTAACCGTGCCATTGGTCATTACAACGGTATAGGTTGTAGTAGTGGTAGGCGTAACCGGGTTAGGGTCGGTACCACCTGTTGGGCCCAGGTTGTAGTTATCGTGCTGCCAAACAATGTTGTAGCTTGGGTCGTTACAGTAGATAACTACGTTATCAATACCCCAGTGGTCGTAATCGGCACCGGAGTCATTATCCTGAAACCAGCGGAATTTTACACCATTAATAAGGGCAGCAGGTGGCACCTGAAAACACCAGTTGTTCCAGTTAATAAACTGGGGATCGCTACCGCCATTGGGGTCAAAGTAATGAATGGTGTTCCAGGTAGCGCCGTTATCGGTACTGTATTGCAGATACACCCCTTCATCCGGTTCATCCGGACCTTCGCAAGGAGCAGAATTGCCCTGCTCGGCAAATAGCATATCAAAGCAAATGGTTACACCGGCGTTGGCGCAGTTGCTTAAGTTAAAGGCAGCCGTTGTTAATGCACGGGGTACCGGCGAGGAATTACCCAGCCATATATGCGTGGTGCCATCCACGCCATTAGGGCTGCAGGGGTTATTCCACATGGCCTGGGTGGTAGCACTCCAACCCGGACCGAATGCGCCGTTGTTAAAGTTTTCGCTCAACACAGCCACGCCCTGCCCCTGCCCGAATGCTGAAAGCAGTACGCTTTGTCCGCAAACGATCGTATCCAATGTTGCTGAGCCATCCACGGTACAACCCTGTGCTGCTAACCGGGCGGTATAAAAGGTTAAAGCAACCGCAAAAAATAGTAGTTTTTTCATGGCGCTTTAGTTTATGGGTTTAACCGATAGGTTTGAAAGAATGAAGGTTTTAAGCACACTACCTGCCGTATTCAGTTGTTTGCTGAAAATATAAAGCGCCTTGTTGCGGGTTTCGCAAGTGCCCTCCACCGTTTCACCGGCTTTTAGTGTTACGGTGTAATTGTGGTCGCCCGCCGAAACTGCCTGTCCTTCGTATTGCAGGTTACGACCAAAGCTTACCTGCACGGCTGTTGCAGCTGTAGAAGTGAACTTTAACAGCACTTTTTGCTGATGAATGCCGTTGGTAACATCGTGGCAATCGGCATAGCAATAAGAGATGGTTAAACCGGCATCGTGGTAATACACCTGCCAATCATCGGCTGCCTGCATGTTCAGCATAGCCAAACAGCCCAGCAACACAAGTAAAAAATGTTTCATTTAAGTAGGTTGTTTTAGGGTGTGCAATGCATTACCGGCGCACGGCTGCGCAATAGGTAACATTTGGCTAATATTAGGCTTATTAGTCAAAATTCAAAGTGCTGGAATTCAATATTTTCAGCACTATCCACACCCACCCCACAAGGGCAGTAAAAATCGTTTACCGCAGCAGCTCTTCCAACTTGGCATCCAGGGCCGAACCACGCAGGTTGGTAGCTACAATAGTGCCCGTTTTATCGAGCAGGAAAGTGGCAGGTATTCCATTTACACCATAACGCAGAGCGGCTTCACACTTCCACCACTTCAGGTCGCTAACGTGATTTTCCCACACCATGCCCAACTTGGAAATGGAGTTGGTCCAGGCTTCTGCATCCTTATCCAGCGAAACGCTGTAAACTGTAAATCCTTTGCTCTTATATTTGTTATAAGCAGCCACCACATTCGGCATTTCGGCACGGCAAGGGCCACACCACGAAGCCCAGAAATCGATCAATACCACCTTGCCTTTCAGCGAGCTTAGTTTAATGTACTTACCCTCTGGACTCTTCAGGTCGATTTCCGGTGCCGGCTTACCTACCTGCACATCGTTGGCGGCCTGCTGGGCCATTTCCTGCTGCTTCATCTGTTCAGTCACCTGGTTTACCATCGTGCGAAAATCCTTGGTATAACTGCTGTTTGGTATTTCCTTATCAAGGCGGTCGGCTACAGCCATATTTTCCTTCAGGTACTTATCCAAAGGCAGGTTGGTAACATAATACAGCGCAACAAAAGGACTTTTCGAGTTTTTAGCCCCATCCACCAACATCATTTCCAGTTTTTTACCGGCTGCATTCAGGCTGTTGGTTATCATGGTCATACTATCGGCGCTTACATGCATTTGCTGATAGGCAAAGTAGCTGTTGCGCAACATGGTTAACTCGCGCTGGGCATTGCTGGTCTTTTTAATGGCCGCCTGGAACTCATCATTATCAGCTGAACCTGTAATTTTGAATGCATCAGGGCTCATTAAATCAATATCGACTTTATAATTGGTTGGTTCCAACAGAAACAACCAAAAGATCTGGTCGTCCAATTTAATACGGTAGAAACCCTTTTCGCTTACGCCTTCCATTTTAAAGGCACCTTTATCATCTACCGAAGCTGAATCAATCAGTGTGAAGTTTTGCAACGACAATTTCTCGAGTATTACTCGCTTGGTTCCATAGTTCTTAAGGGTTCCGTTAATGGTATACTTTTCGTTGGAACCTGCGCGGTTGCAGGCGGTAAAAACCAGCACCAACATTAAAACAGACAATACTTTTTTCATCACGATGTTAAAGGTAGGCTTTCGGCCCGTTTATTACAATGCGTTTATTTCTCGAGATATTCAGCCATTAACTTGTTCGCCAGTTTAGGGTCGGCTTTGCCTTTACTGGCTTTCATTACTTCACCAACGAACATCCCCAGCAATCCTTTCTTGCCGCTCTTGTATTCGGCTACTTTTTCAGGATATTTAGCAATCACTTCCTCTACAAGGCCCTTAATAAGGCCTTCATCGCTGCTTTGTAACAGGTTCAATTCTTCGGCAATTTTAAGCGGCGATTTCTCAGGCTGTTCTACCATCACAGGGAAGATTTTGGTAGAAGCTACCGAGAAATTCGTTTTGCCCTCATCAATCAGCGCTATCAGCGCCACCAGCTGCGCAGGTGCCACTTTAAACTGTTGAATTTCGAATCCGTTTTCGTTCAGGTAGTTTTTAACAGGGCCCAGCATCCAGTTGGCCGCTGCTTTGTAATTCCTGGTAGCAGCAATTAACAAATTATAATATTCTGCCGTAAACTTATCGTCGCTCAACAGGCGCGCGTCATATTCCGGTAAGCCGTAAACACCCATATATTCTTCCTTCAATTCGGCCGATAGTTTAGGCATTTGCTTTTTAACGGAAGCGATATAATCGTCGGTTAACACCACCGGTGGCAAATCGGGTTCAGGGAAGTAGCGGTAATCGTGTGCATGTTCCTTGCTGCGCTGGGTAAGCGTAATCCCCTTTACGGCATCAAAACCGCGCGTTTCCTGGGTCAGCTTCTCTCCTGCTTCCAGTGCATCAATCTGGCGGATAAATTCGTATTCAATAGCGCGTTTTACATTGCGCATACTGTTCATATTCTTTACCTCGCTGCGCGGGTTATAGGCGGTAGTTCCTTTCAAACGCACCGAAATATTGGCGTCGCAGCGCATACTGCCTTCTTCCATGTTACCATCGCAAATATCCAGGTAACGCACCAGTTTACGCACTTCGTTCAGATAGGCCATTGCCTCGTCGCCACTGCGGATATCCGGCTCGCTTACAATTTCAATAAGCGGCACACCTGCACGGTTCAGATCCACCAGGGTAAAATAAGGGTCAATATCGTGGGTAGACTTACCGGCATCTTCTTCCATGTGTATGCGGGTAAGATTCACGCGCTTCTTCTCGCCGTTCAGGTCAAACTCAATATAACCCTCAGTACAGATAGGGGTTTTATCCTGGGTTATCTGATATCCTTTTGGTAAATCGGCGTAGAAGTAGTTTTTACGTGCAAACTGGTTTTCGTGGCGGATAACGCTATGCGTGGCCAAACCAATTTTAACCGCATACTCCACAGCAGTTTCGTTAACCATAGGCAAGGTACCGGGATGGCCCAATGAAAGCGGGCTAACCTGTGTATTCGGCGAAGCACCAAAATCGGCTGAATCGCCACAATACATCTTGCTTTTGGTGGATAGCTGTGCGTGCACTTCCAACCCTACTATTACTTCGTATTTATCGTATTTGCTTTCCAACGTTCACCTATTATAAATTACTTAAATCTTTCTTTCAGTTTTGCAGCCAGTTCTTCCACCGCCTTTGCATCCGGTGCGCTGGCCTGTACAAAATCCGCCGGACCACCGCCCTTAATGGTAGTGGATAATTCCTTTATTAAATCGCCGGCTTTAACACCCAGCGAAGGAGCTACCCGCAAATGCACAACCTGTTTACCACCGGCATTGGTAGAAAGTAAAATCACATAAGCATCCTTTACTTCGTTTACCAATTGTATGCCCAATTTACGCATGGCATCGGCCGAGGTAACTTCCACTTTTGTGTCAGCCAGAAAGTTGACATTGCCGCGTTTATCGAATGCTGCCAGGTATTGTTTAGCTAAGCCTCCCAACAGTTTATCCTGCAGTTGTTCGTTTTCCTTCTGCAACTGGGCGGCCTGTTCCTGTAAGCTCTTAACGCTCTGCACTACATTTTTTGAACCTTTGAAAAGCTCAGTAATGCCATCCAGGTCATTCAGCTTCGCATTTACATATTCCAACGCCTTAGGACCGGTTACAGCCTCTATACGGCGAACGCCCGAGGCAATGGAACTTTCGGAGGTAATTTTAAACAAGCCTATCTCACCCGTGCTCTTAACATGGGTGCCCCCGCATAATTCGCGACTAAAGTTTTCGTCGAAGGTTATTACGCGTACAAATTCACCATACTTCTCGCCAAACAGCATGGTAGCTCCTAATTTTTCCGCCTCCTTAATAGGCACATTGCGCCGCTCATCAAGGGCAATGTTCTCCATAATTTTTGCATTCACTATCTGCTCCACTTTAGCAATCTCTTCTTCGGTCATTTTTGCAAAATGACTAAAATCGAAACGCAGGTAATCGGCATTTACCAGCGAGCCTTTTTGCTGTACGTGATTGCCTAATACATGGCGGAGGGCGCTTTGCAATAAGTGTGTAGCCGAGTGATTTTTACGTGTATCGTTGCGTTGCTTGCTGTTAACATGTGCGCGAACCGCTGCATCCGGCTTAGCAGGTAATTTCTTCACCCAATGCACAATCAGGTCGTTCTCTTTTTTGGTATCCAGCACTTCCACCTTCTCTCCACCAAAATCAAGGTAACCGGTATCACCTACCTGTCCCCCGCTTTCAGCATAAAAAGGTGTTTTATCCAATACCAACTGATATAATTCCTTATCCTTTTGCTTTACACTGCGGTATTTAACCACATGCGCATCGGCATCGTTGTAATCGTAACCTATAAAGTCGGTTTTCACATCCTCGCCTACGTTCACCCAATCGCTTTGTTCGGTAGCGGCAGCACTGCGGCCACGGTCTTTCTGCGCAGCCATTTCGCTTTCAAAACCGGTTTCGTCAATGCTAAAGCCTTTCTCTGTTGCCATCAAACGAGTCAGGTCCAACGGAAACCCATACGTATCAAACAACTCGAAAGCAACTTTACCACTAATGGACTTAGAACCGGTTTTCGCAAGATCTTCCTCAATGGCCATAAAGCGGCGGATACCATTCGCCAGGGTGCGCAGGAAAGAGGTCTCTTCCTCCCGTATTACATTCACCACAAAATCCTGTTGTGCTTTCAATTCCGGGAATACACCTGCAAACTGATCAGCCAGCATAGGCACCAACTCGCATAAAAACGGTGTTTCAAAACCCAGGTATGAATACCCGTAACGCACCGCACGGCGCAGAATACGGCGAATAACATAACCTGCTCCGGTATTGGAGGGCAACTGACCATCGGCAATAGTAAAACTGATAGCACGGATGTGGTCGGCAATTACGCGCATGGCTACATCGGTGCGTTCTTCAGGCTTAATGTCATTTACCGATGCAGGCATGGTAGCTTTGTAAGGCGTATTGCTCATTTTGGCCAACTGCTGAATCATCGGCTGAAACACATCTGTATCGTAGTTGCTGGTTTTCTTTTGGATAGCCACACATAAACGTTCAAAGCCCATGCCTGTATCCACGTGCTGCTTAGGCAGTTTCACCAGGCTTTTATCAGCCTTTCGTTCAAACTCCATAAACACGTTATTCCAAATCTCAATAACACGGGGGTCGCCTGTATTTACCAGATCCTTACCGTCCTTCACCTTGCGTTCTGCATCGGGGCGCAGGTCAATATGTATTTCGCTGCAGGGTCCGCAAGGGCCGGTATCCCCCATTTCCCAAAAGTTATCCTTTTTGTTGCCGCGCAATATGCGGTCTTCGCTGGTGTATTGTTTCCAGTAATCGTAGCTGTCCTGGTCAAAAGCCAGGTTTTCTTTGGCATCGCCTTCAAACACAGTTACATACAGGCGGTCTTTATCCAGCTTATAAACCTCGGTCAGTAATTCCCAACTCCAGGCAATGGCTTCTTTCTTAAAGTAGTCGCCAAAACTCCAGTTACCCAACATCTCGAACATGGTATGGTGGTAGGTATCCACACCCACTTCTTCCAAATCGTTGTGCTTACCGCTTACGCGCAAACACTTCTGCGTATCGGCCACACGGGGGTATTTAATAGGCTGGTTACCTAAAAAGATATCCTTAAAAGGCGCCATACCGCTGTTGATGAACATCAGGGTAGGGTCGTTTTTAACCACTATTGGCGCAGAAGGCACAATTTTATGCCCTTTACTTTCAAAAAAATCCAAAAAAGCCTTCCGTATTTGCTCCGAGGTCATATTAGCGCTTTAACTCTTTATTTCTTAATTAATATAGTTGTTCTAAATTTGGAGCGACGAAAATAAGAGAAGCGGTGAATATCGTTAAATCAATCGCACCACTTCTATCCACGTCGAAAGGCCGTTTGCACACACCGGCCACATTTTGAACATCGAGGAACAACACATTGCAGAGGCATGGCATTATTCAGAAGGAAGGACCGCTATATATTTAACACCCATACACTTAGCTACGAAAAAGCAGTAGTTAGCTGGACCAGTCGCATTCTCCGTGTTTTAGCCTTTATGGTGGCGGCGCTGGTGTTTTCGCTGGCTATATCCACCATTTACTACAACTTCTTCCCTTCTCCTAAAGAAAAGATCCTGCGCTCGGAAATTGCAGAGCTGCGCAACCAGTATGACCTGATGAACCAGGACGTGCAGCATATGACCGAAGTGCTGGACGGACTTCACTACCGGGATGGTAACATTTACCGGGTTTTGTTTGAAGCCGATCCTGTTTCGGGCGATGTATGGGAAGCAGGTTCCGGCGGGGTGAACAAATACCGCTACCTGGATAAATACGATAACGGCGAGATAATGAAAGAAGTAGCGTTGAAGGTGGACAAACTGAAAAAGCAGATGGCCATACAAAGCAAAAGCTACGACGAGATTGCTGAAATGATTAAAAATCAGCAACAGATGTTGTCGTCCATTCCTTCCATTCAGCCTATACCAAACAAGAAATTGGAGCGTATGGCATCGGGCTATGGCTGGAGGATTGACCCGGTTTATAAAATCACCAAATTCCATGAAGGCATGGACTTTACCTGCGCCGTGGGCACCGAAGTACACGTAACAGGTGATGGAACCGTAGAGTCGGTGAATTATAGTTTTAACGGTTATGGAAACGAGATTGTGGTAAACCACGGCTATGGCTACCGCACGCGTTATGCTCACCTTTCGCGGTTCAAAGTAAAACCCGGACAGAAAGTTACACGCGGTGAGGTAATTGCTTATTCGGGTAGCACAGGTAAGTCTACCGGTCCGCACCTGCACTACGAGGTGTTAAAGAGCGGTTCGGCGGTTAACCCGGTTTACTTTTACTACAACGACCTGAAGGATGCCGACTTTGAGAAGATGATAGAGTTAAGCAACAACCCGGGCCAAACGCTTGATTAATGGCCTTGCATTTGCACGGCAAACCTGATAACCTAAACACCTGATACTACAGCCCTTTATGCCCTACAAGGAAAAAGAAATTGAGAAGCTGTATTACAGCATTGGCGAAGTAGCCGACATGATGTCGGTTAACACTTCGCTATTGCGGTATTGGGAGAAAGAATTTGACATACTGCGGCCCAAGAAAAACGCCAAAGGCGATCGCTTTTTTACAAAGGCCGATATCGAAAACCTGAAGCTGATACATCATTTGGTAAAGGACAAGGGCTATACGCTGGATGGCGCCCGGCAACAACTGCGCAGCCGCTACGAAGCAGAACGAAAGAAATTTCAGGTGGTGCAGCAACTGCAAAACATCCGCCGCTTTTTGGTTGACTTAAAAGAACAACTGGGCGAATAACCCTTTAAACGCTCCTACCTGTGAAACTGAAATTTGTTGCTTTCCTGTTGTTTGCTGTAAGCATAACCTTAAAGGCTACACCCGGCGATACCTTACGCATAATCGGCGTGGGCGATATTATGATGGGAACCCTTTACCCGGAAGCCGAGTTACCCCCTGACAGCGGCGCACACCTAATGGAAGAAGTGGATAGCGTGTTACAGGATGCAGATATTACCATGGGTAACCTGGAAGGCGTACTGCTGAACAAAGGTGGTACAGCCAAAACCTGTAAGGATTCAACGGTATGCTATGTATTCCGCAGCCCCGAGGGCTATGTAAAAAACCTGGTTAAAGCGGGTTTTGATGTAATGAGCATTGCCAACAACCATGCGGGCGACTTTGGTGACTTAGGAAGGCAAAGCACCATGCGCACCTTAGAGGCCGCAGGGCTTTTATATGCCGGGCAATTGCCTAACCCCGGTATCGTATTTACCAAGGATAGTGTTACGTATGGCTTTGCAGCTTTTTCGCCCAACAGTAATTGCGTTAGCATTAACGATAGCGCGGCGGCTGTAGCGGTTATCCGCAGCCTCGATTCGGTAGCCGATGTGGTCATCGTATCCTTTCATGGTGGTGCCGAAGGAAATACCTTTCAGCACGTACCTAAAAAGCATGAGATGTTCCATGGGGAAGACAGGGGCAATGTTTATGGCTTTGCGCATATGTTGGTAGATGCAGGGGCGGATGTCATATTCGGACAAGGACCACATGTTAGCCGTGCAGTAGAGCTGTACAACAACCGCTTTATCAGCTACAGCGCCGGTAATTTTTGCACCTACGGCGGTATTAATGTGCGTGGTGTAAACGGGCTGGCACCTATCTTTAAGGTATATACTACCCGCAAGGGCGAGTTTATTAAGGCGCATATTACACCTACCTACCAGCTTTCGCACACATATGTGCACCTTGATAAAGCTGGTCAGGTTACAAAGGTAATCCGCGACCTTACTAAACAGGACTTCCCGGATACCAAACTGAGTATCGATTTGAACGGCGATATTCTGCCACTTCAGTAAGCTTCCTTTTATCCGTTTTCTTCTTCCGTACCGGATAGGGCATTGGGATTGGTCCAATACTTACGCCATTTTTCAAGCACGGTTGTAAAGTCGGGTGGCAGTGGGGCCTCAAAAAACATTTTTTGCCCGGTCCGCGGATGTATAAACCCAAGCGTAGCTGCATGCAGCGCCTGGCGGGGCAGTATTTCAAAACAGTTTTCTACAAACTGCTTGTATTTGTTGTACACGGTGCCTTTTAAAATTTTGTTGCCACCGTAACGCTCATCGTTAAAGAGGGTGTGCCCGATGTATTTCATATGCACCCTAATTTGGTGGGTGCGGCCGGTCTCCAGTTTACAACTAACCAATGTTACGTAATTCAAACGCTCCAAAACTTTAAAGTGGGTAACGGCATGCTTGCCGAAGTTACCTTCCGGAAACACTTCAAACTGCCTTCTATCGCGGCTGTGGCGGCCTATATGCCCTGTAACTGTTCCTTCCTCCTCTGCAATATTACCCCATACCAGCGCAATATATTTGCGGTCGATAGTGCGGTCGAAGAACTGTTTAGCAAGGTGCGCCAAAGCCATTTCCGTTTTGGCAACGATAATTAAACCGCTGGTGCCTTTATCGATACGATGCACTAAACCGGGGCGGAATTCTTCTCCTCCTTCAGGCAAGGTTTTTAAATAGCCCAATAAGGCATTCACCAGGGTGCCCTTCGGATTACCCAGGCCGGGATGCACCACCATAAAGGGATCCTTGTTTATTACAATGAGGTCATCATCCTCATAAACAATATCCAGAGGAATATCTTCTGCCAGCAGGTCAAAGTTCTCTGCGTGGCGGGGCATCAATAACTGAATCTGATCGCCGGGCCGAATTTTGTAGTTTTGCTTTACAGCCTTACCATTTACCCGTACGTTTCCTGCCTCGGCAGCAGCCTGTATCTTCGTACGGCTTACATTATTACCCAGGTGTACATGTAAAAACTTATCGATACGCACCGAAGTCTGGCGCGGATCAATCTGCAGGTTCACTTCTTCAAAAAACTCATCGGAGCCTTCCGGCCCGCCGGGTATGGTTTCCTCCTCTTCGGGGTCCTGTATCATTGGGCGTTGGTGGACGTATCTAAAAAGTCCTTTAGTTTGGTTATTACATTCACCTCTACAGGGTCAATACCCTGCAACATAGCCAGGTGGTAGCTTAACCAGTCTCCAAAGTGAATCAGGTAAAAGTGCTTTTCCCAGCTATCGGCTCCCTTTGCATCAATCTCATACACGTTATCCGAAAGGCGAACGATAACGTCCTTTTTATAAATAATGCGCTGGGTGTTACGGTGAAATTCGTCCTCACTTCTAAAAATCAATACGGCCAGGTTCTTATTCGGATTACGCCAACCCACAATCTCGTTGTGGTTCATTTCGGGTATCACGTTAAACCAGCAATACATTTTAGAGTTCTCGTTAATCTGTTGTTTCAAACGCAGGGCCACACTTTCGTATTTATCCTCTGCGTAGACAATAATTACTTTTTCGAGTAGGCGACCTGCTAAAAACTCAGAGTCCTCAATTATCTTTTCCTGCTCTTTAGCTAAAAATTCGGCTACACGTTTAAATGCTGCATGGTAATTATCATTTATTAAGCCAAAGCGGTGCAACACAATAAACAACTGCACGCAGGAGAAACCCAGGGCAGCGCGGGGAGGCAAACCGGAGGGTATAAGGATATAACTGAGGTTGTTTTCTTTTGCAAAATCTTCCAGTTTACCGCCTGCACAAACACATACCGGTTTTAAGCCACGTGCAATAGCGTCCTTGGCACACGACAATACCTCTTCGGTATTGCCTGAATAGCTGGAGAGTATAAGCAGGGTGCCTTCGTCAACGAACGCCGGTAAAAAGTATCCTTTGTTTACAGTAACAGGAATGGATAATTCATCGCGTAATAATTCGGCCAATAAATTGCCGCCAATGCCCGAACCACCTAAACCTGCAATTACAATATTCTTAACCGGCGTTGTACGATCGGTGTTGATTATGGCATCATTGCCTATAAGCAGCGCCTTGTAAAACTGGCCGGGAAATTCACGTATTAATTCAAACATCTCATTAAAATTAGGAGGACAAATATAATCGCCAGAACGAAATATGACCGTCAACGGCTATCTTGCCGTTATATTTGACCCAACAAGAGCGCTGAAAACGAACTAAAAACAGAACAACCAATGCGAAATTGGGGTATTTACATAATGGCACTATTATACCTGGCAGCAGGTATAAACCACTTTGTTAATGAACCCTTTTATACCAGGATGCTCGAAGGATTTTTGCCTTACCCCAGACTACTTGGGTATATCAGTGGTATTGGAGAAGCAGTTATAGCTATTGGCTTATTGTTTCCCATTACCCGCAGGTTAAGTGCAGCAGCGCTTATTTTGTTGCTGATTGCCGTATTCCCCGCCAACATCCGTATGGCACTTTATGGAAATGAATGGCACCTTTCATCCATAGCATTATACCTGCGTTTGCCCTTACAATTGCCTTTAGTTTGGTGGGCATACGCGTATTTTAAACCAAATCCGTAGCCACTATGCAATTACGTACAGCTATAGCCATAGTCATAATGACCTTTTACCTGCCAATGCAGGCTAAAAAAGTTGTAAGTCAGGAACGGCCCGTCGAACGGTTAAACATTGATTCAATGAACCGGGTATTGGAGCAACAGCAGGCCGAGTTTGATTCTATACAGAAAGCCAACCTGGCGCGTATTGAATCGGTTGAGTTTGCCCGTTCGCAGGAGCAAATGGGGCGTAATCTGGATGCCTTTGTGCAACAACAGCACGAGCAAGAGAAGAAACAGGTACGCAATATGTATCTGCGCCTTGGGTTCGGCCTGGTAATGCTGGTAGTATTGGTAATTGGCTTGCTGCGCCAGCGAAGCAAAAAACAAAGTTAAATCTCGGCCAGTTGCAAAGCCTGTGGCGAACACAGCAATTGAAAGTGGCGCGCTGTATTATCACGCAGTTTGAAGGTAATCAGGCAATGATTAGCATCGGCCCATTCAAACGTTACCGTTTGGCTATTCAGATCATCCGCATACACTTCGGTTACGTGCAGCGTGCCGGGTTTCCAATTGTAGGATTTAACCAGGATGTCGGCCGTCCAGGCATCGGCGGCTGTAGCGCGTTTGGCTGTAATTGTAATCTGTGTTTGCCCGTCGCTGGACTTGCTTTCTAAACTGGCATCAGTTTTTCCATTACAAGCGGCTAAAAAAAGCACAAGGATCAAGGAGAAATATTTCATGAGATAGTTTTTGCGAATACTTTACAGGCAAGCCCGGTTTTACAACCTCCTGTTTAATGATTAATAGCAGCCCTCATCAAAAGTAACACAATCGGCCGGCAATTATTTTGATAAGCGGCAGTTTGGACGGCAAATGGCATATTCCCCTATATTTAAGCCGTGAATTTTATTCGTTCGGTCCGGGCTGTTTTAATAAAAGATCTGCTGATTGAGTTCCGCAACAAATATGTTTTGGGCGGTGTGCTGTTATATGTGTTCAGCTCGGTAATGGTTATCTTTTTTGCCCTGCAATACAATGATAGCCTGCGCGATATAGAAGCCCCCATCTGGAGCATCCTCTTTTGGCTCATTATCCTGTTTAGTTCGGTAAATGCTGTAGCCAACTCGTTTTTCCGTGAGCCCCAAGGCCGTTTTTACTACTATTACTGGACCATCACGCCGCAGGCGCTCATACTGGCCAAACTTATCTATAACTTCATTTTCACCCTGCTGTTATCTTCGCTCACCTTCCTGATTTTCACCGCCATGATCAGTTCACCGATCGTGAATTATGAAGTATTCTTTTTAACCGTGCTTTTAGGTGGCACAGGCTATTCCTTCCTGTTTACTACCATGAGCGCCATTGCCAGCCGGGCGGGGAATAATGCTACCTTGTTAGCCGTGCTGGGGTTCCCGTTGGTTATTCCGCTTATCATCTTCCTCACCCGGCTTTCCACCGCCTGTATGGGCAGCGATGGTTTTACCGACGAGGTGAGCAAAAACCTGCTGTTGTTACTGGCACTCAATATTATGCAGCCGGTATTGGCGCTTGTATTATTTCCATATATTTGGCGCGACTAAAAAAGCTGCCTGCTGTTTATAACACGAACACGCAACAAACAAGCAGCAAAAACAAGCAATGAATTGGCTTTACAGCAAGTGGTGGAAATGGGTATGCGTAGCGCTATTATCGTATGTTGTATTAGGCGGTTTACTGGTGCCCATGGGGCCGGGTTTGCCGTATGTTAGTCCGGGCCTTTTCCGTACCGATTCGCTCTACTCCTTTACTGTTACCGGTTACCATACCCATTTTGCGGAGGCGGATGCAGGCAAAGTGCAACTCTGGTTTGCCAACGGCGGCAAGTTTTATGTTCCGCAAAACCTGAAAATACTCAACAACAACCAGCTACAGGTTACACTGGGCTTAAGTAAAACCCAGCGCGATTCGCTGCAACAGCCCACCTTTGATTTGGTGGTAAACAACGATATCGATGGCACGATTGTGTTGCGCGAAGGCGTTACCGTTGCCTCTGGGGAAGCTATTATAGATACACTTCCGGTACAGCCTGATACGGTTAGAAATGAAGGCACCTATGCCTTACTTGACACGCATACATTAAACACCCTGGTCAGCACTGGATTTGCCGGAGCAAAAACTGAAGAGCCTGTTGTAAAACACAGCGATAACAGGCACTTCATTTTCCCTTACCGCGAGATTTTAGAAGAGAGCATTCGCAACACCTTTTTCCATGTGCCTATGTGGTTTGGTATGACCTTCATGGTAGCCCTTTCGTTAGCCTTCAGCATCCTGTATCTGGCAAAAGGCAAACCGGAATACGATACTATTGCAAGCAATGCGGTTGTTATAGCTATACTCTACGGCGTTGCTGGTTACCTCACCGGCGCTTTGTGGAGTAAATACACCTGGTTTATAGGGCTCAGCTGGGGCGAAGCCATCCGCAACATGGTATTTTATGATATCAAACTTTCAGGTGCCCTGATAGGCATAGCCGTTTACCTGGCCTATCTGATACTACGTGCCAGTATTACCGATGAAATTAAGCGCGCCCGTATTTCGGCCGTTTACTCGGTATTCTCGGTGGTGGTGTTTATCCTGTTCATCTTTATCGTGCCCCGCACGGGTAGCGTTGATAGCCTGCACCCCGGCCAGGCAGGTAACCCGGCTTTTAATAAATACGATCTCGACAGCCATCTGCGAATGTTTTTCTACCCTGCCGTTATCGGCTGGATTATGTTGGGCATGTGGCTGCTTTCTATACGCATTCGTTTACAGAACCTGCAACAAAAACAAGAAGCATGAAAAAGTTAAACCTGGTTACCATGGCCCTGTTGCTAAGCCTGGGTGCATTTGCGCAGGACCAACCTATACCTGCCCCTGCCGACATGAAGATGAATATCGCCATTGGCGTTATCGGTATTATACTGATCTGTATTTTCCTGTTTCTGTTTAGTATGGAACGCAGATTAAGTAAGATGGAGAAGAAATAACCTAATTGCATTTAAACTACTGATCCCCGCCTTTATGCGGGGATTTTTTATTCCTGTCTGCGCCTGACGCTGAATTGCCTTCCTAAAGTGTCCTAATTACCATAACCCAAGCCAAGGTCCGTGGAAATTGAACACTGCCTTAGCTAAACCCCGGCTATACTAAAACGTAACTTTGTTTCGTTAGAATAACTAGTTCGTAGCGCATGCGTAAACGGTTCGTATTTTTAGTGGTGTGTTTTGCTGCTTGGCTTTATACGCCGGCGCAACAATCGCAGGTGTATCTGGATGCAGAACAGGCATTCCGGAAGGGATTAGAGCTATTTGATGAGCGCAACTACCTTTCGGCACGCGAAAAGTTTGAAGACATTTACAAACAACCTGCCGTTTACACGCATCACGAAAATCTGGTGCTGATGCAGAACCTAGAGTTTTACATTGCTGCCTGTGCCGCCGAAACAAACGATAAAGACGCAGAGAAGCTACTGCTCGCCTACTACAAAAAATACCATGAAACCGATAAACGCCGCTTGGTTAATCTCTACCTGGGCAAATACTACTACCAAAACAAAAAATACCAGGAAGCTATTGATTATCTCAGCAAGGTTAAAACCGAGGACCTGAATAACCAGCAGCTATACGATTACCGTTTTATGCTGGCTTACAGCTATTTTACCAAAAAGAAATTTACCGAAGCCAAACCTCTTTTCGCTTCCATTAAGGATGTAAAGGACAAATACTACTACCCTGCTACCTACTATTATGCCTTTATTAGCTTCTATAACAAGGACTATAACGAAGCGCTGAAAAGTTTTACAGACATCGAAGACTCCAAGATGTATGCCAGTGTTATTCCCTATTACATTGCACAGATCTACTTCTTCAAAAAGGATTACGAAAAGTTAGTGCCTTACATCCAAAAGAACCTGGACAAGCCTGAAGTACTTTACAAAGACGAAATGCGCTACCTCTTGGGCAAAGTTTACTTTCAGAAGAGTGATTATGCCAAAGCTCTTCCCCTTTTGGAGGCCTATATTGCTAAGAACACGAAAGTGGGGAAAGAGGATATCTACCAACTGGCCTATTGCCAGTATAAAACCGGCGCTTACACCAAGGCAATCGAAAACTTTAAACAGCTAAACCTGCTGGATGAACCCATGGGGCAAAATGCCACCTATACACTGGCCGATTGCTACATGAAGACAAACCAAAAGGATAAGGCCCGCTCGGCGTTCCAGAGTGCAGCCAGCATGAAATACGATGAAACCATACGCGAGAGTGCTTTGTATAATTACGGCAAGCTTTCCATGGAAGCCGGTAATAACAGCGAAGCCATTGAAAGCTTTGAAACCTACCTCGATAAATACACCAACGGCACCTATGCTGATGATGTAAGTGAGTTATTGGCCACTGCCCTGGTGCAAACCAAAAATTACGACAAGGCCTACCGCATTATGGAGAACCTGAAACTGAGCAGCCCTATGATCAAGGAAGCTTATCAGAAGGTTACCTACTTCCGCGCGGTGGAATTGTTTAACGATAACAAACCCGACGAAGCCCTTCAGCTTTGCGAGAAAAGCCTGAGCAAACCCCTTAACCTGGAGTTGGTAGCATTAGCCACTTACATGGAAGGCGAAATCTATTTCGCGAACGCACAATACCCGCAAGCCATGCGCAGCTACATGAAGTTTAACGAACTATGTAGTCCGGCGGTTGAGAAAAAGGGAGAGGCATCGAAATACCGTAGTCTTTACAACATAGGCTACTGCTACTTTAAGCAGAAACAATACAGTGATGCTGCCGTCTATTTTGAAAGTGCCACCAAGGAAGCGGCTAACTCAATAGATAAAAAAGGCTTAAATGCCTTGCAATCGGATTTATACCTGCGCTGGGGCGATTGTAGTTTTGTTACCCAAAACTACAGCAAGGCGGTAGATGCCTATGGTGTAATTGCAGAAAACAACTGGAGCGCTTCGGAATACGCGCAATACCAAAAGGGTATTATCCTGGGTTTGATGGGTCGTGATGATGATAAGATCAGCGTGCTGAACAACCTCATTGCTAAAAAGCCTGCTTCCACCTATGCCGACCAAAGTTATTACGAGATTGGCGAAACAGAATTGGAACGCGGCAATCTTACAGCAGCCCGTAATGCATATCAAAACCTTATTACCAAATACCCCGGCAGCGAAAAGTTGGTAGCTGCTTATATGAAAACCGCCGTTATAGATTACAATGCCGGTAAAAAGGAACAAGCCATCGACGATTACAAGCTAGTGGTTAAAAAATTCCCCGGCTCGGGTGAAGAAAAAGAAGCGCTTGCCGCATTGAAGGAAATTTATGTGGAACTGGGGCGTGCAGACGATTACTTTTACTACATAAAAGGCAATACCAACGTAGTGGTTAGCACCAGCGAAGAAGATTCGCTTACCTACCTGGCGGCCGATAATGCCTACAATGCTAACGACTGCAACCGTGCTGCCACCCTATTCGGTAACTACGTAACCAAATTCCCTAATGGTTACTTTGCCAACGAAGCCCACTGGAAGCGGTACGAATGCCTCGCAAAAGCTAAAGACTATGTAACAGCACTAACCGACCTGGAAGCTATCATCCAAAACAAATACAGCAAATACTACGAGAAGAGCCTGTTGAAAGCATCGGGCATTGCCTATTTCGAAGTGAAGGACTACCGTAAAGCATTGGATTATTACAAGCTTCTCTACATAGCCAGTGGCTCGCAACAAAACTCTTATACTGCTATGGTGGGGATGCTTAGTTCTGCTGTTAAGTTGCTTAGCCACGATGAGGTGATTGAGTATGCCGACCAACTAATTAACAGCGGTACGGCTAAGGACGTTGATATACAGGAAGCTTATTATCAAAAGGGCCGCTCGTATTACGCAAAAGGCGATAAGGAGTTTGCGCTTGGTGCATTTAACCGCGTGGCCGAATACCCTGTAAACGAAAAGTGTGTAGAGAGTAAATACATGGTGGCTAAAATCCTGTTCGAGCAGGGCAATTACAAGCAATCTACCGACACCTGCTTCCGCGTTAAAAACAAATATGCCAGTTACGAATACTGGGTGGTTAAAACCTTTATTCTGCTGGCCGATAATTACTACGCTCAGGGTAACGCCTTCCAGGCAAAAGCCACGCTGGAAAGTATAGTAGGCAATTACAAAGGCGATACGGCTTTGGTGGAAGAAGCCCGTCAGAAGTTAGAGAAGATCCGCACCGAAGAATTGAACAAATCGAAATTGATGATGGTTGCCCCATCCGATACATTGATTATGGAAACTGACTCTTTAATTATTAACCGATGAGCAACAAACGCACCATAATACGTAGCCTTGGTCAATGGGCAGGTAAAACTGCACTGGCCTTGTTGTTGCTTGCCCCATCCGTAAGTTTGTTGGCGCAGGGCGGCGGTAAGGACCAGGTAGGTAACGAAGAAGTTATCGTGGTAAAAGAATACGAAGCCACCATACAAGATGCGCAAAAGGTAAACATACAGCCTAACATACCGGAGGTAGAAGAAACTAAACCAAAGCTGGAATACAGTGTGCCCGGCAAGGACTATAAGGAGTTCGGTTTTGAAACCAACCCCTTAAAACCCATTGCCGTTAGTGCCGATAAACTGGAACGCTATAATTCTTCTTTTATCAAGTTGGGTTTTGGCAGTCAGCTTTCGCCACTGGTACAAATGGCTTACAACGATAACAAGGCCAAAAACATGAAGTTTGGCCTCTTCTACAATCACTTTAATGCTATTGGTTTCGCCATTAAAAATCAGCGCTTTGTTGATGACGAGGCAGGCGCTTATTTCCGCTACTTCCCCAAAACCTTCGAGGTAGGTACCGGTTTTACATTCCATAACTACCGCACGCACTTTTATAGTGTCGATAGCAGTTATTCCGATACTACCTTTGCCCGTAAGGATATCCGCCAGGTGTTCCGCAATTACGATGCATTGGTGTATTTCCGCAATGCACAGCGCAATAAGTTCGATATCGACTTTAAGCAAACCATCAACTTCAACTACCTGCAGGAAACCTACGGTAAAGCCAACGAATGGTACATTGCCGGCCAAACCGATTTCAACAAGCTTATTGAAAAACAACACGCTATACTGGCCGATTTTAACTTCGATATCAGTCAACTGAAAAACGATTCGCTTAAACTGCAGCGCAACATCTTCCGCCTGCAGGTGGGCTATGGCTTTAATAACGACGACTGGAAAGCGCACCTCAAATTCGGTTTAGCACTCGATGGCCCAAAACCATTCTTCCTGATGGATGCGCATTTAGAAAAGCGTCTGTATCAACACAGCATTATTGCTTATGTTGATTACATACACACCTACAACAAAAACTCGCTTAACTCCCTCATTCACACCAACAACTTTATCTGGAATTATGTGGGCATTAGGAACACCCAAAACGGAGACTTTGGCATTGGTGTTAAAGGCACGGCCCAAAACTTAAGCTATAACCTTGCCTTTCACCTCAACCACATCAACAACCTGCCGCTGTTTGTAAACGATACGCTGGATATGCGCCGTTTTGTGGTGGTCTACGATAAAAACACGCTCATCTTCGGAGGACATGCTGAGGCCGGTTATAACGTAAAGGAATGGCTGCGCCTTTCGGTGCTGGCCGATTACAGCTACTTTAAGCTGAAAGAACAAGCCCGCGCCTGGCACGAACCAAACTTTAAACTAACCTTGCGCGCCAATTATGTATGGAAGAACAAAATACGCGCCTCTCTTGACCTATACGGTATAACCTCATCGTATGCCTTATTGGCAAACGGTGCACAGGTTAAAATCAAAGGCACAGCCGATGTAAACATTGCGCTGGAGTATATCTTCAATAAGCACTTTACCTTCTTTGGTACACTTAACAATATTGCCCATCAAAAATATCAGCGTTGGTATGGTTATCCGTCGTATGGCATCAACGGACAGTTAGGGGTAAAATTCTCCTTCTAAAAGAAAAGGCGCGCTGTAACAACAGGGCGCCTTTTTACTAATTCAACATATTCGCTTAGCCGTTTCCTTTTTTGTAATCAGCCAGAAACTTCTCCAAACCTAAGTCGGTTAAAGGATGTGCAAACAAGCCGTTGATAGACGACAACGGACAGGTAGCGATATCAGCACCAGCCTCAGCACAACGCACAATATGCAGCGATGAACGGATAGAGGCAGCAAGCACTTCGGTTTCGTAGCCGTAAATGCGGTAGATGTGTACGATTTGCTCAATCAGTTGCACACCATCCCAGTTGCTATCATCAATACGTCCGATAAAAGGCGATACCATCGCAGCACCGGCCTTCGCAGCCAGTATAGCCTGCGCGGCTGAAAACACCAGCGTACAATTGGTTTTAATGCCGTTATCGGTAAACCACTTGATAGCTTTTACGCCTTCTTTAATCATGGGCACCTTCACTACAATGTTCGGGTGCAGGGCAGCCAGTTTTTTACCCTCTTCTACCATGCCTTTAAAATCGGTAGAAATAACCTCGGCACTTACAGGGCCGTTTACCATGTTACAGATCTTCACATAGTGGTCAATAATGTTCTGCTGACCGGTTATACCTTCTTTAGCCATCAGCGATGGGTTGGTGGTAACACCGTCTAATATGCCTAATGCGGCAGCTTCTTCAATCTCTGAAAGCTTGGCTGTATCAATAAAGAATTTCATGAAATAAGTTTGTTTGCGGGTTAGTTTGAAATGCAAAGCTAAGATGAAATTAGCAGACAGATTGCTAATCTTATTTAATCAACACCTTGTTAAAAGAGGGGTAAAATGGGAAGGGGAGAAATAAAAAATGGGCAAGTTACTCATATCGCACCGCTACAACCGCCTACCTTTGCTCGGTTTCCCGCCTGGAGGAGTGAGCAGGAGCTGATCGTATAAGGCTCGCCCGGTGCAAATATAAAAACTCTAAGCGCAATGCATAGCCGCACAACTCATTTTTTATGAGTTGTTTACTTAAACAGCGTTAAACTACCCTTGTAACTGCTGTCAAAATGCCCATCCTTCCAGCTAACCTTTAACTGGTAAACATATACCCCCGGTTCCTGCGCAGTGCCTTTATAGGTACCATCCCAGGCCATCGTATAATCCGGGGATTCAAACACCTTCTCGCCCCAGCGGTTAAACACCTGCAGGTCAAATTTTTGAATAGCCGCCAAATTCCCGAGCACCTGCCATACCTCATTTCTGCCATCACCGTTGGGGGTAAATACATTGGGAATAAACAAACCATAGTCGGCAATTACTACCAGCTTTACTTCGGCAGTATCCGAGCAACCGTTGGCATCTATTCCAATAACCGTATAATTCCAGTTTACAGGCGGTGCGGCGGTGGGATATTGGCAGGTATAACAATCCAGGTAAGCTTCGGGCTGCCAGTTAAACACGGTAGCATTGGAGCCTGTAGTGCTTACCTCCAGCGGTACCATCTCTCCAAGTCGCAGGGTATCTAATACCGGGCTTGCTGCTATCTCAAAGAGGTTTAAAAACGGAACGGTAAAGGTATCCTGCGTAATACATCCAAGCGCATCGGCAACGGTAACAGTATAATTACCCGGTGTAAGCATGCTTATAACGGGCCTTGTGGCAGCAGTGCTCCAGTTAAACGAGTAAGGCCCCACGCCATTTACCGGGGTTAAGGTTACTGCACCCTCATTATAAAAGGTATAGCAACGCACGGGCGTTATGTTGGCATAAAAGGCGGGGCTATCAATCAACGCAAACTGAAAACTCCCTGCGGCCGAACAATTGCTGGCGTCGGTAATGGTAACGGTATAAACCAAAGGCTTTGGTTGCACAGTAATACAAGCAGTGGTTTCGCCGGTACTCCATTGGTAATATCCCAATGGGCTTGCGCACAGCAGGGCATTTTGGTTACTACAAACCGTATCCACTCCATTAATCGCAGTCGTAAACGGTGCTTGTTGAGGCACAAGAAACTGCGCGCTATCCGTACAACCTGCTGCATTGGTAACCGTAACGGTATACGTGCCGGCACTATCCACCTGCAGGTCCTCCCCTGTGGCACCGGTACTCCAGGCATAAGTAACAGTACCTGATGACGCATGTATATCTACCAGGCCGGGGCTACCTCCGCAGGTAACGGGCAATACCGTATCAGTAAACAGTTTAACACTTAAAACGGAATCCATCTGTAACAACAACTGCTTGCTCAGTAAGCACTGCGCGTTGCCTGTGCCTATCAGGGTAATACTTTGTGTATCGCTGTGGCAGGCTGTATAGGCCCCCCCTGTACCCAACTGAACCCCGGCAGCATCATACCAGGTGTAAGTAAGCGTGCTATCGCCAATGGCGGTAAGATCATTGCAAACCTGGCTGCAATTGGCGCTGCTTTGGGTAATACTGATATCAATACTGGCCCCCACCACATGTATAGTAACACAAGGAGTATTAGATGATCCGTGCTTGTCATAGTACCAGCCTTGTTTCGTAATAAGGTATTTACCATTTGCAAAAGCTACCGCATTACCGGCCGAATCAACCAGGTGCGAAGAGCACGTAGTGCAAGCCATACCACAGGCAGCCATGGTGTCGTTATCAGCTAGTACTAATGTATCACCGTTGCACAAATTAAACTCCTGACCATCGTATTGCTGCAGTTTCGATAAATCGGCCACGCGCGTATAATACTGCTCCTGCGTGCACGAAAGCGAATCAATGGTGCTGATCCGCCCCCGGCAACTATCGGGACAAAC
This sequence comes from Chitinophagales bacterium, assembly GCA_044225825.1. Lineage (GTDB taxonomy): Bacteria > Bacteroidota > Bacteroidia > Chitinophagales > LD1 > Bog-950. The sequence goes on from JBGAIB010000004.1 coordinate 403,314, forward strand.
CATATAATTGTTAGGCACTACTGCTTTATACAAGCCGGCACTGCCTTCGTATAACATAACGGGATCGTTAGTGGCTACATTTATGCAAGTTGGTGAGGCGGCACCGCATACCCCATCCTCATTTTGCTGCGCAACGTTATTCAGGCAGCTATTGCCTTCTATATCCATCCATGTTTCGGTTATCAGGCCTGCTCCAAAATCAAGCAGTCCGGGTTTAGCCATACACTTGCCCCCACAACAAAACTTGCAACCTGTTGTCCGCAACCCGCAGGTTTGCTGCAACGTGGTATCTCCCCAACCATCGCCCTGCATGCTAAAACGCAGGTTAAAAGGCCCGCCCGGCAAAGTAACTTTGGCCCTGAAACCAAAGTGATACACCTTGCAACCATAAGGCCCATAACCATCAATATCGCCACGTCCGTTTAGCGAAGCAAAGTCCCAAACCAGTTTATTATCGGGTTGGTTATAGGTAACGCTCCAATTACCATCGGGGTTATGATAGCCGGGCCCCGTTGGCATAAAAAACGGACCGTAATGGTTCACGGCCTTCACCACATTAAAGTTGGTATCTAGCTGCAATCGAAAGGTCTTTAGCCCTTCTCGTCCGCCCTGGTTTTGCAAAAACAGGGTCAGGATAATATCGCAATAGTCCTGGTTACTGGTATCAATAGCAAAGGGTGTTTTGTTCTCGAAAGGATGATTATAAATGCCGAGGTTAGAACTAACCTTTTTCACTGTTATCAGATAACCGTTGTTATTTGGTGCCGCATCGCTTACCGGCAATACCGCCGGCATGTTTAAGGGCAGATAAACCATAGCAGTATCCACCGGCAAATGCAAACTATCGCTGCAACCCGAATTATCGAGGCTTAGCTGCCCTGTATTTACCAGCACGGTATCATAACAGGCTGTATCGGGATGCACGGCTATATACCCCAACCTCACCTCCAGTTCAAAATGCGTGGTATCCGAAAAATCGATAACCAATCGCTGATTCAGATTATTAACCTGATGCAGGAGGTGGTATAAGCAAACCGAATTATCGGTAAAGGCAAAAGAACTGATATCAAAGCTGTCTACCTCAACCGGAGCCATGCCGCACACATCCTCAAACCACAGCAAATACATTTTACACGAACGCGATACATGATTGGCCTGCACTTGCAAACGTACTGCCCGCGAAATAGCCGAGTCGTTTGAAAAGTTCAGGGCAAAGAACAAATCCTTACCGGGGGCATTACTCATGTCCGCTACTCCCCAATCATTTATATTGTTGGTATAGCCCGAATCGGGCAGGTAGAAAGATTGAACGGGGCAAAAGTTTACAGGCAGTTCAAAACCGCAGCTATCGCCGGGCATTTGTGCTTTGGCAGGCAACAGGTAGCCACACAGTGCTACAGTTAGCAGTAATAGCCGCCGCCAAAACAGCCATAGGTTGGTGTTAAACATAGGTAGTGGTTTAGTGTTTCTAATGCCCAGCAGATACCTCAAGTGCACAGCGCAAACGTAGCACAGGAGGTTCGCGTGGGTGTCACAGAAACGTCATTGTATAGTCATAATTGTGTCATAATAAAAAACTGAAAACGCGTTACTTATGGTTTACAATTTGGCCACATGGATTCGGTCATTTATAAGCATGATAGCTACGTTTCGCGGTTTGCAGCAATGTGGACTATTAACTGCCTATTTCTGCCCCAATCTTCTAAATTAGCCGCCCGTTAAAAGCAATTATGGCAACTACCAATACCGATTTAGAATTCAACAAGAACGAAGACGCAATGAAACTGGTAATGAGTGATCTGAAAAGGATTACCGACCAGGTAAAGTTGGGCGGTGGCAAAAAAGCCATCGAAAAACACAAGGACAAAGGCAAAATGACGGCCCGCGAACGACTCGAAATGCTGTTCGACAAGGGCAAGAACACCATCGAAATTGGTGAACTGGCCGCTTATGGCATGTATGAGGAACACGGCGGCTGCCCAAGTGCCGGTGTGGTGGTGCAACTAGGTTACGTAAAAGGCCGTTTGGTAATTGCCGTTGCCAACGATGCTACCGTTAAAGCCGGTGCATGGTTCCCTTCTACCGCAAAAAAGAATCTGCGCGCACAGGAAATAGCCATCGAAAACCGTATTCCAATCATTTACCTGGTGGATAGTGCCGGCGCTTACCTGCCCCTGCAGGATGAGGTATTCCCCGATAAGGAGAACTTCGGCCGCATCTTCTACAACAACTCTATTATGAGTTCCATGGGTATTCCGCAAATTGCTGCCATCATGGGTAGCTGCGTAGCCGGTGGAGCCTATTTGCCTATCCTTAGCGACGAAGCGCTTATTGTGGAAGGCACCGGTTCGGTATTTCTTGCCGGTAGCTACCTGGTAAAGAGCGCTATTGGCGAGAACATTGATAACGAAACCCTGGGAGGTGCAACTACACACTCCGAAATATCAGGCGTTACCGATTATAAAATGAAGGATGATACCGAGTGTATCAAAACCATCCGCAACCTCATCGATAAATACGGAAGGCCCGATTATGCCGGCTTCGACCGTGCCGAACCTGCGGCCTCAAAACATCCTGCTACCGATTTATACGGCATTATACCAAGCGACCTTAGCAAGCAATACGATATGCACGAGTTGATCTATCGTTTGGTCGATAACTCGGAGTTTGAAGAATACAAGGAGGGCTACGGTCAATCATTAGTGTGCGGTTATGCGCGTATTGATGGTTGGGCAGTGGGCATTGTGGCCAACCAGCGCAAAGTAGTAAAGAGCAAAAAAGGCGAAATGCAGTTTGGCGGTGTTATCTACAGCGATAGCGCCGATAAGGCAGCCCGCTTTATTATGAACTGCAACCAAAAGAAAATTCCATTGGTGTTTTTGCAGGATGTTACCGGCTTTATGGTAGGGAGCCGCAGCGAACACGGCGGCATTATTAAGGACGGTGCCAAAATGGTAAATGCCGTATCTAACTCGGTAGTGCCTAAGTTCACCATTGTAATCGGCAACTCGTTTGGTGCCGGTAACTATGCTATGTGCGGCAAAGCATATGGTCCGCGTTTAATTTACGCATGGCCTACCTCGCGTATAGCAGTTATGGGTGGCGACCAGGCCGCTAAAACCCTGCTGCAAATACAGGTTAGCTCCTTAAAAGCACAGGGCAAGGAAATTACACCGGAGGATGAAAAAGCCCTGCTGGATAAAATCTCAGGCCGCTATAAAACTACCATGGACCCTAAATACGCTGCTGCACGTTTATGGACCGATGGTATCATCGACCCGGTTGATACCCGCAAAGTCATCAGCATGGGCATTGAAGCGGCAAACCACGCGCCTATCACTAAACAATTTAACGTAGGTGTTATTCAAACCTAAACAAAGGTTAAACGCATGTTTAAATCCGGCCCGGCGCACAACGCGGGCCGGATTTTTGTTATCTTCATAATACACAAACAAAGGATGAAAAAGGCGATTTTTTCAGTAGCCCTACTGGCTACCTTATTGGCAGTTTATGCATTCTCCATACGCAGGGCTTCGGCACCCGAAGGCACTAGCGGCATTAAGTGGATGACCTGGCAGCAAATGCAGGAAGCCCAAAAAACACAGCCCCGCAAGGTGTTTGTAGATGTATATACCGAATGGTGCGGTTGGTGCAAGCGCATGGATGCCAGCACCTTCAGCAATGCAGAGATCATCAGTTATGTAAACGAAAACTACTATGCGGTAAAGTTTGATGCCGAAACTCAAAGCACCATCAACTTTAAGGGTAAGGACTATAAGTTTGTGCCCCAGGGCTACCGTGGCTATAACGAACTGGCGGCAGAAATACTGGAAGGTCAGTTAAGTTATCCAACTTCAGTATATATGGACGAAAACCTGAACGTCATCTTCCCCGTGCCCGGCTACCGCGAGCCAAAGGAGTTTGAGCAGATCATCAACTACGTGCACAGCAACGCCTACAAAAACAAGAAGTTCGAAGACTACCAGAAGGAGTTTAAGGGGAAAATACAGTAGTTGTTTGTTGATTGTTGTTTGATGTTAGGTGTTAGTCGTTACAGCAGCCTGGTTTTGGCGGTCAATTCCTTTAGTTTTCGTTTTTGGTGATTACACAGATTAAATTCAATTGATTACACCGATTGGAACGAGGCTGTCGCGTTTGTAAAGCGTGACGACTAAGTTATGCGGTTGAACGCATAGCCTATCAAGCCTATCATTTTTGATTTTGGATTTTTGAATGCTGATTGAGAAAATTCAAATAGAACGCAGATAAACACTGATTTTTACGATTTAAGCTGCTTTTTGGGGTTAAGATAAACGCCGGTATATAGTGCGTACTACCTTTCAACAATTTTTAACCCAGTTTTCGGCTGATAGGCTATACCGCCTTCAGCGTAGCTACGCAGAAAACCCGGCATACATCAATACCATAACTGCTACGGAAGTAATTGCACAGGATACCACCATACTAATGCATAAAAGCGAGCAGGAAATGTAATAAAGCTGATTAAGTAGAGATTAGCCCTGCGATTGTTAAGCAGCCCGAACGGAATCGAATCTCGTTTACAAGCGGATAGTTAACGTAATCCCTGAATGTTGCGGGAAATGGCATTACAAATGCCCGGCCGATTACATCCTCATCCCCTACCCTTGGCCAGGTTTACAGGAGGACGAGTAGGGGCTTACACTTTATGAATTATAATCAGTCTTCTATATCCTTAACTTAATGGCATTGCGTGAGCGGCTCTTCCCTTTTTGTGGTCTTATTATATTTTACTTTACTGAGGAATAAATTATTACTACTCTTTCTGAACTTTAAAGACTCGATTTATGAATGACGAATGAATGGTTAAAAAATATATCCCAGTTGTTAGTTTTTCAAGGTCGAAGTTAGACGTAAGGGATTTATTTTCCGAGGTAATATTTAATTCATCAACTGTTTGTCCTAAAATGTCTGCAAGAAAAATTCTGTATTTGTCTATTGGCAAATCAGTACAGCTAATATAAAGTTGCCCACTTGAAGGATTTGGGTAAACAGAAATTTTGGGAGAGTTACTTCCTAAAGTATCATTTATCGAAGTTAGAAGACAAACGATAGTTGCTGCCCATCCTTCGCGGACACCACTACTAGGAGGATAATATGGAGCGTATGAAACAAATTTAAAAGTTAAACTGCCATCGCTCGCTGTTGATGTAATAGTGCCAATGACTGCTTGGTCTCGGTAGGCACCAATCTGCGGGGCAGAAGTATTGTTGCCATTGTAAGCATATAGGACATCATCGCGCAATTGACTATAGTTGCCAAACTCATTATAGTCACTTTGTGTTTTAAATGAGCTAAAGTTAACGCTCACCTTTGCACCAGATACGTCTGGGTAAAGAGTAACTACCGAACCACCTGACGGCAAAATGGTTTTTTGGTTATCCATATAATCACCATTGGGCCCGCCACCATCATAAAAATTCCCTCCACATGTTCTAAATGCACCAGAGGCAATCATTGTGACATCAGTCGGAATATAATCACAAGCAATAGTTGCAACCCATCCTGACCTTTCACCTCCATTTGGTGGGTAATAGGGCGCATGTGAAACAAACTTGAAGGTTAAACTACCATCAATAGCGGTAGAAGTAATTGTTCCATAACCCGCTTGACCCTGCAATGCCCCAATTTGTGGAGATGAAACACTATTGCCATTATATGCATATAGAATGTCATCATCCATTTGACTGTAATTTCCAAACTCGTTATAATGAGTTTGACTATTGAAAGAACTAAAGGTAACACTTAATTTTGAGCCTTGTATTGCAGGATAAAGAGTTACGATAGTTCCTCCAGATGGAACGATAGCTTTTTGATTGTCCATATAATCACCGCTTGGACCACCGGAATCGTAGAAATTTCCACCACAAGTGGTAAATGTACCGGATGCTATCATAGTAATATCCGTGGGTGTGTAATCGCAAGCAATAGTTGCAATCCATCCCGTTCTTACACCACTGTTTGGGGGATAGTATGGAGAGTGAGAAACGAATTTAAAAGTTAAACTACCGTCATTTGCTGTTGAAGTAATTGTTCCATAACCTGCTTCACCCTGTAATGCGCCAATTTGTGGCGAGGATGTGCTATTTCCGTTGTAGGCGTATAGAACATCATCATCCATCTGGCTATAATTTCCCAATTCATTATAGTGTACTTGGGTACTAAAAGAGTTAAATGTTACGCTAACTTTTGTTCCAGGTATAGCAGGATAAAGTGTTACAACTGTTCCGCCCGATGGAACGATAATATTTTGATCATCCATGTAATCACCACTAGGGCCACCCGCATCATAAAAATTTCCGCCACAAGTTGTAAAAGACCCTGATGCTATCATAGTAATGTCGCTAGGTACGTAGTTGCAGGCAACGGTTGCTATCCAACCCGATCTAATACCAGTATTTGGGGTATAGTAAGGTTTGTGAGAAACGAATTTAAAAGTCAAGCTACCATCATTTGCTGTAGAAGTAATTGTTCCATAACCTGCTTGACCTTTTAAGGCTCCAATTTGTGGAGAAGAAATACTATTGCCGTTATAAACAAAAAGAATGTCATCATCTATCTGACTATAGTTATTGTATTCATTATAGTGGACCTGTGTATTAAAGGAACTAAATGTGACACTTATTTTTGCACCCGGTGTTGAAGGGTAAATAGTCACAACTGAATTTTGATTATCGTAATAGTCATTTGATATGCCTCCTCCATCATAAAAATTTGCGGAACATACTGTATAAGTTCCCGAACCTGACATTGTAATATCTGTCGTTGGGGAATTCACGGTTGCATAGCCATAGGAACACACATAGCAAGTTGACTCAAAGCCCGTAATGTAAGCCTTGCAAGAATAGAAGCCACTAGAATTTGTATTGTAGTATGAATTTGTTCCAAGTACTGAACCTGAACAAGTCGAACCACTATACCATTTATATAAAATACTTCCACCCGAACCACCTGAAGCGTTGCATGTCATAGTAACTGAACTTGTTCCTGATGCATCAGTAACAGTTGCGTTTGGGGGAATACAAGTTGTGGTCAATGTGGCGTATCCATCGTCACAAGAATAGCAAGTGGATTCGTAACCGCTGATATATGCTTTACAAGAATAAGATCCGCTTGACGTTGCATTGTAAGTAGAATTTGTTCCAATTACTGTTCCGCTACAAGATGTTCCGTTATACCATTTGTATAAAACACTTCCTCCAGAACCGCCCAAAGTATTACACGTCATGGTAACCGAATTTGTTCCAGAAGCATCGTTAACAGTTGCGGTTGGGCTATTGCAAGGCGCGTTAAGAGTTGCATATCCATCATCACAAGAATAGCAAGTGGTTTCGTAACCGCTGATATATGCTTTACAAGAATAAGATCCACTTGATGTTGCGTTGTAAGTAGAATTTGCTCCAATTACTGTTCCAGTACAAGATGTTCCGTTATACCATTTGTATAAGATACTTCCTCCCGAACCTCCCAATGTATTACACGTCATGGTAACCGAACTTGTTCCAGAGGCATCGTTTACTGTTGCGGTAGGACTATTGCAAGGAGCATTAAGAGTTGCATAGCCATCATCACAAGAATAGCAAGTGGTTTCATAGCCGCTGATATATGCTTTACAAGAATAAGATCCGTTTGATGTTGCGTTGTAAGTAGAATTTGTTCCAATTACTGTTCCATTACATGATGTTCCGCTATACCATTTGTATAAAATATTTCCTCCCGAACCACCCAAAGTATTACACGTCATGGTAACCGAACTTGTTCCAGAGGCATCGTTTACTGTTGCGGTAGGACTTGTGCATGGAGTTATTGTGTGGGTTACGCAAATCTGAAAACCACCATTCCCAAGTGGGGGTTGTGCTGCCCCCCAATCATAAATTCTAATCCAATATTCGTTGCCTTGGGTAACTGTTGCAGTTAGGGTTTCAGAACCGCCATAGTCCGTAGCATCAACACAACCATTCGGGATTTCATTTAGGCTATTACAATTAGAGCCAGAATAAAGAACAACTACAGCATCTAAGCATGTTCCACACGTATTCGTTGGATGAACTGCAATTGTAACATTGTTTGATTGCGCAATAAAATGGTAGAACACTCCACATTGAGTAGCACTTGTTCCGTTGCAAGAAGGTAACGTAGGAAAGCCATCATCAGTTGCACAATCAACAGTTCCCGATGTATAACTACATGTTATGTTGTCTGATAATAATATTGCACCATTACAATTATCGTTTGAAGGGTGATTAGTGCATGTTGTTATCAAAGAATTGTAAGCAGCAACAACATCGGGTAACGGTCCGATATGTTGAGATATAGGATAAGTTCCACTTTGCTGCGCTTTACCGGTATTTTTCAAAGCTGTTCTCAAAGCAGCTGGACTTAATACAGATCCTTGTGTTTGCTTGTATTTAGATTGAACTAATATTCCCGCACCTGCTACTATTGGACTAGCGCTTGAAGTTCCGTTAAAGTTGTTAATATAGTCATAATCAGCCCCCCCACTGGTATAATAATTACCGTAACCAGTAGTCATGATATTTTCTCCTATACCTTGCAAATCAAGACGGCTACCATAGTTGGAGAAAGACAATCTAGACCTTTCTACACTTGACCCATTTTGAGAAGCCCCAGCACCTACTAGAATTGCACCTGAATTATTTGCTGATAAGAAGGGGTAGTGCCCGCCATTCCCTGTTGAGTAAATAGCATCATCTAAATTCTGAGAACCATTTCCAGCCGCTTCGATAACTATTCTACCATTGCCAACTGCTGTTTGAATCGCTGCATAACAGGCTTGGTCCCATTCCATGGGAACCATACCAAGTTGATTGGTTGAACTACAATTATTACAATTTGGACCGTCCATCTGTTGCTCTATTAGGATAAAATCCCCTGCATTTATGGTATTTGAACCTAGTGTTATTGCATTAGGTATATTTCCGACTGGAGCAAAATAATAGGAACAATCGCTGGCAATTCCTGTTGTTCCCCATCCGTTATTTAGCGAGGCAATTTCACCGCACACTGCCGTTCCATGTTCGTTAGTAGTAGAATTGCTAGTGCCAGTATTTAAAACTGTAATTGATGGAAGGTCATTATGATTTAAATTGACACCCCATTCTATATCAACAATTTTTATCCCTGCCCCTCTATTGCTAAATGTAGTCCAAAAATTTGATGCGTTAATACCTGTAAGGCCGTTGTCTAAATAAAATTGAGATGATTGATAGTTACCTGGAAGCGGGTTGAAAATTTTTGGTGAAATTTTAAAATATTCTATGGCCTCGCATTTTGATAGGAGATAATTGAGTTTTTTATATTCATTTGAATCCCTGGCTTCGTATATGAAATAGTTGTTAAGGTTAGAAATTTTTTTTCCCAAATTTTTTTCAGCGGTGGTATGCATCATATCTAAATCGTGCTCACTGGTGCTATTGTGCATTCTTTCTAAAGACCCATTATTCAAGAATGTCTTTAACGAATTACTTATAATCTTTTTATGAAAGTCAGTAATTTTCTTATTACGTATTCTTACTTTGAATTCATCCTTGAACTTGATTATTACGTTAATGCTTTGAGCAAAACTGACGGAAACAAAAACTGAAATTAGAAGTGTTGCTAAATATATTTTCAATTTCATAATTTCAGTTTTATATTTAAAAGTAAAGCTATTATAGACATTTATTGTAAAAATACTAAAAATGTCCAGATTGCATTTTTATTTTATAAGGCAAATTGAATAACCAGCAAAAGGCAACAATATTTTTCTCGTCTAAATGGTCAAGAAATTTTTCCAAATGATCATATTGGCCTACCGTTGTCGTCTAAACTCTCCCTTCAGGAAATTATTTTATTACCGTAGAGTCCGGGAATCAAAAACATTATAACAGGCAGTAAAGCAATAAATCACATATACATATGTACTTTTTGATTCGCGTTCGCAAAACAATAACCGTTCTAATTCCCGACTGTCACCCTCCTGTCGCGCGTTTACAACGCGTGACGACTAAGCTCCGCGTTTGTAACGCGATTGACTCCGACCCAACAACTTTGTTAATTAAGAAATATTATTTGAAACAAACCGTCTTTTATTATATCTTCGCACTAACCTTCGTTCATTGACATACCTGTTGAAACACTAATTACTGGCGCTGTGATTTTATCTTTAGCCAGGCAAAAACGGAACAGCTAATGACTGAACGGCACAACCATGCACGCTCCTCAAACACTTTAAATTTTCAGCAATTTGTGCACGCAAAATCAACTGCACAAATCTGCACAAATGGAAACTTTGCTAGCTATACCGTTTTTGGCTTGACTAATCCTCTCCCTCTGCTTTGAAGAAAGCTGGGGTGAAAAAAAGTGTAAAGTTCTAACGATTAAAATTCTTCGTGCCTTTGTGTGAACCGTTCATTTTCCCCCGTTTTAACACAAAAATTCCTCACATGAATTTTTCTCCAATTTGTGCACTGCAAAATCAAGTGCACAAATGTGCACAAATGGAAACTTTGCCAAGCGATAGCGTCTCTAGCACATCTAATCCACTTCTTCCGCTTTGAAGAAGGCCGGGGTAAAAAAAAGTGTAAAGGAGTGCCAAGTTCTAACGATTAAAATTCTTGGCGCCTTTGTGTGAACCGTTCATTTTCTCCCGTTTTAACACAAAAATTCTCACATGAAAATTTCTGTAACTTGTGCACAAGCAAAAAACCTGCACAAGCATGCACAAGCAGTGTTGAAAACCCTAAAGTGCTTAGGGCTGCTTAACTTGGAACTTCCCAACTTGTAAACTATAAAGGTATATTACCATGCTTCTTGCGCGGCAACTTAACGGCTTTGTTTTCCGTCATTTTAAAGGCGCGTATAAGTTTCTGGCGTGTTTGCGATGGTTCTATCACCTCATCAATAAACCCGCGGGCTGCGGCTTTGTATGGGTGCGCAAAGTTCTCAGAGTAGCTGTCCATAACTTCTTTCAGTTTGGCTTCAGGGTCCGGTGCGCCGGCAATTTCCTTGCGGAAGATGATCTCCGCGGCGCCCTTGGCTCCTACTACGGCAATTTCGGCATTAGGCCAGGCAAAGTTCATATCGGCACCAATATGTTTGCTGTTCATTACATCATACGCGCCGCCATATGCTTTGCGGGTAATAACGGTAATTTTGGGTACGGTAGCCTCGCTGAAGGCATACAGCAGTTTAGCGCCGTTGGTGATAATAGCGTGCCATTCCTGGTCGGTACCCGGTAAAAAGCCCGGCACATCTACCAGCGTAAGCAAAGGGATATTAAAGCAATCGCAGAAGCGCACAAAGCGGGCGCCTTTCTTGCTGCTGTTAATATCTAACACACCAGCTAGCACAGCAGGCTGGTTAGCCACCACACCAATGCTGCGGCCGGCCAGGCGTGCAAAGCCTACTACAATGTTTTCGGCATAGTCCTTATGCACTTCAAAAAAGCTGCCCTCATCTACCAACTCATTCACAATATCGCGCATATCATAAGGCTGGTTGGGGTTTGCAGGTATAATATCTGCCAGGCGTGGACGCGCCTCATCGCCGCTGTTATAAGCAACAGCCGGTGCCTGCTCATCGCAGTTTTGCGGCATATAGCTTACCAGCTTCTTGATATTGTTAATGCACTCTACCTCGTTGGCATAGGTAAAATGGGTTACACCGCTTTTGGTAGCGTGGGCTTGTGCACCTCCCAGTTCCTCGCTGGTAACGTCCTCGTGCGTAACAGTTTTAACCACGTTGGGGCCGGTTACAAACATGTAACTGGTGTTCTCCACCATCATGATAAAATCGGTAATTGCCGGCGAATACACCGCACCACCGGCGCATGGCCCCATAATGGCCGAGATCTGTGGTATTACGCCCGATGCAATGGTATTGCGGTAGAAGATATCGGCATAACCGCCCAGCGATACCACGCCTTCCTGTATACGCGCACCACCGGAGTCGTTTAAGCCTATTACCGGCGCACCATTTTTAAGGGCAAGGTCCATAATTTTACAGATCTTCTCGGCATGCGTTTCGGACAGCGAACCGCCAAACACGGTAAAATCCTGCGAGAACACATATACAATACGGCCATTGATGGTTCCGTAGCCGGTTACCACCCCATCGCCGGGGTATATTTCTTTATCAATGCCAAAGTCGCGGCCGCGGTGCTCTACCAGCATACCTATCTCTTCAAAGCTACCCGCATCCATCAGCAGATCTATACGTTCACGGGCGGTAAGTTTCCCTTTTTTATGCTGATCGTCAATACGTTTCTGGCCTCCGCCTAATGCGGCCTGGGCCTGTTTCTTTTTCAGCACTTCAATTTTTTCCTTCATTACAAGTAGTTAACGGGCAACAATAATAACAGATACTCGGCATCCTAAAAACGGAATTTATACAATCATTTTATAGAACCGCATTTTAAAAACCGACCCGAAATTCTAATTTAGGCGGGCGATTACTCCTCATGCGTAACCTGGCCGACACCTTAATTGCCATCAACGAAATTCTGCAGGATTTTGATGGATACTTTGCCCTTAAAAACCTCAAGGGCGAGTATTTCTTCGTAAATGCCGAGTTGGCCAAATCAGCAGGCCGCGCAGTAGGCGATATGATCGGTAAAACAGATGCCGAGCTATGGCCCAAAAATGTTGCAGAGACAATAAGGGATCAGGATCAACGCGTGCTTAGCGAACAAGTGCCATATGTTGAATACAGCAATACGTTTGAGTTAAACGGCGTAACCCACGATTATCATGTCATAAAATGCGTCATCCGTTTTGCCTCAGGTGAACCATTCTGTTTCTGTAACATTTCAAGCAGTATTGCCACTGCCGATAAACTACGTGGCATGCACGAAAAGGTGGTTCAGCTATTTACCTTACCTGCCGTAAGTTAGGCCATTTGCTTTTCGGTAAAGGCTATGCCATAGCTTTTCAATTCCTGTAATACGGACGTATAAATGTCCCTGCCGGTTGGCATCAGCACACCACGTTGCTTTACTTCACCGTTCAAAATCATTTTGGTTACAATAGCCACCGGCAAACCCACGGTTATAGCCATAGCCGTATGTTCGGCATCCTTACCGATAGCCACCAGCGACGACTGCATCCGTTTCTCCTGTCCTGCTTCGGTGTATTCAATCTCATGAATCATCACCACCATGTCCTTATCGCCCCGCATCATTTTCCACTTAGGCTCCAGTACGCCCTGCAAAAATTGCGAGGGAACAAAGGTTTCCTGCTTTAAAGACTGTAACTGCTCCGATAGCTGCAGGTACTCCAGCAAGCCGTACTCTTCCGAATCGGCTGCTATACCAAGGTAACTGCGCATTTCTACCTTACCTGCTAAAAAGGCATTTACATGGTGCTCCTTCTCCTCGGTAAGGCCCAGTTTAACCAGGCATTGCCAACCCTTGCAATAAGGCGGCACCCGCAATGTGCCCCGGTACATGGTACCGATACCTTCCAGCCCATACGCTCCTATATACTTCAGTGAGTCGCGGTTGGGGTAACTTTCGAACTTGCCGTAGCCTTCTACTTCCAGTTCGGTGGCCGAGGCAAACAATTCTTCGTAAGCCAGATTTACCGTGTAGCCATTGCTGAGGTAATGTATACCACCTGCACCTTGCCCGGCCAACACTACATTGCGCGGGTTCCAGGTAAACTTATAATGCCAGGGGTTATCGTCGCTTTCAGGTGCCACCAAACCACCGCAGTGCGATTTGAACCCTGTGATGGTACAGCCCTTCGCTTTTAACTCATCCAGCAGTTGCATAGCGCTCATATGGTCAATACCGGGGTCAAGGCCCATTTCGTTCATAAATACCAGGCCGGCCTGTTCCACATCGGTATGCAGGGCTTTCATGGCATCGCTTATGTAACTAGGTGTAACGAGGTTCTTTTTCAGTGCAAGGCAGTCCTGGGCTACCGTCATGTGCAGCATAGCCGGCAGCATCGAGATAACGATATCGGCACTGCTTATCAGGCTTCTTCGCTCCTGCTCGTTGTTCAAATCAAAGCCTATGGCCTGAGTACCGGGCCGACCTTTTGTTTTCAGCAAAGCATTTTCAGCTGCTATATCGGCTACGGTTACCTGCCACTGTTGCGCAGAAGCATGCTCCACCAGATAATCTATCAAAGCAATGGACGATTTACCCGCCCCCAGTATTAAGATACTACGCATATTCAGGCACAATATTAGAAAATCAATTTCTTTGCCCGCAAAACCTTGCTTTATGATCTGGACGGTGAAACCTGAACCCCACCTAATTAACAACCAGCCTGCCGCTAACATGAGCCACTACCTGGGTATTGAAATAGTGGAAACCGGGGATGATTATATGATAGGCCGCATGCCGGTAAACGAGCGCACCCAACAGCCCTACGGACTGCTACACGGCGGCGCCAGCTGCGTATTAGCCGAAACACTGGGCAGTATTGCCAGCGCTTTTTCGGTGGATATGACAAAGTATATAGCTGTGGGCTTAGAGATAAACGCAAACCATATACGCTCGGCTAAAAGCGGTTATGTATATGGCACTGTTCGCCCCATCCATATGGGCCGCACTACGCACGTTTGGGACATCCGCATTACCAACGAAAGCAAGCAACTTATCTGTGTAAGCCGTTTGACGGTAGCTATTAAGGAGCACCCACAAAAGTAGATGCCACCCCCAAACGGAGATGGCATCCTGCCCTTATAAAAACTTGGTGTAGCTAAATTACCACTTTATAAATCGCTCGGAAATGGTTTGTTTGCCATTGTTTGCACGCACAAAGTAACTGCCGCCTTGCAGCATAGCAGTGTTGAGGGTTACCTTAGTATCAGTACCGGCCTGTTGGGTCATTAGTTTTTCGCCTAACAAGTTGTAAACCTCCACGGTACAGTTGCCAAAGTGCTCGGGCAACACCAGGTTTAACTGCCCATTGGTTGGGTTAGGGTAAACAGTTAGGTGGGCAATGGTTTCGTCCTGCACAGCCAATGGCCGCGACCCGGTACCATACCACTGGGCATAACCGGCTAACAACACTGCACCGGTAGCCGTAGCAGCCACCCCGTTTATTTTGCTATTGTCAACATCAATAACTGCGATAATTGCCTGGTTGTTGGTGTTGTTGTTATTGAAGGCAATTTTAGAGTCATCGGGACTGTAAGTAGGGAACCCGATTACATTGTTATTCCAGATGGTGCCGGTAGTATTTGTCTCCAGGTTTGCGGCTAACACGGCATACTCGCTGGTGCCTGTATTAAAGTAATCGAAGGCAATAATGTAAGGCGAGTTTTTGCTGAAGGTAGGGTTACCCAGATTTACCCCTTCATCCAGGTAATTATAAATCTTAAATACCTCTCCATCACCAAAATTGCCACCTGCAGGATCCCAGGTGCGGATGATGCCAATATCCCAGTAATCCAGATAGGTTCCACCGCTACCGCCGATCTTGTTATAGGAGTCATACATTACATAAGCGCCGCTGTAATCCCATTCAATGGCATCGGCATACAATACGCCACCGGCATCAACGCCTGCACCTGTTGTTGGGTTATAAAGGTAATAACGGCCCCAGTTCTGTAAGCCAAAGTCATACACCCAAATGGAGGTATCCTGGTATTGCGAAACTGCTGCAATGCGGTTGCCGTCTTTCGATATAGCTACGTTATCCCAATAAGCATCCGTAGTTAATTGGTTTTGGGTATAAGGAGAGTTCAGCATAATGCTGTAAATGTTATGGTCGTTGCCTACAAAAATGGCATAACTACCATCGTCCGTAACTGAAGGCTTGTGCGTGCACAGTGTGGTGGATATAGGCGTAAAGTTCTGGAAGCTGTTATCAGTAATATAGATGCTGTTGTTATCCTGTGGATCGAGGTTGAGCAACAGCATGTGCGCCGTACCCGGATTGGTAGGCAGTGTTGGGGTGGTGTTGGTACCGGTGCCATCGGTAATACCTACGGCATCAAAGGCCGATTTTACAGCATTTGATTCGGTGGAATTCTGTCCATGCAGATCCTCGGCAGCTTTAACTACAGCTAAACGTGCATCAATGAACTGCGAGGATTTGGTAAGGTAGTTGGACAGTGCACGATAATAGATAGCACCTGCCGCGTTACGGCCTATGTTGTTGGCTAACAGGTAAAAGGCTTTATTAGGAATACCGCTATTGATATGCACCCCGCCATTGTCCTGCGTACCGGTATATTTTTCATTTACATGGGCTGGCTGCCAACCGTTGTCGGAAAGGCTGCTGCCACCGTTATGGGGGTCCTGCATGTTGCGCAATGCACCACTGGGGAAAGCGGATAGGTTTACTACATCTTCGCCCAATATCCAGTTGGTCGGGTCAATCAGCACGCCAAATACATCGGCAAACGATTCATTCAACGCTCCCGATTCGTCCTGGTATTCCAGGTTGGCTGTAGCCTGCACTACGCCGTGGGTCATTTCGTGTCCGCCTACATCCAGGCCTTTGGCCAATGGCTGAAACTCGGTATTGCCATTGCCATAGAACATATATTGGCCGTTCCAAAAGGCATTATCCAAACCTCCGCCATTGTCATCAGCTACGTTGATAAAGGAAACCACATCACCGCCATTGCCATCAATAGAGTTGCGGTTATGGGTTGTTTTGTAATAGTCCCAGGAAGTTTCCGCATTGTAATGGGCAGATACCGATTTAGCACTCCAGCTATTGTTACCGGTAGAGGTAATATCCACGTACGAAGGATTTTGCAGATTGGTATTCTGCAGGTCCAGCGTAACAATAATACCCTTGCCTGAACCGGGCAGGCTACTTGTAGAGCCGGTAAACATGGATTTGGAGGCATCGAGCAGGTAATGCGTGCCGTTAGCATTAAAGGTGCCTATGGTGCGGCTGATGCCTTTCAGGTCGGGCATAGTTGCTGTAGTTGGGCCCACAGCACAGGTATTATCGTAACTATTGAGTATAGCGCCGGTAACGGCATCCACAAAATATTCGTAACGGTAAACCACATTCGGCCGCACGGTTACATGCCAGGCCAGGTTAAAATGGCCAAAACTGTTACGGGCCGGAAGCACTACCAGCTCGCTTACAAACTGCTTCATTTTATAGTCCAGTTCGTTCTGCGCAGTAAACTCGGTAAAGATGGTTTTGTTACGCACATCGTTACCAACCAGGGCATCAGCCGATGCGGCAGATAATACCGGTAAGGTGCTTAACAAGGCCGGTGTTATCTGGGTACGACCGTTAAAACAAACCTTGCCGGCAGGGCTAAAATGCAACCAGGCCTGCGAACCGTAAACCGGTAATCCTTTATAGGTCTGCTGCAGTTTAACGTGGGTAAAACCCAATTCATCGGTTTCAGTGCTTACTACTTCAAATTCATGCAGCGCATCCTTAATCCCGGTTAATCCGCTTAGGGTAGCCATAATATTAAGTGCCGAGGTAGCAGCATTTTCATGCGTAACTGTTCCCGAGCCAGTTATGTTATCGATCAACAGGGGCATACCTGTAACCGGGTCGCGTTGCACCTTCCAATCAGCCGAAACAGCAGCGGCATTGCGTTGCAAAAAGGGCAAACTCTTAAAGGTATTGCTGGCCGTACCCGCAAGATGGGTCCTCGTAATAGTGGCCGCAGGTGCCTGACCGCCGGGTTGCTTAACAGGTTTAACTGCACTTAAGCCGTTGGCACCGGCACTTAACCACAAGGGGGCACAAGCCGATAACAGGAGTAAAAGCTTATTCATAACATTATTGGTTTTTGGTAGATACTAAGGTTTGAAGTTCTTTATAGAAGTTAGTTACATCGTCGCCCGGCTTATACGTGCCCCCACCCCAAACCAATCGAACCGATTTGGCCTGGCTGTGGTAAAGGAGCGTGGTGCTCATGTTCCCGGGATCGCTTTGGTCAGTTGCCGGCCAGGCCAGGGCTGCTGCATGGTCAAATACCTCTTTGCTTTTCTTTTTATCCAAAGGGCTTAATTCCTTCAATGAACCATCCACCACGCCGGTTCGCGAGAATAACTGACCATTCTGCAGGAGGTAGTAAGTAGTTGTAACACCGGTAAAGCCACCACCGGAGCCAAATTGCAGATACGCGCCTTTCCAATTATCGGGATTGCTCACTTTTTTACTGGCACAGCAACCGGCCAGCAGTATAAATACAGGTAATACCAACAGGGTAGTTATTCTCATATACGGGGTATTGGGTTCGTATTAAAACTAATCAAATGTACAAACCGCCTTGGTTTAAAGGAAATAAACCTATCCCCCCTTTTGGGGGATTTTTGCACATAACGGATTAACCCCGCAAAAGAAATAGCGGTAAAATCTTTCAATAAGACAAAGAGAAATTAAAACAGAAACATGTATCCTGACCTATTGGGGTCGGTACTGCTATAGGAAGCCGAACTACCGCCCAAAGGTGCGTTCTAAAAAACTGCGCTTTCTGTATTTCCCAAAACCTTCCGGGTCACGGTTAAAAAACAGCTGGTAGCTAAGTATTAGCAGCGCGATTGCTAAACAAGCGACAATTTCAATCAGATCCATAAGTTGTGGGTGTTATAACTTAACTGCTGTGACAATTAAGAACCGTGAATAAAAAAACTTTTTTGACAATCCAATTCCTATAAATTTACCTTCAAACCCCTGACCTAATGAGATTTAAGTACTCATTTGCCTTGCTTTTTGCATTCCTCACCCTGCAACTGGCAGCTCAGCAAACCTCCTTCCGCATAAGCTACGATATTGCCAACCTTGATATTCCGGGATATATCATCCAAAATCCGGCGGGTAATTATGTTTTTGCGGGCACCAATGCCAACTTCATTCCCTTATACGGCAATGTTACTCAAATAGATAGCCTGGGTAACGTGATATGGAGCAAGGGTTATTCCGGTGGCTCAGTGGCCACTGATATCTGGGATATCAAAAACGTTTCGGGCGGAGGGTATATAACAGCAGGTTCCACCGGTAGCGGCGTAATGTTGATGCGCCTGGATGCAAATGGTGCAGTTACCTGGAGCAACCGCTATCATATCACTTCGGGAACCAACGAATACAGCAGCCGTGTGCTACCTACCAGTGATGGAGGTTTTGTAGTGGCCGGTTATGTGCATGGCGCTACACCTCCTTCTTCTACCAAACAGGATTCGGCAAACTTCTTCTGCTTGAAAGTGAATAGTTCCGGCACCTTTCAATGGTCTAAGGTATTCTTTTATACAACGGCTTATGTTAACGACCATGTGTTGAACGATGTGGCCGAAGTATCCGACGGTTACATATTCGGAGGCTCAGCCAGCCAGAGTGTGGTAGATGATGACGGCACTGATGCGGTGGTACTGAAAACCGACCTGAACGGTAACCTGCAATGGATGAAAAAATGGGGCAGCAGCAGTAGCAGCCAAAGCGTAAACGCCCTGGTTTCGCTTAGCGCATCCGAGGTAATGGCCAGCGGTGATGATAACAGCAAAATGTTTTACGAAAAGATAAGTTCCAGCGGCACTTCGAACGGTGGCTATTCTTACACCTTCCCTGGTCTTTTATCGGTAGCCACAGCTTATAACGGTTTTGTTACCAACGATGGCAATTATGGTTTTATTGGTTCCGATATTGTACCGCTTTCCTTTGCCTTTAACTCCTTTGTTATGAAGGTAAGTCCGGCTAACGGTAACGTTAGCTTTGCAAGGACGTTCAACTCCGGCCTATCCTCCATTTTGCCTGAGGGTACCCAGGTTTCCGATTCGGGCTACATTATGATTATGACTGCCCAACAGGTAACCGGCTTTAATTACCATGTTGCTAAGTGTGATAAAAGTGGTGTAATGAACAACACCAACTGCGAATCGGCTACAGTAAGCCCCAGCAAGGCAAGCTACGCTCCTTCCTTTTCAGCAGTTACACCATCCGAATTAAGTAGCGCCACTACTTCCTCTATTTCTGTTGTAGTTGCCAACCTCTCCCCTACCAAAGTGGTTGATTGTATTACCGTGCAGTGTAACAACCCGGCCACTCCAACGGCTTCGGCATCACCCAATCCAATTTGTTCGGGCCAAAGCACATCCATAACGGGCAGTGGCTCAGGAACAGGAGTAACTTACAAAGTTTATACCGCTGCTACAGGTGGCACCCTACTTGGTACCGCTCCGCTGAGTGTATCCCCCACTTCTACCACCACTTACTATGTGGAAGCGGAAAGCAATTCTATTGCAGGCTGTATAAGCCTTGCACGGGGTTCGGTTACCGTTACGGTTAATAACCCGCCGGCAGCGGTTGGCAGCATTACCGGCGCCACTTCGCCTTGCCCCGGTAGCCAAACATACAGCATTGGCAGCGTTAGCGGAGCATCTTCGTATACCTGGTCAGTTTCGGGTGGTGGAAGTATAACCGGCGGGCAGGGAAGCACAGCTGTTACCATCAACTGGACAACAGCCGGCGGCCCCTATACGGTTTCGGTTACTGCAAGCAATTCCTGCGGTAACACTAGTTCTACAACAAGTGTTACTGTTCAGAACGGTCCACCGGCAGCAGTAGGTGCCATTTCGGGCAGCAATAACCCCTGTCCCGGAAGTCAAACTTATAGTATAGCTAACGTAGCCAATGCCACATCTTATACATGGTCAGTCTCTGGTGGGGGCACTATAACCGGTGGGCAAGGTAGCACCAGTGCTACCATAAACTGGACCACTTCCGGTGGCCCTTATACGGTTTCGGTTGTAGCCACAAACAGTTGTGGTACTACCTCCAATACACTTTCGGTAAACGTACAGCCCGGACCACCGGCAGCAGTTGGCTCAGTTACAGGTACCACGAATCCCTGTCCCGGATCGCAGACCTACAGCATAAATGCAGTAGCAGGGGCTACCTCCTATACCTGGGCTGTTTCTGCAGGTGGCACAATAACAGGCGGCCAAGGCACAACGAGCGCTACTATCAACTGGACTGCCGCAGGTGGTCCTTACAACGTATCAATAACCGCGACAAACAGCTGCGGCAGTACGTCTAACACATTACCTGTTACCGTTCAAAATGGACCACCTGCAGCGGTAGGCGCCATAACCGGTTCCACGAATCCATGCCCCGGCAGTCAAACCTACAGCATTAACAACGTAGCCAATGCAACCTCCTATAGTTGGAGTGTTAGCGCTGGCGGCACCATAACCGGTGGGCAAGGCACTACCACCATTACCATAAACTGGACAAGCAGCGGAGGGCCATATACCGTATCAGTTACGGCCTCTAATGCATGCGGCAGCGCAGGTAACAGCACTGCCGTAACCGTTGCTCCACCGGCTCCTGTTACCACCGGTTCAATTGCGGGCGATACCAGTGTATGTACCGGTAACGAGGTTTACACCATTACCCCGGTAGCAAACGCCACAAGTTATACATGGGCAATTTCGGGAGGCGGAAGTATAAGCAACGGGCAGGGCACGAACAGTGCTACCATTAACTGGACCACTGCAGGCACTTATACAGTTTCAGTTTCCGCCACTAACAATTGCGGCAGCAGTACTAATGCCGTACTAACGGTGCAGGTTACCAGCGCTGCCCCCACTAATCTTGGCGCCATTGCAGGCCCATCCCCAATCTGCCATGGTGCAGGCACCTATACGGTAGGCACAGCTACAGGCTCAACCTCTTATGCCTGGACCGTTGGCACCCCAGGTACCATTACCGGCGGACAGGGCAGTGCAAGTATCAACATCAACTGGCCGGCAGTTGCAGGCACTTTTCCTGTTACTGTTACAGCTACGAACGTTTGCGGTAATTCAACAACAGCTTCTTATAGCGTAACAGTGGTAGATACCGTGCCATTAAATTTAGGTGCAATTACAGGCAACAACAATCCTTGTCCCGGCACCGGTAGCTATAGCCTACCTGCCGTTAGCGGGGCTACCGGTTACACCTGGACCCTAAGCGGTGGTGGCACCATTGCAAGCGGCCAGGGTACAAACGCAATTGACATCAACTGGACTTCAACAGGTGGCCCTTATACACTATCGGTAAGCGCACAAAATACCTGCGGCAGTAGTGTTCCCGCCACCCTTAATGTAACCGTACAAAACGGCAGCGCCCCAGTGGCGGGTGCTATAACCGGCGATACAGCGGTTTGTCCCGGCAATGAAAGCTATAGCATTGCCACCGTGAGTGGAGCCACCGGTTATAACTGGACCGTGAGCAATGGTGGCACCATTACTGCCGGAAGCGGCACTAATAGCATTACCGTAAACTGGACACAAGCCGGAGGACCTTATACAGTATCCGTTATCGTTACAGGCTCCTGCAGCAACAGCCAGGCATCAACCGTTGCAGTTACGGTGAAACCTGGCGCACCCGTTGCTCCTGGCACCATTGCAGGTAACATTACCACCTGCGGTAGCGATACGGCCTCCTATGCCGTAGCAGCTGTACCTAATGCTACCACTTATACCTGGAATATCAGTAATGGAGGTACGCTTATAAGCGGACAAGGCACCAATGCTGCCGATATCCTCTGGGCAGCAACCCCGGGCACCTACACCATTTCGGTGAGTGCCGGAAACGATTGCGGTACCAGTGCCTTTACCACCCTTAACGTAAGCGTGTTGCCACCGGCCCCGGTAATGTCGAGCTTTGTACAGGGCGATACGGGTGTATGCCCCGGCACCGAAACTTATACCATCAGTAGTATACCAAACGCTACTACCTATACCTGGCAGTTAGGTTCAGGCGGCACTATTGCCTCCGGTCAGGGAACTACAACTGTAACCGTAGATTGGACTACACCAGGCACCCACACGCTCAGCGTTACGGCCGGCAACAATTGTGGTAGTTCGCAGGCAGCTACGCTGCAGGTAAACGTTCACCCTAATCCTACCCAACCGACCATTACATTGCAAAACGATACCATCTGCCAGGGTCAGCAAACTACCATCACCGCTTCAGGTTCTGCAGGCGGAACTATTTCCTATACCTATTACGACGCTGCGCCGGCCGGCAATATCGTTGGCACCAACCCACTTACGGTTAATCCTTCTTCTACCACCACTTATTACCTGGAAGTAAGTAACCAGTTTGGTTGTATCTACAGCAATGGACGGGTACCGGTTACAGTGGTTGTATTGCAAGCCCCTACGGTTACCATTGCCGCAGGCGGGGATACGGTTTGTTTTGGCAGTACGGCTACTCTTGGTGCCACGCCAACACCGGGAAATGCTGTCGTCAGTTGGTTCGATGCAGCTACCGCCGGCAACTTGCTTGGTACCGGTAACACGTATACAGCTGGGCCACTTAGCCAAAGCACTACCATTTATGCCCAGGTTAGCGATGCCAATGGATGCGCTGCTTTAAGCGGCCGGGTGCCGGCTACGGTGGAGGTAAAAGCCCTGCCTGTGGTTACCTTAAGCAGCGATAAGGATAACAATACGCTGTTGCCGGGTGAGGCCATTACCTTTACGGCCAGCCCTGCTGGTTACGGTAATTACGAGTTTTTTGTGAATGGAGTATCGGTTCAATCAGGCAGCGATAACACATGGGCTTCCAGCAAATTAAGCGATAAGGACACAGTAAGCGTTATAGCTACAGACAACGGTTGCAGCAGCTATGCTTCCGACGGGGTTGTGCACGTGGTTGACTTCCCTAATGCCTTTACCCCTAACAACGATGGAACTAATGATGTGTTCTTGAAAAACTATGATTTGATTATCCTAAACCGGTGGGGGCAGGAACTTTACCGGGGACACGATGGTTGGGATGGCACCTATAACGGCGACAAAGCCTCGCCCGGTACGTACTACTACATCGTAACACTGAAGAACATTACCGACCGCGATACGCAGGTGAAGGGCAACGTATTATTAATTCAGGACTAAAGGAGGGCAAACTGATGAAGAAGATAACCATAGCTATGATGATTTGCCTTACCGGTTTATATGCCGTTGCGCAAACCAATCTTGAACTGGCCAATGAGGCTTTTACCAACCGCGATTATATAACGGCTCTTGACTTATTGCAAAAGGTGCTTAAGAAGCCTGATAAGAAAACCGATGTGGCCGAACTGAAATTTAAAGTGGCTGAAAGTTACCGTTATACCGGGCAGTACGATAAAGCCCTGGAGTGGTATGAGCAGGCAAAGGCAGAAGGCTACAGCAACGCCAATTACCTGTTTCACGAAGGCACCATTTACCTAAAGCAGGGTAACTATGAAAAAGCAAAGCAAAAGTTTGAAAGCTTTCTGGAACGGGTACCAAATGATAAGGAGGCTACCCGCCTGGTAAACAATTGCAAGTTTGCTCTAACAGCAGCTACCGAACCCTCGGTTTACACCTTTAGAAATGAAAGCAGTTTAAACACCCTTTACAACGATTACGGAGCTGTGCCCGTTAAGGATAGGTTGTTATTTACATCGGGCAGGTTGCTGGAAAAAGGAGCAGCAGTTTATGGTTTCGACGGCCAAGGCTTTACGGATATTTATCAAACCGTTTACATCAAGGAAGACAAAGCCTTTACCAAAGCTAAACCGGTTGAAATACTCAATAGCCCTTTCAATAATGGCGAATTTACCTGGTGCGAACGAACCAAAACAGCCTATTTTGGAAAGTGTAACGACGGCAAAAGCAAGAACAACTTTTGCAGCATCATGGAAACCAGTTGGGACGATGCCAGCGGTAATTGGACCAGCCCTAAACCAATTTCCCTAAGCTTTGTTCAAAAGGCCGATATGGAACAGCCGGCGATTAGTGCTGATGGGAAAAAGCTATACTTCGTTAGCCGTATAGAAGGCGGACAAGGTGGAACGGACATTTGGTTTATGCGCAAAAGCGATGATAAATGGGACGAGCCCGTTAACGCCGGATCAGTGATAAATACAGAGTTTGATGAGATGTTTCCGGCCTGGCGCGATTCAGTGCTTTATTTCTCATCGGAAGGTTTTACAGGCTATGGTGCACTGGACCTTTTCAGCAGCATTTATAGCGAAGGCGCCTTCGGCAAACCACAAAATCTGAAAGCGCCATTCAATAGCAGCGGCGATGATTTTCTGTTAGTAATGAATAGTGATGGCAAAAGTGGTTATTACAGCTCTAATCGCAGCGGTGGTGCCGGTGGAGATGATATCTATAGCTTTTTTGTAACGCCGGTTAGTTTAACGGTGAAGGGCCGTATCAGCGATGTGGAAACCGGTCAGCCAATAGCTGGTGCCACTGTAATTATTACCACGGCCGGAGACAGCGATACCACGGTTACGAATGCCAATGGCGAATACCTTTTTAATCTGGACGCCGACCACGATTACAAAATAAACGTGCTCAATCCCGGTTACTTCGGCGATTCGCGGAAACTAAGCACGCAGGGCGAGAAGTTTTCGAAAGAATTTTCTAAGGCAACCGGCAACAACTACGATTTCGCAATCCGCAGAATACCCAAGGAAGAGATCAGAATTGACGACATCTACTACGACCTGGATAGTTATGCGCTGCGTGAAGAATCGAAGCCTAGTCTGGATAAGTTAGCTAAGTTGCTGGACGATACCCCCGGTGCCATGGTGCAGATAAACTCACATACCGATGAACGGGGAAAATACGAGTATAACATCACCTTGTCCGACAACCGGGCCAAATCAGTAGTGGAATACCTGGTATCGAAAGGTATAAGTGCAGGCCGCCTGACCTGGAAAGGTTTTGGCTTTACCCAACCGGTAATCAAGAATGCACAAACCGAGGAAGAGCACCAAAAGAACCGTCGAACCACCTTCCAGGTATTAAAAAACGATTAACCCTTATTTGAAAACGCGCATCTCAATAAAACGTGTATGAAAAATAATTTCCCCATCCGTAACATCGTGTTGCCTGCATTGTTGCTACTGTTGTTTACTGCTGCCAAAGCACAAAACGACCCCATGTTCGCGCATTATGTCTATCATACCAATGTGTTTAATCCCGCTGTTGCAGGTAACACACGCGATATACATATCAGTGCACTGGCACGGCAGCAATGGGTTGGCTTTAAAGAAGCTCCCGGTTCGCAATTGCTGGATGCCTATGGCTACATACCCAAAATACGGGGTGGTGTAGGGCTGGTATTTATGCACGACATGCTGGGAAAGGAACGCGCCCTTTCGCTGCGGCTATCCTATGCTTATAGCCAACGACTGAACGACCGTGCCAAATTGGCATTAGGCATCAGCATAGGTTTTCAAAACCAGTCGGTAAAAGGCGACCAATTGGTCTATCAACAGGCGGGCGATCAAAGCGGTATATTCAATCCTACCAGTAAATTCCGCCCTTACCTGGGCGTTGGACTGGAGTTTACCGGCTACAACTTTACCGCAGGAATGGGAATAAGCCATTTAGAACAAGGCCCTAAAACGGCCACACCTTACAAGGTACCGCGCCACTACTTTGCCTATGCGAAATACAGTTGGGATATCAGCGAGAAGTTTAACCTTACGCCGGCCTTATTTGTGCGTAGCAGTGTGTTTATTACACAAGCCGAATTAAACGTTATGGCTAGCATTAACAAGCGTGTATCGGTAGGTGCCTTATATCGCAGCACCGACGATGCAGGAGTGATACTGGGGGTGTATATCACCAAACAGTTGTTTCTTAGCTACTCCTACGATTTTGACTTTGGCGAACTGCGTAAATACAATACCGGCAGCCACGAATTAAACATCATGTACCGCATAAACGGCATCAAGGAAAAGAAGGTGTTTTATAAGAGTGGCCGCTACGTAAACTAAGGCATTTCTTTTTCCAACTTTTTTACAGCTGCGGGGTCGAGCGTAATTTTGGTTTTATTGTTCTCCCCCCTAACGCGCACCACCACGTGGGCGCCTAACCGGGCATCCAATCCAACATTTTCCGGCTTGTAATCGGCCTCTTGTTTGCGCAGATTATTTAACGGGAACTGGATAACCATATCGGTAGTGCCTTTAAATGCGTAATAACCCAGCACAAAAACCCTGAATACCGAACTGGCAATCTCCATTCTGCGGATATAAAGTTTC
Source organism: Chitinophagales bacterium (assembly GCA_044225825.1). GTDB lineage: Bacteria > Bacteroidota > Bacteroidia > Chitinophagales > LD1 > Bog-950. The sequence continues at coordinate 430,311 of JBGAIB010000004.1, forward strand.
CCTTTGCGCAAAAGCAGGGTATCATGCAGTTCTGCAAATTGTATATCGGCAAAATTGCGTTTCTTAAAAATAGTTTTGCCTACATCCATCAGTGGTTGAAAATTGCTAATCCGCCCGTTTCTATAAGAGAAGGCAAATACACCCTCCATGCTATCCAGCACCGGCAGATAGGAAGTTGTAAGTGGCGACCGGAAATAAACATCGGCGCTAAACAAACCATTCAGGTTACTATCTGTAATTGCCTCCTGTTTAAAATTCTCCCCTTGTTGAAACAAGGTTTTTATATCCACGTTTTTAATCCGTGAATTGAATTCCAGCACATCTACCGGACGGCTGGTGTTTAAACCTCCGTTAAGTTCCATGCTGCCCTTGCATGCGTTTATGGTAAAGTGTTGCAGGTAAGCGCCGTTGGCTGAAAGGTTAACTACTCCCTTTACGCCGGTTGCTTTAAACTGCCTGAATTTAAAGTTCCCAACGTTTAGTTTAATAAGCACACTTAAACGCTCGGTTAACTGATCGATTGCCGCAGCCACTTCTTTCGCCTGTTTTTGGGATAATGGCGGAGGAGGATTGGAGAGATCTTTCTCTGTGATTAATCCGGTAAGGTCAAAATTAGGAACCTGGAGGTTAAATACTCCGTTCATGCGCTGTTCGTCTGCATCAAATAATCGGCGCAGGGTAGTAACATTTCCTTTAAGCGTAATGGGGTTACCATTTAAATTACCGCTCAGGTTTTTAAAGTTCATGGTATTAATACCCAACAGAATCTCGGCTTCCAAACTATCCAGCACCAGGTTTCGCTTAAAGTAATCAAACCTTCCCTGATGTACAATAAGCGAACCGCCCAGCGAATCATCGTGATTGCCTCTGAGCGAATCAAGATAATAATACAAGGTGCCGGTGTAATTGATTCGCGCATCGGCAGTACCATGCGTAAAACGGTATTTTGAATTTGGTATAAAGGCATTGAAATCGCTAAGTAAGGCATGCGACTCGATTTCCATCCGTAAATGCAGCGCTTTCAGATCGGTAACACGCACTTCTCCTTTTACGGGCACCCCATTCACCAATACGGTATCCACCTTAAAAACCAGCGCGGAGTTATCATCCTCATAATAACGGTTACTATCCACGTGATTCATAAAAACGCCATCCACTGTCATTTCTGTCAGTTCTAGCCCATAAGCCCGAATACGCGCATTTTTAAGTTTAAAACCCACATCTACCATAGGTGGATGCGGAGGATTTATCTCTCCTCTGATAAACACATGCACTGCCACAGGATCCAGCACCTCCATGTTTTTCAGGTAATAATTGATTGTATCCGAAAGCAGCAACCGGGCCTTGCCAAAATCTACCCCCGGATGGGTAATACGCATTTCGAAATACACGGGTTTTCGGGCAACTTCAAAGGTACCATCAATATGATACACCTGCGAGTCGATGGTGGCCGTTGAAGGCAGAATATGAAACCGGTTATGGCGGGTATCAAATTCCAGTTGTGCATCAATTGCTGCTTCGCGGTTTACCAGAAAGCTGCCCCGGTCGCGGCGAAACATCTGGCTATCGGTTGTCGCCCTTTGTTACCCGCCCTTGCATATTCCGCACCAAAACACTTATCTGCTGTTGACGACCATAATCGTCGAACACTACTTTCAGTTCCCTGGTTTCAAAACGCTGTAATTCGAAGTTTATATCCGAACCACCGGATGATGGTTTATCGGACGTTCTAAAGATATTTGCGTTAAAGTAGCCCGTTGAATCGCGCTTCAGGAAAAAGTTTCCGTCCTGAATAAGCATATCGTTTCCGCCAATCTTAAACCGCAGCAGATCGGCCACATTTAATCGAAAATAAATCCGTTTGGCGCTAAATACTTCCTTTCGGTAAAGCGAATCGCGAATACTGATCCCCTTTGCTGTTAACGACAAATGGGGGAAATCTCCAAGGAAACTAAGGCTTATATGCTCGATATGCAGGCTGCCATTAATATTGGCTGCCAACGTGCGCTGTATCGAAGCCAATATCTTTTGCTGGTTAAACTCAATATAAATAACAGCAGTGCCCATTAGCAACACTACTAACAGAACACCTGCCAAAAACCACCGCAACACCCGTTTAACAACATTCATTCCCCCTAATAACGCCGCAGCTGTGTTCTTGGTACATTTTCAAAAAAACGACACTTTAATAATTTTTGTTTCTTTTTTGGGCACTTAATATTCATTGTATCGGAAGCCATCCTCCCTGATGCAATAATCTTCAAAAACCGGTATGCCATTAATTAATTACTCATTAACTGATAGCCAATAGGCTACTAATCAGCAACTTACCAATCACCAGTAATCAACTTTATTCATACGGTGGGTATTTTCTAACTATTCACTGGGCCAAACCACCCAAAATAAGGACCTGAATGGGGAAAACATGTGCATCAAAACAGAAATTTGAGCACTGTGTTGTGCTAAAAAGTTTCCACTTTTGCGGCCGGTTGACACACAGGACTTCGGTCTTTATATTTAACAACACAAAATCAATTAATAACCTGGAAGGCACCGGGCTTAACAATTACTTAATTATTAAGCCGGATGTTTGCTACTCAAATGCTATGGTCATGAAAAAAACAAGTTACTCCCTATTGTTGATTGGCTTTTTGCTGTTTGCCGGCATCCGGTTGAACGCCCAGCTTTTTACCAGAACCTTTACAGGTACTGGTGCCTGCCCCACCCAGGATAATAGCGTAATGACGATTACCGGTGCTAGCCTTTCGGATGTTACGCGCGGCTCTTTTGTATCGTGTAACGCTACTGCAAATGTGTTCAACTCGTCGTTTACAGCAACGGGAACTTCTATCGATTTAACCAAGTACGTGGAGTTTACCGTAACGGCTGCCGCCGGATACGATGTAACGCTTACTTCGATAACTTACGATCGCCAGCGCAGTGGCAGCGGCTGCCAGAATTCGCGTGTAGCCCATAACTTTGGTGGAAATTTTACCACAACCTATCTGGATGACGCAACTGTTCCAACTTCAGCAGCTGCATTCCCATGGGATTTCACTGATTTTACCATCATTTCCGGTAACTCAGTTACCTTCCGGATCTATGGCTGGAACAACTCCGCCGGTGGCACTTTCCGTATCGATAATCTTAAACTATTCGGATCGGTAGCTTCTTCCGTAGCCAATACGGTATCGGTAGGTGTTAGTCCAACCAGCACTACCGAAACGGCTACCAACACCGTTACCATTACCGTTACTTCCTCTTCGACAGTAAGCGGAAACCAAACGGTTGATTATGCCATAACCGGCACGGGGATTACTTCTTCTGACTTTGTAGGTTCACCAGCACTAACCGGCACAATTACCATTCTTAACGGAAACACCACTGGTACGGCTACCGTTCAGGTAGCTGATGATGTAGACATTGAAGGAACGGAAACCGCCACCGTAACTATCAGCAATCCATCTGCCGGCATAACACTGGGGTCGCCTGCTTCGGCTAACTTTTCAATTGGTGACAATGATACACCGCCTTCTATTACCACTACACCCAACTCCCTTACAGGCTTTTGTGCTACTACGTCAGTAGCCTCTGCCAGCCAATCCTATACCGTTACCGGCACTAACCTCTCGCCTGCTTCGGGCAGTGTTACGGTAAATGCCACCGGAACCGGCTGGGAAGTTTCTTCGGATAACGTTACCTTTTCGAATAGCATCGCACTAAACTACACCGGGGCAGCATTAAATGCCACGGTATATGCGCGCTTAAAATCGGGCCTTACTGCTGGTAGTAAATCAGGCAATATTGCACATACCGGCGGTGGAATTGCTGCAACCGTTAACACCGCTGTTAGCGGCGAAGTTCATACTCCTGTATTTAACCCCGGCGATATTAGCGTGGTGGGCGTAAACAGTTCAGGAACTGATGGTATTGAATTCGCAAACTGGGTTAATATCCCTGCAGGCGCTCAATTTTTTATTACCGACCGAAACTGGAGTGGCAGCGGTTGGAGCAGCACCGAAAACACGTTTACCTGGACCAATGGTGCCAGCATATTAGCACCCGGAACCGTTACCGTATTACAAGGCAGCAGCGTTGATAATGGCAGCTACACAGCAGGGGTGGTAAATGGTATTGATAACGTTGCCGGCGATAATATCTTTATTTACGAAGGCAGCGCAACCTGTCCTTATTTCATTCACGGTTATATCTTTAAATCGAGCTGGGGTGGCGCTATCAGCAGTTTGCCTGCAAGCTTAAACGTAACCGAAGGCAATATTCAAAATGCCTCACCCGCACAGGATAATAACGAATACACCGCAGGCCGCAACACCTTAACCAGTTTTGCTGCCTATAAAACTGCCGTACACAACCTGAGCAATTGGGGCGCAGCCGGTGCATCGCTAAACAGTACCGACTTTACACTGGCATCGCTGAATACTATTGTAATTGATGCCATCAATGGTGCACCCTATACGCTTACTTCCTGCACAGGCACGGTTTCTGGCACGGTGGATTATACCGCCACAGGGGTGTTTAATGCAGGCAACGTATTTACCGTGCAAATGAGCGATGCTTCAGGCACTTTTGCTTCGCCGGTAACTATAGGAACCTTAAACAGTACAGCCTTAACAGGTAGCATTAACATAACCATACCGGCCAGTACAGCCAGCAGCAGTAACTACAAACTTCGCATTCTATCTTCCGATCTACCGGCAACAGGCACACCGTCTTCGGCCTTTACCATTACACTTAGTGCCACCGGTTGCCCGGTAGCAGGCGATTACCGCACAATAACCTCCGGTAACTGGAATGCCAATACTACCTGGGAAAAATTCAATGGTACAGGCTGGGTTGCTTGTGCCAGTGGCGACCACCCTAACAGCACTACAACCAGTGCTTTTATCCGCAACGGACATGTGGTTACATTTACCGTGAGCGGCAAGCAGGTTAAAAACCTGAATGTTGAAGCCGGTGGTCAACTGTATGCCAATATCAACTCGCCTGCAACAGGCCCCCGCTACCTGGAAGTTTACGGTAACGTAGTATGCGACGGTCAGATTGGTAACGGCCCTTCAAATTCCGACGTAATATCACTTAAACCTGAAGCAGCCAATGTTACCATTTCCGGTTCCGGAACCTGCGATCTGGCCCGTTTAATCAAAGACGTAACAGCTACTAATACCAGCCTGATGATTGATATGGACCTGGGCCTGCATTTTGCCGACTGGAGCAGCAACGGCAGCAACACTGCTTTATACAACAATAAAGCCGGCGCGCAGTATAACGTAACTGTTAATACCGGCCGCACAGTGACCTTCTATAACAAAGCCGATTTATCAATTGACGCCACCAACGGCCAAAGCGCTACTGATTTACCCGGAACCTTTATCATTAAAGGCACCGTTACCGGTGTAGGTAATGTATTTGCCCGTGCCAACCAAACAGCAGGTAAAACATGCAAACTACAAATTCAGCCTGGTGGTGCGCTGTGGTGCGATACCCTGGTATACGACCCTAAAAACACCTCCGGCACCGCCGGTGTGGAACCGTTTGTGCTGGATATACAAGCTGGCGGCACTCTACGCATCAGCAACATATTGGCCATGGTTAGCACCTCGTTGAACCCTGCAGGCGATGTTATTCTATCCTCTACGGCTGCTAATAGCAACGCTACCCTTTGCGATGGCGGTATGAACCTGGTAATAAACAGTCCCGTGGCATCTTCAGTTACTTGCAATGGCAGCTTTACCGGCACTTTAAAAGTGGAACGTTTTGTACCGGTTACAGGAAGCAATCAACACTTTGTGTCCTCACCGGTTAACAGCGCACCATTCAGTCAGATTAATGCAAGCGGTACCGATGGTGCTTATATAATACCTGCTGCTAACTGCGATGAAACGCAGAGCGATGTAAGCTCGCCATACGGCAGTGTGTTTGAGTATACCGATGGCCATGCAGCTTCCGGTGCATGTATGCTGGGCAACTGGAAAATACGCAGCACAGGATCATTGGACAATGGCCGTGGTTATTCGGCTTACTTAAATGGTAACGATATCACCACCTTTAGCGGTGTGCCTAACACAGGCAACTTATCCGTTAGCGGCTTTAACAGCGGTTATCCTTCGGTTAATACCTTACAGGGGCAGCCGGTACAAAGTGGCTGGAACCTGGTGGGCAACCCTTATGCCTCGCCTATACAACTTACCACCGACCGCACTGCTGCCGGTTACGGCAACCAGGTGCAGGTATGGGTTACAACAGGTCCGTTTAGTGGAACCTGGCAACCCGGCCTGATGGGCGCAGGCGCTTCATCAGCAGTTATTGCTCCGGGGCAAGCCTTTATGGTACGCCGTACCGGGGCAGGTGCAGGCAATTTCCCTTTCTATCAAATTGAGCGTTTTGCAGGCATCTCAACAGCATTCTTCCTGCAACAAAACGACAACGCCTTAACCCTTGAATTGGATTACAACGGTGCAAAAGACGCTACCATCATTGCTTTCAACAGCAACGCCACAAGCAATTTTGATAATGCTTATGATGCCAATAAGCGCGGCGCTAATGGCCGTCCTTCGTTGTATACATTAATGGGTGGGGCTGATTGGTACGGTATCAATACCCTGCCTTCATTAAACCAAACCACCGCAGTGCCTGTAGGTTTACGGGCAGGTGTTAATGGTACGATGAGTATCAGCGCTCAGGGTATGCAGGCTTTTGATCCTACCGTTTACATGATTTTGGAAGACAAAAAAACCAATACCTTCCATAACCTGCGCAACGGTAACTATACCTTTACAGCTTCTGTAAACGATGCTCAGGATCGTTTTGTGCTTCACTTTACACCTGCTGTTGAAATTCAAGCAGACAATGCTACCTGCGCCAATAACAACGGAAGCATTAGCTTTAATAACCCAGGTGGTGTGAACTGGCAATACAGTATCGAAAACAACGGCGTTGTTATGGCTGGTGGAACCCTGCAATCAACAACACAGGTAAATGGTTTACCTGCCGGTGTTTACACACTTGTGCTTACCGATGCCAACAATTACCAGGTGGTAAAAAACATAATGATTACTGCCCCTGTTACACCGGATGCCTCTTTTGCCGCATCTACTGTGGTAGCACAGCAAAACCAGCTAATTGACTTTACCACAACCAATGTTAGCAGCAATACTTACAACTGGAATTTTGGTGACGGAACTACTTCAAATGATGCAAGTACTACACACCTCTATCAGCAGGAAGGCACCTATACAGTACAACTGCAGGTTACGGGCAGCGAAGGTTGTTCGGCCAGCAGCAGCAAACTGCTAACTGTAACTACTGCAACTACTACCGGCATTACCAATACCACAGCCGATGGTATCAGCATTTATGCCAACGGCGATAACGTGGTGGTTAATCTGGGAAAAACAACGGCAACGGTTGAGGTATTTAACCTGTTGGGCGAAACCCTGTTCAGCGAAAAAGCTACCGGTTTACTGCAGCATAACTTTAATGCTTTACCGGCCCAGTGCCTGCTGGTGCGTGTAAACGACGGCAGCCATACTACAGTTAAAAAGGTTGTTATCACCCACTAATATTCACCCAGCAGTAAAAACTGCATCGGTATAATAAAAAAGGGCCGGCTACCATGTAGCAGGCCCTTTTTATTGTAGGGTTATTGGTTTAACGGTGGTATTCCTCTTCGTCCTTACCAAAGAAGAAGCTGAGCCCCTTATACTTCTCGATAAATGCCTTTAACTCGGCTGAAGTTTTAAACTTTTCATCGATGTTTTCAGTAACCGGAACCAGGGTAAGTTTCGTGTTTTCCTTGTTCAACATAATTTTAAAGAAGTAATACTCCTTGCTCATGCCACCTACTTCCGAAAGATTCAGAAATTGCTCCTCCCCTATTTTGCTCACAAAACCTTCGTAGTTGGTGGTATTACCTGAACTGGCGCTCTTTTTCTCGATGCTGTAGATGTAAGAATCCTTTTTAGTAACATTGATCTTATCGCTGCCACTATCTTTTGGTTCCCATTTGCCAAGCAGGGTCTCGCTCACTTTTACGGCAGGTGTATCTATTGCCACCTCGCTGGAATACGGACAGCCGCCAAGCAAAATTGCAAGGGCAAACAAAGGAACAATGAGTTGTAATTTTTTGATCATGGTCGGTTTGGTTTTGCGCAAGTATAATTAATTCCTTTTTGATGCACTTTTAACAAGCTAATAATTTTAGCTTATTGCTAATTATATTATCTTCACAGCATAGGACAAGGAGGTGATCATGTATATTAAGGGACGGGGTTCGCAATTGGATCCGGCTAACCGTTTTTTAAAGCACCACATTGAAAAAGACGTGGAGCATCTGGCTACCGAGGAAGAACGGGAGGAAGAGCTTTTTAAAAATCCGAAGACAAAATACCTGGAGGTTTTTCCGAAAACCATTTTAAACAAGGTCGATAGCCCTGACCTTATGCTGGCATGGAGTATGAACACCTACCAGGGATGTGAACATGGCTGTATTTATTGCTATGCCCGTAATACACACGAATATTGGGGTTATAGTGCCGGCCACGAATTTGAAGAGAATATTCTGCTTAAAAAGAATGCGCCTCAGTTATTGCGTGAAAAACTGCTCAGCAAAAATTGGAAGGGCGAGCCGATAATGCTGTCGGGTAATACGGACTGCTACCAACCTGCAGAGCGCAAATTTGAGATTACCCGTGGTTGCCTCCAGGTATTCAGAGAATTGAAACACCCGGTAGGCATAATTACCAAAAACAGCCTGGTAGAACGGGATATAGATATACTGAGTGAAATGGCTGCAATGAAACTGGCAGGGGTTACCCTTAGCTTAACTACACTGGACGAAAAGCTCAAACGTGTAATGGAACCCCGCACCTCTTCGGCACATAGTGTATTGCGGACTATAGAGCGATTGACCAGGGCCGGAATACCCGTAAATGTGAACATGGCTCCTATAATACCAGCGCTTAACCACGAAGAGATCTTTGAACTGGTGAAAAAAGTAGCAGACTGCGGGGCCCTAAGTGTAAACTACACCATTGTACGGCTGAATGGCCATAACGGTAAAATTTTTGAAGACTGGATAACCAAAAACCTGCCCGACCGTGCGAACAAGGTTTTAAACCAGATAAAAAGCATGCACGGTGGCAAGCTGAATGATTCTAACTGGGGTCGCCGTATGAAGGGCGAAGGTCAGTTTGCCGAGTTAATACGCAGTCAATTTAAGCTTGCACGTGCAAAATACCTGCAGGGCCGCGAATGGCCCGAAACAGATTTTAGCCTTTTTGAAGAAGAGAAGCGGAAAGCACTGGAGGCACAAAACCGCGGACCTCAAATGAGCCTGTTTGATTAAACTAGATAGCGCTCCTTTAAAATGCCTTGATGATGCAGTTGATGGCCAACTAGTATATAACCAATGGCACGTACTGTAATGGGCTGTTGGTTGGCAATGCCTGTACGATGTACCATTTCGCCGGTTAAACTTTTAAAAAGTGCAACGCTGGCATCTCTTACAACATTATACTCTTCCAGCATGTCCTGCATGGTTCGGTTAGCGGCATTCGATTCGGGTACATAGTCATTTTCCTCAAAACCTGCCAGTGGCGTATTATCCTTTCTGGCAAAGCGCAGCGCCCGGTAGGCAAAAATGCGTTCGGCATCTATCAGGTGGCCTAAAACCTCTTTAACTGACCATTTGTCATCGGCATACCGATAGTTGTGCTTATCGGCTGGTATAGCGCTTAAAAAGGCCATAAAATCCTGTTTGCTGCTTATTAACAGGGGTAACAGGTCATTACCGCTTACCTTGCTTATATAAGGCTCATAATAGGCCGGGTATTCGCCGGCTGCCGGACGTGTGATTGGATTTGGCATAACTAATCTTTTTGGGTTGCAATCAGTTCCTGTATTTCCTCCAGTTTTTCAAGGCTGAATTTCTCCAGTAACTTATTGATTTCTATCTTCTTCTCTCGTCTGCGGATACGCTGTAAAGGGTGGTCCGCACGGTCTTCCAGCAGGTCACTGGGAACCCACTCGAAAAGGTCGTTAGGTGTACAGTTTAGTAGAACGCAAAGCTTCTCAATGTGGTCAATTCGCATATGAGCCACACTGCCGTTCTTGTATTTATGCGCTGTAAAAGGCACAAAGCCGCTTTGCACCAAAAACTTATACGGTTCAAAAATTCCCCTGGCCTTAAATATCCGTTTCAGATTCAGTTGTAGCATATCCTGTTGGGTTGAGTCGTTTTTACGGATGTGAAAAAAGCAAAGTTGAACTACGTATTACCAAAGTGATTTTACACAAGTGTGAATTACTTTAGCAGAACTACAATCAGAATTACCTAAAGAACAAACCGGTTTACTAAAAAACCAATAAGGTTTATCAAAAACTCAAAGTATAGTTTGGGTTTTTAGTTTCAATTGTTTGCTTTATTTGCCCTATGACTTTGGGCGAAGGCCGGAAAACTTACCTGGATAAATTAAGGCCTATTTATGGGCAGGGGGAGGCCAATGCCATTACCAGGCTGGTTTTTGAAGAAATACTACAGGCAGATTTCAATAAGCTGGCCTTCGACCGGTTCCGGCTTTTAACAAATGAACAACAACGCATATTAACGCATGTGCTTACAAGGCTTATTGCCCGCGAGCCTGTGCAGTATGCCCTGCACGTTGCCTACTTCTGCGGGCACCGTTTTAAAGTTGATTATAACACCCTGATACCCCGCCCGGAAACCGAAGAACTAGTCTACCGCATCCGCGATGATTACCGCTCCAAAAAGGGCCCGTTAAAGGTGCTTGACATAGGTACAGGAACCGGCTGTATTGCCATTTCGCTGCAATTACTACACCCCAGTTGGCAGGTAAGTGCGGTTGATATATCGGAAGAGGCCCTGCTGGTAGCCGGCGAAAACAACCGCAGGCTAAAGGCTCAAGTCCAGTTCAGCAAGTTGGATGTGTTGCACGAAAACCTGCCTTCTACCAACTACGACATTATTGTAAGCAACCCACCCTATATCGGTTTAGAAGAGGCTATTACGCTGGAGCAGCATGTGGTGCAGTTTGAACCACACATAGCACTGTTTGCCCCTCCACACGATACCCTGGCCTTTTATCGCTTTATAGGTCAAAAAGCTATGGATGCCCTAAAGCCCGGTGGTAGCCTGTATTTCGAAATAAACGCGGCTAAAGGCCCCCAGGTAGTCGAATTACTGCAGCACTATGGATATACCGGAGTCGAATTGCTAAAGGATATCAGCAATAACCCGAGGATAGTAAAAGGCGCCAAACCGGTTTAATTCTTTGGAGTATTTTTCTCTGTCTCAGTGGCTGGAGTAGTGGCCGGTGCCGGGGTTGCAGGTACTTCTTCTGCCTGTTTTTTCTTCTTAGGCTTGTGCTTTTTAGGAGCCAGTTCCGAAGGTTTATCAAACTCCTTACTATACGTTATACCAACGCCCGTGCGGTTATAGTTACGCGAGTTGTAATAATCGTAATTGGTTCGGTTAAAGGCTTTAGCTTTCCATCGTCCATCCTTGGTAAGGGCGTATTCAATCTGGAAATCGCCTGTCGGGATTACACTTTTTGCAGTATTACCGTTTTCAACGGCAGTATTGTTATTACCGAAATCGAGGTTACCACCGGCGTTAATGGTGATACGGTTGTTTAAAAACCGCTGTTGAATGGCTACCTGCAATTGCCGGCGGGTATCGTAACTGGAAGCAGAAGGAGTACCGGTAGAGGTAGTTGTTCCGCTTGTTGCCTGGTCGTATTGCTTGTAACCCAGGTATACATTCAAATCCTTTACACCACCCAACTGCAACAACTCGCTCAGGTAGTTGGAAATCTGCGAGGTCAGAAATTCGCTAACCGTAGTAGCTGCTGTGCCTCCCAGGTAGTTGGTATTGGCCAACGCGCCGCCGGTAGTGGTTCCCTCCGGTAAAAAGCGGTTCATCACCAGCAGGCCCAATACCTGTTTATTCATTTCAGCATCGTTTAAGCGCATAATGGCCAGGCGTTGCTCCACATACGAGCGTAGTGTAGGATCCAGATCGCTGAATTGGATATCGAACCCTATTGTCGGCTTTTCTAACACCCCGGTAAGGTTCATCAACAGTTTTACAGGTACGGTACCAGTTGCCAACGAAGCTAACTGCGTGTTGCCCGCCGCACTAACGTCAATGAGTTCCAGCGGACTGGCCCGCACCTTATAAGCGGCCGTCAGGTTTAATTTCGCTTTGTACACATCGCCGTCAAATTCCACCGTGCCGCCCGGCTCAAACTCAAATGGCTTTTTAACCACCGTTTGCAGGGTAAACTTGTAATCACCACGCTCTATGGTGTATTTCCCCCTTATGGACATATTGCCTGTTTTAGGCAGCTCAATCTTCAGGTAGCCGTTACCGTAGCCCGTTAATATATCACCGGTAAGCGGGTCCAGGATAATATCCATGCGGGCATCCGGGGTAACGGTCAGGTTCAATACAAAATTTACTCCATTCAGCTTCAATGGAATTACCGCATTGCGCACTGTAGAATCCTTAGGATTCACGAATCGGTAAAAGCCATATCTGTTGGTTTCGTACGTGCTGATGATGGGCAAATGACAGTAGGTGCCCGGCCTTGTGGTGGCCGTTGCTTCAATACGCGGGCTGTTGATAGACCCCGAGAAGTTAACCAGGCCGGCTCCATAGGCAACACCATAAAAGTTAGGGCTTTCCTTAGCCGTTGTGTTTAGGAACAGTGCATTATCGGTGTATGCTGTGCAGGCTAACTCCCACTTTTTGAAACTTTCGTGATTGATTCGTCCGCTGGCATTTAAGAGGTTCTTCTTGCTGTCGTAAGCCACAAAATTATCGCCGAAATTAATGCCATGTTCATCTAAAGTTACCTGCTGATTACTGATATGGAAAGGTGAATTTAAGAAGCTAACAGTTACGTTATCTTCCACCAGGTTTACTTTACCGGTAAGCAGCAATTTATTGAGCGGCCCTTTAAGTTTTGCACTGGCCGTAGCATATCCGCTTACATCTTTTACAAACTTATTGAAGAAACTGAAGTTAAGGAAGTTAAGACCTAACCTCTTGGCCTCGATGGCAACATCCAACTCAGGTGTTGAACCCAATGTAAGAACGCCTTTTGCCTCAATATCGTTACGGAATTCTGCAATGGGGTTGGCGCTTTTTACGCTGGCAAATATCATCACCTTATTGCGCGAATCATCCAGTTTCGATTCGATGTTAACGTCACCAATCAGTTCCTTACCCAGTTTAAATTCATCTACTACGAAGTCGGCAAAAATCTGGGGCTTGTAGAAGATATCCTGAATTTCCAGCGCACCGTTTACATTGCCATGCAGGTCTTTTATCTTACTGGTAAATATGCCGGTAAAGTCCGAAATGCTCGTATTGTCCAGTGTTAGCTTAACCGACGTGGACGTATCGTTCTTCAGGTAGCTGCTCACATATATAGTTTGCTCCGCGCTGCGGAACACCAGGTTACGGGCTATAATCTTCTTCCCTTCCACAAAAATGGAGTTATCACTGTTGAAATGCCAGTGGTAATTTGCCAGTTTAATGTCGCTGGTATCCAAACGTATTACTGCTTGTCCCTTTAACGGCGTTAAATACGAAGTAAGGTCGATGTAATTCTTCCGGTTCTTATCGGCAGCAAACACATCAAATCGAATATCGCGATTGCCTTCGGTTTGTGCCATTACTTTTACCGTGTCCAGCATCAGACTATCACCCGTATATACCTTATCTACATAGGCACGGAAATCGAAACTGCCATTGGCGGCACCTGCCAAAATATCGGTTGATTTTACCCGCACATTGGAGAACTTAACATCGTCAATGGTAGCCGTGGCATCAATGTGATGGTTTCTACTATTGAAAAAAGCTTTGATATGCGAGTTGCGGATATAGTAAAATTGCGGCGCAAAAATACGGGTCAGGTTATCAGGGTCCCCAATACGCAGGTCTACATTAAAGTTTTGATCCTCGTAGCTTAGCGTATCCTGGTAATCGCGCGTAAACGTGCTTTGTGCAAAGGCATAAAGCGCTACCGGTAAATCGCGGAAAGTAAAATCGCCTTCCACCTCTCCTTCTGCAAAATCCGACATCAGGCGAAGCTTCTTGGTTTCGGCAGAAAGCAACCGAACATCGAGGTGCATGCTGTTAAAAGCTGCATGTATACTGTCATCACGGGTTAATTGCACATCCTCCAATCCAATATTGCCGATGAAGTTATCGACCTTATCGCCGCTAAAATCGGAGGTCAGCCTTCCCTTAACTGTAATATTTGCTTTGCTTATATTTAGCTTATCCAGTTCTGCTTTGTAGATACGCGATGAGAACCGGAACTCAGGAACCGTTTTGGTCAGGTCTATACCACCTGCAAAATCTGCCTGCAGGTGCTCATCCTGTATTTTCAGGTTACCGCTGAACGACTTACTTTTTACCAGACCGTCAATTTTAATGTCCTTGTAGTTGTAATTACGCAATACGATGCTGTTAACCGTTCCATTCAAATCGGCACGCAGGCTTTCCAGCGTTAATCCTCCTCCTTTAATTTCAGTATTCAGTGTTACCTTACCGAGATTGTTTTCAGCTCTGAAAAACTTGCCCAAATCAAAGTCAAACAAGGCCAGTTTACCACTGTATGCGCTCTTATTCTTCTCCTTATCGTATTTAAAGTTGATATCCGTTGTAGCATAACCGATTGCTGTTACCAGTTTTCCGGTAGAAACAAAGTCAGTAAGGAAGCCGTCGAATGAACCCTGGTAATATAATACCCCTAAGCTATTCAGGTTCTCAGGTATTTTAACTGTGGGATAAATCTTCCGCAGGTCAGCCATGGAGGTGCTCAAACGCTCTACGCGCAGGTTCAGCGAAGTTTCGAAAGCATTGGGCAAACCGCTGCTATGAAAATCGCCCTTAAACTGTGTGGCCGTTCCTGTGCTTATCAGTATACGCTTACCACTTAAACGGCTAATCGGGCCTTCTATAACACCCGTTACATCAAAGTGGTTATGCTCTATTGCATCCAGCTTCCGCACAAAATAATTCAGATCCTTAATGGCCAGATGGGTGCCGCTCAAATCAGCTTTCAGTGTAACGGCATGCACAAAGTCTCGGAAGTCGTTAAAGTAGTCGTAGCGCAAACTCAGATAATTCTTCACCTCGCTTTGCGGGGTGGTTAAGTGCAGATTGCTGAGCGTTATATCATGGATGGATACCCGGGCATTGGCCACCAGTTGCTTAACCGTAAGACCGCAACGATCCTGGGCCTGCATATTTTTAATGTGGCCCAAAATACTGTCACGTGCAACCAGGCCGCTATCTACCTGCAGGTTAATACCGGTAATATCCAGATGTTTAAAATCCATTCCCTTAGGCAGTATCGTATCGGTTTGATGATTGTCCATACGGAAATGCGAATTCGTAAGCGACAACTCATCGTAAGTAACCTTCAATTGCCCGGGCATAAAATGCACCACATGGTCCGTGTCGGTATTAGGAGTGCTGATATGCTTAGCAATGTCAATGCTTACATCGGCATGGTCAATTGCGGCAGTTTTAACTGCTATCAACTGCTTTTGCAGATCAAATTTTTTCAACTCCACATCCAGGGAAGGAACCCCAACATGAAGATCCAGGTGCCCCTTTTCGTCCCAGTAGCGAAAGCGTGTATCCGAGGCCGTTACGTAACGGAGGTCTAATGTCCAGGCAAATGGTGTTGGCTTTTGGGGCTTAATCGTATCACCTTTCAGTTTGCCGAAAACCTCGGTAATATTGGTATGCTTGCCGGTACTATCGCGGTGAATAAATACTATACCTTCATCCAGGCCAATGCTATGCACCGTTAAGCGCTTATCGAATAAATCAAAGGCATCTATGGTTACCTGTAGCTCGTGCGCACAAATCAGGGTATCATGGTTCAGGTCCTCCATGTAAAAGTTAACCAGGTCAGCCTCATGAAAAAAGGAAATACGCACTCGCTCAACAGTAACTTTGGTACCTAGTTTATTGCTGAGTATCGCGGTAGCCTTCTGGGCAAGGTAAGTCTGCACTGCCGGCAAACGCACCAGTATAAGCGTTAAACCGCTTAACAGCAGCAACACGGCAACTATCCAGAACACTATTTTTAGAATCCGCTTCTTCAAAACCAATTTTTAAACTTTCCTACCCACTCCATTACCACCTTTGTTATTTTTGCACCGTGAGTATCACCATTTTAGCCATCGAATCATCCTGCGACGACACTTCGGCTTCAATCTGTAAAGATGCCAAAATTCTTGCCAACCTTGTGGCAAACCAGGAAGTTCATCAACAATGGGGTGGTGTAGTTCCTGAATTAGCTTCACGCGCACATCAACAAAATATTGTGCCCGTGGTCGATCTGGCCATCCGCAAGGCCGGCATAAGCCCTGCCGAAATTGATGCGGTAGCCTTTACACGGGGTCCCGGTTTAATAGGTTCGCTACTGGTAGGGGTGAGTTTTGCAAAGGGCCTGGCATTGGCCCTGGATAAACCTTTGATAGAGGTAAACCATATGCAGGCTCATATACTGGCCCATTTTATTGATCATCATCCCTCCTTCCCTTTCCTTTGTTTAACGGTTAGTGGCGGCCATACCCAAATAGTGCTTGTTAAGGATTTTTTAGAAATGGAGGTGATTGGAGAAACGCTGGATGATGCCGCAGGCGAAGCTTTTGATAAAGGCGCTAAATTGTTAGGACTGCCTTACCCCGGCGGACCGCTGATCGATAAATATGCGCAACTGGGCGACCCTACCCTCTTCAGCTTTCCCGAACCGCAGATACCTGAACTGGACTTTAGTTTCAGCGGTGTAAAAACCTCCATCATGTATTTTCTTCAGGCCCAAACCCGTAAAAACCCGGGCTTTATCGAAGAGAATCGTAACCATCTGTGCGCCGCAGTTCAAAAAACAATTGTTGATATCCTGATCAAGAAGATGGAGAAAGCAGTGAAGAAAACCGGGGTGCAGGAAATTGCCCTGGCCGGTGGTGTTTCTGCCAACAGCAAATTGCGCAAACGCTTCGAAGAACTGGGCACCAAACATGGCTTAAAAACCTATATCCCCAAATTTGAATACTGCACCGATAATGCGGCCATGATCGCCATTACGGCTTATTACAAATACCGGAAAGGCGAGTTCAGCAACCAGCAGGCCGAACCGCTCGCCCGTTATCACTTATAACCTTTTCAGCTGTAAATACTTTTCGAATTCAGACCGGGGAATGAAACGTGCGCCCATGCTTTCCAGATGAGGCGTATGGGTTTGGCAGTCTATTAAATCGTAATCACCGCACCTGCACAAATAAGTGAGTGCTGCTTTTGAGGCATTCGGTTTTAAACTAAACATGCTCTCGCCGCAAAAAACACGCCCCACTTGTACACCATACAAACCGCCGGCAAGTTCTCCATTGTCCCACACTTCCACCGAATGTGCATGTCCGTGCTGATGCAGGCGTATATAGGCCTTAATCATTTCAGGATGTATCCAGGTACTGTTTTGTCCATTGCGTTTAACCTTCGAACAATGGGTTATCACCTCCTCAAAGGCCTTGTTACGTGTAATGGTAAAACGGCCACTGTGCAACACCGTTTTCATGCTGTGCGAAATATGAACCTCCGCAGGAAACAACACAAACCGTTGATGTGGACTATGCCATAGAATGGGTTCCCCTTTGGCATACCAGGGAAATATGCCAAACCTGTAAGCCTCTACTAAACGTTTTAGAGAAAGATCGCCTCCAACTGCCAGCAAACCATCGTCATCGGCCAGTGCAGGATCGGGAAATACAACTTGTTTTATTAAGCCGAAAACCATTGGTCAGGCTTCATGGCCCTTATTTTTTCTTGACAGGCTTTTTATGCTCTACGCCGTTTTCCGAACGCTTGCGCAGCGTAAGTAAATCAGTGATTTTAGAATTGAATTCCGTAAGCAGGCTCTCGAACTCATTCAGGTGCTTCTCCGTGCGTTCCTGATAATCAGCCAAACTGTTTTCCAGTCCTTTAATTTTTTTCTTCAGCTTTTTAATATCCTTCTTACGTCCCATAGCTTGTTCCGTTTGGTTCAAATATAGCAGGCTTCGGCAATATGCTAAACTCCGGTTATGCACCCTTATAAAATGGTGATAACAAACTCCATTTTAATCACCTTACCGAATTTAGACGTGAAACTGCTGCCCGAGAATTTCTCCATATCATTCATATCCACCTTCATACTGCCGATTTTGTCACTGTAACTGTTCAGATCGTAATCCAGCACCTGCAATACAAACACATCGCCACGCGAAATGGTAAAGGAATAATCGTTCTTCCCTTCCTCATCCGTATAGCGTACATCGTTCGGCTTAAAAGGCGAAGTGCAAAGCTTTTTGTTTGCCTGGATAATACTCCAGCAAACTTCCGGTGCGTCATTTTCGGCATTGGGTAATTTATAATCCCATGTCTGATTTTTGGCATCCGTTTCTGCCACCAATATTTCGCGAACCGATAGGTTTAAATGCAGTTTAGACGGCATCAGGCAATCCACAACAGCACCTGAAGTTTCTGCCGAACGGCGGTGCCCCCACTTGTCTGTAACCAGCACTACGGGTTGTAACTTTACAAATCCTTCTTCCAAACCAATGGCGGCATAGGGTATCATTACTGTTTGCCCTGCATAAATCTTCGATTCATAGCTTAGCGGCATGTTTACGGTTACCCGCAGGTAACCGGCCGTATCAGCACAACTGCCGTAGCCTTTGGCAGGTAACAACCAATTACCGGCACCATCCTTTAAACGCACTTCCAGCACAAAATAGCCGGCACTATCACCGGTTTGTAGTAACTCGTTATAGGTTTGTTTAAGCTGCACATCAAAACGCACCGCCATACAGGCCGCCTCGCCATAAGTAGCATTGCTGCAATTTATATTAGCAACAGTTACCTGTTGCGCAGGTAATAGCTTTAGGATACAACAAAAAAATAGTGCGGCCAGGGTTTTCACACGGCTAAATAGCGCTTGTTCGTTTACTTGCCCGTAAACACCGGAGGCCGTTTCTCCACAAATGCGGCCATCCCTTCTTTTTGGTCTTGCGAAGCGAACGTAAGATAGAAATTTTTCCGTTCGAACAACAAACCCTCGTCCAGCGAGGTATTAAAGGCGGCATTTACGGCCTCCTTTGCCAACTTTACAGCCACGGGCGATTGGCGGGCTATTTCCCTTGCCAGGTTAAAGGCTTCGTCCAGCATCAGCTCAGCCGGTACTACCTTGTTTACCAGTCCAAAGGCAAGTGCTTCCTCAGCACTTATAAACTTACCTGTTAGTACCATTTCCATTGCACGTACTTTGCCTATGGCGCGCGTCAGGCGCTGGGTGCCACCTGCCCCCGGCATAGTACCAATTTTTATTTCGGGCTGGCCAAAACGGGCAGTGTCCGAGGCAATTATCATATCGCAGGTCATGGATAGCTCACATCCGCCACCTAAGGCAAATCCGCTAACCGCTGCTATTATTGGCTTTCTTGTTTTTTTTATTTGGTCCCAGGTACTAAACTGGTCAATGTTTAACATGTCAATTGCTCCTGCATTGGCCATTTGCTTTATGTCGGCACCGGCTGCAAAAACCTTTGGCCCGCCGGTCAATATTATTACGCGTACCTCCTCATCGTTATCCAGCACACGCAGGGTATCGCGTATCTCTTCCATTAGTTGCCTGTTAAGCGCATTCAGCTCTTTAGGGCGGTTTAGTTCAATTAAGGCGATATGCTTATCAGCCCGGTCATTCACTTTAATAAATGCACAATTAAATTCAGCCATGGTACTTGTTTTTCCGGTGTTAAAATAAAGGTTCGGTGCTAATTTCACAGCACTATACAGGCCGCGGGTGTTTCCAGCGCTTATGGCTCCACAACCAATCGGATGGTGATTCATGAATCTGCTTTTCTAACATGCGCACAAAGCGTTCAGTTAACTCCTGCTCAGTGCAGTTTTGGACATCCTCGGCCAGCAACACGTTCTCGATACTGTAATAGCCGCGTTTTTGCTGTTTTACTTTTACAAAAATAAGTGCTCCGTTGTGGGCTTTGGCAAAACGGGCAGGGCCGGTCATAAAACCCGTTTCCCGGTTCAAAAAGTTCGTCCAGTAAGCGCGACGAGGATTGCTGTGGCCCTGGTCGGCCAGATACATGCCCACTGCTACACCACCAAAACCATAGCGCAGGTAAGCCGGCATCTCTTTCATCGAAATTAGCTGCATACCAAAACGGCCACGTGTTTGCTTTAAAAAGTTATTGAAATACTTATTGCTGGCTGCAGTGTAAACAGCATATTTCTTATACCCTGCGATGTAGATACTGGCACTCAGGCAGGCCATCTCCCACGAACCACTGTGGCCTAACACGGCCACCACGTTTTTCCCTTGCCGGCATAGGCTTTCAACCAGTTCGTAGTTCTCTACTTTACAACGACGCAGTAACTCACTACGGCTTATCGTAGTACACTTAATACTTTCCGCAATTCTATCTCCCAGGTGCCTGTAATACTGCCGAACCAGCACGTTTATTTCCTCCCCGGATTTAGCCGGAAAGGCCTGTTGCAGATGCTGCACAATCAATTTCTTTCTATAACCAATAACCCGGTGTAATAACACAGCTACCACATCGCCTATTGCATACAATACCCCAAAAGGTAAATACGAAAGCAGGTAAACAAAAGGTATAGTAAGGTAGTAGCCTAACATGTTAAGCGGGTAGTTGCACGTGCTAAACTATTACTTCCGCTGTAATTCGCTTTGCCGGATTGTAAATTCACGGCGCTTGCCACCGCCACGGCCATATACTTCCAGTTTTAAAACGCGGTCACCCTCAGGACCACTCACCCATATTTTACCAAAATTCTTGAGTGGGTAATCGGTCCCCTTTACACGGAAGGAGTTTTTGTAGGCACCAAAAATACGGCGAGGTAATGGCGGAGCGGTTAAAGGCGAACAGGTGAAATCATACATGGTGTAGCCTTTCCAGTCGCGCCGGCTGATTTCGCTGTAGTGCTTATCGCCTGTTAAAAACAACACCCCTTTAATATTATTGTTGGCGATGTAATCAAACAAATCGTTACGCTCCTTCGGATACTTTGCATACGATTCCTTAAAATGGGTATCGTTGAGCACCTGCGAGCCTATGCAGATAAACTTAAAGGTAGCATCGCTCAGCAATAGTTTATTCTTCAGCCAAATCAGTTGTGCCTCTCCTAAGAATGCCCCTGCAGTATCGCCTTCGGGGTCGCGGTAGTAGCGGTCATCCAGCATAAAAAACTCAGCATCTCCGTAACGGAAATTGAAGTAATTACCATTAAAACTCTGGTGTTCGGGGTAGGTATTGGGCCAAAATCCCTTGAACACCGCCAACGCCGAATCCTTTAAAGGAAAGTTCTTATCTGAATCGTTAGGACCGTAATCGTGGTCGTCCCAGATAGCATAATTAGGTTGTGCAGCTAAAAAATCGCGGTATTTACGGTTGTATACCTTCCGTATTTTCATCTGCCGGTCGAACATATTTTCATAACAGCTGCATTGCTTCTTCCACAGGTAATATACGTTATCGCCTAGCCAAACCATAAAATCGCCCTGCTTTTTCCGCATGCGGTAGAATATCCAGTTGCTCCCGCCAGGGAATAATCCACGAGTAACATCGGTATTCAACAGATTGCAGGAACCAAGCAGAAAATTGAAATCCTTTACTACCGTATCGCTTTGGGTACGAAACGAGTACCGGGCATGCGTTCCCCAGCCATCAATAGATATAATGATGTTATACAGGTGATCAGGCTTTAACCCGGTAAACTCCATGGTCAAGGCTATCTCGCCTTTTTTGTTGGTGATGTAACTATAACCTGTAGGACGGTAAATCCGGTTTTCGGAAGTATCGCCCAGTATCAGGGCATTTTGACCTTTACCCCGGTAACCAATCCATATTTTGGCACTGGTGGAGGTAACCGAGCCAACAACCGGGCCAGCTAATAGCTTGGGTTTTAAGGCTTTTTGCGCCACCCCCGTAAGCAATATGAAGACGCTGAACGTCGCTAATAAAATTCTTTTCACGAGTGGCGAATGTAGCAAAATAAGGGAGCTGCAACTGCTTATTTTCCAGCGGCATTTTCGCTAAATAGGAAGGCGGAAGTCGCCGGCTATTTTCGCTCAATTGGTATAACCCAAATCGGTTGGCTAACCAACAGGTATTCCATCAACAGAACAATGCAGAGAGATTGACCATGCTGGTGGAGAACATCGTAAACAGCCTGTCAGATAAAACTACCATAGGCTTTAATGCTGTGGCCACCGCGCTGGCAGATGAACAACTGGATGGTTACAAAGTACTGTAGGTATTTATAACCTGCCAGGCCAACAGTTAAGCACCGGACATGTAACTAACTCCAGCTTATACAGCCATGTGATTAACGACATGGAGGTTGGCTATGTGGTTGTATCGGTTAAAACTGAAAGCGGCTTGCTTAATAAAAAGCTATTAATCACTAAGGAATAAATACAACATTGCAACAAATAAAAAAGCCCTCTGCAGCAATGCATGGGGCTTTTTTATTTTCTGCGGAAAGGGAGGGATTCGAATGCCGACGTTTCAGTCGGCATCGGGACAAGCTACGCTTCGTCCCGACCCTCGTTGCAATATTTATTAATAAAGCCTTCCAGCCTTAATCGATTTAAATTTTTAAGCTTTCTCTCTAATTGAACTGCTTCAGAACGCGTAGACTTTTGAGTATACCAAACCATTTCCCAAGGAATGAATGGTGCAGTTGCATTTTCATAGCCGGAATTATGCCGTTCTAAGCGCTTTTCAAAATCTGAAGTTTGGCCAATATAGTACCTGTCGAATTTTGAAGAATATAATACATAGGTAAAATAGCCTTGCATAATTATTGTGAATAATGAAAGAGCCGGATAAACAAACTATCCGGCTCTTTGCGGAAAGGGAGGGATTCGAATGCCGACGTTTCAGTCGGCATCGGGACAAGCTACGCTTCGTCCCGACCCTCGTTGCGATATTTCTTAAGAAAGCCTTCCAGCCTTAAACGATTTAAATTTTTAAGCTTTTTCTCTAATTGAACTGCTTCAGAACGCGTAGATTTTTGAGTATACCAAACCATTTCCCAAGGAATGAATGGTGCAGTTGCATTTTCATAGCCGGAATTATGCCGTTCTAAGCGCTTTTCAAAATCTGAAGTTTGGCCAATATAATACCGATCGTATTTTGAAGAGTAGAGTATATAGGTAAAATAACTCCGCATTATTCGTTACAAGTTATAAAAAAAGGCCAGATTGCATTTAATCTAGCCTTTGCGGAAAGGGAGGGATTCGAACCCTCGGTACCATTGCTGGTACAACAGTTTTCGAGACTGCCCCGATCGGCCACTCTGGCACCTTTCCTGGTTTGTTTTACAGAAGCGGGGCGGCAAATATACAAGTTTCGTAAAACTTTAACTGCAGCTACAGGCACAATCCTTATACATGCTTACATCACTTTTCCGTTACTAAGTATAAGATGAACCCGAACAAAATTCATATAGGTACTTCCGGCTTTAGTTACCCCAATTGGAAAGGAATTATTTACGAGGGAAAAGCTAAATCAGCCGATTTCTTAAGGCAATACACCCTTACTTTTGATTGTTGCGAGTTGAACGGTTGCTTCTACAAATTACCAACTCTTAAAACCGTAGAACGCTGGAAAGCTGAGGTGCCGTCCTCGTTTAGGTTTTGTCCCAAAATGAGTCGCTTCCTCACCCATATAAAACGGCTAAAAGAGGCAGAGGAACCACTGGAAAGATTCTTCTCGGTTTTCGAGCCGCTGCAACCTGTAATGGGCCCGGTACTTATCCAACTGCCCGGCACGCTAAAGTTTGATGCCGATTTAGCCCTTGACTTTTTTGAACGTCTACGCAGCTATCGCCAATACAAATTTGCTTTTGAACCGCGCAACGAAACCTGGTTTTGCGGAGATAGCATGGCATTACTGGAGCGATTTAAAATATCCTTTGTGATATCCGATAACGGGGGCCACTTCCCATTTACTGAATTTGTAACAGCCCCTGATATTTACATTCGTTTTCATGGCCCGGGCAAATTGTTTGATTCGTCCTATACTGCCAAAACGCTTGAAAACTATGCAACCAAATTAAAGAAATGGGAAAAGCAAGGCCATGCGTGTTGGGTGTTTTTCAATAATACAACACATACTGCGGCCATTGAAAATGCGCTTACTCTTCGCAACCTGCTATAGCCAACTGCACTAGTCCTTTAATGTGCGCTTAATTACGCTGATCTCACCTGAACGCTCCATGTAGGCTTTTTGGATATGACCTTCGCCTTCCTTAAGCATTCGCAGTCGTTGGGCTTCTTCAATATCCTCCTTGGTAGTATGCGTCTTCTTAAGGTTTACTTCCACAGGCTTTCCTTCTTCAATCAACAGAATAGCTTCACCTTTAAACAACTTCCCAAGCCAATGGCTTTTATAAGTAGCCCAGGCTAACAGCCGATGCAGTAGCATAATAACCAAAACTGCTACCAACGAACCAAAAAAAGGTTGCTGTGCAGAAACCACCGAACGCCCCATAATGGCCCCCAGCATCAAGGAGGTCAACTGATCAAAAGCACTTTGTGTACCTAAGGATCGAACACCTGCAATGCGGATATACAAGAGAGCAACGAAAAAGGCTATAACACCCCTTATACACATTTGGTGCATTTGCAACGTCTCAACATGCAAACCAAATAATTCGTTAAGCACATCCATAAAGGGACTTTTATTTAGTCATGTGTTGTTTAATAAGCTTTAGCGCCTTGTCTGGCCCTTTAACACCTATAAACTTAAATCGCTTATCGCGCATCTTATTGTAGTATTCAAAAAAGCTGATTACCTCGTTCAATAAGTTTTTGTTTATTTCTTTAATGTGTACCAAACCCGAGTGATCGATAGATTCTTCAGCAACAGCAACAATTCTATCATTGCGTTCTTCCTTCTCCCCTTTCTGCTGTTGCAACGCCTCCAGAATCCCTATAATCCGGCACTCCATCAGGCAACCGGGAAAACATTCCGTTTCTACAATCACCAGCACATCCAGCGGATCGCCATCTTCTGCCATGGTTCCCGGTATATAGCCAAAATCGAAGGGGAAACTGGTGCCTGCAGGAACAACCTTTGTTAGTTTGTAATAACCGGTTTCGGGCTGATAGGCATATTTATTACGGCAACCCTTGGGGGTTTCAATTACTACATTAACCGTTTTCTTTCCTGCAAAAGTGGTCAATTTCTTCACGGTCATGGCTTTTCTCATCACTTGCTAAAAGCGTTCCTTATTAGAATGCAATCCCCAGTTATGATGAATGCGTAAGATGTTGCTGAAAATGCTCAATTAACCGATGAGGTAGCTCTAGTGCGGAGAATGCACCTCAAATATTGCTCAGATGACACTGCGCCTGCTGTTTAGCCTGCGGAACGTTTTTAGCTGCCGCCACCTCAAAATCAAAGGTATGTTAAGGAACTATCGAATTTGGACAATTGCACTTGTAGCAGGAGCCGTAGTTATGGCTTGTAACAACAAACAGCCCGACAGTGTCAAAGAAGCTAATCAGGCCAATGAAGAACAGGCAGATTCCTCGCGCAATGTAGTTAGTACGGATGATGCCAAATTTATGACCGAGGCTGCCAGCGGAGGAATGATGGAGGTTGAATTAGGCACGTATGCGGGCACTGCTGCTAAAACCAAAGGTGTAAAAGACTTTGGTGCCATGATGGTGCGCGATCATACTAAAATGGGCGATCAGTTAAAACAACTTGCCGCTGCTAAAAATGTAACCTTACCCCAAACCGTAGCTAATGATCAACAAGTTATGGTAGATGACCTGCGTAAGAAAACAGGCGCTGAGTTTGATAAGGATTATATCAATAGGATGGTGGATGATCATAAAGAGGATATTGAAAAATTCAAAAAAGAAGCTGAGTCCGGTAAAGATCCCGATATCCGCGCGCTTGCATCCTCCGCTCTGCCCATCTTACAGGCCCACCTCGATTCTGCACAGGCACTTCACAAAACCTTAAAAAAATAATAGCCGCTAAGGGCAAACTTTTCGGCGCATACCGGCATCCAGGGGGGATCGTTAACCGGTGTGCGTCATTTTTTTGTACCCTTTACAAACTTGTATAAAAACAATAGCCGGAAGACTTCCATCCTCCGGCTTTGCATTTTTGCGCAGGTAGCCCATTAAGCCGCCTGGGCGCTTTCCTGTTCTTTTTCATCCACCGTTTTTTCAAGGATGTATTTTGTGATAATACCGGCAGCAATAGAAACAAGCATACTTCCAAGCACACTGTTTTTGCGCATACCATACAGCATTAAAACACCTACTGCAGCATACTTGGCAATGGTCTTTTTGTCAAACTCCTGCGAGTGTTCCTTCATATAGGCCATCACTTTTTTAGCAACTTCCTCTATTTGTTTAAACCCCTTGCCCGAAGCTCCGTCCAAAGCATCTTCCTCCTCTCCTTCTTCTTCGTCTTCAAAACCTTCTTCGTCCTCATAAGCTTCTTCCTGGTTTTCATCCGGCTGGTCCTGCATGCTGCTCCGGGAACGGTTTCGTCCTCCCTGGCGTTGCTCATCTGCCTGGTCTTCTGCGTTTACCATTTGCTCATCGCCTTGCTCGCCTTCAAAATTTTCTGGCTGGTTCAAGTCCTGGTTATCGCCGTATTGGTTGTTAAATTCACCTGGGCGCACATCCCCTGGTTGTTCGTTTCTCCGCTTGTCCTTTTTCATGTTTTTAAAGTTTTTCAGATAATAAAATACAGTTGCACCACACAAAAAAAATGTGCCCCGGTTGCCACGCTAAAAATGACTGCATCAACTAACGCCAGGCTTCTTCTTTCTGCTCCTGCTAATCAGTAAAAGCCTTCCGTACACCACCTAATACTTCCGCCGATACTTCGAACAGCACCTTAACGCGTGGATCATCTACACGCGGAATGTCGTTTTTCAATTGGGCGATAATATCCTCCAATTGCATTTTTAACCGGGTAACATGTTGCTCGTTAGCCTCTCTTTTTTCGTCTTTCATAGTAGGTGTTTTAAAGCCCGCCGCAAAAAACATTCCGTAGGCAAGGCAATTCCCTGCTTAAAACAGGCCATCGACGCTGGCACGCTTTTTAACACAGCATTTAAAATAGTTTATGAAGCCTGAAAATGGAGTTGACGCAAAACTAACCTCGGGTACCCACATCAGTTTCTGGACCGATACCATGCATGGCCCCGTAGCTTTTAAACCACTAAAAGAAAATCTGGAGACCGATGTAGTAATAGTGGGCGGTGGTATTGCCGGATTGAGCATAGCCTACAATCTGGTGCAGGAAGGCAAAAAAGTAGTAGTGATAGAGGATGGATTTATTGGCAGTGGAGAAACCGGCCGTACTACAGCGCATTTGGTAAATGCACTTGATGATCGTTATTATACGCTGGAAAGTTTATTTGGCCCGGCAAACGCTAAACTTATTGCCGCCAGCCACACAGCTGCTATAGATTGGATAGAACAAATGGTGCAGAAGGAAAGTATATCCTGCGATTTTGAACGATTACCCGGTTATCTGTTTGCCCACCCCACTGCACCTGACGATGAGCTGGAAAAGGAATTAAAGGCAACTCAACGGGCAGGTTTGGAAACGTCATTGGTGGATCATGTGCCCGGATTAAAAAACTACACCGGTAAAGGGCTTATGTTTCCGTCGCAGGCCCAGTTTCATCCTATGAAATACCTGGTAGGTTTAGCGAAAGCAATAACCGCTAAAGGCGGGCTTATTTTTACCGAAACGCATGCCGCTCAAATAGCGGATAAAGGAATAACAACACAAAGCGGCCATACAGTTAAAGCAGCACACATTGTAATTGCCACCAATACGCCGGTTAACAATAAATACATCATGCATTTACGGCAATATGCCTACCGCACGTATGTTATCGGAGCATTGGTAAAAAAACAAGCACTCCCCTCCGCATTATGGTGGGATACAGGCGACGAAGAGGTAAATACAGATATCCCTCCCTATCATTATGTACGCTGCCACCCCTATAATCAGGAATACGACCTGCTTATTTGTGGAGGAGAAGATCACCCGACAGGCTTAACGGAAGATCTGCATATTCCCGAAGAGCATCGTTATACCTTGTTAGAAGAGTGGGCACGCACGCACTTCCCGATTCTGAACACCGTTTACAGGTGGTCAGGCCAGGTAATGGAGCCGATGGATTCGTTAGCCTATATAGGGCGCAACCCATTTGATAGTGACAATATATATATTGTTACAGGCGACTCCGGCAATGGCATGACCCATGGTACCATAGCCGGTCTGCTGATAACAGATTTAATAGCTGGGCGTCAAAACAGTTGGGAAAAGATCTATTCACCCTGGCGCTTAAAGCTGAAGGCTAGCGGTACTTTTTTCAAGGAATTTTTTGGTGGCTTATTAGCCTATCTCAAACAAAAACCCGGCGATAAGGATAAAATTACACTGGATTCGCTTAACCGGGGCGAAGGAAAAATTACTGAAATAAGAGGTGAACAACTTGGTATCTATCGTGATGAAGATTTACGGCTGCACATTGTTAGCACAGAATGCACGCATTTAAAATGTACCGTTAGCTGGAACAACGACGAAAAAACATGGGATTGTCCATGCCATGGCAGTCGGTTTACGTACGATGGCAAGGTGATTAATGGCCCCGCTAATACCGATTTAAAATCCTATAGCGAAAACCTGCAGGAATTAAAAGAGTAGGTTTTAGCGCGCATCACCACGGGGAAACATGACCTTCTCCGGTCGCTCGTTTAGTGCTGTCAGTATTTTTTGAATAAGCCGGCTGCGTAATTCAGTAGCATGTTTGGGCTCTGCCAGGTATACTACAATTACTTCAATCCATGTATTGCTGTTGGTGCGGATGTTTACATACGGGTATTCTTTAACATCCAATTCATCTATCGGAGTTTGTTTTACAAGCTCTTTAAAACGTCTTATCCGTTGTTCCATTTCCTCTCATAATTCCTGTTTTGCAATTGTCTTAATTGTAGTGGTCACATAATGCAGGTCGCTGTTATATCCTACATGAAAAGGGATCTCATTCCAGATATATGGGAATTTCCTCCACGAGTAATTATATACCGGTGCCTGTAGTATCAAACTATTGGGGAATCTGATCAACCTTCCGCTGTGTATGTCGCTGGTTAGGTAATCGCCACCAAACTCCCAAAGGGTGGTATCAAAGTAGCTGATCTCCACCACATCGCCTTTAAAGGTATCCACCTGAATGCGATCGCCAACGTGGTAAGGCGCTCTTATTAATAAGTTGATCCAGCCTATAAAACTGCTGATAGGTGTTTGCAGGGCAAACCCTACCAATAGCGATATTAATCCCAGCGAAACCGCAGCGGTATACCAATTTTGAAAAAGAAAAGAAATTATAACGAGTCCCACACATGCCAATGCTATAAGATGCACCAATTTTACCAGGTTGTAACTTACGGAAAGCCTGTGTGCCCGTTTAATTATTACGCCTTCTGCCACCTTGGCCAAAAACAAAATACTCACCGAAATCAGGCCGCTAAGTAAAACACGTTCTGCTGCCGGTAACCGGGCATCCATCTTCGGGAATGCATGAAACTTAACCATTACAAACAGAGCTATCAATACAGTTAAAAGCAGCCCGTAAAGCGCCAACCACCGGTTTTTGCTCTGCAGCTTTTGAGGCACGGGCTTTTGCGCTTCGGCCGGTATCTCCTTTGATTTTATATCCATGGGCTGCGCCATACAAAAAGTGCGCCCGCTTCGTTTAACTAACAGGGGGAACATGTTATGCAACTAAATGGCGAATACGAAGTGCAGCAATATTGGCTGTACGATGATGGACGTTTCCCAAACAATAGCAGGTTACCTGCCTTACATTACCGGAATGTACTACAACCCGGTTGGCTGTTCCCCGCTCGTGCTATTCAACAGCTTTTTAAGGCCAATCATTGGGAAAATGCCTGGAGGCGTGGCATTTATACTTATCACCATTATCATAGTATAACACACGAAGTTTTAGGGTTTTACAAAGGAATTACAACCCTGCAGTTAGGCGGTTTAGAGGGTGTACGTGTTGTTGTCAGTAAAGGAGATGTCCTGATAATCCCTGCAGGGGTAGCACATAAAAATCTGGAAGCTGAAAACGCTGTGCAGTGTGTAGGCGCATATCCCAACGGTTTCACCTTTGATCTAAACTATGGCAAACCAGGCGAACGGCCACAAACTGATCTCAACATAGCCAGTATACCCATTCCTGAGCGAGATCCTGTGTTTGGTTTTGCCGGCGACCTCTCGAAATTTTGGAAGATTACTTAGGGCCTCATAAAAAAAACTACCCTCCGGCTTTTCTGCCAAAGGGTAAGTAAGTAAATGTAACAAGCTAAATTATTTACCGCTTAGTGTTCCGGCGGTTAGAAGTTTTACCCGTGCTGCGGCGCGAGGTAGATCCCTCGTTTTCTTCACTTTGGTCTTCGCGCATATTGCGATTGTCATCATAACCTTCTTCCTGATCGTAGTATTGTTCGCGATCTTCGTTATTGGAATAGCGGTTGCTGTTCCTTCCCTGGTTCGAGCCACGGAAATCACCCTGCTCTTCCTCATAACCGCCATACCACATACGGTCGTCCTGATCATAATCATTGTAACGTTCCTGCTGGTTGTAACGGTTCTGATTGCCACCACGGCTATATTGATCCTGGCCACCACGTTGTTGATAGCCGCCACGGTCGTTATAACCAAAGTCATTATCCTCTTCGCGGAATTGTTGACGTCCACCACGGTTGCCGGTATTCTCGTTCCACTCCTGGTTGCCCCTGTTTCGGTCGCCATAACCTCCCTGATTGTAGCCACCACCCTGATTGTAACCATTACCTTGGTTGTAGCCGCCTTCACTATAGCCACCTCCCTGATTATATCCGCCGCGTCCGCCATAGCCCCCCTGGTTATTTTGGTTATAGTCCTGGTCGTAATCCTGATTGCGACTGGTAGTAGAACGGTTTGAACCACCACGGCCGCGCGAATCCTCCCGCTCGGAATATTGATTATATCCACCGCGATTGTTGCCTTGTCCGCTGTTCCAATCGTTTTCGCCGCGTCTATTCATGTTGTTGCGCCCGCCATTGTCATAACCGCCTTGCGAATATTGACCACGACCTTGCGAATAGCTACCTTTGCTTTCACGCGAATCGTAGCTGTCATTGTCATACTGATTACGGTTCATGTTGCTACCCGAACGATAGTCATTTTCACGCTCGCCTGCATAGCTGCTTCCGGACGTTTGGGAGTTCTTACCCCGGCTACCACTGTTGGTGGAAGATTTAGAACCCGCAGAACCGTTACTACCCTTGCTGTTAGTACCTGAACGGCCGGTACTCTTGCTGCTACCGCTCTTGCTATTGCTGCCTGTGCCGCTGGTTTTACCTTTTGCACTTAACGAAGAGGAGGCTGAAGTTTTTTTGCTGCTTCCGGTTTTACCTGTACTGCCGCTTTTAGAACTTCCTGATTTTTTACTACTACTGTCCATGCTGCTATTGCTTCCGGTTATGCCGGAATCTGAAGTTTCCTTCTCGGTTTTGCTTGTCTTTTGCATGATTATTAATTTTTATTTATTAAAATAATATGAGCAGGTCACCAGGCCTGCCCTGGTTATGGTTTACCTGTTGGACCCGAATACCCGGTGGTGCCGGTATGGCCGTGGTGGCCTGTGGGCCCCGTGGAACCTGTTTTGCCTGTATGGCCCCAATGGCCATCACCTTTACCCCCGGTACCACCTGTGGGACCGGTATGGCCGGTATATCCTGTAGAACCCATTGGGTCAGTTGGTGTAGTTTGTCCATTTTGAAGCGTTGAAGAACCCGCAAACATCCAGGTGGCCAACGTGGATATAATAGCCACCATGCCTATTTTCACTTTAGTCATACGATAAATTTTTGTGTAAAAAAGTAATTGACCCTAATGGGTATACCGTTGGTCGTTTCCGACGGTTGTTATGACCGGTAAAAGGGATGCTTATGCATTTCATAATGCGCTTTCAATCGTGCCAAGGCCATTAAAAACATGCCATAAATTGAAGGCACCGGATGGGAAGAAAAAGCTATACTTCGGGGAAAGTGTGGGACCCAATTAAGCGGGCATCAGTGGCAATCTGAGCAAATTGCGTAACAACGGAAAACCTTTGGATAGGTCTTCTGTTGCCTGTCGTTAACATATAAACCACCTGTTCAGTAGGTTGCCAGTCGCCAGCAGTTAACTCAACCGACCCTAAAAAATCTGAAAGCAGTTACCAATAACCACCTTAAATTTCAGAGCAATTTAATGGAATCCGGATTTATCTTGCCTATAAGACGGCAAACGATATTTTTTTATTTATTGAAACATTATTTGCAACTTTTGATCTTTTATAATATCTTTGCATAGCAGTTGTTCCTTGACATACCTATGCCACTCCTGAAGGCAGCTGTCGTAAGTAACGCCGTCCCTTGTAGGACGTAAGCATGTTTGGCAATTCATTTTCCGGGGTTCGGTTTTCAGAAACCGAATATGCCACCACCTTGCACGCAGGGTAACGATTTAAATTTTTTAAGATTTGTGCACTTCAAAATCACTTGCACAAATGTGCACAAATGGAAAAGCAGCGCTGCAATAAATCCGGTCTTATCCGGTCTTTTTGCCCTGTTTAACAGCAAAACACCTCATATGAGATTTTCTTTAACCTGTGCACAAGCAAAAAACCTGCACAAGCATGCACAAGCAGTGTTGATAACCCAATTCGCCTAAGCAGGTTTACAAAAACAATGTAAAAGGAGTGTAAAGTTAGGCCTGCATAATCCCTGGGGAATGTAGCGCTTTCAATGAATAAAGCCGTCATACAGAATTTCGAAATCAGGCGCAAGAGCGCTGAGGCCAATACCAAAATTGTAGAGGGGTAAGGGACTATTTCGCAATACTAAAAACAAAAACCCGCTACAACGTAATGCTGGAGCGGGTTTGCCGATCTTGGGATTGTTTTCAAAATCTCTCTTGCAGAGAGGAAGGGATTCGAACCCTCGATACGCTTTCACGTATACACACTTTCCAGGCGTGCTCCTTCAACCACTCGGACACCTCTCTAGTTGAATAAACGGGCAGCGAATGTAGCAAATTAAGGGAATTCACTAACCCCTGTGCTTGCCCTCTACCCGAACAGATGCTGATTATTTCACCGATTCCAGTTGAAACACCTCATACGCATTCCTGCTGGTAATTTGAGCAAGATGCTCCAGCGATAAACCAACTGCATCAGCAACAGTTTGAGCAATGCCATGCAGATAAGAGGATTCATTACGCTTACCCCGGTGGGGTACCGGTGCCAAATAAGGGGCGTCCGTTTCCAGCACCAGTTTATCAGGGCCAATTGCTGTAAGCACCTCACGTAAACCGGAGTTTTTATAACTAACGACACCACCAATACCTAAATAAAGCCCTAAGTCTATAATTTCCTTTGCCTCAGCCGCACTGCCGCCAAAACAATGAAAAATGCCCTTAACGGCACCATTATACTTGCGCACGGTCGCTATGCAATCGGGTGTACTGTTCCTGCTATGAATCACAATGGGTAGCCCTAATTCAATGGCCAGTTCAATCTGCCGTTCAAAAGCCTGTTGTTGTTGCTGTTTAAAGGTTACATCCCAATAATAATCCAGCCCTATTTCTCCAACCGCATAAAATCGGGGGCCGGTTTCAAAATAG
Organism: Chitinophagales bacterium; assembly: GCA_044225825.1. Classification (GTDB taxonomy): domain Bacteria; phylum Bacteroidota; class Bacteroidia; order Chitinophagales; family LD1; genus Bog-950. The sequence goes on from JBGAIB010000004.1 coordinate 464,166, forward strand.
TGTTTAACCAATTGCAATTCCTCTTCAAAATTTTCTTTAACACTACATGGGTGCAGACCCATCATAGGATACAATCTGAATTCCTGCTCCGAAAAGCCGAAGTCGGTTTCTGCCAACCGCAGCAGGTTTTCATGGCTTTCGGCATCAATAGCCGGTAAAAAAACCTTGTGCACGCCCTGTTCTACACAACGCCCAACAACAGCTTTAATATCGTTACCAAATTGGTTCGAATAAAGATGCGAATGGGTATCTACTAACTCAAATATCATACTGCAATTATAACGCGGCAAAGCGGTAACCTAAAGCGGTAAAATGTTCCAGCACTCTGGGCAGCGCATATTCCACCTTGGGTTTTGCTTTCAAACTATCATGAAACACTACTATCGAACCGGCTTCGGTATTGGCTACTACATTTTTTAACACCTGCTCCTCCCCTATTCTCAAATCAAAATCAAAACTAAGCACATCCCACATAACCAACTTGTATCGGCTTTTAAGCTTTATATACTGCGATGGCTTTAGTTTACCATAAGGTGGCCTGAATAATGGCAACGATTCTCTGGAATGCAGCATCTCGCCCAGCGCTTCATTGCAGGCTTCCATATTTTGGTAGTATGCGGTATTGGTTTGCAGCCAGCCATTCAGGTGATCGTAGGTATGATTGCCGATGCTGTGCCCTTCGTTTGCAATGCGTGCCAATATTTCCTTATTCGCCACGGCATTTTTGCCAATGCAAAAAAAGGTAGCTATGGCGTTCCATTGTTGCAGCACATCCAGTATCCCGGGGGTTACTTCTGGTATAGGGCCGTCATCAAAGGTCAGGTAAATCACCTTCTCCTTTTCAGGCACTTTCCACAAACAGTCGCGGTAAACAGCACTTAATAGTGTAGGGGTTTTTACAAGCAATAAAGCATCCAACATATGGTTCATCAAAAATAGGCAATCAAAACCTACCGCCAATAACCCGAAGGTTTCTTAGGTATTTTTATTTTCGCCACGTTATGGAAAGAAGAGTTAGAGTGCGCTTTGCACCCAGCCCAACCGGGCCCCTGCACATGGGCGGTATTCGTACAGCCCTGTACAATTATCTATTGGCTAAACAATTAGGTGGCGATTTCATTCTGCGCATCGAGGATACCGACCAGAACCGTTATGTGCCCGGTGCCGAACAATATATCATTGAAAGTTTAAAGTGGTGTGGTATTGAACCAAACGAAGGTGTTGGATTTGGCGAGGGCCCGCATGCTCCTTACCGTCAAAGTGAGCGGAAAGCTTCGTATCGTAAGTATGCCGATCAACTGATTGCCGCTGGTCATGCTTATTATGCCTTCGATACTACCGAAGAATTGGAGCAAATGCGCCAGAACCTAACTGCACAAGGTGTTCCTAACCCCGCTTATAATTCGGTTACGCGCCAATACATGAAAAACTCGCTTACGCTGGCGCACGACGAGGTAGAGAAACGTCTGCAAAGCGGTGACCCTTACGTTATCCGTTTTAAAATGCCGCGTAATGAGGAGGTAAAGTTTTACGATGAAATACGCGGATGGGTAGTTTTTAATACCGCGCAGCTGGATGATAAGGTATTGTTTAAAAGCGACGGCATGCCCACCTATCATCTGGCTAATGTAGCCGATGATTACATGATGGAAGTAACGCATGTTATCCGTGGCGAAGAATGGCTGAGTTCGGCTCCCCTGCACGTTTTGTTATACCGTGCCCTTGGAATCGAAAACGTAATGCCCAAATTTGCGCACCTCTCGCTGATTCTGAAGCCAGATGGTAACGGCAAACTGAGCAAACGCGATGGCGACCGTCTTGGTTTCCCTTCGTTTGCCCTTAACTGGACCGACCCTGAAAGTAAGGAAACCTCTATCGGTTACCGCGAACGCGGCTTTTTCCCTGGTGCTTTTATCAACTTCCTGGCGCTGCTGGGATGGAACCCCGGTGGTGATAAGGAATTAATGAGCAAGGACGAGATGATTCAACTCTTTTCTCTGGAAAAGGTGCATAAAGCAGGTGCCCGTTTCGATTTCGAGAAGGCCAAATGGTTTAATCACCAATACCTGAAAAACATGGCCGATGAAGAGTTGGCGCTGGCAATAAAACCACAAGTGGAAGCCAAAGGATATCCCTTCGATTCGGCTTATGTAACTGGCTTTTGCCGCTTGCTGAAGGAACGTGCCGTATTTTTGAACGACCTGCTGGAACAAGGCTATTACTTTTTCGTAGACATCCACACCTACGACCTGGACACACTGAAAAAGAAATACACGAAAGAAAAACGTCCGGTATTCGAGAAAGTGATCGCTGCAGTAGAGGCTGCAACCGATTTTTCGGCTACAGGTCTTGATGCGGCTGTTAAGGAAGTATTAACAGCCAATGGCCTTAAGGCAGGCGAAGTAATGCCCGTGTTGCGCCTGGCGTTAGCTGGCACCATGCAGGGGCCGGCGGTATTTGATATGATGGCCCTGCTGGGAAAGGACAAAACAGTAGAACGCTTAAAAAAATCGTTCGATTATTTCGAGACTGTTTAACTTAGTTGAAACAATGTCCGTAGGTGTTAAAATGAGGAGAAAAAAAATTTCGCTGCGGGGTTGTGGTAATTTCAAGAACACTTAATTTTGTAAGCATCAAATTTGTTTAACCAACTTAAAAATTAATCCTTATGCCACGCAAAAAGAAAATGGAAGAAGAGGATGATGATCTGGAATTGAATAAAGGTAGTTTGAATGACGACGAGGAGGATGATGATGACGAATTGGAAGAACTGGAAGACGAAAGCCTGGACGAAGAGGATGAACCTGAAGCTGAGCCTTCAGAGGATGACTTAAAAGCCATGGAAGGGTTAGAAGAGTTTGACGATATCATCGAAAAGCGTTCGGCAGGCAAAGGTCGCAAAGCAGCCAACAAGGATGAATACGACGACGAAGACCTCGAAGACTTTGACGATTACAGCGAAGATGACGACGATTTTGGCGGCGGGTTTAAAGAACTTGACGACGATTTCTAAACAACATACCTAAACTTGTAAATGCGGATTCCGATTACAAAAAGCCTTGGCTTTCATTCCGGAATCCGCATTTTGCTTTTTATTTGTAACATATGAGCACTCGCCCTATACGAATTCTGGTTGCCAAAGTAGGCCTTGATGGTCACGACCGTGGTGCCAAAGTTATAGCCACCGCCCTTAAGGACGCAGGAATGGAAGTAATTTATACTGGTCTCCGTCAAACACCGGAAATGGTAGTTAATACCGCCCTGCAGGAAGATGTGGATGCCATTGGCGTTAGCATTTTAAGTGGTGCGCATATGACGGTGTTCCCCAAAGTACTGGCATTAATGAAGGAAAAAGGGCTGGACGACGTATTGTTAACCGGCGGCGGTATTATACCTGAAGAGGATATGCAACAACTTAAGGAACAAGGCTGTGGGGAACTATTCGCTCCCGGAGCTCCTACTGCTCAAATAGCCGATTACATCCGCAACTGGGTAACGCAGCACCGCTCGTTTTAACCCCGAGACAACTGCTTTTTTCAATACCCACAATCCACTCCGGTAGACGGGGGTAACTCCTTCGCAAAATCATTTTGCTGTTTCGTTTCCGCGCTTACATTTGCGCCCGCAATTAAAAGCAGCATGAAAAACTATACTACCCTGTTAACCGACCTTTCTCAAGGCATTTTAACTATTACCATTAACCGCGAAGACAAACTGAACGCGCTTAACAAAACAGTAATTCAGGAACTCGGCGAAATTATGCTGGAGGTATATGATAATACGGAAGTAAAAGGTGTAATCATAACAGGTAAAGGCCCTAAAAGCTTTGTAGCTGGTGCCGATATCACCGAATTTAAAGGGCTGGATGAAGCCCAGGGAAAAGCCTTAGCCCGCCGGGGCCACGAAGTATTTAATAAAATAGAAATGTGTCCGAAGCCGGTTATTGCTGCCGTTAATGGTTTCGCACTCGGTGGCGGCTGCGAACTTGCCATGGCCTGTCACCTCCGGATAGCCAGCGAAAATGCCAAGTTCGGCCAGCCTGAAGTTAAACTGGGTATTATCCCCGGATACGGCGGTACTCAACGCCTCACCCAACTCATCGGTAAAGGCAAGGCGCTGGAATTGCTGATGACAGCTGATACCATTGATGCTACCTGTGCTGAAAAATTGGGACTGGTAAACGACGTAGTACAAACGGTTGAACTGTTGGATACCTGCCGTGCTGTTATTGCCAAAATAACCGCACAGGCTCCTTTGGCTATTGCCATGGTTATCGAAAGCGTTTATGCCCACTTTAAGGACGGTATTGATGGTTTTGATACCGAAATAGACCTTTTTGGCAAATGTGTAGCCACTAACGACTTTACCGAAGGCACATCGGCCTTTTTGGAGAAAAGGAAACCTACGTTTAAAGGTCAATAAGCCCGTCTAAGCCTTCGAAAAAGCGGTGGTTATTTTTTCTCCCTAAATAGCTCTATGTTTGTTGCAACATACAAAGCGATTTAAGGGGACTTTTGTGAAAGAGCTGGCTCACCTCAACAAATTTTTTTTAAAGTACAAATGGCGCATACTAGCGGGTATGCTGTTTGTTATTTGCGCTAATGCACTAAACGTTATTAACCCATTAATAACAGGGCAGGCGGTTGATTTGATTGCCGACACGCTCAAATCTGCCGAAAATCAGCAGCAACTTGGCGAGAAACTCTCAAATGGCTTAGCGCTACAGGTATTCTGGTTATTTCTCAAATACCTGTTTGTCGCCTTGTTGGCAGGCGGCTTTACGTTCCTGATGAGGCAAATGATCATCGTGGTTTCGCGTCTTATCGAATACGATATGAAGAACGAGATCTACGAGCATTATCAACAGCTTGATCTTGCCTTCTATCGCCGCAATAATACCGGTGATTTGATGAACCGTATTACGGAAGACGTAAGCCGCGTGCGGATGTATGTAGGTCCTGCAATCATGTATGGCATAAACCTGCTTTTCACCACCATTTTTGTGGTTTCATCCATGCTTAGCAAGGATAAGGAGCTGACTTTTTACGTACTTATCCCCTTGCCTTTCCTTTCGTTTTTGATTTACTACCTCAATGAAAAGATTGAGAGTGCTAGTACCGGTATACAGTCTAAACTATCCGATCTTACCACCGATGCCCAGGAAACATTTAGCGGCATACGGGTAGTGCAGGCTTATGCCCGCGAAAACGAAATGTTGGGCCATTTTGAGCAGGAAAGCGAGGCCTACAAATTCAAGCAATTGCGCATGGCCCGGCTCGATGCCATTTACTTTCCGGTAATGTCATTGCTTATCGGTATCAGTATCATTATAGTAATTTACCTGGGCGGCATACACGTGGGCAAACACTTTATAACGCCCGGCGTGCTGGCCGCGTTTTTAAGCTACGTAAACATGCTGATGTGGCCCGTAAGTTCACTGGGGTGGACCGCCTCACTTATACAGCGCGCAGTAGCTTCACAGAGGCGTATTAATCAGTTTCTACAACAGCAACCTGCCGTGCAGGATGTGGACGGTAATGAAAAGGAAATTAACGGCGACCTCACCTTCGAGAATGTGTCCTTTGTATACCCCGATACCGGTATTAAGGCCTTGAAAGACGTTTCATTTAAGGTTAAAAAGGGCGAACGCATTGCCATCATAGGCCGTACAGGATCCGGGAAAAGCACCATTGCCGATTTAATTATGCGCATGTATGATGTATCGGGTGGCAGAATTACGATTGATGGAAACGACATACGCGAATACAAACTGCGCGGCCTGCGCCGGCAGATTGGTTTTGTACCTCAGGATATCTTTTTGTTTTCGGAAACCATCACCGAAAATATCGGCTTTGGCCTTGAAAAGGTAGATCAGGACACCGCCCGCAAGTTTGCTCACTACGCCTCTATAGGCCGCGAAATTGAAGGTTTCCCTGAAGGCTATGACACGATGGTTGGCGAACGGGGTGTCACCCTTTCAGGTGGGCAGAAACAGCGCATAAGCATTGCCCGTGCACTCATTAAACAGCCTAACATACTCTTGCTCGACGACTGCCTGAGTGCTGTAGATACCGCCACAGAAAAGGAAATTCAGCAAAATCTAGACACGGTACTGTCGAATAAAACAGCCATTATTATCACCCACCGTATCTTCTCGCTCATCCACTTTAATAATATCCTCGTGCTCGATCAGGGCCGCATTGCCGAACAGGGCACACACGAGGAATTACTCCGGTTGGGCGGCCTGTATCGAGACATATATGAAAAGCAGTTAAGTGAGCAAAAAGAGCACGTTTAACAGGCTGCGGTACAATAATTGTTAAACTTTATGTTATCTTAGTTGGGTAAAACAGCGGAGATTATTTTTATCAATCTATCAACCAAACCAAACAACTGTGGATAACAACAACAGTGGGAAGTACAGCGGCTACTTTAGCAAAAAACTGAGAGCAGGAAAACGGAGGACGTATTTTTTTGATGTGCGGAGTACTAAGCAGGGTGATTTCTTTTTGACCATTACCGAAAGCAAAAAGAAATTTGAAGGCGAAGGTTACGATAGTCACAAGATTTTCCTTTATAAGGAAGATTTCAAGAAATTTCTTGAAGCATTAAACGAAACCGTAAACTACATCAAAACCGATTTGATGCCTGAATACGATTACGAATCGGAACGTCCTGCAAAAAGTGCTTCCGAACCGGTAGATGATAGTACGCAAAATATCAACCATACACCAGCTGCTGCTAATGGCACTGAATCCAGTACAGGTAGCAGTGAAGTACAAGGCAATGGTAACTCCGCCATCAGCGATGATGAAGAAATAGATTGGAATTAATTAAGACAAACTTCATAAAAAGAAAAGCCACCTCAGCAGGTGGCTTTTCTTTTTATAGCTTACTTACTCATTTCGGTAAAGTACTGGTAGAAGAACGGTATGGTTTCAATACCCTTGTAATAGTTGAATAAACCATAGCGCTCATTGGGTGAGTGGATAGCATCACTATCCAATCCAAAGCCGAACAATACCGACTTGATGCCCAAAACGTGCTCAAACATGGTTACAATCGGAATGCTCCCGCCTGTACGCAAGGGTATAGGTGTTTTACCAAACGTCTGCTCCATGGCTTTGCTGGCCGCTTTATAGGCAATCGAATCGGTTGGTGTAACTGCTGCTTCACCGCCATGATGGGGCATTACTTTTACCTTTACTGAAGCAGGAGCAATTTTTATAAAGTGCTCTTCAAAAAGCTTCATGATCTTATCGCTTTTTTGATTTGGCACCAGGCGCATCGAAATTTTAGCATAAGCCTTAGAAGGTAATACGGTTTTAGCGCCTTGTCCGGTATACCCGCCCCAAATACCATTTACATCCAGCGTAGGTCGTATACTTACACGCTCCAGGGTGCTATACCCGTTCTCTCCTAACACATCACCAACACCTAAATCCTTTTTGTATTCGTCCAGGCTAAATGGTGCGCGGGCCATTTGATCGCGCTCTTCGCTGCTTACTTCTGCTACATCATCATAAAATCCCGGTATGGTCACCCGGCGGTCTTTATCATGCAGCGAAGAAATCATGTCGCATAAAATATTTATGGGGTTTGCCACTGCACCACCGTAAACGCCACTGTGCAGATCGCGGTTGGGGCCTGTAACTTCCACTTCCAGGTAGCTTAAGCCACGTAAACCGGTGGTTATACTCGGGTCCTCATTCGAAATCATGGAGGTATCCGAAATCAATACCACATCCGCCTTCAGTTTGGCGCTGTTGGCCTTGGCAAAGTTCTCCAGGTTAACCGAGCCTACTTCTTCCTCCCCTTCAATCATAAACTTCACATTACAAGGCAGGGCATTGTTCTTAACCATCATTTCAAACGCCTTCACATGCATATACATCTGGCCCTTATCATCGCAAGCTCCTCGGGCGTAGATGTTACCATCCTTTACCACAGGATCAAAAGGTGGCGATGTCCACAAATCCAATGGGTCGGCGGGCTGCACGTCATAGTGGCCGTAAACCAATACCGTAGGTAATTTCGGGTCAATTATTTTCTGACCATATACAATCGGGTGCCCCGGGGTGGCGCAAATTTCTGCACTATCTACGCCGGCATCCAACAGACTCTTCTTGACGGTCTCTGCACAACGTGCAACATCTGCATTGTAGTTGGCATCGGCGCTAATACTCGGTATCCGCAGCAAGTTCAGCAATTCACTTAAAAAACGTTCTTTATTGGCTTCCAGGTAAGGTTGTAGTTGTTTCATCATTTTCAGTTTAACCGCACGAAAATAAAAAAACCACTTGCCCTGCAACCACCAATCAACAACCCGTTAATTAACTAATGAACCAATTTGATTTTTCACTACGCAAATACATTGCGCAGTGTCCACTTTCATTTGTATTCATAAAAAACAAGCAGATGCAAAAGAGTATCATGGAAACCTACAACCTGGGTAAAGCACTGGAACTAAAATTATGGTTTGATGCACGTGGTAACTACATGGTTTACCTGGGCGGCTTGCCGGTTAACATCCATACCGGCCATATAGCAGCCTGCGATGACCAACCAGATGATCTCTGCTATAACGACCGTAGCGAAATGTATAATTACCCCACCTATGGTGCAGCCGTACAGGCCTACGAACAGCTACGCAATAAATATATCGAGAACTAAAATCTCAGCGATACACTACATCTGCGGAAACACCAGCCCCGCAGGCGTTATCCACGCCTGCGGGCTTTTCAACCATTTGGCCGGCCTAAATTTCTATTTTCATGCCGCCTATAATCGGGCTTGGCATGAAGAGAATAACCTTATTTGCTTTCGCGTTTTCACTGGCCGTTGTAACCTGCCTTACACAACTAAAGTATTTGAATAATGGCTACTCAACCCAACCATCGGAGGAGTTATATGCCAACGATGAAGAAGGGGAAGGCGCCGAATACAACTTCAAACGCTTCCGCAATCCCTTTACCAACGAAATACCTTACGACATTCGCCGGAAGGAACTTGCATTTGCGGCTACCCTCCCTAAAAACAATGAAAGCCGGAGCACCACCTGGCAAAACCGCGGACCATACAATCTCGGCGGGCGCACACGTGCACTTGCATTGGACATAACCGACGAAAACACAATTCTGGCAGGGCAGGTGAGCGGTGGTATGTGGCGTAGCACCGATGCCGGAGCACATTTTACCAGCTGCACGCAACCACAGCAATTACATTCTGTCACCTGCGTGGCGCAGGATAAGCGGCCCGGTAAAACGAACGTGTGGTATTACGGTACCGGCGAACAATACGGTATAGTAAACGCTGCAGGTTTCAGTTCCCAATTTTCGGGCGATGGTATTTTTAAAAGCACCGATGGGGGAATCTCCTGGGCACAGTTACCCGCTACCATGTCCAACACGCCAACCACACTTGGGACCAAGCGCGATATGGACTTTGTGTGGGAACTGGTTACCGATGCCAGCAATGCCACTGAAGATGAAGTGTATGCAGCTACAGTAAACGGAATTTGGCGAAGCATAAACGGCGGCAACACCTGGACTCCGGTATTAGGGCTAGACACTTCCGTGGCACAAATCTCCGACTATACGGACGTAGCTATTACAAGTTCAGGTGTGCTGTATGCCACCATTTCGTACGAAACTGCCAGCAAGGGCATTTGGCGGAGTGAGGACGGTGTCAACTGGACCAATATTACGCCGGCAGGTTTTGCATCCTCCTACGAGCGCATAGAAATCGGCATTGCACCCGGCGACGAGAATCAGGTTTATTTTTTGGGCCAAACACCCGGCAGTGGTACTACCGGTCACAGCCTCTGGAAATACAAATACCTGAGCGGCAACGGAACTGGCACAGGCGGTCAGTGGAGCAACCGCACTACTAATATCCCCGACGACCACTGCCTGGGCTTTTACACCTTCGACTTCCGTAAGTTTAGCTCACAAAGCAGCTACGATCTTTTTATAGCCGTTCTGCCTACCGATACGGACGTTGTTTACCTTGGCGGCACTAATATCTTCCGCGCCACTGATGGATTTAAATCGGGTGTTTACGACTGGATTGGAGGCTACCAATGCGACAGCAGCAAACTGAGCAACTATGTATACCCCAACCACCACCCCGATCAGCACCGCTTGATCTTCTCTCCTTCCAACCCGTACCGCGCTTACAGCAGCAACGACGGCGGCCTGATGAAAACCGATAACATCGTTACCGGCCAAACCATATGGGAACTGATGAACAACGATTACAACACCGGTCAGTTTTACACCTGTGCTATTGAACCCGGCAACACCAACAGCGAAATGATTGTGGGCGGACTGCAAGACAATGGCAGCTTCTTTACCAATACCATTGATTATACTAAGCCATGGCCAAAGGTGTTTTATGGCGATGGCGGTTATGCAGCCATAGCACACAACCGCAGCAACTATTACCTGAGTTGGCAAACGGGTAAAATCTTCAAATTCGACATCAACGATAACGGCACCGTAAACAACCTAACGCGTATTGACCCTACCGGTGCAGGCAACGCCTACTTGTTTATTGCCCCCTTTATACTCGACCCATTGGATGATAACCGCATGTATCTGGACGTCGGCCGCTCTATTTACCGCAACGACAGCCTGCAGGCCATTCCGATGACCGGCAATGAATACAACACAATCAACCAGGGCTGGACTAAACTTACAGGTAGCGCCACAGGTTCCACACTCACTTCTCCTTCCATCAGCACCCTGGATATGAGCGAAGCAAATACCAACATCCTTTACTATGGTAGCGATAATGGCCGTGTATATCGCCTCGATAGCTGCCGCTCTAATAACCTGGCGGCCAAAGTAGATATCAGCGGCACCAACTTCCCTGCCAATGCTTATGTAAGCTGTGTGGAGGTTGACCGATTAAACGTAAATAACCTGTTGGTTACCTTCAGCAACTATGGTGTTAAGAGCATCTTTTACAGCAACGATGCCGGCGCAACCTGGACGGATGTGAGTGGCAATCTGGAGGAACACCCCGATGGAACAGGCAATGGCCCATCGGTAACCTGGGGGCATATCTATAACGATGGCACTTCAACTAAATACTATATAGGCACCAGCACCGGCCTTTACAGCACCGAACAGTTAAACGCTACGAGCACCGTGTGGGCACAAGAAGGAGCTACCACTATTGGCAACGTAGTAATAAACATGATCACCAGCCGCACCTTCGACCAAACCATTGTGGTGGCAACACATGGTAACGGTATGTATAGCAATAAGGTGTTCACCCCTTCGGCGATCAACAATGTAAAAGCCGACGAGCCTAACTGGAGCCTTGCCCCCAATCCTAACAACGGTCAGTTTAACATCAATGTAAGCAGCGAATTAATTGGTACGGACTATAGCATTTACAACAGTAATGGACAACTTATTACCCGTGGTAAGGTGGAAGACACGGGCAACCCGGTTAACATTACTACCCAACCGGCAGGTGTGTATCTCGTGCAATTAAAGAACAGCACCCGCAAAATTTTAAAACAGTAAAGCATTATGGATAAGCAGCAATGTTTGCATCCTTAAAGCAGATTTAGTATATTCGATATGATGATAAACAATAACAACACCTATTACTACTATCCAATCCCACTGGGGTCGGCGTAGTAATGTGTTTAAGCATATGTAACGGAACCGGCCTAAATGGGCCGGTTCTTTTTTTTATCCCAAAAGCAGTAAACATGAGCAACAAACCAAGTTTGCAGATTTATAGCAACTACACCTCCGAAGATTTCCTGGTATGGCAAACACTTTTTAATCGACAAATGAGCACGCTGCAACAACACGCAGCAGGTACCTTTTTAAAAGCAGTTGACGATGTAAACTTTACAGCCGCCCAAATCCCTGATTTTATAGAAACCAATACCCGCCTGGCCCAACTAACCGGCTGGCAGATACTGACAGTGCCAGGACTTTGCCCTCCAACCGATTTCTTTCAGTTTTTGGGAGCCAAAAAGTTTACTGCCACCTGCTGGCTGCGCACCATGGCACAGCTAGACTATATCGAAGAACCCGATATGTTTCATGATGTATTCGGACATATACCCTTGCTTACCAACCCCGATTACTGCGCCTTCTTTCAGCAATTGGGGCAATTGGCGGTTCAATATGCACATAACCAGCAGGTAATCGATCAGATTGAAAGGCTCTACTGGTTTACTATTGAGTTTGGTTTAATGCAAGAGAAAGGCGAACTAAAGATCTACGGTGCCGGAATCATTTCCAGTAAAGGCGAAACTGCCAATGCTCTAGGCAATGCCTCTACCAAATCCGACTTTAACCTGCACAAAATCATTAATCACAACTTTCGTAATGATGTTATTCAAAACGAATACTTCGTTATCGATTCTTTTCAGCAATTAACGGAAGCGTTAAACGAGTTCGAAATTTTGATAAAGGATGGACTAGAGCAAGGTGCACATTAGCCCTTGCTAACGCTAGCAGTGGCGTTCTTTAACTCTTTGGCAGAGTTCATGTCTTCCTCGTATTTGAAGGTATTGCCGGTATCGAGGTAAAGGCGTGCGCGTTCCTCGTAATGTTCAGGTTTCTTCTCGCCCATTTCTATCACCATCGATATGCTATACAAGGCATTCTGTTTATCGTTCATGGCCAGGTATATCTCATACATCTTGTAATACAACTTCCAGTCGTTGTTCTTATACATCATGGCAAACTTAAAGCTCTCGATAGCCAATGCATACTTGCCCACCTTTGCTTCCGATAAACCACGGTAGTAATAAGCGTCGGCATTGTTCTTCACGTGGTCGGTATAATCATGAAATGCCGTAGCTGCATCTTCAAACCTGTTGTTCCGGAAGTAGATCATACCCAGGTAAAAGTTCATCTTCTCGATATCCTCACGTATCATTTTGGCATTCTCAAACTCCACCCGGGCATCTTCCAGATCGCCCTTTTCATAAAGTATAAGCCCTACCTGATAGTATGCTTCAGCGGTAGGTTTAAGATCGTTTGCAAGTTTAAAGTCGGATACCGCCTTATCTAAACTACCAATGGCCTTATAGGTAAGACCACGGTTATAGTAAAAATAGTTCCTTCCCGGATCGATGCTGATAGCGAGGTTAAAGCTCTTCAAGGCAAGGTCGTAGTTACCTTGCTGATAGGCCGAGAAAGCGATTTTAAAGGCCTCGTTAGGCGTTGGGCCGGTAGCAGCCGGTGCGGCTTGACCAAAAGCAAAAACCGCTATTGCGCTAAACAAGGCGGTAAGCAGGTAAATTCTGATGGTTCCTATCACGTTCACGATTATATCATACGCGAACACCAGCCAAAGGTTACAACATACAGGTTGTATGGCACTACTATTTATCCACGTTTACTGTAGGTTGTAAACAGGCTATTCCATTGTATTTTAAGCACTCCGAATATGCCTTCCTTAACGATACTGCGGCTCATCTTACTCACCCCTTCTACCCTTTCGGTGAATATGATTGGCACCTCCTTAATCTTAAAACCAAGCCTGCGTGCGGCAAACTTCATTTCGATCTGGAAGGCGTAACCCACAAATTGTATCTTATCTAAATCGATGGTTTCCAGCACCTTACGAGTATAACAGATAAATCCGGCTGTAGGATCCCTGATTCCGATCCAGGTTATGAGATTCACGTAAATGGAGGCCCCCTTTGATAAACGGATACGCTCCTTAGGCCAGTTTACAAAGCCCCCGCCAGGTACATACCTTGAACCAACAGCTACATCGTACCCCTGTTTGGCACAGGCTTCATACAATCGGGTAAGATCGTCTGGGTTATGCGAAAAATCGCAATCCATTTCAAAAATGTAGTCGTAGCGCTGTGCTAAAGCCCATTTAAACCCGGCAATATAGGCTGTGCCCAAGCCCAGTTTACCCTGTCGTTCAATTAAAAACAGGTTATCCTTAAACTCGTTTTGCAGTTCGCGCACTTTGGCGGCTGTACCATCCGGCGAGCCATCGTCAATAATCAACAGGTCGAAATTTTGGTGCAGGCTGAATACCTTGCGCACCATCTTTTCGATGTTTCCTATTTCGTTATAGGTGGGTATTATAACTACGCTGTCGCTCAAGTACTTAATTTATAAGAGCGACAAATGTAACCGAACATGCCGCTTTTTCGAAACCATTAGCTTTTTTTTAGTGATTGGATTACTCGCTACCAATCACCTACCTACCGCTTCATCCCCTCTCTAATTTCTTTTAGTTTTTGCTTGGTATGTTGGGCAAAGTCGCCATCCTGCATCCAGTTGTAATAACTTGGGTCGGTGCGCAGCACATCTTCCACATACTTGCCTTTATGCTTGCCAAAGTTAAACGCAGGCTTACCGTTCAGGTAAATAAAGCGGCGGCCGCTGTCTACAAAACGTTCTTCGTTGCTAAGGTCATGCAGGTGCTGTATCTCGGGTTTCAACTCAGGGTATTTACCCAACTGCGCCATTAACACCTCCAACGTTGCCATGGTATCGGCTTCGGCGCTGTGAGCATTCTCCAGCGTTTTGTTGCAGTAAAACTGGTAGGCAGCCTCCAGCGAACGTTTCTCGAAATGGGTATAGATACGGTGCACGTCCACCAGTGCACGGTTATCGATACTAAAGCTGTAACCTGCGCGGATAAACTCCTCCAGCAACAATGGTATATCAAACTTGTTGGAGTTAAACCCGGCTAAATCGCAGGGGTTCATCAACTCAAACAATTCGGCGGCCACTTCCTTGAACGTTGGAGCCGTTACCACATCCTCATCGTAAATACCATGCACTGCCGAAGCTTCCATAGGTATAGGAATACCGGGGTTCAGGCGTTTGGTATATACCATACGGCTGCCATCCACATTCATGCGTACCACGCTAATCTCTACAATGCGGTCCTTCACATAATCGGTGCCGGTAGTTTCAAGGTCAAAAAAGGCCAGTGGCTTGTTTAAGTGTAAAGGCATGCTGGCAACGGTGTTTGTAAACAGGTCCATGTTCTAAGTTAAAACGTTTTATGAGGTAGCCAGCGCGCCATTGGCAAGTGCGGCTAAATCCATTCCGGCAAAGTTACCACTACTCATCAGTAGCAAACTCTTGTTTTTCCAATGCATGTGGGTAAGGTAAGCCTCCAGGCTCTGCTTATCGGTAAACACCTGTAGCTGCGCATTGGCAAAGCATTCCTTTACATACCCGGGGTCTATCATTTCCATGCCCTTATGCGCAAACGTATCCTTATCTAAAAATACCACGGGCACATCGGCAGCATCCATAGTGCCTTCATACTCCGCTAAAAAATCGCTGTTAAGGCTGCTAAAGGTGTGCAGTTCCATTACCGCTACCAGTTCGCGTTCTTTAAACTGCTGCTTAACAGCTTGCACGGTAGCACGCAGTTTGCTAGGCGAGTGGGCAAAGTCCTTATACACAACAGTGTGCTCATTCTGACCTAACAGTTGCAGGCGGTTCGCCGCTCCTTCAAAGGTGCTGATGGCCTTATAAAAAGCTTCATCGCTTACTTCCAGCTCATTGCAGATATTCTTGGCCCCTGCAATATTCTGCAGGTTGTGCTCGCCAAACACCTTCAGGGGTATTTCACCAAAATCGGTAACCAGGTAAGTGGTATGGTTGCGCAGTATGTATTCGTGTGTGTAATAAGGCCGTGTGCGCACCTTGCCGTCGAACCGGTTAAAGATCTTTTTAAGCTCCTCATCCTGTCCGTAATAAGTCAAAAAACCCCATAACTCCACGGTATGCGCCAGCCGCTCAAACTGCCGCACGTATTCATCATAATCGGGAAACACATTAATATGGTCCCAGGCTACACCGCTTATAAGGGCCGCATGTGGTTTATAGAAAATAAACTTGGGCTCGCGGCTGATGGGTGATGCCAGGTATTCATCGCCTTCCAGCACAATAATGGGTGCGTCCTCCGTAAGTTTTACGCTGGTATCAAAGCCCTTTACTTTGGCGCCAACCATATAATCAAAGTTCATTCCGCACTCCTTCAGCACATGCATTACCATACTGGTAATAGTGGTTTTGCCATGGCTGCCTGCTATAACTACGCGCAGTTTTTTCTTCGATACTTCATAAATATATTCGGGGAATGAATAAATCTTAATGCCCAGTTCCTGTGCTTTCAGCAATTCGGGGTTATCTACCCGGGCGTGCATGCCCAATATTACAGCGTCCAGATCGGGGGTAATGTTAGCGGCATCAAAGCCTATTTTAGCAGGCATCAGCCCTTCCTTTTCAAGGTTTGTTTTAGCGGGGTCGTTTATTTTGTCGTCGCTGCCTGTAACCGTATTGCCTTTGCGCCGTAAAACAATCGCTAAATTGTGCATAACAGCGCCACCAATGGCTATAAAGTGTATTTTCATGTTTCTAACCGCATTTGAGGAGATAAAATAATTAGCATAAATTCGCGTTCAAAATTCAAATATATAAGGTATGAAGGCTATCAGTAAATTAGTTATCGCAGTAGTTGCTGTGGGTTTTGTTTTAGGAACCTATTCTTGCAACAAACATACGTGCCCTACTTATTCTCAGGCAGAAGCGAAGAAAGAAATTAGAGCGTAATTATAAATTGCGTTGGGGCTACAAACTTTTTATTAACCTGTTGCAGGCGTGTCCGGCAACGGGTTTTTCATTTTATACACATCCCGCATTCGCGCCCTGCCGGGCCCGGCTGCCAATTAGCGTTAATTACTGTGGTATAGCCTTCCCATAGTACACAATATCAGACACTTTAAGCCCCTCTTTGTTCCCTCTATTTTTTTTTATCGGAAAAAAACTTTTCTATTTGTTCTCCCGCGCAACCCTAAACCGCGCTATTGTTCACTAAAAATTTTTTATGGCTGACAAAAAAGGGAAAACAGACTTAAAGAACTTAAGTTTCTCCGACAGCGTTTCGTATTACTTTGACAAAGCAGCACCGTTTACCGATACACCGCAAGGCCTATTGGACCAAATCAAAGCCTGCAACAGTATTTACAAAATGAACTTTCCGGTTAAATACGGTAACCAGGTAAAAGTTATTGAAGCATACCGTATTCAGCACTCGCATCACCGCATGCCTACCAAGGGCGGTATCCGCTACAGTTTACATGTAGACCAGGACGAGGTAATGGCACTTGCCAGCCTTATGACCTATAAGTGCGCCATTGTAGATGTGCCCTTTGGCGGTGCTAAAGGCGGTATCAAAATTTCGCCGCGTCAAACCTCGCCCGAAATTCTGGAGAACATTACCCGCCGTTATACCAGCGAACTGGTGAAGAAAAACTTCATTGGCCCCGGCATTGACGTGCCTGCACCCGATTACGGCACAGGCGAACGCGAAATGGCCTGGATACTGGATACTTATATGACCCTGCGCCCCGGCGAAATTGACGGCTATGGCTGTGTAACCGGTAAACCGGTATCACTGAATGGTATCAAAGGCCGCACCGAAGCTACCGGCCGCGGTGTAGTTTATGCCCTCAACGAAATTTGCTCTTATGCCGATGATATGAAGAAACTGGGCCTATCGCCCGGCTTAGATGGCAAGCGCGTTATTATTCAGGGCCTTGGTAACGTAGGTTACCATACCGCACGCATTATCCGCGAATACGGCGCTATTATTATTGCTATTGCTGAAAGCGATGGTGCCGTGTATAACGAAAAAGGTATCGACCCGGTTGATCTTTACAACTACCGCCAGGCAAACAAATCAGTAAAAGGATACCCGCACGGTAAGGTAATCACTAACAGTGCATCGGCGCTGGAACTGAATTGCGACATCCTGATCCCTGCCGCTCTTGAGAAACAGATTACCGTAGACAATGCCGCACGTATTCAGGCCAAGATCATTGCCGAAGCGGCTAACGGACCGGTAACTCCTGCTGCCGAGCAAATACTGCTCAAAAAGGGTGTAATGATCGTTCCTGACATTTATATCAATGCCGGTGGTGTTACCGTATCGTATTTTGAATGGCTGAAGAATTTATCGCATGTGCGCTTTGGCCGTATGCAAAAACGCTACGAAGAAAAACATCAAACCAACTTCATTAAACTGGTAGAAGACCTTACGGGCAAAACGGTACCAAAAGCACGCATCGAAGCCCTGATACACGGCGCCGATGAAATTGATTTGGTAAACAGCGGTCTGGAAGATACCATGATCAACGCTTACCGCGATATCCGCGAGTTTAAAAAGCGCCGCAAAAACCTGGCCGACCTGCGTACAGCGGCCTTCTCCGTATCCATCAACAAAATCCGCGATAGCTACTACTCTATGGGTATTTTCCCTTAGTGGTTTGCTACTGTTCAAACTTTGGAAAGGCTGCCTACGGGTGGCCTTTTTTATTGAGTTGATTTGGAGCCCACGAATCTTTGAAAGCTGAATGCCCTCTATCAGTTGAACAGAGGGAAGGCAAAGCAGGTTCGGTATGGCAGGTTATCAACACTGCTTGTGCATGCTTGTGCAGGTTTTATGCCTGTGCACAAGTTAAAGAAATTTTTATGTGAGGTTTTTTGTGTTAAAACAGGGCAAAAGCCCGGTTTAGCGCTTGGCACTTTTTCGATTTGTGCAGATTTGTGCAGTTGATTTTGCGTGCACAAATTTCAAAAAAAATAAAGTGAGACCGAACGGGACATAGCAATGCCTTGCCCCACCCGCAGGAAATTGACCTGCAGGTAGTGTTGCCATTGCACAAGGGCCACGAATAGCCGGCTGTTTTCCGGTTTTAGTCAAAGAGCGTTTAGGCTGATGTAAAGATAGTATTTTAGTTCTTATTTTTCTTATTTGGTTTCTTTTTTAACAAAAAGATTGAGCGCTTCTTAGTTATTTCTGAAACTCTTCTTTTTCAAACGCTCTCACGTGAAGCGGACGGGCTGCACTCGAAGAGGTTTTGTTTCGGGGTTAATTGGGCCATGGACGAACGAAGAAGGATGATGGTGCGGCAGTTTGTTAGGGCATGTAGCGTAGCGCATGGACTGGTGGTGTGTCAGGACTCGCCCCCAGCCCTCTCTGCTACGCAAAGAGGGGGGGAATACAGGCTGCGCATGGGCGGGCATGCGCATATAAGCGTATTGTGAGCAGGGGCGCCTGAGGCTGAAGCCGTCCGGCTTGGTGTGATAAGCGGAATTGTTCTGTTTCACGGGCTGAAGCCTAGGTAGCGCATATGAAACGCTGATAAACGCAGATACTTATGATGAAGTATGATTTAGGTTTTGGGATGTTGATTTGGGGAGCAGCGCTTGAACTGGTAGTGTGTCTGGACTCACCCCCGACCCCTCTCTGCTTACGCAAAGAGGGGGGAAATGCAGGCTGCGCACGGGCGGGCATGCGCATATAGGCCTTTTGTAGGCAGGGGATTTTTCACTGCGCTATCGCTGCGTTCAAAATGACAGCGGGGTTGCGTAGAACTGAAATGCAGGATGTTTAGGGTAGCTGCGTTTATTGCGCCCCTGTTTGGAGTTTGCGCAAGTGGTCTTTTGCGCGGGTGAAGTTGGGGTCGATGTTCAGGCAGTTTTCGTAGAGCATGATGGCTTCCTGGGTTTTGCCTAAGTCTTCGGCACATAAGCCCTTACTGAAATAGGCCCCTGCATAGGTGGGTGCGGTTTTCAGGGCTTTGTCGTAGTATTCATACGCACGTTCTACGGAGTCCATCTGGTAGTAGCAGAAGGCAGCACCCATGTAGGCTTCGGTGTTGCGGTAATTGATTTCTACCACACGTTTGTAGGCATCCACCGCCTGGTTAAGTTTATCGGTGGCTTCGCCCATGCGGTTAGCATCGTAGAGTTTTACGCCTTGCTCCTTTAAGATATCAGCTTTCGCATAGAGGGCATCTTCGGGCTTTTCGCTCACCTTAATGGCATTATCGAAATACTTCTCGGCATTCTTGTCCTTTTTCTCCTGCAACAACATGCCTATCTGTACAAAGGCATTGTAATATTTGGGGTTTAGTTCCGTAGCTGTTTGAAAACTGGATATAGCTTTTGCCGTATCGCCTTTTTCCTTGTAAACAGTTCCTTTAAAAAAGTAGATGTCGGCGTTTTGCGGGTTGATGGCAATGGCCTGGTTGAGGTATTGCAGGGATAACTCGTAATTACCTGCTATGCCTGTATCGATGTAAGCCAATTCAGCGGCCTTTACAAAAAATTTGGTGTTAGATGAGTCGGTTGAAATGGCTTTTTCCATCAATGAAATACCACGCTGGGCATCACCGCTCTTTTTAAATAATTCGGCGGTGTAGAGATAGAATTCTCCATTAAATGAGTCCAACTTCAGCGCTATGAACATATCCGTAGCGGCGCTCTTATAATCGCTGTTGGCATCGAATAGCTGTGCGCGTTTATACCATAACAGCGGATTGGTGCTGTCCTTTTGTATTTGCGCAGTTACATCTGCCAGGCCGGGCACGCCGCTGGTATCAGTTTTAACGGTATCGGTACCATTAGGTTTGTTGCATTGCTTGCAGGAGTTAAAAGCAAGGGCTAAAATGGCCAGTGTGGCTATAATACACGCAGTTCTCTTCATCGGCGGCAAATGTAATGGGAAAACGCATTGCGGGGCGTCAGGATTGTGTCAAAAATAGGCATCCCGAATTTCGCAGCTTAGCGCATTAGGATCCGCCATTCGCGGGGGTAGTAATTATTCACCCGGTTGGGCAGCAGTTTTACCCAGCCCAGGTTAGTGCCCCTGTAGCGCACCAGGTGCCAGCCTTTCGGCCCTTCTGCTTTAATGGTTTCACACTTCAGATAGCGGATGGCATCTTCGTAGTCCAGTTCTACGGCAGGCAGGTCGGCTCGCACCCCGTTATACAGGGCAATTTGATGCGCAGGCAACAGTTCGCCGGCCTTCTCCTCTCCTAACAGCAAGCCGGCTTGCTTTACCTGCAGTTTGGTAGCAAACAGGTTAAAATAAGGGGCCACGGTACAGGGCAGGGCAAACCAGTTTTCGCCCCGGCGCAGTTCCACAAAGTGCTGTGGTTGGGCAAGGTATTGCGAGAGGTATTTTGCAGCCTTAGAAGGTGCTACCGGTTTTAAGGAAGAGCTAATTGAATCGTCAACAGGTTTGCGCAACAAACTCAGGTAAAAGCCCTCACCTTTTACCTTATGCGGATAAAACTGGTAACCGTAGCCGGTAAACACCAGTCCATGGGTGACATCGCTGAACGGTAGTTGCAGTTGCCAGCCCTCGTTAATCAATTGCTTTATGTGGGCATCATTCTCGGCAGGTTCATAGGTGCAGGTGCTGTAAATAAGATAGCCGCCGGGCTTTATACAATCGCGTATAGCCTGCAGTATATCGTGCTGACGTGCAGCACACATCTCCACGTTCTTTTCGCTCCATTCGGCAATGGCATTCTTATCCTTCCGGAACAGTCCTTCGCCACTGCAGGGCGCATCTATCAATACTACATCGAACTGCACCCCGGTTTTTACAAAGTCCGGTGCTTCGTTTTGGGTTACCAGGTAATTGGCATAGCCCCATTTTACCAGGTTCTCGCGCAGGATTTTGTTGCGGTTAGGGATAGGTTCGTTGCTTACCAGCACATCCTCCTCACTCATCAGCGATAACAAGTGGGTGCTCTTGCCTCCGGGTGCAGCACAGAGGTCCAACACCAACAGCGGACCGCTTTTTTCCATGTGCTGCCACGCTTGCTCCACAAACATCGAGCTGGCCTCCTGCACGTAGTAAGAGCCCGCATGCAATAAAGGATCTAATGTAAACACAGGCCGTTCTTTCAGATACACAGCCTGCGGGCACCAGCTAACAGGCTCTTCACCATCAAACAGGTTTTTCCCTTTAAAAGGGTTGCGGCGCACACTAACGGGCGAAGGGCCATCAAGGGTGCTCAGAAAGGTGCTGAACTCCTCCCCTAACTGCTGTTGTAAGCGTTCGGTAAATGCCTGCGGGTATGTTGCCATGCTATTCTTCCACGGTGGTTAACTCTTCCTCGGCCACCACCTTAGCGTGGCGGGCGGTGTAAAAGTAGTTTAATAATACACCTGCCAGTACCAGCGCAATGCCGCCAAAGGTCAGCATGGTATAATGCTCGCCAAACAGCAGCGCTCCAAATAACAGGGCATACAACACACCCAGGTAGTTCAGGATAGAAACATTGGCCACCTTATCGCCCTGCAGCGCCTTGGTAAGGTTTACCTGCCCCAGTTGGGTTAATACACCAATGGCAATCAGGTAAAACCAATCCCGGCCGCTGGGTGTTTGCCAGGTAAACAGGCAGGCAATCCCACCTGCAACAACGCCCAGCAGTTGAAAGTGCAGCACTACTACCATGTAGTGTTCTTTCTCCTTTAGGCGGCGCACCATGTTATAGGCAAAGCCAGAGAACAGCGCAGAGGTTAATCCGATGAGCAGCGTGGTAAGGGCAATGCGGTTATCAAAGCCTTTTATCACCAACACACCTGCAAACGATAACAGGAAGAATAGCCATTGCAGGGGCTTTACTTTTTCCTTTAGGAAGAATACAGCTATAATGGTGGTAAACACCGGCGATATGTATTGAATGGTAACGGCCGTGCCAAGTGGCATTTTGTGCAGGGTAATGAAGAAGGTATACAAGGCCATGGTGCCGAAGAAACCACGGGCCAGGAGCAACTTGCGGTTGCTGCCCTTCCAGTCTACACCCTCGCGCCACAGCACCGCAAAACAAAGCAGCATGGAAACAAAACAGCGTACAAATACAATCTCCATTTCGGGGATGTGGCCCACCTGCTTAATGCACACGTTCATCAGTGCAAAAAAGAAGGTGCTCATCAACATGTGGCGAACGGCGTAAGGGATACTGGCGCTAAGTCTTTCCAAAACGGGTGCGAAGGTAGGAAATTGGGGATTGGTTAATTGGTAAAGCGATGGATTAGTGATGGGTTTTGGCCGTTCCGATACTAAGACCTAAGTTTGCGGTATGAGCGAGGCGGTTAATGAAAGTAAGCGGGTTCCGAAACCGGATTGGTTAAAGATTAAGTTGCCCAGCGGCAAGGAATACAGCGAGGTAAAGCACAATGTAGAGCAGCACCGCCTGCACACCATTTGCGAAAGCGGCAAATGCCCGAACCAAACCGAATGCTGGGGCGCTAAAACCGCCACCCTGATGATATTGGGTGATGTATGCACCCGCTCCTGCATGTTTTGCAATGTAAGCACCGGTAACCCCGGCACGGTAGATATAACCGAACCGCTGCGTGTAGCAGAATCTGTTAAGCTGATGGGCCTTAAACACGTGGTAATTACCTCGGTGGACCGCGATGATTTAACCGATGGAGGCTCCAAAATTTGGGCAGCTACTATCCGCAATATCCGCCGCCTGAATCCGGGTGTGACCATGGAAACCCTGATACCCGATTTTAAAGGCGATTGGGAGAACCTGCAGCGGGTGATTGATGTAAAACCCGAGGTAGTGTCGCATAACCTGGAAACCGTTAAACGCCTGACCCGCGAAGTGCGCATACAGGCCAAGTACGAGCGCAGTCTGGAGGTGCTATTACGCCTGAAAGAAGGTGGCATTGAGCGCACCAAAAGCGGTTTGATGCTGGGCCTCGGCGAAACGGAGGAAGAGATACTGGAAGCTATGGACGACCTGCGCCGCAGCAAAGTGGACATATTAACCCTGGGTCAATACCTGCAGCCTACCCGCAAGCATTTGCCTGTTGCCGCCTACATTACCCCTGAGAAGTTTGCTGCGTATAAGGAAATAGGTCTAGCGAAAGGTTTCCGTTACGTGGAAAGCGGCCCCATGGTACGCAGCAGCTACCATGCCGAAAAGCATGTTATATAAACCATAAAACGGGGCAATTAAACGGTAGTTCCACTATGGATAACACCGTTACCACAATTTGCCGCGAAATGATATTTTTAGCCCTCTAATTTACGCAAGTAACAGACTGATACATGAGCACAGGCAAACTATTGCTGGAAGTAAAAAACCTGGTAACCGAATTCAAGACTGACGACGGCATTATGAAGGCCGTTAATAATATATCCTTTACCCTGAACCGTGGCGAAACCATTGGTATTGTAGGCGAATCGGGCTCCGGTAAGTCGGTGACCTCGCTTTCGGTAATGCGCCTGATACCGAACCCGCCGGGCCGTATTGCAAGCGGTGAAATTCTGTATCATACCAAGGATGGTAAAGTGATTGATCTTACCAAGATCAGCGAAGAAGAGATGCGTAAATACCGTGGCAACGAAATAGCCATGATCTTCCAGGAGCCCATGACCTCGCTGAACCCGGTGTTTACCTGTGGCGATCAGGTGGTGGAAGCCATTATGCTGCACCAGAAGGTTGACAAGAAAAAGGCCGAGGAGATTACCCTGGCCATGTTCGAGAAGGTTCGCCTGCCCGACCCTATGCGTGTGTTGAAAGCTTACCCGCACCAGTTATCGGGTGGCCAGAAGCAGCGTGTAATGATTGCCATGGCCATGAGCTGCAACCCCGGCATTTTGATTGCCGATGAACCTACTACCGCCCTGGACGTAACCGTGCAGAAGACCATCCTTGACCTGATGGCTCAACTGAAAGGTGAGATAGACAGCTCTATTATGTTCATTACCCACGACTTAGGTGTTATTGCCGAAATAGCAGATCGCGTGCTGGTAATGTATAAAGGGCAGATTGTGGAGCAGGGCCCGGTGGTTGAAATATTCGGTAAC
>JBGAIB010000004.1:488844-593901 GCA_044225825.1 Chitinophagales bacterium
TATACCAAGAGTTTGCTGGCCTGCCGCCCGCCCCTGGGCAAGCGCCTGAGCAAACTGCCTACCGTAGTTGATTTTATGGAGGAGAAAGAGAATGGTGAGATCATCGAAAAGCATACTTCGGTAGAGGACGCCATTAATGCAGTGGTGATCAGCGAGGCAGAAACCAACAAACGCCGCGAAGAGGTACTTAGCCGCCGCGTAATACTGGACGTTAAGAACCTGCAAACCTGGTTCCCCAAATCGAAGAACTTTTTTGGCAAAACCACCGACTACGTAAAGGCGGTGGATGATGTAAGCTTTACTGTGCACGAGGGCGAAACCCTGGGCCTGGTAGGCGAATCGGGCTGTGGCAAAACCACCCTTGGCCGTACCCTGCTGCGTTTGCTGCCTGCGCACGGCGGCTCCATTAACTTTGATGGTAAGGACATTCTGAACTTAAATAACCAGGATATGAAGCAGATGCGCGAGCATATGCAGATCATATTCCAGGACCCCTATAGCTCGTTAAATCCGCGTATTACCATTGGCAATGCCATTATGGAACCTATGACCGTACACGGCATTTACAGCAGCGAGAAAGAGCGCAAGGATAAGGTGGTGGACCTGCTGCGCAAAGTAAATATGCGCCCCGAGCATTTTAACCGCTATCCGCACGAGTTTAGCGGTGGACAACGCCAGCGTATTTGCATTGCCCGTGCTTTGGCCCTTAACCCCAAGTTCATCATTTGCGATGAATCGGTTTCGGCGCTTGATGTATCGGTGCAGGCACAGGTATTAAACCTGCTTATTCAACTGCGCGAGGAGTTCAAATTCACCTATATTTTCATCTCCCACGACCTTTCGGTGGTTAAGTTTATGAGCGACCGTATGGTGGTAATGAACAAGGGTAAGATTGAAGAAATGGGCAGCAGCGACGAGATCTATAACAACCCGCAGCGCGAATACACCCAAAAGCTGATCGCCGCCATCCCTAAAGGCGATCTGGAAAACATCAAGAAAAGGGTTAGCAGCGTGCAAATGAACTAATATGCAAAGCTACGGCCTGCGTTATAACGAAACAGGTAAGGCGCTGCGTGTGGCCTTTTTATCGGTTTTGATTGTGGTGCCTGCCGTGTTTCTGATCGCTACAAACGCCCGCGCACTGGGCGACGGTGGTTTAATTGCAGTGGGTATAACTACAGTTGTGCTTGGGGTTGGCTTGCCAATATTCATAGGTATTAAGTCATCCCCTAAAACCGAGGTGATTATTACACCGGAGGGCTTACAATTGCACTTTCCCAACAAGAACCTGTTTACCCCTGAGGATTTTACCGTACCCTTCAGCAGCGTTACCAACTTCTACGCTGATGAATACCAGGGCAACCGTTATTGCAGTTTTAAGACCCAGGGCAAGCCGAAGCAATTCAGCCTTAGCTGCCGTATGCCGCGCCAGGGTGTTAACCTGGAGCAATACGAGGAGTTTAAGACCTTTGCAAGCACTTATATAAGCCAATATAACCAGCAAAGTGGCAACTCGGCATCCATCAGCAGCCAAACCATGTACGAAGCCTGGTGGGCTCAATTACTGGCGTTTTTAGTGGTGCTGTTCACTTTTATTATAGCCGGGTTATTCATCACCGGTTACACGGGCTATAACTATTCCATCTTCCGCGGCATTATCTTCCTGGCACTGGGATGGCCTTTTGTGATTAAGGTATGGCAGTATAACTACGGCAGTAAAAAGCGCAACTAACAAGTTTAGATTTTAGAAGGCTGAAGTTTGATTGGAGGCATTCCCTGTGTGAAGCTTTCCCGCGCTTTAATGGCTTGTATTGCCCTTCTGTCACCTCGAGATGCAAATGGCATATGCTGATAACGAGACCATGTGCGCATTATCATTGGCACGTTCCGTTCACGGCATTAGCTTGTGCCCGTTGGCAAACACCTACGGGATGAAAGAACATTGACCGCTGCTACGAGGCAATAAAAAAGGCCCTGCTAATGCAGGGCCTTATCTTTTATGTTCAGGGGCTGCTTATTTGCCGCCTTTCTTTACTCCGTAGGTGAAACCAGGGCCGGTTCTAACTTGTTTTACAACTTCGCCGTAAGGTTCAAATTCCGGTGCATCATCCGGTTTGTCAGGAATGATCTTGAATTCAACACGACGGTTGTGAGCGCGGCCTTCCGGATCATCTTCGCCATTTGGCAGTTCGTTTGCCTGTGCAGGAACTTTTTCGCCAAAGGTTTTAACAGTGATACGGCTTTCAGCTATACCTTTCTTCTTAATCAGGAAGGTCTTCACTTCATTCGCACGACGCAGTGACAGCTTATCGTTGTATTCGTCAGTACCTTTGCTATCGGTGTGACCTTGAACTTCAACAGAGTAGCCCGGGTTAGCACCTAATACAGCTACAACGCTGTCGATTTGCTTTTGGTAGAAGTCGATTACATTGCTCTTGTCGAAAGCAAAGTAAACGTTCGGAATACGGATTTTCTTCTTAACGATAGGATCGAGGTAGAAAATCTGATTGATTGTATCACGCTCTTCGTCTTCCGAGATGGTCAGGTTATCGATAGAAGGCCAAAAACCTTCTTTGTTACCGTTTAATTTATAACCGGTACCACGTTTAACCGGGAATACAAACGCATCAGCGGTAGTAATGGTATTTTGAACGAATTCGAAATTGTTACCAGCCACTTTATACATCGAAGCATCCACACCGGTAATTGGGGTGTTGGTAGGGTCGTTACGCTTAACGTAGATACCTTTCAGGAACACATCGCGTTGAACGATTACAGTCCAGATATCATCGCAGCAGGTAGCTCCACGCGGGCTGGTTGTACCGGCACGGTTCGACACCATAAAGCCTTTTGCACCTTTGTCGTCCAGCGCCAGGTAGATATCATCAGCAGGCGAGTTGATAGGCACACCGGCATTCACCACAGCACCAAAGCTGCCTGGCATACCGCTTGCTTTAAACACGTCTAAACCACCAATTGAAGGGTGACCGTTTGAAGAGAAATAAAGCACTTTGTTCTTGGCATCGTAGAAAGGAGTCATTTCATCGCCGGCTGTGTTCACTTCGGCACCTGCGTTGGTAGCAGCTCCAAAAGTACCATCGGCATTCATTTTGGCATACCAGAGGTCTAAACCGCCTTTGCCACCCGGACGGTCACTCACGAAATAAAGGATATCGCCATCAGCGCCTACACCCCATGCTGGTTCAGTTGTAGTCTTTTCTTTAGCGTTTAAACCGCTCAGTTCTTCGCCGTTGGTCCATTCAGCACCTTCTTTCTTAGAACGGTACAGTTTGCAACGCAGTTCGTTATCAATGGTG
Source organism: Chitinophagales bacterium (assembly GCA_044225825.1). GTDB lineage: Bacteria > Bacteroidota > Bacteroidia > Chitinophagales > LD1 > Bog-950. The sequence goes on from JBGAIB010000004.1 coordinate 492,162, forward strand.
TAATCAACACCGCATTTGCTGTAGATCAAGGTCTTTTCATCCGCGCTCAGGATAGCGTTACCCACGTTGGTTTTAGCATCGTTTGGAGGGGTAGGCATTACTGTGCGGTTGTTGTAAGAGTTACCGCTTCTGTCGGCAGTGAAAATTGAAGTGTAGTGATCAGCTTTCGTATTGTTCAGGTTAACGGCAGTGTCAGTTTTTTGTGAAGCAAACATAACACGACCATTTTTCAGGGGCTTTGGAGAAAGATCCTGAAGGGCAGTATTTACGCCACCTTCGGTACGTTCAACCTTAATTTTGGTTGGATTACCTGTAATTACAGTAGCAGAATCGCAACCGGTGATTTCGATTTTAGCAAGTGCTTTGTAGCTAACATCACCTTTACCCAGAGGAGCCTTCAGGTAAGATTCGAAGCTTTTCTTGGCATCTTCATACTTACCATTCATTTTCTGCATCTGGCCCAGGTAAAACTGGTCGGCAGGGTAAGCTTCAGCGTCCTTGTCTACGGTTAATTTGTAGTATTTCTCAGCAGCTTCATAATCGCGCAGGGCACGGTTAACTTCACCCAGTAAGTGGGTTACTTCAACTTTCTCAGGCTTATCCTTGAACACGTCATCCAGGTATTGAGCAGCATTGTAGTAGCTACCTTCCTGAATTTTAACGCGGGCAATTTTCAGCTTCTTCTTCCACTTATAATTGGGGTACTTCTCTACACTTTTCTGTTTGGTACCATTCTGAGCATTGACAAAGAATATCAGGGGCGTCAATACTGCTAACAAGAAATACTTCATGGCTTATATGTTTAGTTTCCTATGGGGTTAAACGAATTCTGGTTCTACAACAATTTTAGTAACGTGGGTTAAACAGGTAATTGTCTTCTTTTGGAATGAACAGGTTACCGATGTAGGTAAGTGTAATTTCAAAAGCCTGAGGGAATGCACCACCCACATTGCTGTAGTCTTTTCTTTGCTGGGTTAAGTGTGCATCATATGCAAAACCTGCACTGAAGCCTTTCCATGCAAAACCGATTTTAGGAATAGCAGTGTAGTTGCCTTTGTTTAAACGGTTCCAGTAACCGATGAACAGGGTAGCACGTTTTGCAGGATCGCGCACTACGTGGATACCGGCAGTTAAACCGAAATTGGTTTCTGTAACTTTTGCCTGGCTCTGGAACAATACGCCCGGGATCAATACCGCTTTGTCGCCCAGGTCGAATTCAAAACCACCGTGAACGGTGTAACGGAATGGGTGGTGGTAAGTGGTTCCGCCAGGAGTGTTTACGAAGTTTTCTTTATAACGGGTAATGTTATTGAAGGCAAAACCAGCGTAAACGCGCATGTTCTTATGGAACTCACTCTTCATGAAGATACCAGCGTTAAAGGCACCTTTGATACCTGGTTTGGCATTGATTGCTTCCAGGGTGTAAGAGTTGTTGTACGTTAAATCGGGATTAAAGCCTTCGCCAAACTGAAACTTAGACTGGTCGATGCTGGTAGTCATAATACCACCTTGTAAACCAACACCTAATTGGAAAATACCTTTAGGGCCAAAGCTCATGTTGTAGGCAACTGAGGCCAACACATGGTTAAAGTTAAAGGTTTTACCATTCTGCTGATCGTTAGCAAAAACCAAGCCTACGCCCAATGCACCATGCTTCAGTTTCTCTTTCAACAGCGAGAAATCAACTGCTACTGAAGGAGTTGAGAAAGCAGGTTTGCTCTGCGTTAATCCGGGATATTGATTACGGTAGATGCCGCCAATACGGTAAAATCCATTAAAGTTACCGGTTAAGGCCGGGTTTAGCGTAAGGGGTGATGCATAGAACTGTGAGAAGTGGATATCCTGTGCATTCGCTGTCATAACTGCCAGAACCACAACCAACAAGGAGTATAATCTCAGTTTCATGGGCGGTATTAATTTATTAGGGTCCAAAGAAAATATTTTTTGTGAAAATTTTAGTGTAAAAGTGTAAATGATCCGGTTAAGTGATACTGAATGTTTGTGTTAGGGTCACTTTGATCAGGTCCCAGGATAGTTACATAATAGATATATGTATCAGCAGGTTGAGCTACACCGTTGAAGGTGCCATCCCAATTTCCGTTGCCGCTGTAAACCAGGGTTCCCCAACGGTTGTAAATGCGTAACTCAACGATGGTGTAAATACCTTGTAATACCTGTGGAATGTATGGGCCATAAGTATCGTTCTGACCATCGCCGTTAGGTGTAAAGGCGTTTGGCATAGGCGGAATACCAGGAGGCACAACAGCCAGTTTTACAGTATCGCTGGCAATACATCCATTGGTTAAGTCGGTAACGATAACCTGATAGTCAGTAGTTATTTGCGGACTTTGAACAGAAGGTGATTGCTTGGTACTGTCATCCAGGTAAGTAGATGGAACCCACACATAACTGAAGTTAGAACTGTAACTTGTAGTAGCGTTCAATCCGGCATTATGGCCAACAAACACGGTACCGGTGGATGGGTCGGCTACAACTGCATCCACTGTTAAGCAATGAATAGTTAAACCAACCTGATCGCTTACAGTACAGTTGTTAAAGTCGGTAACGGTAACACTATAAGTGCCGGAAGCGGTTGGACTGATTGAAGCCGTTGAATCGCCGGTGCTCCAAACGTAGGTTCCCGGTATACCTGCATCAAGCAATACCGCGGTATCACAGCTGCACAGGTTTTGATCGGCACCTAACTCAATGGTAGGTGGTGTAGTACTGTAAATATCAACGGTAGCGGTGCTAATACAGCCATTATCGCTGGCGGTTAAGGTGTATGTACCAGCTGAAGAAACCGTAAACACGGTATCCACCGTAGTAGGCTGCGCCCAGGTATATACAATACCAGCAACAGGAACCACACTTAGTGTAGCTGTGGTTTGACCTGCACAGATAGTATCGTCGCTAACAATGATATTGGCTGCAGGATGCTGAGCCGGAATAATGTGCGCAGAGTCAAGTGAATGCAGCACACAACCGTTGGCATCTATTGCGGTATACGAATAGTAACCGCCTGCTCCGGTAGTGATTGTTTGGGTGGTAGCGCCGGTGCTCCATACGTAGGAAACATAGCCCGGGTCAGCGCTCAATGTAATTACGTCACCAATACATACGCCGGTATCGCCAGAAGGTTGTACCACGATAGGGTTCAGCGTAAACTCGTTGATGGTTACAGTATCGCTATTATAGAAACAGAAGCCATCGTTTACACGCACCCAGTAGTCCTTCGTGCTGGCAGTTTGTGCTGCAGTAGTAATAGATGCAGTAGTAGCACCAGTATTCCATGCATAACTGGTGTAAGGACCGCCGCTTGGGGTTAAGGTTACTGAATCGTAAGGACAAATGGTTTGATCGGGACCCAGTGTAACTGCAGCATGGGTTCTAACCGCAACCTGAACGGAATCGTCGACACGGCAACCGATAGAATCGAATGCAGTTACGTGGTAAAGTGTAGTGGCAGCAGGTGTAGCTGTTGGGCTTTGAGCCGTAGCAGATGACAAATCAGCAGCCGGTGTCCACGTGTACGAAACGCCGTTACCGGTGAATACCAATTGAGATGAAGCGCCGGCACAGATAGAATCGGGGCTTGCAACCAGGGTATGCGGGAAGTTACCTATAGATACTTTTACGGTATCGTAAGTAGTACAACCGTTGCTGAAATCAGCTTGTACCACATAATTAGTGGTTACTGACGGATAGGCCTGAGGGTTCTGAATGGTGGTGCTTGATAAGCCTGCCGCAGGAGTCCAGGTTACGCCGGTAAGTGCAGCGCCAGTAACATCCGGTGTAAAGCGGAAAGCTACCGGTGAAGAAACCGTCCAGTTTGACAGGTTGTAACCAGCAGGGCTAAAGCCAATGGTACCTGTTGCGTTTTCAACACCAAGCGTATTGTTCACACCTGTAGCAGTCATAGAAGCTACCAATATTTCAATAACGTTGGTTGATTCGCGCAGGTGAATTTCGCCTGTTAAGTTACCTGTGCCGTTGTATGCCGGAGCGTTTACATACCGTATTACGAACGTGCGGTTAGGTGCAGTGCCGGTAGTAAAGTACTGAATGTTACCGGCGGTAAGCAATAAGTCGCGCCAGCAAAGGGCAATAATATTGTTAGGCGTACCAGCAGTAGGTATAGAAGCCGCTGTAAACGTGGTGGGCTGACCTGAAGTAAACGATATAAAACCGTTTGTGCAGGCATAAATGCTGGAGTAACTATTACAGAAGAAATCGAAGTTAAAGCCAATAGGCAGCGCACCGCTCATTACATCATCGCCCGCAGGACCGTTTGTAGGAGGTGCAACCGGGTTGATTGGGTTGTAAGCAATGTTTGTAATGGTGTAAGAAGGTAAACACTGCGGAACAGCAGGATGCAGTAATTGTGCATTTAACTGTGCAGTATCGCCATTACAGAAAGCTACATCGGGACCAGCTGAGATTAGCACAGCAGTATCTACATGCAGGCTAACAGTAGTATCGCCCTGGCAGGTGCCATCGCTTACTATTACGGTATAGTCCACATCGCTATAAACATTTACTGTAGGAGCGGAAGTATCCGGCAGGGTGCTGCCATCGCTACCAGTCCAGGTGAAGCTGTAATTATTCAGAGGGGCCTGACACATGATAATACGCATGTTAGGACGCAGATTACCTTGTGTTGGTGCATTAAGACCGGTACATCCGGAGGAAGTACCTAAATCGTTTGCAGACCACAAAACTGAATTGTTGAAAGTAGTTGTACTGTAAGCGACATTATCGTAACCAGTCCAGGCAGAATTATCATAACAAACCTCTACAATCAAGTTGCTGAAACCATCCCATTGGTAAGGGATGTTCAGGGTATGGGTGTTCCAACCAACACTTGTAGTGAATGGCTGTGGACTGAAAACCTCAGTAAGACCACCAACGTAGTTAGTTGGAAGACTGCTTAAGTTAGTGCAACCCATTTTAATGGTAAGGCTGTTATAAGGAATGGTGCTCGCCTTGCTAATAACATTGAAGGCAACATCTGTAATTGCACCTGCCCCCAGGCCAAGGGCCTGAAGTTCAGCAGCGGTATACAGGAATTGAACACGACCATCCATCCAGAAGCCTGTATATGGAGTTGAGCCGTTTCCTGCGTTGCCGGTACCTGTGCCCACATCTTGAAGAGCAAAGGTGCTACCAGGTAAGCATGGATTCAACGTATCGGCTACAGGACCGCATTCCAGTGCTTTTACTAAGGTATTTAAAGTAACCGGGCTGCCAGGGCATACGTAGTTATCGGAAGGATTAACCAGTACTTTAGGACCTACACCTTGTATTACGATCTGGATACTGTCCTTTACCGGGCAACCGGCAGCAGAAGTAACTGTTACATAATAAGTAGTAGTAGCTAAAGGACGAACTTCGGTAGTTCCGGCTGTTGGCGCTAAAATGCCTGTGCCGTTTGGTCCCCAATTGTAAGTAAACGGACCTTCAGTTGAAGGTATGCCAACTGCCGTAATATCGGTACCACTATTTAAGCAGATGGTATCATCAATAGCAGAAAGCGTAGTGCTGAAGGTTTGCACGTTGAACACAGTAACCGTATCCTTATTCTTACAGCCGCCTTGTAAATCGCTGGTAATAATATAAGTAGTAGTTTGTAAAGGAGCTACCTGAACCAGGTTACTATCGGGTGTTGAGCTAACAAAACCATAGGTGGTGTTCCAGCTAAAGTGGTTACCACCATATACCGGAATGGTTACGGGACCACCACCAGTGCAATAGAATTTGTCTGGACCGGCATCTGTTCCGTCCAACACGGTAATGTCATAAGTAAATAACTGGATACCAGGGATAGGACATGCATTATCAGCAACTTGCAGTGTAAAGTAACGATACCCGGTGTCAATTCCTGACGGAGTCCAGGTAAAAGTGATCAATAAAGAATCGGGACCACCAACTTGTTGGGTTGTTAAGGTGGCTCCAGGTATTGCGTTTGCTATATTGGAAGTAACGGTAAGCGGTTGACCATCGGGATCGTATGCCGGTATAGTAAAGGTAACGGTTTGACCGGGGCACACACCCAATGAGTTGCAATCTACCACTACGCCACCGTTTGAATTGTTGGTATTCAAGCAGTTGTTAACGGAAGGTGAATTGTTAGTGCAATTGATGATTACGATCTGAATATCGCGCATGGTTGAACCAATAAGTACACCGTTGCGGTATTCCTGAACCAACACGTCAACTACATATACACCTTGTTGGGTGCTCACAAAGCTCATTTGACCTGTTTGAGGGTCGAAGTTGAAGCCACCGCTGGTAGGCAGCGGGTTAGTTGCGGTATAACCGCCGGTATAACCAACCGGGTTTCCGAAATCATCAACCGGAGGTATTAGACTGTAAACCAGCGAGTCGCCGTCATCATCAATAGCGCCGTGCGAATAGTTAACTGCCTGACCCAGACAGAAGTAAGGCACCGGCAAGGAAGTAAAGGCCGGAGCATTATCGCAGTTTACCAGGTTACTGTTAAGGGTTGCCGTAACACTAAAACCTGCAGCAGTTGGACTAACGAGGTTATTATCGGGGTTGCGGCAGCAATCGCTATAAGAGAAGGTATATAAACCACAGTTTGGCTGAATGGTTACCTGCCCTACATATACATATACTTCCACACCGGGTAGTGAACCTCCCTGGCAGGTAGATACAGCTGTAGGGCAAAGCTGCGATACTTCCTGGCCGGACAAGGAGTTGTCCAACGGACAGGTAATACTTTGGGTACCACAGCTAGAGTTTACGTCAACCGCTATAGAGGTAGGAACAGCTATACCACTACAATCGCGATAAATAGTGACAGAAACTTCATACGTATTACCACCAAGGCATCGGTAGGATATATCCGAACCCATGATGTGCGAAGCTGAAGCCTGATTGAAAGAAAATAGCCCGGCAGCAAGGAGCAATACCGGTAATAGTTTAGTAAAGATCTTCTTCATAGAAATTGTATGTGCCACACAATGAATAGTCCGCAAATGTAAATAATTGTAAAATAACCGTGCCCGGTTTGTAAAAAAAAAGCGTCAATGTGTAAAACTGGCATGATAAGTGGAGTTTGGAGGAAGTCGCTTTCTTTTTAGATTTGCGGCCTGTATAGACCAATTTTGTTCAACTAAAAAACCAAAACAATGAAAAAGCTTTTCAGAACTTTTTGCGCTATTGCCCTGGTAGGCGCAATTGCTACAACTACCTCTTGTACCAAGACTTGTGATGCCGGCTACGAAGGCACTAAGTGCGATACTAAAATCCGCACCAAATTCTTAGGCCAATGGCAAGGTAACGAATCTTGCACCACTGGTTCCGACAGCTACGTTATCACTATTGCTGAATCTAGCAGCGATATCTTAAAAGTAACTGTATCAAACATTTACAACAACGGTAGCCCAATTTTAGTTGGTACTGCAACTGTTGACGGTACTACTATGACTATGGCTAACCAAAACGTAGGTGGCACTGTAACCGTTCAAGGCACAGGAACTGTAAATGGTAACACCCTTACCTTTACTTACACCATCAGCGATGGCACAAACAGCAACTCTTGCACTTTTACCGGCAACAAGCTGTAGTAAAAGCGTAATAAAATAAAAAGCCGCTCCTAAAGAGCGGCTTTTTTATACCCGATGGGCAATAAATGGGGTAATGTGTACCCAAAATGATGCAATTTTTCCCAAGGACTGGCAGATCTAGACGGCCAAAACCCAATAAAGTAAAAAAGGCAACCCATTTGGATTGCCTTTTTTACTTTATTGGGTTTTGGCTTATTTGCCGCCGCCGCCCATTTTAGGTTTACCAGAACCTACTTTATTAGGATCTTCGGTGCCCATTTTAGGTTTGCCGTCACCCACTTTACCAGGATCAGTTCCACCCATTTTAGGTTTTCCATCGCCTACTTTAGGATCTTCTTTCTTAGGTTCAGTTGGCTTAGGTTTTGGCTTTGGCTTAGGAGCAGGTTTGCCTGCAGCCTTTGCATCAGCAGCAATTAATGAATCGGCAATAGGAGTAGCAGTTGCTAATACTAATGAATCGCAATAAGCAGCAGCATCGCCCTGCAGGCTGTTCAGCTTAGCATCAACCGCAGCTTGAACGGCAGCAGCATCGGCATCCTTTTGCTTTTGTACTTCAGCTGCGTTGTTGCAGCTATTAAGAGCCAGCGCTAAGGAGGCTCCTGTGAATATGGTAACGAATATTTTTTTCATTGTTATGTTTCGTTTTGGGTTATTCAAATTACTTAGCTTCAGCCGATGTAGCAGCGCCTCTCAGTTCTTCCACTTTTGCGCTAACCTTGGCATCCAGGTCTTTCTGGCACTCATCCTTCAACGCCTGTAATTTGGCATCTTTTTGCGCACCGGCCAGCGAATCAGCCTGTGCAGTAATTTGCTCCTGTGTCAGAGGAGTATATTTCTCTCCACAGCTGGTGGTAATGAAGGCCGAAAAGCCAGCTACCGCAAGCACGACAACAAATCCTTTTTTCATTGTTCCTGTTTTTTGGTTAATTAATGATTGCGAAAATAAGCTTTGTTGCCAAATACAACAGAAATGTTTTTCACTAAAGTTTGCTAAAATAAAGATATAACTTCCTACTGCTGCTTTCGTTTTAAATTTGGTATGAGATTGGATTACTACTGCTAAACAACGTGTATGAAAAGGTTATCAGGGATTATGGTATTAGTGGCGTTATTGCCCCTTGGTATTTTTGCACAAGGCGGTAAACCCAAGATGGGCACCAAAGGCGCTACATTAAAACAGGGTGCCGATACCACTACAGTTAAGTACGTGAAGGATGGAGCGCTAATTGATACCATGCCTACGGTTAAGTTGCAGGAGGTTAATGTGCTGTATTTTAAAACACCTGCGGAATGGGACCAATATTATAAATACAAAAGCCGCATAATTAAGGTTATGCCTTATGTAAAAATTGCAAAACAACTCTATGCGGAGTTACAGCAGGAAAAAGATAACTCCAAACGCCGGGAGTACAAGCGCTATCGTAAGGATGTGGAAAAGGAGATGCGCGAACGGTTCGAAAAGGAACTAAAGGACCTTACCATAGGACAAGGGGAAATGCTGTTTAAGCTTATTAACCGCGAAACGGGTAATAATTCATATGCCATTATCAAGGAAATTAAAGGCGGTGCCAATGCGTTTTTTGCGCAGCTATTAGCTAAACACTGGGGATACGATTTAAAAGAGAAATACGATCCGCAGAAAGAAAAAATGATAGAGCTGATCATTAAGGAACTCGGACCGCAGTATAGTGTATAGCCGCGGTTAACCGAACAGGCGAAGCACCTCGTTTGCAATGGCCTGCTCCTGCATCTCATTCATGCATTTAAAATGGCCTTTCGGGCATTGGCTGTAACCAAGTTTGGAACATGGCCTGCACGAAAGGCCTTTTACCTCTACCAATGCACCCGGTGTAGTTGTGTAAGGATACATACCAAACTGCGGTATGGTATTGCCCCAAAGAGAAACAATGGGCTTATTGAAAGCGGCAGCGATATGCATCAAGCCGGTATCGTTGGTTACCACCGTTTTCGCCCTTTTAAGCAGCGAAGCGGATTGATTGAGATTGTATTTACCGCAGGCATTATATAGCTTATATCCGCTATCCTTAAATGCCGTTTCAATAATCGCTCCTTCTGCCCTATCTTCCGGTCCGCCTAATAATACAAAAGGCACCTGGGGCATTAGCCGAATGGTTTGAATGATTTTGGCGACCGGAAACTTTTTGGTTGCCTGCTTCGCACCAATTACCCAGGCTACATACTCCCGATGAAATGCAGAAGGAAGATCGGTTACAGACAGCTCCTCTCCTTTTGGGATGAAATAATCCAGCCCCTGATTATCGTTTACAACCTGCAACGTGCGGCAAGCATCCAGGTAACGATCTACTATGTGCACTGCGGGTAAACGATTAATTTTAAGCTGTACCATCAGCCACTTCTCAAAATTAAGTTTGGCGAAGGAGGTAGCAGGTACGCCCAATTGCCACTTCAATAACTGCGTGCGCTGGTTGTGGTGCAAATCAATTACATAATCGAATTTTTCGGCTTTTAATTCCTTCACCAAAGTATTGAACGATTCGCCAAGGGCATGCAGCTGGGTGATATATGGATTGCCCTGCAATAACGGAACAAAAGCTTGTTTGGTAGCATAGTGTATTGCCGCATCGGGATAAGCTTTGCGCAGGCAGCGCACTACCGGGGTGGTAAGTACGATATCGCCAATAGACGAAAACCTTAGTAGCAGCACCTTCATTGGCGCTAAAGTAATTAGTCTGATGAATTAACCATCCGTCCGGCGAGCAGGTACGATTCCTGTGTTGCATTGTGGTCAATACTTTTAATATTGCGTTATGCCTGAATTGCGCTGGAACCCCTTGCTGGATACCTGGACCATGGTGGCAACCAACCGCCAAAACCGTCCTCATTTACCTAAAGATTATTGTCCGTTTTGCCCGGGCCATGGAAATCTACCGGCAACTTATGATGTACTGGCTTATCCGAACGATTTCCCTACACTCAGTCTGGAGGGAAACTTCAAGCCTGATACATCAAAAAGTAAAGGTGGTGATATATTTATGGGAGCAGAAGCTGTGGGGCGCTGCGAGGTAATTTTGTATTCGCCTGAACACAATAAGCAGTTATACCAGTTAAGTGCTTCGCACTTATTAAAACTGGTAAACCTATGGGCACAACGCTATCGAGAACTAGCTGCTGATAAGCGTATTAAATACATTTTTGAGTTTGAAAACCGGGGCGAGGAAGTGGGGGTAACCATCCATCACCCACACGGACAGTTGTATGCCTACCCCTTTATACCTGCCAAAATACGCGAAGAATTACGCAATTGTAAATCGTATTATAAGCAGCATGGACGCAATTTGTTTGCCGATTTAAACGCGGCCGAAAAAAAATATAAAAAAAGGATAGTATACGAGAACAAGCACTTTATTGCTTATATCCCCTATTTTACCGATTATCCGTTTGGCGTATTTATAGTCAGCAAACGCCTTACACCACATATAGCGGCGTTTACCGAAGCTGAAAAGAAGGACCTGGCTGATGCGCTCAAGCAAATAACTAAGGGCTTTGATAAAATTTACGACCGGTTGTTTCCTTACATGATGTGTATGCATCAAACACCCGTAAATGACCGGACTTATGCAGATTCCGCACAGTATTACGCTTTTCATATCGAGTTTTATACACCGTTACGCACTAAAGATCGTATTAAGTGGTATGCTGGCAGCGAGATGGGCGCGGGCGCTGCTGCTAACCCTTTGGATGTAGATGATTGTGCTGAACTATTACGTAAAAAAATAAGCCGTTAACATGCCAATAGCTACCTATTTTGCCCCCGGACGCGTTAACCTGATAGGCGAACACCTGGATTACAACGGTGGCCTGGTAATGCCAGCTGCACTCAGCACAGGCGTTAAACTCACAGTTACACCTTTAACCGGCAATAAGATCGTCCTTCGTTCGGCTACGCACGATTTTGAATTGAGTTTTGACCTCGCAGATAGCATCAATTATGATAGTAGCTATAAGTGGGCCAATTATCCCCTGGGCATTCTGGCGCATTTGCAGAAAGAAGGATATACGGTACCTGCATGCGAATTACATTTTGAAAGTAATTTACCGGAAGGTTCGGGATTATCCTCCTCGGCGGCGGTAGAAGTAGTTACAGCTTTTGCTTTACTGGAACAGCAACAGGTGAAGATTGATTTGGTTTGGCTGGCTAATTTTTGCAAGCAGGTAGAGAACGAATTTATAGGCGTGCAATGCGGTATTATGGATCAGTACAGTGTGGCACTTGGCAAAAAGGACAACGCCCTGCTACTGGACTGCAGCACCTTACAACACACCTACATACCAATTGAATTGGGCGATTACCGATTGGTAATTATGAATACACTGAAGCCACGTAGCCTGATACATAGTAAATACAACGAACGGAAACAGGAATGTGAAGAAGCGCTGCGAATCATGCAGGGATCAAAAAGCGAGTTGCGGCATTTGTGTGAAGCCCCGCCCGTGTTAATTGATGTAATAACTGATGCTATTATTCGCCGCCGGGCCAAGCATGTAATAACGGAAAACCTGCGTGTTAAAGAAGCCGCCCGGGTATTGGAAATGAACGACCTAAGCACTTTTGGCCGCCTGATGAACGCTTCGCATGCATCCTTGAAGGATGATTACGAAGTAAGCGGCCCAGAACTGGATACACTGGTAGAAACTGCCCAACAGGTAAAAGGTTGCCTGGGCGCCCGCATGACGGGTGCAGGCTTTGGTGGCTGCGCCATTGCAATTGTACATAATTCCGTATTAGAGGACTTTACAGCAACAGTTACCAAGGCATATGAAACTGTTATCGGACACTCCTGCGAAGTGTTTGCTGCTGCAATTGGTGACGGGGTAGGTAACCTATAGCCCCTGTTACAGCACCCAAATCACATATGGTTCATTTTATTTTTTTCACGAAAATAAAGTCACCGCCTTTGTCATCGGTGTCGGCAATAACACCAAACTGAGGAATTAAACCATCCGATAAACTGTTGTTGATTGCATTCTCTTTAAAAGAATAAAAGAGCCTTTCACTTGACAGATAAGCTGTGGTATTTCCGTTTAGCGCATCCAACATATATTTAAGGAAAACACTTTTATCCGGCACCGTAGTAAGGGCACCACTGGTCATGGCCTTACGGCTTTTGACCTTATAGAGTTCCTGCACGGTTTTAGTAGCTCCGGAAAGATTGGCTTCACGAGTTTTAAATATTCCGCCCGAAAAACAGGCATCTGAGACCAACAAGGTATGTATGCACTTCATTGGCTTAATCTGATCCTTGATGTCACTGTTGGAAATCCAGGTAGATGGGTCATCCATAGTGGCATTAGCCGGCAACCAATAGCCTTGTTCGTTATCCTTATCCCAATAACCATGACCAGAATAAAACATTAGAAAATTATCGTTTTCTCCAAGAGACAGGCGATAAGCCAATAAAACGCGCATAATCTCAGACTTAGAAGGATTAATCATTATCCGGATGCTATCAAAAGTATAACCCTTTCTCAGTGCAGCAGCAAAAAGATTAGCATCGGAAACAGGGAAGTCCAGGTTTTGAATTCTGTTGTCCTCGGCATTGTATTGCTGGACAGCGATAATAAGGGCATAGTAACGCCCGACAGCATTAATCTGGCTATCTACTTCAAGATCTTCGCCATTGCCTTTAAGCGAGCCAACAGCAGGTAGAACAACGGCTGTAGATTGATTGTTTAATTTACCTCCTACATAATTATAGGTATAAGAGTTAAACGGTTTCAGCGCTTCATCCGCCTTTTGTAGTAGTGTGCTGCACTTTGCCTTAGTGCCTAAAGTAATGGGTAAACTAAGCACAACAGTATTATCGGCATTAACGAACCTTAATTCCACTTTACCCGCACTTAGCGCACCTGAAAATGTGGCAATTAGGATATCGCGCTCAGGAACCATATTGCTTAGCAGCACTGCTTTTGAGGTATGCAAAGGCACTTGTGAGCGCAAGAGATGCCCTTTGATTTTTGACAGAAACTCATCACTACATTCATTGTCTTCAGGCATCCAACCTTCAATGACAACGTATCTGTACTTGTTGATTTCATTAACTTGTTGAGCAGCAAGACTAAACCCCAAAAAAATAAATATCCATACTATAAACGGTCTGAAAAGCATATTGGATAAGTTGAAACTTATGCGATAAAGATATATTTTTTAATAAGCTAAATATTTTATATTGTGTTATTAACTAACCTAAAATTTAAGCTTATGCGTTTTACCCCTGTTTTAATTGCACTAACTGCCGTAACACTAGGCGCGTGCACTACCAAAATGTACACATCACGTTCACAGCCGATTGCTCGTGGAGAGATACCGACTACCCCTATGGTAGCCGATCTCAAGGTAGATCTAACAAAAAAAGTAACGGCTTCAGGAACAGTGAAAGGCCGGGACGCCTCGATTGAAACCGCCAAGGACGTAGCCATTTACAACGCTATGACCAGCAATAATGCCGATTTAATTATTGACCCTATTTGTAAGTGCACCGTTAAAAATGCGTTGTGGATACCTCTTCCGTTTTTGATTCCGATACCTTACCGTCCAAAAATCGTTACTTGCGAAGTTACCGGCTACCCGGCAACTTATTTGAATGTGCACGTAGCCTCTGCAGAAGAACTTGCTAAGTTAAAGGACTTTTCGGCCTCGCAGGGAAAACAGCAAGCAACTCAACAAATTGTATTTCAGACCAAGAAGGGTGGTATCTTCAGATAATCTAAACCACCATTGACCCCGGCGCCTCTAATTATCGCGCTTAGAGGTGCCCTATATAAAGCTTTATTGCCACGTCCCTTACCTAGTGGCAACTTTTCCTAAGCGCAATCTATTTAAACCCCTTTATCATCAAGTCAATTAGCTGCAACCATATTGGGGGGTATGCTGTACCAAGGACAATTTGATTGCAGCGGCGTTAAATTATAACTTATCAGTTGCCGTTACCGCCCCACTTAAGCAACTTAAAGCAATAGAGAAATCAAACGCCACATTACCGGATAAATAACTGTTTTATGACAAACACTATCGTAACAAATCGGCATTTATTAAAACAACCGTTAAGAGTTCAATAAATATTATATGTTTGAATCAATACCTATAAAAGCATGAACAACCCTACAATTCTCGACAACCCCACGGATGGGAACGATGACATCCTTATACCGGCCTCTACAGTCCGCCGCTTTGGCAATTATCTCATCGATTCCATCTTGCTTTGGATCGTTATCAGCATTGTATGCAGGATGGAAAGTAACATGTGGTATTACAAAGGCTACCTTATTGATATAACGCGTATTTGGGTGACCTTCCTCAGTTTTTTTGCCTACTATACCATTATGGAAGCCGTATTTGGCAAAACGATAGGCAAGCTTATTACGCGTACCAGGGTAGTAACCGAGTCTGGAAATAAGCCAGGTTTCGGGATATGCTTATTACGAACTATCTGCCGTTTTATTCCATTTGAACCCTTTTCGGTTTTTACCGGCATTGGCTGGCACGATAGCATCGCCCGTACAGTGGTAATAGAGGAACATTACTAACAATCTGAAATTTTATTGCATGTTGAACAATCCAAACATTCTCGACCATCCTGCGGAGGAATCAGGGACTGTACTTATCCCCGCGTCAAAAGGCGCAAGGCTGACTAATTCCATTCTTGATCAATTTGGGATTATGTTGTGCTTTGGTATGGCATCCAATTTTACCGGCAGTCTGCAATCTTCAACTTCTGATGAACCCTCAGCGGTTATGGTGTTGCTGATATTTGGAATCATCGTATGTTATTATGCCGGTTTCGAGGCGCTCTTCAGTAAAACACCTGCCAAATTTTTAACCGGAACGCATGTAGTAACCAACGAAGGTAAAAAGGCTGGTATCGGTAAATGCCTGTTACGCACGGTTTGCCGTGCAATACCATTCGAAGTATTTTCACTGTTAGCTTCGGATGTGGCCTGGCACGACAGCATGGCAGGCACCATGGTGGTAAATGATTAGCTACAGTTTATCCCTTGCGAGGCTCCCACTTAACTTCTTCCACCTTTAGATCGTGCGCCAGTTTACGGCAAAGCATAAACAGGAAATCGGATAGGCGGTTGAGATATTTGATAATTAACGGTGGCACAGGAGATACCTGGTTTAACGCTACGGCTAAACGTTCGGCTCTACGGCAAACGGTACGCGCCAGATGACAATAGGAAACATGCACGTGCCCGCCGGGTAAAATGAAACTTCGCAGTGGTTCCAGCCCACTTTCCATTTCATCCATCTTCTGTTCCAGCAGTGTAACGTCACTTTCGTGCAGGTCGGGCACTTTTAGTTTAGCATTATCAGGATCGGCAGCCAGCTCCGAGCCGATGGTAAATAAGCGGTCCTGAATTTCCTTAAGCAAGGTCACCAACGCAGGATCGGTGCTTACATCGCGCACAAGGCCTATCCAGCTATTAAGTTCATCAACTGTTCCGTAGCTTTCAATGCGCAGTTCGCTTTTTAAAACACGGCGGCCGCCAAAAAGGGAGGTTTCGCCAATATCACCGGTCTTGGTATAAATTTTCATTGCTTAAATTTTGGCAACAGAATACAAGGTAAACACAAAGTAGCAAAGACACAAAGTTACTTCACGAACAATTACACCGACAAAAGTAAGTTCAAATTTGTTGCATGAATTAGCTTGTTTGCACTTAAACAGCAAAAGCCTTCACAGGTTCGTTGGTGGTATCACTTTCTATTTTGCCATCGCGCAAGCGCAGGATGCGGCGTGTATGTTTGGCAATGTCCTCTTCGTGGGTAACGATGATAACCGTGTTACCTTTATTGTTGATTTCCTCGAAAATATTCATGATCTCGTAGGAAGTCTTGGTATCAAGGTTACCGGTTGGTTCGTCGGCCAGTATGATCGACGGATTATTAACCAATGCCCTTGCAATAGCCACCCGCTGGCGTTGTCCACCCGAAAGCTCGTTTGGCTTGTGATGCATGCGATCCTTAAGGCCAACCATTTCCATTACTTCCTCGGCCCTTTGATTGCGGTCCTTACTGTTCATGCCTGCATAAACCATAGGCAGGGCCACATTCTCCAGCGAAGTTAAGCGGGGTAATAAATTAAAGGTTTGAAAGATAAAACCGATCTCCTTGTTACGCACATGCGCCAGTTCATCATCGGTCATTTTACTAACCTGGTGCCCGTTCAGAATATAAGAACCGCTGGTAGGTGTATCGAGGCAACCTAAAATATTCATCAGGGTTGATTTACCTGAGCCGGAGGGGCCCATAAGAGCCACGTATTCGTTGCGTTCAATCTTCATCGAAACATCGCGCAGGGCGTAAATCACCTGATCGCCCATTACGTATTTCTTCTGGATGTGTTCAATATCAATTACCGCCATAACAAGGGTTCTACTTCTTTATCACTTTCGGCACTTTAAAATAGTCGGAGTCGCGTTGCGGTGCGTTCGAAAGCGCATCTTCTTTACTCACCATACCCTTTACCTCATCCTTGCGCCACACATTTTTTTCATCCGTCATATAAATCAACGGCTCTACTCCGTCTACATTTACTTCACGCAGCTTTTCCACCAAATCAAAAATTCCCTGCAGGTCCTTTTTGATGCGTTCCTTACCGGTTTCGTCGTATTCCAGTTTCGAGAGTTCTGCCAGTCTTTCTACCAGCGCATTATCTATCTTCATGCAAAAAACTATTTTAGCGCGCCACAAATAAACAAACAAAAAGCAAAAAATGCCGAAAGAGATAGCAGTTAGCGGTGTGCGGCCAACAGGCAGGCAACATTTGGGCAACTATTTTGGTGCCGTAGTAAACTTTGTGCGCATGCAGGAGGAGTATAACGGCTATTTTTTTGTCGCCGATTACCACTCCTTAACTACCCACCCGCATCCCGCCGATTTAAAGGCAAATGTGAAGCAGATTGTCGTAGAATATCTGGCTTGTGGAATTGATCCGCAGAAATGTGCGCTTTATGTACAGAGCAGTATCCCACAAATACCGGAGCTATACCTGATTTTTAACATGCTGGCTTATGTTGGCGAGTTAGAACGCTCGGCTACGTTTAAAGATAAAGTGCGCACCCAACCCGATAACGTAAATGCCGGCCTGCTTACCTACCCGGTATTAATGAGTGTGGATGTGTTAGTGCACAAGGCGAATAAAGTGCCTGTAGGCAAGGACCAAACCCAACACATTGAAATGATGCGTGACTTTGCGCGCCGTTTTAACAACTTGTACGAAGTGCAGTATTTCCCTGAACCGGAAGGCTTTTCGTATGACAGCAACCTGGTTTCGATACCATCGTTAGATGGGGACGGCAAAATGAGTAAAAGTAAAGGGGAGCATACCTGTATTTACCTGGCCGATGAACCGGATGCCATCCTCAAAAAGATTATGCGGGCCACTACCGATACAGGCCCAACACAACCTAATTCGGTAAAACCGGTTGCCGTACAAAACCTGTTCGATTTGCTGAAACTGGTAAGCAAAACCGACACGGTGCAGTTTTTTGAGGATAAATACAACGACTGCAGCATCCGCTATGGAGATATGAAAAAACAACTGGCCGAGGACATGGTAAACTACCTTACCCCTATACGCGAGCGTATTAAGGAGTTGAGTGCCAATGACAAGATGCTACATGAGATTTTGGGAGCAGGAACCGAAAAAGCCCGCGAAAGCGCCGCCCAAACCCTTAAGGACGTAAGGGAAATTATAGGCGTAAAAAGTTTTTGAGAGAGAAAGTATTTTTATTTTCGGCGCACACACAAACAACCGAACAGCCAGGATTGAAGGAAGAAAGAGCAGGAAGCCGCATATATCGGCTGAATCTTTTTCGTAGATAGGTTCCGGCTTTAAACCCAGATTGGCACCCATGGCTAAAAAAACCATTGTGAAGAAGAAGGCAGCACCTAAAAAGGCTGAACCTAAAAAAAGCAAACCCGAACCTGCAAAGGCCGAGGCTGCAACCAAAGCAAAACCGGTTGCCAAACCCACCAAAAACATCAAGCATATCGCTATAGCCGGTAATATTGGTGCAGGTAAAACCACCCTCACCAAAATTTTATCGAAGCACTTTGGCTGGTTGCCACATTTTGAAGATGTGGAGAATAACCCTTACCTGAATGATTTTTATGAGGATATGCCACGCTGGAGCTTTAACCTGCAGGTGTATTTCCTTAACTCGCGTTTTCGCCAGATTGTAGAAATACAAAAGGGAGAGGAAGTGGTGATACAGGACCGTACTATCCATGAGGATGCCATGATTTTTGCGCCGAACCTGCATGCCATGGGATTGATGAGTACACGGGATTTTGAAAACTATACCAAGTTATTCGAAACCATTTCGTCCTTGATCCGCCCACCTGATTTATTGATTTACCTGCGCGCTACTGTACCTACCCTGGTTAACCAGATTCAGAAACGTGGCCGGGATTATGAGGATAACCTGCGCCTGGATTACCTGCGCCGCCTGAACGAATACTACGAAAAATGGATTGGCACCTATAAGGAAGGTCGCCTGCTGATTATTGATGTAGACAATGTGAACTTTGCCGAAGATGACGAAGCCAAAGCCCAGATTATTGAGCGGGTGAACGCTGAGTTGTTTGGCCTGTTCTGATTGTAACCACTTGCAGGGCATATTTATTGCTGGCAGGCTATTTATTAATGCGATGAAGTATGTTAGCTCCTTTACCTGAACGCCTCCGCCCCCGCAACATAACTGAATTTGTAGGCCAGCAACACCTGATTGGCGAAGGAAAGGTTTTGCGTAAGCTGATTGAAACAGGCAATATTCCCTCGATGCTGTTCTGGGGCCCTCCGGGGGTAGGCAAAACATCGCTGGCACGTTTTATTGCCGAACAAATTAATCTGCCATTTTTTCAACTTAGCGCAATTGATAGTGGCGTAAAAGAAGTTCGCCGCGTGATTGAAGAGGCTGAACAGAAAGGTAAGGCAATACTATTTATTGATGAAATCCATCGCTTTAATAAAGCGCAGCAGGATGCACTGCTAGGTGCTGTGGAAAGAGGAACTATCATTTTGATAGGCGCAACTACCGAAAACCCTTCATTTGAGGTGATTTCGGCACTCCTCTCCCGCTGTCAGGTTTATGTGCTTAAACACCTGGAACGGGAAGACCTGGAGAAACTGCTAAAGGAGGCATTGACCCGCGACGAAGAACTCTCTAAGAAGAATATTACCCTTGCTGAAACCGAAGCGCTACTGAAATACAGTGGTGGGGATGCCCGTAAATTGCTGAATGTGCTGGAATTGGTAACCAACACAACCGCCGGCTCGCTGACAATTACCAACAGCTTGGTAGAGCAGGTGATACAGCAAAAAATGGCCATTTACGACAAAAGCGGCGAGCAGCATTACGATATCATTTCCGCTTTCATCAAAAGCATGCGCGGCAGCGACCCAAATGCGGCTTTGTATTACCTGGCGCGTATGGTGGCAGGTGGCGAAGACCCTAAATTTATAGCACGCCGTATGCTAATACTGGCCAGCGAAGATATCGGCAATGCTAACCCGAACGCATTGTTGCTAGCCACCAGTTGCTTTCAGGCGGTTACTATGATCGGATACCCGGAATGCGATTTAATTCTATCGCAAACTGCAATTTACCTGGCAACTTCGCCAAAAAGTAATGCCTCGTATAAGGCTATTGGCAATGCCAAGCGACTGGTGCAGGAAACCGGCGATTTGCCTATACCGTTACATATTCGTAATGCTCCTACCAAACTGATGAAGGACCTGGATTATGGCAAGGATTACAAATACGCGCATGATTTTGAGGGTAACTTTACCGATATGGAATTTTTGCCCGATAAGATAAAGGGCAAACGACTATATGAGCCGGGCAATAACCCGCGCGAAAACGAAATACGCACCAGCCTGCGTAAGCAGTGGAAAGATAAATACGGTTATTAAGCTGCTATATACCGGAGGTTAGCAGTTTACAACTGTAGCCATCACTTTCGTAATAGGCTTTTACGTATTCCATCTCATCGTTGTTTTTCACCTTGTCAGCGCATATGCGGATACGCTCCTTGGTTTTGTAACCTACACCACCGGCGCTGTAAGTATGGCGACCGTAGCATACATAACATTTTTTACAAGAGGTGAAGGGTAATGCCAAACAGGCCATTGTTGCCAACAGAATTACTTTTTTCATAGCTGAGTCCTTAGTTCTAAGATACAAAATACGTTGAGATACCGTTACTTAAGATTTTTTAACTGCAACATAAAAATGCCAGACATCGTCTTTTATTTGCAAACGGATATTTTTGGAGCATTCTAAACCAACTAGCAGATGCGTAAACTTTTTTCTTCTTTACTTTTTAGCTTATTAATCGGATCGGCAATTGCCGGTGGCACGGCAACTACGCCGACAACCGGTAAGGGCATGAACATCAAGCTTTCGGTAAAAGGCCTGGAAGGTTCCAACATGATTCTCGCCAATTACTTTGGAGACAAGCAGTATGTGAAGGACACCTTTGAATTCGACAAGAAAGGCACGATAACCCTAAAGGCTGATACCATGTTACCTGGCGGCGTTTACCTGGCGGTATTTCCGGCCATGGGTAACCGTTACTTTGAGTTTATTGTTGCTGAACCGCAGTTTACCATTGAAACAGACACCAACGACCTTACCGGTCATATAAAAGTCACCGGTTCAGAAGAGAACAAGTTCTTTTACGAAGACATGCGCTACCTGAGCGGCATGAAGAACAAAGCCGACAGTATTAACCGCGCAATTTTAGCCGAAAAAGATCCTGCGAAGAAGGAAGCAATGACCGCAGGCTTGCGTCAGATTGATAAGGATGTAAAAGGTGAACGCGAATCGGTAATGAAAAGCAATCCGAACCTTTTCTACTCGAAAATGCTGCGCGCCATGAAGGAACTTGACGTGCCTGAATTTCCGCGCGACCCTGCTACCGGCAAAATAACTGATTCAACCTTTCAGTGGCGTTGGTACAAAGCACACTACTGGGATAATATTGATCTGAAAGACGAGCGCCTGCTGCGTTTTCCGGTATTGCATACCAAACTGAAAACCTTTATGACCCAAACGGTGGTGCAGAACCCCGATTCGATGATAGCCGGTGGCGAACAAGTGCTAGCCCTTACGGACAAGAAGAACGAGATGTATCGCTACATCCTTACTTACATTTTTAACGAAGCAGCGAATTCTAAACTTATGTGCTTTGACGGAGTGTATGTCCATTTTGGTGAGAACTACTTCTGCAAACCCGAAATGACCCCGTGGATTGATACGGCCAAGCGCTTTAAAATATGTGACCGTGTACAACGACTGAAACCGGTATTGTGCGACAAAAAGGCTCAGCGCTTGATCCTATGGACCGATAGCACAGAAACGCAGTGGAAATCGCTTTACGATGTTAACCACAAATGGACTATCCTGGCCTTCTGGGATCCGGATTGCGGCCATTGCAAAAAGGAAATTCCGGTATTGGTGGAAGCTTACCATAACCTGAAAAAAGCAGGTATTGATGTGGAAGTGTATTCACCCGCCATTATGGATATGGATAACTACAAGGACTGGGAAGAATTCATTAAGAAGAACAACCTGGATTGGATAAACGTTTGCGATGCCAAACGCCATAGCAACTTCCGTTGGGAATGGGATATACAAAGCACGCCACAGGTATATGTGCTGGACAAAGACAAGGTGATTAAAGCACGTCGTATTGGTGCCGAGCAGATCGAAGATTACGTGAAACACCTTGAAAACCCAAGCTATCGTCCGAAATCGCTGATGAAGGTAAATGACGATGATAAACAGGAAGGCACCGACTAAGTGTAGCTTTTAACCAACTTATACCAATTATCAACACAGGGCACCTTAATAAGTGCCCTGTTGTTATTTAAAGCAGGGACGTACGTTCGTATCCAAATTCCAACTATGATGTCAGTCCATCGTGCTGAGCCATATAAGCTCTTTGTAATCGAAGACAACCCCGCTGAAGTTCGCCTGATGCAGGAGGCCATTAAAGATGCCGATTTGCACGATATGGTTGAATTGGAATATGCCTACGACGGCGAAGAAGCCTGCGAATATCTGGACACTGCCAAGATCATCGGCAAACAAATAGACTTGGTATTACTAGATCTGAATATGCCTAAAGTTACCGGCCGCGAGGTCTTGGAAAAGATCAAGAGCGATCCGGATATGGAGCACCTGCCTGTAATTGTAATTACCAACAGCGATTACAAGAAGGATATGATTGAATGCTACCGGTTACGTGCTGATGGTTATATGCAAAAGCCGGCCGACTTTAAAAAGCTGGTGGACTTCTTTACCTCCGTTAAACGCTCTATTGAAGTACGCAATAAACTAAGCATCTATTACATCGAGAAGGTGTATGATGAGTTGCGCTTAGCGGTTTAACCTGATACGCCCAGCGTTCGTTTGATTAACGCTTTGGACGCTTCACCGTTTACCGGTATCTCAGTAAATGTTCTATCTTCTGTCATTACCCAGCATTTTGTACATAGCTCCAGGCTTTTATCAATATCATGCGTGGAAAGAATAACCGTTTTGCCGTTTAACGCGCAAACCCGACGCAGTAAATCCAACACCTCCTGCTTATTGCGAAAGTCAAGAAACGCCGTTGGTTCATCTAAAACTATGATTGGGGTAGCCTGGCATAAAGCCCTTGCTATCAGCACCTTTTGGCGCTCCCCATCACTTAATTCATTAAATAGGCGAGTTGCCAGTTGTTGCAGACTGCAAAGGCTGATTACCTCCTCTACGGACTTTACATCGTCCACGTTTAACTCACCTCCCCAACCGGTATAGGGGGCACGGCCCAATTCAATAAAGCTACGCACGGTAATATGGTCAATCCAAATGCGCTCGGTAAGTACCAGGCTCAGGTGGCGGGCTCTTTCCTGTACGGGCATCTCGCTCAGTTCGATACCTGCCAGTTGTAGTTTACCCCCTAACACCGGCAACATACCGCACAGTGTTTTTAGCAGGGTTGATTTGCCGATGCCATTAATTCCCAGCAAGGCAATCATTTCCCCCGGTTCAGCAGTAAAGCTGATGTTACCGAAAACCTCCTTGCTTCCGTAACCTATACGCATATTGTTTGCCTGCATATTCATGAGCGCCCCCGTTGTTTTAAGATAATCCAGATTACAAAAGGTGCCCCGATGAGCGAAGTAACCGCATTGACAGGAAGGGTATACTCAGCACCCGGCATGCTTGCAATTAAATTACAAGCACTACAGATAACCGCCCCCAGCAAGGCACTGGCAGGTGTTAGCAAGCGGTGATCGGCTGTTTTGAACAAGGCACGGGTAATGTGCGGCACAGCTAAGCCTACAAAGCCAATTGGGCCGCAAAAAGCTGTAACCGTGCCCGCAAGTATGCTGGTACAACACACGATGGTCAATTTAGCCTGTTTAACCTGCAATCCGGAGCTTTGCGCGTACGTATCGCCCAGTAGCAGCAAATTGAGCGGCTTACTCAAAAACCAGCTAAAAATGCCTCCTATGGCGACCAGTGCGGCAAGCCACATGACCTGATGTGTGTTTACATAGCGGAAACTGCCAAAAGTCCAGATAACGTAATTTTTAAGCGCTGCACCGGCAGCAAACGATTGCAACACTTCGATAAAAGCACTGATGCCGCTGCCGATCATTAAACCAATAATCAAAATAGCCACCACATCGTTCAGGCGATAGCTGATAAAGAAATTGAGCAGGAAGATCAGGAAGGCGCCTGCTGCTGCAAATATCACCACGCCTGAATCGGCAACCCAGCTTTGCTGCAGATTAATACCCAGGGCCGAAGTAGCTAGTATCAGAACAGCCACCCCTAAACCGGCACCGGAGCTAATGCCAAGCACAAAGGGGCCGGCAACCGGATTACGGAACATGGTTTGCATTTGCAGACCGCTAATAGAAAGTCCTGCGCCAGCCAGCAATGCTGCCAATGCCCCCGGCAAACGCGATTCTAAAACGATGGTACGACCTACCTCGCCCGATTGACCATTGCCACCAAACAGGATGGATATTACTTCTGCTGCGGTGAGATGAAACGAACCCAAGAGCAGTTGCAACAGAAATAATGCTACCAGCAGTACCGCACTAACAACAAGTATAAGGGTGGTTCGCAGTGCCATACTAGTTTAATTTACGGTAGTAATACAGTTTGTAACCGGGTAATACCTGCGGATGAAAAATATAAATCAGATCGGCCAGTACCCAATCGGGATGCACACCACCGCTCTCCCAAAAATCAAACCCACCGGCAGGTGTATTTCGGGTATCATTATTATACACCCGACCATTTTTAAAGGCGGCAAAATGCGTGTTCTTTTTATCGGCAACAGCAATATCATGCAACGAAGCAGAAAATCCGTTTACCAGCCAGATATCGGCATTGGCGGCGTGGCCATATACCGCTTCATAGTCTAAACTAAGGTTTAAGCCATTCGTGGCTTTCGCATCGCTCCATAAAAAATCTCCGCCCGCATCAGCTATTAACCTGGCCATGTAGTTTTCGCCGCAAGGCATATACCACACATCCTTAAAGGGTATGTTGCAAAATACCGTAGGCCGGTCATGCAATTGTTTAGCCTTGTTAACCAAATTCAGATAATTAGCTTCAATGCCACGGAAAATACTGTCGGCCTCCACCTCACGATTGTAGAACGCGGCTACAAATTTTATCCACTCGGCGCGACCCAGCGGGTCCTGTTCCATATAATCCAGGTTCAATACCGATTTAATATGCAACGTGTTCAGTTTGTTCAATAGTTTATCCCCACCGTCATAAATACCATAGGTAAAAACGAAAGATGGTTCGAGCGCCGCCAATTGCTCAAAATTTAATTCGTTACTTCCCAAATCGACAATGGTACCTGCTTTAACTTTAGCACGAACAGCGCTATCATAAAGCAAGCTTACGTTTGCCACACCGCTTATTCTATCTACTAAGCCCAATACCTGCATCTGGGCAATATGGTTAGTGCTAATACACACAATACGTTTTGCAGGAGTATCCAGCAACACTGCATCTTTAAAATCAACCGGAGCAGGCTTCCCTTTGGGGAGTAATACATACTGCTGCAAAACTCGTGTTGTATCCTTCACATCGCGCACAGTAATTACCTTAAAACCGTTGTAGTAGCTGATCGTAAAACCGCGCGCATAGTTAACCGGCAGGTCTGCCTCTTTTACACAGTGAGTTTGCGGTACAGACTGCCTAGTGTGGTTGCAGCCGGTAGCCAGCACCAGCCAACAGGTA
Source organism: Chitinophagales bacterium (assembly GCA_044225825.1). Lineage (GTDB taxonomy): Bacteria > Bacteroidota > Bacteroidia > Chitinophagales > LD1 > Bog-950. The sequence goes on from JBGAIB010000004.1 coordinate 518,066, forward strand.
AATATGGAAAGCAGATAGCGCATACTAAGGAGTAAAACAGAAATTACCGGTTATTAAGCCGGCATGAAAAGTGTGAAGCAATACACCTGAAGAGCTATAACGGAAAACCACAGCCGGCTGCACATAGTCTAACGCATCACTTACGTAAACATCCCCGTTACCGGGATCAACCCCAAGGCCGTATAAGTTGCGCCCCTCCTCCCCTATCAGGGCTGTTGTTGATACAGCTGCTTCCGTAATACCAACGGTAAACACGCCTTTATCGAGGTAATATAACTGTTCGCTACTGCTATTGATACACAGATTAGATGGATGATGACCAAAAGAGAAGTCGAGCTTTTTAAATTGTTGCGCATTTTCATCTAAACAGATAAGCGACGAAGGAACAGCATGTGCCGTATCCTCTTCCACTGCCAGCCACAGATGCGCATTCTTATCAAGCACAAGGCCATTTAAGTTGCTTCCCGTTATCGTAAAAGTTTGAGCCAGCGTGTGGTTAGCCGTATTCAACTTCAGTAGTTTAGCGCTGCTGGCATGGGCACTGCTGTAATTGCGCCCTTCAACCCATACATCTGCACCGCGACGAATCAGGTGTTCCGTCCACCCGGGAACTCCGGTAATTTGCTTAACCAAAGTGCCTGCACGATAGTTTACAATATGTATTTTACCTGCATACAAATCTGTTACATAGGCAATACTGTCATCCAAAGGCAGCAGGTAACGTGGCGAAGATCCCGGAATGGAAATGGTACTTAGCTTTTGCAGCGAGGGCAATCGTACCACCTCTATCTTAGCTGAATTATTTACCACAATAAAGCCAATGCTATCTATCGCATACATGCTTTGGGCTACATCACCCAATCCAAAACTGTTTGCTGATTGAAAAAGGTTATTGCTTACTGCTCTTGTTGCAGGGTCGTAAAAAGTTATCTCGGCATTGCCGAAGTTAAAGTTGCCTTCATTTACAAGGTAAACGCCCCTGGCAGCATGATTAGGGCTGTCGATTTTTTTTACGCAGGCAGCTAATTGCAGCAGTAAAAGTGAGAAGAGCGATAGCCAAATGACCGTATTCTTCATGGCTTATCGTTTTAGATTAAAGCGAAGTGTTCCTTCATAACTGCGACCGGGCATAGGGCGCTGCGCCACCGTTTGGTAGTTGCGGCCAGCTACATTATTTACCCGGAAAGAAATGCCAATCTGATTGTTACCAAATTCAAAATCCTTCCCTACTTCGAGGTCGCAGAGGTAAAATCCCGGCAGGTTTTGTGAATTATCAGTTGAAACAAAAACAGCCCCGTTATAGTGATTATAACTGCGCATGTAATAGCGTTTATATGCCAACTCCATATAGGAAGTAAAGTTGTGGAAAGGCACATAAATCAACTGCTTCCCGGCACTTTGATCGTAAGCACTTTGGGCATCCAGGTTAGTAGCAGACGTAAAGGAGTAGGCCGCATGAAACCTGAGCATCACCAGGGGATTACGCTCCGCATTATAGTTGCTTAGGTCCAGGCTAAATTCAGCCCCTTTCGAGAAAACGCGTTTAAAGTTTTCGGGTTGCCAATAGTTGCCTTTACTAACCCATTGTATCCAATCGTTCACATAGATGGCAAATACACCCGCACTAATTTTTACATATTGTTTATAGCTATAGGCACCGGTTAGTTCTGTATTCCAGGCCTTCTCCATGCGTAAGGAGGGATTACCGCCGGGCAACCAATATAAATCGTTCAATGTTGGGAACCTGAAATTACGGGAACCGATAACACTTGCAGAAAATGCGTGCCCTTTATTATTACTGTTGCGATAGCTAACCCATAACTCCGGCGCAAAAGGTGAAAACTGTTTATTCATTACATCTTGCCTGAAACCGCCATGCAGTGTTAAACCCTTCAATGGATAGTAATCGGCGTAAACGCGTATACCTGCATTGTGCCTCATTTTATTACCACCGTAATCAGGTACTATTGCGCGCTCCAGATCGTAGTTAGCTTCTGCTTGCAGAGCCAGTACATTCAGCGGTTGGTAATTAATACCCGCGATGGTGCGCCATGCTTGTGTTTTAGATTTACTGTCAATCTTCGATTCCGGATTGCGGTAACGTATTTCATCAGCTAATAATGCCGATTTTACACTAACCTGAAAGTGATGAAAACTGCCTTTCCATGATGTGATAAAGCGAATGGAATTATCATCCTGCCGCTCTTTGCTTTGAGGTTTGCTAATTACGGGAGGTAATAAACGCGAAGCATCGGTTAACCAGCATGCAAGCAACAACTCGTTATGTGTATTTATGCGCCATTTGGCATTTTGCAAGAAGGCCATCGTACGCACCGTTGCATTACTTTGCTTTTCCAACGGATGCCCTTCTTTGTAAGTATTATTAAACAGGAAATCGTTTTTAGCAGTTTGATAAACCAACCGCGTTTGGCCACTCCAGGATCCTCCCGCGTAATCCAAACCACCGTAAGTTTCTACCTTACCAAAGCTACCTGCTCTTAACAAACCACTTATCTGTATACCGCTGTCAATACCGATACTCGTCATTTGCACAGTGCCGCCAATAGTGCCCCTATAGCCCGTACGTGCCAGGGAAAGGCGATCATGCAATCCAAGCAGGAACAGTGAAAGATCGGTTTGACCCAGACAGGGATTATTAAGTTTTATGCCTTCCCACTGCACTTCGGTTTGGGTTGCACTTGTGCCACGTATAGCTAAGGAAGCCAATTGTCCGCTACCGTAATTTTTTACATAAACCGACGAAGATTCGCTGAGCACATCACTCAACCTTCGGCCTGCCTTCAGGTTAAGCTGCTCAAAGGAAGAAAGATTTTTACCTGTGCCATACACCTCCGTTTTAATTACCTGGGGTAAATGCAGGGTATCTACTGCCTGCTGGGCGGCCAACAACATCGTGCTTAAAAACAATCCTATGGTCAGCGCTGTTCTCACTCTGCAATTAGTTTTGTTTTAAAGCTAACTGTAGGTGATTCCACCTGCAGCATGTAAATGCCCGCATTTACCTGGGGTAGTTGCAAATGCTCTGTAGCTGAACCAGAGAAAATTAATCCGCCGGTTACATTATACAAACATACCCGGGCCGATTGCATGTCATTCAAATGCAGCGTCCATTTTCCGTGCAAGGATGGATTTGGATAGACGGCAATTACGGCACCAAGCGGTTCGCTGATACCTGTTACACCAACGGCATGTATTATGCCTACCGCATCCAGATCGAAACCTGAAGAGGGGAAAGGAGTAGGGTAAGGGTCGTTGATCAGGTGGCCCTCCACATCGTAACTGCCATAGGCAGGATCAACCGAACCTATTACATCTACCAATTTAACATGAGTTATATGGCTTACATCTAAGCCTGCACTGTCCTTCACTTCTTCCAAATCGAAAGGGGTTCCGTAGCCATATATGTATTTACCGGCAAGGTTATTTACCAGGGCAGCATCCATACCCACCATTGGTAATTGATCGGTATCCTGAATTAAACTGCGTGCGGGAAAACGCACGAATCGCTGCCCGTCGGAACTTACTTCCACAAAGGCGAATTCCAAAAAAGCCAGGATGGAATCACCGGTAGGAAATCCATTTTCAAACACAGCAAAATCGAATCCATCACCATTGTAAATCGGGGCATTAAACATTAGTACCGCTTCGCCACCATCACCTAAACTAACCACACCGTTTTCGCCCGCCAGACCTGTAGCTGAGCTACCATCCCCAACTGTAGTTTTCCCCAGCGTTGTGTCCCCAATATGCTGCCAGCCGCGCGTAACCGTACATTGGTCTGCCCATTCCACAAACCGGGCGTCTTCGTAGTGCATGGCGGTAGAACCGGGTAGCCCCACTGCCGGTGCAAACTGCGCAAACACCATATACCCTGATAAGAGCAGGGTTACTATGCTTATTAGCCTGCGCATGGCCTTATTGCTTTATCAGTCGGTGAATAATGATTTGATTACCGCTGGTGGCTTTCAGCAAGTAAACTCCGGCATTCAATTCGTCGGTGGATATGCTTATTTGCTTACCCACATTCTTCATCTCTCTAATTATTCTTCCATTTATATCAATAAGTTGTATCAATTCTAACGGGACATCAGTGCGCAGCGTTAGTTGATTGGAGAAAGGATTGGGAAATACGTTAAGGGCTATAGCAGAGGTTTCTTCTAACCCGCTTAAGCCATATACATACACCAATACCTGTGCAGTATCGCATAAGCCGGTAACATCACACAAACTATATTGAAGTGTATCAACCGATACGATACCTGTGGCAGGTTTGTAGAAAATCTGATTCGCAGAATCCTGAGCCATAGCACCCGGTATAACAGGACCTGCAATTAAATGCACGGTCATAGGAAAGGTAGTATCGTCATCATCGTTCAGCTGAACATTCAACAAGGTATCCTGCAGGTAGGTAATCACATAGGCATCATTTTGCGCAGTGGGAGCCTCATTCGGGTGATTTGTAGTAGTGAAGTTATCGATGGCAAAATAGGCCGGTGTGTTCATTCCAAACTGTCCGGTATCAGAGGAAGAAAGGTAAAATTGAATACTATCGACATTGCCCAGCGGTGCAAGACTCAACCATGCCCAGGTATTCAATATATAATCCTGGCTGTTATTGGCAAAACGGAAGTCCGCCAGGTAAAACTCAACAGCATTACTAACCAGCAATCCCTGGGACCAGCCACGCACGGTAAGTTTAAACCAATCGGGGTCGTTGCCACTGACACCACCAAACTTTTTAGAGAACATGTCGCCATCGCGCATGCTATAATACGCATACGTAGTATTAGTAACATACAAACCACCAACCGGCGCAGCTTCCGCAGCACCAACCAGCTTTACTTTTGCGTTGCCGTACTCATCAGCCACTGCATAGCCAGGTGTTTGACCATAACCGCTACCTGTAATTGCACTGTATTGGTTACCATAACCGGCAGTGGAATCATCGCCTTTTGTGGAGATCGAAAAGCCACTCCAAGCCTGGTAAGTAGTATCATAATCGTTGGCAAAAAAGCCAAGGCCTGCATAAAAACCACCTGCCAGATCGGAACCATTGTAGAAAGTATCGGCAGGAATGGAAGAATCGAAGTTACCCACAGTTTGGGCGCTTGATATAAAGGTGGCTAATAAGGCCAGGAATAAGGTGTTGAACTTTTTCATTTCGGGTTTGTTTTAACCGGTGTATGCCCTAAAGGATTTCCCGCACCGGGTTGTTAGTTTTAAAGGCCTCTCCCCTGTCGCTTTTGCTGAGCCCTGACAGGTAAGCAGGCAAGTGCACAAAGCCCCGAAATGAAATGGTTGAAAAAAGAAACCTGCAGTGTTCCCTTCATCAGCTCTTCTTCCCGAAAGCTTCGAATTTGATATTAAAGGCAGGTCTTCTGACTCGTTCCGTTTTTGCCGCCTTCCCGTTTACCGACAGTAAACAGTGGCTTGGATAGGCAAAAACCAAAAGGAACTTACAGCAGCGGGTACTGTCCAGGAATTACACCTGATTCCCTATTAAGGCAATTTGTTTCAAAACAATATCGCCGCCCTTAACAGGGCAAAGAAAATTATTTTCTTTGCATCCATCAAAAATATTTTGTCAACAACGCGTTTAGTTAACATGGCCAAATTTATCTGGGTTTTAGCGGTTTGTATTTTATTGCTTGGCTGTGGCTGTAAGCGTTGCTTTAATTGCACGCAACATTGTGTGCGCATTACTGCAAAATCCGATACCAACCTGGTGTATAAGTTTTGCTCCCATAAGGTTTCTGCCAATTATTCGGTTGATTCCATAGCTCTCACCTATTCCGATTCGCTTTATAACAAGGTTATCTTACGCGACGACCGCAGCGTTTGCGACGCGAAAAACAGCGCTGATGAGGCCGCTAGCTACTTTCAGAAGCAGGATTATTTCTGCACCGACGCCGAATAAGCCCTCCTCCCCCCTTCATTTACCCTGCATCCTTAGCATCCGGATTTTTTAAGCCGGATGGTTTTACGCTTTCATTTTTTCACAAACCTTCTACCTTAGCCCCGCTCAAAAAAAACACGCATGCTATATACGGCCGACCAAACCGCCCAACTGGAAACCCATCAATTTGCCCACCTGTTGGTTGAAACAACAGGAAACCAGTTAACCATTACGCTGAACAGGCCTGAGAAAAAGAACGCTATGAGCCCCTTGTTGATGAACGAGCTGGCTTTTGCCTTAACACATGCTTATTACAATCGCAATATATGGGCAGTAGTAATTGCAGCCAAGGGCGATGTATTTTGCGCCGGTGCTGATTTAAAGGCGTTTGCCGGCGAAGTACAAACCATAACAAGCACCATACCGGAGCCCCAGGGCGAAGTAGTATTAGGTAACTTATTTGCCGGACTGCACAAACCCTGTATTGCGAAGGTGCAGGGGCCAGTATATGCCGGTGGTTTTTTAATCATATGCGGTTGTACGCACGTGGTTGCTGTGGAAGAGGCAACATTCAGCCTGCCTGAAGTGAAGCGCGGTATTTGGCCCTTCCAGGTGATGCAAAGCATGTTGCATGTAATGCCACCACGCCAAATGCTGGACTTTTGCATGCGTGCACGCAGTGTAAACGCTCAGGAGGCAGAGAAACTTGGCCTGGTAACCAAGGTAGTAGCTAAAGCCAAGCTGGATGAGGAAGTTCAGGCATTGGTGGATGAAATTTTCCAATATTCACCTTCCGGAATCCGTCTTGGTTTAGAAGCCTTTGATAATTTGAAAAACGTTGCACCGGGCGAAGCACACAAATACCTAAAGCAAATGCTTGGGGAGGCACTGGGCACGGAAGATGCCGCCGAAGGCCTGATGGCTTTTGCTCAAAAACGCAAACCCGTTTGGAAAGGATAAAACATTAAAAAACATAACCAATAATCATACCCACCACTTATGGCAAAGAAAATTGTTATCACTGCGGCCTTAACCGGCGTATTAGCCCGTCGCGAACAATGTCCTTATATTCCTTATACCCCTGAAGAAATTGCATTAGAAGGCAAACGGGCTGTAGAAGCCGGCGCCAGCGTATTGCATATCCATGCCCGTAAGGATGATGGTATGCCTGCTTATGACATCGAAACCTATCGGCAGATTGGTGAGGCTGTTCGCAAACATTGTGGTAACGTTATTATTAACTACAGCACCGGCGCAATTGGCTTAAGTAAAGAAGAGCGTATACAGCACATTACGGCCTTAAGACCCGATATGGCTGCGTTGAATATGGGTAGTATGAATTACGCCATCTACTCGCCTAAAACCAAGGAATTCTACCACGACTTTGTGTTCCAGAATCCGTTCAGCGAAATCAAATTTTACCTGGAAAAAATGAAAGAGGCCGGCACTGTTCCGGAAATGGAGGTATTCGACAATGGCCATATCAACAACGCCATGCCCTTAATTGATATGGGGCTGCTTCAAAAGCCGTACGTGTTCAGCTTTGTGATGGGGGTCCTGGGTGGAATTCCTATTTCCACACAAAACGTATTGCATCAGGCTGCTACTGTTCCTGCAGGGTCGCACTGGCAGGTTATAGGCATTGGCCGCAAACAATGGCAGGCTATTGCCGCAGCAATTACCATCGACGGTAACATTCGTGTGGGTCTGGAGGACAACTTCTACCTGCCAACCGGCGAAATGGCCAAGAGCAACGGCGAGTTAGTTGGTGCCGCTGCAAACCTTGTAAGGATGCTGGGCCGCGAAGTTGCCACCATCGACGAAACCCGCGCCATGTTAAACATCAGCAAATAAAACCACTGCTTAAACCATGTTTCAAAACGATCTTTTTAAAGGCAAAATTGCCCTGGTTACCGGTGGTGGCAGCGGTATTGGTTATTCCATAGCACAGCGCCTGTTGGAGTTAGGAGCTACCGTTATCATTTCCTCGCGTAAGGAAGACAAGCTGAAAACCGCTATTGAGAAACTGAGTGCTTATGGCAACTGCCGATACCTGGTATGCGATATCCGTGAGATTACTCAGGTGGAAGCCATGGCCGAAAGCATCAAACAAACCGAAGGCCGGCTTGATATACTGGTAAACAATGCCGGTGGGCAGTTCCCTTCCGCTGCAGAAGACATAGCACCTAAAGGCTGGAATGCCGTTATTAATAACAACCTGAATGGCACCTGGTTTGTAACCCAAACAATGGGGAAGACCTTTTTTATACCCAGCAAGCAGGGTACCATCGTAAATATCATTGCCAACATTTACCGGGGTTTCCCGGGGATGAGCCATACCGGCGCAGCACGGGCGGGGGTAGCCAACTTTACCAAAACACTTGCTGTTGAATGGAGCAGATATAACATTCAGATAAATGCAGTGGCCCCGGGCATTATCAAATCAACCGGTTTAGAGAATTACCCACCCGAGTTTTTAAGGGGAATTGAAGAAACCATACCGGCCAAGCGCCTGGGCACTACGGATGAGGTTGCCTGGTTGACCTTGTTCCTGTGCAGTCCAATGGCCCAGTATATAACCGGTGAAACGGTTTACCTGGATGGCGGCCAACGCCTTTGGGGCGACCAATGGAAGATGTAATCATTACAACCTAACAGAAACAAAAAACCCTGCATACGATGCAGGGTTTTTGCGTTTGGGGAAACTATCAAAAGTTTAAAGGGTAGCTTTAAGCTTTATGCTATTACTAAGATTCAGCCCCTAAAAAAACCGTTGCACAGCTCCCAATACTTTTTCTAAAAACCGTTACAATGTATTGATTTATAGGGCAATAAAATCCCATTCATACTTCATACCTTGATTATTTTTAGAGGTAGCCAGTCATATTTAGTAGTTTTACACCATGGCAGACATGGATTTTACGATAGTGAAGCAAAGAATGACCCCGCTGGTGCAGTTGATTGTAGCCGTTTTGGTTGGCTGGATAGGTATGGCCATCGTTAAACTTACCCATCAGGAGGCTTCTATCGCCTATTTCGCAGCGTTTGTGGGTATCATATTTTATACCATTATGAATACCGTGGTATCGCTGGCAAACGATAGCTTTTTAAAATATACAGTGCTATCCTATGCGGTATATGCTTTGTTACTCGTTATCCTGTTGCTGAGCGCAAAATTTGTTTCGGGCATCAGTATCTGGAATCTATGGACCTACCAGATGTTCACTACTTCGGTAAGCATCTTCTATTTTATTATTTCCATACTTATAAGGGCGGTGCATTTTCTTTTCGATATTGCCCAAAAGGAGGAGATTTAATACCTGCGGTAGACATTAACCGGCGTCTATTTATCCGGACTTGCTGCACGGCTAAAAGGCCGAATAATCAGCCTTATATTACGGTCGTAGTTGATGTAATTCCACAGCCAGTTAACAAACACCACAATTTTATTGCGGAAACCAACCAGCAACATCAGGTGTAAACCCATCCAGGCCAGCCATCCCATAAAGCCACCAAAACGCAGTTTACCTGCCTCTACCACAGCCCGGTTACGGCCCACTGTTGCCATGGTTCCTTTATCGTGATACGAGAACTTTACCGGAGCTTTTTGTTTGAAAGAGGCCTTTAAATTAACCGCCACCAATTGCCCCTGTTGTATTGCTACCGGGGCTACCTGCGGGTGACCGTTGGGATATTTATCAGTAACCATACAGGCTACATCACCCACGGCAAACACATTGCTCAATCCTTTAACGCGACATTCTTCATCAATCAGGATCCTGCCCCGCGTATTTATCACATCAGCAGGTAACCCTTCAAAAATGGCGCCTTTAATGCCGGCGGTCCATATAAGGTTGTTGCTGTAGAGTTGTTTTCCATCGCGAGTAGTTACTTCCTGCCCGTTATAGCTTTGCACACCGGTATTCAACCAGACCTCGCAACCTAATTCTTCCAGGTATTTTTTGGCGTTGTTCCGATTGTTTTCATTCATCATCTGCAACACTTCTCCGCCGTTTTCAGCTAAAATCACGCGCATACGCCTGAAGTCCAGCTCGGGATAATCGTTTGGCAGTACGTGCCGCTTTAATTCGCATAAAGCGCCGGCCAATTCAACACCTGTAGGACCACCGCCCACCACAACAAAAGTCATCAGTGCATCCTGCTGACGGATATCGCTGGTAAGCAGTGCCTGTTCAAAGTTTTGCAGAATCATGCTGCGCAGATTCAGCGCTTCCACTACCGACTTCATCGGCAAACCGAGATTCTCAAAATCCTTATTACCAAAATAATTGGTGGTTGAACCCGTAGCAATAACCAGGTAATCGTAGCGAATGGAGCCAATAGAGGTTTCTAAGCGATTTTCGGCGGTGAGCACCATTTTAACCTCGCCCCAGCGAAAATGAAAGTTACTTTGCCCCTTAAATATCTTGCGTATAGGATAGGCAATAGAATCCGCCTCTAAACCCGCAGTTGCCACCTGATATAACAAGGGCTGAAACGTATGGTAGTTGTTTTTATCCAATAACACCACCTGAACCGGAGCGTCTTTCAGGCGCTTTGCCAGTTCAAGTCCGCCAAAACCGCAGCCTACAATTACAACACGCGGCACTTTAACTTCGGGAATGCTGATATCCATAAGCGTAAAATCGCAATGCAAAGGTAGAATACTTTGCGCTATACCACCTCCACTTCGATATTAAGCAGCAAATCTTATGCCTGTTAAGCCGAAAGGTCAATTTAACCGCTAATACGTGTACCGTAGTAAGAAGTAATCCCCTGCACTACATAATGCAATTGATCTTCGGTTACTCCGGGATAAATCGGCAGACTAAGACAAGTGTCTGCCATTTCTTCCGTAATTGGGAAGTCGCCTTTTTTATAACCCAAACCGCTATAAGCCTTTTGTAAATGGGGTGGCACAGGGTAGTGCAAATGTGTGCCGATGCCAAGCCCGGTCAGGTGCTTTTGCAACGCATCGCGCTGAGAGCTAAAAATTACATATTGGTGATACACCGGCTGCGCGCCATTGGTTACCTGTAACAGACGCAAATCCCCAACTTCATTCAAATGCTGTTGATAATAGGTGGCAATTTCCCTGCGCTGCGTGTTCCAGGCATCCAGGTGCTCCAGTTTAATACATAAGGCAGCCGCCTGTAGCTCGTCTAAGCGTGAGTTTATACCGGCTTCCTCATTGTAGAACTTTTGCACTGAGCCAAAGTTGCGCAAACCGTATAAGCGATCTGCCAATGCCTTATCATTGGTTGTAACTGCACCTCCATCGCCCATAGCACCAAGGTTTTTGCCCGGGTAAAAACTGGTAGCTGCCAAGGTGCCCCAACTGCCTGTTGGTTTACCCATGTAACCGGCCCCCTGCGCTTGTGCATTATCTTCTACAACAAACAAGCGATGGCGGTTGGCCACTTCCAGTATTTGCTCCATTTCGCAGGGCTGGCCATATAGGTGCACCGGCAGAATGGCCCTGGTGCGCGGCGTAATGGCTGCCTCCAGCAATTCAGGGCTGATGTTGGCTGTTTGCGCACGGGGTTCCACGGGTACCGGTTTAGCCCCTACGGCTGTTACCGCCAACCAGGTGGCGATGTAGGTATTAGCGGGCACCAACACCTCATCACCGGGTTGTATATCCAGGGCTTTTAAAGCTAGCACTAATGCATCGTAGCCATTACCTACGCCTACACAGTAGTTGGCACCGCAGTAAGCAGCAAACTGCCTTTCAAATGTCTCCAGATTAGGCCCCAGCACAAACCCACCACCTTCGTACACCTGTTGCCATGCGGCCAATACCCGTTGTTTTAAAGGGGCATGCATGGCTTCAAAATCAAAAAATTTAACCTTCATAGCGGCTGTTGTGCTCCTCAAAGCAAGCAGGTTTTCCACAAAAACCAATAGCCGCTGATGAACGTAAATGGAACAAAATACCCGGAGGCCTGTTATACTTGCTGTGCAAATGTGATGTTATGACTAAAACTGTGATCATTCTGCTGCTTACCATTGTGGTGCTGCCCATTGTAGCCTTTCAATTTGATGCCCCTTTAACCACCGAACAACTGCAGATGCTTAAAACCTCGGCAACTATTATGCTGGGCGTGGCCTTAGCTTGTTTTGTGGTAGCCGAGCTGACTAAAAACTGCAGCCAAACCGATAAACTATGGAGCCTTGTTCCCATGGTATACGGCTGGTATTTTGCCTATGCCGGTTTATGGCAGCCCCGGCTTGTGCTTATGGCTGTTTTAATAACCGTTTGGGGCGTTCGTTTAACTTACAACTTCAGCCGCCGCGGAGCCTACCGTTTAAAGTTTTGGGAAGGCGAAGAAGACTATCGTTGGGAGGTGCTCCGCAAAAAGCCGGAGTTCCAGGGACGGTTAAAGTGGATGTTGTTCAACCTGTTCTTTATCTCCCTCTATCAGCACCTGCTCATCCTGTTGTTTACCCTGCCTGCTATTGTAGCCTGGCAAGGGAAAGATAAACCGCTTTATTGGGCCGATTACCTATTGGCCGCCTTCTTCGTCGGTTTAGTGTTTATTGAATGGCTGGCCGATCAGCAACAATGGAACTTCCAGACCGAAAAATACCGCAAGAAGAACACGGGCGAAAAACTGAATGCCGAAGAAGAACGAGGCTTTTTGAGCAGTGGTTTATGGAGCAAGGTTCGGCACCCTAACTATGCTGCCGAACAGGTCATATGGATTGTGTTCTACTTCTTTAGCGTGGCAGCTACCGGCCGCTGGATTAACTGGAGCCTGGCCGGTTGTATGCTATTGCTTATTCTGTTCCAGGGCAGCAGTAATTTTAGCGAGGAAATCTCCGCCTCAAAATACCCTGCTTATAAAGACTACCAAAAGCGCGTAGGCCGGTTTTTACCCAAGTTGTTTTAATGCGGTTATTTATCCGATAGTTCATCGAAAAAGTGCCGGTGCTCCTCCACCTTTTCTAATTCGAAGGGGTGCGGTTCGGGGACATCTACCTCGCGCACCAGCCAGGCAAAGAAGATGCCGCTGAGAGCGCCAAACAAATGCGACTGCCACGATATGCCGTTTACCGGTACAAAACCGGTAACCATACCGCCGTAAGCCATAGTTACCAGCATTGCAATTGCGGCACTCAGCTTATCGCGCCTGAAAACACCGCTGGCAATTAAAAAAGCCGCGATGCCATAGATGATACCGCTAATGCCTATATGCACCGTTTCGGGTGGTGCCAATAACCAAACCAGCATACCACTTAACAGGTGTATAAACACCAGGCCTGCCAGCGCTACGCGCGGATAGGCATTCAGCATAACAGTCATTAACACCAGTAAAGGCAGGGTATTGGAGATAATGTGCTGTTCGCTACCGTGGATAAAAGGCGAGAATATGACCCCTTTTAAACCCTCCAGATGTCGTGGCCAGTTGCCATAGCTGCTGGTATCCAACAGACCGGCTTCCTGCAACAGAAACACAATCCATAATACGGCAGTTAGCCCTATCACTATCAATACACTCTTCCAAAAGTCGAATCGGTTATTCATACCTGCACGGGCTTACTTATACATACGTAAAGCAGCCGATAATAGTGTAAACGTGTTGCTGTTTTTGTAAACTCTCAACAATTTACGGAGTTGGTTACCGCACGAACAGACGGTACTAATACCAGTACGGCAGCACGCGGGTTTTATTTACCACGCCTTTGGTATAGGTAATCTTCATGCCATAGGCACAACCGCTGTTTATCAGGTTACCATCCTGATCGACCCCAAAGAGGATAGCGGCTGTTCGGTTGCTTACATGGTGAACATATTCGCCGGCTACCGGTTTGTAGAATCCGCAAGTGCTGTTAGCCACAATTGCCGTATAGATGCCATTTGTAAACTCAATACCTGCGCGGTTAGTTCCCCAGGCATCAACATAAGTTACGTTATTAAGCGCCGTATCAGCCTGTATAGTAATAGCACGCACGCCGTTCTGATTTGTGAAAATGCGGGTGCGGCGAACATTCCAGAGGCGTTCTGTACCGTCATCAAACTTCACGCTAAAGCTATCGGCTACATGCTTATGCGAAACCGAACCGTTTTCCAGCCCATCTAACAAGCGCCATGCAAGCCCGCCATTTACGTTTGTTATTTTATGCTTGCCGTTAATGACATAATAAGTGCCCGTAGCTGTGTTGGTTACCTTTACATTGGCAAAGTCCAGCACCAGTAATGCGCCGGCATCTTTCCAGCGGGTACCGCTGCTGTAGTTTTGCAGGGTAGCGGTAATAGAGCCGGTACGGCTTACCATACCGCAAGCAGTGCCATCGAAGTTGATGGAAACAATACCGCTGCTTATCTGCGTAGTATCTAAAGTAGCTCCACAGATCGTAGCTGCACCTTCGGTTTTGCCTGATAAGGTTTGGAGTCCGCCAACGGCATTAGCGGCATCATCTACCGCGCCATTCAGAGCGACAGAAACACCGCCCATATCTTCCGCGCTTTGGTTGTCGTCGTTATCCGTTGTTTTATGGCACGATGCCAGCGACATCATTACCAATGCAAACAGCAATACCGGATACAAGGAACATACTTTCTTCATATTCTTCTTTTACGTAGGCAATGTTCGCCAATTATTTCAAACAATACCTATTCATCTTGCTAAAATAGGTGAAGATTATTTCAGTAACACCAAGGCACGAAGTATCAAAGCTTATAAAGAAGGTACCTATCGTTAAGTCCAGGTGAACTACTTTATGGAAACCTCTCCTCATGTTGCCTGCGTATGCAAGTTTCTAATACGTGTAAAAGCACTTGCTTTTTGTTTATAAACTCCTACCGCGGTAAACGCAAATTCCCTTCTTTTATTTAGCAGCTTCCATAAATTAGCCTGATAAATTTTTCCCGGTGAAATACCTCAAACTCCTCCTCTCCCTCGCGGTTACGCTGGCTTTAACCTACGCCCTTAACAACCGCCTGGGCACCATTCCTCCGTTGGCTAAATTCATGAACCCCTTTGGGGGCTTTTGGCAAAACGCAGCCGATGAACGCAGCTTTAAGGACGAAACCTTTAACCTGAGCGGATTAAAAGATGAGGTAAAAGTTTGTTACGACGAGCGCATGGTGCCGCATGTGTTTGCAAAGAACAACGAAGACCTCTACTTTATGCAGGGGTATATCACAGCTCGTCACCGCCTGTTTCAAATGGAACTGAGCACTTACGCCGCAGCCGGACGGGTTTGCGAAATTGTAGGCGAACAAGGGCTTGAAGCCAACGACAAACCTATGCGCCGCATCGGCATGGGTTATGGCGCTGAAAAAGCCCAGGAGTTTATTGCCCAGGACCCAGAAAGCAAAAAGCTGATTGATGCTTATTGCGCCGGTGTTAATGCCTATATCAAATCGCTGAAACCTTCGCAATACCCTGTAGAGTATAAACTGCTTGACTTTAAACCCGAAGAATGGAAGCCTGTAAAAGTAGGGCTACTGCTTAAATACATGGCTAACATGCTTTCGGTGTTTGAATACGATATTGAGAACGCCAACTTTGTAGCCCAATACGGCAAGGATGAATTCCAACAACTGTACCCTGATTTTATTGCCGACGAAGACCCTATCATTCCGAAAGGCACGGCGTTTAACCGATCCGGGGTTGCCGACCTCAGCGGTAAGCTGTTAGGTGAAGCCAATAATGCCCCTAAGGAATTATACAGCACCATTTTGCAAAAGCCGGATGAAATAACCGGCAGTAACAACTGGGCTGTTAGCGGCAGCAAAACCAAAAGCGGCAAGCCCATTTTGTGTAATGACCCGCACTTGCGTTTAACGCTGCCTTCCATTTGGTACGAAATGCAGTTGGTATCGCCCAGTATGAATGTGTATGGTGCTACCCTGCCCGGTTCGCCCTGCGTTATCATCGGATTTAACGACTCCATTGCCTGGGGTGTAACCAACGGCGGCCGCGATGCCCGAGACTGGTATCGTATTAAGTTTAAAGACGATAACCGCGATGAATACGAAGTAAACGGCCAATGGAAGAAAAGCACCAAGCGCATAGAGGAATACAACGTACGCGGCAAAGGTATTGTGCGCGATACAGTAGTATATACCGAATACGGCCCGGTGGTGTTTGATAAGAACTTTGGTACCGCCGACAGCAAGAAAAACCTTGCTATGAGCTGGGTGGCCCACCTGCCGAGCAACGAGTTCAAAACCTTTTACCTGATGAACCAGGGTAAAAACTACGACGATTACCTGAATGCCTTAACCAATTACACCTGCCCCGCGCAGAACTTTGTGTTTGCCTCGCGCAGCGGCGATATTGCCATTAAGGAACAGGGCCGTTTCCCTATCCGCAACAAGGCTACCGAGCAAGGCAAATACCTGAGCGACGGAAGCACCGGTGCAGATGCCTGGACCGAGTTTATCCCCTATACCGACAACCCCACCATTAAAAACCCTGAACGCGGGTTTGTAAGCTCCGCTAACCAACACCCTACCGATAGTACTTACCCTTATTACTACCCCGGTGTAGGTGTTTACGAAAACTACCGCAACCGCCGCATTAACCAACTGCTTAGCGAGAACAGCGGAATTGATGCCGAGTTTATGAAGAAGATGCAGGGCGATAACTTTAACCTGCATGCCAAAGAGGCGGCACCTGTGTTACTGGCCCTACTGGACCGTAGCAAGTTAAGCGCCGAGGATAAAAAGAAAGTGGCCTCGCTTGAAAAGTGGGACTACTTCAACAATGCAAACCAGGTGGCACCGGTGTATTTCGAGATTTGGTGGAACGAGTTGCGCAAGTTGTTGTGGGATGAAATGCTGAAGCCCGAAGTGCCAATGAAGCAACCCAACTTTTACGTAACCGTACAATTTTTAAAGAACGACAGCACCTCTCACTTCTACGAGAACGACTCGTTGCCCGGCACCCAAACCCGCAGCGATATTGTGCTGCTGGCCTTTAACCGCATTGAGCAAACCCTGCAGAGCAAGCACTTTACCGAAGTAAGCGAACCCTATGGTGCCGATGAAACCACCGCTAAGGATGATCTTAATCCGCACGACTGGGGCAGCTACAAGGATACCCGCATAGGACATATGATACCTAAGCTGGATGCCTTTAGCAGTATGCATGTTTACAACGGCGGCAACCTGGGCATCATTAACGCTACCAATACAACCAACGGCCCTTCGTGGCGGATGATTGTAGACTTTGGCGATATGAAAGGCTACGTGGTTTACCCCGGTGGCGAATCGGGTAACCCCGGCAGCAAATTCTATGATAACATGGTAGGCACCTGGGCCAAGGGCGACTACTTTACTGCCAACTATCTTCAAAAACCGGAAGACCTGGGCAGCAAGAAACTTTTTGAATCGAACTACAAACCTTAATCTATACAGGCATGAAAAACTTTGTTTTAACCCTTGTTGTAATTGCAGCCGTTTCGTTTGGCCTGCAACTGTTTTTACCCTGGTGGATTATTGCGGTGGTAGCTTTTATTGCCGGCGTGCTGTTTAAGCAGGGCGGCTTCAGCGCCTTCTTCGCAGGTTTCCTGGCAATATTTTTATTGTGGGCTGGCTATGCCTTTGTTTTATCCAGTGCCAATAATCATTTGCTGGCAGGCAAAATTGCCGAGTTGCTAAAACCACTTACCGGCGGCAAAACTTCGGTGTTATTTATACTTACCGGCGCGCTTGGTGGCCTGGTAAGCGGCTTTGCCTGTTTGACAGGTAATGCGGTTAAAGGGCTAAAAGTTTAAAGTTTCAAGTTAAACTTTAAACCCTTTACACTACAAACTTTTTTTACACTAAGACGCGAAGTAACTAAGGTGCGCAAAGCTGAATTGAATACAGATTTTTGCCACTAAGTCACAAAGCAACAAAGGTTCAAGGAAGCAGGAGGCGGCAGATCAGCAGAGGTCAACTTTACAGTCCTTTACACTACAAGCTTTTCTTACACTAAGACGCGAAGCAACGAAGGTGCGCAAAGGAGGAGGAATAAGTAAACCTGGACCGGTCAACTTTACAGTCCTTTACACTTTTTGAAAACAGAGAGCAGAAATCAGAACTCAGGAGGCAGACAATATGCTGCTTAGCACTGGTGTAACTTTACACTGCTTTACAGTTTTCTACTTATTTCCTATCTAAACTTTACACTCCTTTACACTACAAACTTTCTTTACACTAAGGCGCGAAGGAACGAAGGTTCGTTAAGGAGGAGGCATAAGTAAACCTGGACCGTCAACTTTACACTTCTTTACACTTTTTGAAAACAGAGAGCAGAAATTAGAACCCAGAAAGCAGACAATATGCTGCTTAGCACTGGTGTAACTTTACACTGCTTTACAGTTTTTTCGTTTATCCACCTGGAATTTTACAGTCCTTTACACTTTTTGAAAGCTGAAAACAGGAAACGGAACGTATTAGCCGCGTTTCCATTTGTGCACATTTGTGCAGTTGATTTTGACGTGCACAAATTGTAGAAATTTTAAAGTGTTTCAGGACAGGTAAGGTGGTTACTTGTTCGGGAAGTAGGTCTAACTCCTCCGAATAGGCAGAGCTGTGTTATATCCACCCAGCTCTTACTTACCAGTGCCATTGGTATTAATGGGCGTGTCAATGAACTTTTGTTTTGCAAAGATAGTATAAAAGATATTTTGTTTCTTATTTAATTTCTTTTTTAACAATAAAAATAGTCTATAGCTCCATTGTTTTGCAAGTATGATGACTGGCAACCTGACCGGGTGAATGAAAAGAACCAAATAGAACTACAAAGCAGCGTCCCGAGGTATCGGTAGCTGCGGATGACATCCCTGTTTAATTTTGATGGAATATCGCTCGTAATGACGGGCTGTTTTATTTTTTAGCGCTTCAGTGTCAATTGCTGTGCCGGGTGAGTAGATTTATAAACTGCTAAAATCCTGGGTGGCTTTGCAATACCAGTTGCCATCGTGCTTGCTATGTTCAAATATGACCGCACAGCCTAAGCTGTTGTAGGCTTTGGAAAGCATGTTTTTACGGTGGGCGGGTGAATCGTACAGGTCTTTTACAATGGCCTCGGCCAGTTGCAGGTAGGTGGTGCTTCCCTCCTCCTGCAGGTAGGTATAGTCTATGTTTTCAGCGCTGGCTGGCGGTTCCAAGCCAAATAGTTTGAAACGCTTTTCAGGCGAGTAATACTTGCGGGTTTTGCTGTTGAAGTGGTCGAAGAAGTTTTTCTCTACCATCTGGTGAGTATGCAATACGGCTGCATCACGCAAGGCAGGGCTGAAATTCAGTTCGCTTACACCTTTGGCTGCGCGTTGCTTATTGGTGGCATAAAACATGGCAGCGTTCAGCAAGTGCATATCGTAATCCTCCGGATCCACTATTTTGTTCAGATCGCTTAGGTTATAAAAAGCACTGCGGTCCTTTTCGGCATACACCTTTTGTTTGTAATAACTATCGCTGGTATACAGCCCAATTTTCTGCAGGTAGTCGTCGCCCCCGTCTAACAGCGGTTTAACCAACAGTAACATCAACAGCATCGTCCATTTCATACTTAACTCCTTAAACGCTAATTTCAACAAAAATAATACACCATGAACGAGGGACTCTATACACAGATTGAGGAACTGCAAAAGGAAATGGAAGAAAAGCGCAAACAGTTACAAGCCTTGCGCAATGAACTGGAACCTGAACCCATCAGCGATTACGCCCTTAAAGACAGGGAGGGACGCACCGTGCTGTTATCCTCGCTTTTTGATGAAAAGAACGAACTGCTGGTAATACATAATATGGGCAAGCGCTGCAGTTACTGCACGCTATGGGCTGATGGATTTAACGGTTTTTCGCTACCACTGGCGGACCGGATGCCCTTTGTGGTTATCTCGCCCGATGCGCCGGAGGTGCAGCAAGCATTTGCCGCAAGCCGTGGCTGGAAGTTCAATATGGCCTCGGCAGCAGGCAGCACGTTTATTAAGGACCTTGGCTTTGAACCCGAACCGGGCAAGTATTATCCGGGTGCCTCGGCCCTGGTAAAAAAGGACGGGCAGATTTACCGCAGCGGCAAGGACTATTTTGGACCCGGTGATGCGTATTGCTCTGTATGGCATTTGTTTGATCTTTTCCCGAATGGTGCCAATGGCTGGCATCCGAAAATTAATTATGCCGGCAGCCAATCCGCGCAATAAACAAATCGTATATTCAGGGTACACTTTTTTCTATTCCTGTTTATGAGGCTTCTTTACCGGCTTCCGGTACTTTTTCTTATCCTGCTCTATGGTCTTACACGGGCGCAACTGGGGTACGACGATGAGGTATGCCTGGATAAAACACCAAGGCAGGTAAAACTGGAGCAATCGAAGAAGAAGCTGGTGGAAGGGCTTAATAAAACCCTAATCTATTTCTCGTATCTGAATTACAGCGATAGAACCGTTGACCGGGTGATTACCGGTGTAGAAGCTTTTGAACCCTATAGAGGCAAATACATCCGCAATATTACAGTTAGCGTATTACGGCCCTTTGGTGTATCTATCGATAATCCGGTAAATGAGCATCCCACCAAATTTCAGAAGTTTGCCAACGGCATACAGATGAGCACCCGTGAATGGGTGATAAAGAATGATCTGTTGTTCCATACAGGCGATAAAGTGGACCCGCAAAGCTTTGCAGATACGGAGCGCAACCTGTGGAAACGCGAGACCTATAAGGATGTAATGCTGTTTATTACCCCGGTGGAAGGTGAAGAGGATATGGTAGATGTGACCGTAATGGTGCAGGACCGCTGGAGCTGGAGTTTTATAACCAGCCTGCAATACGATAAGGTGCAGGCCGGCATCCAATTTCGGAACTTTTTGGGCTTACCACATTCCTTAACGGCAACCGTAGCTTTTAACTACCGCCGCGATAACTTCTATACCATCTTCGGGCAGTACGATTACAACAACATTAAAAGCTCGCAGATAAACATACAGGCCTGGGGTTATTACAGCCCCGCAAGCAAAGGCGGCGAGTTACGAATTACCCGCCCTTTCTTTTCGGCCAACACCAAATGGGCAGGGCATTTAAAAGGCGGTATTGATAAACAGGACCAATGGATACCCAATGCCTTTGGAGCTGCTATACCCACTAATATATTTTATAACTGGCAGGATGTGTGGCTGGCTACGGCCTTTAAGTTAAAACAAGGCAAGGCCATTAAGAACGACCTTACGCGTTTGATATTATCGGGCCGTATGTATCGTAAGGACTATATCAGCCGGCCCTTTATGCATAGCGAAGACCGCTCGCAAAATTTTGTAGGCACCACCTATGTATTAGGCAGTATTGGTATTGCGCGCTGGGATTATTACCTCGATCACTCCGTATATTATCTGGGGCAGCCTGAATACTTTACCAAAGGCTTTAATGGTGCCTTAATTGCAGGCTTTGATTACGATGAAGAACTGAACAAGCGCTTTTACAGCGGCTTTCAATTAGATTACGGTAAGGCATTCACCAAGTTTGGTTACATGAACTGGCGGCTGGCTTATGGCGGTTTTACGAAGAAAAGGGATTACCAGCAGATACTTTGCAAGTTAACTGCACAGTTTTATTCGGTGCCCATTAAGCTGGGGCGGCGTTTTATGATGCGCCAATTTATAACCGCTAACCTGGCGCTCGGATTCGACCGACCGCTGGGAAAAGAACTGGTAGTAAACGATGCCACCGGTGTACGCGGTATTTTTGTGGATTACGTACGAGGCAGCCGCAGCTATGTGTTCAATTTTGAAACAGATGTGTATCCTACCTTTAAAATATTAGGGTTTACCTCCTCGGCCTTTGCTTTTGCGGATATTGCAATTACCCAGAGCGGATCGTTATCCAGTTTTCAGCTAACGCAAGCTTACGGTGCAGGCATACGCTTACGCAACCTGGGCATGGGTATCGGCTTCTTCGACATTTCGTTTGCCTACTATCCGCAGCTAAGCATACCGGGTGTTAAACCATACGCCATACTGGCGGGGTATTTAAACAACCGGGCCATCGCACAACAAAACCTGTTTGTGCCGGCACCTTTAAAACCTGATTATTAATTATTATGGAAAGTGAACAAGGCCAAAAAGCTTATCGCCCTGTGGTTGTAAACGCACATTTACCGTTTTACCGATTTTAAGCGGCACTGCCAGTTCTACACCGTTGCCGGAAGCCATGCATTGGTCAATAGCCTTGCGGACAGCTTCAGGGTCTTGTGTTAAAGCGAGACCAGCCGCCAGATCCACATTAGGATCGAGCCCATAGGATTTGAGCAAATCATCCATGTAACCGGATTTAACCAGTTTATCGGCTTTGCTGTCCCACTCGAAAAAGCCAAGGCGGAACACGCTTTGCATTTGGGCAAAACCACGGCTTTCGTTGTCTAAAGCCTGGCTCATGCTCTCAATCTGCTTGTTCAACCTGAAACGTTCGAAGGCAAACATTACTTTGCTGATAAGTACATTGCCATCGAATTTGCCCTTTACCAGAAAGTCCTGTGCGCCGTAACGCACGGTATCTAATCCCACCCCTTCATCGGCCAGGCCGGTAAGTACAATCAGCAGGTTACCCGGGTATTTGCCCAGGATGCTGCGGATGGTATCTACCCCAAAGCTATCGGGCAGGTTCATATCACTTAAAATAATGTCGTACGTATTCTCTGAAAGATAATCGAGTGCAGCCTTTAAATTTTCGGCATGCGACAATTGGAAGGAAGGCGCATTCGACTCGCCCAGGTAAAACTTTATCAAAAAAGCATCACCGGGATTATCCTCCAACAATAAAACCTTCAATTCCTGTTCCGCCATAAAAATGCTATTCGTGGGTTAATTGCACTGTTTTAAACCAAAATGTTTCAACCAGTTTTATTACACGGGCAAAGTCATCGAAGTCTACGGGTTTCAGGATATAACAGTTAGCGTGCAGCGAATAGGCTTTTGTTACATCGTGGTCGGCATCGGAAGTAGTGAGTACGATAATCGGAATCTTCTTCAGCGATTCGTTTGCCTTCACTTCTTTCAATACCTCTATACCATTCTTTTTCGGCAGGTTCAAATCCAGCAAAATGATATGCGGGCGGTTAGCCTCGGCATACTTACCCCGCTTGGTTAAAAATTCAATGGCCTGCTCACCATCCGAAACTACATCCAGGTGTATTTCCATTTGGCTTTCTTTTAAAGCCTCCTGCGTTAAACGAATATCACCGGGGTTATCTTCTACCAGCAGTATCCGAGGTTTGTTTTTGCTGTTCTTTAAAAAATCCATATTTTATTGCTGTTTCTTAATGGTAAAAAAGAAGGTGCTTCCTTTACCCTCTTCCGATTCCACCCAAATTTCACCTCCGTGACGCTCGACTATTTTTTTACAAACCGCCAGGCCTATACCAGTGCCTTCGTATTCGTTGCGCGTATGTAGTCGTTGGAAGATAACAAATATACGATTGTAAAATTTGTTTTCGATCCCAATTCCATTGTCACGAACCGTGAAAAGCCAGTCAAAATCCCTCTCTTCTACGGAAATATTGATTTCAGGTTTTCGTTCGGGGTGTTTGAATTTGATTGCGTTATCCGTTAAGTTCTGTAATAATCTTATTAGCTGGAACGAATCGCCGAAAACTACAGGCATGGTACCGAAGGTAACCGTGGCACTATTTTCTTTAATCTTTTGCTGCAGGTGACCAATGGCTATACGTGTGGTTTCATTCATATCCACCACCGAGAAAGGGTTGCCTTTACGGCTTACGCGGCTAAATTGTAACAGATCGCTAATGAGCGCCTGCATACGGCTGGTGCCATCCAGCACAAAGCCCATAAACTCGGTAAGTCCTTCGGTGCGGCCTGATTCCAGCCCGCGTTGTATCAGTTGAATATAGCTGGCAATCATCCGCAGGGGCTCCTGCATATCGTGCGAGGCTACATAGGCAAATTGCTCCAGCTCTTCGTTTGACCGTTTTAATTCGTTGGCATAGTTCGAAAGCTCATTCTGCACCAGTTTCATTTCTGATATATCAAGGCAGCTGCCCATATAACCGGCAAACTTGCTATCGGGCAAAAAGCGCGGGGTACCGATTTCGAGTATATGGCGGTAAACGCCATCCTTCCGGCGAAGGCGGTATTCCACCGAATATTCGGCAAAGGCATTCAGCTGCGGAGCTATGTCGTTCAGCAGGATCATGTCATCGGGGTGCACATTCTTTAACCAGCCGGTGCCCAATTCTTCTTCGAACTTCTTACCGGTAAAGTCGAGCCAGGCTTTATTGAAGTAATAGCAGAGATTATCCTTATCGGTCATCCAGATCATAACCGGAGAGGCATCGGCGAGGGTAGCAAAGCGCGATTCGCTTTCCTTGAGCAACCCGGCCAACTGATCCATGGTAGGATTATCGATAAGCGTGTAAACGCTGCCTTCGGTGCCATCGGTTAAGCGGATGCCTGAGCGAGATACCCGCATCCATATCTGTTGCCCGTCGCTTTTGAGGATGCCGGATTCCCAACGGGTAAGCTTTTGGGTTTCAACTAGCTTATAGTTTACGCGCACCTTAAACAGCTCTTCAACGGTAATTTTAGGGAGGTCGGAAAGCTGGTAGCCGGTAAGCCGGCCAAAGGCCTTGTTGAAGTAGATGGTTTGTTCGGAAGCATTAGTTATCAATACGGCCTCGCTGTAGTTGTCGAAAAATCCGCTAAGAGGAACTAAGGTTGTAGCTTCCAGTCGCTTGCTTTGTAATGGTTCGAAATTAACAATACGTATTTAAAACAAAAACGGTTCCGATTTTCATCGGAACCGTCAAAAGTAACGAACAAGCTATTTTAAGTTACTTTATCGGAGAAACTTTCTCGATCATGATACCGTTGGCAGAAACCGACAGAGATGGGTTGCTTTGAGAAGGCAACTGGTTGAAGAAATCTTTGTAAGTGTTGCCTACGATGGTGTAACCACCAGTGTTCAGATCGTAGAATATGTTGTTCATCATGTTGATGTTGTTACCAGAGCCGATGTTACGGTAGTAAGCCTGGGTGTTGGTTTGAGCACCGTTGATGGTCAGTTTCACACGGTTGAAGTTTAACACCTGGTTATCGGTGGTGCCGCTCAGGTATACACCGAAGGTTTCACCGGTGCCGCCTACAGCGATTGAGTTGTTGTTGATTTGGCCCAGGTTAGTAGCAGAGGCTGTGCAGTTGTTCATAGCCAGACCGTAAGAACCGTTAGCGGCGTTTACGATGTTGTTGCTTACCACCAGGTTGCCAGCGCAATTGTCAAGGTTAATTGCTTTGAAACCTGCATAGTTAGAAAGAGTGCTTACGACGTTGTTGGTGATTACCGGTGCGTCCTCGTTTAAAAGAGCCAGACCTGATTCGTATTGATTGAAGAATAAGGTACCTGTGATAGAAGTTTTGCTGTCCATACCATCGTTACCCATACCGCTTTTGTAGATACCGAAGCTACCGTTGTTGATTTCGCAATCTTCGAAGGTCATATCGCTTTTAGGGGCGGTAGAAGCAAAGTATACAGTAGAGCTGTTAGCACCGGTGCGGGCAGCTTCAACACCATCGAATACTACACCTTTGAAACCAAGGTGGTTCGATTTGCCGTCGATGCGGGCACAGTTACCGTAAGTAGCTGTTTTGTGGTCGATAGTAAGGTTAGAGAAGTTAACGTATGATACACCGTTCATTACCAGTGTAGCATCGGAAGTAGCATAAGAAATTACTACCTCGGTATTGTTACCGCTTTTCGATTCGAAAGTTACGGTGTTGTAGGCATCGGCACCCTGCACAGCAGAAAGCACCACACGTTCGTTGTAAGTGCCGTCCTGGATAAGGAAGGTAACCGGGCCAGAAACGCCACCACACTTCAGGGCGCTAACTGCGTCGTTGATAGTAGTGAAATCGGCGTCTTCTTTACCGATGGTAAATTCGCCGGAAAGAGAAGGACAATCGCCAGCGAAGGCATTCAGAGAGAGGCTAAGAAGGGCGGCTCCGAAAATTTTGTTTAGCTTGTTCATTGTTTGTTTTTTTTAAGTTTTCTGTAACCTTTTATTTCGTCGTTCGTAATAGCAATTTATACTGTGGTTCAAGTCTTGTCAAGAGCCTTTCCTAAAAAAGTTTCACTCAATCAATATTTTAACAAATTGACCATTGAAAATCAATGGTTTAATTTTTAAAAGGTTTCCTTCGGTATGGGGGGAGATACCTATTGAAGTCCAACTTTTCTTACCATTTGCACTTAAGGTGCCCCCAAAAATAGCCTTTATATTAGTTTTTCAAAAATATTGATGGGCATACCTATCTATATAATATATACCCCATCTCCATTAAAATAGACAAGCCTACCTACCGGCAAGGTCAAATAACTGAAACCAGCGCTCTCTTTTAATATGGCCCATATTTTTACCCAGGCGAATAACCAAGGTATTTTGGTTGGGCAGGGCATATATGAACTGCCCATCCTTACCGATAGCAACAAAAGCCTGTTGTTTTGGATAAATCCACCAATTATAGTTGTAGACCATAGCGGCGGGTTGGCTTAAGGGGTCCATTACCGACTTTTTAATCCAACTGCTGCTGACTATCTGCTTGCCATTGATGCGGCCTTCATTTAAATATAGACGCCCAATTTTGGCCAGATCGCGGGCAGTGGTGGCCAGGCAGCACCAGGCTTTCTCCAAACCAAGGGTATCGTTATCTACATCCACCGTCCATAATGCGGGGTTCTCCATTCCGAGCGGGGTCCATATTTTGCGCTGCAGGTAGGATGTAAGTGTTACCCCGTTCAACACCTTTTTGAGAATAAGGCTTAAGAGCGCTACATCGGCCGAACGGTAAACATACTTTTTATGGCCTTTGGGCCGGGCGGTCAATTTTAGCACATTGGGCTGCAGGCGGGCCGTATAATAGAACCGGGCATGCAGGCCAAAAGGATTACTGTTTTCAACGTAGTTTACGGGAGCCCGCATCATTAGCAGATCCTCGATGGTGATATTATCGAAGCCTCGGCCGGCTAATTCAGGCAGGTATTTAAGCACCAACTCCTTTTCAGAAGCTATCAGGCCATCATCAATGGCGCAACCAATCAGCAGGGATACGATGGATTTGTTGACCGAAAAGGCCTGTATGAGGGAGTCGGAAGTATAGTCGTTAAAATACTTCTCGTATTGGATGGTGTCGTTCCGGACAACCAAAAAGGCCAGCGTATTATGTTTTTGAAGGAAGCCGGTGAGTTCCTCTCCTTTAGTTACCGGTTTACAGCATGTATCTAATGTTTGTTTTCCGGTGGCCTTGTTAAAGAAAGCAGGACGAGAGGAGGCCGTTAACCTGCGGGCCGGGAAACGTTTAAAGTCGTTCACGTCCGAATCGCCATAATGCAGCAAGCGCCAGGCCACCGAGGTAGTGCTGCATCCGGCAAGCCCAAGGATAACGGATAAGTAGATAAGGGTAGCAGAAATCCGCTGCATAGGATTAATTAAGGCTAAGATAGCTATTTATTTAGCCATACCTATATTACTGTAATTCAAGAGATTTAACTTAGAAATGGATATTTCTACGCTGGTTGAACAGCGCTTGTAACAATAGGTACAGCACCACCAATAGGCCCACTTCAACTAAACAGGCAGCCGGTTGGTTACGCCAATCGGGTAATAGGTTGAAGGGTATTAAGCCAAACAGCGCATTCAGCAGATTGTGCAGGTGAGGGGTATTATAAAAGGGTATCTCCACTCCTGCCATGTGTTGTCCGTGTATTACTAACCAATCTACATCGGGCAGCAACGAAAAAATGATCCCCCATTTAAAATCGCCCCACCACAAATAGAGAAATACTACCGAAACCAGCGCCACCACTAAATGATAAGCCACCCAGAACGGATCGGTAACTGCTGCCTCGGCCGGGTGATAGGTAAATTGTGCCAGCGCATCGAACAGGCCGTGTGCCAGCAAGCAAGAAACGGCCATCAGCACAAAGGCAATGCCCCTATAGCTTTTCCATTTAAACAGCTTATTGATAATTACACCAGCAAGTATGTGTGTGGGCGCCTGCATTTAAGGGCACGAATATGGACAAATGAATGAATTGAACCAACCGTTGAATTGCACGCATGTGTATAGCGCTTACAGCCGGGCGGCAGCTTTTTCTAATCCAGCAGTTCTTCGCGGCTTTTAGGCTTGCGGTCAATTTGCCATAGAAAGTCCTTTAACTTCTTTTGTTCGTCGGTGGTGAGCATTTTAAGCGGTGTGAATACGGCCGTTGGCTTTTGGCGGAAGGAGATTCGATCAATCTTTTTATCCTTAAAGTAGATAGTGATGTTAGCGCTTTGCGCGTAGTTATTGCCTATGTATTTGTTCTTCTCATCCTTACCAAAGTAAAGACTCTCGGCATTACCTATTACATCCATTTTACTGAGTTCGTTGTTGGCAAAGTAGCCGAAGATGTTGATGCCTTTAATCTGGTCGAAATACTTATCGCCGGACGGGCTAACGATAAAACCGGCTTTATAAATGCTTAGTTTATCTGCCTTTTTGTTTTTGGTGCTCAGGTAAATGGTATCACCGCTCATTTGTATGCTATCGGCCCAGATAAGAGGTTTGTAAAACATGCGGAAGGTAGAGTCCTGAAACGAATAGAACAGCGAGTCGCAAACACCCTGCATTTCGCGCATAAACATGCGCACCTTATGGTAGGCGTAAAAGTTACGGATGGTATCCTTTGCCGAGCTGTTTAAAGACTTCAGAGTATCGGCTGTTAAGAACAGGGAATCTTTATCCATTTTATAAATCAGCAAGGGTTTCTGCGTTGCCATTATAAACTGGCTGCTATCGTAATACTCGCAGTATTTGCCGAACAACTCCGTTTCCATGGTGCTATCCACCCATTTAAACGGGCCTATCGCCTTCCCAAAACCACGGTAGCGTTCGTAATACAGGCTATCGGCCCAAATGCATTGGGGCGGGTTATTTACAATGGTGCCCTTTCCGAAACTGGAAACATCGCGCTGGCTATCATACCAACCGTTATCGCAGTAAATGCGGCTTTCCTTATTTACAATTACCGTGTTGCCATAAAAGGTAGAGACCTTGGTTTGGGAATTGTATCGAAGGGTATCGGAAGTGAGGTTATAGTTCGGATCGGTGATCACCACATCGCCATCGAAATATACTTCGTTGGTGTTGCTGTAATAATAACCGCGCTTACTGGTTATAACGGTGGTATCGCGTTCCACCTTGCCATTATCGAGGTAATAGGATGTTTTATTGCGCACATTGTAAAACAGTTCGCGCGTTGTTAATACCATACGGCTATCGCTGATGCGCGCATTACCTGTAAGGGTTGCAAATTTTTTGTTGCCGTCGTAGTGCAGGATATTGGAATAGGCATTGATCGTATCCTGCTGAATGTGGATATGCCCCCAGGCATCTACGGAGTTGGTTTCTTTGTCCAAATTGGCGCTATCGCACCACATCAGTATCTCCTCCTGCTTAAGCTGCACGTTGCCCACCAGTTTGGTGTACTTTTTACCATCTATCTCCTGAAACTTCAGGTAGTCAGCATTCAGTATCTCCACTTCCTTCTTCTCTTCTGCATTTTGTGCAGCAAGAAAGCCGGATACATGGGTGAACAATAAGAGCAGGATTAACAGCCGAAATTTCATACTACGGCTGCAAACTGAATAAAAAGCACGAAATATCAATAACCACGGGTTGTAAAAATACCTTAGGTGGCTTGTATGCACTTAAAAACTTGAGCATGCAGCAATAAATTGTGCCTGATAAACGCTGAAAACGGCCTGAAATTTTACGGCTTATTTACCGGCTTCGTTGTATTTCTTTTCGATGCGGTCGTCGCGCTTTTTGCTGCCGAAAACGCTGATATTGATGTAGCGGTACGGACGATTTTTCACATCCTTCAACAAGCTATTAAGACTTGCCACCGTAGAATCGACTTTGGTATAGAGGCCATCCTGCTTAACCAGTTTACCCAGTGTTCCTTTGCCATCATTGATATCGCTAACAACCTGGTTTAACTGAACAATAGTTTTGTTCAAATTTTCCACGGTTTGCTTGAGGTTAGCCTGCTGTATGGAATCGGTAATTTTATTGGCGTTCTTGATAATGTTGGTCAACTCGGTATTGTTCTTTTCGATGTTGGCCATTATGCTCTTTAGGCTGGCAACCGTAAGGTTGATGTTCTCGTTGTTTGCATCGAGGATACCGTTAATTTTACCCAGCGCGGTATTCAGTTCGCCCATGGTGGTATAGATGCTCTTGTCGTATTTTTCGTCGAACAGTTTGCGAATATCGCGCACGGTAGAATCCAGGGTAGGAACCATACCCGTAATTTTGGTCATTAAAGGATCAATCTGTGCGCCTACCTGTTCTGTAAGGTCCTTTTTAAAGTAAGTGCGGATGGTATCGCCATCCTGGTAGTATTGTTGATCGGCCGGTAAGCTTAGATTAGGTGAGCCTAGTAGCAGCGATATTTTTTTGGTGCCGAAAAAGTCGGTTGAAAACAATTGCGCCACGGTGCTATCGGTTTTGGGCACCATCAGATCTTTATCCAAATCGAGCCGCACCACGATGCGCCCGGTTATAGGGTCGCGCTTCATATCGCCTACACGGCCAACGGGGAACCCATTAATTTCAACCAGGTTACTTTTATATAAACCGTCAACACGGTCGTACACCGCGTAATATTGGTTACTGGTGGTAAAAATGTCGATGCCTTTTAAAAAATAAAAGCCGAGGACAAATATTACAATGGTTATTGCTGAGAAGATGCCTACCTTAACGGGGTTGCTCACGCTATTAGATGTTTCCGTCAAAAATATGTTTTTGAACGAATAATAAAAACGAAAGTGGATAAAGGGCTACTTGTGTTGAGCGTTCAGCTCGTCGGTGCCCATGCGGTTTCCGTTGTTAAAGCCTACAATAAAGGCTGCATTGTAACCGGCATCCTTGGCAACCTTCAGCATTTTTTCAGCTTCGGTATAAGAGGAGATATGGCCACCGTAGTAACGTGTAAAACCATTTGGCAAGGTTTCGGCAGATAGTGTGGTAAACAGCTTGGCCACTTTGTCGTACTCTTTCAACTCACCTTTTAAGGCAAACAATTGAATTTTGAACACAATACCTTTTTCAGACTGATGTTCAGGCACCAGCGGTGACTTGTTTGATTCGGCTTTAGGTTCTGACTTAGGCTCTGATTTAGGTTCAGTTTTAGGCTCCGTTTTGTTAGCAGTTACAGTGCCATTTGAACTGGTAGATCCTTTATTGCTCTTAGCTTCCTGCGTGCCGCCTTTATTGCCTCCTTTACCCATAGCACTCATCGAAGTGGTATCAAATGGGTTCAGGTTACTTGGTTTCACGTAAATAGGCTGTACATCGTTTTCGGACACCACCTGTTTCACCGACTTGCCACCGCCATTGGAGTTTTCAATAGGCTTTCTGATCTTCTGACCGCCGGTAGTAGTTACATACGAATTCGCATCGCCCTCTTCTGCAGACTTACCAGCAGTAGTAGTTCCGCTGCCTTCAGTTTTAGGTGTATTACTTGTAGTTGTAACCGGTTTGTTTTCGGTTTTAGGTTCGGTCTTTGGTTCAGTTTTAGGCTCTGACTTAGGTTCTGTCTTAGGCTCCGTTTTTACATTAGAGGCTGTGGTGGTTTTATCTCCTTTGCCTGCAGCTTTTACAGCACTATCCTGTTGCTGCTTCATTTGATCCATTATAAACGAATCGCCTTCGCTGCCTTCCATCTCCAACTTATAATCCTTAAAAGAATTAAATAAAGCGGTGGCAATGAGGTCCTGGCCTTTAATAGAATTCAGGAATTTCTCCTCTTCGGGATTGGAAATAAAGCCAATTTCTGCCAAAATGCTCGGCATGGTAGTTTTATAAAGCACATAGAAACCTGCCTGTTTAACGCCTAAGCTTTTACGCTTGGCATAGTTCTCCATTTGGTTTTCCGCTTTCGATGCCAGGTCAATGCTCTGATCAAGAAAAGCGTTTTGCTTCATGCTCATTATAATATGACCCTCAGGCGAGTTAGGATCAAACTCGTAGAATTTATCCTTATCCTCTTCCAGGTTAATAACCGCGTTTTCGCGTTTTGCTACTTCCAGGTTAGCCTCGGTACGGTGTAAACCCAGCACATAGCAACTTGAACCAAATGTTTCGGGATTAGGTGAAGAGTTGATGTGAACTGCTATAAACAGATCGGCTTTTGTCTTGTTGGCAATTTCGGCCCTTTCATGCAATTCGAGGAATACATCGGTTTTGCGGGTGTAGATGACGTTTACATCCGGGAAATTTTTTTGTATATAGTCGCCCAGTTTGAGTGCAACAACTAATGCTACATCCTTTTCGTTTGTTTTACCGGGGCCAATAGCGCCGGGATCTTTACCACCGTGCCCGGCATCAATCACTACCGTTTTCAGTGAGAAATTATTATTGGCGTTTACAGAAGTGAACGCCAGCACCGCCAAAATGTACAATAAGTGCCTAAATCTCACGTTTCGGATTTTTATTTTTGCCGCAGTATATAAACTTTGTTCCAACAAACAGGTATCACAACTATATCTCAAGACTGCATTTTGAAGTTTGCACCCCAAATATATCTACACCTTACGTTTAGAAAATCAGCTTTGCTGTTGTTTTTAACAACAACTGCATTAGTACTGTCTAATTTTCTACATGCAAGATGCAGTTTCCCTGCAAACTTCACAACGCGCTCTATATATTCAGCTGATAGCCTGGTTAAGGGTAAGCCCTTAATGCAGCAGGACAGTTCTCGGTTCAGCTCAGATTCCACCCTCCTTAACGATAGTTCCACGGTTTTTGTTTCAGACACGCTTAACCGCAACGACACTGTAAACATGGCCGGAGGAGATGAAATTAAGGACATAATTAAATACCAGGCCGACGATTCGATTGTGTATGATATGGGTACCAAAATGATGTATCTGTATAACAATGGGGAAGTTACCTACCAAAAGATAAACCTGAAAGCCGGGCTGATTTCCTTTGATTGGACCACTTTTAACCTGATGGCCGAAGGGCTGGCCGACAGCACCGGTAAATTAAGCGGTAAGCCTTTATTTAAAGACGATAACAACGAATACCATGCGGGCAGGATGAAGTATAACTTCAAAACCAAGAAGGGTATAGTATATGAGGTTAGCACCAAAGAGGGTGAGGCTTATATAATCAGCGAATCGGTTAAGAAGAACGAATACGATGAGTGGTTTGGTAAATCTTCGAAGTATACCACCTGCGATCTGGAGAGCCCGCACTTTTACTTTAAAGCTAAAAAGGTAAAGATCATACCTAACAAAGTAATGGTAACGGGCCCGGCTAACCTGTGGATAGGTGATGTGCCTACTCCCCTGTTTGTGCCGTTTGGACTGTTTCCGGTTAAACAGGGACGACGATCAGGTTTGATAATGCCGGAATACGGACAGGACCAACAGGCAGGGTTCTTTCTGCGCAAAGGCGGTTATTACTGGGCGGTTAACGACTACATGTCGTTAAGGTTTACGGGGCAGGTGTTTACCAACGGAACCTTTGGCGTAGGCATAGCCTCGCAATATGCTTTGCGCTATAAGTTTACCGGTTCCATCAGTTTCGATTACCTGCGCAGCCGGCCATTTGACCCCGATGTGCCGAATGCCAAGTCCACCAATTCGTATAGTTTTAGCTGGACACATACGCAGGATCCCCGCTCTATGCCCAACTCCACTTTCGGCGCTCAGGTAATGGTGCAAAGCGCCGACTTTTACCAAGCCAGCCGGGTTACGGACGTGCGCTTATTGAATACCTCGTTCAACTCGTCGGTTTCGTATTCACATACTTTCCCTAAATCGCCTTTTAGTTTGAGTATAAACATGCGACACGACCAAAACCTGCTGAACCGCACGATTGGTTTCTCTATCCCAACGGTGCGTTTGAGTATGTCGCGCGTGGCGCCTTTTAAAAGCAAAGTGCTAACGGGTAAACCAAAATGGTACGAAAACATAGGTTTTACCTATGCCTTTGAATTCCGGAACGATTTACGCACTTACGATTCACTACTGTTCCGCAGCGAAACACTGGATAAGTTTTCGATGGGTGTAGATCAGCGGTTTAACCTGGATGCGCCAATTACTTTGTTTAAATACCTGAACGTTAACCCTTCGTTTAACTACGAGGAACGCACCTATTTTAGAGGTATAGAAAAGCGCTGGGTGCCCGACTCGATAACGTTTGTAAGCTCCACAGGTGAAGTCATCAAGATACCGAATGATGCCTCGGGCCGGGTGGTAACCGATACCTTATGGCGCTTTAACAGCGCACGCAACTTCACCGTTTCGGTAAACATGAGCACCAAGTTGATCGGTATCTTCAAATTCAAGAATTCGAAACTGAAGGCTATCAAGCACGTGTTTACACCGGCTGTTTCCTTTAACTATAACCCCAATTTCGGTTCGGACTTTTGGAAATACTACCGCAGTGTGCGCAGCGATGCCAGCGGTAATTTAAGCCGATATCAGATATTTGACCCCAACCCAATATACGGTGTTCCTTCCGCGGGACAGGTAGCGGGTATATTCTTTTCGCTGGCTAATAACTTCGAGATGAAAACCTTCTCGAAAAAGGATACGGTTAATCATGAAAAGAAAGTGGGTTTGCTGGACCAGGTGAACCTGTCGGGTGGTTACAACTTTGCAGCCGATTCCCTGCGTTTGCAGCCATTTAACCTGAGCATCGTTTCGTCGCGTATTTTCAACCTGATCAATCTTAACTTTAATGCAGTGTTCGATCCTTATGCAACCGATTCGTTCAACCGCAAAATAAACACCTACGAGTGGAACAAAAACCACCGCCTGTTACGGTTTTCTACTGCTAACATAAGTGCGAGCATGGCCCTCCACAGCACACCCCGCAGTAAAGGTCTTAGTACGGAAGCTCCACCCCAATTTATGGGCGATTATGTTAGCTATAACCCCAACCAGATTTACGACTTTGATATACCGTGGAACCTGGGGCTTAGCTACCGGTTTAATATTACACGTGGTACCACCCTTAACCCCGATACAGTTATTACTGTACAATCAATAAGTGCTACGGCCGATTTTAACCTTACTCCACACTGGAAGGTGGCCTTTAGCACAGGCTTTGATATTTCGCGTAAGCAAATTACCCTTACGAACATAAGTGTAATACGCGACCTGCACTGCTGGGAGTTAAGTTTTACATGGACCCCCGCATTACCTACTTACAAATACCAGCAGTTTACGATTATGCTGCACCCCAAGAGCAATACGCTTAAGGACCTTAAAATACAGCGAAAAAACAACGCACTGCAGGACTTATAACGAGCCGTTTATGAAAGCAACCGTAATTACCATTGGCGACGAAATATTAATAGGGCAGATTGTTGATACCAACAGCGCCTGGATTGGAAGTCAGTTAAATCAGCTGGGTGTACGACTTCACGAAATAATTTCGTGCGGCGATGATGCTGAACAAATAATAAGCGCCCTTAACCGCGCACGTGCTACCAGCCAGGTGGTATTAATGACAGGTGGCTTAGGGCCAACCAAGGATGATATAACCAAGAAAACACTGGTAGATTACTTTGGCACCGACCTGGTATTGAACGAAGAAGTGTGGGAAAAGATGAAACAGATTTTTGAGAAGCGTGGTTTACAGGTGCTGGAAATGAATCGCTCGCAGGCTATGATTCCGCGCAACTGTATTATGCTGCCCAACTTAAGAGGTACTGCGCAGGGTATGTGGTTTGAAGATAAGGGCGTGGTGTTTGTATCGATGCCCGGAGTACCACACGAAATGAAACACCTGATGGAAACACAGGTAATCCCCCGTTTACAACAAACTTTCAGCTTTCCGAAAATTGTGCATGCTACGATAATGACTGCCGGAGCCGGCGAGTCGGTAGTAGCCAATAAACTGGCAACCTTTGAGCAGGAACTACCTGCCGATATGAAGTTGGCCTACCTGCCGAACCTGGGTGTGGTAAAACTGCGCATAAGTGCTTATGGCGGCGATGAACACACCCTGGCTGCGGTACAAGAACAGAAAGAAAAGATGAAAGCCATACTGGGTGACCTGGTGTATTTTGACGGCGAGAAAAGCCTTCAACAGCACATAGGCAGTGTTTTGCTTGAAAAGAAGGCCACCCTTAGTTGTGCAGAAAGCTGCACGGGAGGGTATATATCGCACTTATTAACAGGCATCGCGGGCAGTTCGGCTTACTTTGACGGTAGTGTGGTTTGTTATGCCTACGATGTAAAGGAAAAAGTGCTGGGCGTTAAAAACGAAACCCTGAATACCGTAGGGGCCGTTAGCGAAGAATGCGTACGCGAAATGCTGACAGGGCTTTTGAAACTTACGGGCACCACTTTTGGTATTGCCACTAGTGGTATAGCAGGCCCGGCAGGCGGCACACCCGATAAGCCGGTAGGCACCGTATGGATTGCCGTTGGCGATCAACAGCGCATTGTGGCCCGCAAATTCCAGTTTTTTACCTCGCGCATGGAAAATATCCAGGTATTCAGCAATGCCGCACTCAACCTTTTGCGCCTGTTTATGGACGGCAAACTGAACGATTAGGCCTTATTTAAGTAAATTAGGCTTAACAGGACAGGCAAAGTATGCACAACCGGCATTTGCTACTCTGTGCAATCCCTTTATTTTTACCCGCAATAAATACGCAACATGGCGCAGTTTGAGTTGGTTATGCCCAAAATGGGTGAGAGTATTATAGAGGCTACCATATTGAAGTGGAACAAGAAGGAAGGCGAAAGTATAAAAGTGGACGAAGCCGTGCTGGAGATTGCTACCGATAAGGTGGATTCGGAAGTGCCAAGCCCCGTGGCCGGTGTATTACAAAAAATACTTTTTAAGGAAGGTGATGTAGTTGCCGTAGGCAAAGCCGTAGCCGTAATTGAAACAGAAGCCAGCGGCGCTGCCACTACTTCCTCCCCTGTTACTAAAACCGAAAGCAAGCCACAAACACAACCTTCCACTGCTACTGTTAAAACAGCACAAACCACAACCACAGCTGCCGCAGGCGGAGACAGGTTTTATTCGCCGCTGGTATTAAACATTGCCCGCCAGGAGGGCATTTCGATGGCAGAACTGGAAAACATTGCCGGCACCGGTGGTGGCGGTCGTGTTACCAAAAAGGATATTCTTAATTACGTGCAAAACCGCAGTAATGCCCCTCAGCAACAGACTACACAACAAGCCATAGTTACGGAAACGGCACCGAAAGTAGAACAGCCGAAGGCAGAGGAAAAACCAGTGGTTGCAGCTAAATCGTACAGCGGTAATGTTGAGATTATAGAAATGGACCGTATGCGCCGCCTGATTGCCGACAACATGGTTAAGAGCAAGCAGACATCGGCACACGTTACCTCGTTTGTAGAAGCTGACGTAACCAACATAGTGATGTGGCGCAATAAGGTGAAGAAGAAATTCCAGGATCTGTATGGCGAGAACATCACCTTCACTCCTATTTTTATTGAGGCTGTATGCCGCGCCCTGCGCGATTTCCCCATGATCAATTCGTCCATCGACGGAAGCAATATTATCCTCAAAAAGGACTTCAACATCGGTATGGCTGCAGCACTGCCATCGGGTAACCTGATAGTGCCGGTTATTAAAAATGCCGACCTGCTGAACATCGTTGGCCTGGTTAAAAAGGTAAACGACCTGGCAAACCGTGCCCGCCAAAACAAACTGAAGCCCGATGAAATTGAAGGTGGCACATACACGGTAAGTAACGTAGGCACCTTTGGCAATGTGATGGGGACCCCGGTAATTTTACAACCACAAGTGGCTATACTGGCTACGGGCGCCATTAAAAAGAAACCTGTAGTAATTGAAACAGATGCAGGCGATACCATTGGCATACGCCATATGATGTTCCTTTCGCATAGTTACGACCACCGTATTGTGGACGGAGCCTTAGGCGGTAGTTTCGTACGCCGGGTGGCTGATTACCTGGAACAGTTTGATGTAAACCGCGAGATTTAATAACGGCGGAGTTTCTTTAATCGTATTTCCTCAACAGTTTTAAGACTGTCTCCAGATCCTTGGGCAACGGAGCGGTAAAAGTCATGCTTTCTCCTGTGGTGGGATGCTGCAAGATAAGCTCAGCAGCGTGCAGTGTTAAACGGGCTATAGTGGGCCGTTCTACCTCATCGGTGTGCTTATAATTACGCTTGATACTTGAAAAGTAAAACGCATCGTTGGGGCTATAGGTATTATCCACTAACAACGGGTGGCCGATGTAAGCCAAATGCACGCGAATCTGGTGTGTTCTTCCGGTTTTCAATTCTACCCGTAGTAAGGACGCATGGTGAAACTCCTCCTGCACCTCGTATAACGTAAGTGCCTCCTTCCCTCCTTTGTGTACTACCATGGTTCCCCGTTTACTCTGGCTTTCGGCAATGGGTGCATTTATCTCCCCCGATTTGTCCTTTAGTTTACCGCTAACAATAGCGAGGTAGAACTTGCGTACTTCGTGGTTTAGGAACTGGGCTGAAATATGTTTGTGAGCATCTTCGTTGCGCGCAAAACATACCAGGCCGCTGGTGCCACGGTCGATGCGGTGTACCACCCACAGTTTACCATACTGTTTCTCCAGTATTTCCTGCACACTCTCGCGTTCCGATCTAAAGCGTTCCGGTATAACTGTTAAGCCACTGGGCTTATTAACTAATAGTAGTTGATCATCGGCAAATACTATATCGATGGAAGGAATTTTCATTTATTACAATTGGCGAAGTAGTCCACGCCACCTTTGGTAAGATTAATAGCCAGGTTATTACCGTTTAAATAGCCGGAACCCTGCACAGGACCGGTATAATTGCCGGTGGCATTCTGCGGCAATATTTCAAAACTATTGTAGTCCAATATCGAGCCGACAACCGAGTATCCTTCATTATTGAAGTTACTGATAACAATATGCTGTATGATGTTGCCCTGCGTAACGGTTAAGGTATGCTGCACCGAATTACCATTACCGGTAGTAGTGGCCTGCCAGCTGCGTATAAACTTAATACTGGATGGCGTAGCACAGTAGCGGCCTTCCCACCCAATAGGGCATAAGGTATCGCAATAAGAGCCGCTCCAGCGGCCTTCACACTGGCATTGCCCGTTGCGGCAACTGCCTCCGTTGTGGCATTCCACATCTCGGCAACCCGGCTTACAAGCCTGCAAACCCAACAACAAAGTAAAACCGTAAAACGTCAGCAAAATGACGGTTCTCATAGACTACAAAACTAAAATTCTATCGCCAAAAAACTATTTTCGGACGGTCCGTTAAACCCTTGCCGGCATGTTCCGAATTATACTGCTTTCTTGTTTACTTGCCTTGCTGCTACCGTTACAGGCGCAACAATCTACGGGTGCCATCAAGGGTAAGATAACGGATAAGGACAGCAAGCAGCCACTTTGGGGAGTTAACATCATTTTGCTGAACACCAATCCGCCATTAGGCGCTACCACCGGCGAAGACGGGACCTTTCGCATAACCGATGTTGGTGTAGGCAGGCATACTATTAAATTTACTTATGTTGGTTACGATGAGGTAACCGTGCCTGAGTTGCTGGTTAATTCGGGCCGCGAGACAGAACTAAACCTGGAGATGACAGAGAAGGTAACTGCCATGAACGAAGTAGTGGTTACTGCAGAACATGACAAGGCTAAAGCCAACAACGATTTTGCCGCCGTGAGCGCGCGCTCCTTCTCTGCGGAGGAGATGAACCGCTATGCAGGCACCCTAAACGACCCTGCGCGTATGGCCCAGAGTTTTGCCGGTGTGATGACGGCAAACGACGAAAACAATCAGATAGTAGTGCGGGGCAATTCGCCCCGTGGCCTGTTGTGGCGCATGGAAGGAATTGAAATACCTAACCCCAATCACTTTGCCGGCAGCGAAGGATCTACCGGTGGCGGTGTGAGCATCTTAAGCAGCAACATGCTCACCAATACCGATTTTTACTCGGGGGCTTTCCCCGGTGAATTTGGGAATGCCTTAAGTGGAGTGTTCGACTTAAACCTACGGAAAGGAAATGCTGATAAGCGTGAGTTTACCTTTCAGGCCGGGGTGTTGGGTTTAGAAGCAGCGCTGGAAGGGCCCTGGAGTTATAAATACAAAGGAAGCTATTTAGTAAACTACCGATATTCAACACTTGATATACTGGCATTGATGGGGCTTAAAATTGGAGGCAATGTGCTGCCCAAGTATCAGGATCTATCGTTTAACCTTTACTTCCCAACAAAAAAAGCGGGCAATTTTACCCTGTTTGGTTTGGGAGGCCTGAGCGGTTTGGGCGAGAAAGCTAAAACCGACAGTACCCAATGGAAAACGTTAAGCGATAAAAGCCAATATAACCAGGCGCAAAAAGTAGGCGTTGCAGGGCTTACACACCTCTACCTGTTTAAGGACAACAAGACCTATTTAAAATCGGTACTGAGTTATAGTTATACCAATAACAGCTACACCGAAGACACCCTTAGTGATGCCCTGGAACCCACCAGTATCTCCAACGAACGGTTTACGTATCAATCATTCAGGGGCACCATGATACTGAACACCAAGTTGGATGCACGCAACACTATTCGTGCAGGAGTGGTTTATACCCATACGCAGTTTGGCTTATACAGTCAATCGTTCAATTACTTTTTGCAGCAGCAACAAACCAATGTAAACGACAAAGGCAGCATTAATTTATACCAGGCCTATGCGCAATGGAAACACCGCTTTTCGCCCAACTTTCAGATCAATACCGGCGTACACTTCACGTATTCGGACATTAATGATAAGTTCTATATTGAACCACGTGTAAGCGCCGAATGGGCCTTGCCCAACAGTCAAACCTTAAGCCTTGGAGCAGGTTTACACAGCCGGATAGATGCCATGAGCACCTATGTATCGTATATAAGCAGTAACCCGGCCGATGCTTATCCGAACCGCAAACTTGATTTTTCGAGAGCACTGCATGGCGTACTGGGTTATAATCTTGGCTTCAAACGCGACTTCCGTTTAAAGTTGGAGGCCTACGCCCAATATCTGTTTGCCGTACCGGTGGGGGCCGATTCCGCCAACCGGGCTTTTTCCATCCTCAACTACGATGATGGTTTTGTAAACATGCCCCTGACAAGTAAAGGCACCGGCATCAATTATGGATTAGAAATTACGCTGGAGAAGTTCTTTTCGCACGGTTACTATTTTATGTTTACTACCTCCCTGTTCGATTCACGTTACAAAGCGCTTGATAACAAATGGCGCAGCACGGCTTATAACGTTAACTATGTTATGAATGCCCTGGGTGGTAAGGAGTTTATTATCGGCAAGCGTAAAAACAATATCATCGCTGTTAACACCAAAATTGTTTGGCGCGGCGGACAGCGCATTACACCAATTAACCTCGATGAGTCAATAGTAGAAGGGCAAACCGTTTATAAAAGTGAAGCCTCTTACAGCGAACGCCTGCCGGATTATTTCCGTATTGATTTCGGAGCAAGTTTCCGGCGCAACAAAAAGAAATACTCCTGGATTTTCTCCTTTGACGCGCAAAATCTGATCAATCGGCAAAACGTTGCACGCAAAATCTACAATCCCGAAACACAACAGATTGAAATACGGCGCAACCTGGGCATTGTACCTGTATTTAGCTGGAAGATTCAATTCAGCACTAAGTAACTAGTAGCCTGTGGTAAGCTCAAGTGCTTGCCGAAGCGGGTGTAGTTTGATCCGCCCTTCTTCTACCTTCATGCCTGTAAAGGGATCATTAGCTATCAGGTAAGGACCATCCAGATCGGCGTAATCAGCCAAAGGGGTTAAAGCCGCAGCAGCAGAACATCCTACGGATGACTCGCTCATACAGCCCACCAGCACCTTTAATCCCAACTCGCGGGCACGGCGGATCATTCGCAGCGCATTGGTAAGGCCACCGCATTTCATCAACTTAACATTAATGCCGTCAAAGCAATCGCGCATCCGCTCTACATCTTCCAGGGTCTGGCAGCTTTCATCGGCATATAGCGGTAACTGTGCCTGTGTCTTTACCTGCTTCATAAGCCCCAGCGCATCCTTATGTAAGGGTTGTTCTACCAGCAGGCATCCGTGTTGCTGCAATGTTGTATTAATAAATTCCACTACTTCTACCCTATTTGCCCAACCTTGGTTCATGTCCACCGCAAAGGGCAGGGTGCTTAAGGAACGGAATTGCTCAACCTTAAGCGCATCGTTTTCACCGTTTAGCTTCAATTTAAAGAGTGCAAACCCTGCGGCCATTGCCTCCTCTATCTTCTGCTGCATACCGTACGGGTCGCTAACACCAATGGTATACGTGCAAAGAGGAAACTGCTGTGGCGAAACACCCAGCAAGGTGGTTAAAGGTGTTTGTTGTAGTTGGGCCTGTAATTGCCATAAGGCCATATCAAGTGCGGCACGCGCGGCATAATTGCCTCCTGCAGTTTCCTCCAGTTTTGCGGCCCAGCTTTCAGGTTCTGCACCTTGTAAGCCGGCTGAAAATAGCTGTAGAAAAGCTACAACGGTTTGCTGCGTTTCCGGTAAATAAGGGGGCAGGGTAGCTTCGCCCCAGGCTTTACAGCCGTCATGTTCAAGTTTCACGAATACAACGGGTGTATGCGTTCGCAGGCCATGCGCTATTTTAAACGGATGCTTAAATTGTAATTGGTATGGATAGCAGGTAAGTTTCAATGCGTTGGCATTAAGGAAGTAAATAAGCGCGGGCTATTAAACCAGTGCCTTCTTTACCTCATCAGCAGCGTCCTTCAACAAAATAGCGCCGCGAACCTGCAGACCGCTTTCGTCGATAATACGCTTGCCTTCTACTGCATTGGTGCCTTGTAAACGAACGATAATAGGCACCGGAATATTGCCAATGCTCTTGTAAGCATCTACAATACCCTGGGCAACACGATCGCAACGTACAATACCACCAAATATGTTTACCAGAATGGCTTTCACATTAGGGTCCTGCAAAATAATTCGGAACGCTTTTTCAACGCGCTCGGCATTGGCAGTACCACCTACGTCCAGGAAGTTGGCAGGGTCGCCGCCCGATAACTTGATGATATCCATCGTAGCCATAGCAAGGCCGGCACCGTTCACCATGCAACCAACGTTTCCGTCCAGTTTCACATAGTTCAGATCAGCTTCTTCGGCTTCTATTTCAATAGGGTCCTGTTCGTTTTTATCTTTCAGCGGAGCTAAATCAGGATGACGATACAGTGCATTGTCATCCAGGGATATTTTGCCATCCACCGCAATGATGCGGTTATCGGAGGTTTTAAGAC
Source organism: Chitinophagales bacterium (assembly GCA_044225825.1). Classification (GTDB taxonomy): domain Bacteria; phylum Bacteroidota; class Bacteroidia; order Chitinophagales; family LD1; genus Bog-950. Next base: position 561,267 of record JBGAIB010000004.1, read on the forward strand.
ATGGGTTGATCTCAACCATACTGGCATCAGCCCCGATGTACGTGTTATATACTGCCTTGGCAAACTTTGCCATTTCTTTAAATGCGTTACCGCTCAAACCCAGGTTAAATGCAATTTTGCGGCACTGAAAATCCTGCAGACCAACTTTGGGATCTACCCATTCCTTATGCACTTTCTCAGGGGTGTGTTCTGCTACCTCTTCGATATCCATACCACCTTCGGTAGAATAGATAATGACATTGCGGCCGGTGCCACGATCAAGCAGTATGGAGAAGTAAAACTCCTTTGGTTCGCTTTCGCCTGGGTAGTACACGTCCTGTGCTACCAATATCTTGTTCACCTTGCGGCCGGCTGCACCGGTTTGTTTGGTAACCAGTACATTACCTAATATGTTAGTTGAAATCTGTTTAACCTGATCGATGTTCTTGGCCAGTTGCACACCCCGTTGCTCGGTGCCGCGAATAGTGCCTTTACCACGGCCCCCAGCATGTATCTGGCTTTTCACCACTACCCAATCGCTGTTATAAAGTTCCTTCAGTTTCTTTGCTGCATCCACTGCCTGTTCGGGGGTTTCAGCAACAATGCCTTCCTGTATGGCAGCGCCATTTTTCTTCATCAGCTCCTTGGCCTGGTATTCGTGTAAATTCATGTAGATAGTTTAAGCGGGACGAAAATAATGGGAACTATGGAATTGACAAGTGGCTTATTAACAAGAACATCAGCGGAAATAGACGGGCAGGCAGTTTGCAATTCGGCGTGCCGTGTTACTTTCACGCTGTGATTTTAGAAGCAACCAATATACGCAGGCAGTACGGCCAGCTGGAAGTTTTAAAGGGTGTTTCGCTGCAGGTAAAGCGCGGCGAGATAGTTTCGCTGGTGGGCCCTTCCGGTGCAGGTAAAAGCACCCTGTTGCACATTATAGGGACTTTAGACCGCCCCGATAGCGGTGTAGTGAAGATTGACGGTAAAGAAGTTTTTAAGCAAAACGACAAGGCCCTGGCGGCCTTCCGCAACAAGAGCATAGGTTTTATCTTCCAGTTCCACCACTTATTGCCTGAGTTTACGGCTATTGAGAACGTATGTATACCGGCCTACATACACGGCCAAAGCAAAACCAAAGCCGAGCAACGGGCCAAAGAATTGCTCGAACTGCTAAAACTATCGTATCGCTTTAATCACAAACCAGGCGAACTCTCCGGGGGCGAGCAACAGCGCGTGGCCGTAGCCCGGGCGCTGATGAACAACCCCGCCTTAATTATGGCCGACGAACCGTCGGGCAATTTGGATACCAACAATGCCCGCGACCTGCACAAGCTGTTTTTTGAGTTGCGGGACAAGCTCAATCAGACCTTTATCATCGTTACGCACAACGAAGAACTGGCAAATATGGCCGACCGAACTGTGCACATGAAGGACGGGCAAGTAGTGGCCTAACAGGCCTGTTTTCCGCTGTTTAATAGGATTTTAGCTTCATTTATCAGCCCTCTGATATACATTGTTGCCCACAACATTTTCTTGAAACCCGACAATCCACCCATTGTAAAGCGTTAAAGCCGGTCGTTTTTCAGTCTAAAAACAGAACAATCCCATAAAAGCTGCCGTAAGTGAGCCTGTAACCATTAGCGCGGAAAAGCGTTAACAAAAACCAGAGTTATGGAACAGCCACTGATTTACGTAATAGACGACGATAAGGCCAATAACTTTTTGTGTCGTATTATGCTGAAGGAAGCTGAACTTGAAAACATCAGTTCATTCTATGGCGGTGAAGCTGCGTTGGAAGACCTTCAAAAGAGGATTATCAGCGGCGAGGAGCTGCCGGCCGTAATACTACTGGATATAAATATGCCCCGGATGGACGGATGGGAATTTTTAGACGAATACCGCCAACTACCGGAATGGGCCCGTGCACAGATGAATGTGTTCTTTATTACCACTTCCGATTTCCAGACGGATATCGAAAAAGCCCGCAAATACCCGGAAGTCATTGACTTTCTGGACAAACCGATACCATATGATGTTGCCTGTATGCTAAAAGAAAAATACTTTCGCGTGGCCATCCGTGCTTAACGGATGTAACTATGCGCAAAGGACTCCTACTCTACATACCGGCACTGCTGCTTGCAGTTGCATCGTGTAACAACGATAAATTACCTTATTACGGCAATAAAGTTCTGGTTGGGAAAACTGAGAACGGCCGACGAATGCTGGATAGCGTGTATTACACCATTCCGGCATTTTCGTTTATGGACCAAAACAATGCGCTGATTAACGCAAACGCCCTGCAAAACCAGGTGTTAATAGCCGATTTCTTCTTTACCTCCTGCCCCAGTATTTGCCCCAAAATGATGCAGCAGATGAGCCGGGTATATGATCAATACAAGGATAATAAGGAAGTAACCTTCCTTTCTTTCTCTATCGATCCTGTGCGCGATTCGGTGGCACGTTTGAACAAGTATGCCGGTAAATTAGGTATTGATGCCAGCCGATGGCACCTGCTAACCGGTGATAAGGACAGCATTTACAGCACAGCAGAAAGTATGCTTGTGAGCGCCGCCGAAGACCCGGATGCACCGGGCGGCCATGTGCACAGCGGTAATTTTGTATTGATAGATAAGCAACGCCATATAAGGGGTTATTACAACGGTGTAGACCCCAAGAGCGTAGATAAACTAATGGAAGAATTGGCCATTCTGCTAAAAGAAAAGGACTAACACATGCAATGGCCTTCTAAAAACACCCTTCAACGCTGGTTACCGCCCCTGCTGATTACCACGGTGGTGGTGGGTTTCATCATCAATTTTATTACCCACGGCAGTGTGCAGCACCCCGGTAAAACTACCTACGACAACCAGTGTGCTATTTGCCATGGCGAAAAAGGCGAAGGCATTAAGGTGCTGGTGCCCCCTTTGATGGAATCGGACTTTGCCCGCAGCAACTTCGATTCAATACCCTGCTGGATGAAAAACGGTATGAGCCATGCCATTACGGTTAACGGCGTAGCTTATGACCAAAACATGTACGGACTTGAATTAGACGAAGTGCAGATGGCTAATATTATGAACTACCTGAGCGCCGAGTTTCTGAAAACCGACCGGCAGGTTAGCTCCAAATGGGTAAAACAGCAGCTGAACAGCTGCAAATAAGCCTGTTACCTGCCTTTACAGCCCAAAACCTGCCAGGCTTGATAAACTTACCCTGCATCGCTAAATTCCTTCAAAAACAAGCTTTTACGTTATATCTTTAATTTTTACCCCATTCTTATATATTTGCGCTTCCATTTTTTAGAATAAACAACGTTTGAGATGCACAACCTTAAAGGAATCATCAGAACATTTACCATCATTCTCATTATCGTCTGCCTGATTCAGTTATCATTTACCTGGATGGCCCGTAGTGTAGAAAGCAAAGCCAATGCTATTGCCCAGCAAACCGTTAAGGTTGAAATACCTGCAGGTGCCAGCGAAGCAGATAAGCTTGCTTTAGAAGACTCGCTTGACCGTGGCCTTGCAAAAGCCCGCAAGAACTACCTGGATACCGTAGGTAAAAAGCCTATCGTGAACATCTGGGGTTTGAAAGAGTTTTTGAACTATAACTTCTGCCGCGACAACTCGCTGAAGCTGGGTCTGGACTTAAAAGGCGGTATGAGCGTAGTGCTGGAGATCAATGAAGATGACGTATTACGCCAACTGGCTAACAACAACAAGAGCGCCATTTTTGAGCAGGCTATTAAAGATGCCAATGCCGCTAAGTTGACTGAGCAAACTGATTACCTGACCGTGTTTAAGCGCGAGTTCGAGAAGAAGAACCCTGATGCTAAACTGGCAGCCATTTTCGCCAATGTAGACCGCTACCAGGGCAAGATGACCCTGAAGAGCACCAACGATGAGGTAATCAATCTCATCCGCGATGACTTCAGCAATGCCATTGAGCAAACCTTTAAGGTATTGAAGACCCGTATCGACCAGTTCGGTGTGGCTTCACCAAACATCTCGTTACAAAAGAGCAGCGGCCGTATTCTGTTAGAATTACCCGGTGTGGAAGATCCGGACCGTGTTCGCCGCCTGTTACTGCAAACTGCCCAGTTGGAGTTTTGGGAAACCTACGACAACCGCGAGTTAGTTGTAAGCATGAACCGCGCTTACGAAGCTGCCAAAGTGCTGAACGCTGCTCCTAAAGAAGAAAACGCTACGCCGGATTCAACTACCGGTGGTGGTATTCTTGATTCATTGAACAAAGCACAAGGTGTTGACAGCACTGCTGCTGCCAAGAAAGATTCTGCCGACAAGGCACAAGACGTTAGTCCGCTTGCTAAAGTTCTTTACCCTAACGCCGATAAAGACGGCCGCCCAGGCGAACGCCCGGTTGTTGGTTACGCTTTAGGCCAGGATACTGCACAGGTTAACCGCATACTGGCTTTACCTGCTGTAAAAGCAAGTTTCCCTGCTGATGCCCGCTTTTGGTGGGGTATGAAACCAAGCCGCCAGAGCGATGCTATCTATGAATTATACGCTATCCGCGTTAACCCTACTACCAAAGAAGCTCCGCTTACCGGTAAGGTTATTACCGATGCTTACCAGGAGCACGATGCTGCTTCGGGCACCTTTGCTGTTGGCCTGCGTATGAATAACTACGGCGCTAACAAGTGGGAAGAAATGACTGCCAAAGCAGTTGAATCGAAACTGCCGGACGGCACCAAGTTTAAAGGCGCTATTGCCATTGTGCTTGACGGCCGCATCTTAACTGCTCCTACTGTGCAGAACAAGATTTCGGGCGGTAGCTCACAGATTACCGGTATGGACGGAATCAACGAAGCCAATGACTTAGCCAACATTCTGAAGTCAGGTAAACTGAGTGCTAAAACCAAGATTATACAGGACCAGGAAATCGGACCTTCTTTGGGTAAAGAGTCTATCAAAGCCGGTTTGTTATCTATCGGTTTTGGTATTCTGTTAGTGTTCCTGTTTATGGTTGCTTACTACAGCACCTCGGGTATTATTGCTAACGCTGCCATGTTGCTGAACCTGTTCTTCCTGGTATGTGCGCTTATCTCCTTTGGTGCTGCGTTTACCCTGCCAGCTATTGCCGGTATCATTCTTACCCTGGCTATGGCGGTGGATGCCAACGTAATCATCAACGAGCGCGTGCGCGAAGAAGTAGTGCGCGGCAAAGGCTTACGCCTGGCTGTTGACGAAGGTTACCAGCACTCCTACAGCGCTATCGTGGATGGTAACTTAACCACCATGGTTGCCGCCATCGTGCTGATGGTATTCGGTTTAGGTCCTATTTACGGTTTCGGTTTCACCCTGTTTGTGGGTCTGTTAACCTCGATGTTCACTGCGGTATTAGTATCGCGTTTGTTCTTCGATTGGGCATTTGACCGTAACATGAACATCTCCTTTGGTAACTCGTTTACCATGAACCTGTTCAAACACATCAATTTCGACTTTATCGGCAAGCGCAAAATCAGCTACACCATCTCTATCATACTGTTTGCCGTTTCAATAGCAGGTATCATTGCCCTGGGCTTTGACCTTGGTGTTGACTTTAAAGGTGGCCGCAGCTATGTAGTTACTATCGATAAGAACACAACTACCGAGCAATTGACCAAAGACCTGACCGGCCCTCTGGGTTCTGCTCCACTGGTTAAAACCTACGGAACTGCCAACCAGTTTTCAGTTACAACTGCTTACCTGGTTGATACTGCAGGCCCCGGTATCGATAGCATTGTTGAAAGCAAGCTGTATACCGGTTTGAAATCGTATTACAACACAGATAAGAGCTTTGATGCCTTCCGTGCGCAGAACGTGAAGAGTTCAATTAAGGTAGAAGCCTCTATTGCCGATGATATCCGTAAGAGCGCCCTTTGGGCCATCGTATTCGGCTTAGGTGGTATCTTCGCTTATATCTTCATCCGTTTCCGTAAAATTGAATACGCTACCGGTGCTGTGGTGGCTACCATCCACGATCCGATCATCATCCTGGGTATTTTCGCCATCTTCAAACACATTCTGCCATTCTCGTTAGAGATTGACCAGAACATCGTAGCTGCCGTGTTAACCCTGATCGGTTACTCGGTGAACGATACCGTGGTGGTATTTGACCGGATACGCGAATACGTTGGCTTACACCCAACCCGCACCCTGATCCAGAACACCAACGACTCTATCAACTCAACCTTAAGCCGTACCATTATGACCGTTGTAACGGTGTTCCTGGTAGCGTTGATCCTGTTCCTGTTCGGTGGCACCCCACTGCGCGGTTTCTCGTTTGCGCTGATCATCGGTTTATTGATAGGCACTTACTCTTCTATCTTCGTTGCATCGCCAATTATGGTGGATATGATGAACTGGAGAAACAAAAACAAAGCTGCGAAGTAAGCCTTCGCTTCACATACCTTTCAAAGGCCCCGGACCTCCGGGGCCTTTTTTATTGTCCTTATACAATGTTCAGCCGCTTTATGCGTTCATGAACATTAAATCCTAAGCCGTGAAACACACAATTACCAACCTGTTTATCGCAGGCCTAATTACCAGCATCTTGCCTAAGGTAAGTGCCGGCGGTTGCGTTTGCACACCCGGTGGCTTTACCATCCAAAGCGGTACTTTTAGCTACGACTCGGTTCAAGGTGCCTATATGTTTGCCGTGGGCGATACCCTACGTGTTACTTACCATGCCTACGATGGCGGCGGGTCGGACTACATGGAGAACTATTACCAGGGAGATACGCTGTTGATTGGCCAATTGGGTGATACCCTTTTGATTACCGAACCCGGCACGTACCAGGCAAAAATCGGCTGCTTTACTGAGATGTATACCACCGAAATTCGCTTTGCTAATAGCGGCCTTAATAGTATTAAAGAAGACGCCCAAACGCCGTTGATTAAGGCTTATTCGCAAGGTGAGCAACTGGCGCTTTCGCTGGTAACCGGTACCGCCCGGCAACTCTCCTACCAACTGCAGGTGTATGATATTAGCGGCAGGCTGTTGCTAGAGCAGGACAAGCTCTACTCTTCCACCACGTATACATTTCCTTTATTATACGACGGGCTTAAACTACTTCGTATAAGCTATGTGCTTAACGGGCAACCCGCCACCAAAACCATTAAGATTTTCTGACCTTAAATAGCCGTAACTACAAACTCGGTGCGGCGGTTTTTGGCTTTGTTTTCAGCGGTATCGTTTGGTGCTACGGGCTTGCTGCTGGCATAGCCTTTAAAGGTTAGGCGTGTAGCGTCGGTGCCTTTGCTAACCAGGTAATCGTAAACGCTTTTAGCGCGGTTTTCGCTCAGCACTTTGTTCTTTTCATCAGTGCCGCTGTTATCGGTATGCCCGCCTATTTCAATCTTTAAAGTCGGATTTTTATCCAGCATCTTCCTGATCACTTCCAGTTCCGATTTCGATTCGGACTTCAGATCGTATTGGTCGCTTTCGAAGAATACGTTGTTCAGCACAACCGTTTCGCCTACTTTAATTTTATTGAGGCCAATGTTTAACTCATAAGGCCGGCCACTGTGCACGTTCTTTAAAGAGATGTTCTGTGAGTAAAACAGGTAACCATCCTTCTGCACCATTACCCCGTAGTTTTTACCTGCTGGCAGGGCCGACATAAAACCGCCATTCAACTTATCGGCTGTAATGCTCATATAAAGTTTACCGGCTTCCAGGTCGTAAATCTGCACGGTTGCGTTTAAAGCATCGTGTGTTGCGTTATCAAATACATTGCCCTTTACATAGCTGGTATAATCGGGGCGCAGCTCGCTGGGGAAATCGAACTTATAGATATCCATGCCACCGTACGAATCCTTGCGCTCGCTGCTGTAATAGGCGGTATTACCTTCGGTGCTTATGAAAATAGAGACTTCGTAACCGGAGGTATTGATGGGGTAACCCAGGTTAACCGCCTTGCTCCATTGGCCGTTTGGCAGTTTTACGCTCTTATATAAATCGTAATTACCCATACCCGGCCAACCGTTCGAGGAAAAGAACAGGGTTTTGCCATCGGGGTGGATGAAAGGCGACTCGTCGTTAAAAGGGGTATTAATACTATCGCCCAGGTTCTGAGGTCTTGTCCAGCTTCCATCATCGTTCAGGTAGCTTACCCAAATATCGCGCTGGCCCATACCCCCTGAGCGCACCGAAGAGAAGAACAGGGTTCTGCCATCGGCCGAAAGGCTTGGCGCACCTTCCCATCCGGGGCCGTTGATAGGGTCGCTTACATTATTAGCGCGCTCCCATTTTTCGCCCACTTTTCGCGAAATGTAAATATCGCTGTTGCCTTGTCCGTTGGGGCGGTCGTAACTGCTAAACAAAAGGTATTTACCGCTGGCCGAAATACAAACCGAACCTTCACCGTATTCGAAGGTATTGATGGCATCGCCTACTTCGTTGGCCTGCCCAAAGGTATTATCGGTGCGCACGGAATAGTAGATATCCTCCTGCGTATAATTACCGTCATCAATCTGCCGGGTAAAGTACAGATACTTTTCATCGGTAGTTAAAAACGGACCGGCTTCGTTCAGCGGGGTGTTTACGCCCGGGCCCAGGTTCGTAGTTTCAAAAGGAACGGGATGATGGAGCGCTTCCATGGCAAACTCGCAATCCGCTATCAGTTTCTCCACGTTCATGCGGTCCGATGCCCCCAGCTTTTCCAATTGCTGAAAACTGCGGGCATGGCTTAGGGCATCCTGATACTTCTCGGCCCCTATATAGCTTTTGGCCAGGCGCAGGTTGATGTCGTACACATAATCCTCTTTCAGGCTCTTTACCTTCTCGTACGCACGGGCGGCTTCATCGTATTGCTTTTCGCGGAACTTGTTATCGCCCAGCAATATCCAGCCATCAATAAAGTTGGGCTTTTCCTGCACTGCCAGTTTTACCAGGCTATCGCTGCGTTCAAAGTTTTTGGTAATGTAGGCCGCCATGTAATTTTCGCGGGCGTTACCCTTGATGTTATCGACGGTTAAGATAATCTGTGCACCGGCGGTTGCGGTAAGGAGCGAAAAAAGAGCAGCGGCAAAAAGTTTATACATTCTTCGTTTTTACGTTCGGTTGATCTTAAAACCCGGCTACGGAATATTCATATACTTATGAATCTGCAGCGATATTTTCCACTTCTGGTTCTCCTTCACATATTCTACTATCATCGGCAACACCTCGTCCTCCTCGCTCCATTCGGGTTGCAGAAACAGCATACACTGCTCTCCTACCTTAGCGGCATATTCCTCGGCAAAGCGCAAGTCGTTCCGGTGCCAGATAATCACTTTCAATTCGTGTGCCGCTTTTAAACACTCGTCCTTGGGTAGTTTAAAGCGCTTGGGCGAAACGCAGATCCAGTCCCACTGCCCGGTTAAGGGGTAAGCCCCGCTGGTTTCTATATTGGTACGTATGCCTTTGGCTTTCAATTGCGCGGTTAAATCGGTCAGGTTATGCATCAGGGGCTCGCCGCCGGTAACCACGCATATTTGGGTGCCCGATGCAGCCACAGCCGCCACAATTTCCTCTACCGTCATTTTTGGGTGGGGCTCGGTTTCCCAGCTCTCTTTTACATCGCACCAGGGGCAGTTTACATCGCAACCGCCCAGCCGCACAAAATAGGCCGCTTTACCCTGGTAAAAGCCTTCGCCCTGAATGGTATAGAAGTGCTCCATTACAGGCAGTAAAACTGGCGATGAACCGGTGAGCGGCATACGTGTGCAATTTGAAAATTAGACTACGAAAGTAGCCCCCAGAATATCAACAAATACGCAGGGGTGGTTTTAAATTAAGACAATTAGGAGTTTTTAGATTTTAGAGGGGGCATTTTGGATTGTAGCAGACGAATACAGCATGCATTGCCGTGGAGAAATAAATGGAACGCTGATAAAAACTGATTTTTATGTTTTACGCGGTTTTGGACTGGGGCTTATTGACCGCGCTTCTCCAGTCGCACAGCGACTGCTAAAATTCCCCTCCTTCCCGATACTTCGGGATCAGGAGGGGTGGCAAGAATACGTGAAACGGATTCTTAGCTTGTCCTGAGCGCAGTCGAAGGAGGGTGGTCGACACACTATCACAAACAACTAGTCCACCTCAAATTCCCAGCATCAATTCGGGCATGCTAAGGAACACGTCATTACGGCGCAGGCCGGAATCTGGCTGTTAGCGTGGTCAACACTCCAGGCTAAATACCACCCTCCGCCCTCTATGCCAATCTGCCATAAACTGTCCCCCTTGCGCACTGCCATTTTAGGGCTGGCAAAAAGGAGAATAGAAATATAGGTTTGCATCGATCCTCAATAGCAGCAATTCTTACCTAGCAGAATAATCGGAAGGACTAAACAGCAGCCACCCTTCACAATTCCGCGAATCCACCAATCACCAATTTGATTTCAGATTGTATTTTAGCACAACACGAACCTGCGTCATGTATACATCCAGATCGTTGTGAATTGATTTCAGATTGTATTTTAGCACAACCATTGCGGCGGGCGATGTAAATAAGCTGCAGTTGTGAATTGATTTCAGATTGTATTTTAGCACAACTTACGTTGTGGGTATCACCTGTGCCTATACGTTGTGAATTGATTTCAGATTGTATTTTAGCACAACTTTTTTGAAGAGGACATAATATTTAACCCGGTTGTGAATTGATTTCAGATTGTATTTTAGCACAACTTTCGCAAACGTACCATACATAGCGTTTTGGTTGTGAATTGATTTCAGATTGTATTTTAGCACAACATGAATGTAGATGCGGAATATCCTTTCCCTGTTGTGAATTGATTTCAGATTGTATTTTAGCACAACGGTAGCGGTGGCGGGGTAAGACCCATCCGGGTTGTGAATTGATTTCAGATTGTATTTTAGCACAACCCTTACCTTCCCATTCTTTTGCCTGAGTAGTTGTGAATTGATTTCAGATTGTATTTTAGCACAACTAATGCAATGCTCAAGCTCCGCTCCTTTTGGTTGTGAATTGATTTCAGATTGTATTTTAGCACAACCCGGTAAAAAAGGTACTAGGAAAATGTACGTTGTGAATTGATTTCAGATTGTATTTTAGCACAACCGCTAATCAAGTTGAGAAGCTTTAATCGGAGTTGTGAATTGATTTCAGATTGTATTTTAGCACAACCTAATTCAGAAAATGGCGGGCATACCGCTAGTTGTGAATTGATTTCAGATTGTATTTTAGCACAACTTGCAGCGGTCAAATACAAACCGGAAACCTTGTTGTGAATTGATTTCAGATTGTATTTTAGCACAACAAGGCGTATTGCTTTATGGAACAATTTACGGTTGTGAATTGATTTCAGATTGTATTTTAGCACAACCCAAGGTTATCCGCCTCCTTCCCTCCTCAGGTTGTGAATTGATTTCAGATTGTATTTTAGCACAACAAAAGTCGCCATCTAATAGCGGGTCCTCTGTGTTGTGAATTGATTTCAGATTGTATTTTAGCACAACGTTTTCGTGCGTAGAGGTGGTGCTAAATTGGTTGTGAATTGATTTCAGATTGTATTTTAGCACAACAAGAGTATGATAACATTCGTATTGGTTACAGTTGTGAATTGATTTCAGATTGTATTTTAGCACAACGTTGCTTTCAAAGTTTGCTCCGCTATCAATGTTGTGAATTGATTTCAGATTGTATTTTAGCACAACCGTAAAATATCCAGTTGTATTGGCTTTATGTTGTGAATTGATTTCAGATTGTATTTTAGCACAACATAAAATACATCATTGCCGGTGAATACACAGTTGTGAATTGATTTCAGATTGTATTTTAGCACAACGGCAACTGCTGAGGGTATACCGAAGGCAAGGTTGTGAATTGATTTCAGATTGTATTTTAGCACAACACCAGGCTGGCAGATATAGCTGCGGTGCTGGTTGTGAATTGATTTCAGATTGTATTTTAGCACAACCTTATTGGACTTTTCATGTGTGTAATTGTTGTTGTGAATTGATTTCAGATTGTATTTTAGCACAACAGTCGTTCGACGATTTTACAGGAGAAACCAGTTGTGAATTGATTTCAGATTGTATTTTAGCACAACTCGTAGCTGGCTTTAAAGGCGCCCTTCTTCGTTGTGAATTGATTTCAGATTGTATTTTAGCACAACCAGCGGCACATGGACCACCCCGCAGGGTGCGTTGTGAATTGATTTCAGATTGTATTTTAGCACAACTGATTGATGAGTGCCATTTAGTGAACAGTGTTGTGAATTGATTTCAGATTGTATTTTAGCACAACCTATATAATACCGACTGCATGGAGTTTATGGTTGTGAATTGATTTCAGATTGTATTTTAGCACAACTTAAAAGCAAATACGGGCTTTCGATAGCTGGTTGTGAATTGATTTCAGATTGTATTTTAACATCTGTTGTGAATTGATTTCAGATTGTATTTTGCGTCATTGCAATCTTTGGTTGTGAACAGACAAGCGGGATTTTAGCACAACTTTTAAAACGCCCAAAAACAATAAAAAATCCGGTTGCGCTGCAATGCTTAACAGACAAGCGGGAAAACTTAAAACATTTCCAGTTGCTGGGGTATGTTTTGGGGCGGTGCTTCTTTGCGGCTGTCAAACAATAGTATATCGCCAAATTGCTTATCGGTAATGGTCATTATGCCCACCTTTCCTTTGGGTGGCAATATAGCCTTTACCCTTTTCAGGTGTACTTCCATGTTTTCGCGGCTGGCGCAGTGCCGCAGGTAAATACTGAACTGGAACATAGTAAAACCATCGTCTATCATGCTATCCCTAAAGCGGGTATAGTTCTTCCTGTCCTGCCGGGTTTCGGTAGGCAGGTCAAAAAAAACCAGTATCCACATAATTTTATATTGGTTCAGGAACATGCACCTCTTAAAGCACCTTCACCGCATGTGGCCCATCTACCGGCAATCACAACTCCGGGTAAACTATTTTCCGTTCTTCGCCCTCAAAACATTTGGCCAAACTGCTGGTAGTGCGTTGCAAACCCACCATCAGGGGGCTTTTTCCCCCTTCTATTTCAATATCCAGTGCCGGTATTTTTAGTAACCGCTCTTTTAATTCTTTGGTCAGTTCCGTAAACGGCAGCCCGCTTTGCACCAAGGCCAGCACCTCGCGGTCCACAAAAGGCCTGTAAGGCTCCATAATATCATCGGCCAAACAGTAGGCATTATACTTATTGCGGTGGTGTATGCCAAGCGTAGGCAATAGGCCGCTGCCTACCAATCCCCTTGCCACGGTGGCTCTAAGTATGGCATAGCCGTAATTAAGCAGGTTATTGGGTGGCTCACCTTCCCTGCTCCGTTTAAAATTAAAGGTAGCCGAAAACAGGTGTTGCCAGTAAATGGCGGCTCCTCTGGCCTCGTGGTTATCGGTATCGCCACTCTTAACCTCCCTGCTAAAACTTTGCAGCCATTTGGCCGCTTCCTGCCTTGGCGCATTGTCTGCATCTTTTAAATAACCTGTTATCAGCAATTTTGCCTGATTGCGCAGTTTAGCGCTAACCGTTTGTTGCCACAGTTGTTTCTTAAGCGGTTCACCGGCATCAATCTGCGCCCTGAATTTTTCCGATTGGGTATGGTGTACGTCCAAAGGCAGCATCATACCAACCGGGTGGTGGGTAGTATCGCAGGTTACAAAAGCGCTGTTATTTTCCTGCAGCGCAGCAAGTAAACCGTGTGTAATAGTAATTTGTCCATGGTCTATAATAACCACGCCAATATCCTCAACCGGCACGGTAATTACCTTGCTCTCATCGTCGGTTTCATTCTTTTTACCGGCGCTGATGCAAAGTTGCCCGTTGCGTAGGTATAAATGCGCAGGGTTGCCAAAGTAGAGGGTGCGCTTTATCATTCTCCAATTTTGGTAATTATCCCCAGGTGATTAACGCGCACTTTAATGCCTTTAAAACTCGAGGGGCTGGCTTGAATACATCTTCCCGCTTTTTTATCTTCTAAACTTTCCCGTGGTTGCGTTTCTAAATGATGATTAAACCAATAATTGCCGGCGGTAAGCTTTCTTACACGATACAAATTGCGGCTAATTAGATCATAATCTTTTTTGTCAACAGCATCTTGCAATTGCTCATGGGTAAGGTTAAAAACAAACATCTCATTTTGCTGCATGCTGGTAATAAAACGGGTGCCGTCAATTGGGTTGTTATCAATTACCGGTAAACCCTGGTTACGCCTTGCAACCGCTTCCCAAAAGGTTACCACCTTCTCAATTCGCTTACCTTTTTCATTTTCATAAATGGCGATGTGATGGTTATTACCGGGCTTCACAAACCCTATAGGTTTTCCTTCCGCATTAAACTTAACCGGCTCCACTACGGTTAAGTTGGTAAACATGCGGATGGTTTTAATAGGTATGGTACGTGCTGTATCCAGATAAACAGGATTTTTTTCAAGGTCCTTAAATGCCTGCTTAGGGTCGTTATTAAACTGCTGTAGGCGGTTTTCCAAGGCTCTTCGTACGCCCTTGTCTACCACAAACTCCAAATCTTTTAGCTTAAAAGTTAGGTCCAGTTTGTATTTTACTACATAGTGCTTTTCCCCTTTATGCTCAATAATGCCATATACGGTATCTTCGCTTAAAGCCCCCCTTGGCGCAAGTGTTGTTTGCCCCGTAACTTTATTGCGGCTGCGGCTTGCTACTTTTTTACCGGGCTTAAGCGAAATAAGCATTCCCGAAACTTGCTCTTCTACCTGCCTGGTGGTAAAAGGTTTAAGCTTTTGCGCATAGGTATTAAGCCCCTCATCGCTATTTAATCCTTCTGTTGTAAATTTGTTTAGATCGTTCAGTCGCTTAATAATACTACGGTTTGTACAAGCAATAGTAAGCGCATCAATGGCATGGTGCCGGTGGTCTTCGCGCTTACTCCAATCGCTTATAACTTTTCGTTTTCTGCCGGTTTGTTCAGTAATAACCGATTTTCTTTCTTCCGGATACTTCTCGTAATTAATATTAACCAATACATCGTCCCAACCCCATTGGTGCCGTAAAAAGGCAGTTACACTTCCGTTGGTGCAAAGTATGCTATGCTCCTTCTCCACTAATAAAGGAGCCAGTATTTCTTTTGCCTTTTTAACGATATAACGCGTTTCGTTTAATTGCCGGTTAATAAAATCCTCCGGTATTTCATTTGCGCTCATCAACAGCCTGTCCCGTTTGGTACGGCTTATCCGGTCATTTTTATAAAGTTCATCAACTTTGTTCAGGTAAGCCTCAAAAACATCCTCACCAAGGCTACTCATGTAATCATAAGCAGTTTGGTTCCCCTTGTCTTCATTCTGCTTACGTGTACAAAGTACTTTATTAGCAAATGAATCATCAAACAAACGCGATTGCGGAACAATATGATCAATATCACAACTGCCGTTAAATACTTGGGTAAAATTTATTTTTTTTTCAGGGGCAAACGGTCCATAGGCCGATAACTCCTGAAATTCCTGCCACAGCCGGTACTTTTCAATATTCTTGCGCGTGCCTCTTATTCCGTGCTCTTCCAGTCTTTTAATAATATCCTTATTCTCCCTGTCGCGCTTATTATTGTTACTATATGTTTTGTTCCGTTCTTCCCTGCTTTGCTTTAACTCCCGGGCCAATTCAATACGTATCTCATCTGGCTTACCCATAGCAGGGTCAGCTATAATTGCATTTACAACGTTAATCAGCTGATTTAGTATTTTTTCTACTACCGGTTGGCGCAAACTGTTTTTAGGCAACGGCAATAGCTTTTCCAGCGTTCCTACGGCAGCAGCCTCTTGTTTGGTTCTGGAACCGGAGTGGTTATAGCCCGCCGCAATCATGGCTGCTGAATAAACTATCCCCTTACTTAAATGTGGTAATATTTTCCTCATTGCACGGGCGCTCTTGTTGCCAAAACCCCGCTTTGTAAAATCTATGCGTACTAATTTGGCAATGGTAGCGTCATCAAACCCCAACCCGGCTAATACATTTTCTAACTCATCCTTTTCCTTAATAGAATACAGCAAATGCCATAGGCGGTAGAGCGGTTCCTGTTCAAAACTTGGGTCTATAGTTTCAACCACTTCGGCTGTTTGCTTATTTACTACCTGCTGTTGTTTTAAATTAAACTGTAACCACTTTAGGTAAGCCGGGTTATGGCTAATAGCATTATTAATCAGCACATAGGTTAAGTTGCCTTGTATCCCTTTTTTGCGCGTTAGGGCATCGGTATAATATTCGCCTTTCTTAATCTTTAAAAGCTTAAACAATTCCGCTTCGCTTAGCCTATCCACTTCATTCAGCCTGGCAAAAATTTCCGCCTTCTCCTCGTTACTTAGCGCACGCACCTGCTTGTTTCTGCTCTGCAGGGTAATGGCATTTATGCTCTCCCATATTTTACAAACCTCAAACAAAGGCGAACTGCGGGGGGCCACTCTTGGCCCGTGCAAGGTTATCTTACCAGTTTTAGGGTCCGTATGCTTAACACCGGCAAACTCGCAAATGCTTACCAGTCCTTTTTGCGATTTTAAAGGGCGCTGATAATAAATTATAGTATCCCGTAACCGCTCAATAACCGTATCTGTAAGCACATTCGGGTAATATTGCTGTTGCGCCTTCATTAGGCGGTTATACTCTTCTATATATGCATGCCGTGGAAAAACCAATTGTTTTAACCGGGCAAACTGCTGTTGCTGTAGTAATTGGTAGAAATACTGGCCTATGGTTATACCTTGTTGTTGTATATAATGGTAGCGATCATTTATTTCCTGCTCATATTCCGTCACCTTCTTGCCGTCTTCCACATCTGCACCGGCGCGCAGGCTCTTATATCCCCGCTTTTGGTTAAGATGGCATAACACACGGCCTATTTCCTGCAATTCTAATTTTTCGCTTAACCCCTTATCCCGTAATGCAAATAATTGCAGGGCAGGCAAATGCTTCAGTAACTGTTCATCAGGCAACATGCCCAGTTTATTTAGCTCTTCCTTCAGGTTGCTTCGGCGTCCTTGGTAACGATCGTAGCCACGGCGTTGCTGCCTCTTCAAGGTGCGGTCATGGTTTTTAGTAATGGTATTACCACTTTCAAACTCGCCCTTTTCATCGGGTGAAAGAGGCACCAACCGAACACCCGTTCGTATAATGTTTTTAACGTTATCTGCATTATCCGCTTGCACAAATGCCCAACCTATAGAAGAGGACCCTAAATCCAGTCCTAAAATTTTTTTCATCGGTTATAAATTTTCTTTATTTTTACGTTACAATTTGAAATCAATTCACAAAAAGGATTATTCCGTTGTGAAAACATCCAAGGCGGCTCTCACGGGTCGCCTTTTCTTTTTTAAATATAGTAAGTAGTTTAAATTTTTAAACAATTATCTCTGTTCATCTGGGCTCGCCCCCCCTCCCCTCCCCTTTCCGAGGTTGCACGTCCCGTCAATCACCGGCTTATACAGCAAACACTAAACCTTTGCCTATTTCCTCGCCCTGCGCAGCGGTTCTCCCTTCCGAAACTTCGGAAAGGGAGATAGTGGGTAGCGTGGACCTCGAATAGCCTTGTTTTTTCGGAGGGGATGGCTCAGGAGTTGACGACTAAACTGACGCAATCAGCCCTCAACTTGCTGGTTGGCGAGGACGCTCAACCAGGGGGGCACGGGTAAAATCCCAAATCGGTACATGCCAGTAGGCAATTAGCGCAATACCGGACTTCAGTCCGTCAACAGCAAATTCCGCTTCTCATGGCAAGCCATATGCTTCAGCTTACGGCGCATCCCGGTAAATCCGCCACCCAACCCTACAGGCCGCACCTACGGCGCTGTAATTTTATATGCATCATCTTCTACAAACAGTTCGCCCCGCCGGGGCTTGCATTTAGCTACCCATCTTACCTTCCGCTCTACTCCATTAAAAAATGCTCCGTGAAGA
The DNA here is from genome assembly GCA_044225825.1 of Chitinophagales bacterium. GTDB lineage: Bacteria > Bacteroidota > Bacteroidia > Chitinophagales > LD1 > Bog-950. The sequence continues at coordinate 579,139 of JBGAIB010000004.1, forward strand.
CAATCCAGGCATTTTTAACACATCTATTTTTACTTTTGTTTCTTTATTTATTACCTTTACATCAAATTCCCCAAATTCCGATAACCCCTTCTATATATAGAATGTCAAAAACACTGAACATAACATCACTTACCGGGCCGTCTACCGCATCGCACTACGCTGCCATGCGTGTTACCGGTTTAAAGGCTATAACCGGTAACACTACTCATATTAATTTTTCTGCAATTTGTGCACTTCAAAATCAACTGCACAAATGTGCACAAATGGCAAAATCCTTAATACATGAACAGGCCTCTATACTTCGTTTTAACAACAAAATACACCACATGAAAACTTATTTAATATGTGCACAAGCAAAAAACCTGCACAAGCATGCACAGGCAGTGTTGATAACCTTCAGTTACCAGCGGCTACTGCACCAACGGCGATATCTCCTTTAGTTCAAAAAGGTCCTTATCGTATTTGGCGTGGCTGAGGTCGAACTTATCGTTTACCACGGGGATGATGATCTGTGTGGATTCGTTATCGTCGCCGTAATACACGTTAAACTGGGCGGAGAAATCCTTGATATCAGCCGGTTGGTATTTTTCATCCTGCTTCAGTAGTATCAGGCCCTTGCCGTCCTCCACCACACTGCTGTTTTCGTTGCCGGCAACAAAGGTCATTTCGGGCGTATAGTCGGGCATTTTAGTAGCTACCGGTCCACGCTTAATACTAAGCACTAACTGACTGATGGCCTTGCTGCTGCTGCTGTAGCTGATCAGGGCCATTACATTATCGCCTTCCACCTTTTTGAGCGGTGTAGTAACGGCAGAGCGCGAGGTAAAACCCACAAAGCGGCGTTCGCGCAGGTTAGGGATGCTGACCTTCATATCGGCATAGCTGCAACTAAACACCAGTTTACCATCCAGTAAACTGTAACGCGAAACGAGGTCTTCTTCCCCATTGTCGCCTTCGTGTGTTGCCAGCAGGGTGTTGGTTTTATCTTTTAGCTGCAAATCGGTAGCCACAAACTGGGTGCTCCAGTTTATGTCCTTGGTATCCATCAGGCTTTTGGCTGTTATCTGATAAACTTTGTCCTTGTTTACCGAGTCGGCAAAGCAGAGATCGGTGCGGGTAATTTTAAGCAGCAGGGGAATGCGGTTGGTGCCTTCAAAGGCATCTACCATTTCGTAACTGGTACTGGTTTGCTGTATGCATACGCGGCCATTGTTATCAAACACCTTTACCGAACTTGTTGAGGTATCGGTATACACTTGTTTGCCTTCTACCTTAATGCCACCTTTGGTGGGCTCGGGTCCTTTAGGTTTACAGGCTGCCAGTAATACGAGTGCCGCAGTGGCAATATGCAGGTATTTCATACAAATCAGGTTCAGTTTATAAAGGTATTATTCTTAGCTCACTTCTCCCTTGGCGGCCTTCAGCGTGTTCAGCAACAACGAAACCACGGTCATGGGTCCTACCCCACCGGGTACCGGTGTTATGGCCGAGGCTTTAGGGGCTACTTCATCAAACTTCACATCCCCTTTTAAACGCCAGCCGGCTTTGGTTGTTGTGTCGGTAACGCGGGTAGTGCCTACGTCGATTATCACGGCACCTTCCTTCACCATATCGCCGGTGAGAAATTCGGGTTTACCCAGGGCCGCGATAATGATATCGGCCTGCAGGGTTATCTCCTTCAGGTTTTTGGTGCGGCTGTGGCACACCGTAACGGTTGCATTACCCGTTTTACCCTGACCACTCATTAATATGCTCATCGGGCGGCCTACAATGTTGCTGCGGCCTATAACCACGCAATGCTTACCGCTGGTTTCAATGTTATAACGCTCCAGTATTTTAGTAATGCCAAAAGGCGTTGCCGAAATGTAAGCCGGTAAACCCAGAGTTACCTTGCCCACGTTAACGGGGTGAAAGCCGTCCACATCCTTCTTCGGATCAATGGCCATAATCACCTTATCGGCATTAATGTGCTTTGGCAATGGCAACTGCACTATAAAGCCATCTACATCGGCATCCTCATTCAGTTTCTTCACTTCGCCCAATAGAAACTCATCGGTAATATCCTCGGCAAAGTGCAGCAAGGTGCTTTTAAAACCCACCTGCTCGCAGGCTTTTACCTTGTGGCCCACATAGGTTAAGCTGCCGCCATCGGCACCTACCAAAATAGCTGCCAGGTGTGGCTGTTTGCCACCTGCAGCGGTAAGGGTAGTTACCTCAGCCTTTATCTCTTGTTTTAATTCGTCTGCCAGTTTCTTTCCGTCTAAAAGGGTCATATATGTAAGTTGTGCTGCAAAGAAAAGTAACGCTGAAAATTTTGAGGGAGGGAGTTTTAAACGAATGGGGAAATTTGTGAGGTGCTACCTGGTTTAGCGCGAAGGGGATGGCTATGGTAAATCCGGTAGTTTGGGCAAAGGCAGCAGGTGCCTTGCCACGAGGGAATCGGCCACTAAGCCGGCCATATAACTATAGGCAGCGGGTTTAAAGTGCTTATCGTGGGTGTAGGTAAACACCTCTTCAGGCTGGCCCCGGTAGTGTTGGAGAATGGGCCGGGTGAGATTTATTGATTGCACTCCGGCAGCAGTTAACTGTTGCGATAAGGAACTAAGATCGCGCAGGGCCACTTCATTCACATCGTTGGTAAAAACAATTTCGGTTGGTACGGCATGTACCAAATGGATGAACCTGCTACCATTGGCCTGAACGGTATCGTGATATTCCTTTGCGGCCGCAAGAAAGGCCAGGTTGGCGCGGTGGCTGAAAGCCGGCCATTCCCTTTCGCTGATAAACACACCGCGATAGGGTGCGCTTTGGAACATTTGCAGGGCGCGATAGAGATACAGATAATGGTAGATAAACTCTTCGCGGGGTTTGGGATTGTATTGCACGGTGCCATCGGGCCGGAACCTGCTGAGTCCGTTGCGGAAGTAATAGTCCACGTAATCGGAAGAGTTTTGCGCTGTGATAACGATATCGGGCTGCAGATTCTTTAACTGTTCGCGGTAACGGATGTAGTCGTAGAAGATATCGCTGCCGCTCATACCTCCGGAGATTACCTCCACCGCATATCCTTTTGCGCGCAGGCAGGCCTGCAGTTGATGTGGCCAGGTGCTGTCGTAAGGCGCTCCTCCCCCCTCTACAAACGAATCGCCGGTAACCAGTATGCGCAGCACTGAATCGCTTTTGGTATCGGGAAAGTCCTTCTCGCGTAAACCTAAATGATTGGTATGGTAAGGGTATTGGTAGTCGGAATTAGCGGGTGTAAACGTATCGTTTGGCGGCCAGCCCAGGAACCAGGTGGAGGGCATTACATCAAAATCGGTAAGGTAGCCATTGCCGATAGACTCGCTGTAGACCTTCAACCAACCGGTTAGGCGCAGGGTTACCTCGGCCAACACCAGGGTTATAAGCGTAATAAGCACTATTTGTTTAGCCCGCTGCATTGCAGGAAGTTAGGAAATTAATGGCTCCGACGGAAATGGCGGTACTTTTCCATGGCGAGAGGCAAACCGATTATTACCGGGTGATCGCTTGAAACAGGACTACTTTAAAAAAAAAGGCGGAGCAATTGCTCCGCCTTTAAAACAGTTGTACGTTTATTATTACTTGATGAACAGCATTTCGCGGTATTTAGGTAAAGGCCATGCGTTATCTTCAACCAGGGCTTCCAGGGCATCGGCATGTCCGCGGATTTCGTCGAAGAACGGCTTCACCTTATCGCAGTAGTTTTTGCTGGCTTCGGCATTGCTGTTTGCGTGGTGTGCTTTTTCGCGGGCAACAGCCAGTTTATCTACGGCAACTTTTATAGCGTTGGTGCGTGCAGCAATTTCTGTCAACAGGTCTTTTTGTGCTTTAGCTGAGCTAGCAGGTACGCCGGCTTCTTTCAGGCTCTTGATATTGGCAGCCAGTTTGTTCATGTATTCCACTGCAGCAGGTATAAGCTGACTAACAGCGATGTCGCTCAGCAACAAGGCTTCGGTATCAATTTTCAGCACGTAGTTGTGGTGCATGATCTCTACACGGGCATCCAGTTCGCGGGCGCTATAGATACCGGTTTCAACCAGTACTTCTTTTGCCTTTTTACTGGTGTAGAAGTCCAGTGCGTAAGGTGTAGTTTTTACGTTGTTCAGACCGCGTTTTTTGGCTTCTTTCGCCCATGCGTCGCTGTAACCGTCGCCTTCAAATAATACACGCTTGCTATCGGTAATATACTGACGCAGCACACGCATAATAGCACCTTCCTTGGTTTCTCCGTCTTTGGTCAGTTTATCGACATCTGCTTTAAAGTTCAGCAACTGCTTACCAACGATGGCGTTCATAACGGTCATAGGCTGGGCACAGTTGGCGGTAGAACCTACAGCACGGAACTCGAACTTATTACCGGTGAAAGCGAATGGAGAGGTACGGTTACGGTCGGTGTTATCCAGTAACACATCCGGAATTTTGTTGTGGATGTCCAGTTTAAGGTTGGCATTGCTCAGTTCATCGTATTTGCCTTTGGCAACACGCTTTTCAATTTCATTCAGGATATCCTGCATGAATGAACCGATGAATACAGAAATGATAGCCGGTGGAGCTTCGTTGGCGCCCAGACGGTGGTCGTTGTTAGCTGAAGCGATAGAAGCACGCAGCAGGTCGCTATATTCGTTTACGGCTTTAATTACGTTTACAAAGAAGGTTAAGAACAACAGGTTGTTCTTAGGGGTTTTACCCGGGCTCAACAGGTTTTTGCCTGTGTCGGTTCCCATACTCCAGTTGTTGTGCTTACCGCTACCGTTAATACCGGCAAATGGTTTTTCGTGCAACAACACGCGCAGTTTATGACGGCGAGCCACACGCTCCATTAAGTCCATCAGCAAACTGTTGTGATCAACTGCCACGTTTACTTCTTCGAACATAGGGGCGCACTCAAACTGTGCAGGAGCCACCTCGTTATGACGGGTGCGTAAAGGCACACCTAATTTATGACATTCGGCTTCGAGGTCAAGCATATAAGCATATACACGCTCAGGGATAGAACCGAAGTAGTGATCTTCGAACTGCTGGCCTTTTTGAGGAGCAGCACCCACCAGGGTACGGCCGCTGAACATCAGGTCGGGACGCTGAATAAACAAAGCCTCGTCCATCAGGAAGTATTCCTGTTCCCAACCCAGGGTAGCGGTAACGCGGGTAGCATCCTTATCGAACAGGTGCACCACGGGTAAAGCGGCCTGCTCTAAAAAGTGCGATGACTTTAATAAAGGCGCTTTGTAATCGAGCGATTCGCCGGTATAAGAGATGAAGATAGTAGGGATGCAAAGGGTTTTGCCATCGCCGATTTCCATGATAAAGGCCGGTGAACCCGGATCCCATGCTGTGTAACCGCGTGCTTCGAAAGTTGCACGGATACCGCCACTTGGAAACGAAGAAGCATCAGGCTCCTGTTGAACCAGTGCATCGGCGCCAAATTTTTCGATACCTAAACCTTCGCCGGTTGGGGTAAAGAACATATCGTGTTTTTCGGCTGTTAAACCGGTTAAAGGCTGAAACCAGTGCGTGTAACTGTTAGCGCCTTTTTCCATAGCCCAGGCTTTCATACCGCTGGCTACCGATTCAGCGATCTCGCGGCTGATTTTGGTGCCGTTCTTAATAGCCGAACGAACTGCTTTGTAAGCGTCGTCGCTAAGGAATTGTCGCATCGGTTCATCGTTGAAGATGTTAGAACCGAAATAGTCAGAAACTTTTGTGCTGTCGATACGGGGTTTTACCACTTCGCGGTTTACTACCGTTTGAATGGCCGATTTACGTGCGTTGCTCATTGTTTTGGTTTTGGACGCCGCAAATGTAGGTTCTTTAACCGCAGCAAAGAAGCCCGGGCGTAATTTTTATACACAAATTTTGGGTTAGAGGTGCAAAACCACGGGTTTGGGACAAGCAGATTTCAAAAATTTAGGCGTTAGGGCCTATTTTTTTAGAAAGTGAAGGCGATTCAGATCATATTTAAATTTCTCTAAATTGAGAAAATATCCTGTACCCAGCACCAGGAAGGGGGTAGCCAGTACCCGGTAATGCACCACGGCCCCCATAATAGGCACGGTTAAACCAATCAACCAGTAAAAGCCCAGGGCAAAAACGATACAAAAGAACAACGCGGGGAAGGTACCGATGGTGGGAATGGAACCATAGCGCAACAGCAGCAATAATACTACCAGCCACAACAAGGTTTGTTCAACAGCAAACAGCAACTCTATTTTATTGGCGGCACTCCATACAAACGGACGGAAACTGCCATCTACCAAAGCTTTTGGCAACAGCTTTGCAAAACCACTACAATCGGTTTGCAGCACCGTTTTATCAAAGTAACTGCCGGGGTTCTCCTGCAGGCCAAGTGCTACGAATTCGTTTCGTTTGGTAATAACCTGCTCGCATATGCGGGGGGCATTGTAGCCTACCATCACCAGGCCCAACAGCCATATAAGTGCAAGTGCTATTCGGCGGCGCAGCAGTTGAGCGGTGGTTCCCCTATAGTTTAGCAGGGTATCGGCCGTGCTAAAGACCAATGCAGCAGGGATAAGCGCAACAAATAAAGGCGGACGAAGCATCAGCAAGGCAGGCACACAAAGCAGTGGAACCAGTATCTGTATCGTGCGATTAGCATTTGTAAAACCATAAAAAAGCAGCCCTAAAAAGAAGAACACAGGTGCCTCCTTTAATAAACCACTACCCCAAAACACTACCGAAGGCAGCAGGTAAAAGGCCACCACCGGAATTACAGGAACGGCCCGGAAGTGTTTGCTAAACACCTTATAAAGCGCGGTTAAGCCACTAAAACTGAAAAAGCTGAAGAAGAGTGTATTGATATAAATATTGGAGAAGGAAAAGATATTACAAACGGCGATAAGGCGGATGATTAAGCCATTACTGGTTACCAGATCGTGCAAGGGGTGACTGAAATACTGGGTATTGAGCAGGTACTGAAAATTATCGGGGTTGTTGATACCGATACCAGTTATTACACTGAACCATACTTTTGGGTGATGCCATAACAGCGCGCTGATAATGGTGCTATCGTTAAAGTAGCGGTAGATGTCGGCCTTACTTGCATCGGTATAGTAATAGGTATAGATAAGTGTAAGCCCCAGGCCCGCTACTGTTTTTAAACCAAAGAAGGCTGAAAGCCATCCGGCAGACAGCTCCGTTTCCTGAAAGAAGCGCAGACGGCGAATCAGCCACAGGAACAGAAGGAAGTAAAGAATGTAAAGTAGGCTGTTTGCTATCACGTTCGTTCTTTGCTTTGCAAAAAAGCCTCCTCCTAAATCCTCCTCCGAGGGAGGAGGACTTACTTTCCTTCGGAAAGCTGTGGAAACCATTGCGCGACACTAAAGTCCGAAATTCTTTGAAACCTTTTTAATTTGCCGAAATAAGCCGCGCTTTGCAAAAGCAATTAGTAAATACCATTTTCAGTCGTATTGCCAGTACTACCTTAAACTTTTTGGTAGCGCTGATGATTGCACGGCATAGCGGACCCGCAGTTAAGGGAGAAACCACCCTGCTGACAACGGTTATTTTTTTCTTTGTGTTCTTCAGCAATATACTGGGCGGGCAGGTGTTGGTGTATTTACTGCCGCGCAACGGAGCAGCTGTATTGATTTTACCTGCCATGTTATGGTCGCTGCTGATTAGTGCAGCAGGCTATTTGATATTACTGGTTACGGAGCTTATCCCCCACCCTTATATCCTTTACCTCAGTTTTTTAAGTTGGATTGCTGCGCTAATCAGTATCCAACAAGCGCTGCTGCTGGCTCAAAAACGTATCCGCTTATCGAACCTGCTATCGCTGGTGCCGCTGGCCGGGCAGGTAGCCGGTATTGCGCTTTGTTACAAAGTATTTGGCATCCACGATGCCTGGGCCTTTTTGCATGCCACGCTGGTGGCCTATTTGCTTACGCACTTTTTGAGCATCGCCGTAATGTGGAAGGATTTAAAAGACCTGCGCTTACAGTTTTCGTGGAGCGATATAAAATCCTCTTTTCGTTACGGATTTCTGTTTCAACTGGTGGAGATTCTGCAACTGTTGAACCTGCGGTATTATTTCTTTCAGCTTGGTTTACAGCAGGGGGTGCAATACCTGGGTATTTACTCGGTAGGTATTTCCATCCTGGAAGCCATCTGGATTTTGCCACGCAGCATCAATACGGTGCTATCATAAACACCGCCAACACGCGGGAAACAGAACAGGCGGCAGCGCACACCTTGTTGTTGTGCCGTGTAAGCTTTGTGCTTTCTGCCATTGCTGTGGCTTGTTTCTTCCTGATACCCAATAGTTTTTTCAGTCTGGTTTTCGGCCATGGCTTTAGCGAAGTAAAACACAGTGTGCGGTTTTTAGGTCCGGGTATAGTGGTTTATAGTTTTGTTCATATCATCTCGGGTTATTACCTGGGCATTGCAACGTATCGTCCGCTGTTGCTGGCTAATCTTGCTGGTTTTTTATCACTGTTGTTGTTCGGTTACCTGTTAATACCTACGTATGTTATGAGCGGTGCGGGGCTTTCGGCCAGTTTATCGTTTATGGTAGCGGCAACAATTTTGCTGGGTTTCTTCTTAAAAACGGGCAAAATGCATGTGGCGCAACTGCTTCCGCAGCGGCAGGACCTACTTTTTTTCAACACTTTAGTAAAAACTATCTTCGCAAAGCGCTGATTCCGTCTATTTTTACGGCTCTAAAATTAAAGCATGAGCGCAGCAGCACATTTGGAACCTACTACCGTTGAACAAGCGAAACAGCTAGGTTTATTACCCGAAGAATTTGAAAAGATAAAGCAGATACTGGGCCGCGTGCCTAATTTTAACGAGTTGAGTGTTTATTCCGTAATGTGGAGCGAACACTGCAGCTACAAAAACAGTATCAAGTGGTTAAAGACCCTGCCCCGTAAAGGCAAGCACCTGTTGGTGGAAGCCGGTGAAGAGAATGCCGGGCTGGTGGATCTGGGCGACGGGCTGGCTTGTGCTTTTAAAATTGAATCGCATAATCACCCCAGCGCACTGGAACCTTACCAGGGTGCAGCAACCGGTGTTGGCGGTATCCACCGCGATATTTTTACTATGGGTGCCCGTCCTATTTGCGCGTTGAACTCGTTGCGCTTTGGCGAACTGAGTAACGACCGCACCAAATACCTGCTGAAAGGTGTAGTAAAAGGTATAGGCGATTACGGTAACTGTTTTGGTGTGCCTACGGTAGCCGGCGAGGTTTATTTTGACAACGTTTACCAAACCAACCCACTTGTAAATGCTATGAGCGTTGGTATCGTAAAAATTGGGGAAACGGTTTCGGCTATTTCGCAGGGTGTAGGTAACCCCGTTTACATTGTGGGTTCTTCAACCGGTAAGGATGGTATACACGGTGCTGCATTTGCCTCAAAAGATATTACCGAAGATTCAGCCAAGGACTTACCTGCCGTTCAGGTTGGTGATCCGTTTACCGAAAAACTGTTGCTGGAAGCATCGCTGGAAGTAATTAAAACCGGCGCTGTAGTGGGTATGCAGGATATGGGTGCAGCGGGCATTACCTGTTCCACGAGCGAAATGAGTGCAAAGGGCAAAAGCGGTATGAAGGTATGGCTGGATAAAGTGCCTACCCGCCAACCGAATATGAAGCCCTGGGAAATCCTGCTTTCCGAATCGCAGGAGCGTATGTTGATTGTGGTGAAGAAAGGCATGGAAAAAGAAGTGGAAGCCGTTTTTGAAAAATGGGATTTACACTGCGAAATAATTGGCGAAGTTACCGGTACCGGTAACCTGGAATATTACATGGGCAGCGAATTAGTGGCCAATGTACCAGCCGAAAGTTTGGTATTAGGTGGCGGTGCACCGGTTTATGAGCGCGAATACAAAGAGCCGGCTTACTACGCTGAGAACAAGAAATTTGACATTAGCAAAGTTGACGAGCCTGCCAACTTGAAAGAAGTAGCCCGTGCACTTGCCGGTAACCTGAATATCGCCAGCAAACGCTGGGTGTTTGAACAATACGACAGCATGGTGGGTGTGGCAAATACCAGCACTAACCGGCCGAGCGACGCCGCTATTGTGCGTGTTTTGGGCAGCAATAAAACATTGGCAGTTACCGTGGATTGCAATGCCCGGTATGTATGGGCCGACCCATTTGTGGGCGGTCAGATTGCTGTGGCAGAAGCTGCCCGCAACATTGTATGCAGCGGTGGCGAGCCTTCGGCTATTACCAACTGTTTAAACTTCGGCAACCCGTATAACCCTGAGGTTTACTGGCAGTTTGTGAATGCCCTGAAAGGTATGGGCGAAGCCTGCAAAGCATTTGATACACCAGTTACAGGCGGTAATGTTTCGTTCTATAACCAAAGCACCGAAGGCGGCGCTGTTTACCCAACACCTACCATTGGTATGATAGGAACGGTTGTAGATAAGGAAACTGTGATGAGCATGAACTTTAAGAAGAGCGGTGACCGTATTTATGTAATTGGTGAAATGAAGGAATGTATCGCCAGCAGTCAGTATTTAACGGCTTATCACAATGTGCAGAATTCAGGCGCTCCTTACTTTGACCTTGAAACAGAAGTAAATGTTCAAAACGCAGTTAAGGATGTGATCAACGAAATGCTGGTTGAATCGGCACATGATGTTTCGGAAGGTGGTTTGTTTATTACCCTGATGGAATCGGCTATTGCCGGCCGCCGCGGTTTTGAAATTGAAACCGACAGCGATATGCGTAAGGATGCCTTTTTGTTTGGCGAAGCACAGAGCCGCGTAGTGGTAACTGTGAAGGATACCAAAGAGGATGCTTTCCTTGAATTACTGAGCAAGCACAATGTGGAGTTCAGCAACATTGGTGTGGTAACTACGTCGATGATCTTTATTGATAAAGAACGTTGGGGCACTGCCAGCGACTGGAAAGATATTTACGACGAGGCACTGGAAAAGGCGCTGAATTAATAAGCGTATTTTAATAATTGATTTTAGAACGGCCCGGGAGGGCCGTTTTTTTATTGCTTGCCACTAAGGCGCGAAGATGTAAAGCTACCTACAAAGTGGAAGTTCCGATGCCTCCGAAGCCGTGCGATGACGGTCTGTTTGATTTGCCTGGCATCCTTCCTTAGTCACTTTCTCAATTTTCTAAGTTTAGAAATACCAACGGGATAACCGTTAGATAAAATCCATATTGGCAAATGAAGTGCTGAGAGTGTCCATGTATTTATTGACTAACACTGATGAAAGCTAAAATGCTTTTACCTGTACTTCTGGATTATAAAGTACCAGCTCCGAAGAACCGCGTAATTTGTAAACGCACTACCCGCCTGGTTTATGCGGGTAGTGCGTAAAGATGCAACCTTATTGTTTCACCAGGGTGATAATTTTGAGTTTCTGCTTATCGTCGGCGATAACAAAGTAATACACCCCGGCGGCAAGATCTCTCAAGTCAAACTCCTGTTTAGAGCTTGTCAAGTCAAATTCGCGAACAAGCGCGCCTAATGGGTTAACTAAATTGACCTTTAAAGTCCCCTGGTAATTGTGCTCGAGGATAAATAAGCCGTTGCCCGGGTTAGGATACAACTGAAAGTGCACACTGCTGATTTCATCAATTCCAATCACCGTTACATTTACACAGTTGGTTGTTGCCGAACAACTATTAAGAGTAACCATACATTGGTAGGAGCCACTTTGCAAAGCTGTAAATGACTGCGAGATCGCACCCGAAACCGGCTGACCTGTGCTGCAATCGTACCACTGGTAGGTTGCGCCGCTTTGCGCTGCCGTGCAAACCGCTCCATTAGCTGTTGCAATCGTACTCACCTCCGTTACCGTTAAGGACAGCACTACAATGCTATCGCATCCTTTAGCGCTAACCAGCGTATCGTAGTAAACACCGCTTTGCGTTAATGTCTGTGTGCCCAGGTGATAAACATCCCCTTTGCAAATTGTGGCTGTAACAGGGTTTGCGACCGCAAAATTAACGGTGAGCGTAAGCACAACAAAACTATCGCAACCATACGAGGAAGTAAGGGTATCGAAATAAACACCACTTTGCGTGAGCAGCTTTCCTCCGAAATTATAAGCACTTCCCTGGCAGATATTCTCGTTGAGAACGGTAGCCTGATTAGACTGCACCGTTAGGTTAAGGTAATCTATACTATCGCAGCCCAGCTGACTTTGCATAACATGGCTGTATACACCGCTTGTATATAGCGGTATGCCATAATAAGTATAGCTGCTACCCTGGCAAATAACAGCGGAATGATGCGTTGCATAAGAAGGCTTAACAGTAAGTACGATGTTCACAAAGCTATCGCAACCGGCTACGGTACTAAGGGTGTCGCTATAAGAACCGCTTTGGGTAAGCGCTTGCCCGTTGAAATAATAGGAACTACCCTGGCAAATTGAAACATTGGAGGATGTTGTATATACGGGTTTTACATGCAGGTTAAGCACCACAAAGCTATCACAACCATTAATGCTGGTAAAAGTGTCAGTATAAACTCCGCTTTGCGTTAAAGACTGCCCATTAAAGAAATAGCTGGATCCGAAGCAGGTATAACCTGAAATATAGGTATAGGCAGCAGGGATAACTACCAGGTGCAGATAATCGGTGCTATCGCATCCGGATTGCGAGTTCATAGAGTGGCTATAATTACCGCTTGTAGTGAGCGCAATGCCGTAGTAGTTATAACTATCACCCTGGCAGATGTTCTCCGTGTGGTTGTTCGTGTACGCCGGGTTAACCGTTAAGGTTAACGTAATAATGCTGTCACAACCGTGAATAGAAGCCAGTGTATCGTAGTAGGTACCGCTTACAGTTAGGCTTTGTCCGCTAAAGCTATAAGAAGTTCCCTGGCAAATGCTTGCAGTTACCGGCGTAGTGAATACCGGATATACATCCAAATGCAAATAGTCAATACTATCACAGCCCTGCTGACTTTGCATCGTGTGCGAGTAATCGCCTGTTGCAGTTAAGGCAGTGCCATAGTAGTTATAAGAACCACCCTGACAAATGCTTTCTGTGTGACTATTTGAATAGGTTGGATTAACTGTCAGCGTTAAGGCGATGATGCTATCGCAGCCATGTATGGTAGCGAGGGTATCGTAGTAAGTGCCGCTTACAGTTAAGGACTGTCCATTAAAGCTATAAGACGATCCCTGACAGATGATTGCAGTAACCGGTGTTGTGAATACCGGATAAACATCCAAATGCAGGTAATCAATACTATCGCAACCCTGCTGACTTTGCATCGTGTGTGAGTAATCACCCGTTGCGGTCAGGGCAGTGCCGTAGTAATTGTAGCTGCTGCCTTGGCAAATGCTCTCGGTGTGGTTGTTAGCGTAAATCGGATTAACAGTCAATGTTAAAGCAATGATACTGTCGCAACCGTGTATAGTAGCGAGGGTGTCGTAGTAGGTGCCGCTTGCTGTTAAGGTCTGGCCATTAAAGCTATAAGAAGCTCCCTGACAAATGCTTGCAGTTACCGGTGTAGTGAATACCGGATACACATCCAAATGCAGGTAGTCGATACTATCGCAGCCCTGCTGACTTTGCATCGTGTGCGAATAATCACCTGCTGCAGTTAAGGCCGTGCCGTAGTAGTTATAAGAACCACCCTGGCAAATGTTCTCAGTATGATTGTTAGCGTAAACCGGATTAACCGTCAGCGTTAAGGCAATGATGCTATCACAACCATGTATGGTAGCGAGCGTGTCGAAGTAAGTGCCGCTTGCAGTTAAGGACTGTCCATTAAAGCTATAAGAAGCCCCCTGACAAATGCTTGCAGTTACCGGCATAGTGTATACCGGATATACATCCAAATGCAGGTAATCAATACTATCGCAGCCCTGCTGACTTTGCAAAGTATGCGAGTAATCGCCTGTGGTAGTTAAAGTAGTACCGTAGTAATTGTAACTGCTACCCTGACAAATGCTTTCTGTGTGACTATTTGAGTAGGTTGGATTAACAGTCAATGTTAAAGCAATGATACTATCACAGCCACCTGCTGCAGTTAATGTGTCAAAATACAAACCGGCAGAGCCTAAGGTTTGTCCATAGAAACTGTAGGTTGCTCCCTGACAGATGCTTGCAGCAACCGGAGTAGTGAATATCGGATATACATCCAAATGCAAATAGTCGATACTATCGCAGCCCTGCTGGCTTTGCATGGTATGCGAGTAATCGCCTATTGCAGTTAAAACTGTACCGTAGTAGTTATAAGAACCACCCTGGCAGATGCTCTCGGTATGATTGTTAGCGTAAACCGGATTAACCGTCAGCGTTAAGGCGATGATGCTATCACAACCATGTACAGTTGCGAGGGTATCGTAGTAGGTACCGCTTGCTGTTAAGTTCTGTCCGTTAAAGTTATAAGAAGCGCCCTGACAGATGCTTGCAGTTACCGGTGTAGTGAACACCGGATATACATCCAAATGCAAATAGTCGATACTATCGCAGCCCTGCTGACTTTGCATCGTGTGCGAGTAATCGCCCGTTGCGGTTAAGGCAGTGCCATAGTAGTTGTAAGAACCACCCTGACAAATGCTCTCGGTATGAATGTTAGCGTAAACAGGGTTTACCGTTAAGGTAAGAGCTATAATGCTATCGCAACCGTGTATGGTGGCGAGGGTGTCGTAGTATGTGCCGCTTGCTGTTAAGTTCTGTCCGTTAAAGCTATAAGAAGCACCCTGACAAATACTTGCAGTAACCGGGGTAGTGAATACAGGATAAACATCCAGGTGTAGGTAGTCAATACTATCACAGCCCTGTTGACTTTGCATCGT
>JBGAIB010000012.1:0-7892 GCA_044225825.1 Chitinophagales bacterium
ATTCAGAATAAACACATCCAGGGTAATATGCGCATCGGCATTACAGGCCGAATACCACCCGATTACCTGTTTTAACTGCAACTTAAGTTCGCGGAACTCCGCCACCACTTCGCGTGGGGGACAAATGGCTACATTACATTGTACCAGGTTGCTGGTTTCGGAATTGCGAAGCATGAAGCAGGAATAATTAGTGCTGTAATCTGAAAACTACGGAATTAGCAGCTTATTGTGAAGCATACCCTGATAATGTGACTACGCAAAATGCCAAATGGTGTTATTTTGGCCCAAATTTCCATTCGAATGTTGATTATCGGTATTGCCGGCGGTTCCGGCTCGGGAAAAACTACAGTAGTGCACCGCATTATGAGTTCCTTCTCGCGCGATCAGGTGACCATCGTTTCGCAGGATAGCTATTATAAAGATAACAGCCATATACCCCTGGCCGAACGAAGCAATATCAACTTCGATCACCCCAACAGTATCGAATTCGATCTTTTAGTTCAGCACCTTACCGACTTACGTAAAGGCCTGGCTATTGAGGAGCCCACCTACGATTATATTACCAGTACCCGATTAAAGGAAACCATCCACATTGAACCTAACCATGTAATTATAGTGGAAGGAATCCTGTTGTTTACCGATAAACGTGTACGCGACTTGTGCGATATTAAGGTGTTTGTTGATGCTGAACCCGATGACCGCCTGATACGCATTATTGAGCGCGATATGCGCGAACGTGGCCGCACGGCCCATCAGGTAATTGAGCGCTATGCATTGGTTAAGGAGATGCATATTCAGTTTATTGAACCCACCAAACGCTTTGCCGATTTGATTGTGCCGCAGGGCGGCGAAAACCAGGTGGCTATCGATATGATGGTGGCCACTATCCGTCAAAAGCTGTTACAGGAAGCCGCTAAAACAACTTTGGCATAATATTTTATTCTTGTTTTTAGAAATACCCCGAGCTATGAAGAAGTTTTTGATGACGGGCCTTGTTACGGCCGTTTTATTTACCGGTATGAGTACGCTGCCCGGTTGCAAAAAAGGCGGGCTTAATATTTTTACCCTCGAGGACGATAAAACCTTCGGCGCACAGATGGAAACCGAAATAGCCGGTAACCCTACCGAATACCCCTTGCTGGATCGCACCCAATATGCTACCGCCTATAACTACCTCGAAAACATGAAACTGAACATCTTAAACAGTGGTCAGCTATTGCATGCCAACGATTTTGTTTGGAAGCTTTACATCGTACACGACGATAATGTGCAGAATGCTTTTTGTACACCCGGGGGTTATATTTATGTATATACCGGTTTAATTAAATACCTCGATAACGCTTCTTCGCTGGCGGGAGTATTAGGACACGAAATGGCACATGCCGACCGCCGCCACAGCACTCAGCAACTTACACAGGAGTATGGCATTTCAACATTGCTGGAAATTACACTTGGCCAAAATCAGAATGTGCTTACCGATATTGCGCATAACCTAACGAGTCTTGCCTTTAGCCGCGACCATGAGAAAGAAGCCGATAAATACTCGGTTGTTTATTTATGCCCTACACAATACCGCGCCGATGGCGCCGCTGACTTTTTTGAAAAGATCGTAGCCCAGGGCGGCAGCCAGGTGCCTGCTTTTTTAAGTACCCACCCTAACCCCGATAACCGCATTACCAATATCCATACCGAACGCAGTACACTTGGTTGCAGCAATAGTCCTTCGCAAAGTGTGGAGCAAACGGAGTATGCAGCGTTTAAGGCAAGCCTGCCCTAGTTGCTGTAAATGGTCCTTACTTGCGGTAGACGAGACAACCGGCCATTTTATCGTGCATGGCCTGCGCATAATCGGTAAAGCCTACCATCAGGTAGCCGATACCTAACAGGGCACCTGAAATAATCTTGGCCCAGTGGCGGCCCGTTGCCTTACCAAAGGAAACGCGATTGTTGTCTTCGTCGGTTACATAAATGCCCAGCATCCATTTGCCGGGTGTTGCCATTAAAGGCGAACTCTCAAAGCCTGCAAAGTATACCCAGGTTACTACCAAACTGTAAGCACTTAAAATGTAATACATTAAAAATTGGGTTACCTCATATTGTCCGCCGTACCCGCTCGAATATTCGCGGGTATCGTTTAACAAATGCTCAATTATTTTCAGCTTATCGGGGTGCGAGGCAAAATAGCTTAGCAGGCTAACCTGCATCAATTCATAGAATTGCAGCAATAGGAAGGCTACCAAAGCACCATCAATAAAATAGGCGGCAAAACGGGCCCAAAAGCCAGCATAGTTTCTTTCAATTTCGGGAGTATCGAGCATGGGATAAGATTTTAAGTATGCTGCAAAATAAAAAATCATCTTAAATGCAGTGGCTTTCATGTAAAGGGATTTGTTATTTTGAAGCCATGTTATATCCGCAGTTGTATGCCGTGGTAAACGGTATGCTGAAACTAAAAGATAAGGAATGGGAAGCCTTTAGTGCGGCCTTTGTGCATAGGCTGGTGCCTAAAAAATTCAACTTGCTGGCCCCCGGACAAACTGCGCGCGAAGCCTACTTTGTTTTAAAGGGTGTTACGCGCCTGTATTATCGAAAAGAAGACAGTGATATCAGCGCCAACTTTATTTTCGAAAATGGCTTTATTACTTCGCTTGAAAGTTTTTTGTTACGCATACCAAGTCGCCAGGGTATTGAAACCATAGAGGATTGTGAATTGCTGGTGATTACAAAAGATAAACTGGATGCGCTTACGGAAACCTATCCGGTGTTTCATCAATTTTCGCGTGCCATTGCGGAGTGGGGGTTTATAATGCTGCAGCAAAGAGCCTCATCCTTTATTCTCGACTCTCCGGAGGAGCGCTATACAAATATGATGCAACAACGTCCGGAAATACTGGAGCGGGTACCACAGCATATGATTGCTTCTTACTTAGGTGTAACACCTGTTTCGTTAAGCCGCATCCGTAAAAGAATCGGATAGGGTTATTAATTATCTTAAGTTAATGCAGGGGCCGTGGCTGCCGTGCATCTTTGCACTATAAATACAACAATATGAAAAGCCTGCAAACAGAAATTATCATCAACGCGCCTGCCGAAAAGGTATGGGCCATATTAACCGACTTTGAAAACTATCCTGCATGGAATCCATTCGTGCAAAAGATTGAAGGGAAACCCATAGTAGGTCAAACCCTGCGCGTGGAGTTAAACAATGGCAAAGGTGTTTCGGTGTTTAAACCGAAGGTGTTAACTGCCGCACCTAACCAGGCTTTTGAATGGCTGGGCAGCCTGCCCATCCCCGGTATTTTTAACGGGCAGCATTACTTTAAACTGGAGGCTATCGGCACCAATCAGGTTAAGTTTATACACGGCGAAAACTTTAGCGGTTTGCTGGCAGGTTTTATAATGAAACAAATTGGCGAGCAAACACAACGTGGTTTTATTGCCATGAACAAGGCACTAAAACAGCGCGCCGAAGGATAAACCGGCGATGCCCTTACTGTTTTAAAAATCGCACGGTTCTTTGTGTGCCATTCTGCCTTAGAGTAATAAAATACAAACCGGCACTCAAACTCTCAACCGGAATACAAAGTGTTGACTGTTGCTGAGCCAGGGTTTCTTCCCTGAGGCAATGGCCGGTGGCATCAGTCAGCAGGTATTGCACAGCACCATCCAAAGGTATAGCGCAGTCTATAAATACCGCAGTCGAAGCGGGGTTCGGATACAGTTGTAGCGGAGCCATAATGGGCGTTGTTATGCCGGTAGGCGCAGTAAATTCCTCGTAATAAAATTTCGTGCGAATTGAATCGGCCCAGGTACTAGTGCGCCAGGTTTGATAGTCAATGCGGCTGATGTTATCATAAGGCGTGTAACTATAAATATTGCGTTCTCTGTTTTTCCAATCGTCTGCTATCCAATATCGGTTTGTTTCCGTATCGCAAAGCCCGGCACTGTTGTAAGTATACCGATACGATTGTATGTTCAACCAACCTGTATCGGTGTAATATTGATAGATGCGCTGCTCGGGCAAGCCATTGGTATAGGTATAAATCGCGCGATCGTAGAAGATCCAGTTGCCGTTAATATCCGTATCATAACGGGTATGGGAAATTAATTTGCCATCGGTGTTTAATTTGTTTTCCTCGCTGCTGTAATTATACCATTGGTTGTTATACCATACATACTGCGTGCGGGAGGTTTCCTGCCCCCAACCATTCTTCTTGCTAGTTGTAAGCATACTGTTTTGCCAGGTTCCGCCTATATAGCGCTCCTCTGTTATGCTGCTGGAGTCGGCAGTAGGCAAATAGGAATAAAATGATCGGGTGTCAGGTGTAAGTACACCGGCGGTAAGGGTTGCATGTTCTTCGTACTGCAATTGTCCGTCTTCATTATAAGTGGCGGTATCCCGCTGGGCTATCAGCCATCCGGTAGGTGTTCCCTGCTCCCACTGAAAGAATAGAATATGGCCCGCACTGTCATATACATAGGTGTTGCGCGTGCCATTTAACCAGGCGGTATCCTGCCACCGATAGCTAACGGCACTGTTTACATTACCCCAATTGTCGTACGTTTCAAAAAGCTGTTCACTATTATCCCATTGCCATCCGTTTCGGTTTTGTATCAAGGTGTAAGTTGGCTTGCCAAAGCTGTTAAGGGTGTAAAGGTATCTGTAGCTGCTGTCGTAAGTAGTGCCGCCGTTCCAGGCAAAGCCATAATAGGCGGTTGCTCCGCCCTGTGCGTTTCGTTCGTAAATGGTTTGCTCATCGTTCCAGCAAATGCCGTTGGTATATTGCAGGTGATGTTTTTCATCGTATACGTTGTTGGTTAGCACAACACTTCCTCTGTTGCCCGAGTAACGCCAGGTAATGGAATCGCTGTAACGCCAGGTGTTGGTGCTTTCCAGCCATTCCGTGGTGCTATAACCAATCAACCGCTCATATAAATCTTCGGTTTTGTGGGAAATGCCTGTTAAAGGTTGATAAGCACCGGGGCCCGCACTGCTCAGTTGAGGCTGCAGGTGAAAGGGTGTAACCGGCCAGGCGCTGTTGCCCGGGCCCTGCGCGCAAAGTAGCCGGGTGGCCGCTATTATTACAAGTGTAAAAAAGTATTTATACATAGGGGTGTTGTAGTAATACTGTTTACTGCAATGTCGTATGAAAGATAATAAGTCTTTTTCATCTCTTCAAAACCGCTGTCGGGGGTCCTAAATCAGAAGGCCAGAGGTAAAAAAATAAAGCAGGCCCCGCTACCGGAGCCTGCTTTCTTTTCACGGGTCTCAGTTTTCTTATTGCTTTACAAACTTAACGCGGCTAACCTGGTTGCCTTGTGTAAGTTCAACAAAGTAAATGCCGCTGTTTAAGGTAGCTACATTTAATTGCAGGTAGTTGTCGCCGTTTACCGACGTATTATCTACTTGTAACATTTGCTGTCCGGTTATGGTAAATACGCGTACAACTGCATTGCCGCCGGTTTTAGTTTTGTAGTCAACATTCAGTAAAGTGGAAGCAGGGTTCGGATAGGCGCTGAATGCAAAGGCGTTTTCTGTTTCAGTTATACCGCTCGGGGCATTAAACTCTTCATAGTAATAGAATTCGCGCTGGCTGAATTCCCATGCGCCGCTTATCCAATTCTTATAACTGGTAGTTTCGTAATTACCATAGCTGTTATAGTTATAATCTGACAGCGAATTGTTTGTCCATGCACCGGCGCTCCAGGTTTGGTAGAGTTGGCTATTCTGGTGGTTATTCGCGTCATAAGTGTATTGATAACGGTAGTTGTTTTCCCATGCACCCGATATCCAGGTTTGAGCCACTGATTCTGTTTGGTTGTTGTTAGCATCGTAAGTGTAGAGGTTACGGGTGGTTTCGGTCCACGCGCCTGAGAGCCACTCGTAGTTGGTGTTGGTTAAAGTAGAGCCTGCTGTATTATAGGTTTTAGCATTGCGCGAATAATTAACCCATGCGCCTGCATTCCATTGTTCGTAGGTGCCCAGTGTTACGTGATGTGCCCCATCAAACACATAGGTGTTACGGCCGCTGTTTACCCAGGCACCGCTCACCCAGTTTTGTGATACACTTTGAGTGTTGTCACCGTTGGCATCCCAGGTGTAGGTATACAGGTAGTCATTCACTAACACCCCACCCGAAGCTACTTCGTGCAGATAGCTGGTGCGATGGTTACTGGCATCATAGGTCTGCGTGGTTCTGCTTTGGTTTTCCCAGGCACTACCGCTCCAGCCTTGGTAAGTGTTGGTTAATTGATAGCCATTGGCATTAAACGTGTATACGTAACGATAATTTGGCTGCCAGGTGCCGGACGACCAGGTATAGGTGGTATAGGTAAGGTTGTTGCCGTTGGCATCGTAGGTGTAAGCCGAGCGGCTGGTATTATCCCAGGTGCCTGCATTCCAACTTTGGTTGGTGCTGGTTTCTAAACGGTTGTTGCCATCGTAACTGTACAAAACACGGTTAGTATATTCATAGGCACCGGCATTCCATGTTTCGCCGGTAGAGTTGGTGCGTAATTCATTAGCGTCCCAGGTGTTGGTTGTGCGGGTTTCATTAATAACCGTAAATCCATCCCAACCCAGGTTCAGTTTTACGTCAAATTCGTTGTTATAGTAATAAGCACTTCCCCTGTTACCGCTATATATCCAGGTAAGGGTATCGGCTAGTACCCAACTGCCGGAGGTATAATTATCGTACCGATATCCGATTAATCGCTGTGCCAGCGCATCGGTTTTATGCATGGCCTGGGATGGCGAATTAATGAATTGGGTAAAGGCTTCAATCTGTTTTTCGCGGTCAGGTTGGTTCGCAGGCAGGTGGGCTGCAAACCGGTCAATCAGTTGTTGCCAGGCATTGCTGCCGTTTGCGGCATAAATGTTCAGTAGCGTAAGGCAGCTGAATACAAATAGTGTAAATTTTTTCATGTAAATGGGTTGTTTCGGCAAAAGTAGGAATTATAGCACTAAGAAAGACTGTTAATAATATGATTCTTAGCATCTGTTAAACAATCGGCAGGTGGCAATGCATAGAAAAGGGCCCGCGTTGGCGGGCCCTTTTAGTACAACTAAATAAGTGTGGTGGTTAGCGATGCTTAACAAATTTAAATGCCTTATTCCCAGGCAACGTTATAAGCGTTTTGAACGGCACGCGAAAGTCCGCCGCCGTTGGGCAGTACCCCGGTATTAATGTTTACTGCTATTGATAGATCGGTAGTAGCATTATAAACTAGTAAGCTGTGCCACTCACCATTGCTTTCACTGATATCGCCTCCGTGGCCTATTAGCTGTCCGTCGTTAACGGAAATGTAATTCCAGGTGCCCATTACCTTATTGCGCATAGCAGTGATAATAGCGTTGCTTACAATAGTGCCATTAGATAAGCCACTCATTACCTTTACCATGTCTTCTGCATTCATATACCAGCCACCGCCACCGGTAATAGCTTTCCAATCGCCGGCTGTAGTACCGCCTGAGCCGTTTACGTTATAATTCAGTGGTTCAAAGTCGCCCATTTCGGCGCGCTGTAAATAACCGTCGGCGCCCACCGGTTGAAAGATGAATTGCTTAACTGCCCGTTCATAATATTTCTGGCTTAGTTCGTCCGTAACTTCCGGCGCATCTTTTAACTCCTGCGGACAATCGATTCGGTTTTGCCATAACCGGGGAATTATAATGCGCATAAGAGCTACGTTGGCATTCCGGTATTGCTGCACCCCTATGCTGTCCTCGTTGGTGCCTGATTGAACGAATGTTTTTAAACCGCTGTAGCTAAGGGTTTGGTTGAAATTGTTGTTGGCTGAAAATTGCTGCATACCGCTACGGTGCGAAAACATCTGCTGAAAAGTAAGGGCTGCTACATCCGCAGGACAATTCCAGGAAGGCGGTAAAAACT
>JBGAIB010000012.1:7912-115522 GCA_044225825.1 Chitinophagales bacterium
TCATCAAGCCCCTGATCATATAAAAATTTGAGTGTAACGGCTACGGTAAACATTTTTGTTACCGATGCAATATTCATCTTAACACAAGCACTCATTTTAAGTGGTGGACAGGCCCCTGCTTCGCGGGCATCGCCACGTCCGCCTGAAGCGTACAGGAAACTACCCTGCATAACGGCATATTGCATGCCCCCAACATCCGGCAACGAATCCATTAAGGCATTTACAAATTTATCGTAGTTAAACTGCTTGCCGTTTGCAGGATTGGTGGGCGGCACTTCGAAATACGTGCCCGGACAGTTTTGCAAATAAGCAGGCAGTTCATCGCTGGCGGCCCCATCAGTGCCATACTGGCAACCGGGGCTCGAATTTTTTTCGCAGGAGGTAATACCGCACACACCGGCCAGTAGCAGGGCAATGGTGCTCAATAGAATTGTTTTTTTCATAACCGTAGTTTTGATGGGATAGATTTAGTTATTGGTTAACTTGAATGTGAATGGCACTGCTGCCTGTTTCGGTATGTAGGCGCAACAGATAGTTGCCATTAGCTAAGGTGCCGGGTAACTCAAAAGTTTGATTGTATTTACCTGCCTCATAGGGCTGATTTGCAGCAAAGGTGGCTACGGTTCTGCCGCTTAAGTCTGTCAGTTCAATACTTAACGCTCCTGGTTGCGCTAATTCAAAAGCCAGTTCAAACTGATTGTGTACCGGATTAGGGTAAGCCAATACCGGACGCTGACCTGCGCTTACATCCACCAAGCCCACATTAATACCGGTAGTAATAACCGCAGAGATCATATTATAGGAGCCTGATAAACCGGTGAACCCGTTGGTAGCTATGCGGCCATCCTGCAAAAAGCACATCTCATAAATCGATTCATCGCCTGCCGTAAAGGAAGAGATGAAAATTCCGCTTTGCCCAAAGCTGTTATCGAAACTTCCATCGGCGTTTAACCTGAACAACAACATCTTGCTCTTGTTTTGGGCATTCCGCATTTCTCCCCCTGCCAGTATTTTGCCATCCGGTTGCAGCAAAATGGTAAAAGCCTGTGAGCCATTTTCCAATACGGTATCTACTATGCCGTTTTGCCCGAAACTATTATCCAGGGTGCCGTCGCTGTTGTAGCGCAGCACAAAAGCCACATTGGCGGGTGCATTATAACTGCGGCCGGCTACTAACACCTTACCATCGGGTTGCAGGGCCAGGTCAAACCCATCATCGCTGTAACCCATATCGGTGGTAACCTTGCCATCAAAACTAAAACTGTTATCAAGCGTGCCGTCGCTGTTATAGCGTAACAGCAATACGTTATCGCCGCTGCTGCCAACTACCAGTATTTTACCATCCGGCTGTATCAGCACTTCATTCGAATAGTCGTTGGGAACACCTAAATCTGTAATCGCAATGCCATCGCCGGCAAAGGTGCTGTCCATAGTGCCGTTGGTGTTCAGGCGCAATACGATAACATCGCGTGTATTTACGATTCCTGTTGTGCCACACACCACAATTTTTCCATCGGGTTGAAGGGCCACGCCATAGTAGTATTCTACATCGTTACCCGCCTGCTGGTGTTGAATGAAGCCACCTCCAAAACCACCATCTACGCTGCCATTTGGGTTTAATCGGAAGATCAGGCCGTGGTCGAGGCTGCCGGTTGAACCAACCGCAATAATTCTGTTATCGTTTTGTACGGCCAGACCACTGATTTCTGCCTGGCCTCCGGGTACGTTAACGGCGCGTTTACCGGTGTTAGCAAACTGTGTGTCGTAACTGCCATCCCCATTCAGGCGGGCAAATGCGCCAAAACGCGTGCCCGGCGAGTCGGTAATACCCGCAACAATAAAGTCGTTGCCATAAGGAGCAATCGTATAGCCAAAATCATTACTGCCAAAAAAGTCGATGGTAAGTGCGCCATCAGCATCAAAGTTAAGGTCCGGGGTACCGGGCTGTGCAAGGCCGATAGCCATGCTTAGTAAAAAGGCAAAAAAGGTAAAAGTCAGCTTGGTCATATCCATTGATTTTAGATATACAAAGCTGCTTTAGCTTACCCGGCTATGCCAACAAAAATTAGCCCGATTCTTAAATTCCGAAGAATGGGGAAGTGTGCTGTATATTGATTATTAGCGGTTTATGGCAGACTTCAGTTCCAGGTGGTCGTGCATGGAAAGCCCCGCCGAGGTGGCATCTATCCAATTCAATAGTTCCACATTTTGCAACAGGTTTTTCTCGCGCGGGTCGTTTTCGGTTAGTTCAAGCACTTCGGCCCTCATGGTTTGTAGTACTTTGCTGCGGGCCTGCTGGTCGGCGCTGTTTATCAATTTCAGAAAATGTTTCAATACCAGTTTCTCCAGTTCAAAATACATATCACGCGTTTGCAAAAAGTTTTTTGCAGCGCGAACTGCGCTTTCTAAAAGCAGCATGTTGTTGAGGTCGTAATGCAATAACAGGTTATAAATACGAAGCGAGGCATACAGGTCTTTGCGTAGTTCCACACCCTTCTGTTGCAGCAACTCATTTACCTTATCCAGGGCCAGACCGGGTTCATTAACCCGGTGGTAAATCAGCATCAGGTTGTATTTCATCACGCTTAACCGCGCTGCATTCATGCTTTTCTCGTACAGGGGAAGTTGCTTTTCTACATCGCGGGCCAGTTGCCGTAATTTTTCGGTATGGCCCCGCCATAAATACACATACAGCCAGCCACCGCTCGAAATATCGAACCAGAACATTTTGGAACCGGGACTGCTGGCGATATATTTCTCATCAAAGCCATTCAGGCAATCCTCCACCTCATTTACAAGGTCTAACTTATAACACACTCCCAGGTAATTATTAAGCGCCAGCAGGTATCGTTTCGGATCACTTTCAATTACGGCTGGGTTGCTGCGGTAGAGGTCCATTATTTGCCGCATGTATTCCAGCGATTGCGGGTAGTTGTTTTTCAGCTGGTAATACATTTTATAAATCATATGATACTTTACCTGCCCGTCAAACGAAAATTGCCGCCAATCGGCCTCAAGGGCCTGGTGAGTCAGCAGGCTTTCTGTAAAAGCCTCTTGTTCGGGCGTACGCAGGTGGCGGTTATGGCGCACAAAGTGCATAAATTCGTAATAGATGCCCGTTATCTCCAGCTCTAACTGCATCTGCAACAGCAATTGCCGGTCGTGCTGAATGGTGCTTTTAATTTTGGTCTCCCAATCACTGGTGGCAATGTCAAACTGCAGTTTACGCAGTTGATTATCTAGCTCCAGTTGTTTCAGCTTGTCGTTTTTGTTTACTGCCAGTTCGCTTGCACGCTGTAATTCTGTCAATGCTTCGTCATTCAGCAGGCGGCTATGCAGTATGCCGGCATTCTCCAGGTGGTCATTCAAAGCGGTACTACCATTCCCGGAGTTATACATCCGCAGGGTTTTCAGTAACAAATCGAACAGGTAGTTTTTAGTTACGGATAACTGCTTTACAAATTTTTCGCCTTTAAATTTTGTAAGGATTGCCTCTTCATCAAACACCTCCTGTTCCTCCAGCGCATCAAACAACAACATGTAGTTACTGTCTTTACTGCCTGCTAGTGCTGCTGCTATTTTTCTGAAATAGCCCTTTTCGTTTTTAGTGAGGCTTTTGATTAATCGGAATAAGGCATCGGAAGTTTGCATGTGTAGCAGGGCTTTACGCGCATTTAATATAGCAAAAAAATGCGGAGCTTGCTGCCTTAATTATGCCAGGGGTTTTGCTGTACCCGCCTGCCCAATTGTATAAACATGCCTATTCCGTAAGGGCTTCCTTTTTTCTGGTGCCGTTTAAAATAGTACGCTGCATGGCCAATGCAGGTGCTTGTGCAAACATGTTGCGGTGTAAGGTAGTTACTACCCAAAGGCACCAGGCTATAGGTCCGCAAACCTTTATAAGCCGCATCAACTGCGGTAACATAGCTGCTGTCGCTTACCAGTTTTAATTGCAGGGCATTATGAATACCATATGCAAACATGGCTGTGCAACTGCTCTCTATCCAATTTGCCGCATCGGTGTTGCGTACGGGCAACTGAAACCAGTGTCCGGTTTTTTTATCCTGCAGTTCCGGAAGGTGCACGATCATCTCCTTTAAATAACCTGCTAGTTCGTTCCAGTTGGCATGGTTTCGCGGCACCGTTTGTAATGCATCGGAAAGCGTAACTACTATCCATCCATTACCGCGGCCCCACATTTCCGCACTGCGGCGCGTAGTTTTATCGGCCCAGTTCATTTGGCTGCAGAAGGTGCAGTGTGTTTTGTTGTCGCTGTCCCAACCGTGCACCCACAACCCATATTCAGGCACCTGCAATTTTTCGCGGTGCAGACGCAGTTGTTTCATAAACTCATTCAGGTATTTTTCATCGCCGGTGGCGCGGTACATTTCAAGCAAAAACTGCCCGATCATAAAAATGGTATCGTCCCATAACTCGGTAAACAGCATCAAATGCGATACAGCCCCCTCTTTGGTGCGTCGTATCTTCAGGTAATCGGCATAAACCTTTTCAGCCTTGACTTTGTATTTTTCTTCTCCTGTTACGCGGTATAAAAACGCCAGCCCCATAGCGCTTGCAACGCTATTGGGTGTTTTACCATTGGCTACGGGCCAGGTTCTATCCATGGCTGTTTTCACGTAGTTCAGGTAAATCGCTTTTTGTTCACCGCCTGCCCCATCGTATTGTTTCATCATGGTGTTTAACAGCGCGGCATCCGTCCACCGCCAATGGTAATTTTTGGCAGGCAAAAACTTTTGGCGCGCATAGGCGTCCAGTGTATCCACCCAGGTTTGTGCATGGCTAACGGAAGTAATGAACAGAATGAGAAAACAGATGTTTAATTTGCGCTGCATGAAAGGCATTTTTCTTCCACTTATTTTTTGTGTCACTTTTTTGGCAGCCCAACAGGCGCCCACCTTTAGCATGATAAAGGTGCAGGGTGGCACGTTTACAATGGGAAGTAATATAGGTGAGAAAAACGAAAGACCTGAGCATCAGGTGAAACTGCAGGATTTCAGTATCGGCGTGTTTGAGGTTACGCAGGCACAATGGAAAATGGTAATGGGCAACAATCCTTCGGGCAGTACGGTTTGCGATAGTTGCCCTGTGGAAGAAGTTACACCCGCTGAAGTAGATACCTTTATTGCAAGGCTTAATGCACGTAGCGGCAGGCAATATCGCCTACCAACTGAAGCAGAATGGGAGTATGCGGCCATGGGAGGCGCTAACAGCAAGCATTATTATTACCCGGGTGGCGATAGTTTGTTTGAGGTGGGCTGGACCCGCGACAATGCTTCCGGAAAAACTCATCCCGTAGGGCAAAAGAAACCCAACGAACTTGGCTTATACGATATGGCCGGGAATGTATGGGAGCTCTGCCGCGACTGGTGGAACCCCGGTTACTATCACAAAAGTCCGGGTAAATCTCCTTGTAACGAACGGAAGGCGCTTTTTCGGGTCGTACGAGGCGGCTCCTGGCGCAGCGGTCCGGAGCGTTGTTACAACAAAGCCCGCAACCGCAATGTGCCCGATCACCATAAGCAGAACATGGGTTTCCGCCTGGTAGAATAGCGGCGTCTGTCAATGGTCGTTTATGAACATTATTTCATTAGTATAACAAAAATAATATAGATGACCGCACTCATTGGTTGGTCGCTCTCCGGGATTTAATTTCACTCCCGAATTTTTAATGAGCTAAACCAAGTGAAGTATGAAAAAGTATTTTGTAGTGCCGGTAGCCGCGCTAACATTTTTGGCTGCCTGCAATAACCAACCGCAACCTGCTGCCGAAACACCGGCGGCTAATGAAGTAAGCCCATCCGACAAAGAACTGCTGGAAAATGCCAAGGCGATGTTCCCCGTTTTGGCCGCAGTAGAAAATCCAAACAATAAAATAACACCCGAAAAGGTGGCTTTGGGTAAAATGCTGTATTACGATACCCGGCTCAGTAAAACGGGTAACAACAGTTGCAACAGTTGCCACAACCTAAGCACCTTTGGCGTTGATAACCTGCCAACATCTAAAGGCGACAATGGTAAATTCGGCACCCGCAATAGCCCAACGGTGTTAAATGCCGCTACCCATGATTTTCAGTTTTGGGATGGCCGTGCCAAGGACGTAGAAGAGCAGGCCGGTATGCCGGTGCTAAATCCTGCTGAAATGGCTATGCCCAATAAGGATTTTGTTGTAAAGAAATTGAAAGGAGTTCCGCAATACCAGGAACTGTTTAAGACAGCCTTCCCTGATGACAAGGATCCTTTAACTTATGCCAATCTTGAAAAGGCAATCGGCGCTTTTGAAAGAACGCTGATTACACCTTCTGCCTTCGATAAGTTTTTAGGTGGCGATGCCAATGCTCTTACTGCGGATGAAAAAGATGGATTGAAACAATTTATGGCCGTAGGCTGCAACCAGTGCCACATTGGTGCTAACCTGGGTGGCAGCATGTTTCAAAAATTTGGTTTGTATGCCGACTACCGCACACTTACACACAGCACCATTGATGATACCGGCAAAAAGGCTTTAACAAAACAGGAATCGGATAAGGATGTTTTCAAAGTGCCCGGTATGCGTAACGTAGCCAAAACAGCGCCTTACTTTCACGATGGCAGCGTTGCCGATTTAAAAGAAGCAGTTAAGATTATGGGCAAAACACAATTGAACAAAGACCTGAGCGATGCACAGGTTACAGCCATTGTGGCCTTCCTGGGTAGTTTAACTGCCGATGTGCCTGCGGATGTTAAACAAATGCCGGAAGCACTGGCGCAAAAATAGCTTACTACAACTTCGTTTGTGTAGCCGGCGGGGTATTCCCACTCTGCCGGTTTTTTATTTTAAGTGGCACACTTAACCATTATTGACTATCTTCGTTCAAATCCATTTTATGAATAAATTATATATTCCCTTGTTTGTTATGTTGGTAGGGTTTGCGAGCTCCTGCACTAAAAATGATAATAACGGAACTTGTACTCCTACAGTAGTTACTATTACTACCGATATTAGTACA
This sequence comes from Chitinophagales bacterium, assembly GCA_044225825.1. Lineage (GTDB taxonomy): Bacteria > Bacteroidota > Bacteroidia > Chitinophagales > LD1 > Bog-950. Next base: position 14,920 of record JBGAIB010000012.1, read on the forward strand.
CCTACCGTTTGGGAAGATTGCCACGTTTATGTAATTACCGTCAACCAGATCAGCGTTACCAGTACCCTTACCATTCAGCCGGGTGCGATTATTAAATTTTCCGACTTTACCGGCGATAATGCCATATTGGTAAGCAACTCCGGCCGTATAATTGCCGAAGGAACCTCCAGCAAGCCGGTAATTTTTACCTCGTATAAAGATGACGCAAATGGTGGCGACACCAATGGCGATGGTTCAGTAACTTCACCGGCCCGCGCCGATTGGGGCGGTATCATCATCAATAGCAACAACTGCAGCTTTAAATACTGTCACTTTCTGTATGGCGGCGAAGGCCCGAGTGCAGGCACCGGTCAGCCTACATTGGAATACTCGTATTACCATGGCACTATCGACCATTGCACCTTTGCTTACTGCGGTGGCGAAACTACTTATGCCGGTTATGGCGTAATTGAGGCCGGCAGCTACCAAGGGAACGATTTTCATATCACCAACAATACGTTTTACGGTTGCATAAAGCCCATGCTCATTAACCCTTCGATAAGTATTGATAATTCGAATACCTTCCACAATCCTTCTAACCCGTCTGAAACAAACCAACTGAACGGCATCTTCATAGTAGCCGACCCTAATGAACCTACCACCGATGTTAGCTGGCTGGAGACCGAAGTTCCGTTTGTAGTAACAGGTTCTATTGGCATTGGCGACGGACTGAAATTAATTCTTGCCGAAAACGTAATCATCAAAGTGGCTACTTTACCTTCTATCGGTTATAACCGTATCGATATCAAAGAAGGCTACAGCACTATACAGGGCCACGATTTAGCAGGTGTTTATTTTACCAGCTACCTGGATGATGCACATGGCGGCGATACCAACGGTGATGGAAGCGCCAGTTCTCCTGCAGCGGGAGATTGGTATGGTATACTCGATCTTTCAGCAACCATTGCAACCAACAACCATTGCTATGCATGGAGCAATGTGCTGTATGCGCAATATCCATAGTCTATTAAATAATAAGTTATCAAAGGCCTTCTGCAGTACTTGCAGGAGGCTTTTTTGTTGTGCTTAGTGCCTTGCACACCTTGGTGCTTCTTTTTATTTTGTATTATCGAAAGCGCATGCAACAGGTTAGAATTGTAATAGTGGAAGATGAGTCGCTGGTGGCGATGGATATGACGGACATGCTTACCCGGCTGGGCTACGAGGTACTACCTGCAGCTTATAGTTATGCCCAGGCTGTTGAACTACTGGAAAATGAACGCCCCGATATTGTATTAGCTGATATTGATTTGGGCGGTGGTAAAACGGGCATCGACCTCGCTCAGCTCATCCGCAAAAAATATCACTTACCCCTGGTTTTTATAACCTCCCATTCCGATAAAACTACCGTGGCAAATGCGGCAGCAACCCAACCCAATGGGTATCTGGTAAAACCGTTTGCCGAGGAAGACCTGTTTACCTGTATAGAAGTAGCGCTTTCCAACTTTGGGAAAACAAAACCTGCCGGCGATGAACAGGAGTTCCTGATCAACGATTCGCTGTTTGTAAAAACCGATACGCACTTTGTAAAGGTGGCAATTGATGAAATATTATGGTTGGAGAGCGATCATAACTACCTGTATATCGTAACACCCAAGGGCAAGCACATCGTGCGTTCCAACTTCCGCGATTTTTTGGTGAACCTGCCGGAGAAGCACTTCATGCAGATTCATAAATCCTTTGTGATCAACCTGCGGAAAATCGAATCGCTGTCGCATACCGAAGTGGTGATTAACAAAACGGCCCTGCCACTCAGCCGCAATTACAAGGACGAATTGTTTGATAAACTTAAACGGGTGCAATAGCAAATTGCCTGTGTTTGGTAACCAAAGGGCTGCATGTTGTACCATTTTTAGCCGCTTATACTATAGTTGTTACAGTTTAGCACCGCATTAAAATGACCCAAAGCCTGCCATACAAGTTAGCCATACGCCTGCTGCACCTCGCAGTGTTGCTGGTTGCATTTGGCTTGTTACAGGGGCAGCCTTCCAAAGAGGCGGAGCTTCGTAATAAACTGCAGGCTGCAACAAGCGATACCGCACGCGCGGGGCTAAACGGAGAACTTGCCTGGGAACTGAAGTTTAAAAACAATGCGGAAGCCTTTGACCTGGCTGCAGAGGAAATACGCCTGGCACCGAACGATCCCTTGCGCCTCGCCGATGCCTATCGCACCCAGGCACTGGTGCGTGTTATCGACAACCGTTTAACCGAAGGCCTTGATTTGTATGAACTTTGTTTGCAGAATGCCCGCAAGGCTAAAAGCAGTTTTTACGAATCCTCGTGCTTTAGTCTGATGGCCGGTTTATACCAGGACAAGGGCGACTACGACAAGGCATTACACTATTATTTAGAGGGATTAAAGGTGGCGGAAAAAGCCGGTGATACCCGTATGATGGGGACCTTGTATAACAACCTTGCATCGGTATATGGTTCGGCAGGCTATGCGCCGGAACTGGCGTTGCAATATTATAACAGTGCTTTACAGCAGGCACGCAAACTCAACAACTTTGCTTTTGCCGGCCTGGTAACCGCTAACATGGCGGGCGAATACCTGCGGGCCGGTAAAAAAGATTCTTCCTCTTTATTCGCGCAGCTGGCAGTTGAGTACGCAGCAAAAAGCGGCACCCATGGTTACGAGTTTGCAGTGGTGCTTACCAATGTGGGCGATATCTACCGCCAATTGAATCGATTACCCGAAGCAGAGGCGTATTTAAAGGAGGCTATTGCTATACAGGACAGCCTCAGGCGGCCCATTAATATAATGGGTCCCATTTCCATTTTATGTAACCTGTATTTACAGCAGCACAAAACTAAAGAGGCCGAATCGCTGGGTATCAGGCTGCTCGATTCGGCAGTAGTGTATAATACCAAACCGTTTATACGCGAGGGCTACAAAGTGCTGAGCGAGGCAGCAAAGCAGCGCAACGATGCAGTTTTAGCTTTGCAGTATTACGAGCAATACAGCGCCTGGAACGACAGTGTGTTTAACGATACCCGCGAACAAAGCATAGCCAATGTACAGAGCCGTGCCGAGCTGGATAAGCGCGAACTGGAAGTGCAATACGAAACCAAAAAGAAAACACAGGAGAATAAATTGCTTACCCTGCAAAACTATTCGCTGCGCTTTGGTGTGCTGTTCGGTATAGTGGCGGTGCTGCTGCTGGCATTGGTGGTATTCTTAGTAGTGCGTGCCAACAAACTCAAGGAAAAAACCAATCGCGAGCTGGAGGAGAAGAACAAACGTATTGCCCAGCAAAACCGCGAGAAGGATATGCTGATGCAGGAAATTCACCACCGGGTTAAGAATAACCTGCAAATAGTCAGCAGCCTGTTAAACCTGCAGGCCAATTCTATTACCGACCAGGCTGCAAAGGATGCCCTGCGCGAAAGCCATAACCGCGTAAAAAGTATATCACTCATCCATCAGAAACTGTACATGCAGGATGATCTTTCGGCTATTTCGCTGGAGGAGTACGTGGTGCAGTTGTGCAGCCACTTAAAATATGTGTTTAATGCGCCGCAGGTAGAAATCGTTTGCCATGTGTATCCGCCGCATGTTAAACTGGATATGCAAACCTCTATACCGCTTGGCGTGATATTGAACGAGCTTATCACCAACAGCATTAAGTATGCTCAGATAAACAGGCCCGGTGGGCAGATACAGGTAACCTTTACCGACGACCTTGGCGGCTTGTGCACCCTGCAGTTTACGGATAACGGCGTGGGTATGCCCGCCGATTTTGATGTGCGCAAATCGCCTACCCTGGGTATGCGGATGGTTAATGAATTAACCCGTCAGTTACAGGGTACGATCACCTACACTACCTTTCCGCAACCCACTTTTACTATTACGTTCCCAACCTGGCGTAAGTAGCACTAACAGGTTGTACCCATTTTTCTGCATCTCATACCATTTTGTTGCCGCACCGTGTTTAAGGTGCGAACCTTGTATCGTGATCATTAACTGTAACAAACCACATTTACGTATGAACAAACCATCTACCCCCACACTGCTTGTGCTCTTTTGCCTGCTTATGCAGGGCGCATGGGCCAACACCTTTTTCGTTACCAATCAAAACTCGGGCGGCGCCGGTTCCCTCAGCGACGCCGTAGCACAGGCCAATGCCATCCCCTCCACCAACGATAACCCGCACATCATTAACGTGTGCACCGGTGGCGAATACGGCTTTTGGACATTGCCTACACAGCCGGTTATTATCAACGGGCCGAAAGATAACAGCATGACCATGCAGGGTATTTACCTGAACGTGGGCGCCTCGCTGAAAGGCAAGCACTTTATCTTTAACAACATGACTTTTATCGACCGTTGTTGCTCGGCCTTTGGCACCGGTTTAATGAGTAGCTCGGGTCAGGGCACTGCTATCTTAAATAACTGCCGTTTTGTAAACAACAACGCGCAATACCAATCGGGCGGCGTGTTTAACAATGGCGATACCGTTTTCTTAAACAACTGCACCTTCGAAGGCAACTTTACTACCAACGCCGGTGGCGAAGGTGGTGGCGCCGTATTTAACAACGGCGGGTTTATGCGCATTACCAACTGTACCTTCAGCGGTAACTACAGTGTAAGCCAATCAGGTACCGGTGGTGGTGGTGCAGTCAAGAATCACGCCGGCGGTTACCTGGAAGTACGCAATAGCACCTTTTACAATAACCACAGCGCCAGCAATGGTGGTGGTATTTCTAACAGTGGTAACAGCGGCACCTGTATTATTGATAACAACATTTTTGTAGGCAACACAGCTAACAACGGTAACGATCTTAGCGGAACCTTTGGTTCGTTCTATGGTCATAACCTGATAAGCGATACAGTGGGCGCCGTATTAACCGGCGTTACCAGCGGTAATATTTATTCGGTTACTGCCGCAACGGTGTTGGATACGGTTATCAAAAATAACGGACGCTACACCTGGACACATGCACTGATTGCCGGCAGTCCGGCTATTGATGCAGCAGATGCTACACTGGCACCTGCAACCGATGAGCACGATTTTGCACGCATAGGTGCGCCGGATATGGGTGCGGCAGAATACAATGCTGTAAATCCATGCTTAGGCTTTACAACTGTAATTAACGATCCTACGCCAAGTTGTTCTCCTATTCAAAATAACTGGAGTGCTGTTACTACCGGTGGTGCAGCAGTTACCGGTGGTTATTGGTTTGATGGCAGCAACTATACCTGCGGCGATACACTGATCTTTTACGGCGGCGGCACATTTGTTTTTACCGCCTTTGATGCCAACAACTGCGCTGCGAAGGATACCTACAGCATTAGCTATTATGTACCTGAAGTAAACCACGATTTTAACGTTTGCCCCGGCACGCCTGTTACCTACGGCGATACCACTTTTACTTCCGATGGCAGCTTTTTGCTTTCCTATGGTTGCGATAGCGATGTATACATCAACATCAGCTACATTGAAGCGACCGAAATTGACTACCAGTTTACCATCTGCACGGGCGATACCGTGTTTGTAGGTACGCACGCCTATACCACCAGCGGTAACTATACCGACTATTATGGTTGCGATAGCGTGGTGTATACCGAGTTGATTGTAACACCCATGGTAATGCCTACGGTTACAGTAAGCCAAACACCAAGTTGTTTAGGTGTGGCAGATGCCGAAATAGAACTTTCAGGTCCGAATACCTCTGTGCTGTTGAATGGTCAAACCTATGGTGTGGGTTCGCAGCAAACCTGGGCCGATACGGTGGAAGATGTTAGCACGGAATATACCACCTCCGGCAATTGGAGCGCCGAACAAACACTGGGTGCACCTAACACCTATCCTAACTATGGCGATATAAGTACTTCCTGGACTCCTGAAACGTATGGCGAAGGCCGCGACTTTATTGTAGTGGGATACAACACACCTGTAACAGCCAAACGCGTAGTGGTTTACGAAACCGATAATCCGGGCTTAATTGATACCGTATTTGTACGCGATGCTACCGACGGTACCTGGCATAAAGTGTTCACAGGCACCGCTCAAAATGGTCCTGCTGTTGCAACAATCTTTACTGTTAACTTGCCCGGCACCATGTCCATTAACGGGGTGCGCCTCGAAATTTCAACCGATATCGCGCAGGATTGGATGGAAATTGATGCCATTGGACTGGAAACGGATTTGGTTTCAACAGTCTCAGGTCTGCCGGCTGGTGTTACTAACTACAGCGTAAACGATGTGTATGGTTGCACCTACACAGGTAGCGTAACCATTGCTGAAGGCCCTGCCTTGCCGTTAACCCTTACCGCTGATACAGCCATTTGTGCAGGTAACAGCGCTGTGTTGAATGTAAGTGGTGCGGCTACTTATTTGTGGAGCAACAGTGCAACTACCAGTGCCATTACAGTAACCCCGGCTAATACCGGTTTGTATGCCGTAACCGGTACCGACGCTAATGGCTGCATCGGTTACGATACGGTGGTAGTAACTGTTAATGCCCTGCCGCAAATTACTGTCAATATTCCGCAGGCACCATTCTGTGCCGGTATGGATACTATTATTAACCTGCAGGGCGGTCTGCCTGCCGGTGGTGTTTACAGCGGCAATATTGTAAACAATAATGCGGTTAACCTGTTGAATGCTTTGGCAGGTAGCTATAACATTACCTATACCTACACTGATGTCAACGGCTGCAGCAACAGCGGCAGTGCGCAGTTAACCATCCAGGTGTGCGGCGGCATACTGGAAACGACTAACGCAATTAGCATGGATGTATTCCCTAACCCTGCTATGCAACAGGTTACCGTGCGTGCAACCGACATTAACGGAAAGGCAGTGCTGCGTGCTACCGATTTAACCGGCCAGATCCTGTTACAGCGCGAACTGAATGTTTCCGGTTTAATGGAACAATTTATAAGCGTAGCTGAATGGCCTGCCGGTATGTATCAAATACAACTTATTAACGGCAACTATACGGCTACCCAACGTTTAGTTGTGGCCAGGTAATCCGTGGGGGATTATTACCGGCTATAGAATGGCGGAGCTTCGGCTCCGCCTTTTTATTTTAAGCACAGGCTATGTGCACAGGCTGCCTTGCATTTCTGCAATTTGCGCTACCTTGGATTTTTATTTTCTATCCTTATGGCAACTACCAACAAGCAACTTTCGCTTATACATAAACTGCACGCCCTCCGCAATCAATTCGGTAAAACCGAAGCTGCCGAGAAACTGAAACTGCTCCACACGTTGGCATTGCATCCGCCGAAAACAAAAGCAGTAATTAAGGAATACTACCCGCTGTTATTGTTTCTGCTGGCGTACCCCGATAACGAAGCAGTAAGCAATAGCGCTTTCGCTAACCTGCAACAACTGGAGCAGCATATTAAAAACGACCTGAACATTCAATACTACCTGTTCAACAGCACGGTTACCTGTACGCAGCTTTGCGCGGCCTATAGTTTCGAAGTAGCCAAATGGCTGCGCGAAGTACACGGTCCGCTCGTAACCTGGGATTCCATTGAAGCCGAAGACGGTCAAATCAATTCTATCCTCTCGGTGGTAATGCCAAAGGTAGAGTCAGAGATTTTACAGGATGGCAATGCCCACTGGAAAAACTGGCTGTTACAAAACAACCGCGAAGGAGAGGACCTGCTGGATGCGCTGATCCATTTGTTTGAGCAAAGCCCCATCCGCCCTGAAGTAAAGGACGAATTATGGACGGCCCTCGGCATCAACCTCACCATTACTTTAAACACGCCCGACCGCTTACCTGCCAACCTGGTGTTTCCGTACTACCATAAAAACATGGTAAAGAAAATGGCCGATGTAAAGGCCGATAGCAAACCCGCTAAGGTGAAACTAAGCAACAGCGATGCGGCTGCCATTATAGAAGTAAGCCGTATGGTGCTCATCAAACACTTCCGCGAAATTGACCCCATCACCTTCAGTGAACCAGCGCTGGTGAACTATTACAAATTATCGCGGGGTTATACCGTGGCCCTGTTTGGTATGCGCCCCGAGCGCCGTCATCCCATCGATGCTTACATGGGCTACGTAGCCTTCAAAAACGGTATGCCTGTTGCCTATGCCGGTAGCTGGGTATTGTTTGATAGCGCCCGCATTGGCTTAAATGTTTTTCCCGCTTACCGAGGCGGCGAATCGCGATATCTGTTTGAGCAGGTAATGGAACTGCACCGCCAGGTCTATCGCCTCAAGCGTTTTTCGGTGGACCCTTATCAAATTGGTAAGGATAATAAGGACGGCATCCACAGCGGCGTGTTCTGGTTGTATCAGCATATCGGGTTCCGTCCGGTTGAAAAGGAACAAAAACAAATAGCCGAAGCCGAAGCCAAAAAAATTGCCATACAAAAAGGCTATCGCACTCCTGAGCCCATCCTTAAAAAACTGGCCGACAGCCGTATGGAGTTGGTGCTTAAAGGCAAGCCTGTAGCCTTTGATGCTACGGACCTCAGCCGCGCTTATAACAATTACATACAAAAGCAGTTTAAAGGCAACCGCAAGGCAGCGGAGCAGGCCACCTTTGGTCCGCTGGCCCTGGCTGCCGGTTTTAAAAATGCCTACGAGCCCGTATTAAACTTTGTGCTGGCCAACTGGTGCGTGCCTTTAATGCATAACCCCGCCTGGTACACCCGCCACCCCGGGTTAAAAGAACAACTCCATCGCCTGCTTAGTTTAAAGGCCCATGGCAGCGAGGAAGAGTTTATGCGCACCCTGCAGGGTGCGCCGGAAATACGGGCGCTGCTACAAGAGTTTGTGCTGCAAAACGGCTAAAAACACCGTCATTTTTGTGCAATTATGGCCTTTTAACCATCTCCTTAAAGGGCAACCTAGTTGCTTTTGTTACCTTTGGCGGTTCGTAAACACACCTTGCATGTTGAGTAGAAGCATAGTAGCGGCGCTGGCAATCATCTTTATTTCCTCCTGTTCGCATACCAAAAAGTTAAGCAACGATATACAAACGGTAACGCTGGATACGCTTACCATTACGGCCTCCCGCGAAAATCCTTACCGCGCCTCCGAAACCAAATACTTCGATTTAAAGCATACCAAACTGGAAGTTAGTTTCGATTACCAGCACCAGTACTTGTTCGGTAAAGCAACTATCACCCTAAAGCCGCATTTCGAAGCGCAGCATACGCTGACCTTAGATGCCAAGCAGTTTGAATTTCACGAGGTTAGTTTGGTAAAAGCAGATAACAGCCGTTTGCCTTTAGCTTATACCTACGATTCGCTGCAATTGAAAATTACACTTGATCGCAGCTATACCCGCGATGAAACTCTGAAGTTGTTTATTGATTACACCGCCAAACCGGAGGAACGCAAAACCGGTGGCAGCGAAGCCATCAACAGCGATAAAGGCCTCTACTTCATTAATCCGCTGGGTACCGATACCACCAAGCCAATTCAAATATGGACCCAGGGCGAAACCGAATCCAACTCCTGCTGGTTCCCCACTATCGATAAGCCGAACCAAAAGATGACCGATGAGATTTACATTACGCACTTAAAAAAGTATGTATCGCTCAGCAACGGCTTACAGGTAAGCAGCAAAGATAACGGCGATAGCACCGTTACCGATTACTGGAAGATGGACCTGCCCCATCCTCCTTATTTAATTATGATGGCCATCGGCGACTTTGCTGTTGTGAAGGACCGCTGGCGCGATATTGCCGTAGACTATTATGTTGAGAAGGATTACGAGAAAGATGCGAAAGGCATTTTCGGTAACACACCGCAGATGATGGAGTTCTTCTCGCAAAAACTGGGCTTTGATTATCCCTGGCAGAAATACGCCCAGGTTATTGTGCGCGACTATGTAAGTGGGGCTATGGAAAACACGACGGCTACCCTGCACGGCGAATTTTTACAGCGCCACAGCCGCGAGCGTTTAGATGAAACCTACGAAGATGTAGTATCGCACGAATTGTTCCACCAATGGTTTGGCGACTTGCTGACCACCGAAAGCTGGAGTAACATACCGCTTAACGAATCGTTTGCTACCTATGGCGAATACCTGTGGAACGAATACAAGTACGGTAAGGAAATGGCCGACTACAAGCAGTGGGAGAACTACGAAAAGTTTTTGGAAGAAGCGGAAACCAAGAACGTGGACCTCGTGCGTTTTTACTATGAGGACCGCGAAGATATGTTCGACCGCCACAGCTACGAAAAAGGCGGTTTACTGCTGCACTACCTGCGCAACATTGTGGGCGACGAAGCTTTCTTTAAATCGCTGGAACTTTATTTAAAAGCCAATCAATTTAAGAACGTAGAAATACACCAGTTGCGCCTGGCATTTGAAGAAGTTACCGGCCGCGATTTAAACTGGTTCTTCAATCAGTGGTTCCTTAGTTCGGGTTATCCCTTGCTGGATATAAAGTATAGTGTGGAAGGCGACAGCGTGCAGGTAGCGTTTACCCAAACTCAAAACAACGATAAAGGTGTGGTGTACACCCTGCCTATGCGCTTCGATGTATACTACGAAGGCGGCAAAAAGGAAAGCTTCCCTATTGAGTTAAAAAAGAAGCGCCAGAGTTTTGCCTTTAAAGTAAACGGCACTCCGCTATTACTGGATGCCGACGGTGCCCGTGTGGTACTCTGCCAAAAAACCGAAAACAAAACACCACAGCAGTACATTTACCAATACCATTACTCGCCGGTATTTGTTGCCCGTTACGAAGCCCTCGAAGCCCTGGTGGATACCCAGGAAAGCCTGCCCGAAGCCCGCGTGTTATTCGAAGAAGCGTTAATGGATTCGTTCTTCTACCTGCGCAAAGTTGCCGTAGAGAATATCTTCCCCGGTAAAGAAACCAAAGAAGAAATTGTAAAGAAGATAGCTACCCTTGCGGTAAACGACCCCAACAGCTTAGTGCGCGAAGCGGCAATCGACCGTCTTTCGAAACTGGCCGAAAAGGAAAAATATACTGAGCTATATATAAATGCTGTGGGCGATAGCTCGTATCTGGTGGAGGCCGCCGCTCTAAAAGCTTTAAATAAGGACAACGGGGCCAAGGCTATGGAGCTGGCCAAAAAACTGGAGAACGAAAAAAATGACGACCTGCAGGCTGCCGTGGCCGATGTATATGCCTCCGAAGGCGATGCAGGCTTTCAGCCTTACTTCGAGCATCAGTTGCGCACCGGTACGGGCATCAGCAAGTATTATTTATTTTACTACTACGCCAACTTCCTTACCCGTATGGAAAAACCGGTGGTATTAACCGGCATAGCTACTATCGAAGAAGAAGGCGTTAAGGCCGACGGCCACTTTATACAGGGGGCTGCCAAAGGCGCTTTAAAACGCATCAACAAATCGTTTGAAGAGAAAAAGAAACGTGCCCAGGCCGATTTAAATAAAGAAGAAAGCCAAACCGCGAAACTGGAGCTGCAGGAAAAAATCGGCAACTACGATGAAATTACAGCAGCCGTAACCGATGCCTTAAAACGCATGAGCGAGAAACAGCAGGCTGCTCACTAAATCTAACTTCGTTACACGTTCAGGTAACGCATAAGGGCATCGTAACGATCCTTCATGTCCTCGGTGTATTCTACATCGTTGTAAACCGCTTTAACCTCGTAGTTAAATCGTTCAAACGATTGCACCATGGCGGTTACATCCGTAATATTTACTTTAATAGTAATCTCGGTATTGCCGGTTTCGTTATCAACATGCGAATACAGGCACAATACATTGGCATGCGCTTCTTCTACAATACCGGCCAGTTCGGCCAGCGAGTAATCGTGCGGGGCAATTTCCAACTCAATAATAGCGCCGCTTTGGTTTACTGAATTCAGCACGGCAAAGGCGCGCAGGCAGCTCTCGGCACTTATAAGGCCCAGGTATTGGTGGTGTTCGTTTACCACAGGCACTACGCGCACATTAAATTCCAGCGCGGCCTTCATCACATCAAAAATGTGAGCATTATTCAACACAAACGGCTGGCGGAAATTCTTCACCAACTCATTCATCGGCTTGCTTAAATGTTTCATGCCTATTACCTCTTCCATGGTAACCAGGCCTACATATTTCCCATTTTCAATTACCGGTAACTGGTTCACATTAAACTCGTGCATTTGTATCAATGCATGTTCGCCGCTATCATCGGTGTGCAGTATCGGTAAGGCATCAGATATCAGGTGCGGTGCTATCATATACTCTCCTCGTTTCCTTGTAATACTAAATAAGACGTTTGAAAATCAAAAAAGTTAACCGGCTTTTGTCATTCCTATGTCATTTATCAACTACACCTTGCCGGTTACAAATCCTCGTCTGTAACTTAACTATGCTTTCGCAAGAACTGTTCCAAAATGCGGTTAAACTCCTCAGGCTGTTCCATCATGGGGGCGTGGCCGCACTTATCTATGATATACAACTCGCTTTTTGGCAATAATTTATGGAATTCCTCCCCTACAAAGGCAGGGGTAATATTGTCATTACGCCCCCATACCAGACAAACAGGCAGGTGCATATGGGGCACCTCTTCCCGCAAATTGTGCCGCAAGGCGCTTTTGGCCATTACCACCATGCGGATGGCCGTATGCCGGTTATTTACTACGTTAAATACCTCATCCACAAGCTCTTTGGTAGCCATGGCCGGGTCGTAAAAGGTGCCTTCGGTTTTTTTGCGCACATACTCATAATCGCCCTTGCGGGGATAAGTATCGCCCAAACTGTTCTCAAAAAGGCCCGAACTGCCCGTTAAAGTCATGGTTTTTACCATTTCGGGGCGGCGCAGGTAATACAATTGGGCCACATGCCCGCCCAGGCTGTTGCCTATCAGGTGTACCTGTTGGTAGCCTTTAAAGGTGATAAACTCCTCTATATAATCTACCATGCCCGTTACGGTGGTAGCGTCAATTTCCAGTTCAAAAAGTGGCAAAAGCGGTATAACTACCTTATAAGCAGGCGAAAAATGCTGGATAATATGGTCGAAGTTGCTGAGCGCGCCAAACAAACCGTGCAGCAACACAATAGGTTCGCCCTGCCCCTGCTCGCAATAGGTAAAACGCTCTTCTTTAGTAACCGGGTAAGCCATAGGGCAGTTTAACGGTTCAAAAGTAATTTTTTGGTCGATTGCCATCCGGCGGGCATGCCATTCAATATAAACACCCTCAATGGCTTGTCTGCTACACTGCGCATAGTTGAGGGCTACGGGGAAAAACAAAAAAGTTAATTTCCCCCAATAATTATATTTGCCCCATTCTAAAAAATCCGAGCATGAAATTTATCGTTTCTACAACCTCCCTTTTAAAGAGCCTGCAGGTGATAGGCGGGGTTATCAATTCCAATAGTGTATTACCCATTCTGGAAGACTTTTTGTTTGAAATAAAAGGCGGTAAACTAACCGTGTTTGCCACCGACCTGGAAACGAGCATGAGCACCGAATTAAAGGTGGAAGCCAAAGATAACGGCCGTATTGCCGTGCCTGCCCGCATATTGCTCGATACCCTTAAAACTCTGCCCGAACAGCCGCTTACTTTTAAAGTAGACGACAAAACTTTCGGCATCGAAATTACCAGCGAAACAGGCCGCTATAAACTGGCCGGCGAAAACCCGGACGATTTCCCTAAGATCCCTCAGCCCGAAGCTACTACCGAAATCAATATCGCAGCAGGCGCCCTGGCACATGCCATCAGCAAAACCCTGTTTGCCGTTAGTAACGACGACCTGCGCCCGGCCATGACCGGTGTGCTGTTTCAGGTAGCGGCCGATGGTATGACCTTCGTTTCTACCGATGCACACAAACTGGTTAAACTGCGCCGTACTGATGTTAAGTCGGCCCGCCCTACCCAGTTTATCGTGCCTAAAAAAGCATTGAACCTGCTGAAAGGCTCGCTGCCAGGCGATGAGTCGGCTGTAAACGTATCATACAACAAATCAAACGCCTTCTTCAACTTTGGCGATACCCGTTTGATCTGTCGTTTGATTGACGCCAACTACCCCGATTACAATGCGGTTATTCCTCAGAACAACCCGAATAAACTTACCATCAACCGTCTGGAGTTCCAGAACGCCATGCGCCGTATCTCTATCTACTCAAACAAAACTACCTACCAGGTGGTATTGTCTATTGCAGGTAGCGAACTGAAAATCTCTGCGCAGGATTTAGACTTCAGCAACGAAGCAAACGAACGCTTAACCTGTAGCTACGAAGGTGGTGATATGGACATTGCTTTCAACGCCCGTTTCTTAATCGAAATGTTAGGCACCCTGGAAAGCAACGACGTTGAAATTGAACTGAGCACCCCAACCCGTGCCGGTGTATTACGCCCAACCGAAAAAGCCGACAACGAAGACCTGCTGATGCTGGTAATGCCGGTTATGATCAACGCCTAATAACAGACGATAAAAATCAGACCATACAAAGGCGGAGCAAATGCTTCGCCTTTTTTATTGGGAAGAATAGAACGCTGATAAACACAGATAGTTATGACGAAGGATGATGAAAAGAAATTGACGTTGTCATGCTGAACAAAGCGATAGCGCAGTGAAGCATCCCCTGCCCACAAAGCACAGCTAAGCGCCGAGCAGCTTTTTGATTTTAGAATGCTAATTGAAGATTGCTTAAGCCACTGCGTTGCGGTTCTCCCTTTAGGGAGTTAGTGGGATGCGTTGCCGTTAGCATTGAATAGAACGCTGATAAACAAAGATAGTTATGATGAAGGATGATGAAAAGGAATTGAGGTTGTCATGCTGAACCAAGCGATAGCGCAGTGAAGCATCCCCTGCCCACAAAGCACAGATAAGCGCATATATCATTCCGGCTTTCGTGGGAATGACGCCACCAATCCACCAATCCCTATACTCACTCCACCGTTACCACCACAGCACTAATCTCGCGGTTGCTCTTATCCGGCCACTCCACCACTATGTCCTTTACAATTACCAGGTCGCCGCTTTTCGCATTTTGCAGCATGGCCTTCATCTCCTTGCTGTAAATACTGCCCTTTGTTTCGTGCGTGGTGGTTTTGCCGCTGCTCACCAGTACCATAGTAAAACGCAGTACCATAAAATTGGCTTCAAAGTCAAAACCCTCCAGCATAGGCACCACACTTTTTAAACTCAGTATTTTTTCGGCTGTGGCCTTGCCGTTGCGCAGCATACCGCCCAGTGCGGCATAGGGCGATGGCAACGGCTTGCACCGGAACTCCTGCTCCTGCACCAGTTTCCGTTTATCGCCCTGCTTTACAAATACCGATAGCTTGCATTTGCCGGTGGCCGTTACACGTACATTATACATGCCGTTATCCAGTTTCGTTAAGGTGCCGCCTTCGGCTTCCAGTTCCATATCGCTAAGCGCCGCGCCGCAGGGGTTCAGCATAACCGGGTTATCCACCCCTATATAAAACACATTCATCTTCACTGGCTGTATCAGGCCCTTCATGTCGGTGCTTTGTGCAAAGCTGCAAACGCTCAGCAACAGCAATAACAACACCCCACTGCTCTTTTTCATAATCGGTATTTGAGGGTAAAATAAGTGCAACCACGGCAAATTACAATTTAGGAGGGGCTTAATTCGTCTTAAAACAGGTTAATAGGTCCGGCAATGAACATCTGCCCGTGGCGGATGTTTTTAATTTCTTAATCTCGTAGTCACTTTTAGCAAGCACTTCAGCAACAATATAGCGGTATATGAAAATTGGTATTGTATGTTATCCTACCTACGGTGGTAGCGGCGTGGTAGCCACTGAATTAGGCAAAGCCCTGGCCAAAAAAGGGCATGCCGTGCACTTTATCACCTATCAGGAACCCGTTCGGCTCGATAGCTTCCACGAAAACATCTTTTACCACGAAGTTTCAGCACTCGATTATCCCCTGTTTCAATACCAACCCTACGAAAGCGCCCTGGCCAGTAAAATTGTCGATGTCGCCCGTTTCGAACAGCTCGACATCCTGCACGTGCACTATGCCATACCACATGCTTCCTCGGCACTTATTGCCCGCAGCATATTAAAGGAGCGCGGTTTCAGACTGCCTTTTGTTACCACCCTGCACGGTACCGATATAACCCTGATAGGGAAGGACCCCGGTTACAAGCCCGTAGTAGAATACAGCATTAACCACAGCGATGGCATTACCAGCGTATCCCAAAGCCTGCGCGACGATACCTACAAAAACTTCCGCATCACACGCGATATAGAAGTCATCCCCAACTTCATCGACTTCAGCCGGTTTAAAAAAACAAACAAGGACCACTTTAAAAAAGCCATTGCCCCCAACGGCGAAAAAATATTGATACACGTATCCAACTTCCGTAAAGTAAAACGGGTGGAAGATGTAGTGCTGATGTTTGATAAGGTATTAAAGAAAGTGCCGGCTAAACTGCTATTAGTAGGCGACGGCCCCGAGCGTATGAGTACCGAGATACTCTGCCGCCAGTTAGGCAACTGCGAACACGTGCGCTTTTTAGGTAAGCAGGATGCGGTAGAGGACCTGCTGGCCATCAGCGACCTCTTCATCCTCCCCAGCGAAACCGAAAGCTTTGGTTTAGCCGCACTGGAAGCAATGGCCTGCGAAGTGCCGGTTATCTCCAGCAACGCCGGTGGCCTGGCCGAGATAAACGAGAACGGCAAAACCGGTTTTATGACCAACGTGGGTGACTACGAAGCCATGGCCGAACACGCAGTATATATTTTGGAAAACGAAGAACGCCTCAAGCAATTTAAAGCCAACGCCTACGCACACGCGCAAACATTCGATATCGAAAACATACTACCCCAATACGAAGCCTACTACCAGCGCACGTTAAGTAGTAATGATTTGGAATTTATGATATAGATTCAGCATCCTCTAAAAGCTAAAAGAACAACCGTATTTCAAAAGAAGTTTGAACTAATGCCTATTGCGGCTAGTTCGAACTCCTTTTCGCATACCCTATCGAGAGCCACAAAAATTGCAATAAGGCCAGGGCATAGTTCGCAAGTGATGTTTTGTTTGGACGGAATGGACGAGGCCTCAGGTTAAGTCCATAAAGGCTTCCAATAATTTTATTTCCCAAGCCATAGCGAATAAATCTTTTCGTAAAACCCGTAAATCCATCATTAAAATTGTGTTTTGCAACGCTGTCAAACGCATAAGCAAGTTGCCCTATACAAAGCAACTTGAATCCTATGTCAATATCCTCTCCGCCAGCAATTTTTATTTCCTCATTAAATCCTCCAACCTTATTTAATGCAGGACGCCATATCAAGCAATTTGCAGTCACTAAATAATCAGGTCTTGGTTCATTAGTTCCTTCATAAACTTTTGGAGGCATCAAAATTTCCTGCTGTTCATAGTATTTAGAAATTAAATCCTCTCCATGAGATTTAATATTACCTGCATAACCAACAGCACCGTTCTGCGCACTTAAGTATCCCCACAGTAAACTACTTGTTGGTATACAATCACTATCAGTAAAAAGTACCCAATCAGTCCTGGAATGCAAAACTCCTAAATTTCTTGCGCTTGCTGGCCCAAACTTGCTGCATGAAAAAAGTCGAACCGGTATCGGAAAATAGGATTCAATTTCAATTTTAGGGGTGGAGTTATTGTCTACTATTATTATTTCGCTCGGAAAGCTATTTTCAGAATGAGTCAAGAAGAATTCGGTCAAGAAAAGGTTGATGCCTTGTTGGTTATCCTTCACTGGAATAACAATAGTTATCTCACTCGTTGCTTTCAGAATGGGGGCTTTTAGATTCTGCCTTTTTGTAGGTTTATATCCTAACCTACTAATCATCGTCATAATGTATTGAATTAATTATTATGGAAGGAGAAAGAAAATAAACAAATACTGCATACTTAACACGACAAGCTTTATAGATTTTTCATGGATCCCATTCGAAATAGAATGAATGGCATTGGCACAATCCTTAAGGTAGCTGGGGTTACATTTTACTTTGTAATCCGATTCATTTGGCACCCCAAAGCCAATCATTTGCAACTGTTGAAAAGAGAATGCATAGATGGATTAGGTAGAATTTCACTCTAGGTTTGGAATTAATATCCGTAATCGTTTTCCCCTCTACTGTAGTATCGATATAATTTGGGCATTTAGCTGTTGTTGCCCCTCCTGTGTTTCAAACTTACCGGCGGCGCAAAGTTTCATACCTTTTTGCAACTGTCCCCAGCTAACTTGCTCATCACCTTTAAACACTTGGGTGCTACCACCACTACACCATATTTTTGAAGTTTTACCATCACCCGTTACTACAATCTCCAGGTAATTATTGCCCTGAAAATTTAAGGATGTAACTACGCCTACTAAATCGCAGTCTGCATTTGGCCCCAGGTTGGGTTCTTCTCCATCGCCACTTTCATCCGGGTCTAACTGCGACATGTCGATAGGCGGCAGATCTTCCTGCGCCTTGTCCTTGTTGCTGTCGTCAGCAGGTGCACCGGGCATTTCAGCAGCCGTGGCCTTTTCGCTGGTCTCTTCGTTGGTGGCACCGCCGGCATCCTTAATCGGTTCTACACCGCTATCCTTGGTTTCAGTAATCTCCAATTTATATAAGTTCCAGCCGCTTTCTTTTTTATCAAAGTAGGCCTTCCCCATATAGCCCACCTTTAATCCCTTCTGGATGGGTTTCACCACCCCGGCATTAAAGGCATCCCAACCTTCAGGCTTGCTTTTCCAAACCACAAAATTGCTGTAAAGAAAGTTCGAAAACGCACCGCTGCATTTATAACAATCCTTTTGGTATTGAAAGAAGCCGCTGAAGTCCATAATATACTTAGTACCGCCTTCTGCCTCCTTCCCATCCAATTTTTTAAATTCAAGTAATTGGATGTACCCGGCCGATTCGTCTGCTATCTGCTTTACCAGGGCCTCTTCGGCTAATTTCGGGCGCTTGTCAAAAAACGAACACGAAATAATTTGAACCAAAAGCACTGCCGTAACGGTTGCTTTGGCGTATTGCATAATTCTTTTCATAGGTGCTGTGCCTACTCGTATGCTTTTCGGCTTAACGCAGTCCTACTCTTAATAACGGAATTTTCGGACGTAACTTCCTTATACAAGATGCAGCAAGTAATCGTACACCGAAGCTGCCATCCTATATACAATTGATACAATATACAAATAAGTTTAAAGTTGTTGCTTAAATAAACTTTTACCTTGGCAACCCTGCAGTTTTGCCTAGAACGGATCTCTCGTATAGCAACTGGTTTAACCCTTTCAAAGCATATACGTTGATATATGCTAATATTAAATATGTAACCCATGCCTAAAAATTGGCATTGGCAATCAATGGCTTAGCTGGGGTTACATTTTACTTTGTAACCCGACACCATTTTGTAACCCCAAAATTGGAATGCGCTTTTTAGTTGTAAAAGGCTAAAAGTGTATGGCAATAATGCGCTACGCTAAATCCCGTAAAACTGCTTTGCGCGTTACGGCTTAAGCGGGCATAGCTGCCGTTCTTCTGTTGCCTTAGCGCAGTTATCTTTTGCAGGTAATCGGCCGGGGTATTGCAAATATACCCGTTCACTCCCTCGCTTAAAAAAACGCTGTTCTCGCCGGTGCTGCTGCCCAATACCGGCACTCCGCACGATAGACACTGCTTGAGCTTAAAGGCCGATTTACTGCGGTTGAACTCCGTATCCAATAAGGGCGAAACCCCCACATCAAACGTGCTGATGGCTTCATAGATGGTGGGTTCATCTAGCCAGTCCAACTGTAGCGGTGCTTCAATGCTAATATGCTTGTTGCTGCTGAAGTAGGCCCGCACTTCCTCCTCTTCCGCTGGGCGGCATACACCCAGCAGTTTCAGCTTTACGGGGAAATCAACCGCCAGCAGCGCCGGGAAAAACAGCTGCATCAAACTCTGCCGGTGTGCACCGTAATACCCTACCCAGCCAATGGTAAAGGTCTGTTCCAACCCCTTTTTAATTCTACCGTGGTCAATAACCGGCGAAGTAAGCAGCAGCACATGCGGGTTAAACGGCTTTATATATTCCACCAGTGCCCGGCTGCCGGCGGCGCAGGCCGAGCAGTGCTTCATAAAATGATGTATCGTATCTGCCTTCCGGCGGGTGTGTTCGGCATCGTCAATATCATAAAGGGTATGCCGGGGTCTGAAGAATAAAAGCAGTTTCAGGGCGCGGGCATACAAGCCGTTGGTATAAATCTTCTGGAACACAATTACCGAATCCTTCTTGCGGAACAACAGGGCCGAAAAGAAAGCGGAGAGGAACCGGAAGATGGAGGTAAAATCATACCCCGGGTAGCACAGCGAGTAGGTAATGCCATGTTTGGCTTTCAGATACTGCAAGGGGAAGGTAGCCCTGTACCTCACACTGGGTTCGCTCTTATTAAAATAAGCGAACCAGTAGATATGTTTAATCTGCATGTTTTCAGGTTTCGGTTGCAATTTAATGGTTTGCAAAAAAACCATAACATGAAAACTACGATTACCAGGCAAAACAATGCTCCCGCTATGGACGGTGCACCGCTTATTACTAGTGCCCGCGCAACCTTTTATTAATGTCCATCCGGGAATCGATCGGCTACCAGGTTCAATTGGATCGTATGTTCCAGCAGGGCTTTTAATCCGGCCACGACTAGCGTAAAGCCTCCCGTAGAACCAATAGCTGCTTTTATAATTTCATCCGGCTCACCTGTAAACCCCCAATGCTTAATGCTTACAAAGGCCGAACCATCCTTACGGTCGGTAAAGGTCCACTCTACCGTGGTCTTCGAACCTTCATAGGGCCACTCTGTTAGTATCCGTTTATTGGGCTCAACTACTAAAACATCCACCTTGGTAGAATGGTGATACATTTCCCAGGTCCAGGTTACCTGTTTACCTTCTTCCAGCCGGCCCGTACTTTTTGTAAACCAGAATTTGGTAGTTATTTCAGGATTAACGAATGCTTCAAAAACTTCGGCCACAGGCCGGCGGATTAACATGGCAGCCTCGGCCACCACTTCATTTTTGTTCGGTTTCATATTTAGCTTTTTTGTGTTTCAAAAAATTTTTTCAGTGAACTGCGGATCAGTTGATTCCATCCTCCTGCAAAACTCTCCATGGCAAAATCTGCATTATCCTGTGGAAAGCTTTCTATGCCTTCGTGTGTTAGGCGCACCTTTGTTTTACCACGCTCAGCCAGCAATTCGATAGTTACCAGCGAATCACCCTCCAGGTTTTCATAAGCCCAGGTATACTGAAGTTTCTTGTTTAAAACCACCTCGGTTATCCGGCAATGGTGCAGGTAGCGCTCGCCTTTATGGCCTTCGCCGTAAAATTGAAACTCAAAACCTACCTCCGGTTTAAATTCTTTTAAATCGAAATACCACTTCTTCATCTTATCCTTATCGGTAATGGCCTCCCATACCTTCTCAACAGGGGCATCAATAAGTTCTTCTACTACTACAGCTTTCCTTTTCATTTTTTCCTGGGTTTAGTTGTTTTCTTAATAGGCTTATTCTCTTTGTTGTCGGCTTGCGTTGCTATATCCTCTTCTACAAAATTTTTAAGTGCCCGTAGTTTCGTGGTCCAAAAGGCCCGATACTGTTCCGTCCAGGCGTGTACCTCCTGCAGTTTTTCCAATTGCACCTCGCAGTATCGCTCCCGTCCTTCTTTGCGGATGGCGATCAGTCCGCACTCCTGTAAAATTTTAACGTGCAGCGAAACAGCCTGCCGCGTCACATCAAAGTTGTCTGCAATGGCATTCAGGTTTTGCGGCTTTGCCGCAAGCAGATTAATGATGTCCCTTCGGGTAGGGTCTGCAATAGCTTGAAATACATCTCGTCTGGCTTCCATAATATGCAAGTATAAGCTTGCAAATATACGCAAGTATTTGATTGCACAAATATTATTTCATGTTTTTGGATTGTTAAATCAGCGTAGGGAGTTTAGGCTCACAAATTCTTAAGGTATTAAAAATATTAATATAAAATCTTTTTTAATTTGTAACCCCACTTTGTAACCCCGTACAAAAAATGCATATTGGTAGTCAATGCCTTAGAGTGGGGTTACAAAAAAAGTGTAACCCCGCACCTCCAGTGTAACCCCGCCTTGTTTCAAAGCTCAGTTCCACCTTTACACAAATAAAATCTTCCTTGTATAGCCGTTCAGATAGCACCCGAGAGCTCCTTAACCATGCGTGGCCTCCCCTTTAGGGGCAGGGGGTAGCGTAGCCGCTCACCAATCCACTTCTCTATCTGCTGCCTCAGAAAGTGCCGTGCCCGCATAGCCCATGCGTGGACTCCCCTTTAGGGGCCGGGGGTAGCGTAGCCGCTCACCAATCCGCTTCTCTATCTGCTCCCTCAGAAAGTGCCGTGCCCGCATAGCCCATGCGTGGCCTCCCCTTTAGGGGTCGGGGGTAGCGCAGCCGCTCACCAATCCACTTCTCTATCTGCTGCCTCAGAAAGTGCCGTGCCCGCATAGCCCATGCGTGGACTCCCCTTTAGGGGCCGGGGGTAGCGTAGCCGCTCACCAATCCCCCAATCCACTCCTCCACCAATCTACCAATCACCGGTCCACCGCTCAACCCGTGGCAATTTTTTTCTCTTTCTTAAAATATTAGCCCGCCCTCCCCGTCATGGTAATAGCGATTGGTTCTACCTGTTACGTGTCCTCTATTTTTGTGCTGTTGTCTACACGGGTAACGTCTCTGTCATTTTTAACTCACTATATCTACCCGTTGTATGTTTACCCGCGTACGCTTTACGGCCGGTTTGGCCATGGCCTTAGTGCTTACTCTTGCAGTTTATTTTTCTAACGCCCAGGTAAACCCTGCCAATATTGATATCGTGCGCGATCATTGGGGGGTGCCGCACATCTACGGCAACACCGACGCCGAAACCGCCTATGGTCTGGCCTGGGCCAGTTGCGAGGATGACTTTGCCACCGTGCAGCGTATGCTGCTGGCCGTTAAAGGCCGCCTGGGCGAGGTTGATGGTAAGAACGGTGCCATCCTCGATTACCTTTCTTTTATTGCTGCCTCGCAGGAAGTAGTGGATGCCGCTTACGACACCGCCTTTACACCTGCCTTTAAAAAGATAGTGGACGCCTACCGCGACGGGCTCAACGCTTATGCGGCCGCCTACCCGCACGAGGTGTTCCGCCGTGGCTTGTTCCCTGTTACCAGTAAGGATATCATCAGCCAGTATGTGCTTACCAATATGCTGCTCACCAGCGCTTACCTCGATGTGCAGAAGATCTTCCTGGGCACTATCAAAAACTACGAGTTTAATACCCCTTCGGGTTCCAATGCCTTTGCCTTCGATAGCAGCCGCACTACCGATGGCAAAACCTATCTGGCCATTAACTCGCACCAACCCCTGGAGGGTTTGTTTAGCTGGTACGAAGCCCACCTGAATAGTAACGAGGGATTGAACATCCTGGGCGGTACCTTCCCCGGCAGCATGCACATACTGCTGGGCACCACGCCAAATCTTGGCTGGGCCTGCACACTCAATCACCCCGATCTGGACGATGTTTACAAGCTGGACATGAAGCCCGGTAACAACCTGCAATACTGGTTCAACGACCATTGGGAAACCCTGCAGGTGCGTAAGAAAACCGTGCGGGTAAAGCTGGGTGCCCTGCGCATACCGGTTACCAAAACCTTTTATTGGAGCAAATACGGCAGCACCATCAAGGGCAAGGATGGCAACTATTACTCCATCCGTTTCCCTGCCAACATGGATATCCGTTGCTCCGAGCAGTTATATTATATGAATAAGGCCGGCAACTTTAGCCAATGGCACCAGGCCATGCTGATGGGCAGCATGCCCGGCATTAACTTTGTTTACGCCGACCGCACCGATACTATTTATTATGCCAGCGCAGGCCAGATGCCTTACCGCAAACCCGGCTATAACTGGCTGGGCGTGCTGCCGGGCAATACCTCCGAAACCCTCTGGGAACCTACATTCCACAGCTTCGATTCCATACCACAGGTTTTAAAACCGCGCAGTGGTTACCTGGTAAATACCAATAACTCCGCCTTTGATGTAACAGGCCCCGGCGATAATGCCCTGCCATCGCACTACCCTGTGCAGTTTGGTTATGGGCTGGAGAAGAACAACCGCAGTATTATGGCGCATTACTTAATTGCACAGCATCCGCGCATTAGCTACGAGCAGTTCAAAACCATCAAGTTCAACCGCAGCTTTAACGATAGCATGTACGATTACGGCCTCAGCAATATGATGACTTTATTTACCCTCAGCCCGGTTAAATACCCCGAGCTATCGGATGCCATTGCCGTGGTAAAAGCCTGGAACCGGCAAACCGATACGGCCAACCGCGAGGCGGCGCTTACCTCTTTTGCCATGTATCACCTTATTGATAAAATTACCTCGCGCGGTACCAACTACGAGGAAAATGCCTTTACCGAAAAGCAGTATGTAGAGGCCTTGCGCACGGCCAAACACCATATGCTCAAATACTTTGGCGCACTGCGTGTGCCGCTGGGTCAGGTACAAAAGCACGTAAGAGGTAATGTAGAATTACCTATTGGCGGGGCGCCTGAAGTGTTGGCGGCTAACATTACACAGCCCTACAAAAACGGCATGCGCCGTACCTATGTGGGCGAGTCATATATCCAGTTGGTTAAGTTTTCGGCTGCAGGGCCTGAGATTGAAAGCATACATGCTTACGGTGCATCGGCCAAACCAAACAGCCCGCATTACAACGACCAAATGCAACTGTTCGTTAGCCAAAAGTTAAAACCAATGACACTGGATAAGGAAACGATCTACAAAAATGCCGAGCGCATCTATCACCCGGTAAAAGATCAGAAGAAAGTGGGCCACTCGCTGCTATCCAGGAACTAACCGCCCGCAACCGCCAGTCCTTTGTTAAAAATCAAGCTTTATTAGGTTTATTGTTTCTTTATTAATTACTTTTGTAACTGAAAAATAAACTGTGGGACAGCTGTTAACGCAAGGTCATAGAAAACCAGGGTAATGTGGGCCTCGCCGCTAACCTCCCTGTCATCCTGAACGCAGCGCTAGCGAAGTGAGGCCTGTCCGCCACCAGCGGAGATCCCCTGCCCAAAAATGGCGTATAAAGTCCAACCAGCTTATGCAAAAAAACTGTAAAGAAGTGTAAAGTAAGATGCCGTCTGATTTCTGATCTCTGTTTTCTGCTCTCTGCATTCAAAAGTGTAAAGCAGTGTAAAGTTGGAAGGCCTTGTGCAAAAAAACTGTAAAGAAGTGTAAAGTAAGATGCCGTCTGATTTCTGACCTCTGCTTTCTGTTCTCTGCGTTCAAAAGTGTAAAGGAGTGTAAAGTAAGGTCCCGTCTGATTTCTGATCTCTGCTTTCTGCTCTCTGCGTTTATAACCCCTGCTTACTTCTTAAACGGCACCTTAAAACTGCTGATAACCGTATTATCTTCATCAATAATGCTCAACTCCACATACTCATTACCTACAATACGTATTTTGCCAAACCCGTTCTTACACGTCTTGCTGCTTAAACCTATACCACCCTTGTTCCATATCTTTTTCATATGGAAACGCCCCGTGGCATTGCCTATCAGTTTCAGATACTTGGCCAGTTCCGTAGTGGCTACGCTTAGGCCGCTGGCGTTTAACTCTGGCAGTCCGGCATTGGTGCCATCGTCCATAACACAGTGGTGCGTATCGCCGCTTATTACCACTACATTCTTTATATGGTTGGAGTCCAGGTATTGCATAAAGTCGTTGCGCTCTTCAGGGTATGCATTCCAGTACGAAGCAAAACCCGTAGCCAGGTGAAACCCGAACCATTCTTTATAATGCCAGTTTTGGATGGCCAGGCCTGCCTTCATCAGCTTGTTGCAGGCACCGTTCAGCGGCACACCGCTTACTATAAATTTCCAGTCGGCGGTGGAATTTTTGATACCTTCTTTCAGCCAGTCCATCTGCTCCTTGCCAAACAGGGCCCAGCCCGGCGGCGGCGCATAGTAGTACTGGTTCTTTTTGGCATTGTATTTAAAGGCATCCTTATCGGGGAACCGTTTATTGCTGTTCCGGTCAATCACAAAAAACTCGGCGTTGCCCATCTTAAAGCTATGGTGTATGGCGGTGCTGGTATCGGGCAGCGGGTAATGTGGGAAGTAATCGTTGTAACCGCGTATCACATTTTCGCGCCAAACTGCAGGGAAGGTATCGGCACGCATGGTATGAAAAACCTTGCCGTCCTTAATCCCCGATTCCATGTTGTTGATGCAATAACGACCGCCGGCAGCGCCTACGTAATCGTCATCATCATACATATAATCCATAGGCATGTTATACAGCATTTGTTTCATTACCTTTTCGCTGTACCGCTTGCGGTAACTGCTGGCAACGCCTGCCATGGTGCTGCTGTAATCGCGGCTTAGCATGTAATCGGGGTAGGTAAAGTCGCCGCTGTGCATTAAAAAGTAGGGGTCGTGCAGGGGCATTACATCAAACACCTTCATGTTGTCGGTTTCCTGGCAACTGCCGGTTACCACCACATAATCGCCCCGTTCGCCCTCTTTCGGAAAGGTGCGGAAATGCCCGTGGATGGTGTCTTCGCGGCCTTCAAAAAGCACGCGGTAGTAATAACGGGTATTGGATTTTAAACCGCTTAACTGCAGTATAGCGCTCTTGTCTTTAAAGGTATCGGTAACGGCTGCAAAGCTCACCGATTGTTCCAGGCCGGGTGTTTCGCTTACTTCCAGTCTAACCATACCGCACTGTGCCGTACGCAGGTAAACCTTGCAGCCATCCTGGCTTACCGCGCCAAACACGGGGCCATGCGTTATATACTGGGCTTTTGCATTTAGCAAAACGGTTACAAGCAGTAGCAGGAGGAATTGCTTCATAAGTAGATGCGTTAAAGCCCGGCAAGGCAGGGCAAAAGAAAACACTTGTTTTACTTTCTTTGAATTTATTTTGCAAAACAACAGCCGCAGGGCAAAAAGGAATTTTCGCTACCGCAACAACATATGACCAAACCTATTTACCATACCTTATTGAACGCCACACAGCCGCAGGTAGCCGTACTGGTAGACCCCGATAAACAAACACCGGCGGCACTGGAGCAGTTGGCCGTACAAGCACAAAACTGCAAGGTCGACTACTTTTTTGTAGGCGGCAGTTTGTTGATGAACGACAGTTTTGAGCAAACCATACAGGTGCTTAAAAAGCACAGCAGCATACCGGTGGTCATTTTCCCCGGTAACAATTACCAGGTTAGCGCAGCAGCCGACGCTATCCTGTTGCTGAGTTTGATAAGCGGCCGCAATCCCGAATACCTGATAGGGCAGCATGTAGTGGCAGCACCGGCAATTAAAGCCGCAGGTTTGGAAGTAATACCTACGGGTTATCTGCTTATCGAGGGGGGACGTATTTCAACTACCAGTTATATTACGCAAACAGTTCCCATACCGGCCGATAAAACGGATGTGGCAGTAGCAACCGCACTGGCTGGCGAACAACTGGGCTTAAGGGCTATCTACCTCGAGGCCGGCAGCGGTGCGCAGCAACCCGTTTCTGCTGCCATGATCAAGGCCGTTAAACAACAGGTGCAATTGCCTTTGCTGGTCGGAGGCGGTATACGCAGCGGCGAACAGGCCGAAGTAATTGCCGCCGCCGGGGCAGATATAGTGGTGGTAGGCAATGTGCTGGAGAAATCGCCGGAACTGCTGATGGAGATTTGCCTGGGCACTAAAGCCGTATATAAAAAGGCAGTGTAATGGCGCTGGACTTACATACCAGGCATTATACCGAAGCTGGTGCTATACAGGCCACCCTGCAGCAGTTGAATACTACCCTGCATAACGCAGGACTTAGTTTTTGGGTGGATGAAAAGGATGAAGAAGGACAATATACTTCGTATCCCGCTGCTGATGTGCCGGCAGATGCCCTCATAGTATTAGGTAGCTTTGATTTTTGCTATTACCACGATTTGGAGCTGCTGTTTTACGGGGTGCAGACACATAACCTGCCGCCACAGGCGCACTGGTCTGATCACTGGCAGAAACCTCAACTAGAATTAGTGCAGGGTAACGAAGCGCAGGTGGTGTTGCAACAGTTGCAGTGGGAGCCCGCCCCGCAGCAAAAGCTGTTTGCCTTTAACGTAGGTTCGCACGGCGATAGCCGATATTATATATTGGCACTTGGGCTATCCTGGCATATCGGGGTAGCATTTCATTACGACCGCGAGGCGCAGGAACCGCTGCAACCGGGCCAGCGTGTTGTTTATTGGGTGCATAAAGCAGGTAAGAAAGTATGAAAGGTGTTGTAATAAAATCTACAGGTAGCTGGTACGATGTAATGACCGGTGATGGCGAACTGCTGAAGGCGCGTTTAAAAGGCGTGTTCCGCCTCGATGAATCG
Source organism: Chitinophagales bacterium (assembly GCA_044225825.1). Lineage (GTDB taxonomy): Bacteria > Bacteroidota > Bacteroidia > Chitinophagales > LD1 > Bog-950. The sequence continues at coordinate 43,230 of JBGAIB010000012.1, forward strand.
AAGGAGAAGGACAGTAACCCGGTAGCCGTAGGCGATAAGGTAACCATGGAACAGGGCGAGAACGACGATACCTGGACCATCAACGACATCGAAAACCGCCGTAACTATATTGTGCGCACTTCGCCTAAACACAAGGGCGCCCGACAGATTATTGCCGCCAACATGGATCAGTGTCTGCTGATTGCCACCATGGCTAATCCGCGTACCAGCATGGGCTTTATCGATCGCTTTTTAATTACTGCTGAAGCGTATCACATACCCGCCATCCTGGTATTTAATAAGCAGGATTTGCTCGATGTAAAAACAAAAACCAAGCAACAGCATGTAGCGGGCATTTATAGCAAGATAGGCTACCAGACCCTTTTTACCTCCGCTGAAACTGGCGAAGGTATCGAGGAACTGAAGAACATATTGAAGGACAAAACAACCCTGGTATCGGGTCACTCTGGCGTGGGTAAATCTTCGTTACTGAATTTGCTGGACCCTGAACTGGACCTGCGTACGGGCGAGATCTCCAAATTCAGTGGTAAGGGTATGCATACTACCACCTTTGCCGAAATGCACTTACTGACCGATGGGGCACGTGTAATTGATACCCCCGGCATACGCGAGTTTGGTTTGCTTGATTTTAAGCCGGAAGAAATCTCGCATTACTATATCGAGATGCGCGAACTGTTGCAGCAGTGCAAATTCAACAACTGCCTGCATGAAAACGAACCGGGTTGTGCGGTTAAGAAGGCATACGAAGAAGGACGCATTGCCGAAGAACGTTATGTGAGCTACCTGAACATAATGACCGACTATAAAAACAATTACAAACACTGGGAGTAAGCTATGCGGGTTACCATACAACGGGTTAGTGAAGCTTCGGTAACTATTGAGGGTGCGGTAAAGTCCCGTATCGGACAGGGCTTGCTGGTGCTGGCCGGTTTTGAAGCAGAAGACAATGCCGAAGACCTGCAGTGGATGAGCGCCAAGCTGGTGAACCTGCGCATTTTTTCGGATGAGAACGGACAGATGAACCTATCGGTAAAAGAGGTGAGCGGCGATATCATTATTGTATCGCAGTTTACCCTGCATGCGCTTACAAAAAAAGGCAACCGTCCTTCGTTTATACGTGCTGCCCGGCCTGAGCAGGCCATACCCTTATATGAACAATTTGTGAAACTAGTAGAAGCGGAGTTAGGCAAGTCGGTTGGTACAGGCGAGTTTGGTGCCGATATGAAAGTGGCCCTCGTGAATGATGGCCCGGTTACTATCAATATTGATTCGAAGAATAAAGAGTAGCAGCCATGTATATACCTAAACAGTTTGAGGAAAAGGACGGTGCCGAAATAGAAGCACTGGTGCGCGAATTCGGCTTTGCTACGGTGGTAAGTACCAAAGATGGATTACCGGTAGCAACACATATTCCGTTTGAACTGGAAGTGAATGCCGCCGGCGACTGGTTTTTGAATGGGCATCTCTCCAAAGCTAATCCACAATGGCAGACCTTTACTTCCGGCATTGAAGTGCTGGTGATATTTATGGGGCCGCATTCCTATGTTTCGCCTTCGTGGTATAACCATAAAAATGTACCTACCTGGAATTACCGGGCCGTGCATATTTATGGTGCCGTGCAGTTGGTAGAAGGCGAGGCGCTGGTGCAGAGCCTGCGGAATTTAATGGCGCGCTACGAACAGGCACATGCCCAACAACCGCTAAGTTACGATGAACTGCCCGCCAAAATGCTGGAAACCGATCTGCGCGGTTTGGTGGGTATCCAAATTAAAGTGAATAGGGTAGAAGCTGTTGCTAAACTAAGCCAGAACCGTGATAAGGAAAGTTATCAAAGTGTAATCGATCATCTGAAGCAACTACCCGCGTACGATGCGCCGCGGATTGCCGAAGAAATGGAGAAGCGAAAAAAGGATTAAGGCTACTGTCTTTTAGGTAAAGCCAGGCTGTCCTTCGGATATTTGGCTTCCATAGCAGCCACCTGCTCTTTCGTCCAGTTAATCAGTAATTGCTTCTGGTTTTCATTCAGTATCGCATCCTTATGTATCCAGGTGTACGAGCCTAAAGGCATTTCGTTTTTATCAATCATCTCCACCATCTCTTCCAGTTTGTGATGTTGGCGGCGCGGACTGTAGGTCGCAAACTCGTCAAAGTTTAACTCGCCCTTGCCTTCGTTCACATGGTGTTGCAGCCACCAGGCCACGGGTTGCACATTGGCATACCAGGGGTAAATAGTGTTGTTGCTGTGGCAATCGTTACACGAAACCTTCAGTAGTTGCTGCACCTCGGCCGGGGTCGCAAAAACCGTAGTTATACTGTTGCGTTGTGTGCCTTCGCTGGTGTTACGCGTAGGTTTTATAAACTGAATAACAATAAGGATAAGGGCCAGTCCCAATAAAATCTTCTTCCAGATACGCATAGCGGCAACTCTTTAATCAATAATACAGTACGGGTGTGATGCCCGTTTACACAAGTAGGTCTGTGGGTAAAACGAATATAGAAAAGAAAAATTTGAGACTAAGGATAGAAAGATGCACCAATGCGGTAAACTTACTTTTTTATGCGGTCGAAAAGCACACCATATTGCGCATAGGAAGATTGATGATAGAGTTCGTCCACCGCTGCTAAACGGGCATCGGGCTTTTTGCCACGGTGGTTGCAGTAAAATTTCAGCAGTTGAAATCCTTCAATAAAGTCGCGCAATTGCGGATGGCTGCGGGCATATAGAAATTTGATAGCCCTGCTAATGGTGGTTTGCGCTCCATGCGCATCGCCGCTCAATTGTTGGGCAATGGCTTTCAGTAGGCGCCATTCCACCATGTATTGCATAATCTTCATGGCTTTAACCATGTTTTCTATTTCATCTAATTGGCTGTTGGCTGCCATATACTGGCCTGTATGAACCAGGTATTTTATGCCATGTAACCTGGCCATTAAGCCAGCTGAGTTATTGGCTTGATAAAACCGCTGAAAGTAAACCTCCGTTTCTTTAGCTGCATCATAGTGCTGCAGTATAAGGGCAAGTTGCATATACTTGGCTACATCCGAACCTATAATGGCTTTATCCATCGGCTGTTTCGGAATGCCCAGCGCTGCATATTGCGCAAAGGCTTCATGGAAGTTGCTGGTAAGGTAAAGTGCTTTGGCAAACAGCAATTTTATTTCCATACGCAATAAAGCCGGTATGTGTTTCGCATGCTTAACTGCTAACTGCTCCGCTTGCCGCAGGTGGGGTATTACTTCGCCGGGGCGGTTGGTGTCAAAATACAATCTGCTATATACCAACAACGCATGAAATTCGATTTCGTACAGCTTATGCTGATGGGCCTGGAGAGTTATTTGTGCCAACGCATTGCTATGTGCGTTGAACACACTTTTTTTGCCCAACAATCCTATGGCTGTGTAATAGTTTATCAATCCTTTCTGGGCTTTGATATCCATGTCCAGCCGCAGCTTCACTTTATCGCCGGTGTAATACTTAATGCATTCTTTTTCGTAATAGCGCAGTAACTTCTCGCTGAAGTCGGAGGCAAAGTGCCCGGCTTCTATGCGGAAACACAATTCATAGAAATCAAACAGCTTTTGTTTGTCCCCCGTTTTTTTAATGCTTCGTTCGGTAATCTTCATCACGTGTCGCATTACAGGTACCAGCTGCACACGGGTGGCCAGTTCGGTTAATTGCTGCAGGGCATCATTCCCAAACAAATGCTCCAATACCTTATCGAATAGTACGGAGTTGAGCTTATATAAATGCGAATTACTGAGGTGTAGACTTTTAACAGCCCGCGGCAGCGAGAACACTTTCTTTTGCCGGTTATCCAGGCAATAGTTCATCAACAACTCTTCCTTTCCTTTTAAAGGCAGTTGCATCAGCCGCTCCAGTTCGGGGGCATTTAAAACTTGCAGCAGGTTAACTAAAAGCATTACACAGTAAGAATATTCACTTTTTTGGATTGCTGCCACCGCCGTTAGCAATTATTTTGTCTTCCGATTACTCATCTACCCGATAGTAGTTGCTAACCAGAATTTTAGTTTAACCGCCGGACCTGACAGCCGGCGGTTTTTTTATGCCGGCAGCAGATCGCAATACCAAAACTGGTATTCCCGCGGCCCTTCGGTATGTTGGTTAGGATAACTCCGTAACAGAACTTCTCCTTTATTAAAGGCTATTGGCGTTTTAAAGTTGGGGGCATTATAAACAAAGGTGTGGAACTCACCGTTCTCTCCACAGGGGTCTACGCCTGCCGGCAGCGAAGCGGCAAACGCAGCGTCAAGTTTCCGCCCTGCAAATGCTTTGTCCAGTAATAGCGCATCCACACAAACGGTTATAGCCTCTATCTGGCTTTCAAGCATTTGCTTTAATAAAACAGCACTGTCCATTTTCCATAAAGGGAACACACAAGTAATACCCTGCGCGCGCAGTTTTTCTTCGCGGTAGTGCCGCAGGTCTTCCAGGAATATATCACCGAACATGGCGTGGGTGCAGCCCAGCTGCTTTAGTTCGTTAATGGCCTTTTGCATGGCTTGTTCATACACCTCCATGTTGTAATCCTTAGGCAGGTAAACCTTTTTTAAGGGTAATCCTAAACTGACCGCCTGTGCATCCAGCAGCTCTTCGCGCAGGCCATGCATACTGATGCGGCCGTGTTCTTCGGCAACTGTAGTTAGCAGGGCAACAATTTCGTATTCCTGCTGCTGTTGCAGCAGGTGTAAGGCATAGCAGCAATCCTTACCGCTGCTCCAGTTAATGTAAATTTTGGGTCGGCTCATCAGCGGCTATTTAAAGAAAGGCGAGGGTGCCGTAAGTTTAATGAAATTGGGTTGGGCGGCTTCATTAATTTGTTGAATCAGCGATTCCATGTCCTGTGTGCCGGCATACAGTTGCTTGACTTCAAAGTAGTGTACCGCATAAGCATCTAAACGTAAAAAGTAGGCGTTGTTTACCGGGTATAAAAGACGGTCAATTTGAAAGGCATTGGCTCCTAGTGTAAGTTGTTTTAATCGCTTGTTGCAACTACGTTGCAGTTTCTTTTTCTGTTTGGGTGTTGCTTTTTCAACCCCGCTGCGCTGTTGGTTCATGTAATAGTAAACGTTTTCGAAAATCCGTTGTTGCTTTAGCACCGCAGCGGTATCCACTAAACCGCTGTGTCGGGCAAATTGCAGGCAGGCCTGGTTGGCAATTACATCACAAAGGGCCTCTTCGTAACGGTAGGGTATACCTTCTTCCCGAAACTTCAAATCGTTGTGTACCGCTTCGTGGCAAACAATAAAGGCAATGGCCTCATCCGGGTACGAAAGCAACTTGCTGGTTAAAGCCGCACCGGAGGTGCCTGCTGTTTTATATACCAGGGTTTCAAAGCCGGCCTTCATAAGTTGCTTGCTTTTAGCCTGCGCCGAATCTTCGTTATTAAAATACCAGAAATGCCGGTGGGCGGTATCAGCAGGTGTAATCTTATCGGCACGGGAGGCATACAGAAACAGATACATACTGTCGGTACGGTTATCCCAACTTCGGTAAAATTCGTTAGGTATAAGCAGATGCAAATCGTGATCGATATAGTTGCGCAGCGTATCTACCAATTGCAATTGCCTGCTGAATGGTTGCTGCGCATGCAACACCTGCAGGTGCAAAGCACAAAAGATTAATAGCAAGCATAAGAGATGGCGCATGCGGTTACCGGTTTTTAGCAGGGGTAATTTTCAGGGGCATGCCTTTACCCGGCCGTAAGGTTACAAGTGCTTCTAGTTCCGGGGCAAATCCTTCTTCCACCGTAAAATCAAATAAGCCGCATACTGAAGCCAGTATGATTTGCATTTCCATCATGGCAAAGTTGTTGCCTATGCACAAACGTGCACCACCCCCAAAAGGGAAATAAGCATAGCGCGGTTTGTCTTTCATGCGTTCAGGTAAAAACCGGTCAGGGTCAAATTGCGTAGGGTTTTCCCAAAAGCGTTCCCAACGTTGCACCGCATAGGGCGACATAACTATATTATCTCCTCTCTTTATTATATAACCATCAATTACCGTATCCTTCATGGCCTGCCGCAAAATGCCATAAGCCGGTGGATACAGTCGCATGGCTTCTTTGATTACTCTTCCGGTATAATCGAGCCGCGGCAGGTCTTCGTATCGTAGTTGGGATCCTCCGGTTACACTTTTTACCTCTGCTGCAACGCGCTCTTTTATGTCAGGATGTTTGGCTAACAGGTAGAAAGTGAAGGATAGTGCGTTGGCTGTAGTTTCGTAACCGGCCAGGTAAATAGTTATAATCTCATCGCGCAGTTGTCGGTCGGTCATGCGTTCTGCAGTATCGGCGTCTTCCACTTCCATCAACATCGTCAGCAGGTCATCAAAGTTACCTTTCTCCGAGCGTCGCTTATTGATAATTGCCAGAATGGTGTTATCTAAAATTTGACGGTTTTGTTTCATCCTTTGGTGGCGTGGCAGGGGAATCCAGTAAGGCAGCCGTATAAAATTGCGGGTGCGTTTAACCATTCCTTCCATCAAATACCAAAGGGCATCGCTAACAGTTCTGAAGTCGCCGGTTACAGGAGAACTTAGCAAGGTGCTGCTTACAATGCGCAGCGTTACCTTCATCATTTCGTTGTGCATGTCAACCGCAGGGTTGGGTAAAGTGCGCCATTCCTGTATTAGCAACTGCGCCTGTTCGTTCATCTTCTGCACAAAACTCTCTAACCGCTGCTTATGGAATAAAGGTTGTATTAACCGGCGTTGCTTCAGCCAAAAGTCACCTTCGCTGGTTAGCAATCCGTTGCCCAGCAAAAACTTCAGGTTTTCGTTATCGCGGCCTTTGGCAAAAGTGTCGCGGTCCAGCAATACCTGTTCTATATAGTCCGGCTCGGTAATGTGCAGATACCAAAAAGGCCCTACGCGCATACGCGATATACCCGGATATTGCCGCATGTTCTTCTCCAGAAAGAAGAGCAGGTTGCCCAGTATATCGCCCTGCGAGCTGAACAATACATTCTCTTTAGGACCGGGAGGTAATTTGGCAGTTTGGGTAAACATTGGTTCTTGTTGAAAGGGCGATTAAGCACAAAAAAATGATTCGGACAGCCCGTAAGCGCTCGCTGAATAGCTACTAAAATAGGTAAGCTGGCGAAAAGAACTATTGCAAGTGCTTCAACACGAGCAATTTATTTGGGTGAAAGAAATTTTTTAAGAAAAAATTTCTTAAAATTAGTTCATCTCCTATCTTTACGTAAACACAGCTACCCCTGTGCAGTAGTTCAACATTTCCCCCGATGTTGGCCCTGGCTAATGGTTTTATTGCTTAATAAAAACAATTTGTACCCCTGGTCTCAACTTTTTATAATACCCATTTTTTACTCACCATTAAACTAAGCGCATGAGAAGAATTTACCTTTTACTCGTCTTCGCCATGGCAACGCTGTGGAGCTGGGCACAAGCCCCACAGAAAATGAACTACCAGGCGGTAGTTCGCGATGCCGGCGGAAACACGGTAGGTAACGGAACGCCCGTTGCTCTCCGTTTCACCATTCACGACGGTTCCCCGACGGGCACAACCGTTTACACCGAAACACTAAACACTACCTCCAACAGTTTTGGTCTGGTTACAACCGAAATCGGTTCAACCGGTAACCTGGCAGTTGTAAACTGGGGTAATGGAGCAAAATATTTACAGGTGGAAGTAGACGTAAACAACACGGGTTCCTTTACCAATATGGGTAACTCGCAGTTGATAAGCGTTCCTTACGCCATTTATGCAGGCAATAGCGGTGGCGGCACAACCGGTGCAACCGGACCTCAGGGTCCACAGGGTGTGCAAGGTCCTGCCGGTGCTGCTGGTCCGCAAGGTTTACAAGGCCCTGCCGGTGCCAATGGTGCTACAGGCCCGCAAGGTCCTGCAGGTGCTAATGGTGCTACAGGTGCGCAAGGCGATACCGGTCCGCAAGGCCCTCAGGGCGACCCAGGTGTGCAGGGCGCTACCGGTCCGCAAGGTGATCCGGGTGCTCAGGGTCCCGCAGGTCCGCAAGGTCCTCAGGGCGATCCGGGTGCGCAGGGCGCTACCGGTCCACAAGGCGATCCTGGTGCGCAGGGTCCTGCCGGCCCTCAAGGCCCACAAGGCGATCCTGGCGTTACCGGTCCACAAGGTGATCCGGGTGCGCAAGGTCCTGCCGGTCCTCAAGGCGATACTGGTGCGCAAGGTCCTCAGGGTATCCAGGGCGATCCTGGTGCTCAGGGTCCTCAAGGCGATCCGGGCTTACAGGGTCCTACCGGCCCAACAGGTCCACAAGGTGATACAGGTGCGCAAGGCCCTGGTGGCGGTCCTACAGGTCCAACAGGTCCTCAGGGCGATCCGGGTTTAGTAGGTCCTACCGGTCCACAAGGCGATCCGGGTGCTCCTGGCTTACCTGGTGCCCCAGGTCCACAAGGTTTACAAGGCGATCCGGGTGCTCAGGGTCCGCAAGGCCCTCAGGGTGATACAGGTGCCCAGGGTCCACAAGGCGATCCAGGTGTTGCCGGTCCTCAAGGTGACCCAGGTGCACAAGGTCCAGCCGGTCCTCAAGGCGATACAGGTGCTCAGGGTCCAGCAGGTCCACAAGGTGATACAGGTGCGCAGGGTCCTGCTGGTCCGCAAGGTCCACAAGGCGACCCAGGTGTAGCCGGTCCTCAAGGTGATCCTGGTTTACAGGGTCCTACTGGTCCTACCGGTCCTCAAGGTGATACTGGTGCTCAAGGCCCCGGTGGCGGTGCTACCGGTCCTACTGGTCCTCAAGGCGATCCTGGTGTAGCTGGCCCAGCCGGCCCACAAGGTGATACAGGTGCACAAGGTCCTGCCGGTCCTGCTGGTCCGCAAGGCGATCCTGGTGTAGCTGGCCCAGCCGGTCCACAAGGTGATACAGGCGCACAAGGTCCTGCCGGTCCGCAAGGCGATCCTGGTGCAGCTGGCCCAGCCGGCCCACAAGGTGATACAGGTGCACAAGGCCCTGCCGGTCCTGCTGGTCCGCAAGGCGATCCTGGTGTAGCCGGCCCTGCCGGTCCACAAGGTGATACAGGTGCACAAGGTCCTGCCGGTCCTGCTGGCCCGCAAGGCGATCCTGGTGTAGCTGGCCCTGCCGGTCCACAAGGTGATACAGGTGCGCAAGGTCCTGCCGGTCCTGCTGGCCCGCAAGGCGATCCTGGTGTAGCTGGCCCAGCCGGTCCACAAGGTGTAACTGGTCCACAAGGTGATCCTGGTGTAGCCGGTCCTCAAGGTCCTCAGGGCGATCCTGGTGTTACTGGTCCTCAAGGTGATCCTGGCGTAGCTGGTCCTGCCGGTCCGCAAGGCCCACAAGGCGACACCGGTGCTCAAGGCCCAACAGGCGATACCGGTCCGCAAGGCCCTACCGGTGCAACCGGATTATTAGATGCAGGTACTGCTGCAGGCAATACAACTTATTGGGATGGTACCCAGTGGGTATTAAGCAGCAGCAATATTTATAACAATGGCGCTAACGTAGGTATCGGTTTCAACGCACCTACCCGTAAATTACAGGTTGTAACCACCGGCGGCACAGCTGCTATCCGCGGCGAATACAGCGGTGCACTTAACAACGTACCTGCTATTGAAGGTATAAACAATGTAGCTACCGGTAACCGCAATATTGGTGTTTATGGAACCTACAATTACAACAATGCTTACGGTATTGGCGTGATGGGTTTAGGCTTCCAGCCTAATCTTCCTCCGGCTAGTAACATAGATGCTGGTGTGTATGGTAGCGCCAGTGATATATTCACTACTACAACTGCACGTGGTGTTTGGGCAAATACCAGCAATGGTGTGGGCTTGTATGCTGACGTTAGTGCAGGCGGTACAGGTATTGCAGCCTTAATTAATGGCGGCTTACGCTATACAAACGGTACACAAGGTGCAGGCAAATGGTTAACCAGCGATGCAGCAGGTAATGCTACATGGGATTTCCTTCCAACCATTGCAGGCCCTACTGGTCCTACAGGCGATGTTGGTCCAACAGGTGCACAAGGCGATCCTGGTGTTGCCGGCCCAACAGGTGATGTTGGTGCAACCGGTGCTACAGGCGATACCGGTCCGGCTGGTCCGGTTGGTGCTCCGGGCCCGCAAGGTCCTCAAGGCCCTCAGGGTATACAAGGTGTTACTGGTGCTACTGGTGCAACTGGTGGTGTTGGTCCTGCTGGCCCTCAAGGTGTTCAGGGTCCTCAAGGTATCCAGGGTGTAACTGGCCCTACAGGTCCTGGTACACTTAGTGGTACTACCAACTACATTGTTAAGTTTACGCCAAATGGTACTAGCGGTGGTAACTCACTTATTCAGGATAATGGCACAACATTGAACGTAGGAAACTGGTTTGGCCTTGACGCAACCAAATTTTTCCAGGCAGCACGTCAACAACTTACTGCAACAGGCGATGCACAGGCTACATTATATGGTTACCGCACACGCGATTCGCAGAACGATGGCGTTTCATATGCTCAAAATGCGGTAAACTCTGCGGTTGCAGGCTACAATTTCTGGGGTGATGTGTACACTTTTGGTGTAGCTGGCCATAACTACAACGATTACAGCCGTACAGGCGGTGTGTTAGGCGCGGACGTAAACGGCGCTTACTGGGGTTCATTAGGTTACCGCAGCAGTGCACTTGTTAACTACGGTGTATATGGTAGCTCAGCCTACGCAAGTGGCGGTGGTTACTTACCAACCAGCAGTACGCAAGGTGTAGGTGGCGGTTTCTTTGGTAGTATGGTAGGTAGCGTTTCGCGCGGCGAAATTGCAGGCCAAATCAATGCCGGTGAACTATTTGCTGCCTATAACGTAGGTGATGTGTATACTTCAGGTCGTCAGATTGAAATGGTTAAAACAGGCGAAACCAAAACACCTGCTTTCACAGCCACTTCAACCGAAGCTACTGTATACAACAAAGGCAAAATAACCTTAACCAACGGTTCTGCTTACGTGAAGTTCGATAACAACTTTACCAACCTGTTAGGCGAAGCACCGGTTGTTACAGCCAGCCCAATGGGTAACTGTAAAGGTGTTTACGTTTCATCGGTTGATAAAAACGGCTTTACCGTAACTGAATTAGGTGGTGGTAACAGCAACGTTGAAATTTCGTGGATCGCTGTAGGCAACCGCGTTGATGCCAACGTAACTGAGGTGCCAGCTGAACTGAAGAATGCTTCGTTCGACGCAAACGTAAAAGGTGCAATGTTTAACGATGGCAACAAAGAAGGCAATGGCTTAGGCATGTGGTGGGATGGCAATGCTATCCGCTTCGGTCAAATGCCAACCGAATTACAGCCTAAAGGAAAATCTGAAGCTGAAAAACAGCGTTAGTCTTCTCCTTTCGGAATACGAAAAGAGGCCTCCTGGTAACAGGGGGCCTCTTTTATTTAATGCGGTTTAAAAAAGTGCGATAGTTCCTTTGCTTCTAATTATTGTCGCCGCCAAAGTAGCGTTCCTCGATGATGTCGGCGTTGTAGGCTACTTCATAGATAATTTCGTTGAGCAGTTCAGGGGTGGTCCATTCCAATACAGGGGATGCCTGCACTACAAGGCTTTCGCAGGGGCGGCCTTCCTTGTCCTTATCGTTGGTAACGGTTACGGAAGTATAGAAGCCATAGCCGCCTTCTTTTAGCAGGTTATAATGGTTTAAAGCCTGGGTATAGGTGCCGCAGCGGCTGTTGATGTAGATACAGTCCTTTTGATTAAACCAGCGGCCCTTGGCCTGCCAGATGTAAACAAACTGATAACGGAACTTTCCATCTTTCAATGGAATAGCAACATCCATGCGCCATACTTCAGGAGAAACTTCATCCATCTTGTAATTCCAGCGGCGCGAAATGTTGAGGAGGGCGGAGCGGAGGTCTAACATAGCAGTAATTTATTTGTTATAAGTTATACTCAAACCTACACAAAAAAATTTAACCGCGAACAAGGGTTTGTCCTTAATCTACAGTGCTTCAAAATAGGTCACTATTTTCCTTTTCAGCAGCTCGTCCTGTTCTTTTAAACTTAAAGGGGGCAGGTCGGTGGTTTGTTCAAAATGCGGCCAACCTTCGGCATCGTTATGGGTAAAGCGGTAATAGCCTTCGGATTCCAGTAAACGGCACATAGCTACGTGCATCAGGGCCTGCTTTTCTTCTTTTTCCCAGGTATCGCGCACCTGCCCAACTTCATTCATGCCTATTATGAATAACATGGCATTAATATCAGGTCGTTGGCCAAACTGTTCTTTAATGCGGTTGCGCACCTCGTACCAGCGCAGCGCAAAGCTTTTGTCTTCTTCGCTTTTATTTTCGTTTAATAACGGCATGGTGTAAAGATAGCTTATAAATACCGGCTGTTTTAATAAGTGGTTTCCTGCACAACCGAATCGGTGCCCGACTTAAAGTCAGTTGTGCGTACGAGTTTACCCAACGCATCATACACTTGCAGGCGTGTTATTCTGTCCATTTCAACGGCAGTAGATTTTATTTCACCACCCGGGAAATAGGTGGTATCACTAATCATTTCATCGTTCACGAAGGTTGCTTTATCAATAAGTCTGCCCAGGCTATCGTAGCGGCAACTTGCCCCCTGCATTCTCCCGTATTCGTAGTTGGTGATTTGTTCCGTCCTGCCATTCTCGAAATAGGAATATTGCAAACCATGCAGCGCCCGACATTTAAAATGCCACACCTCCTCTACTGTTCCGTTCAGGTGGTAAAACACACTTTTAATCAATTTACCTCCGCTGAAAAAATGTTGGAAGTCAATTTTTGTAGTGTCTTCGCCCATGTAATTGGTAATTACACCAGTGTAGTCGGGTTTAACCCCCTGTTCTAATTCTACCGCGTTCCCGAATGTTTTAGCAGTTGCGCAACTGTCCATCACGCTGTTAATACCATCAATGGGCCGGTCAGTATGATTACAGCCGGCCAGCATAAGCACCAATAAGGCAAGGGAAATTCGCTTCAATGGTTAATGGCTTTTGAACTTTGCTTTGGGGTTAATCACAAAGTCATCGCCATCTTCCAGAAAGCGGAAGGTAGCGCGCAGCTTTTGCAGTTCGTCGTAATTAAGTTCAATGGTGGCGGTATCTTCCTCCTGCTGTTTGTGGTAAAGCACATTGCCAAGCGGATCCAACACCATACTATCGCCACTGTGGTACATGTCGTTACCATCGTTGCCGGTGCGGTTAAGGCCTATAGCATATGCCTGGTTTTCAATCGCACGGGCTATCAGCAGGTACTTCCAGGCTTGTATACGGCGCTCAGGCCAGTTGGCTACATACAGCAATACGTCATAGCCCGCATTTTTATTTCTGCTCCAAACCGGAAAGCGCAGATCGTAACAGATCAGCGGACGAACGCGCCAGCCTTTTATAGTTACCACTAGTGGTGCGGTGCCCGCAGTATACGTCTTTTCTTCGCCCCCCAGCGAAAACAGGTGGCGCTTGTCGTAGGTGTCAAAGGTGCCATCGGGCCGCATCCAAACCAGGCGGTTAAAGTAGTCGCCGGCCTCTTCAATAATAAGGCTGCCCGTGATTACACAATTTTTTTCGGCGGCGGTTTTTTGCATCCATTGCACAGCACTGCCATCCATTGGTTCGGCTAATTCCGCGGCGCGCATGCTAAAACCCGTGCTGAACATTTCGGGTAACACAATTACATCCGTAGCTTCTTTTATCGCCGCAATTTTCTGCGAAAACATAGCCAGGTTGGCGGGAATGTTTTCCCAATGTAAGTTGGATTGAATAAGTGTTACATGCAGGGGAGTCATAACTGCAAAGATACAGTTACATCTTCAAAATCTTATCGGCTGCTTTTTTCAGCGTGTCTTCTTCTTTGGCAAAGCAAAAACGCACCACGCTGTTATCTACATTATGCCGGTAGAACACCGATACCGGTATAGCGGCAACACCCATATCGCGGGTCATGCGCTTGGTAAAGTCGGTGTCGCGTTCTTCGCTGATACGGTTATAGGCGGCCAGTTGAAAATACGTGCCTTCGCATTTTAATAATTTAAAACGCGACGACTGTATAGCGCTGCGGAAGAAGTCGCGCTTTTGCTGGTAGAATGCGCTTAACTCCAGGTATAAATCTTTATTAGGGAGGATATCGGCAAAAGCAGCCTGTGCCACCGAGTTAACACTAAACACGTTAAACTGATGCACCTTGCGGAATTCCTTCATCAGGTTTTCAGGGGCAATACAATAGCCCACCTTCCAGCCGGTGCAATGGTAGGTTTTACCGAACGAGGAAATTACAAAAGCCCTTTCTGCCAGTTTAGGGTAGCGCAAAACGCTTTCGTGTTCGGCATTATCATAAATAATGTGCTCGTAAACCTCATCACTTAAAATAATAATATCCGAGTCCTTGGTCAGCTTCTCCAAATGCAGCAGGTCCGACTTATTTAAAATAGTGCCCGAGGGATTGTGCGGCGTATTAATCACAATCATGCGCGTGCGCTGGTTAATCAGGCGCTTTACCTTTTGCCAGTCGATATGGTAATCGGGGGCTTCCATATCATAATAAATGGCCTTGCCTCCCGCCAGTTCAATGGCCGGGGTATAACTATCGTAGGCCGGGGCAAACATGATTACCTCATCGTCTTCGCGCAGGGTGGCCAGTATGGCGGTAAAGATGGCCTGGGTGCCACCGGCGGTAACTGTAATTTCGGTTTCCGGGCTAACGTTTACACCGTATAGTTCATGGGTTTTTTCCGCTATGCGTTCGCGCAGTAGCAAATTGCCGGCCATTAGCGCATATTGGTTCTGGTTGTTGCGCATGGCTTTGTCCATGGCCTCCTGCAACAACGGGTGCGGATTAAAATCAGGAAAACCCTGCGACAGATTGATGGCATTGTGTTCGCGCGCCAGTGCACTCATTACCGTAAAAATGGTAGTGCCAACATTGGGTAATTTCGAATTTATATTGGATGGGAAATTCATAGCTGAGACCCGCAAAATACAAAATGCAGGAGTGATTTAAAAGTTGTAACTTACAACTTTAGCGGTCATTCTTAGTATTTAGAGATACTTATCAAGATCAGCCACCTTCAGGTCAACGGTAATGCGCTTTATCTCTTCTTCCTTGTTTTTCTCACAAATCAGCAGCACATCTTTGGTGTCCACCACGCAGTAACCATCCAGACCTTGTATTACTACCAGCTTGTTGTCGGGTACCATCACCATGTTATGGGCGGCATCGTAAATCTTTACGTTTTTGCCTGATACGGCATTTCCAAGGTAGTCGTGTTCATATACATCATACAACGAATCCCAGGTGCCAATATCACTCCAGCCGAATTCGGCAGGTATGGTAAAAACGTTCTCTGCTTTTTCCATTACACCATAGTCAATGGAGATATTGGTGCACTGTGAGTAAGCCGTTGAAATGAACTTCTGTTCGTCGGGTGTATTGTAGTAATTGGCACCGTCTTTAAATGCATCGCCAATTTCAGGTAAATGTTTGCGGATAGCTTCCAGAATGGTTTTAGCCTTCCAAACAAACATGCCTGAGTTCCACAAAAAGTCGCCGCTTTTCAAAAATGTTTTGGCTATTTCCAGTGTAGGCTTTTCGGTAAAGGTTTTAACACGGTAAAAACCATCCGGGGAGTGTTCGTCTTCAAACTGTATATAGCCGTAACCCGTTGCCGGTTTGGTTGGCTTAACACCTAATGTTACAAGAAAGGTATTGTTACTTACAAAGTCGATGCACTTATCAATTACGGCTACAAACTTATCTTCATTCAAAACAAGATGATCGGCCGGTGTTATAATAATGGTAGCGTCTTTGTCTTTGGTGTATATCTTATCGCAGGCGTACGTAATGCAGGGCGCTGTATTGCGGCGCACTGGCTCTCTTAATATTTGATGGTCAGCAAGTTCGGGCAGTTGTTCCTTAACCAGTGCATCGTATTCGGTATTGGTAACCACATAGATATTCTCTTTGGGAACCAACTTCAAAAAACGCTCGTACGTTAACTGTATCAAGGTTTTACCTGTATTCAGTATGTCGAGAAATTGCTTGGGCCTTGCGGTGCGGCTTTCGGGCCAAAACCGGCTGCCAATGCCACCTGCCATTATTGCAACATATACGCTGCCCATTCCGCTATAAGTTTTGTTAAGCAAGGGCGCAAAAGTAAATAAAGCAGCGTGCTTTAAAACAGATTCGTAAATTCGCCATCCTTTTTTTAAAAAGTCTTAGTAAATTACTTGCGGTTAAAAAAAAGATAAAACTATCGGTTGTAGTTATACGTTAAATTGATCACAAAAATCGGATTATGGAAGTAGGTACCATGGAGCTTACCGATGCGCTTCAGGAATATTTTGGATTTAATAAGTTTAAAGGTAACCAGGAGAAGATCATCAAATCGCTGCTGGCCGGTAAAGATACCTTTGTAATAATGCCTACCGGCGGCGGTAAGTCGTTATGCTATCAGCTGCCCGCCATCATGAGCGAGGGGGTGGCTATCATTATATCACCGCTGATTGCCCTAATGAAAAACCAGGTTGACCTGGTGCGCAATTACAGCAGTAAAGATCATATAGCCCACTTTTTAAACAGCAGCCTTAGCCGCAGCGAGCGCACGGCGGTTATCAAGGATATCCGCAGCGGACGCACCAAAATGCTGTATGTAGCGCCTGAAACCTTAACCAAAGAAGACACCATTGACCTGTTTAAGGAGGTAAAGGTGAGCTTTATAGCCGTGGACGAAGCCCACTGTATATCGGAATGGGGGCACGATTTTAGACCTGAATACCGCCGTATTCGCGAAATTATAGAGGCTATTGAGCAGGAATTCCCCATCATAGCCCTTACCGCAACGGCTACACCTAAAGTGCAGAACGATATTGTTAAAACGCTGGAGTTGCGCAAACCCAACGTTTTTGTAAGCTCGTTTAACCGCGCCAACCTGTATTACGAAATACGCCCCAAGAAAACCCCGCAACTGGCCATTAAAAACATGGTGCAGTTTATTAAGCAGCGCCAGGGTAAAAGCGGCATTGTATATGTAATTAACCGCAAAACGGCTGATGAGCTTTCGCAGGTGTTGCGGGCCAACGGTATCAAGGCCGGTGCTTACCATGCCGGTTTAGATGGCAAGGTGCGCACCCAAACCCAGGATGCCTTCTTGATGGAGGAGCTTGATGTAATTGTTGCCACCATTGCCTTTGGTATGGGTATCGATAAACCGGATATCCGCTTCATTATTCACTATGATATACCCAAAAGCCTGGAAAACTACTACCAGGAAACCGGCCGTGCCGGACGTGATGGACTGGAAGGCGACTGCGTGGTATATTTCTCCTACAAGGATATCGGCAAGCTGGAGAAGCTTTTACGCGATAAAACCGTGGCAGAACGCGACCGCAATATTCAGTTGATTAATGAAAGTGTGGCGTACATTGAAAGCGCGGAATGCCGCCGCAAGTTTATACTGCATTATTTTGGGGAGGAGTTTGATGCCGCGCATTGCAATAAAATGTGCGACAACTGTCGTAACCCAAAGGAAAAGGTCGACGTTACAGCCGATACCAAACTGGCTATTGATAGTATTAAGGCAGTGAAGGAAAACCACGATTTGCCTTACATGGTTAAGTTTTTGACCGGTAAAAAGGCCAAGGAACTCACCGACTTTAAATACGATAAACACGAACTATTCGGCAAAGGCAGCGATAAGGACGAACATCACTGGAACTCGGTAATGCGCAATGCCATGATGCTGGGCCTTATTGATAAGGACATTGAAGAGTACGGCGTGCTGAAGGTTACCACCAAAGGCAAGGAGTATGCGAAGAAACCATTTACTATTAAGGTAAGCATCAACCATAATTACGAGGACGATGGAAGCGAAGTAGTGGTGGAAGACAGCGGTGCAAGAGCCGTGCTGGACCCTGCCATGCTGAACATGCTGAAGGACCTGCGCAAGCAGGTGGGTAAGGCAAACAATTTACCGCCTTATGTAATCTTCCAGGATTTCTCGCTGGAGGAAATGGCCACCAAATACCCTATTACGCTCGATGAGTTGACAAACATTACCGGGGTAAGTAAAGGTAAGGCCGACCGCTACGGTAAGAAGTTTGTGGAGATGATTAAGAAGTACGTGGAGGACAATGATATTGACCGCCCAACGGACTTTGTAGTAAAAGGCGTTGCCAGCAAAGGAGCCGATAAGATCAAAATTATACAGGCTATTGATAAGCGGATTGGTGTGGATGAAATTGCCAAAACGCTGGGCATGAAACGCCAGGACCTAATAACCGAACTGGAAACCATTGTAAACAGCGGCACCAAGCTGAACATGGATTACTACCTGAACGAGAAGTACGATGAGGAGTTGTTAGGTTATATCTACGATTTCTTCCGTACCCACGAAAGTGGCAGCATCGATGATGCTTACAACGAGTTTGAAGGCGATAACGTGGAAATGGATGACCTGCGCCTGGTGCGTATCAAGTTTATGAGCGAAATGGCGAACTAAAATTGCCTGCATCTTTTTAAAACGCTGTCTTATGGGCAGCGTTTTTTATTTATGGCAGAGGCATTAAAAGCAGATTTCGTAAATTAGTGTTGTTGGCTAATGTCCGGTATCGTTGATTTAAATGTTTGCCCATGCCCGGTTTTCTTCTTAAAACATCCGATAATAAAACTATCCGCTTCCGCTATTACAACGATGCTCCCGTAACACGCCTGGCTATGCAGGAGCAAATGCCTTTTAAGCGTGTATTTAAACAGGCCCGCGTGTCGGGTGAGGAGATTTGGACGGAGGACGCACCGGTAATTGATATTCTGCAGGAAAATTCCACTGTATTCGCCAAGCCCGGCGAAATAGCCATTGGGCCACTATACCCCGAGCGCAATAAGGTAGCTAAGTGTATGGGTATATTTTATGGTGAAGGCAAATTGCTGGATGCCGCGAATATTTTTGCCGTGGTATACGATGAGGACCTCCCCTTGCTGAAGGAACTTGGCGAGCGCATCTGGAATAAAGGTGCCGAAGAATTGCATTTTGAAAGTATGTAATGTGAAATTTCTGATGCGTATACCACTTGCTCTTATAGTTTGGCTTTTCTGTTGTTTTAATGGAGCATTATATGCTGCCTCAGGAAATTTCCGTGTAAGTGTGGTAAATAGTCAAACCGGCGTATCCATCTCTGCAACTATCCGGTTACAAGGTCCTTCTAATTACCTGAACACCATACCCGCAGGTATGCGCCTGGAATTGTTGCCGGAGGCGGGCGAGTATATCCTTACGTGCACAGCCGATGGTTTTAAAACACAGGTGGCGCGGTATACTATACATGCCGAACAGTTGTTGCGCTTAACAGTTCAACTGGACCCTGAAACAAAGACCGGTTGGACTTTGCCCCAAAAGCAGGCCGTCATCAGCGGTTATGTGGTGGATGCCGAAACACAATTGCCCTTAGCCAACACTACTATACAAACCAATACGGGACTATCTGCCAGTACCGATGAAACAGGTTTTTTCAGCCTTACATCTTCCGTATATACGCCACACAATGCCGATGGATTAACTCCGCAGCGGTGTACTGTGCAGGTAAGCCACGCAGGTTATACAGCCTATACCTATGCCAACCTGCCTTTATACGAGGATAACCTGCAATTAAAAATTGCACTGCAACCGGGAAGCGGTACAAGCACACAAACCTGGCAGCATAAACTTGTAAATGCTGAACCGCTTACAACTTCCGAAGTGCCGGAACCATCTCCGGCGGCTGCCGCAGCACAGGGTGGCTTAAGCTGCACTGTGCCGCAGGTGGTGCGTTTAAACACCGGGGGCAATAGCCTGCCCTGTACCTCCTGCTCGGGCTGTATTGCTATTGTGCAGTTAAGCATGGAAAATTACGTAAGCACGGGCTTGGATGATGAATGGATAGCCTCCTGGAATGATGAATCGCTGAAAGCAGGCGCTGTGGCCTATCGCACCTATGGGGCTTATTGGGTTAACCATCCCATGAACGCCAACTACGATATTGTAGCGTACCCCTGTAAGCAGCATTGGAACGGTACTACTACCAGCAGTTATACGGTAAATGCGGCAGCTGCTACCGCAGGTGAAGTTTTAGTTGATGGCAGCAATGCCATTGCCTTTAGTGAGTATGCTGCCGAAACAAATAATTTTGGTTGCGGTAACGGATATACAGGCTGCACAACCTGCGGTGCTCCTGTTTGGCCTTGTGTAAGCGATGCTGTTTGCGCGGGGGCAACAGCCAGCGGACACTGGCGCGGTATGTGCCAGTGGGGTTCGCACCGCTGGGCACAGCAAGGGCAGTTATATACCTGGATACTGGACCATTACTATACACCGGGCAATCTTACACTGTGTTACGGACAGCCGGCAGGCTGCACGGCGGCACCGGCTAATAACTCCTGCTATTCGCCTGCCACATTAGCTGTAGGGAACGCCTGCACCGTTACCAATGGCGATGTTTGTTTGGCTACGCAATCCATAGCGCCTGCAAGTTGTTCGGGTAATACGGCTGCCTCTGCTTTGGATGTTTGGTATACCATTACGCCTAATCAAAGTAATGTAACGCTTACCTGCCAGTCAGGCACTTCTACTAATTGTGTAATGGGATTATATAGCGGTGCCTGTCCCAACTTTACACTTATAGCCTGTGCTGATGGTACGGGTGCCGGAGGAGAGGAAAGCATTAGCGCTTCGTTAACCGCCGGCACTACCTACTTTGTGCGGGTGTACGATTATACAGGCAATACCGCAGGTACTGATTTTACGATTTGCGCCCAATACACCCTGCCCGATTTAATGATAACAGCCGGTTCCGCCAGCGCACCGGCCACTGTTGCAGCCGGGGCTTCGTTTGCCGTTTCCTGCTCCGAAACAAATGCAGGTGTAGGCAGTTCATCTGCTAATACCGTAGGTGTTTGGTTAAGCACCGATACCTTGTTAAATACGGGCACAGATACTTATCTCGGTGCAATTTCGGGCTTTGGTGTATTAGCCCCCGGTGGTGTTTCATCCGTTTTAAATAATGCTGTCAGCACTTCAACTGCTACGGCACCCGGTAATTATTATTTGTTGCTACGGGCCGATAACGGGCTGGCAGTCGCAGAAAGCGATGAGTTGAATAATGTCCGTTCACTCCCCATTACCATAACCTGTTATATCCCGGCATTGCCTACACCGGGTTTTGGAACTACCGGCTGCGGGGCAGGTACGGCCACCTATTTAGGCGCCCCCTTAACATGGAATGCTACTGCACCTTATTACCAGGTGTATTGCAGTAAATATCCTTTCGGTTCGGCTAACCTTATTTTAGATACCTGCACTACCAACACCGGCATGCCGCTTGACATTGGCAATCCCCTACAACCAGGCATGGTATATCGCTGGAATATGCGCAGCAGCAGCAATTGCAGTAACAGCAGTTGCAGCAGCGCCATTAGTAATGCGTATTACTTTCATGTGCCGCCGGTAATTAATTATAGCGGCAGCGATACAGTAGCCACAGGCACGCCTATTACCCTTACTACCGATAACCAGATACCCGGTGGTGGTGCTACGGTTACTTATAACTGGTATAAAAATAATGTGTTGGTTAAAAGTGGTGCCGATAATTTTTACTCAGAAACTACAACCTGTGGCGCGGCCGATTTTCGTTTAACTATTAGTTATTATGGCAGCAGTGTTTGTCCGCCGGTAATTACCACAAGCAGCAGTTTAACCAAAACTATATATGGTATAACAACAGCCAACCTTTCCTTAAGCGCAACGCCTAATGCCATTTGTACGGGGCAAACCTCGCAGGTGTTGCTAACTGCCAATTACACCGGCGATTCGGCTGCAACGTATAGTTGGTCGGGTGCTCCCGGTTTAATTAACGGAAACACCTTTACGGCAAACAGTGTTAACCAAACCACTACGGTGCGCTGCACAGTGGTTTCCAACAAAACATGTGTAGTGCCGGCGCAGTTAAGCGATTCAATAACCATATTGGTTACCCAGGTGGTAACACCAACCATACACGTGATGGCCGATGATACAGCCTTTTGTGCCGGGGTGGCACCTACGCTGGTGGCAAGTTCGCAATACGGTGGTTCTACCGGCAGTTACTACTGGTATAAGAATGGTGTGTATGCCAATGCAACCGACAGTATTTTTGTTACCAGCGCTGCGGATGCGGACAGCGTGTATTGTATGCTGGTTTCTACTTATGGTTGTGTAACGGAGGATACGGTTTATTCAAGCCCTGTAAAATTTACGGTTTATCCATTGCCTATAGTAACCGCGTGCTGCGATACGGTGCGTTGCGAAGGACCCGTAGCTTTATATGGAACGGGCAGTGGCGTTTACATTTGGATGGATACGCTAGGCACTGTTTTATCTAACAACTCCACCCTGGTGGTTAATCCCGCCGGGGAAGGCGCGTATCTGTTAGCTATATCAGATGTAAACGGTTGCGTGAATACCTCGCAGAAGGTGTATGTAAGTTCCGCTATTACTAAACCACCGGTAGCACAGTTTGCATTGGCTGATTCACTAAGTGCTTTGGTGGGCTGTACTATCTGTTTCGAAAATAAGAGCCAGCATACGCAGCATAGCAATTGGTTGTTTGGTGAGGGCGCGGTTGAACAGCACGATAGCCAGCAGGTATGCCATACCTATAGTGCACCGGGTGTGTATACGGTGAAATTGCAAGCCATAGAAATTTGTGGCGTTGTAAGTGATACAGCTTTAGTGCAGCAAATGGTAACGGTTGGTCAAAACTGCGGTGCAAGTGATATAACAGCATTGCAGCAATTACAATTTACCGTGTCGCCTAATCCATCCAACGGTGGTTTTACTATTTCCGGAAACAACGAAGGAGAACCATTGCTGGAAGCAACCGTCTATAATTTGTTAGGCCAGGTGCTGTGGCAAAAAACCTGGCAACAGAAAGGCACCTTTCAGCAGCAGGTGCAGTTAACCCTGCCCGGTGGTATGTATATGGTGGAGGTAAAGGCCGGTGCGCAGCGTGGTTATACCAAAATTGAAATATTGCGGTAACTAACGGGTAAGCACGATGTAATCTACCAGCACGGTTTTTAAAAAGGTGCGGCTATCATTAATGCGGCCGTTTAGCCCCAGTCTTTCCTTTACTATTTCGGCGGTTTCCAGCAGCACGTCTTCGTGGGCGGCATTGTGGTATTTTTCGGTGCGCTCCAATACCGACTTCAATATCAGCATCTCCTGGTCGCTGAAATTCCGGGCATCGGGATAGGTTACCCGGTAATTTTTATTGTCGTAGGCATGTACAATCTGCCGCACCGAAACATCGCGGCTGGGGCGTTTATAGATAACCGCTGTATTGGCCACCACATCCCCTATACGCTGCCCTTTTTCGCTGCTGCTTACCAGCATACTGGCAATAGAGCCCAGCGATAGATAAATATCTACCAGGCGGAAGGCCCAGCGGGTTATGTAATCTGTTAAGGTCGCTTCCTCGCCTGAAATTTTGAGCACCTGTAAACGCATAGCTTTTTTTCCTATGGTTTGGCCGTTCATAAAGTATTCCATAACCAGGTTATAAAATACAAAAACCAATAACCATATAAAGGCGAGCACCGTGGAAGAAGAGGCAGAGAAAATGGAAAACACGAAGGATAAACCCAGGCAGATGAGGAAAATAACCAGACCGTCAATCAGATACGCAAAAATGCGGTCGCGCACCAGGGCAATCTCATACTCAATTAATACATTTTGTGTAGTATTGATAGAAATTGTTTTCATCTCAGGCCTTTTTTAGATTTATTCGCAGTAACCAATGAAAGAATCTAAGTTCATAGAACAAAATAAAGAAAAATGGCTGGAGGCGGAGCAAATTCTGGCCGGTAAAGAAAAAGATACGGATAAGCTTAGCAGTTTATTTGTACAGCTGGTAGATGATCTTTCCTATGCACGCACTTTTTTCGCCCACCGTTATATAACCGTTTACCTCAACCAGGCGGCTATGAAGTTCTTCGGACTTATCTATACCCGCCGCCGCAGTAAATGGGCCAGTTTTGTAAGTTACTGGAAAGAAGAATTACCACAAGTTGTTATCTATTGTAAATGGGAGTTAATTGTATCGCTGCTGGTTTTTTTGCTGGCTGTGGTAATAGGTGTGGTTAGCAGTGCCAACGACCCCGACTTTGCTTCCTCTATCCTCGGCGAATCGTATATACGAATGACCAAGGAATATATCAATAGCGGCGACCCTATGGCAGTTTACAAGGCCAGTGCGCCTACCGGTATGTTTCTTCAAATTACGGTTAACAACCTGTATGTATCGTTTTTAGTGTATATGTCGGGCTTGTTGTTTGGTCTTGGCACCCTCTCCATGTTACTATATAACGGCATCATGGTTGGTACCTTTCAGCATTTCTTTTATCAGCACGGTTTGTTGGGCGAGTCCATGCTGGCCATCTGGCTGCACGGCACGCTCGAAATTTCCGCAGTAATAATTGCTGCAGGCGCAGGCTTAACGCTGGCACGCGGGCTGGTACTGCCGGGCACCTATACCCGTACGCAATCGTTCTTTATTGCCGCTTCGCGCTCGGTAAAATTGTTGCTGGGCACGGTGCCCATCTTTATTACAGCGGCGTTTGTAGAAGGCTTTTTAACCCGTTACACCGAAGCGCCTACAGTGGTTCGCATTTTATTCATCCTGGTGTCATTAGCGTTTATTGTGGGTTACTTTATCGTATATCCTTTTCTCAGGTCGCGCCGTGGTTTTAGCGAGCCCATGCAGGATATAAAAATTGCTGCCACCAGCCGTACTGCTCCCGTATTTACTGCGGTTAAATCCAACGCCGAGGTTTTTCAGGATGCCTTTTATGTATTTCAAAATTTAGTGGGCCGCCTGATGATGCTGGTTGTGCCGGCCGCCATAATTATTGGCATTACCTGCTTTTATTGGCAACCCGCCCCCGAATTTTCGGCAGATACGCCGGGCTATTTTCTACAATCGCTGATGGCCCGCGTGTTCCGCTTTTTTGCCTATACCGATCAAACCTACCTGGCCGTATGTATTGCCGTGTTAGCGCTGCTGTTGTTTGGCATCAATCACTTTTTGTTTAAAGCGGTGCCCGGTAATAAACAGGCCGGCGCTGTTTACTACATCGCAGGTTTGGTAAATGCCCTGTTTGTATCAGCCGCTATTAACTACTTTATTTTTATCGGCAGCATGGCCGCCGTTTTGCTGCTGGGCATTTTTATTCCTTATCTGTTATTGCTTAACTACACGGCGCATAACCGGCAGGTGCTGCTGCCACTGGCCATCGGACCTTTTTTTAGCATGGTATCCGTATTGTTCGGCCGTTCGCTGGGGCTGTTCCTGATGTTAATGACCATCACCATTGCATTTTCTATGGCCGCCGTATCGCCGCTATACTGGCTCTACTACCAGGCCATTCAAATGAACCTGCCACCCGATCTTCAATACCTGGCTAAAGCACTCGAGATAGCGACCATGGTAATACAGGCTACCTGCTCTTTACTGGTTATAACCTTCGGGTTAATTTGTATTATGGTGTTTTATTATGCGGGCAACGAGGTGCTAACCGCCGGCGACCTGCGCAAGAAACTGCAACTCTTAAAAACAGCCACCTCAGCACATGCATAAACGTTGGCTGTTTTTTACCTGCTTTTTAATGGCCGTTGCTGCTCCTGCTTTTGCGCAGGAATGGAGCGATTCCATCACCCTTGATTTGGGAGAAACAGAAAGCGAGGAAACAGAACCAACCTATGCGGAACGGGAAACGTACCTGGCCGATAGTTTAACGGTGCAGCACTTCGATAAGGCGGAATGGGATAAGGTAGTAAATGGCCAAACCTACGACGAAGAAACCGACGAGCAAGCTCAAAAGAAAGCAAAGAAGAAGCTTCAGCAACAACAGCCGGGTGGTGGGGGAGAAGGCAAACCGGGCCACGCGAAGGACGAGGATGAGGAAGAGGTAGCGTCAGACAACTATAAACACGCGGCTCCCTCGCGGGCGTTTCAAATAGTGCTGATAGCCATTGCCGCAGCAATCGTGCTGGCTATTCTATTCTTTTTGTTTAAGGACATCGGCGGATTCGGCAAACGTACGAAGGACCCCGCCAAACCCGAAACAGTTACGGTAGCAGAAGAGGAGCTGACCGAACGTTCGGCGCTGTATAAACTGTTGCAACAAGCCCTGGCGGCCAAAAACTATAAGCTGGCGCTGCGGTATTATTATCTGTTAATGATCGCACAGTATCGGGAGCAGGGATTGATAAAATGGCGGAAGGAAAAGACCAACTACCACTACCTGCGCGAACTCAAAAGTCACCCGCGGATTGCCGAAATACGCAAAGCAACACTGTTGTTTGAAGTGGCCTGGTATGGCGATGTGGAACCGGACGAAGCCCATATGCAGCAGGCCGAACAGTTATTCAGTCAACTTTTAAACACAGGGGGGCTATGAATAACAAACGCGGAATAATATTGGCGGGGGTGCTGCTGGCGCTATTGCTGGGCGGCGTTTACTGGTATTTCAGTGGTAAGAAGGGCAGGGAGCATTTCAATTGGAAAGAAACCTTTAAAGCCGACAGCGAGCAACCTTACGGCTCAAAATTTTTATACAAACTGCTCGAAAAACAGCATGGCCCCATTATTACGGTTAATAAACCGCTGCGCGAATTTTTGAAGGACACCAATAAATACCGCAGCGGTTATAATTATATCTTCCTGGGCGGCAGCATGTACGTAAACCGCGAAGATGCCGAAGCACTTGCAGCCTTTATAGCCCGTGGCAACAATGTAATAGTAGCCAGCCATTATGTGCCCGAGCGGTTGGTTTACCAGGCCTACGAAGGTTCCTGCGGCGAATACTACACCTATTATGATTACTTCGATTCGGTAGTGCGCGTTAATTTTTATCATCCTTCGCTTCGCACCGATAGCGGTTACACATTTAGCGTAAGCATGCACAACCAGAAGCAGATGTATAACTGGTATTGTTTAAACGGATCTTTGTTCTGCGGTAAGCAGGGCTCGTTTGTAGCAGCAGGTTTTATGAACGAGGGCTATGCCAACTTTGCCTACCTGCAACATGGTGCGGGCCGCCTGTATCTGCATACCTCACCTGTTCTGTTTACCAATTTCTTTTTGAAAGATACCACCGGCCTCCGGTATGCCGAGGGCGTGTTCTCGCATCTGTTGCCCGGTAAAATCATCTGGGACGAATACAGTCAGTTACCGAAATTTCAAAACAACAACCGCGATAAGAATAAAGATAGTACACCGCTCAGCTACATTCTTTCGCAGCCCGGCTTGCGTTATGCCTGGTATATGTTATTGCTGGGTGCGCTGTTGTATTTAATATTTGTGGCGCGCCGCAGGCAGCGCGTTATCGAAGTGCAGGAGCCGAATGTGAATACATCGCTTTCCTATATCAGCACCATCAGCAATTTGTACTTTTTCCAGAAGAACCACGGCGCGGTGGCACAACACAAAATGAAGTTCTTTTTAACCTTTGTGCGCAACCGGTATAATATTGCGGCAAAGGAATGGCAGCCCGCGGATATAGAGCGGCTGGCAAAAAAATCAAAAGTGCCTGTCAGCGAAATTGAATCTATCTTTAAACTACATGCCTGGATCTCGCGCTCGCATGGCATTGCCGACGAAACACTGATGGAGTTTCATCATACTTTACAGAACTTTTATAACAAATGTAATTAACGCATATGGAAACAGAATTAACCGGCACGGAGCACCAGCAGCAACTGCAACTACTGGCAGATACCGTTAACCGCATGAAAACGGAACTGGAGAAAGTAGTAGTAGGCCAGGAGCATATGATTGACCTGATTATTACCGGTATACTTACCAATGGGCACATTTTGCTGGAAGGTGTACCGGGCGTAGCAAAAACCTTAACCGCCAAGTTAATGGCGCGTACCCTATCGGTAGGCTTTTCGCGCATACAGTTTACGCCCGATTTAATGCCAACCGACTTAACCGGTACCAACGTATATAATATGAAACTCGCGGAATTTACCTTCAAAAAAGGGCCGCTGTTTTCAAGCATTATACTGGCCGATGAAATTAACCGCGCGCCCGCAAAAACGCAGGCGGCCTTGTTTGAGGTAATGGAGGAACGCCAGCTAACTATCGACGGGCAAACCCATAAAATGGATTTTCCCTTTATCGTACTGGCTACACAAAACCCTATTGAGCAGGAGGGAACCTACCGCCTGCCGGAAGCACAGTTAGACCGTTTCCTGTTCCGCGTTAAAATCAATTACCCTACGCTGCAGCAGGAAAAGGAAATTCTACGACGCTTCCGCGAAGACTTTAATCTTGAACTGGCTGCAACCGTAGCGCCGGTTGTAAACCAGTTGCAGTTGCACCAATGCCAAAACATTGTGCGCCACATCCACATAAAGGATGAACTGCTGGATTACATCGCGCAGATCGTTTACCAAACCCGCAACAACGGCGATTTGTTTTTAGGCGCCTCGCCGCGTGCATCGCTGGCTATTATGAAGGCCAGCAAAGCCTACGCAGGTATACAGGGCCGCGATTTTGTTACACCCGACGATATTCAGGCTATGGCTTATCCGGTACTTAATCACCGTATCATCCTAACACCCGAAAAGGAAATGGAAAACGTACAGGCCGAGGACGTAATAAAGCAGATTATTAACAGCATTGAAGTGCCAAGATAATGCGTAGCTTCTTCTCCGGTTTCTATCTTACTACAAGGTTCTTCCTGGCGTGGGCAGCGGTAATGCTGTTGTTTGTGCTGGGTTATACCAACCAGGGGCTTATTGCCGTAGCGGTAGTAGTACTGGTGTTGGTGCTGCTGTTTACAGCCGCCGATGCCTGGATGGTATTCGGCAACCAGATGCAGGTAAAAGGCAGCCGGGGAATAGGTGCGGTGCTCAGCAACGGGCAGGAAACCATCATTACTTACACCATACATAATCTATCGCCGATGCGCTTGCAGGTGCAGGTGTTGGATGAACTGCCTGATCAGTTACAACTGCGCAGTTTTACATTAAACATGCAGTTAAAGCCCGCCGAACAAATGGTGCACAAACATCCCTTCCGGCCGGTGGAGCGGGGCGAGTATAAGTTTGGCAACTTGTATGTGTTCGTCTCATCCTTGGTAGGTTTTGTGCAACGGCGCATCGTTATTACCGGGCCGCAGGTGGTAGGGGTCTATCCTTCCATCGCCGAAATGAAGAAGCACGAGATTAAAAGCTTTAACCGCAGTACCAACGAGCAGGGGATTAAAAAACTGCGCCGTATAGGGCACAGTTACGAGTTCGAGCAAATCAAAAACTATGTGCAGGGCGATGATTACCGCAGCGTGAACTGGAAAGCCACAGGCCGCCGCAGCGACCTGATGGTAAATCAATACGAAGACGAAAAAGCCCAGAGCATTTATACGGTGATTGATAAAAGCCGTGTAATGAAAATGCCTTTCGGCGGCTTAAGCCTGCTGGACTATGCCATCAATACCTCGCTGGTATTAAGCAATGTAGCGCTTAACCGTCAGGATAAGGCCGGCCTGGTTACCTTCTCCGATAAACCAAATACTATTTTACCAGCTGACAGGGGCAGGCTGCAACTGCGCAAAATTCTGGATGCGCTTTATAAGGAAAAGGAACGTTTTGTAGAGGCAAACTATGAGCTGCTGTATATGGCACTGCGCAATAATATTAAAAGCCGCAGCCTGTTGGTGTTCTTTACCAATTTCGAAAGTTCGTATGCATTACAACGCGTGTTGCCTTTGTTGCGTAAAATAAACCAGAAACACCTGCTGGTGGTGGTGTTCTTTGAGAACACGGAGGTTGATTCGCTGGCAGCCCCGCATCCAACGCCTACCATGGAGGAGGTCTACACGCAGGCCATTGCCCAAAAATATATCTACGAAAAACAGCAGTTGGTATGGGAACTAAAACAATACGGTATCTACAGTGTCCTTACTAAACCGCAGGACCTGACTGTAAATACCGTAAATAAATACCTGGAGCTGAAGAGCCGCGGGCTTATCTGATTACCTGGCGTTATACACGTAGGTGTTGGCCAGCTTATCGTGCAGCGCTTGCTTTTTATCATCCCACAGTACCATCAGATAGCCGATTAAAAGGATAAGGGTAGATAATAGTTTGCCCAGGTAACGGCCCAGCGCTTTTCCGTAACTGATACGGTCGCCGTTTTCATCGCCTACCTTAATACCTACAGCTATTTTGCCGATCGTGGCCTGCCTTTCGGAAGATTCCATAAGCGTAAAATACAATAGCTGTAATACAATAGCCACCAGGCGTGCAAAAGCCCCGGGATGTTGAATGTCTCCATTGCCCAGGCTGAAAAATATAATACCTTGGATAACGCCTAATATAAGGCCGTCAATAAATATGGCGCCAAAGCGCGCCCAAAAGGTCGCGTATTCCAGGTTCGCGGTCTTTTCGTCGGGGGTGTCGATAATTTGTTGCATGAGGTAGGGTTTAGTGTAATCCTAACTTACAACTATTTATTCAACTATAAAAAAATAGTGATAAGGAGGCCTAATCGCGCGGGCGGATAAATAAACCCCACTCGTCCTCAAACTCTTCGCGTTCAAAATTGGCAAAGCTTAATACCCATAAGTTAAACAGCCGGCGAAACTCAATCATCTCTTCGCGCAACACTTTAATATAGCTTTCGTCCGCATCGGGTATAAACAGCTTTAAGCCGCTGGTTTGTGTTAACAGCGATTGGGCATGGTAACGCACAATGGCAGCATTCTCCATATGCAGCAGCCAGCTTTCACCGCTCATGGCGCCTGCAATTTTGGGTTGCAGCATCATGGCATCCTGCAACAGTATCTCATTCAGCATTTCGCGGCCATCGTCTGCCGGCAGGCTTTCTACCAGCGAGTGTACGATGTCATAAATTTCACCGGCTTTTTTGTACAGGGGGTGGTTGTGCATGCGCTCATCGCGTTCGCGCATCTCGCGTTCAATCTCGTCTTTTTCCTCCGGCGAAAGATCGTCATAGTTAAAATCGAAACCTTCTCCGTCATCATCATCCCAGCCCATAGCAGTTAGTTTAGTTGTTTACTCCGTGGTTTCCTTCTGGTCCTTAAACAACTCTTTTTCGTCTACAACTTTTACCAGATCGCCATCCTTCAGCACCTTCGATATCAGCTTAAACGGAGCCATTACTACTTTTTCACCTTCTTTCAGGCCGCTGGTAATTTCCATGTAGTTGGCGTCCTGTATGCCGGTTTTCACTTCACGCTGCTCCACCTTGTCATTCACTACTACAAAAACAATTTCTTTCAATTGTTTTTTCTCGTTACCTATTTGCTGGCCTTTCACCGACTTGCTCAGGTCCGCATCTTTTTCTTTCAACTTCTCGTTTTCGCGGGTGGTAACACTTTGGATAGGAACGGTCAATACATCCTCGCGCGATTCTGTTTTAATATCCACCGTGGCGCTCATGCCGGGGCGGAACGGATACTTGCGGCCAATCTCCGGCTGTATCAGTTCGCTGTAGCTATCCTTCAGCAGGCTTAGTTTAACGGTAAAGTTGGTGGCCTGCGAGGTGCTGATAATGGCATTGATGGAATTGGTAGCCGAATACGCTATCTGTGTAACCACGGCCTTAAACTTCTTGTTTACATAGGCATCTACCTCCACTTCGGCCGTATCGCCTAAGCTGATGCGCAATACATCGTTTTCGTTCACATCTACTTCTGCCTGCATGTTGGCAAGGTCGGCAATGCGGATAATTTCGGTGCCCGCCATTTGTGCGGTACCTACCACGCGTTCACCCAGTTTTACATTCACCAGCGATACAATACCGCTCATCGGTGCATAAATTTTGGTCTTCTTTAAGTTGTCCTGCGCTTGTTGCAATTGCGCTTCTACGCTTTTAACGCTAAAGCTGGCAGCATTCACCTGTTCCTGGGCGGTGGCATAGTTGGCATCCGCCTGTTCGTGTTGCAAACGCGAGGCTTCGAACTCCATATCCGAGATTACCTTGTCGTTATGCAGTTTTTCGTTGCGCTCAAAGTTGCGGTTAGCATTATCGGCTGCGGCTTTGGCCTGTATCAGGCTGGCCTTGGCACTGGCAAGCGTAGCGCGGGTTTGGTTTACGCTGGCGGTAACCTGGGTTACTACAGCCTCGTAAATACTGGGGTTTACCACACACAGTAAATC
This sequence comes from Chitinophagales bacterium, assembly GCA_044225825.1. GTDB lineage: Bacteria > Bacteroidota > Bacteroidia > Chitinophagales > LD1 > Bog-950. The sequence goes on from JBGAIB010000012.1 coordinate 75,395, forward strand.
GCCGCGTTTTACCGAGTCACCTTCTTTTACGCGCAGGTCAATTACCTCACCCGATACTTCGGAACTCAGCTTTACTTCGGTTTGCGGATTAATGCGGCCGCTGGCAGTTACCGTTTCAATAAGCGAGCGCTTGGCTGCTTTATCAACTGCCACCTGCGATATATCGCCCTTGCCTATCCAGCCCTTCTTTTTGCCCACTATGCCCAGCACTATAACGGCTAACACTACAGCACCTACTATAAGTAAAACCCTGTTTTTCATACAATGTAATTAACTACTTGCTTAACGTAATTGGTTTGCCCTGGTAAAAATCCAGCACCTTCGATTTAAAAATATACGTGTATTTGTTTTTAGCCAGATCGCTTTCTACAGCAGCTAAATTATTTTTGGCAGTCTGATAATCCAGGCTGGTGCTGGCACCGGCGGTATAGCGTTTTTCCTGTGCTTCATACGCCCGCTTGCTGGCATCGTAACTTTTTTTGCTGGCAAAATAAGCCGAAGCCGCGGCACGCACATCTGCTTCGGCCTGGTAAATAGTTTGCTGCAAACTTTGTTTTTTGCTTTCCAATTGCAGTAAAGCATTCTGGTATTGCAGTTTCGCATTTTGGATATTGGTAATGCGTTGCAGCTTGCCGAAAATAGGCACACTCAGCGTCAACGAAAAACTTTTGCGGAACTGATCTTTGTATTGCGTATTCCACGGGGTGGTCACGTAGTCGTTCACGGTGGTGTCCAGGCTCTTGTTCTGGGTGTTATAGTAATCGTATAAACTTCCGTTGGCGCTCAGCGTAGGGCTTAAGGTGCCCCAGGCCATCTTACGGCTAAATTCAGCGCTTTTTACACGTGCCTGTGCGGCCAGTATGCTTGGCTGTGTCATTACGGCCGTATTGTAAACGCTTAAGGCCAGGTTTTCTCCCTGCTGGCTGGTAATATCATCACCCAGCACAGGCAGTTCTACATCAAAGGGATCTTCCGGTTTTAGTTGCAATAAAAGGCGCAGGCCCAGCAAGGCCAAATCGGCTGTGTTTTGGGCATTGGTAATGTTGGCTTCATCGCGGGCTAGTTGGGCTTCAATATCCAGTAAATTGGTTTCGGGCAGCATACCCGAGTTCACGCGTTTTTCTATCGTTTCTTTCTGCGTTTTGCTGATCTCGTATTGATTCTTCGAAACCTGTAAAACTTCACGGGCCAACATTACCTGCAAAAAGCCGGTGGTAATGTTCAGCGCAATGGTGTTACGGGTATCCATCAGGTCCATTTGGGCGGCCTGCAGATTGTATTTATTCTTCAGCACATTGTGCACTTGCTGCAAACCGCTGAACAGAGTCAAATCGGCCCCTAACTGCGTAGCAAAGGTTACCGAAGTTTGCGTGGTTAATTTAAAAGCCGCCAGGTTAAACTGCTTACCGTTACTCCACTCGTTGCTGATGCCGCCGTTAATAGAAGGCAGCATGTTGGCGTAACTCTGTACGTAATTGTTTTTATTCAACTGGGTATTTAAATCGGCCTGTAATACACCTATGTTGTTTTTGCTGGCGTATTCAATACATTTTTCCAGCGTCCATTTTTCGGGGGCTGTTTGGGCAAACAGTCCGGTGGTGGTTACAAGCAATACAAGGGCAGGCAAAAATCGCAACAAGCTCACAAGCTTAAATTTGAGCGCCAAAAGTAATGGTTTTGGCATATAAAGTTGATTTCGTTTAGGGCAAACCGGCAATCTTAAAAGGCAGGTCATAAGCTTCGTTATCAACCTATTGCCTTTACAAACTGCACTGCCTGTTACCAAACGAATGAGCCCGCCGCCTATTGTTTATAGGTGCATCAAATAGGCTTAGGAGGCCTTATTCCAGCCAAAATGTTCCTCAATACGCTTTTTCTGCCGCAGATGATGGCGAAAGTGAATATTGCAGAGCGATATCCATTCGGCGGTATTCAGCCAGCCCAAAAACGGGTGGCGAAGTTTCAGGTTGGGGTCGCTGTTGGGTATTCGTTTAATGAAATCCCGCGCCAACACTTTAATTTCCTCCAGGCGCGTAATCAGGTGTTCTCTCGATTCGGGTTGTTTGGGTATTACCGCTACCTGCGAAGGCATTTCGTATTTGGCAGGCGGAAACATACGCAGTGTAAAGATGATGTGCCCGCTAAAGTTTTTGCCTTTGCCGCTAACGGTTTCTTCGCGGTTCAGGCACTGTTCGGCACGTTTAAAAAAGAAGCCCTTGGCGCTCATCCATAAGTGGATGCCTACCTGTCCCAAACTCCATTCTTTTTCGCTGGGTTTGGCCAGCACCTGTTCCCAATCGTAGCGCTTGTATTCGCTGATCCAGTAATCAATTATCTCGTTGGTTTGCTTCTCCAGCTTTTGTAAATCCATACTGCACAGTTCCTTTGGTGGTGTGGCTAATATAGAAGGTATTCTGCAGCTTTCACTTTTCGCGTATCGCTAAAAACAATTTCCCATTTTTGCAGTCTGTATGAAAGTAGCCCTTGCGCAGTTAAACTACCACGTTGGCAATTTTGCGGCCAATACATCCAAAATAATTGATGCCATTAAAAAGGCGGAAGCCCTGGGTGCCGAGCTCGTGGTGTTTAGCGAGTTAAGCATCTGCGGTTATCCCTCACGCGATTTTCTGGAGTTCAACGATTTTATTCAGCAATGCGAAGCAGCTATTAACGAAATAGCCCGGCACACCCACAAGGTAGCTGCAATTATTGGTGCGCCGCGCCGCAACCCTGTGTTGGAAGGAAAGGATCTCTTTAACTCCGCTTTTTTATTGTTCGAAGGAGGGATTAAAGAAGTGCGCGATAAGTCGCTATTGCCAACGTATGATGTGTTTGATGAATACCGGTACTTTGAACCGGGGCGCAATTTCGAACCGGTGGTATTTAAAGGGAAGCGCATTGCCCTTACCGTATGCGAAGATGTATGGAATGTAGGCAACGATAATCCGCTGTATCCTGTTTGTCCGCTCGATGAATTAACGAAGCGTAATCCCGATATTATCATCAACCTGTCCGCTTCGCCTTTTAACTATACGCATTTCGAGGCGCGCATGAAAGTGATACGTGCCAATGTGCAGCGTTACGGGGTGCCCATGTTATATGTAAACCAGGTAGGTGCGCAAACCGAATTGATTTTTGATGGTGGAAGCATTGCCATGAACACGAATGGCGAAGTAGCTGCACAACTGCCTTTTTTTGAAGAGGCGATTACCCTGGTGGATACAGAAAATCTGAAAGCGGTAGAGCAACCTGCGGTGCCGGCACATATAGAATTGATACATGGCGCCCTGCTGTTGGGCATACGCGATTACTTCAAAAAGCTTGGTTTCAGTAAAGCTATTCTGGGCCTTAGCGGTGGAATTGATTCGGCCTTAGTATTGTGCCTGGCTGCGGAAGCGTTGGGGAAGGAAAATGTTTTATCGCTGTTGCTGCCCTCGGGCTTTTCATCCGGCCACTCCGTTTCCGATTCCGAACTACTTTGTAAAAACCTGGGCACACGTTACGAAACAGTGCCCATTGAAAGCAACTACCAAGCGCTGTTAAGCACCCTGCAACCCTTTTTTAAAGACCTTCCCTTTAACGTGGCCGAGGAAAACCTGCAGGCCCGTGTCAGGGGCATTCTGCTGATGGCCTTTAGCAACAAGTTTGGTTATATACTGCTGAACACTACCAATAAAAGCGAAGCGGCCGTTGGTTATGGCACCTTGTATGGCGATATGTGCGGTGGCATAAGTGTACTGGGCGATGTGTACAAAACCCAGGTGTACGAACTCTGCCGCTACATTAACCGGAACGGGGAGGTAATACCTGCTAACATTTTAACCAAAGCACCGTCTGCCGAGTTGCGGCCCAACCAAAAAGATTCGGATAGCTTGCCGGAATATGATGTGCTGGATAAACTGTTGTTTCAATACATCGAAAAACTAAAGGGGCCCCGCGAACTGGTAGCGATGGGGTTTGAAAAACCCCTGGTAGACCGCGTTTTAAAAATGGTAAACGGTAACGAATGGAAACGCCACCAGATGGCACCCATTCTGCGTGTTTCGCCCAAAGCCTTCGGCATGGGCCGGCGTATGCCTATCGAAGGTAAATACCTGGGCTAGCCCATCAGCAACCAATGCCGCTGTGGTTGCGCGTGCCGCCAACCACAATAGGTAGGGCGGGTATCCTTAAACCTGCTTTGCGAAACTTTTGTGCTTCGTGCCTTGGTGTAGATTTCCTCCCCCGTGGTTGAGCGTCCCGCCAACCACAAGGAGGAGCACTCCCTCTCCCTATCCTGGCACCCTCCATTTTCCTTTGCCTGTTTGTGCGAATTCCCCTTGCTTTTTTCCCAATAAACCGCAAATAATACCCCCAAACCACCGCAGTAGCGCAAAATATTTACTTTAGCCCCTCGTTTTTACAGACCTTAATAACCGGGAATGAGATATTTAACCGCTTTTGCGTTGCTGTTTTTTTGTGTTTCGGCTTTTGCCTTCGAGCCCGATTCGGTGCAAAAGGCCCGTCGTGTAAAAACACCCCCTACTGCCGAGCAATTAGCCAAGCGTAATAGGGTAAATGCCGTATTTAACAAATACTCCAAAGATCGTTTCGCCATCGACCTGCTCGGTACCAACTGGATCTATAATAAGAACGATGCCGGTTTTGCAGGTTTACAAACCAAATGGTATTCGCGCGGTATCAATATCTATTTCTACTGGGATTTCCGCATCAAAAACTCGCGTTTCAGCATTGCTCCCGGTATAGGTTATAGCTGTTCCAATATTTACCACCGTAGCAACCAGATCGAAGATTCCTTAGGCATCCATTTCGAGAAAATTGCTGATGCTTCTACTATTAAGGTCAACAAGATATCGTTGCAGTATGTCGATATTCCGGTGGAGTTCCGGATCAAAACCAACCCCGATAAGCTGGACCAGTGCTGGAAATTTGCCATCGGTTTCAAAGCCGGTATCCGCGTAGATGCACACACCAAACAAAAGATCAAGGACGATAACGGTACCAAAGTATATGTAGAACGCCGCTTCCCCGATTATAGCCTGTTCCGCATGGGGCCAACCATCCGCATCGGTTACAGCAGCTTTAACATCACGGCCTACTACGGCATACTCAACGTATTTAAAAAGGACCGCGGACCAAAAGCCAACGAGTTCTCGGTGGGTATATCTTTCAACGGCTTATAATCCATTTCCTTCAACGGTTCAAATTAGGGATTCAACGCTTCAACTCTAAAATTAATCATTTGATTAAATCAGGTGATTAAGGCAGTTAATGCTCTTTACTTTTGTGCTGTAATGAAAAAAGCCGGCAAAAAGAAAGATGTAGCGGAAGCCAACGCTGAAGAGCGCATTAAGGAAGCTGCGCGTAAAGTTTTTACGCAAAAGGGATTTAAGGCAACACGTACCCGCGATATAGCCCAGGAAGCGGGCATTAATCTGGCCCTGCTTAATTATTACTTCCGCAGCAAGGAAAAACTCTTTGACCTTATTATGCTGGAAAATCTGCAGCAATTTATGCGGGGTGTTTACCTGATAAGCCACAACGAACAAACCACCTGGCAGCAAAAAATTGATTTACTGGTGAACTACTACATTGATATACTGCTGGTAAATCCGGGGCTTCCGCTATTTGTGATAAACGAAATAAACAACAACCCGGCAAAGCTGGCCGGCATGTTAACGAAGGAAACACAATTGATGGAGTCGGTGTTTATGCAACAGGTTGAACAGGCAATAAAAAAGGGAGAGATAAGAAATACCCATCCGCTGCAGTTAGTGGTTAATATGATGGGCTTAACCCTTTTTCCTTTTGTAGCAGCACCCATGCTAAAGATGTTAGGTAAGATGACCGGGGAGGAGTTTAAAAAAATGATGGAGCAACGCCGGCTACTGGTGCCGGATTGGATTAAGCAAACGATGAGTATATAAACTATTGAAACAGGTATAAATTTTTAATAATGAAACGCATACCCAACACACTGGTATTTTTACTTCTGCCCGCAGTAATTTTTGCACAGAGGGCCGAAACGCTAACACTGGAGCAGTGTTACCAACTGGCCAGGGAGCAATACCCCTTAGTTAAGCAACACGACTTAATTGAAAAAAGCAGGGCATATACCATTGATAACATAAAGAAAGGATACCTGCCGCAGGTAAACTTCACCGGCCAGGTTACCTACCAAAGTGATGTTACCCAACTCACGCTGCCCGATAACCTGCCTATACAAATTACTGTTGAACCACCCAGTAAAGACCAATACAAGATGTATGGTGAAGTTACCCAATCGCTTACCGATGCTGTTTTTATTGAGCCGCAACGCAAAATTGCAAGTGCTAACGCCGAAGTAGAAAAACAAAAGTTAGAAGTAGAGCTTTATAAACTTAAGGACCGGATTAACCAGTTATACTTTGGTGTGTTGCTGATTGATGGTCAACAAGAGCAGGTAAAGCTGCTGCAAAAAGACCTACAAACGGGCATGGACCGCATGGAGGCGGCTATCAAAAACGGTGTGGCTTTTAAGAGCAACCTTACCGAATTGCAGGCGGAGAAGCTGAAGGCCGACCAGCGCCAGATAGAACTAAGGGCAACACGAACTGCCTATGTGGCTATGCTTGGTCAGTTTATAAATAAAGACCTGGCGGAGGACACAAAGCTTGAAACACCGGTAGCGATAGTAGAGAATAACACGATAAACCGACCGGAGTTGGCCTTGTTTGAACTGCAAAAAAGCAGCCTGGCCCTTCAGGACAAATTGATTGTGGCAAAAACTACTCCGCGCCTGGGCGTTTTCTTTCAGGGGGGTTATGCCAAGCCAGGGTTAAACATGCTTAAGAACGAATTTGCAGGTTATTACCTGACCGGTGTAAAACTGGGATGGTCGCTCAATGGCTTCTATACCTTTAAAAAGGATAGAAAGTTACTGGACGTAAACCGCAGTTTGCTTGATGTGCAACAGGAAACCTTTTTGTTTAATACAAATTTTGCCTTAAAGCAACAGGATGGCGAATTAAGAAAGTTGCAGGAATTGATTAGCACCGATGAAGACATTATAAGTCTACGCGGGCAAATAAAAGAATCGGCCCAGGCACAATTGGCAAATGGTGTTATCACCGGCAGCGATTTTGTGTTGAAAGTAAATGCCGAAGACCAGGCCCGGCAAAACAAAGTGGTGCATACCATACAATTATTAATGGCGCAATACAATTACAAAACTACATCAGGTAACTAAATAAATTTAAAAGCAATGAGAAGATTAACCACTGCAGCCATAGGTATTTTGTTTTTAGCAGGCTGCAATCGCAACACCAGCCAATTTGATGCTTCGGGTACCTTTGAGGCTACGGAAACCATCATCTCTGCCGAGGCAGCAGGCACCATCAAGGCATTGAATATTGAAGAAGGCGAAGCGCTGCATGCGGGCGATGCCATTGGCTATATTGACAGCACGCAGCTGTATTTAAAAAAACGGCAGGTAGAAGCACAGATAGCAGCTGCATTAAGCCGCCGGCCGGATATAAACAGCCAGGTGGCAGCCCTGCAGGAACAATTAAAGGCGGCACAGCGCGAACAGCAGCGGATAAGCAATTTGGTGAAGGCAGATGCCGCTACCCAAAAACAACTGGATGATGCCACCACGCAAATTGATGTAATTAAGAAACAGATTGATGCCCTTGAAAGCAGCCTGGGAATTACCAGCCAATCCATAAATCAGGAATCGGTACCCTTAAAGGTTCAAATCGATCAACTGAACGACCAACTGGCTAAATGTCGGCTGGTGAATCCGCTGGAGGGCACCGTGCTTACCAAATATGCCGAGGCCAATGAGGTGGCAACACCCGGCAAACCGCTTTATAAAATTGCCGATTTAGGAACGGTGATACTGCGGGCCTATGTTACCGGCGATCAACTTTCGCAACTGAAATTAAACCAACAGGTAAAGGTATTTACCGATAACGGCAAAGATAAATACCGGGAATACCCGGGCACTATTTCGTGGATTAGCAGCACGGCAGAGTTTACACCTAAAACCATACAAACCAAGGATGAACGGGCTAACCTGGTATATGCTTTAAAAATAAGAGTGAAGAATGATGGCCTTTTAAAGTTAGGCATGTATGCCGAAGTAAAATTTTAAAACGTGGCTGCGGTAGAATTAAACCATATTACAAAAACCTACAATGAGGGCCGGGTGCCTGCGGTGGATGATCTTTCGCTGCAGGTGCAAAAGGGTGAGTTGTTCGGGTTAATTGGCCCTGACGGTGCCGGGAAAACCAGCGTCTTCAGAATACTTACTACACTGATGCTTGCCGATAAAGGAACAGCCAGCGTGGAGGGATATGATGTTGTTGCGAATTACAAGGAAATAAGGGGTTGCGTAGGCTATATGCCGGGACGATTTTCCCTCTATCAGGATTTAACGGTAGAGGAAAACCTGCATTTTTTTGCTACTGTTTTTGGAACCTCCGTTGAAGAGAACTACGAGTTAATAAAAGATATATATGTACAAATAGCGCCTTTCAAAAACAGAAGGGCGGGTCAGCTTTCGGGCGGTATGAAACAGAAGCTGGCATTGTGCTGTGCCTTGGTACACAAACCCAGGGTGTTGTTTTTGGATGAGCCCACTACCGGGGTAGATGTGGTATCGCGCAGGGAATTTTGGGAGATGCTGAAGCGGCTTAAACAGGAGGGTATTACCATCCTGGTTTCGACACCTTATATGGACGAGGCCACGCTGTGCGATAGAATTGCCCTGATGCAGGGCGGAAAAATTCTTTCTACCGATACACCGGCAGGCATCATAAAATCCTATCCATCGAAACTATATGCGCTGCGCGATAAAAACCTGTACGGGATGCAGCAAAAAATCAGCGGTTTTCATGGTGCCTACAGTTGCTTTCCATTTGGCGATGCTTTGCATGTGACCCTTAAAGAGGATACGCCACAAGCCGCGGAGAATCTACTGAACCATTTAAAGGAACAGGGTTACAATGCTGCAGTTTGTGAGGAAATAACACCGGGGATTGAAGATTGTTTTATCCGATTAATGAATGAAAATCAATGACGGAAGCAGTAATAAAAACCGAAGGACTTACTAAACGTTTCGGCGATTTTGTAGCCGTTAACGGCATAAGTTTCGAAACGTATAAGGGCGAGATATTCGGCTTTCTGGGTGCCAACGGAGCAGGTAAAACTACTGCCATGCGTATGCTGTGCGGGCTTTCGATACCCACTGCCGGAAAGGCCACTGTAGCCGGTTTTGATGTGTACCATCAACGCGATGATATTAAACGCAATATTGGCTATATGAGCCAAAAGTTTTCGTTGTACGAAGATTTAACGGTGCTGGAGAACATTGAATTTTTTGCAGGCATATACGGGTTAAGCAACAAACAGATTAAAGACGAAAGTGAAAAACTGATTGACAAATTGGGGCTGCAGAAGGAAGCCAAACAATTGGTCGCATCGCTGCCGTTGGGCTGGCGTCAAAAACTGGCTTTTTCAGTAGCTGTCATCCACCAGCCGCAGATCGTGTTTTTAGATGAGCCTACCAGTGGTGTGGACCCTGTAACACGCAGACAATTCTGGAATTTGATTTATGAAGCCTCGGCCAAGGGAGTTACAGCTTTTGTAACTACACACTATATGGACGAATCGGAATACTGTAACCGCGTATCTATTATGGTGGATGGAACGATTGAAGCACTTGATACACCTGCTAATTTGAAAAGGCAATATCGGGCAAATAATATGGAGGATGTATTTTATCAACTGGCGCGAGGCGCTAAACGAAAAGCTGACTAATGAAACAGTTCCTGACTTTTATACGAAAGGAATTTCATCACGTATTCCGCGATCCTAAAACGTTGCTGATGTTGTTTGGTATACCGGTAGCGCAAATTCTGCTATTTGGTTTTGCCTTATCCAACGAAATAAAGAACTCGAAGATTGTAGTGGTGGATTATGCGAAGGATGCTGCTTCGCAACAACTGGTACAAAAGATAAAGGCCAGCGCCTATTTCGATATCCGGGAAAGTTTAATGAGCCATGAGCAGATAGATGAGGCATTCCGCAGCGGGCATATTAAACTGGCCGTTGTAATCCCTGCTAATTTCAACGAAAACCTGGACCACCTTCACAAAGCGCAGTTACAGGTAATTGCCGATGCCAGCGATCCGAACACAGCCACGGCGCTTACCAATTACCTAACCGGTATAGTTAACGATTACCAGTTACAACTTTTTAAAACCGCACAACTGCCGCTTCGAATTATACCCGAGGTGCGCATGCTTTATAATCCGCAGCTAAAGGGTGCTACCAATTTTGTGCCCGGGGTTATTGCGTTGGTGATGATGCTGATTTGCGTAATGATGACGGCCATATCCATTGTGCGTGAAAAGGAGTTGGGGACCATGGAAATTTTATTGGTTTCGCCGTTTAACCCTATTATGGTGGTTATCAGTAAGGCAGTACCTTACCTTTTCCTTTCGCTGGTGAACCTTACCACAATTTTGCTGCTGAGTGTTTTTCTGCTCGACCTTCCCATTAACGGCAGTTTACTACTGTTGTATGCCGAAAGCACACTGTTTATCCTTACGTGCCTTGCTATCGGACTGCTTATTTCAACCAAAACCGAATCGCAGCAGGCGGCAATGATGATATCGCTGATGGGCATGATGTTGCCAACATTGCTGTTTACCGGCTTTATGTTTCCAATAGAAAACATGCCGGTGCCGTTGCAGGTTATATCCAACATTGTGCCTTCGCGCTGGTATTACATTATAGTAAAGTCGGTGATGATTAAGGGATTGGGGATTCAGCAAATTTGGCGCGAAACATTGATCTTATCCGGCATGCTGTTGTTTTTTACGGCCCTTAGTATCAAGAATTTTAAAATCAGGATGGTATGAGGACGATTCGCTTTTTATTAAGGAAGGAGTTTCGGCAGATATTCCGTAATAAGTCTATACTGCCAATGATTTTTGTGGTGCCTGTACTTCAACTGCTGCTGTTGCCCCTGGCAGCCGATTACGAGATTAAAAATATTTCGCTGGCAGTGGTGGATCATGACCACTCTTCCTACAGCCAGCATATGGTTGATAAAATTACAGCCAGCGGATATTTTAGGTTAGCCGGTTACGATAACTCGTACAAAGAGGCGATGGCGCTTATTGAGAAAGACAAGGCCGATTTAATTTTGGAGATACCGGCTGGCTTTGAGAAAAACCTGGTACGCGAAGGGGAGCAAAAGCTGTTTATTGCCACTAACGCTATTAACGGCACCAAAGCAAATTTGGGCAGCGCTTACCTGGCTAGCATCCTGCGCGCATATAACAACGATATCCGCCTGCAATGGAGCAACCCTGCCCGCTTTAATGCCGCACCCGTAATTGAAATAACTTCTACTAACAGGTTTAACAGCCTGCTTAACTATCACATTTTTATGGTGCCCGGTATATTGGTTATACTGATAACCATGCTTGGAGGATATATGTCGGCGCTTAACATAGTAAAAGAAAAAGAAATAGGAACCATAGAGCAGATAAATGTTACCCCCATTAAAAAATATCAGTTTGTGCTCGGCAAGCTTATTCCCTTTTGGGTATTGGGGATGGTGGTATTTACCATAGGTATGGTTATTGCTTACCTGGTATATGGCATTGTGCCACTGGGCAGCATTCCTTTGTTGTATGCGTTTTTAGGCGTATATCTGTTGGCTGTTTTAGGTTTCGGCTTACTTGTTTCCACCTATGCCGAAACACAGCAACAGGCTATGTCCATCGCATTTTTCTTTGTAATGATTTTTAATTTGATGGGGGGGCTGTTTACACCAATCGATAGTATGCCGCAATGGGCGCAGTATATTTCGCACGCTATTCCTGTTACCTATTTTATTGATGTTATGCGCATGATAGTTTTAAAGGGCAGCGGCTTGAACAACATTACTACGCACCTGGCGGCTATAGTTATTATTGCCCTGGTGCTTAACACCTGGGCAATCGTCAACTACCGGAAAACATCCTGAGTAGCGTGCGTCCCGGATTACTTCGCCAGCTTATCGTACTTGGCGGCATTGGAAGGGTCTACACGCCGTAGTAAAACAATGGCTTTTGTCTTCTCGCTCAAGTCGGCGCCCGAAAAAACGTTGATCAGTTCATCGCTCTTGGCCTGAAAGAAGGCTGCCAGCAAAATCTCATTCGGGTTTTCGCGGGCAATTTTATCCAGCAGGTCAAGCGCGTTTAAAATGTTCTGACGGGCCAGTGCCGGCTTTTCGTAAAAATTATCCATCCCTAAAAAGTGGTAGGTATAAATGGCTTGCTTGTAACCGTCGTATTTGGCGGTTTGCAGGTGGTTGATCAGATAGTAGCGGTTACGCACCCCGTCGAACGAACGCCAGCCTTTTACATCGGTAGCATTGGTGGGCACATTGTTCATGATCTGCTCGGCCATGGTAAAGTACTTGGCACCGCCGCCTTTGCCCATGCTCTCGTAATCGAGGCCTATTACCACATAGGCATAAAAACCAAGTAACGAGGTAAGGTTACTGTTGTATTGCGTAACGTTAAACTCCAGCGGTTGATTCTGGGCATAGGTAAACATCCAGTCGTTATCAATGTAGTTAAACACCGGGCTGTTATACGAACTGTTGAATACCGGCCGGGAAGACTGGATGGTTACATTGGCTTTAAACACATCCTGCGAAGGCGACTCCACGATATTGATAAACAGGTTGCACTCGATCTTTTCTTCCGGGGCAAACTGGTCAGTCGTCCACGTCCGCGAATTCATGAATTCATTAAACGCCGTTTGCATGGTGCTGAACAGGTTCGGGTCCACGCCGTTAATGCGCGAGCCGTTTACCGTAACCTGGCAACGCAGTTCCTGGGCCTGCATCCCAAACGGAAAAAGCAACAGCAGCATGAAAGCTGCTACACAGTATTTTATTATATGTTGTTGTACGCTCATGTTGTTCTTATACGGTGCACATACTGCACAATGTCTTTCGCCACCTCGGTTTTACTCTTCAATTCAAAGGTAGTCACATTCCCCTTTTTATCAACGATGGCAATTTTATTGGTATCGTAACCAAAACCGGCACCCTCGTCGCGCACCGAATTTAGCACGATAAAGTCAAAATTCTTTTTACTTAACTTTTCTTTGGCATGCTCCAGTTCATTATCCGTTTCAAGTGCAAAACCAACCACCAGTTGCCCGGGCTTTTTACGTGCGCCCAATACACCGGCTATATCCTTTGTTTTTACCAGTTCCAGCACCATTTCATCACCCTTCTTTTTGATCTTGGTTTCGCTGGGATATTTAGGTGTATAGTCGGCTACCGCCGCAGCAAACACTATAACATCGCTGGCATCAAAATATTGCGCGCAGGCATCAAACATTTCGGCGGCTGTTACCACCGCAACTTCGGTGATACCGGCACCGGTACTTTTCAGTTCGGTAGGTCCTTTTACCAGCGTGACCTGGTGGCCTTCGGCTGCAAAAGCTTCGGCCAGGGCAATACCCATTTTACCCGTGCTGCGGTTGCTGATGTAGCGAACCGGGTCAATGGGTTCCTGTGTGGGGCCTGCGGTAATAAGAATCTTCATGCTGTAAAGGGCGTGGGGCCCATGGCAAAAGAATAAAAATTCCGGGTATGGCCTACTAAACAGGGCTTCATCCACCCGGTGTTGTGCACTGTAGCATGGCAGGGCGTACATTTTACATTGCCGCAACCAATAGTTGTTGGCGGCTTAACGGCAGGGCAATATGCAGGTGATAGCACCTGCACACCTTTGTAAAACCATAAAAACATGGAAAAAAGAAAGTTGAAAGTGGCAGTTATTTCGGATGTGCATTTGGGCACCTACGGCTGCCATGCCGAAGAGTTGAACCGCTACCTGAAGAGTATTGACCCGGAGATTTTGGTGGTAAACGGCGATTTTATTGATATCTGGCAACTAAGTAAATACTATTTCCCCGATAGCCACTGGCAGGTAATTCAGCGCATTATTAAAATGATGCGCAACGGCACCCGGGTATACTACCTAACGGGCAATCACGATGAATTGATGCGCAAGTTCAGCGGTTTTCAGCTCGATAACCTGCATCTGGAAGACAAGCTGGTATTGAATATGGACGGCCGTAAGCACTGGTTCTTCCATGGCGATGTATTTGATGTAACCATGCAGCACAGCAAGTGGCTGGCCAAAATAGGAGGCGCCGGTTACGATATGCTCATCCTGCTTAACCGCTTCGTAAACCTGTTGTTGCAGAAAATGGGCCGCGAAAAAATCTCTTTCTCCAAAAGGGTTAAAAACAGCGTAAAGGCGGCCGTAAAACATATCAGCAGTTTCGAGCAAACGGCTGCGGGTATAGCCGTGCAGGAAGGATATGACTATGTCATCTGCGGCCACATCCACGAACCGGTGATGCGCGAAGTACAAACCCTAAAAGGCAAGGTGGTTTACCTGAACAGCGGCGATTGGATCGAAAACCTGACTGCCCTGGAGTATAATGAGGGTTGGAGCCTGGTGCATTACAAGGACTTGGGCCTGGAAGCCGTGCAGAACGACGACACCATCATCCGAAGCCTTTCGCCCGATTTTGAGGCCATGCAACAGGCATTTAATAACCACCGGGCGGGTTTAAACGGGTCGGCGGCCCAAAAAACCGCGCTTACTGCTTGATTATCAGACAATATACAAGTTCGGGCTCCGCGGCCGCTGTTTCAGGGGCGTTTCACAACACTTCGAAATGGCCGGCAGGGGACTCCGAAATATCGCAGGTGCTCCATTCGTTCAATAAAAAAACCAATCATGCGAATTCTCTTTGGAATTCAGGCAACCGGTAACGGGCACATCAGCCGCAGCACCGAGATTTACAAACTACTTAAACAACACCCCGAAATTACCCGGCTGGATGTGCTCATCAGCGGGGGCAAGGCCCAAATGAGCCTGCCTTTTGAGGTTAATTACGAATACAAAGGACTAAGCTTTTACTACGGTAAAAAGGGTAAAATATCTATCCTTAAATCTATTGGCAAGGCCGGATTCCTGTCCATTATTGCCGCTTTGTGGAAGGTGCCTTTCAAAAAATACGACCTAATAATATCTGATTTTGAGCCCATTACGCTTTGGGGAGCCAAGATCGCGGGAGTTAAGCGGGTAGGTATCGGCAACATGTATGCAATGACCAGCCGCAAGTTCCCTAAAACCCGGGGTTCCTGGGCTACCCGTATGATTGCCAGGGTTATGTGCCCCGCCAAAAATAAAATAGGTATGCACTTTACCCGCTTCGACGACTTTATCTATTACCCTGTTATCCGCAGCGAAATACGCGAAGCCATGGTGTTTAACCGCAACTTTATGCTGGTGTATCTTACCTCCTACACCGATGCCGAGCTGATAGCCTGTTTTACCCAATTTCACCTGCGTCATAAAAAGTTTGTGATCTACTCCAAAACTGCTAAAACCGAGCAGGTAGTTGATAATTGTATCATCAAACCACTGGATAATGAGGGGTTTACGCAGGATATAGCTTCCTGCAACGGGGTTATTACGGCTGCCGGTTTCCAAACCGTGTCCGAAGCCCTCTACCTGGGCAAAAAGTTGTTTGTAATACCTATTAAAAAGCAAAGCGAGCAATTGAGCAATGCCCGTGTTTTAGCCGGTATGGGTGTTGCCACCGCCACCGATTTGGAGGTGGAGTCGCTTAAAAATTGGGTTGCTTCCGAAAACAAGGTCCATATCAAGTTCGATGATGATTTACCCAATATCGTGAACGCCATTTTAAATGCCCCGCATATACCCCGCCGCCGTCGCAAAGCCGCATAGATGCTGGCTTTGGTAATATGATGGTTTTTGCATGGGTAGTCTATTTTAACTAATGCAGGAGTTTTGAAATACAGGGTTATAGGCTACATTTGCCGCGCCTAATTTTAAAACCATATTAAATACCCATGAGAAAAAAAATTACTCTGCTGGCTTTTGCACTCTGCATGTTTGCAATGAGCCTGTTCTCACAAACTAGTCTGTATATGGACTATGACGCTATGGAGAGCTCCTTCTACGGAACTCCTAACGCCACCGATACCAGCCGCTACTTTTTGTGGGGTCTTAACAAAAACGAGCCTAACGACTCTATCTTAACTATGCGTTGGGCTACCGTACGTTACGACAACATTATCGATTTCGATTATGCCAACGGCGTACCAACCACCGTATATCCAAAAGCAACCACTACTGTGCGTTTGGATAGCTTCGATGTGTTGTATCTGCACGACCGCGTATCAACTGCCTCGGTTGATACCGTATACTTCTATGTATACGATCTGGCTACTGCCAGCATTACAGGCACAGGTATCAACGCAGTATTTTCTGCTACCTGGTTATGGAAAGACTCTATCAAGGTTTCAGGCGCTAACACCATCAACGGTCAGGGCACTAACCTGGGTAACGGTTTATACCAGGTTACCCGTCGTCCTAACTTAACTTTACCTGTAGGTCATACCTTTGGTATTTATGTTGAGTTCCGTGGCAACAAGGCTAACACCTTCCAGTTAATTGCCAGCTACCGCGATGCTTGTAACGATGCCTGCCAGGCAGAACCTGCTTATATCGATAGCAACTCGGCTTACTACCTGAACTATAAAGTAAATGCTACTACTAACTTATCCGGTATCTACTTTGGTACCGATGTAGGTGGTCTGTATTTCGATTGCGACGGCAGCAGTGCTATCACGCCCGGCGGTTGCGAATACTTCCCATTACAGAACTGGGTATTACCTGCCTATATAACTGTTAACCCAAGTGCAGGTGGCCAGGCTCCTACTGTTGTAACTACTGCAGCTACTTCAGTAACTTCAGCTACTGCTACCCTTAATGGTACCGTTAATGCCAATAACGCAAGTTCTACAGTTTCCTTCGAATACGGTTTAACTACCGCCTACGGTACTACCGTAGCAGGCACACCAAGCCCTGTTACTGGCAGTACAGTAACCAGCGTAAGTGCAGCAATCAGCGGTTTAGCTGCTAATACCACTTACCACTTCCGTGTAAAAGCTACCAACACCAACGGTACCACCAATGGTAACGATTTAACCTTTACAACTCAGGCCGGCGGCGGTGCTTGTACACCTAACGCAGGTACTACCAGCGGTTTAGAACCTAAATCAGCTGCTGTAAACTGTATTACCAAAGGCGTTTCTTTCAGCCAGACCTATACTTTTGTAGTACCAACCGGTATTACCCAGCCTGTTGCCGTAACGGTTAACAGCATGAAAATCGATAGCATCGTTAACCTGCCTACAGGTTTAACATGGCAGGCTAACCAAAACCCTGCTCAGTACAACGGTGGTCAATCAGGTTGCTTTATCGTAACCGGTACTACCAATGCACCATGCGGTCAGTACACCATGAAAATTTATGTAACCCTGAACACTACCCTGGGTAGCTTCAGCGGCGAATTAAGCACCCTGGCTACAACTTACGGCGTAACCGGTTTCGAACAGGAATACTTACGTGTAATTGCCAGCGGCGATCCTTGCCCTACTGTTAACACTTCACCTGCTTCTTCTTATGTGGCTTACGCACAGTGCGGCGCAAGCGGCCTTTCTGTAACTATCAGCAAAACCGATGTAAACTGTTTCAACGGTGCTACAGGTTCTGCTACTGCTACAGCTACCGGCGGCACTACTTATACTTATGCCTGGAGCAACGGCGGTTCTTCTGCTACAATCAGCAACCTGGCTGCAGGTACCTACACTGTTACCGTAACTTCAGGTGTTGCTACTGCAACCGCTTCTGTAACTATTACACAGCCTGCAAGCGCAGTTAGTGTAAGCGCTACTTCAACACAAACTTCTTGCAGCTCTAACACAGGTACTGCAACTGCCAGCGCAAGCGGTGGTACTGCAGGTTACACGTATTCATGGAGTAACGGTGGATCAGGTGCTACTATCAACGGCCTGGCTGCTGGTACTTACACCGTAACCGCTACCGATACCAAAGGTTGCACTGCTTCAGCTTCAACAACTGTTGCTTCACCTGCTGCCTTTACTTTAAGTGTTAACACTACCAACGTTAACTGCTACGGTGCCTCTACCGGTACTGCTACTGCTACCGTTAACGGCGCATCAGGCAACGTTACTTATAGCTGGAACACCGGCGCAACTACTTCGGTTATCTCTAACCTGGCTGCTGGTACTTATGCTGTAACCGTTACCGACGGCAGCGGCTGTTCTAAAAACGCTTCAGGCACTGTTACACAGCCTGCTAACCCGCTTACTGTTTCAGTTAGCACTACCAACTCAACTTGTGGTGCTACCACCGGTTCTGCTACTGCTACTGTAACCAATAACAACGGTAGTCCAACTTACTCATGGAGCAACGGCGGTACTACTGCTTCGCTTTCTAACCTGGCTGCAAACGTTTACACAGTAACCGTTTCTGCTGGTGGTTGCACTGCAACTGCTACAGGTGCCGTAAGCAACAGCAACGGTCCATCACTTAACCTGCTGCACACCGATCCTACTTGCTTCGGTTCTACCAACGGTTCTGCTACCGTAGTAGCTACCGGCGGTCAGGCTCCTTACACTTACCAGTGGAACACAGGTGCTACCGGCAGCAGCTTAAACGCTATCGGTGCAGGTACTTATACCATCATCGTTACCGACAACGGTGGCTGTTTAGCTACCAGCGTTGTAACCCTGGTACAACCTAATGCCTTAACCTTTAACCCAACTGTAACCAACGTTAATTGTAACGGTTCTTCTACCGGTGCTATTTCGTTATCAGTAGCCGGTGGCACTGGTCCTTACCAATACAACTGGTCTAACGGTTCAAGCGCATCTTCTATCACTAACGTTGCTGCTGGTAACTACACAGTAACTGTAACTGATAGCAAGTCTTGCACAGCTGTTAACACATCAAGCATTACACAACCTACTGCGCTTACTGTATCTGCTACTTCAACCGGTTCAACCGGCAGCAACGGTACTGCTTCAGGCTCTGCTTCAGGTGGTACTTCACCTTACAGCTATAGCTGGAGCAACGGTCAAACTACCAGCGGTATCAGCGGTCTGGCTCCTGGCAACTACAACGTAACTGTTACCGACGGTAACGGTTGCAGCGCCTCAGCTAACACCAACGTTGCTAACCTGGTTGGCATCGAAGAAACCCAGAACATTGTTGGCAATGTAAGCCTGTTCCCTAACCCTGCTAACGACGTAATCAACGTAGTAGTAGAAATCCAGAACACACACGCCATTCAAATGACTGTTACCGACATTTCCGGTAAGGTGGTTATGAAACAAATTGAAACTGCCAGTGGCAAGTTAACTACACCAATCAGCGTGAAAGAATTCACTGCCGGTATCTACATCGTAGAAATCAGTGCAGGCGACCAAGCTATCCGCAATCGTTTTGTAGTTGCTCACTAAGCAATAACAAACTGAAATTTAAAAGCCCCTGCTGCAAAGCGGGGGCTTTTTGTTTTAGGTATATTCAAAAAATATTTAATCGATTACCCAAGCAGAAAGATGCAATAGCGCTTATGCAGTTGCGGCAGGTCTTTCTTCCATTCGGCTATGGTGCGGGTTTCAATGCGCTCGGTGCTCAGGGTTAAATCGCAGGCAATACAAAGCCGCGTATGATCTTTGGCTTGCTTCAATAGTTCCTGTAACAGCTTCTGATTGCGGAATGGCGTTTCCATAAAGATCTGGGTAACGCCGCCGCCTGCCGCATTTTCCAGCTGCTGTATCTTGCGTCCTCGTTCGGGCTCCTGTATTGGCAGGTAACCATGAAAGCAAAATTGCTGTCCGTTAAACCCCGAAGCAATAAGCGCCAGCAAGATGGAGGACGGACCTACCAGCGGCACTACTTCGATATTATGCTTATGGGCATACGCTACCAGTTCGTTACCGGGGTCGGCAATGCAGGGGTTGCCTGCTTCACTTATCAATCCGCAGTTTTTACCCTTCAATACATTTTGCAATAGCTGGTTGCAGTTCTGCCGGTCGGCATGTTTGTCCAGTTCACGTATAATAACCTCCGTATCAAAATTCTTACGGTAGCCGATAGCTCTTAAATAGCGTCGGGCAGTCTTGGCGTTCTCCACTACAAACTCATCCAGCAGCTCCACCATATCGGTAACCTGTTTAGGTATAATGGCGGGATTGTCCTCGCCCATAAAACAGGGTATCAGGTAAAGTTTGCCGGGTTTGGTTTGCATGGTAACAGGCTAAGCGAAATGGATAAGAAATTAAGGTCCTGGTGTTTCTCCCCGTCCGCCGGTATCAACGGCACTGCAATTAAAGTTAACCGTAAACGTAGAGTCTGAAGGCAGGGCAAAATCGTTGGTGGTAATTTTGGTGCGCAGCGCGTGGTCGTTAAACACACGGCGCATAAAGCCACCAACTATCGGTAACGCACCTGTTGCTCCTGCACCGGATGTATTACTGGCAAAGTGCACGCTGGGTTGCTCTAAACCTACCCAGGCACCTACAACTATATCCGGATTGTAGGCAATAAACCAGGCATCCGCATTGCCCTGTGTAGTACCTGTTTTACCGGCCAATGGCATTTGCAGGCCATACTTGCTGCGCAGGCGTGTTGCCGTACCTTTATTGATAACTCCTTTCAGCATTTCGGTTAATACATAGGCTGTTTTCTCCGGTATGGCTTCTTTCTGTTCCGTGCCAAAGGTGGCAAGCACATTGCCGTCCTTATCTTCTATACGCTGCAGAAAATGGGGCTTGCTGAATGTTCCCAGGTTGGCAAAGCAAGTGTAGGCACCTACCATTTCAATCAGCGATACGTCGCAAACACCTAAGCACAAGGCAGGTACTGCCTCCAGCGGACTTTCGATCTGGCAGCGGTGCGCAAACTCAACTAACTGATTAGGGTCGTTTATATCGCACATGATGCGCGAGGTAATGCGGTTATCGGAAGCGGCCAATCCATCCTGCATAGGCACCAGTTCTCCTGCCTTCCATTTGTCTGTCCCATCGGGGTTCCACGCAGCATCGTTGCCGCCACACTCAGGCGGTAAATAAGGTATAAGCGTGCAGGGCTCGTAATTGCGTTCTAAAGCTAAACCATACAGGAACGGTTTCATGGTTGAACCTACCTGTCGCTTCGTCGATTTCTTGACGTGGTCTAATTGGAAGTACCGGATGTTCGGTCCACCTATCCAGGCTTTTATATCTCCTGTTTTGGCATCTACTGCTAAAAAGCCCACCTGTACAATTTGCAGGTAATAACGCAGCGAGTCCATCGGGCTCATGGTGGTATCTACACTATAACTCTTGTTGCCATGCCAGCTAAACACGGTCATAGGCACCTTTGTGTTAAACACTTTTATGATTTCCGCTTCGCTCTTGCCTTCGGCTTTCATGCTTTGGTAGCGTTCGCTTTGCCGCATGGTTTTATCCAGCAAATCGGGTTTGGCGCGTATGCCGAACTTCCACGGATCGCGGCCTTTCCATTCTTTAAAAAACGCATCTTGTAATCCTTTCAAATGTTCCTGCATCGACTCTTCAGCATAGCGCTGCATACGCGAGTCGATAGTGGTGTAAATCTTCAATCCATCGTTATAAATGTTCCATTTGCTGCCATCCTGCTTAGGATGTTTATCACACCAGTTCTGCAGTTCCTGCCGGGCATATTCGCGGATGTAGGTGCCAATGCCCTCGCGGAAATCCGGATTGTGGAAGTTTAGCTTAATATCCTGTTTCGCAAGCGAATCGTAGGCAGCTTGTTTCAGAAAACCGGCTTCCACCATGCGGCGCATTACCAGGTTGCGGCGTTCTTTGGCCCGTTCGGGATGCAGGCGCGGATTATAAAACGAAGGCCCGTTTAACATGCCCACTAACAGGGCCGCTTCTTCGGGTTTAAGTTCGGCTGGTGTTTTATAGAAGTAGGTAAGCGATGCCGTTTTAATACCGTAAGATAAATAGCCGAATCCTATCGTATTAAAATACAGGTTAATGATTTCGTCCTTGGTAAAGGTGCGCTCAATTTTGGCCGCCAGCACCCATTCCTTCAACTTCTGACTGATGCGGCGTATTCGTCCGGCATGTGCAAAATCGTTATGAAAAAGGTTTTTGGCCAGCTGTTGGGTAATGGTAGAACCCCCACCACCTTCCTGCCCTGGTATCCCCGACTTAACAACTGCGCGCACGAGGCCTTTCAGGTCAATACCGGCATGGTCGTAAAAACGCTTGTCCTCGGTGGCAATCAGCGCCTGCACTAAATACGGCGAAAGGTCCTCATATGAAATCTCAATACGGTTTTCGGTATAGAAGGAGCCCAGCACTTCATGATCGGCCGAGTAGATGGTAGTGGATATTTCGTTGCGCGGGTTTTGGATGGCATCCAGATCAGGCATTTCGCCCAACAGACCATAGTTTACCCCTATAAAAAACAGGATTACCAGCAATACAAAACACCAAAGGGCTATTTGTACGCGTTTAAATACCTGCCAAAAATCGGTATTGTTGAATGCGGATTTTGCCATACAGCGGTAACAAAGGTAGAATTACCCTTAGCACCTTAACGTTTTACAGGTTAAATGATTGCACAAGCCGGTTAGCTTTTGCATACTGTAAAAGACGGTTTTTAGTCGTTCTGTTGTTCGGCTACGTATTGTTCCAGAATAGCATAGAACTCCTCACCGTATTTGCGGATCAGCGGCTCCTTTAAAAACTTGTAAACCGGCACTTTTAAGGCTTTGCCGTTTTTACAGGCAGCTTTACAAACACTCCAGCGCTCGTAGTTTACTGCATCGTAGGTTTTGTATTTGGTAATGCGGATAGGATACAGATGGCAGCTGATAGGCTTTTTCCAATCCAGTTTTCCTTCGCGGAAAGCTTTTTCGATAGCGCAAATCACGATACCGTTGGCATCGTACGCCAGCCAGGCACAACCGCCACCGTTTTTCATCAGCGGGGTGCACCATTCTTTGTTTTCCTTCACATATACATACTTGCCTTCCTTTTCAATAGTTTCTATTCCCTCTTTTGTAAGGTAAGGCTTCACTGTATCGTAAATTTTATCCAGTGTTTCCAGCTCCGATTTATCCAGCGGCGCACCAAAGTCGCCCGCAACACAGCACTCGCCTTTACAGGCGGCCAGGTCGCACACAAACTTCTCTTCTACAATATCATCGCTCAGTACTTTGTCGTTTATTACTATCATGCTGTTTAGTTAGAATGGGATACAAAAATCCAAAATTTTCGGAACCTTTGGCCGTTATCAGGGGGTATATCCTTTATTTAGCAAAATGAGAAAATTACTGTTTTTACTGGCAGCCTTTTTTCACCTGGCTGTTCAGGCGCAATATAAATCGCTTCTCTGGAAAATTACGGGTAATGGACTTGAAACTCCAAGTTACCTGTTTGGCACCATGCATACCGGCGATGCCCGCATTCATAAACTTAGCGATACGGTATTGCCTTATTTTAACAGTGTTAAGGCCTATGCCATGGAACTGGACCCCGATAAGGCTATGGATCTGGGCTTACTACCCAAGTTGATGATGGGCAAAAAGTATAGCCTTAAGGAAATGGTGCCTGCCACCGAATACTCTTTTCTCGATTCTATTGTTAAAGCCCAGGTTGGTTTACCGGCCCTGCTTTTTGATAATGTAGCCCCTGTTTTTGTTATGACTATTCTGGAAGCCGCAGGCATGGGCCTCAGTGAAGGCGATGATGCCTCCTCCGGCGAGGTGCTTGACCTGTACCTACACCGGCTGGCAAAGGAGAAAAAGAAAAAGGTGATTGGGATTGAGACGGCCGATGAGCAACTAAGTGCCCTCAACTCCCTGAGTTACGAAGAGCAGGCTGATATGCTGACCAAGGAAATTCAATCGTTGCAGAATGATAGCGCTACGGGAACCGACCTGGTAAAGTTTTACCTGGCACAGGAACTGGATAGCGTAGCACAAATGGATGATGCCGCTAACATGCCTCCTAAGTTTTATAAGGCCCTGGTAACCGATCGTAACGTGCGCATGGCCAATCGTATAGGGGCATTTATAAAAAATCAACCAACCTTTATTGCCATTGGAGCGCTGCACCTGCCGGGTAAAGAGGGAGTTATAGAATTGTTACGCAAAAAGGGCTATGCGGTTGAACCTGAAAAGGCCAGCCTGCGACCTTAAAACTGGCATGCTATTTACTTGATGAATACCTGTTATGTCGAACAATCGCGCATGTAAATTTCGGGCTGTTTTGTGGCAACAGATGTTATTTTCGCGCCCGACCTGTTTATGTTAAAAAAGCTTGGTTTCTTTTTGGTGTTAGCCCTGGCCTTTACAGGCTTAAAGGCACAGCAGTATACCGAAGTTTACGGCAAAGTAGTGGATGCTGAAACCAAGGAGCCCATGGACTATGTGAATGTGCGGCTGGTGGGCGTTCCCAAAGCTACCCTTACTGACCCTAAAGGCGAATATCACCTGCGTACCATCGAAAAGGTGGATTCGATAGCATTCTCCTACCTGGGGTATAATACCCGCTATGTGGCCGTAAAGCGCGGCGCTGTTCAGCAGCTGGATATTGAAATGGGGGGCAGCGATATAACCTTAAAGGAAGTTACCGTTAAAGTAGATAAGCGCAAGAAGCGCATTATTGATACCACCGCTAATTATGTGTTTTATCAGGTGCTGAAACACAAGGACCAAAACCGTGATGAGGCCATCAATACTTACAAATACGAAAGCTACGACAAAACCGAATTCTCGCTCCTTAATCCACCTCAAAAGTTCCTGAATTGGTGGGTGTTTAAACCCTTTCGTTTTGCGTTTAAAAATACCGATACCACCGATGAAGGGAATGTATTTATACCCGGTGTGCTGAGCGAACAGGTATGCGATGTGTATTACCGCAAGCATCCGCAGAGTATTAAAAAGTTTGTAAAGGCAAGTGTTATAACCGGTGTTGACAATGAGAGCGTGGGCAACATGGCTAACTATCACTTTGCGGTGGTTAACCCCTACGATAACTTAATAGTGTTGGCACAAACCTCGTTTGTTAGTCCGTTTGCCAATACAGCCATTGTAAACTACTTCTACTTTTTAACGGATACGGCCAAGATTGACGGGCGGGTTTCTTACAAACTGCACTTCGTGGGTAAAGTAAAGGAAGACCTTGCGCTGAAGGGGTATGCCTGGATTGACAGTGCCACCTGGGCTATCCGGTCAATTATCTTTCGCCCCAACGAAAAGGCCAATTTCAATTTTATAAACGATTATACCATTAAGCAGGACTATACCATTTTAAAGGATAAGTACTGGTTGATGAACCGCGAAGAAATGACCACCGTTGGCTCGCTGTTCAAGAAGAAGAACAAGATGGCCATTTTGGTTTCCAAAACCCACAGCAGGCGAAATTTCGAAATAGATTCATTGCTGCCCGATAGCATTTTTAAAGGTCCGGAGGATCGAATATTAGATGACAGCGCCCGTAACCGTAGCCCTGCCTTTTGGGATTCGGTGCGCTTTGAGCCACTTACACCGCAACAGGAACAGGTATATTTTATATCCGATACATTTCCCAAGGTGCGCGCCTGGAAAACGTATCAATGGCTGGGCCGGTTCTTTACTGCTGCTTATGCCGATGCGGGACCTATTAGTATTGGACGGGTGTTAAACTTCGGAAGCCGCGATAACGTGGAAGGTTGGCGGGTGCGATTTGGTTTTGAAACCAATCCGCGTTTTCAGCATAAGGGCACGCCTGCCAACAATTTTTTGCGCAAGTTTTATTTCTCAGGTTATGGTGCATACGGGTTCAAGGATAAGGACTGGAAATATATGGCCTTGGTAAGATTTGCCCTGCCCCGCAAAAACGATCGCTGGCAATCGCTGGAAGCCATGTTCCGCTATGATATGCGGGTGCCCGGCCAGGACGAAAACCTTACCCTGATTACGTTCGATAACATTGTGAACCTGATAACGGCCACCACCTTTACCAAGATTATGAAGGTACGTGAGTTTCGTATCAGTTACGAAAAGGAGTACATCAAGAACTTCTCCGCTACCACCACCTTTAACGAGAAAACCTATTTTGACATACCCGGTGTTTTCGACTTTAGCCGGCAGGAGGGAGAAGTGAAGCGCCGTATCCCAAGTTTTAATGTAAGTGAGTTTACCATTGATACCCGTTACTCCTACAAGGACCTTTACTTTATCGGGAACTTCTACCGATACTTTCAAACTACCAAGTACCCGGTAGTGATGTTGCGCTACAGCGCCGGCATAGTAGATATGCAGCGCGATTTCTTTAACTACCATTACCTGCAATTAACCCTGCGTCAGCGTTTGTTCTCGCCAATTGGTTATACCAATTACATATTTACGGCGGGTAAAATTTTCGGTCGCGCACCTTATACAGTAGCTAATATTACCCAGGGTAACTTAGGGTTGCTGCTCAACAAGTTTAACTACAACATGCTGCGCGAGTTTGAGTTTATTACCGATCAGTATGTGTCACTGTGGATTGAACATAACTTCGACGGTTTCTTCCTGAATAAAATACCGGGCGTAAACAAACTTAAACTGCGCGAAGTAATAGGCATGAAAAGCCTGTTTGGTACCTTCAGTAAAAAGAATGCAGCCGTGTTGGATATTCCTTCTGAACTGCACCAGCCATTCCCGATTCCTTATATTGAAATGAGTGTTGGTTTAAAGAACATCGCTTATATGTTCCGCGTTGACTTTTTATGGCGTGTTACCTACCGCAATCAGCCTAATATGCGCAACTGGGCTATTAAATTTGCTTTTGAACCGGGATTCTAATTGGTTATAACACTAAGAAACGAAGCCGCGAAGGCACGCGAACTGTAGCTGTTTTGGTCCTATTCTTTTGAGGATAGCAATCTCGAAGAGCTTTGAGTGTACCCTCCGCAATAACAATTATCGCCTGTCGTTTCTATGGTTCAAAAAATCAGAACCTATGAAAAAATTAATGCTCGTATGCGCTGTTTGCTCTTTATTGTTAGCTGCCTGTAAAAAGGATAAAACCGATTATGTAACCGATACATATGCGTATTATCCTATGGAGGCCGGTAATTACTGGGTGTACGAATGGTATGAAATAGATACCAATGGAAACGAAGTACGCAGTACCTATCCAAATGATTCCACTATTGTAGTGGGCGACACCCTTATCAGCGGTAAAAGCTTCTATCAAGTTGAATCAAACCTATTCGGTAGTTCTGTGAGGACTATAACCTGTATGCGCGATTCGGCAATGTGGATGATAGACGAAACAGGGAAACGTCTTTTTAGCGTAGATCCACAGCCCGGTTATTTTGATAACGATTACTCAGTTAGCGGCGTTGATTTGGTGTCGCATATGGATTATGGTGGATATACCAAACAAACACCTGTCGGCACCTTTACTACTATAACAAAGGTTACGGAAGTAACTAAGCAATCCGGCACATTCTGTAACGGCTCCAACAAACGCTCGTTTTATAAAGGATTTGCCCGTGGCATAGGGCCTGTTTTTTACAATACGTTTTATTTAAGCGATCCGGAATGCAGATTGTATGATGCGAGGCTGATTCGTTTTCACGTTTCACCGATATAACACGTTATGCCGTAGCCGCCCGTTCGCCTGTTAAAGGCAGGTATTGGTTCAGCAGTTGCTGAAAGTGTTCGTGGTTACGGATGCTTTCCAGATCGGTATCCTTATCGATCTGTTCGCGCGTCTCAGTAACTGTTTTGTGCTGAAAAGCGCTCTCCAATAGCTCCAGGGCTTTTTCCGTTTCGTTTTGGAGTGCCGCAGCACAAGCCAGACTATAATCGCAGATATGAGGTGCCAGGGCGTTAGCCGCTTCCATTTTTTCGATGCTCTCATTCAGGTACGGCTTGTAGCCTGTTTTGGCATACAGTCGTAATAGACCATTGCCCCAATTGGCCAGCGCGTGATAGCCATCCGGGTTCACCTTTAATGCCCAACTGAATTTTTCGAAAGCCCGGCGGAAGAGGGTCTCATTGCTATCGCGGGCCAGGGCCGATTTTACCAGGTCGGTGCCCCAGTTATAATACCCGGCGTAGTTATCGCTCATTAAGGCCAGCGCCAATGCATAATGCCGTTCCCCTGCCTCTATCTGATCTTCTTCAAACAGTTTACCGGCCTTTACACTATAGGCCCGTATCAACTGTTCGTTCAGGCTGCTGTTGTTGTAACTCTGTATCTCTTCAGCCCGCGCAATTATATCATCATACCTGCTTTGCAGGTGCAGCGACATTAATTCCGATTCAAGCTTGCCTATCACCATCTTCTTCAGGTCGTCGTCAATGTTTTTCACTTCTCCTTTTTCAACCAATTCAATGGCCATGTCTATTTTTCGAAGGGGTTGTTTCAACAAGTCGAAATTCTGTACCTCCGAGCCATCGTCATATTGCAGATCGCCTATGTTATACAGCAGTCCTTTCAGATATTCGAAAGGGCGCTCCAGGAAAGGTGGCGTGGTAAGGCCAAGTTCATTTGCTAAATCGCGGAAAAAACTATCAGCCCCATTGCTGTTTATGTAACGTACGGAGTCTTTATTACACAACTGCTCACGCACATGGGCCGGTGCTTCATTCGATTTATAGCCCACCCAAATCAAATCGCTGCTGTAACGCGGAAAGGTGCACAGCTTGTCAAAAATAAAATCGCTTAAGCCGCTATACCCCACCACCAAAAAGAAGTGCCGCTGCATCATGTCGTTTACCAGCGTACTGAAGTATTTACCGGGCAATTGCAATTCATCGGGCGTATTCAGCATTAAAAACGCATGGCCCTGCCCGTGCAGGTAAAATACATTCGGAAACATCACCGAGTCGGACATGTATTCGCGGATGTTGGCCAGGTCGTATACATAGATATGCTGGTTAAACAGGGCCATCGTGCGCACCAGCAGTGGATCGAAGTTGGTGGTGAGTACGCTGCCCACATACCCTTCTTTAATAAGCATACCTATATACAGGTGTGCCAGGTTTATTTTGGCCTGGTCAATATAGCCCCGTAGCAGTTCTTCGCGCTGCTTATAAGTAAGGGCACGCATCAGCGAGTTGTAATCGCTGAGTGTGGGATTCATCTGCAGGTCATCTAAACGGTAGTTATAACGGGGGTCGCGCCGGATGTCTTCGGCAATTTTGCCAGCCATGGGGATGCCGGCCGAGGCGGAGATGCCGGCACCAACCAACAGGGCAGTGGCACGGCCTTCGCTGCGCAGATGCCGCATATGCGCGGCAATGCTTTTAATTCGGGTGGTCTGTAGATCGGTCATCGCTGAATTTCCGGGATTGAAAAATACAAAATAGATAACACATGCAGCAGTTTAGGAAAATCATTATGTGTCTACACCCGGGTGCGGAGGCAGAAGGTCGCAAAGGTTGGTTTTCTAATTTTAAGAAATAAAATTAGAAACATTGGACATTAAAAGGTATCTTTGTGCTTTCGTTGTTCTTTGACATGTTGGGTTAAAGCTGGTCGGCCATTGGGGGCGGCGGAGGAATAGCTGCAAATAGTTGAATAGGCGCAAAATCGCCTGCCGCTAAAAACCTCAGTCTATTATCAGTCAAACCTCAGTCTTGTTTAACCAAACTATTTAATTTTCAGTCGGTTATCGATTTTGTGGTAGACTGAGAATAGTATATACCGGATCAAAAAAGCAGTAAAAACTCAGTCTCATTAACTGATTTTCGACTGATTGAGTGCAATGGTTGGTGAGGAGGGTTCGTTCCGCAGAAACAAAATTGCATCGCTAAAAATGATAGCGCTGCCTTAACCGGGCGGTTAACTGTTCTACACCCTGCGCGGCCTCCTCCGATTGGATATTGGTTAAAATAAGCAGCGCTCGGTTGGCCTCGCTACAAATCAATACATAACTATAAAAGGTGCCCGGGTTGCCGGTATTATACGAGTAGTGTTTTTCATATTCCGTATGGTTGAACCAGCCCAGCGCAAAGCGCGGTAATCCATAATGCATCCATTCAAATTGTTGCCTGCTTAAAGCACCGGCACCTTTTTGTAATCCGCGTAATTGTAGTTGTATAAATCGTGCATAGTCGCCGGTGGTCAGATTCAAATTACCAGCAGCCGTTAGCCAGGTCAACTTTGGATTTTCCGTTGGCCTCTCCGGACTAAGGTCGGCACCATGACCCCACGTTTGCAAACTGTCCTTAACGTTAGGCGCTCCAAAACCTATTTCAATTTGCATAGTGGTACCCAGCTCTGCTACCAGTTGCTCATAGCTTTTGCCTGTGGCTTTTTCCAGCATCAGCCCTGCCAACACGTAGGCCGGGTTCGAGAAGTTGATGCTATCTCTGGTTTTAACGGGCTTTTGTTTTAGTATCCATAAGGCAAATTGCATGCGTTGTTCAGCAGGGCTGCCTTTAATATCACCTTCGTTGGGTTTGGTGTTGGTATACGTCCATTTTGGTAAGCGCGTGCGAAACGAAAGAAGTTGCAGCAGCGAGTAGGACCGGTATGCCGGTCGCATATAATTTTTCAATTCGGGAAAGAGATCAGCAAACTTCGTATCCCAACGCAGATAGCCTGCTGCTACCATTTGTGCTGCAATTAAAGCGGTAATGGCTTTGGTGTTGGAACCAATGCGGAACCGGTCGCTCAAGGAGGCCTTTAGGTCTGTCCCCAAACACTTGATGCCTGTAACTTGTAGTTCCAAAACACTATCAGCCGAAACAACTGCGTAGGCTAGTTCCGGAATGTGGTAGGCAAGACGGATACTGTCGGCCGGCACTGTCACCTGGGCTTTATCGTGCTGCCATGCAATTAGCAGCAGGCATAAAAGCAAAAGTTTATTTATAGAAGAGGGCTGCATGGGAGGGGGCAATATAAAAAAGGCGCACCGTTTGGGAGCGCCTTTTAAATCAACGGGGTGCTGTTATTTTTTGCTTTCAGGATCTAACATACTCAGCAGCAGGCTGCCCATCATGGCACCGTAAAGGGTGCTGTTAAGCGGTTTAGAGGTAATGGCACAAGTGCCGCTTGCACAACCTACAAAGTGGTAATACAAATATCCGCCTATGCCGCCTAACAACGCACCCAGGATGTAGAACTTATATTTGGTTAACAGCGCCATGTTATAACATTGTACTCGGACACACGTAGTCGGTTATCTTAAACTTGCCCGATTTTTTGATAGCCGTAAAACCGCCGTTTACATTAATCAGGTTATTGTAGCCCTTCCCTTTAAGTATCGACGCAAACACCATTGACCGATAACCGCCCGCACAGTGCACATAATAGGTTTTATGCTTATCTACCTGCAGCATGCTCTGGTCAACATAATCAAGAGGTGCATTGATGGCGTTGGTGATATGTTCTGAATCGTATTCACTCTTTTTGCGTACGTCCAGGATATTGATGGCCGGGTTTTTCGCTTCTTCGGCCGCAAACTCTTCTACGCTAACCGATGGTATCGTATCCAGCGCATAGCCGGCTTCTATCCACGAGGCCATACCGCCTTGCAGGTAGCCCTGGCAGTTGTCATAGCCCACACGGGCTAAGCGAATAGCTACTTCTTCTTCACGCCCCGGTTCAGCCACAAAAACGATGCTTTGTTTAATATCCTTTATCAGCGTGCCCACCCATACAGCAAAACTGCCGGTTATGCCTATGTTAATAGCACCCGGTATAAAGCCTTTGCCGAATTCTGAAGCATCGCGTGTATCAATCAACACTACATCAGTTTCGTTCAGCATGGCTTCAAACGCGCCAACAGCTATAGGTGTGGTGCCGCGCTTAATTACCGTGTCTACACTTTCGTAGCCCTGTATGTTCATTAACACGTTTTTGGGGAAGTAGCCCGGGGGAGGAGTTAAGCCGGTAAGCAATTCTTTTACAAATTCTTCGCGGGTAATACCCTCGCGTAATGCGTAGTTGGTTTTTTTCTGATGACCTAGCGTATCGCTGGTTTCTTTGCTCAGGTTTTTGCCGCAGGCACTTCCTGCACCATGGCCCGGGTAAACAACCAGGTCATCGGCCAGTGGTAATATTTTGTTTTGCAGCGACTCGTATAAATGATGGGCCAGTTTTTCCTGGGTTAAATCTGCAATTACATGTTGTGCTAAATCCGGCCGGCCTACATCGCCTATAAACAGGGTATCGCCTGTAAAAATGGCTTTCTCTTTTCCGTCTTCATCAATCAGCAGGTAGCAGCTGCTTTCCATGGTGTGGCCGGGGGTATGCAACAAACGAATTTTGGCCTTGCCTAATGTAAACTCTTGCCCATCGGTGGCAACCAGCATATCAAAACCGGTTTTCATTTGCGTGGGTCCGTATACAATGGTGGCACCGGTTGCTTTTGCCAGATCCACATGCCCCGAAACGAAATCAGCATGGAAG
The DNA here is from genome assembly GCA_044225825.1 of Chitinophagales bacterium. Lineage (GTDB taxonomy): Bacteria > Bacteroidota > Bacteroidia > Chitinophagales > LD1 > Bog-950. The sequence goes on from JBGAIB010000012.1 coordinate 107,748, forward strand.
TGTGTTTCGAAAATGTATTTGATTTTAGCGCCGCGTTTTTCAGCCATTTGAATGTAAGGCTGAATTTCGCGCAGCGGATCGATGATAGCGGCCTCGCCATTGCTTTCCAGGTAATAAGCCCCGTGTGCCAGGCAGCCGGTATAAATTTGTTCAACTTGCATATCCTTGATTTTTACGAAATCAAAAATCAGAACTGTTAGCCAAACGGTTAGTGATTAAAGTCACCCTACAGGCCAGGGGCTTAGCAATTTTAACCGGTGTTAACGTACGGCGGTAAGTTGTATAACAGAACCTAATCCGCTATGGAAGGGTCCTTCGCTAAGTATTATATCTTTTTCTTCTATCTTAAGGTGCTGCATGTCTGCAAAATCGCCTTCCAGTTCTTCGCGGCTCCAAAGCATGGCCAATTCCTTAGGGCCACCGGTGGTTTTACCCAATTGTGTTTTTGAAAAGCCCTGCAAAATTAAGGTGCCACCCGGTTTTAGTGCTTTTATTATTTTCTGAAAGCGCGCCCGGCGGTCGGCAGCGGGTATATGTGTAAAGATAAGTGCAACTGCATCGTAGCTTCCCTCGTTTAGTTCGTAGGTGCCAAACGAAGCGATCTCATACTGTAGCTGAACGCCCTGCTTTTGAGCTAACTCTAAAGCTTTGCGGCGGCCCTCTTCGCTTATATCAAATGCGGTAACCTCCCAGCCCTGGGTTGCCGCATATACGGCGTTGCGTCCTTCGCCTTCAGCAGGGCACAGCAACTTACCCGGTTTAAGGGCAGCCAGTTGTTCTTTGAAATACTCATTTGGAGTTTCGCCATACACGTATTCTGATGAGGCGTAACGTTCGTTCCAGAATTCTTTCATAACAGGTTATTTTTCGAAAAACATTTTAACTGCGATAACCACCAGCAAAACGGCAAATGCTTTTCGTAATGCTACTGAAGGTATATGCGTGGCAAAACGGGCACCGAAATAGCTGCTGATAAAAAACACAACGGCTAAAATGATGGCTGGTTTGATGTTTACATCTCCGGCTTTATAATAATGCCAGGCGGCAAGGGCTCCTACAGGCCATACTAACATAAACAGGGTGGTCCCCTGCGCTTGTTGCTGGGTATAGCCCAAAAACATAACCAGTGCCGGTATGATTACCACCGCACCGCCAATGCCCAGCATACCGCCTAATAAACCCGCGATAATGCCAATGCCCACTATAATTAAGTTGTTATACATACCTGCTAATTTTTACAGCGCGAAAGTAGTAAACCCAAACAGGCTTTGGTGGCAGGATATCTAAGGAAGTGCCTGTTTAGCAAAGCTTTGCAAAATTAACAGTCGGCATTAGCAGCTTGGTAACAAATGTTACCGTTTCTATAGCAACAACCCATCGAATTTGCTGAGCATGCGCGCATCCGAAATACCTGTTCGGTTTAAGAGCAAAACACTGCCTTTGTTCAATGTAGGATATAAAAGTATCTCGCAATAATAGCCGCCACCTCCGCCTGCATGGGTATAATAGGGTATGCCGTCCTGTTTTGCCGTAAACCAACCGAGGCACATACCCGTTGGCTTGCCATTGGCAGTTTTGTTTTCTACAAATAATTGCGCGCAGGTTTCGGGTTGTAGGAGAGTGCCTCCGTGCTGTAACAGTTGTTGCAGGTAAGCCGTTAATCCGGCTATAGTGGTTATTAAGCCACCATAAGCACTGCCGTTTACATAATTAGGTACAAATGGTTTCCAGCCTTTTTCAGCGGCACCCATGTATTTCGATTTGTTAAGCAGCAAGCCCAACACCGCATTTAAAAAGCTGTATTGCTTTTGATAACCCTTAGCATGTTGTAACGGGTGAATGGTAAAACCCAATTGACCGGGTGATAGTTGTAACCGGGAGATAATGTTAGCGGTTATATAATGCTCGTAAGGCAAGGAGGTAATTCCTTCTATAACTTGCCCAAGCAGTACATAACCCAAATTGGTGTAAGCAAACTTTTGGCCCGGCTCAAATTTTAAATGTCCGTGTTTTTTAAAGATGGGGTGAAAGAACTCGCGGGCGTTAAATTGTGGATGTTCGTCCGGCGTATGTATCCAACTTAGCGGAAGTGGATTGGGTATGCCGGAGGAATGGGTTAGGAGGTGATAGATGGTTATTTTGTCGTTATAAGGAAAGTCTGTAAGGTGCTTCTTTACGGGATCGTGTAAACGTAGTGCGCCGGCCTCTTCTAGTTGTAATATGGCCAGGGCAGTAAATGTTTTTGTAATCGAAAAAGCATTGATGCTGTGTCTTTCGCTAACTGGTATTTGATTGGCGATATCAGCTTGCCCGGCACAGAAAGAGTAGAGAAGTTTTGCAGGTGTAAAATGCGCATATTGCACGGAGGGTGTGTTACCGTTTTGGACTAACGCCAAAAGCAATCGGTTCACCTGGTCCATCAACAATTGCGTTTACAGTCTGCTAAAGCGTGTCAGGGTTACTTGGTCTTACCCCACTCAATAGTAAGTCTAACTGCTTTTTTCCAGCCTTCGTATAACTTGGTACGGTCGGCAGGCTTCATCACCGGTTTAAACTGACGGTCTACCTTCCACTGTTTAAGGATGTTCGGTTTTTTGTAGTAACCTATTGCAAGCCCTGCAAGGTAGGCAGCGCCAAGCGCGGTGGTTTCAGTAATTTTCGGCCGGTCAACCGGTACGCCCAGCACGTCACTTTGGAACTGCATAAGAAAGTTGTTGGCTGACGCACCGCCATCAACACGCAACGATTTTAACTTAATACCGCTATCCTGTTCCATAGCTCCCAGCACATCTTTGGTTTGGTAAGCTAACGATTCAAGTGTAGCGCGTACTAACTGTCCTTTTCCTGTGCCTCTTGTAAGGCCATAAATGGCTCCGCGGGCGTTCATATCCCAATAAGGTGCGCCTAATCCGGCAAAGGCAGGGACTACATACACGCCTTCGGCTGATTCAACGGAGTTGGCCAGGTATTCCGAATCGGCAGCAGAGTCCAGTATTTTCAATCCGTCACGCAGCCACTGAACGGCCGCTCCTGCAATAAAAATGCTGCCCTCTAATGCATATTCTACCTTACCGCCCATGCCCCAGGCAATAGTGGTAAGCAGTCCATTTTTGCTTTTAACCAGTTTGTTTCCGGTGTTCATCAACATAAAGCAACCGGTTCCATAGGTGTTCTTAGCAGTACCGGGCGAAAAACAGGTTTGTCCAAAAAGGGCAGCTTGCTGATCTCCCGCAATACCGGCAATTGGTATCTCAACATCGAATACAGCGCGGTGGGTGAATCCGTAGATGCGGCTGCTATCAGTTACATACGGCAGCATAAGGCTCGGTATGTCCATGGCCTCCAGCAGCTTAGGGTCCCACTTTAAGGTTTTGATATTGAACAACATGGTGCGCGAAGCGTTGCTGTAATCAGTAACGTGCAGTGCACCATCCGTTAGCTTATAAACCAACCACGAATCGATAGTGCCAAACATCAATTCGCCGTTTTCTGCTCTTTTGCGGGCGCCTTTAACGTGGTCCAGTATCCATTTAATCTTTGGTCCGCTGAAATAGGCATCCACCACTAAACCGGTATTGTCTTTAACATACTTCTCAAAGTCCTTTTTCTTTTTCAGGTTATTACAGATATCGGCTGTCCGGCGGTCCTGCCAAACAATGGCATTATGGATGGGAATACCCGTGTGCTTATCCCAAACTACCGTGGTTTCGCGCTGGTTGGTTATACCTATGGCGGCAATCTGACCGGGCTCAATACCAGCCAGTTGCATAGCTTCGCGGGCGGTGTATAGTTGCGAGGCCCATATTTCTTCAGGGTCGTGTTCCACCCAACCCGGCTGAGGGAAAATTTGGGTGAACTCCTTCTGTGACATGGCCACAATATTTCCCTGGTCGTCAAAGAGTATGGATCGGGAACTGGTAGTGCCCTGGTCGAGCGCGAGGATATACTTTCTGTTATCTGCCATAAGTTTGCCGATTAAAAGGGAAAGAATATTTTAGCAACTAATATAGAAATACTTCATACTCATTACCCTTACTTATAAACATTTTTTAATTCAGGCCGCGTTTTAAGGGGGCTCCATACAGGGGTTTTAGCGGTTTGCCGGCAAAGAGTACGAAGATTGTTGCCCATTGAAAACCAATGGCTTATGAAAAAAGTTAGACAGATCAGATTAATTGAGGTTAAAAGCGAAGTAGGCGCGGGTACCCGTGGTGCAAGCCTTGGCGTAGACGCTGTTAAAATTGCGGCCTTAGACTTCCGGAGCAGCTTTTTTAAGGAGCACCGGAGTATGAATATCCCCGATGATAATGTAGCGCTGCACGGGTTGGTTGAGAACCGTTATGCCAAGCGTATTCGCAGCGTATTGAAAATGTACGAGCGCACCGGCGCCGCCTTAAAGGATGCCCTGCGCGATGGTAAATTCCCTATCGTAATCAGCGGCGATCATTCTACTGCAGGCGGAACCATTGCCGGTATTAAAATGGCTTATCCCGAATCCCGGTTGGGGGTGATTTGGATTGATGCCCATGCTGATCTGCATTCCCCTTTTACAAGCCCCAGCGGCAACATGCACGGTATGCCTTTGGCCACGGCGCTGGCAGAAGATAATATTGAAAACAAGGTAAATGACCTTGATTATGATACCATTGAATTGTGGGAGCGCCTGAAAACGGTAGGGGATGTATCGCCCAAGGTAGAGTATCGAGACCTGCTTTATATGACCCTGCGCGATTTTGAAGAGCAGGAAGGGTATCTGCTGAAAAAGAACAAGGTAAAGAACTTTACGACCTCTGAAATCCGTAAAACAGGAGTAACCAAGATCTGCCGGGAAGCACTAAAGTATTTAGCGCAGTGCGATAAAATCTATATCAGTTTCGACGTGGACTCGCTGGACCCTACCGTGTCACGCGGAACCGGTACGCCAGTTAAAGGTGGATTAAACGAACGCGAAGCGGCTGATATTATACTGGAACTGGTACAGAATGAACGGGTTTGCTGCCTGGAGTTTACCGAGATTAACCCTACCCTGGACAGTGAAAATGTAATGGCCGAAACGGTGTTTGAGATTTTGCAAAAGGTGGCCCGGCAGATCGAAATTATTTAACAGCACAATTAACCGAATTCTTATATTCGGTTATCTAAAATTTAAACCCAAATGAAAAAGAACATCTACCTAACCACCTTAGTGGCATTTGTAATGGCCGGTATCATCGGCTTTAGCAGTTGTAGTAAGGATCCTATTGTTGTAACTTATAACCTTAGCGAATTTAGTCCGCTCTGCATCCCTGCTTCGCCAAGTGTATACGGTTACACCTCTTTTAACTTTACCATTGCTCAAACCGATATCAGAACAGCTATGACATCGGCGGGTGTAAACGATCCTTTTGGTCGTTTGGAAAAGGCAGAAATCAAAGGTCTGAAAGCTGAAGTAACCAGTGGAGCCAACTTTGATGAAATTGGTTCGGTAGAGGTTTATTTGAAAAATACAGGCACCAGCGGTACAGGTACCCAGGTGGCTTATTCCGAAAACATCGGCAACGGCAGCGCTTCGTTCGATTTGAAATTAAACGGTGCGGCGCTGAAGGAAATGGTTAAAGCCGGCGATATTGACGTGCTGGTAAAAGTATTAACCAAAAGCCCGGGCAATCAGAATGCAGTTTGCATGAAACTTAGCTCCGGTAAAATTGAGTTAACAGCCAAAAAGTAATTTGATAAAAGCGTAAATCAAACGGGCTTTACGAAGGTAAAGCCCGTTTTGCTTTTTAGAAGAGTTCCATCTGCAACTCCTTTATAATAAACGTGCGCCGGTGCAGGGGACTGTTGCCATGCTCAATTATTGCCTTGCGGTGTTTTTCGGTGGCATAGCCCTTGTTGCTTTTCCAGTCGTAAATTGGATATTCTTCATGCGCTTGTTCCATAAATTCATCGCGGTAAGTTTTGGCAAGTATGCCTGCCGCGGCTATGCTTAAATATTGTCCATCACCTTCTATAATGGTGCTATGCGGTATATTCTTGTAGGGCTTAAAGCGGTTGCCGTCAACAATTATATATTCAAAGGGCTTGGTAAGTTTATCGAGTGCCATGTGCATAGCCAGCAAACTGGCATTCAAAATGTTGATCTCGTCAATTTTTTGGTTGTCCAGTGAAATTACTGCATAATCAACTGCCTCGCCGATAATTACTTTACGCATCTCCTCGCGCATAGTACGGGTTAATTGCTTACTGTCGTTAATTAGTTTGTGTTTAAATTTTTGCGGAAAGATAACCGCTGCAGCAAATACAGGTCCGGCCAAACATCCGCGGCCGGCTTCGTCGGTACCGGCTTCAATAAGTTGTTTCTGGTAGCAGCTTTTAAGCAAGGTGAAGGGTTGTGCTGCAAGAATCGGCAATTAAAGGTAACCGTGGAAAAATATAGGGGCGAACTTTTCAACCGGCCTGTTAAACCCAGCCAGTAGCCTGGGCATTAACATAATTCCCCTTAAATAATAAATATCTAATCATGCCCTATCGGTGGAGTGTATATTTTGCGGCCAGTAAAATAAGTGGCAGCAGGTGGAATTTGTAGTCAGCAAGATAGTAAAACAAAGGCTAAAACAGGCTTTTGACAGTATTAGTAACGAACAGGTTAAACTGAACTTTTTGCAGGCTATTCCCTTTTGGTTGGCATCGTTGGTTACTGGTGTATTTGCGGTTGGCTACGCCCGGGTTTTTGCATTTACTGAGCGATTTGCCATTGGCTTACTTAACAATCATGCGTGGTGGATGTTTGCCATTTCGCCCCTTTGTTTTATAGTAGCCTGGTATTTGGTGCATCGTTTTGCACCTTATGCCAGGGGCAGCGGAATACCCCAAATTATGGCGGCGCTTGAGCTAACGGAAGGGAAACATACTACCAGCGTAAGCCGTTTTGTAAGCCTGCGCATTTCGGTGGTGAAAGTTATAAGTAGTTTGCTGATGATACTGGGCGGGGCTGCAATAGGCCGCGAAGGACCTACCATACAAATAGCAGGGTCCATTTTTGTGAAAATACACCACTGGTTGCCCGCCTGGTGGCCCCGTATATCAAAACGAAATATGATTATGACGGGTGCCGCTGCAGGTTTAGCGGCTGCTTTTAATACGCCGCTTGGGGGTATTGTATTTGCAGTTGAAGAACTAACCAAAACACATATTAATTATTTTAAAGCGGCAATTTTTACTGCGGTTATTATTGCGGGCTTAACGGCGCAAACCCTGGCAGGATCCTATCTGTACTTCGGCTACCCGCGGGTAGAGGGATATTCGAATCTGATTTTGTTTGGGGTTTCCCTGGTGGCCATGATTGCCGGTTTGGCCGGTGCGGGTATGTCGGAACTGATAGTTATGGTGGTGAACTGGAAACGTAGCTTTACCAAAATTACCGAGCATCTGGTTTTTTTGGTTTGTTGTTCGTTGGCCTTGCTGTTGATGGCATTACTGGTAAACAAAGCCGTAGTTGGTTCGGGTAAGGAGTTAATTACACACGCCCTGTTTACGGATGAGAAGTATACGCACTGGTATATTCCTGTGCTACGCATTCTTGGGCCGTTGTTTTCGTTTACCACCGGTGCGGCAGGTGGGGTGTTTGCTCCTGGACTTAGTGCAGGAGGAACCATAGGCGCAACCCTTTCGGCATGGCTGAATTTAACACCGGCAGATTCAAACGTTTTAATATTGGCAGGCATGGTAGCCTTTTTAACGGGAATAACACGTGCTCCTTTTACCTCGGCTATTTTGGTGCTGGAAATGACCGACCG